>NZ_VSST01000044.1 GCF_019402665.1 Bradyrhizobium canariense
AATGGCACGCTGCTCGGTGCAGCGAGCTCGGGGCCAGCCACGACGCGGATTGGCTTTGACAATGCTTGGCGGTCCATCATGGAAGCCACTGAAGCGGCCGCCGCACAGGCCGGACTGACGCGCGAGGATTTCGCGCGGATGCACGCCGGAATCGCCCTTGCCGGTCTTGGCCGCCGGGGCGCGGAAGCAGCGTTCAACAAGATCGCGCATCCCTTTGCGTCCGTGATCTTCGTCAGCGACGGCCTGGCGGCCTGCCTTGGGGCCCACAGCGGCGCGGACGGGGCCATCGTGGTAGCCGGCACAGGCTCGGTGGGTGTCGGCCTGATCGACGGCCGCGAAGTCCGTCTCGCCGGTTACGGCTTCCCCGTGTCGGATGAAGGCAGCGGTGCCGACATCGGCCTGCAGGTTGTCCGACTGGCGCTGCGGGCCGCGGATCGCCGCAGCGAGCTGACCCCGTTGCTTTCAGAGGTGCTGGGCGCATTCGATTACGATCCTTATCAGGCTGTGGCCTGGTCTGAAGACGCCAGGAGTGCAGACTACGCGGCGTTCGCGCCGATTGTGATGCGGCATGCCAATCTGGGCGATCCGGTCGGCCGCCGCATTGTCGAACGCGCGGCCGATGCCATTGGCGATCTCCTTGATCTTTTCCTGGCGAGAGGAATTGAACGGCTCTCGCTGGTAGGCGGGCTCGCGGATGCCATTACGCCGTGGCTGACGCCGGACCTGCGCGCGCGCCTGAGGTGTCCTGATGCCGACGCGGCGGCCGGCGCATTACTGGTGGCGCGAGGACGGCTTGAGTTGCCCAATAAAGACCTGCCCAAGAGAGAAGCTGACCATGAGCAGGCTTCAAAGTTCCGCGTTTGATGGAGCATGGATCAATTATATGGCCACCGAAGAAGTCGATCCCCGCTTTGCCGATCTCGATGCATGGCAGCTCGCGTCAGCGATGGCAGCGATGTGGGAGGGCCAGCTTGCGGCAGTCGCGGCAATCGGCCATGCCCTTCCCGCGATTACTGCGGCGACCGAGGCGGCCAAAGTGGCGCTGGGTGATCATGGACGCATTGTGTATGTCGGCGCCGGCACCTCGGCCCGCGTGGCGGTCCAGGACGGCGCCGAGTTGATGCCGACCTTCGCCTGGCCCAGCGAGCGCGTCCACTTCATCGTTGCCGGCGGAGACAGCGCGTTCGTCACCAGCATCGAGGGTGCTGAGGATGATATCGAAGACGCGGTCACACAGATTAATGCCGCGCGGCTCACAGCGCATGACGTGGTGATCGCCGTTGCTGCCAGCGGGACAACGCCATTCACGGTCGCGGCGCTGCAGCAGGCAGGGTCTTTTGGTGCAGTGACGATCGGTGTTGCCAACAATCCCGGCACCGTACTGCTGGCGTCGGCAAAGTTTCCGGTGCTGATCGAGACCGGCCGCGAGCTGATCGCCGGCTCCACGCGGATGAAGGCGGGCACCGCGCAAAAGGTCGTGCTGAACCTGATCTCCTCAGGGATCATGCTGCGCCTTGGCCGGGTGTACCGCGGCATGATGGTGAACATGCAGCCGACCAACGCCAAGCTCAAGCGGCGCGCCCAGGCCATGGTGGCGCAAATCGCGCACTGTGATCCGTCGCACGCGGCACACTGGCTTGAGCAGGCCGAGGGAGACATCAAGACGGCTGGCCTGCTGGCGTTGGGTATCGACAGGGTCGATGCCGAGACCATCCTGAAAAAATGCGACGGCAATCTTCGGCGCGTGTTCGCCGAGCTTGCCAAGGACACTGACTCGCAATCTGACCGGCATCCCAAGGAAGCGGCGCGCAAGCAAGGCGGAGCGGTCGAGCCATGACGACATCCGCGATGGCGAGCGAACTCGGGGAAAGCGCGGATGTTGTTGCCAATATAGTCCGTAACCGCCCCGCCACACGCCACATCGCACAGCGAATTGGGATTGGCTCTGCCCCGCTGTGCGTCGTGTGCGGCCGGGGAAGCTCCGGGCATGCGGGCGTCTACTTGAGATATCTTGTCGAGACGCGGCTCCGCCTTCCCGTTTCAGCCAGCGCTCCTTCGGTGATCACGGCTTTTCGCACGCCGTTGATGCTGCGCCATGCGCTGTTCATCGTGATCTCGCAATCCGGGCGCAGCCCGGATCTTGTCGCGGCGACCAGGTCGGCGCGCGCCGCGGGCGCCCGCACCATCGCCATCCTCAATGCGACGTCGTCGCCGGTGGCTGACGAAGCGGAATTCGTCGTTCCAATCGAGGCCGGCCAGGAGCACTCCGTAGCGGCGACCAAGACCGTGATCGGCTCGATGGCCGCCGGCGCCGGACTTGTTGCTGAGCTGGCGGGAGATCAAGCGCTGCGGTCAAGCCTCGACAGACTGCCCGAGCGTCTGCACCGCGCGCTGGCACTCGACTGGTCCGGGATTGCCGATGGTCTCGCCAAGGCGTCAGCTGTGTTTGTGGCGGCTCGGGGCCTGGGCCTCGGCTCGGCGCGAGAGATCGCTCTCAAATTGTCGGAAATCCTGCGCCTGCCTTCCATTGGTCTGAGCGCCGCCGAGCTGCAGCATGGGCCGCGCGCCGCGTTATCCTCGCGCACGCCGGTCATCATGATGCGCCTGATGGATGAAACGGCGGCCATGGTGGACGCGCTGGCAGAAGAATTGCGCGGGCAAAAAATCGCGCTTCATCTGTGCGGCGGACCGCGTGGCTCGCTGCCCTGGTTGGCCGCGGATGATCCCGCCACCGACCCGATCACCATGCTGATTCCGGCTTATCGGATCATCGAGCAGACAGCGCGGGCCTGCGGATTTGACCCGGATCGTCCACCTCGCCTGAGCAAGATTACAGAGACGTTCTGACAGCTCACCGCTGAGATGCCGCAGATGTCTCAGCAGGGCAACGCGTCCTTCTGGTAAGTCCCATAGAGATGCCAGCCGTACTTGGCGGACAGCGCCTAGTGTCGCCGATATTCGAGTTGCATGGCTACCATGTTGGTCGTGCGCTCGCCGTAGCGGGCTGCGATCGCATCTAAGGTATGATCGAGCGCTTCGGCCGGAGGGAGACCGGGAAAGATTGAGACGCGCCGCACCCCGGGCCGGCTCGCATTAGTCCGGTCCGGAATGATCCGAATCTTGTCGCGGGTCTCCCCTGCCCCAGGGGTCGAAGCGGTTGTTTTCGCGGACGACCGGTACGTTCGCGACCAGGCGTCCGCCACCAGGGCCAGCGACACTTCATCCATGCCCGACTCCAGTTCGATGCTGTACTCGTCGCGCCTCCAGAAGGCGAGCACGTTGGCGAGCGCCGTCATCGCGAACGACCGGGTGAACCTGAATGCGGCGCTTGAATGCCGAGCGTCCCAGCGCGACAGGCCGAGCTCGCGAGCGACCGACTCCGCTTTAGCCTGAGCATTTCGCGCACGTAGTACCAGTGAGTCGTGGCGCGCTTGCCGTCGAGCAGTCCGGCGGCAGCCACCACCTTCGCCCCGGCACAGATTTATTGGTTGCGGGGAGGCGCAAGCACCGATACGACATTCGGTTCAAGTTGCGATCTGATCGAGCCCGCCTCCTGCGTCCCGAACGCAGTGAGCATCTTCTAAGTTATTGGTATTTCTCGATATGCCAGTCGCTTCCGTCCCGTTTTGTTCACGGTCGTTTCACCCAATTCGTTGCGATTTCGTTGCGGCGTTCTTGGTCGCTAACAAGTCGCCCTCGTCCTCGGCCATCTCGAATGCGCTCGATCTCGCCGGCACGGCCCTCGACGACACCGCGGCCGTGCAGGCGAGGCTCTCGAAACGCTGCGTCCTCGATCGAGACGGCGCGCACGTCGGACCGATTACAGAAGCTCCCCAGACGCTGTCGAACGACTTCACCGGCGTCGACGCCGCCGATTACGGCGCAGCTCTCGACCTATCAGGCGCAGCTTACCTCGTCCTAATCGGCGTTGGCCAAGATCTTGAGCGTCAAATCTCGCGAGCTATCTGAAATAGGCCAGCCTATGCTGCGGTGACGTGCTCTGTCGGCAAGCAGCACCTCGGACGATGATAGATCGGCAGCCGCATCCGCACGATCAGCCCGTGCGGCTCGCGGTCATGCAGGGACAGGTCGCCGCCATGGGCGATCGCGATGGCACGGGCGATCGACAGGCCGAGGCCGAAGCCGGTGGACTCGTCCATCGTGCGCGCATCGTCGCCGCGCACGAACGGCTCGAGCATTTCCTGCTTGCGCGCGTCCGAAATGCCGGGGCCGTCGTCCTCGACGTCGACGATGAGGATGGTGCCGGAGACGTCGAGGCGGATCGTCACTTCGGCGCCGAAACGCACCGCATTCTCTACGAGATTGGTGACGCCGCGATGCAGATCGTCGGGGCGCGCGGCGGCGGTGGCCGAGACCGGGCCCTCGTAATGCACGATGTGGCCCATGTCGCCGAACTGGTCGGCGATGAGCTGGAGCGTGCTCGCGATATCGACCAGCGTCACCGCCTCGATCTTGCGGTCGTTGCGTAAGAGCGACAGCACGCTTTCCAGCATTGAGCGCATCTGGTCGAGATCGACGAGCATGCGCTTGCGGTTGCCCTCATCCTCGATGAACTCGGCGCGCAGGCGCAGCCGCGTGATCGGCGTGCGCAGATCGTGGCTGATCGCCGCCAGCATCTTGGTGCGGTCCGACATCAGCCGCGCGATCCGCTCATGCATGCGGTTGAGCGCGCGCGCCACCGCGCGGATCTCCACCGGGCCGCGCTCGGGCAGCGGTTCCGCCTCGCCGTCTAGGCTGAAATTCTCGGCGGCCTTGGCGAAGGACGAGAGCGGCGCCGCCAGCGCACGCGCCGCCCACACGCCGAGCACTGAGATGGAGATGAAGGCGGTCATCAGCGTCACCAGCCACGGCGCGCGCCAGAACCACGGCCGCTGGCCGCTCTCGACAGGGCCGGCGACCACGGTGCCGTCAGGCAATTGCACGCCGACGCGGCGCGCGGTGCCGTCGGGCGCGAGCTGCACAACCTTATAGCCCTGCCTGAAATGACGGCGCATCCCGCGCAGTTGTCGATCGTCGACCTCCTCGATGGTGGCTATGCCCGGCGCGAGCATTTCGATGCCGAGCTGGGGGAAGGCGCGTGCGAGGTCGGTCATCAGGCGCGGCCGCTCGTCCGCGTCAGCCGAGCCGAGCAGCAGTGCCGCGTCGGTCAGTTGGTGCGCGCCGTCCGGCGGACTGTCCGGACGACTGATCAGGAAGGCGATGGTGACGACCAGATGGAGCGCGATGGTCGACCCCAGCACCAGTGCGGCGATCTGCCCGCCGATGCCCCTGATATGGAAGAAGCCGAACGGCTTCATCGTCGGCGTCCCCTCAATTGCTCAGGGGCGCCGCAACCGCTTCAGTGCTTGCCGCTTCCGCTCTCACCACTTCGGTTCTTGGCGTGAACAGATAGCCGCCGGAGCGCACCGTCTTGATCATGGTCGGATCGGCCGGATTGGGCTCGATCTTGCGGCGGATGCGGCTGACCAGCACGTCGATCGAGCGCTCGAACGAGCCTGTGCTGCGCCCCTGCGTGAGGTCGAGCAGGCTGTCGCGCGAGAGCACGCGGCCGGGACGCTCGCAGAACGTCCGCAGCAGGTCGAACTCGGCGCTGGTCACCGCGACGCGCGCGCCGTCGGGATTGCGCAGCTCGCGCAGGCGCAGATCGATGCGCCAGCCTCCGAAGGCGAGCGTGCTCGCGCCTTCGATCGAGCTTTTCGCCTGCGCGGCCGCCTGGCGGCGCAGCACCGCGTTGATGCGGGCGAGCAGCTCGCGCGGGTTGAACGGTTTCGGCAGATAGTCGTCCGCGCCCATCTCCAGGCCGACGATGCGGTCGACGTCCTCGCCGCGTGCGGTCAGCATGATGATCGGCGTCTGTCCTTCCGCGCGCAGCTTGCGGCACAGGCTGAGGCCGTCCTCGCCGGGCAGCATGACGTCGAGGATGATGAGGTCGACGCGATGATCGGCCATCGCGCGCGACATCTCGCGGCCGTCGCTCACGGCGGTGACGTTGCAGGCGTTGTTGCGGAGGTATTTCGCAATCAACGTCCGGGTTTCACGGTCGTCTTCGACGACAAGGATGTTGGGATTGGGAAGGGCCATGCGCTTTGTTTGTCCAAGATTCGGGCCAAATGGCGAAGAGATTTGTTTCAGATTGTTTCCATGGCCCATGCCGCAACAGCAGGACATCACCGGGCAGGGAAGCGGCAAGGTCTCGTTAAGCGCGCTAACCATACCGTGGCTTGGTCGGCCACGAAACCCTGCAGAACTCACGGAGCCATCATGACCTCGATTTCGGCGGCCTCCGCCGGTCACCACCAGTCGCCGTTGCAGAGGCTGCAGCAGCAATTGCAATCGGACGTGTCCGCCGGCACGCTCTCGTCGTCGGACCAGTCGGCGCTTTCGACGGCGCTGACCGACATCGACACGGCGCTTCAGCAGGGCCGGTCGAGCGATCAGTCGAGCGGCGCGCGTCCCTCCAAGGATGACATCGACTCGAAGATCGACGACCTCATCTCCAACGAGGTGTCGAACGGGACGCTGACGTCAGACCAAGCCGACGAGCTGAAGAACGTATTCCAATCCGCCTTCGCCAATGGCGCCGGCGGTCCCGGTGGTGCGGGCGGTCCCGGGGGTGCGGGCGGCCCCCCGCCAGGTCCGCCGCCGGACGACAGCTCGTCGGATTCGTCGTCAACGGACGCGACCAGCAGCACGTCAACCGCCTCCACCACGGCCGAGATCCTTCAGCAGTTTCTCCAGGCGCTGCAGCAGTCGCAATCGTCGTCGTCGTCTTACGGCGCCAACGGCAGCTCATCAGGCGGCTCGGACTTCGCCGCGCTTCTGATCGACTACAGGAGCTGATCTGCGTGACGCAGATCGGCGCGTTCCTCGCTGCGGTCTTGCTTCACCCAGGGCGCGCACGATCGTCCGCCAGGAACAGTGCGCTGCAAAATGTTCCTGAGTGACTTAGGAACAATCGCACGCGGCTCCAATCCTCGCGCAGCACGCGACGAAATTGCAGCACGCGCGGAACTGGGACTGATCCGAGCTGTTTTCTCCGCACGAGTTTTCTGCTGAAGGAGAGGACAATATGTTGATGAAATCGATCGCGGCCGGTCTCGCCGGTACCGCACTGCTCGCAACCGTTGCGTTCGCGCAAAATCCGACCGCCACCACCGACAAGGCGCCGGCTGCCGCCGCCTCGACGACGACCACGACCGCGTCGGGACAGTGGCGTACGTCCAAGATGAACGGCATCAAGGTCTATAACGACGCCAACGAGAACATCGGCTCGATCAACGATCTGCTGATGGACAAGAGCGGCAACATCAAGATCGCCGTGATCGGCGTCGGCGGCTTCCTCGGCCTGGGCGAGCATCTGGTCGCGGTGCCCTATGAGAAGCTGAAATTCGTCAACGAGGCCGTTGCCTACACCGGCGCTGCCGGGAACAACCCGAACAGCGCGGCCAACCGGCCCGCGGCGACCACCACGACGGGTGCCGCGACCGGCACCGACAACAAGCCCGCGACGACGGCCACGTCCTCGTCGAAATGGTATCCGGACCACGCCGTGTTCAATGCGAGCAAGGAGGAGCTGAAGAACATGCCCGAGTTCAAATACTCGGAGTAACGCGGTTCTGAACGGCTAAACGAAGCGCGCCCGGTTTTCGCCGGGCGCGCTGTCGTGAGTTTTTTCGTCTGCCGTCGTTGCGAGGAGCTCTTGCGACGAAGCAATCCAGGCTGTCACCGCGGATGCATTTCTGGATTGCTTCGCTTCGCGCGCAATGACGGAGAATATCCCTAATTTCCCTTCACCAGGGGGCAGCCGCCCTTGTCGAGCGGGCGGAAGGCCTCGTCGCCGGGCACGGTGGCGATCAGCTTGTAGAGGTCCCACTCGCCCTTGGATTCCTCGGGCTTCTTGACCTCGAACAGATACATGTCGTGGACCATGCGGCCGTCGATGCGGATCTTGCCGTTCTTGGCGAAGAAGTCGTTGACCGGCGTTTTGCGCATCTGCTCCATCACCTTCGGTGCCTCGTCCGACTTGATGGCGTCGATCGCCTTCAAATAATGCATGGTCGCCGAATAGAGCCCCGCCTGGATCATGGTCGGCATGTGGCCGACCTTCTCGTTGAAGCGCTTGGAGAAGGCGCGCGTCTCCTCGTTGGTGTCCCAGTAGAACGCGTCGGTGATGATCAGGCCTTGCGTCGACTTGATGCCGAGCGAATGAACGTCGGTGATCTCCATGAGCAACGCGATCATCTTCTGGCCGCCCTGCGTCAGGCCGAATTCGGCCGCCTGTTTCAGGGCGTTAGTGGTGTCGCCGCCGGCATTGGCCAACGCGACCACCTTGGCCTTGGAGGCCTGGGCCTGGAGCAGGAACGAGGAGAAGTCCGACGAGTTGAGCGGATGGCGGACTTCGCCGAGCACCTTGCCGCCGCTCTCCTTGACGACGTTGGCGGCGTCGCGTTGCAGCGCCATGCCGAAGGCGTAGTCGGCGGTGACGAAGAACCAGGTGTCCTCGCCGCGCTTGACCATCGCCTTGCCGGCGACGTTCGACAGCGCATAGGTGTCGTAGGTCCAGTGCACCGTGTTGGGCGAGCAGGCGACGCCCGTGATATCGGATGAGCCGCCGCCCGAGTTGATGTGGATCTTGTTCTTCTCGCGCGTCAGCGCCGAGATCGGCAGCGCCACCGACGACGTCGGCACGTCGAAGATCGCGTCGACCTTGTCGTTGTCGTACCAGTTGCGGGCGATGTTGACGCCGACGTCGGGCTTGTTCTGGTGATCGGCGGAGACCACTGCGACAGGCTTGCCCGCGACCTTGGCGCCGTAATCGGCGACCGCCATCTCCACGGCGGCGAGCGAGCCCTTGCCGGTCGCGTCCGCATAGAGGCTCGACATGTCCGTGAGCACGCCGATCTTGACGACGTCGTCGGAAATCTGCGCCTGCGCGGCGCCCGACGTGGCGGCGAGAGCAAGACCGGCCGCGATCGCGACGATGAGTTTTTGCATTTGTTTTTCTCCCTTGCGTTGTTGTTTGGGCGTTGTTGCGGGCACGTTCTAGCGACAAACGGACGCGGGAGCAAAGCCCGGGATGCGAGATGAGGGTTGAGAAATAAGCAGGGCGCGGCGGTGTTTTTGCCCTCTCCCCTTGTGGGAGAGGGTGGCTCGCCGCGCTAGCGGCGAGACGGGTGAGGGGTTCTCTCCGCGAGTCTCACTGTAATCGAAGGTGCGGAGAGAGACCCCTCATCCGGCGCTTCGCGCCACCTTCTCCCACAAGGGGAGAAGGAGAAGACACCGCGCGCTCACGCGCCGCCCCTCAGCCGTTCGTTGCGTCGGCGCAAGCCTTCCAGCGTGGCGAGTAGGATCACCGAGACCGTTGTCAGAATCACCGCCGCTGCCGTGATGGTCGGGCTGATGTTCTCGCGGATGCCGCTGAACATCTCGCGCGGCAGGGTGCGCTGTTCCGGACCTGCCATGAACAGCACGATCACCACCTCGTCGAAGCTGGTCGCGAAGGCGAACAGGGCTCCCGATGCCACGCCGGGCAGGATCAGAGGCAGGATCACGCGGCGGAACGCGTCAAGCGGTGAGGCACCGAGCGAGGCAGCGGCGCGGGCCAGATTGGTGTCGAAACTTTGCAGCGTCGCACCGACCGTGATCACCACAAAGGGCGTCGCCAGCGCGGTGTGGGCCAGGATCAAGCCGAGATAACTGCCGGTCAGTCCGATCGGCGCGAAGAAGAAATACAGGCCGACCGCGGTGATAACGCCGGGCACGACGACCGGCGACAGCGCGAAGGCCAGCACGAGCGGCTTGAACCGGCTCTTCCACTGCGCCAGCCCCAGCGCCGCCAGCGTGCCGAGCACCATCGACAGCAAGGTCGAGGCCACACCGATGATCATGCTGTTCTTCAGCGAATTCATCCAGCGCGGCGAATTGATGAAGTCGTCGTACCAGCGCAGGGAGAGGCCCGGCAGCGGATAGGTGAGGTACGAGCCCGAGCTGAAGGACAGCGGCATGATCGCAAGGATAGGCGCGATCAGGAAGATGAACACCAGCGTGGAGATAACGATGGTCGCGGTCCACGCGATACGCTGGCTCGGCGTGCGGATGGAGGAATTGTCGCTCAATTCTTCATCCCTCCCGTCACCTGCTGTCCCTGCACCAGCTTTCCGTAGACGAGCGCGAGCAGAATAGTGGCGAGCAGCAGCACCGCACCCAGTGCCGAAGCAAGACCCCAATTGGCCGTCTCGGTCGTGTAGAGCGCGATGAAGTAGCTGATCATTTGATCGGCGGCGCCCCCGACGAGGGCCGGGGTGATGTAATAGCCGAGCGCCAGGATGAAGACGAGCAGGCTTCCCGCGCCGATGCCGGGCAGCGTCTGAGGCAGGTAGATCCGCAGAAAGGCGGTGAGCGGCGGCGCGCCGAGCGAGGCGGCGGCACGCATGTAAGCAGGCGAGATCGCCTTCATGCTGCTGTACAGCGGCAGGATCATGAACGGCAGCAGGACGTGGGTCATGGCCACGCAGACGCCGAAGCGGTTGTAGATCAGGCGCAACGGCGCGTCGATGATGCCAAGCCAGAGCAGGCTGTCGTTCACGACGCCTTTGCTCTGCAGCAGCACGATCCAGGCGCAGGTGCGGACCAGCAGAGACGTCCAGAACGGCAGCAGGACGAAGATCATCAGCAGGTTCGACCGGCCGGGCGGCAGCGCCGCCAGCAAGTAAGCGACCGGGAAGCCGAGGATCAGGCACAGCACCGTGACACTGAGGCTGATGAGAAAGGTGCGGACGAAAACGTCGCGGTAGATGGCCTGATCCGGCGGGGCTGCGACGATCGTGCCGTCCGCGTTCCGCGTCAGATCGAGCGCCGACAAAAGATAGAAGCCGGTCATGGGACCACTGGCGTCCTTGATCGTGGTCCAGGTGGCGCGTTCGCGCCAGGCCGGGTTGATCTTGCCCAGTGTCTCCCTCGCCGTGCCGGGGTCGGGCACGGTCTTCAGATTGCGTGCGGTGCTGGTCAGGATCGTACGGAACCCGTTCAGCGCGTAATTGAGCCGCTTGGCCGCAATCGCAATGGTGCCGGAAGCGCGCGCCGCCATGATGTCGCCTGCCAGCGCCGCGTAGGCCTTTTCGTCCGGCAGATCCCTGCCGTCCCAACTAGCGAGAGCCGCGATGGTCTGAGGCAGAACCAGACGCACCTCCCGGTCATCGACGGCACGCCACAGCATGCCGGCGATGGGCCCAGCGAAGGTGAAGAGCAGGAAGATGAGAAGCGGCAGAATGAGTGCCAGCGCCTTGGTCTGGCGCGCGCGCTCCGCCTGCTTCAGCCGGCGCTTGAGCGGCACCTTGGCCAACGCGTCGGCGCCGATTGAGGAGGCTGCCGTCATCGGGAGCCCCATTGTGACTGGACATCTCTCGTCATTTTGGCTGTGGCAATCGCGTGCGGCCTTTCGGAGCGATCTGAGCAAGCGCCTCGTCCCTCGAGACGACCGCGGAGCCTGTCATCGGGCCGCGCTTTGCGCGGACCCGGTGGCGGTCTCCTCAGGATGAGGCTCTCCGAAGTCGCTGCCGCGCACGTCCTCATCCTGAGGAGCTCGCCTAAGGTGGGCGTCTCGAAGGATGGCCGCGACGAAACTGCTGTCAATGCGCGCCGCACGCCGGTTCGGCCGCGCGCTATTTCGCTGCCCATTTGTTGAAGCGCTCGGTCAGGCGGTCGATGTTCTCGAGCCAGAAGGCAACGTTGATTTCGACCGCGTTCTTGATGTTGTCAGGTGCTGTCGGCAAATCCTTCAGAACGGCAGGCGCGAGCAGAGCGGCTGCGTCCTTGTTCGAGGTGCCATAAGCAATGTTCTCCGACAGTTTCGACTGGTTCTCCGCCTTGCCGACGAAGTCCAGGAACTTGTAGGCCGCGTCCTTGTTCGGGCTGCCTTTCAGGATCACCCAGGTGTCGATGGTGAAGAGGGCTCCGTCCCACACCATGCCGAAATTCTTCTTCTCGTTCTTGTTCGCGGTGTCGATGCGGCCGTTGTAGACCGAGGTCATCGCCACCTCGCCGGAGGCGAGCAATTGCGGCGGCTGGGCGCCGGCCTTCCACCAGACGATGTCGCCCTTGATGGTGTCCAGCTTCTTGAACGCGCGCTCGACGCCTTCGTCGGTCGCCAGCACCTTGTAGACGTCCTTTGGCGCGACGCCGTCGGCCATGAGGGCGATCTCGAGCGTGGTCTTCGGGCCCTGACGCAAGGCGCGCTTGCCCGGAATCTTTTTGGTGTCGAAGAAGTCGGTCCAGCCTTTGGGAGCCTCCTTCAGCTTGTCCTTGTCGTAGCCGAGAACGAAATCGTAGAGGATGGCGCCGACGCCGCAAGCGTTGACTGACGGTGGGATATAGGCGGCCTCGCCGCCGATCTTCGAATAGTCGAGCTTTTCGAACAGGCCTTCCTCGCAGCCAACCGCCAGTTCGTCGCTCTCGACCTGCACGACGTCCCAGGTGGCGGCACCACCCTGCACCTTGGCGCGCAACACGCCGACCCCGCCGTCCCAGGACTCGTCGTTCATCGCAACACCGGTCGCTTTCTTGAACGGCTCGAAATAGACCTTCTTCTGGGCATCCTGATACGCGCCGCCCCACGACACGACGGTGAGGTCACGCGCCTGCGCGACCGTGGCCAGCGCCGCGCTGGCGGCGAATGCCGCGGCGAACCCCAGTACAATCTTGCGCTTCAGCATGGTCTTTGTTCCTTCTTCTTCACGTGACTTGCGTTGAGCTTGGTCGATGTAGGTCCGCCCGCGTTGGAGCGTTGCTGCATGGTTGGATCAGACGGGATCGAGGGCGAGGCAGTCCTCCGGGCGGAAGGTGATGAACACGTCATCGCCAGGTCTCAGGCTGCCAGCTGTAAGGCTGCCAGCTCTCAGGCTGTCATGCGTCCCCGGCTGAAGCTTGACCATAAACTCCCTGTTGTCGGCGACGTCGAGCACGGCCAGCGCGTGGTCGCCGAGATAGATGGTGTTCTGCACCTTGGCCGGCAGTCGGTTCGGTTCGTCGCTGGAGGTGCCATTCGGGATAATAGCGATCCGCTCCGGCCGCACCGACAGCGAGGTCGATGCGCCCGCGCCTGATACGTTGACCGCTCGTGCGGTCACGGCGCCGCCGCCAGCCAGCGCAACGCGGCAATAATCTTTCTCGACCGTCTCGACGGTGCCGGCCAGCACATTGTTCTCGCCGATGAAATGGGCGACGAAGCTGTTCACCGGATGCTCATACAGCCTGTCGGGCTTGTCGATCTGCTGCACGATGCCGTCGTTGAATACGGCGATGCGGTCCGACATGGTGAGCGCTTCACTTTGATCGTGGGTGACGTAGACGACGGTGATGCCCATCGTCTCGTGCAGTTGCTTGATCTCCAGTTGCATCTGCTCCCGCAGGCGCTTGTCCAGGGCGCCCAGGGGTTCGTCCATCAGCACGAGTTGCGGATTGAAAACCAGGGCGCGGGCCAGCGCCACGCGCTGCTGCTGACCGCCGGACAGCTGCCCGGGCCGGCGCTGTGCCAGGTTTTCCATCTTGATCATGCGCAATGCCGCTTTGACACGATCCTGCGCTTCGGCCTTGTTCGTGCTGCGGACGGATAGCGGGAAGGCGATATTCTCCGCAATCGTCAGGTGCGGAAACAAGGCGTAGTTCTGGAACACCATGCCGATGTCGCGCTTGTGCGGCGGCACATTCTTGATCGGCCGGTCCGCGAGGTAGATCTCGCCATGGGTCGGAACCTCGAAACCCGCCAGCATCATCAGGGTGGTCGTCTTGCCCGAGCCCGACGGACCGAGCAGGGTGACGAACTCGCCCTTCCTGATGTCGAGATCGAGGTTCTTCACCACGAGGTGCTCGCCATCGTAGGTCTTCTGAATGCCGGAAAAGCGCACCAGTGCCGGCGCAGGCGTGACCATGCCGGCTTCCATGTCGTCCTCGCGTTATCAGCCACAGTGCTGTCGGCACCTCGTCCGAGTGTGCGAGGAACAGCTTAGCATCCTCCGACCAGAATGCCAGCGGCGCAAGTAACGACGCGCACGGACCCGTCGAGGAAAGGCGCGCTACATTCCCGACAGTTTCGTCACAGACACATTCAGCGATCCGCCAGCTTCCGCGATCACGCGCAGCGTCTTGGAGTCAAAGGCGATGTCGGCCAGCGTCAGGCTGTCGATCTTCGCCTCGACCTTGACGCCGTCCTCGCTCTTCTGGAAATCGGCGATCGCGGCTGCGATCTTCTCGCGTGCATTGGCGGCAATCGGCTTCAGATCGATTGTCGCTTTCTGCACCAGCGCCTGCTGCATCTGCGGCACCACCGCGCGCGCCGCGGCACCCAGCAGGCCGAAGGCCGCCTCGGACTCCACCGCGAGCTGGATGTCGGCGAGCCGCAGCGTCTGCTGCGCCTGGTCGAGCATCGGCCGGCCCCAGATGTGCACGGTCGCTTCGGCGCCGAGACCAAGCCAGCTCTTCTTCTCCTTGGCGCGCACCAGCAGCGAGATCAGGAGGCGCTCGCCCGACGGGATCACGTTGACGCTTTTCACAGTGACGTCCACGGGACCGGAGCCATCCTCGGGATAGGTATGGCCGACCATCTGCGCCGCGATCAGCTTGTTGATCTCGGTGAAGGGCACGTCGATGGGTACGCCGATGTTCACGCCGGTGCCGGTCGGCGGCACGATCGAGATCTTGTCGGGGAACGGGCAGTCGGGCTTGGTCGGCGTGGAGGTGACGCGCGTCTCCGCTTCCAGGCCCATCAGCAACGTCACGGCCTGCGCGTCGACGCGCGGCTGCGCGGCGATGGCGCGGATCGGCTTCATCTCCAACCAGAGCGGCGGCAGTGCGGCCGAGGAGTCCGAGCCTTGCAGCGGGATCGAGCGGCAGGCCTTGGCCCATTGCAGCTTCGCGTTCTCCCGCAAGGTCGGATCGTTGCGCATCCGTTCGGAGACGGCGTTGATTTGTTCGCTGACGGTCTTGTCGATCAGCGGCTTTACCTGCGCCGGCACGTTGACCTTGGCACCGGAGATGTTGAGGTTGGTGTCGCCAAGGTTGACCTGGGCGCCGAGATTGGGCTCGAGATGCCAGTTGGCCGCGAGCTTCGGCCGCGAGGTGACGACGACGTTGCCCTTGATCTCGGCGCTGGCGTTCAGATTCTTGATGTTGACCGCGCCGATCTGTTTCGCGGCATTGCCGCCGAGCACGCTGCCGAGCGCCTCGCCGAGCGCGCCGGTGGCTTTCGACGACAGCGAGCCCGTCACGTTCAGCTTGCCCGTGAGCGGCGTCGAGATCGTCAGCACGTCCTTGTCGCCGACAGCCGACATCGGCCCGCGCACGGCGGACCAGCCGATGTCGCCGTTCTCCAGGATTTGCGAGATCGGGTTCTCGGCCTTGCCGGCGAAATTGCGCGGAGCGGCCTTCTCGGCCTGCTCGCGGATCGCCGACAGCGCGATGGCGACCGGCGCCACCACGATCGAGCTCTTCGAGACCGGCGGCAGCGGCGGCAATTGCGCGACCGGCGGCGCGGAATTCGTCGCCCGCGGCGACAGCCAGTCCATCGCCTTGAGGCTGATGAAAAACGACGCCGCGAGCACCGCGACGGCGATCAGGACAGTTTTCAAGTTCAGCGTCAGTCGCATCAATCCCCCAGGCCGCCCCAGGGCAGAAGTCTACAGGGCAGGCGAGGAGGGCGCTAGAGCCCACCGATGGGGTGGAATTGGGGCAAACATATTAACGGCTGCGAACGCGCAATTGTCGCGCATTCGTCATGGCGCACCCTAGCTGCGCTTCGGACGGCGCACCGCTCTCACATTGCCGCGATCTCCGCCACCGCAGAAGAAGCGGTCGCCGCCATCGGACTCCAATCCTGACACCATCGTCCCGGCGGGCAGGTCGAGCTGCTCCAGCACCTTGCCCGTATCAGGGTCGATCCGCCTGATGTCGCTGTCCTCGCCTTCCCAGGTGCCGTGCCAGAGCTCGCCCTCGACCCAGGTCACGCCGGTGACGAAGCGCTTGCTTTCGATGGTGCGGAGAATTTTTCCCGTCTGGGGATCGACCTGATGGATCTTGCGTTCCCGATACTGCCCGACCCAGAGCGAGCCCTCGGCCCAGGCCAGTCCGGAATCGCCGCCGCCGCCAGGTGCAGGGATGGTGGCGAGCACCTTGCCGGTCGCAGCGTCAATCTTCTGGATGCGGTCCTCGGCGATCTGGAACAGGTGGCGGCCGTCGAACGCCGTTCCCGCATGCGCAGCGACATCGATGGAGCGGGTGATCTTGCCATCGGCCGGGTCGACTGCGTTCAATTTGTCGCCGGATGCGAACCACATATGGCTGCCGTCATAGGTGACGCCGTGCACGGCTTCGACGCCAGCATAGGGCCCGTATTCCCTGACGATCTCGGCGGCTGAACGTTTCATCTGCTCGGTCCCTGTAGTGTGAATCCCACTTTACGTCTTCAGGAGCGGTCCGGGGAGTAACAAGCCTGTCGGGAAACCCGGCACGGGCGGCGTCATCCAGCGCCGCGCCCGTCCGTGTCCGAAGGACTGTACCTTGTTCGATCGCGCCAGCTCTTCGAGGGCCCGCTGCACGGTGCGCGCGCTCGTTCCCAGCGCCAACGCGAGCGCCGAGCTCGACCAGGGCTCGCCGTCGGAGAGGAAGGCGAGCACATTGGCGTGCTTCTCCTCGACGGGTCGTGCCAGCACGAGAACCTCCCGCGTCTTGCGCGGTGTCTTGCGCGGCGCCAGCACAAAACCCTGCTTCGTCGCGCTGACGTCGGCGAGAGGCTCGAGCTTGGTGCGGAGCCGTCCGATTTCGACGCGCAGCCGGGCGCGATGCGATTCGTCGACGTGCCTTGCCTGAAACGCGCCCGTGATCAACGTTTCCCGCGAGACGTCCGCGGGCCAGGCCTGCGCCAGGATGCGGGCCAGCGCGAACAGCACCGGCCGCGTTCCGAGCGGCACGAGGATGCCCTGCCTGCGAACCGCGTGATGGAACGTGTCCACCACGAGCGCCTCCGATGTCGCGAGGTCCTCGACCTCCTCGAGCAGTAACGGCCGTTCGTGCCCGCGCGTGATCAGGCGCGCTGCGGGCGTGTCGAGCACGCGGCTCGTGCTTTCGACCTCGGCTGCAAGCGCTGCAATGCCGGCCTGCCGTGCTGCGCTCGCCGCGCGGCCGAGCGCCGCGCGCGCGTCCTTCGTTCGGAGCCGCCGGATGGCGATGCCGGCAATCACGAGCTCGCGGGCGACCTGCGCGGCCGGGGGCAGCGGCGTGGTGTTGATCTCGGCCAGCGTGCGCTCGGCCTCTTCGAGGCGCCCGAGAAGGAGAAGTCGGCGCGCCTCGATGTGACCCGCATGGGCGGCGTTGGCGAGGTCACCGTGGCTTGCGAGCGTCGCTCGCGCCGCCGCGAGCGTCTTAGCCGGCCAATTCAGGTCGCGCGAGACGAGCGCGATCTCGGCTTCCGCGACCACGCACCTGGCGCGCGCGACCGCCTCTCTCGGGCCGAAGGCGCGTGCGGCGCTGCGCAGCAACGTCTTCGCCTTGGCGAGATCGCCGAGCTGCGCCATCGCGATGCCGCGCAGCGCCAGCGAAGGTGCATCATTGCGCAGCGCAACGCGGTTCAGCGCGCCGAGCGGATCGCCGGCTTGGAGCGCGCGCGCCGCGGCCGTGATCAGCGACTCCATTCAAATCCCGCCACACTTGTTACTCCCACCACGCAACCGTCCGGTGCGAGAGATCGTTGACGGCCGACAATGTGCGGCGAGGGGCGAGCGGTTCCGCATCTTGCACAGCGAGATACGGAACGGCCGCCCGGGAAAAGTTGGAGAGCCATGATGACATCAGCTGACAACGCAGGAAATAACGGACAGGCCGCCATGCAAACACCGCCGGTGGTGTCGCCGCAGGACTGGGAGGCTGCCCGTCAACAACTGCTCGTGAAGGAAAAGGCGCATACCCGTGCCCGCGACGCCCTGGCGGCCGAGCGCCGGCGCATGCCGTGGATGGAAGTGACCAAAACCTATGCGTTCGAGGGGCCCGGCGGCAAGGTCAGTCTGGTTGATCTGTTCCAGGGCCGGCGGCAGCTGATCGTCTACCTCGCCTTCTTCGAGCCGGGCGTGTTCGGCTGGCCGGATCATGCCTGCCGCGGCTGCTCCATGGTCGCCGACCAGGTCGCCCATGTCGCGCATCTCAATGCCCGCGACACCACGCTGGTGTTCGCCTCGCGCGCGCCGCAGGGCGATATCATCAGGCTGAAGCAGCGGATGGGCTGGACCATGCCATGGGTCACCGTCACCGACAGTTTCGATGCGGATTTCGGCGTCGACGAATGGCACGGGACCAACGTGTTCTTCCGCGACGGGACGCGCATCTTCCGCACCTATTTCGTCAAGAGCCGGGGCGACGAGCAGATGGGCGGCACCTGGAATTACCTCGACATCACGCCGCTGGGACGGCAGGAGGTCTGGGAGGATTCGCCGAAAGGCTATCCGCAAACGCCGACCTACAAATGGTGGAACTGGCACGACAGCTACACCGAAGGCGCGGCGCCCGACAAGAAATGGGTCGAGATCTCGACCGCCGGCGAGAAGGCGTTTCGCGAGGAGGCGGCTGAAGGACGTGACTAGCCCCGTCAGCGCAACGGCCGGCGCGAGCCGCAATGGTGTGGTGGCCGCGCGTCACCTCGCCAGATGGCTGGCGCTGGCGGCGACGCCGACCTTCGCGATCATGGCCGTGCTGACGGCCATGGTCGATGGCCCGGCGGACATGCTGTGCGGCTCCGGACATGGGGCGATGCTCGGCGGGATGGTGCCGATGTATCTGCTGATGAGCGCGTTTCATTCGGCGGCGTGGCTGAGGCTGATTGCGGAGCGGTGGAGGGCGGTTGGTCGTTAAGACGGCCGCCGCGTCACCGCGGCCGCGTCGCTTCCGTCGAAGAACATGGCCATCAGGGTCTCGTCGTAATATCGGCCATTGTATTTCAGCGCCTTCATCCCGCGGCCGTATTCGACAAATCCTGCGGCCACGTAGAGCCGCAACGCGGCCTCGTTGTCGCTGACGACGACGAGATGAAGCTGCTCGACGCGCTTTGCGGCATGCGCCGCGACCGCGTTGACGAGGAGCCTCCCTGTGCCGGACTTCCGTGCCCGCGACCGCACATACATGCCCCAGAGCACCCCCTTGTGTGCGGTCTTCGCGCCGTCCTCCCGGGGGAAGCCGGCGGTCCCCACGAGCTCGCCCGCGATGAACGCGCCGAACACGTCCGATATCGCGAGGCGCTCCTCGAACCATGCGAGTGGCTTGTCTTGTTCGCGTTCAAGCGTGCTGGTGAAAGCCTCGGGATTGCTCGCGAGCGCCTCCAGCCGGACGGGGCGGTAGAGCGCGGCGTCGGCTGGTGTCAGCAGTCTGATCATGGTTATGCGAGATGTGCCAGCGGCAGGGGTGCGCCGGCCTTGAGCGTCTGGAGTGCGATGCTGCTGCGAACCTCTCGCACGATGGACAGGTTGAGCAGCTTGTCGACGAGAAAGCGCTGGTAGTCCTCGAGCTCGGGCACGACGATTTCGAGGAGGTAGTCAGCTTCACCGGAGACGAGGTGACAGGCAACGACCTCGGGCATGGCAACGACTGTCCTTTCGAAGCTCAGCGCCTGGTCGTTGGCATGGCCGTTGATCTTGACGCCGAGGAAGGCCGAGAAGCCGAGCCCGAGGCGGCCGCGCCGGAGGGCGGCGCGGTAACCGTCGATATAGCCGTCGCGCTCCAGCCGTCGCACCCGTCGCAGGCAGGGTGACGGGGACAATCCGACCTTATCTGCCAGTTCGATGTTGCTCAGTCGCGCGTTGGTCTGGAGTTCGGTGACGATGCGCCGGTCGATCGCATCCAGCTCGCATTTTGGCATGAACCGCATCCCGTTTGATCAAGAAGGGCGCAATGTTGCGCCGGAGGCTTCGAGATTAGCCTAGTTCGCAAGGACACGCCTCGGTTTTCCGTGGGATGGATTGCTCCGACTTTGCTGCTGATGGAGCGAGCCATGACCGAGAGCCCGAACCTTGCGCCTCTGCTGGAGGCCGTCGAACGCTACTTTGTGCTGATGTACGACAATGACGTTTCGCAGTTCGACCGCGTCTTTGCGCCGACTGCGCAACTCCATGGATTTCGCGACGCCGAATTGCGGATCCTGCCCGTTCGCGACTACAGGACGATGCTGGCGTCGACTGCGTCGCCCAAATCGAAGAATGCCCCGCGCCTTCAGGAGATATTGCTGGTCGATATGGCGTCGTCAGCGCAAGCCATGGTGAAAGTTCGCATTCGGATCGATGTGCTCCAATACGTTGACTATCTGGCGTACCACTGCATCAATGGGACCTGGCTGATTACCGCGAAATCGTTCCACGTGGAGCGACGGTATGAGCCGGCGGATACGTAGCGCCACCGCGATCCTACTGGCTGCCCATCGCCTCCAGATAGGCAATCACCTTCGCCGCTTCCTCCGCCGAGACGCCGCCATAGGGCTGCATCTTGTTGCCGGATACGATTTCGTCCGGCTTGACCATGAAGCGGGTGAGTTTGTCCTTGTCCCAGACGAAGCCGGCTTCTTTCATCGACGCGGAATAGTTGTAGTTCGGCAGCGAGCCGGCCTTGCGTCCGACGATTTTATTGAGGTTGGGGCCTAGACGATTGTCGCCCTCTTTCACCGAGTGGCAGGTTCGGCAGGAATTGTTGAAGGCCTGCTGGGCTGCGTCGTCGCTCGCCGGCTGCTGTGCGCGCGAGGCGGGTGCGGTCAGCAGCAGCGTCAGTGCGCCGGCGCTGACGATCGCGTGCAGCCATGTGCCTTGCGGCGTTTGCGGACGTGGTTGCATTCGCGCCTCCATCGGGGATCGCGCCGCAGCACGCGCGCGCTTGGGGATGCCGAGGGCAAACGAAAACGGCCCCGGTGGGTTCCGGGGCCGTTTGCGTCACAATGTCCTGTCGCTTACCGCGTCGCGGCTCCGAGATCCGCGCGGCGTTCCGTCATCGGCAGCACGATGACCTTGGTGCCGACGTTGACGCGGGAGTAGAGGTCCGCGACATCGTCATTGGTCAGGCGGATGCAGCCGGAGGAGACGTGCTTGCCGATGGTGTCGGGCGCGTTGGTGCCGTGGATGCGGTAGATGGTGCCGCCAAGATACATGGCGCGGGCGCCGAGCGGATTGCCGGGGCCGCCGGCCATGTGGCGCGGCAGATAGGGCTGGCGGGCGATCATCTCCGGCGGCGGGGTCCAATCCGGCCACTCGGCCTTCTTGGTCACCGACTGGGTGCCGGACCAGGTGAAGCCGTCGCGGCCGACGCCGATGCCGTAGCGCATCGCCTGGCCGTTGCCGAGCACCAGATAGAGGTAGGTGTTGGGTGTATCGATGATGATGGTGCCGGGCGCCTCACGCGTTGCGTAGGAGACGGTCTGGCGACGGAAGCGGGCCGGCGTTTCGACGGCGTCCTGATCTTCGGACGGCGCGGCCTGATAGGGTGTGGCTTGATAAGGCTGGTATGGCGCCGCGATCGGCGGCAGCGGCTGGAAGAAGGGGAAGAGCTGCACAGGCGCGGCCTTGGCCGGGCCGGCGAACGCGATCGCGGTGACAGCCACTGCGCCAAACGCAACGGCGCGCGAATAAGTCTTCAACGTCTCCGGATTGATCATTGGTCGCCCCTGTTTGCGCGGTGTTTTTTGGTCACCCGGCACCGTTTCGGTGCTCTGTTGCGGAAATCACTAACGGAAAGAAGTTTCGGGACGTTTGCGCGGAAAACCGAAAACGGCTTCATGGCGGCAAGGATTGTTTCATGACGGTTTCGTGGCTGCGCGGACCCGTTAACGAACAAAACAGCGGGCCGACACTTCCATGACGTCACACGCCTGAAATATCCGTGGTTGATGGTCCAAAGCCGAGAATCATAAAAATCTCGGGATTTCCCCATGCGGGTATTAATCGCGACTGACGCCTGGCATCCGCAGGTCAACGGTGTGGTCCGGACGCTGACCTCGCTGGCTGGCGCGGCCAAGGCATTGGATGTCGAGATCGACTTCCTAACCCCGGACGGTTTTCGGTCGTGGCCGCTACCGACATATCCGGGGCTACGCATTGCGCTGCCGAGCGGCAAGGAGATTGCGCGGCGGATCGAGAGGGCGGCGCCGGAGGCGCTGCACATCGCGACCGAAGGGCCGATCGGCTGGGCGGCGCGGGCTTATTGCCGTCGCAACCGGCTCGCCTTCACCACCTCCTACACCACGCGCTTTCCCGAGTACGTCTCGGTGCGGACCGGCATCCCCGCGAGCGTCGGCTACGCCGTGCTGCGCCACTTCCACGATGCCGCCGCCATGACCATGGTGGCGACGCCCTCGTTGCGGCAGGAGCTCTCCGAGCGCGGCTTCAAGCGGCTCGGCTTCTGGACCCGCGGGGTCAACACCGAGCTGTTTCATCCCGACTCTCCGGCGAAGCTCGATCTGCCCGGGCCGATCTTCATGACGATGGGCCGCGTGGCGGTGGAGAAGAACCTGGAAGCGTTCCTCTCGCTCGACCTGCCCGGCACCAAGGTCGTCGTCGGCGACGGCCCGCAGAAGGTTGCGCTCGAAAAGAAATATCCGGACGTTGTGTTTCTCGGCGAGAAGAAGGGTGCTGACCTTACCGCGCATCTCGCCGCCGCCGACGTGTTCGTGTTTCCGAGCCTGACCGACACGTTCGGCGTGGTGCAGCTCGAAGCGCTCGCCTGCGGCACGCCGGTTGCGGCGTTTCCGGTGACGGGTCCGAAGGACGTCATCGCGGATCACCCGATCGGCGCGATCGACCACGATTTGCGCGCCGCGTGCCTGCGCGCGCTCACCATGTCGCGCGAGACCTGCCGCAATTTCGCGCTGGAGCGCTCCTGGGAAAACAGCGCGCGCCAGTTCGTCGGCAACCTCACTTCACTTCAGCCCAGCCGTGCCTTGCGCGCCTCGCCGATCATGGCGCGTCGGCCGGTGCGCGGTTGACCCAAAACGTTTCGAACCACAGCGAGAACCTCATCGATGGCTAAGATCATGAACCTTGACGGCACCCAGCAGCTCGACCTCACCCGCGGCACGGTTGAGCAGGCCTATGACCGCTGGGCGCCGGTCTACGACCTGGTGTTCGGAGGCGTGTTCGCCAAGGGCCGGCAGGCTGCGATCGCGGCCACCAACAAGATCGGCGGCCGGGTGCTCGAAGTCGGCGTCGGCACCGGCATCTCGTTGCCGCTCTACGCGCCGCATCTGCGCATCTTCGGCACCGACATCTCGGAGGCGATGCTCGACAAGGCGCGCCAGCGCGTCGCCGAGGGCAAGCTGAACAACGTCGAAGGCCTCGCGGTGATGGATGCCGAGAAGCTCGAATTCCCCGACAATTCCTTCGACGTCGTGATGGCGCAATACGTCGTCACGGCCGTGCCGAATCCGGAAGTCGCGCTGGACGAATTCGCCCGCGTGCTGCGCCCCGGCGGCGAGCTGATCATCCTCACCCGCGTCAGCGCCGATACCGGCATGCGCCGCTTCATCGAGCAGAAGCTGCAGCCGGTGGTGCGTCCGCTCGGCTTCCGCACCGCCGAGTTCGCCTGGTCGCGTTACGCCAAATGGCTCGCCGGCGCCAACGGCATCGAGCTTGCCGAGCGCCGCCTGATCCCGCCGCTCGGTCATTTCTCGCTGGTGCGCTTCCGCAAGGTCGACGTCGCCAAGGCGGCGTAACCCAAGCTCACGCGTCGCATGCGTCACCGCGTCGCTGCGCATCGTCACATGACAAAATGATGATGTCACACGGCC
This sequence comes from Bradyrhizobium canariense, assembly GCF_019402665.1. GTDB lineage: Bacteria > Pseudomonadota > Alphaproteobacteria > Rhizobiales > Xanthobacteraceae > Bradyrhizobium > Bradyrhizobium canariense. The sequence goes on from NZ_VSST01000044.1 coordinate 23,813, forward strand.
TACATCGAATCTCTGTAAATCCTGAACCCGAAAGCATTTGGGGGAGAGCATGATCAAGAACTATCTCGAGCAGCTGCGGATCCAGCGCTGGGACGACCACCGCTACTATCACCACAGCCGCATCAATCAGAGCCTGCACTTCGTCAGCGCGCTGAGCTTCTTGTTCGCCTATGTCTGGCTGTTCGTCGACCCCATGATCTCGGCGCTGGTCGGCTGGCTGGTCTCGATGACCTCGCGCCAGGCGGGTCACTTCTTCTTCGAGCCGCACGGCTACGACCAGATCAACCAGGCGACGCACGAGCACAAGGAAGAGATCAAGGTCGGCTACAACCTTCAGCGCAAGGTGGTGCTGATGTCGATCTGGGCGCTGTCGCCACTGGTGCTGTTGGTTGATCCCACGCTGTTCGGACTGTTCACGCCCTGGGCGGGCGCGACCGACTTCATGCGGCAGGTCGCCAAGATCTGGCTCGTGGTCGGCGGCGGCGGTCTGATGTTCCGCACGGTGCACCTGTTCTTCATCCGCGACGTCGAGACCGGCCTCGTCTGGATGACGAAGATCCTGACCGACCCCTTCCACGATCTGATGCTCTACCGCAACGCGCCGCTGGCGCTGATGCGCGGCGAGCTGATGGACCCCGGCCTGCACCTCAAGCCCGAGCACACGCTGGGCCTGATCGGCGAGCCCACACTCGAAGAGCAGCACGCCTGAGCGCGCCGTTCTCACCAAGGCCTCCGATGTCTGATGGTTGCGTCATGCCCGGGCTCGTCCCGGGCATCCACGTGTTGGGCCCGGCCGCTGCGTTTTCTTCGCCTCGCCCAGCGTGCGGGGAAGTGGAATTGAGCGCCGCCACAGACGCCGTCATTCCGGGATGGTCCGAAGGACCAGACCGCAGGTGCGCATTGCGCACCGGGGAATCTCGAGGTTCCGGGTTCGGCTCTTCGAGCCGCCCCGGAACGACTGTGTGTTGGAGCGGAGAATCGACCTTAGCGTCCGAAGCGCTTGGCCAGCATCTCTTTCAGGATCTGCCGCTTGATGGTCTTGTTGGTGAGGACGCCATCGTGCCACCAGAAGCCGTCGGCCTTCATCTTCTCGGCGGCGCGAACGAAACGTTCGGCGACCTCGGTGAAATCGGCATCGGTGTAGTTCAGGCTGAAGATCAGCCGGCCGGTGCCGACCCAGCTCAAGGACAGGCCTTCGGCGCGCAGATAATATTGCAGCATCCAGTTGTAGCGGGACGGCGTGGTGTATTTCACCGTCCAGATCGACGAGAAGTTCGCGAACCGCACCGGCAGGTCGGCATCGCCCATCATTTGGTTGAGCTTTTGCGCGCGGCCGTTCCAGGTCTCGTCCAATCCGTCATAGATGGCGCGGAAGTTCGGGCTGGCGAGCCGGCTCAGAAACTCGTCCATCGCCGTCATGACGTAGGGGTGCGAGTTGAAGGTGCCGCGGGCGAAGCAGACGTCGGCGGGGCGGTCGTCGCGGAACCGGCGCATCAACTCCTTCTTGCCGCAGACTACGCCGACCGGCAGGCCACCGGCGAGGCTCTTGCCGTAGGTCACCATGTCGGCCTTGACGCCGAAATACTCCTGGGCGCCGCCTGCCGCGAGACGGAAGCCGACGAAGACCTCGTCGAAGATCAGCACGATGCCGCGCTGGTCGCAGACCTCGCGCAGCGTCTTGAGCCACTCGGTGTAGGCGGTGCGGTCAAAATTGCCGCCGCGAGAGGAATCAACCAGCGAGGAGTCGCCGGGCGCGTTGCCATTCGGATGCAGCCCCTGCAGCGGGTTGACCAGCACGCAGGCGATGTCCTTGCGCGTCCGCAGCACGTGCAGCGTCTTCTCCGACATCTCGGCGAGGGTGTAGGTCTCGTGCGCGGGAATCGGATTGCCGACTCCAGGCTGCACGTCGCCCCACCAGCCATGATAGGCGCCGGCGAAACGAACGAGATGGGTGCGCCTGGTGTGATAGCGCGCGAGCCGCACCGCCTGCATCACGGCCTCGGTGCCGGACATGTGGAAGGAGACTTCGTCGAGGCCCGAGATCTGGCACAGCCGCGCCACGTTCTCGAGGATGACGGGATGGTAGGGGCCGAGCACCGGTCCGAGCGCGTGCGCGCGCTTCTCGGAGCCCTCGATGCATTCCTTGTAGAAGTCGTTGCCGAAGATGTTGACGCCGTAGGACCCCGTGAGGTCGTAGGAGGTGTTGCCGTCGACATCCGTGACGGTGACGCCGCGCGACGACTCCAAGAAGGTCGAGGTGCCCAAATGCTCGCGGACGAGGCGCGAGAACTGGAACGGCACGCGGTAGGTTTCGGTGAAGTGCAGGTCGGAGATCTTTTCCGCCGCGTCCTTCGTCATCGCGCGGCCCTTGGGGTAGCGCTCGGCGTAGAGACGCGCGAGACGGAAGAAGCCGTCCTTGCGCTGGGCTGCGACGTTCGCCGGCGCGCCGTCGCAAGCGAAGTACGCATCGCCTTCGAATTCGTAGAACGGGAGCAGCTTTGCCACCCGCCGGGACATCTTGGAGTGCCCGGCGAGCGAGCGGTGCTTGGCGCGGGACAATTCGATCCGTGCCTTGATTTTCGGGAAGGCGGCGGCAGCGGACGCTGCGGCGGCCACGGACAAAGAAAGAATCGGGAGTGTCGTTTCCATGACAACAAGCGCTAATACTGCGAGCTGACAGATTCATGACAGTCAAAGCCCTGATCGCCTCTTTCACCCAGCAGGAAGACCTCAACTTCCTGCTGACCAACCGCATCCCTCGCGCGGCGCTAACCCGCTTCATGGGCTGGTTCTCGAAGATCGAGAACCCGCTGGTGCGGGACGGCTCCATCGCGCTGTGGAAGCTGTTCTCCGACCTCGATCTGTCGGAGGCGCGGAAAACGCATTTCAAGAGCCTGCACGACTGCTTCACCCGGGAGCTCAAGCCCGGCTTGCGCCCCTTTGATCCGGACCCCTCCATTGTCGCCAGCCCGTCCGACGGCATCGTCGGCGCCCATGGCCGGATCGCGGACACCGAGCTGTTCCAGGTCAAAGGCGCGCCGTACTCGCTGCTCGATCTGCTCGGCGATTCCGCCCTTGTCGATCAGCACCGCAACGGCTCCTTCGTCACCCTGCGGCTGACCTCGAGCATGTATCACCGCTTCCACGCGCCCTTTGACGCGCATATCGAGCGTGTCACGTTGATCCATGGCGACGTCTGGAACGTCAACCCGATCGCGCTGAAACGGGTCGAGCGTCTGTTTTGCAAGAACGAGCGCGCAGTGATCCGCACGCATTTGCCGACGGGCGAAGCCGTGACGCTGGTACCGGTCGCCGCGATCCTGGTCGCGAGCATCCGTCTGCATTTCCTCGACATGGTGCTGAATGCCCAGACGAGAGGGCCGGTCAATTTTCCCTGCGACGTCAACGTGAGCAAGGGCGAGGAGCTCGGCTGGTTCGAGCATGGCTCGACCATCATCATCCTCGCGCCCGGCGATTTCACCTTCTGCGACGACATTGCCGAGGGCACGCGCATTCGCGCAGGTCAAGCGCTGCTGAGAAAAAACTAGCCTTCAATCAGCAGCGTCGGCCGCCTATATCGTCCCTGGACGTTTCTGCGACGACGGATTTGGTGATGGCACGGGCGCCGGTGATGGCGGCGGGTGGTATTGTGCTGCGGCGAGGTGCGCCGCCGCTGATCGCCGTCGTGCGCCAGCGCAAGCGCAACGAATGGGTTTTGCCCAAGGGCAAGCTCGACGACGGCGAGACGCCGAAGCAAGCCGCGCATCGCGAAGTGCTGGAAGAGACCGGTCACGAGGTCGCCATCCACGAGTTTCTGGGCACGCTCGTCTATCAGTCCGGCGGGCGCTCCAAGGTCGTGCATTTCTGGCGCATGGAGGCCGGGGACGGTCCCGTCCGCAAGCTGATGAACGACATCAAGGCGGTCGACTGGTTGACGCTGGAAGACGCGCTCGCGCGCCTGTCGCGCGAGTACGAGCGCGTGTTTCTGACCCAGGTCGGCCCGATCGCGCTCGCGGCGGCAGGGCTTGCGCCGGTGGATACCGACGTCACACCGCCGCTCGCGACCGAGGATGTCGATGCAGCCTTGCAGACGCTGACGCCAGCCGAAGCGGCTTCGGACGAGTTGCGGCATGGTCTGTTGCAGAAGGTGAAGGCTTGGCTGCGCGGCGAGGCGTGAGTTCTTCTCGGGCGCAGTGCGACGCTGCACCCTCGCCCCTTGCGGGAGAGGGTGGCTTTGCGAAGCAAAGCCGGGTGAGGGGTCTCTCTCCACGCGTCAAGCTGTCGATGAGTTTTCGCCGATAGAACCCCTCATCCGGCGCTTCGCGCCGCCTTCTCCCGCAAGGCGAGAAGGAAGAAAGTCACCGCCGCTCCTTCTCCTTCGGAACTGGTGCTGGCCTTCGCGGCGCTGCGGGGCGTTGCGCGGCGGGGAGGCGCTGCTGGAATCCGCCCGGGCGTTGCATGCCCGGCTGTCGAGCAGCGGGCGGCTGGCCGGGCTGCATGCCGGTGCGCGGAAGCTGCGGCTGCAGGCCCGGCTGCTGGTGCGTTCCGCCCGGCTGCGGCGGCGCGACTCCGCCGGGCTGCGTCGGAATCTGCCCACCGCGTTGCGGCCGGGTTTGCGGCGTGCCGTCAGGCTGCGTGCCTTGACCGGTGCGCGGTGGGCCTGCCGGACGTCCCGCGCCTTGCTTCTGGCCTTGCTGTTGCTGACCCTGACCCGCGCTCGGCGTACCGGGCTGGACGGCGCCGCCTTGGCCCGGCGCTTGACCCTGTCCTTGGCCCTGCCGCTGGGGCTGGGCGCCTTGGCGGCCTGGCGTGCCGGGCTGCTGCTGGCCTGGACGGTTGTTCTGACCGGGCTGACCGTTCGGCCGCTGCGGCTGTTGCGGCTGTTGTCCTGGCGCCGTATTCGGCCGCAATTGTTGCTGTTGCGGCGGCTGGAACGGCCGCGGAATGCGCGGGCTCGCGGTCGGATTGGCACGGCGGAAGTCGCGCTGCTCGGTGACGATCTGCCGGCCCGTGGTCTGCGCCAGATGCACCTGGCTGACGAAGCCGCGGTCGCGTGCGATCTGCTGTGGTGCGATCGTGATCGGCACCGCGGCAAAGCGCATGACGCCTGCCGCGGCCGCGCCCGGCCGGATCGCAAAACCGCTCGCGCCTTGCGTCAGCGCGCCGAGCCGCGTCCCGCTCGTGCGGTCGTCGACGTCGATGTGTCCGACCCGGCCGTCGGCGTCGGGATAGAGCTTGATGTTGACGTTGTTGGCGTTGTTCGCGGCCGGGCCTTCCGGCACCTCGACGACGCCGGTGGTGCCGCGGATGCCGAGCGTCGCCGTCGGCGTCGTGATCTTCATGTCGCCGGTCTTTGCCACCGCCGCCGCGACGAAGGCGACCGTGCCCTTGCCGATGTCGAAGATTCCTGCGTTCTGTTTGCCGCCGTCCTCATAGACGTAAGTGTCGATGGTGATCTTGGCGCTGGCCGAGAGGTTGAACGTGGTCGCGTCGTTGAAGGTGATGCCGAGCGAGGAGTTCGACGAAGTCTGCACGACGTCGTTGAGATAGATGTCGTCGCGTACCCGCAGCGGATAGGAATTTTTGTCGCGGATCACGGTCGCGATGCCCGTCACCGTCGCGACGTTGCCGATCGGCTCGATGGCGGCGGGCTGCGCCTCGGTCGCGGGAACGGGTGAAGCCGATGGCGTCGGCGAGGGGGCGGGCGACGGCTGCGCTTGTGGCTGCGCCTGCGCAAGCTCGATCCCATCGGATGCGAACGCAACGCTCGCGCCGGCCGGCGGCAACGCCAGCAGCACAAGCGCGAACATGAAGCGGCGCCAGGCCACGATAAATGTCACGAAGAGTCCCGGTGAGAAACGCGAGGCGAGATCGACCGATATCAGCCGGGTACAGCTGAACGGCGGATGAATGTCTATCGCACGGCGGCGGTGAACGTTCAAATCCAACTCTTTCCCCTCATGGTGAGGAGCGCGCCCTTGCGCGCGTCTCGAACCATGCAGGCCCGCTCGCGATCCGGGCCTTTGCCCTTCGAGACGCCTGCTTCGCAGGCTCCTCAGGGTGAGGGGATAAACTGAGACTGTCGCGCATGATCCCGGGTCGATGCTTCGCATCGCCCGGGATGACTATAGAATGGGACGATGGTGGTGCGTCAGCTCACGCGCTTCCAGGTCTGGCCGCCGCAGAACATGCCGCCGAAGGCGCAGCCCTGCACGCGCATTGCATTCGGGCCCTTCATCGCGATCGTCGAGTCGTAGTTGCGGCCGGAGTCGGGATCGTGGATGCGGCCGCTCCACTTCGCACCGTCGGGCTTCATGTTGATCAGGATACGCTCGTTGCTCTTCGCGGCGTAGCCGCAGAGATTGACGCCACACTGTTCGACGCGGACATTGCCCTTGTTCTCTTCGGTCGCCCAGACGCCGATCGGCGTGTTGGCAACCGCGACAGGCGCGGCGGGCACCGGCGCCGGAGCGGGGGCCGGAGCAACCGCGACGGGCGCGGGAGCCGCAGCGGGCGCGGTCTGCGTCGTGGCGTCGTAGCCAGCGGACGGAGCAGCGGCAACCGTCGTGCTCGGTGCCGCGATAGCGGGCGCTGCCAGCGCGGTCGCGTGCACGGGGGCCTGCTGCACGGGCTGCTGCTGCTGCACCGGAGCCGGCGCCGGCTGCGCGGTCGTGGCCGGAGCCGGCGTGGTGTCGACGTCATCATCCTTCGAGCCAAGGCCCTTGAGGTTGATGTTGTTCAGCTTGATCGGCTTGTCGGACAAGCCCGGCGCGACGATGGTCACGCAATTGAGCGAGGCGCAGTTGCGCGGCGTCTCGATGCGGATGTTCTGGCCTTCGATCTGGAACGAGATCGCATTGCCGGCATGCGCGGCGGCGGTGGACGCGAGGAAGAGAGCGGTGGCGGCGATGGTGAGCTTGTTCATGACAACCTCCGAAGAATGTGTGGGTCCCGATGGGACTGAAGTCGCGGGTGGATGAAGCGTGGTTCGACCCTACGCCGGGCCGGTCGCACCTTCTGTGATGGGCGTCACAACGGCTCCCCGGTGCTGGGTGACGCCGCGCACATTCAGCCGCGATTGCATCTGTGTAATGTCGTCGCCACAGAGAGGGAGGCGCCGATGATGCGGCTTGTGACTTCGCTTGGCACATTGATCGCGCTGATGGCGATTGCGCCCGCAGCCGAGGCCGGGTCCTTCGCGTTCTCGATCGGCGGTCATCGATTCCAGGTCGACTCGCCCAGCCATTGCCGATCGGCTTCCTGTGTTTCGGTTTCCTCCCATCGCAGCTTTCGGCCGGACGATGACACGACGCCGGCCCCTGCGCCGGTGCTTCCGCCGCCGCAGCCGCTCTATCCCGCGGCTCCGGTCAGGCCAGCGCAAGCGATTGCGGTAGCGCCTGCGACGGCGCCGGCGGCTCCTGTCCTTGCCTCGACGACGTCGCAGCCAATTGTCCTGCCGCAGGCGCCAAGCTCCAATCCCCCACGGGTGGAGCTACCGCGGATGGATCCGCCGAAGACCGTCGCGCTCGATCCGCCGCGCATGGAGGTACCTGTCGTCGCGCCAAGGCCGGAGATCAAGCAGGCCATGACGAGCCCAGAGCGCGGCGACGACGAGCCGGCCTATTTGCCGCTCGGCGAATGGGAGAGCGCAGGCGCCAAGGGCATGGTCCGCATCGAACGCTGTGGACCGGCACTGTGCGGCTTCGCGCTCACTGAAGCGTCGACCAGGGGCGAGAGCGTGCTCGTCAACATGAAGCCGAAAACACACGACGTCTGGACCGGCAACATCTATAGCCGCTCCAGCGGCAGCACCTATTATGCGACGATGACGCTGAAGAGCTCCGGCAAGCTCCACGTCGAAGCCTGCGTACTGGGCCACTTCTGGTGTTCCGGAAACGACTGGACGCGAGCCGAAGAGCGGCCGGAGAAGCTGATCACGACGTCGCGGCAGTGGAGCGCGCGGTCGTAAGGGAAGCGTTCGATACCTCCGGCTGAAGCCGCCTAGATCATGCCGAGCACGATGGCGCCGACGAAGGCCATGGCGAGGTACGCGGTGATAACGCTCAGTCTCCCGGCGAACGTCATGATGTCGCTCCCGCTGTCGCGCCGCTTTGCGCGAGAGCGTCATGGTTAACAGAAAGTCTCTTTCCGAAAAAGTCAGCTTTGCTGTCGCTCGTCACCTGCGGACAGTCCTGCTGGCGCCGGCTGACATGGTTAAAGAACACTGAAATCAACACGTTGAAGAGTCTTTAAGTAAATTCACCGAACGTGCGTGCATGACGCGCGGAGTTCGTTTGTATCTCGTCGGCTCCATCGTCCTTGTTTCGTTAGCAGGTTGCGGACGCGGCGTCTTCCAGGCCGAACGTGAACCGTGGCGGGCCGAGGCCGAAGCCGCATGCCTGAAATCAGGCGCGGTGAAAGAGGGGCCGGATCTCGTCCGCATCGACTCGATCTCCGGGCCGGGCATGTGCGGCGCAGAGTTTCCGCTCAAGGTCGCCGCCCTCGGCGAAGGCTCGAGCAGCTACGGCTTTGCCGATGAGGAACTGCGTCCGCCCGGGAGCGTGGGCAGCCAGCCGCGCTGGCCGGTGACGCAGCCGCGATCGAATTACCCGCAGAGCCAGAACACTCCGGCATCGTCCTATCCGCAACGCTCGAACTATCCCGAGAGCGCGGTGCGTCAGCCGTCCGGCTATGGCGCTTCCCCTGGTCCAATGCCTCTGAATGCGCCCGGCGTGGCGCAGCAGGAAGACGAGATCGATTTGCCGCCCGAGGGCACCGATGCCGCGGGCGCGTCGCGCTACATGAATGCGCCGAGCTATCCGGCACGGCCGGCGCCCTACTCGCAGGCGCCCGCGCAGCAACCGCTGCCGCGCCTTGGTCCGGCACAGGGCAATCCCGTCACCGCCGTTGGCCCCGTTGCGATCAAGCCGGTTGCGACGCTGGCCTGTCCGATCGTGTCCGAGCTCGATCGTTGGCTCGCCGACACCGTGCAGCCCTCGGCGATGCGGTGGTTCGGCACCCGCGTCGCGGAGATCAAGCAGATCTCCGCTTATTCCTGCCGCGGCATGAACGGCAATTCGCACGCCCATATCTCCGAGCACGCCTTCGGCAACGCGCTCGACATCGCCGCCTTCGTGCTCGCCGATGGCCGCCGCGTCACCGTGAAGGATGGCTGGCGCGGCATGCCGGAAGAGCAGGGGTTCTTGCGCGACGTGCAGTCGGGCGCGTGTGTGCATTTCACCACGGTGCTGGCGCCGGGCTCGAACGTCTATCATTACGATCACATCCACGTCGATCTGATGCGCCGCGCCAGCCGCCGCCTGATCTGCCAGCCCGCTGCCGTCTCCGGCGAAGAGGTCGCCGCGCGGGCGGGCGGGCGCAATCCCTATGCGAATGCGCGTGATCCCTCCGTGACCGGCTCGCTGGGTACGCGCAAGAGCATGGCGCGAAAACACGAAGAGGACGAGTACGCCGACGATTGAGGCTTGCGCGTGATGCGTAGCCCAGGAGGAAAGGGGCCCGATCTCGCTCGGCCGTATCACGCCAGGCCAACTCGCGCGCATGATCGGCGCGACGCGCCTGTCCATCAGCCTGATCCTCAGCCGCCTCCAGGACGACGGCATCGTCTGGACTGGCCGACCAAGACGGCCGTCAACGATCTCGCCGCGTTGAGGAAGCAGGTGACCGACTAGAGCCCGCGCCGTAGAAAAATTTCAGGTCGACTTCGACGGTGCTGGGACCAGTCCCATGCACAGCTGTACCTCGGCGGGGACATTGTAGGTCCGCATGATGTGGCGGCTGTCGCGCAGGCCGGTTGCCTCACGCTGCACCACGAACATCCAGAGCGCGTGGCCGGCTTCCATCACCAGCTTTCGCCTGGCCGGCTGCATCGCGGCCGGCACTTCCGAGCTTGCGTGAGCGGCGTCGAACTCGCGCAAGCGCGCCAGCGCCCGTTCGAGCGTGCGGCCCATCCGTCCGAGCGCGGAGGCCTGTTCCTGGACAATCTCGTAATGGAGGATATCGACCGGCGGGCGAAGATCACGGGACATGAGCCCCAATATAGGACCGACGGAACGGCCTGCAACGCGTGGCGCTACTTCGCCCGGTACGCCGCCAGGAACATCCGCGTCGCGCTGTCGACGACTTCGCTCATGCGCTCTTCCGACGGCGCGGGCGCGGCCTGGAAGACGAAGGGCAGGAACAGCGAGGCCTTGCACAGTTCCATGAATTGCGACGCCGCCAGATCACAATCGTCGATCGCGAGATCGCCGCAGGCGACATGGGTGTTGAGATAGTCGGAGAGGCGGTTGATGGACTTGTCCAGCACCCGCGCATAATAGCGGCGGCCGAGATCGGGCATGCGCTCGGCGATCGCCATCACGGTGCGGATCGCCGATCCGCCGCCGGGCCGGCACAGCAGACGGTTGTAGGCCCGGCCGAAATCCTTCAGCGTGGTTTCAACATCGCGGGCCGGATCGAAGTTGAACGCGACCTGACCGTGCTGGAGCGCCTCCTGCTCGAGGATGGCTTCGAACAGCGCGCATTTGTCCGCGAAGTAGACGTAAAGCGTGCCCTTCGAGACCTGCGCCGCGCGAGCGATCTCGCCCATGCTGGCACCGTCAAACCCGAGATCCATGAACACCTTGCGGGCCCCGTCCAGGATCTGGCGGCGTTTGGAGCTGTCCTCCTCCTGGATGACGTGCAGATGTTCGCGGTCGGCTACAACCATTGGTTCAGGGTCTCGGAAGGTTTTTGCATCGGTCCAGGATCATGAAACCGAAATAAAGGGTTCGGGCCAGTAGGCTCTGCCCGGGAATATTATCTATATTGACCGAACCGTTCGGTCAATGATATTTGGGATAAGCGAGAGGGAGCGGGCCGCACGCGGCTGTCCCTCATCGCGCTTTTTTGTTGGGGGAGGCCTCCATGGCCGTAGTGAGAGACCAGGCTGCGCGCGTCCTTCGCCCGGACGCCGTGGAGACGCCGACGCCCGCGGGTGGTGAGGCTGCCACCGAGACGTCTGTGGCTCTCGCCGAGCAGTTGCGCTCTCATGTGGCCGAGGAAACCAAGCGCCGCCCCAGCGAGGCGCCGGAGCAGCCCGTGACCGACAAGCCGGCCGCAGCCCCAGACGCGCCCGCCGCCGGCGCGCCGAAGTCCGGCAAGCGTAAATTCGTGATGATGGGAGTAGGGTTGGTGCTGGCGCTCGCTGCCGCGAGCTATGCCGGCTATTACACGCTGGTCGGCCGCTTCTACGTCGCGACCGACGATGCCTATGTCCGCGCCAACAACACCATGCTGGGCGCGCGCGTTGCCGGCCACGTCTCCTCGATCCTCGCCGGCGACAACACGACGGTGCGCGCCGGCGACATCGTCTTCCGCATCGACGACGGCGACTACAAGATCGCGGTCGACGCCGCCGCGACCAGGATCGCGACCCAGCAGGCCACCATCGATCGCATCGGCCGCCAGGTCGCGGCGCTCGACAGCCAGGTCGCGCAGGCCAAGGCGCAACTCGTCTCCGCCGAAGCCGGCCTCAAGCGCGCCGACCTCGATTATGAGCGCCAGCAGGCGTTGAGCAACAAGGGGTTTGCCTCGCGCGCCACCTTCGAGAGCTCCGAAGCCGGGCGCGACCAGGGCGCCGCCGCCGTCAAGGCTGCGCAGGCCGCCTACGACGTCGCGCTCAGCAATGTCGACGTCGCCAAGGCGCAGCAGGCCGAAGCGCAGGCGCAACTCGCCGAGCTCAAGACCACGCTGGCCAAGGCCGAGCGCGATCTCGCCTTCACCGCGGTGCGCGCGCCGGTCGACGGCACGTTCTCGAACCGCCTCGTCAGTGCCGGCGATTTCGTCGCGGTTGGCCAGCGGCTCGGCAACGTCGTGCCGCTCGACAACGTCTATATCGACGCCAATTTCAAGGAGACCCAGCTCAAGCGCATCCGCCCCGGCCAGCCGGTGACGATCAAGGTCGATGCCTACGGCATGCGCAAATTCTCCGGCGTCGTCGACAGCATCGCGGCGGGCGCGGGCTCGGTGTTCACGCTGCTGCCGCCCGACAACGCCACCGGCAACTTCACCAAGATCGTGCAGCGCGTGCCGGTCCGCATCCGCGTGCCGAAGTCGGTCGCGAAGCAAAACCTGCTCCGCGCCGGCATGTCGGTCACTGCGACCGTCGATACCAACAAGGGCGCGGCCGACGCCGACAGCGAGGTCGATCTCGACGACGCCACCATGATCCATCCGCAGTAGCGCGCCTGCGCCGCGAGGTCAGACGATGGCGAACGCCACGACCGTTTCACCTGCCATGATGGCGGACCCCGCTTCGGAGCGCATCGCGCCGAAGCGGCTGTTCGCCTTCATCATCATGGTGTTCGGGATGTTCATGTCGATCCTGGACATCCAGATCGTCTCGGCGTCCCTGAGTGAAATCCAGGCCGGCCTGTCGGCAAGCTCCAGTGAAGTCTCCTGGGTCCAGACCGCCTATCTGATCGCCGAAGTGATCGCGATTCCGCTGTCGGGGTTTCTGTCGCGCGCGTTCGGCACGCGGCTGTTGTTCGCGATCTCGGCGGCCGGCTTTACCGTATCGAGCCTGCTCTGCGGCTTCGCCACCACCATCGAGGAGATGATCGTCTGGCGCGCGCTGCAAGGTTTTCTCGGCGCCGGCATGATCCCGACGGTGTTCGCTTCCGCCTACACCGTTTTCCCGCGCACCAAATTCCACATCGTCGGTCCCATCATCGGGCTCGTCGCAACGCTGGCTCCGACCATCGGGCCGACCGTCGGCGGCTACATCACCGACCTGATGTCCTGGAACTGGCTGTTCTTCATCAACATCGTGCCCGGCATCGGTATCACAATCGGCGTGCTGGCGCTGGTCGATTTCGACGAGCCGCATTTCGAATTGCTCGATCGTTTCGACTGGTGGGGGTTGCTGTTCATGGCCAGCTTCCTGGGCACGCTGGAATACGTGCTGGAGGAAGGCCCGCAATATGAATGGATGCAGGACCCCTCGGTCGCGATCTGCGCCTGGATCTGCGGCATCTCGGCGATCGCCTTCTTCTGGCGCGTCTTCACGGCGGCCGAGCCGATCGTCAATTTGCGCACCTTTTCCAATCGCAATTTCGCGATCGGCTCCGTCCTTCAGTTCTGCATCGGCATCGGCCTCTACGGCCTGACCTACATCTACCCACGTTATCTCGCCGAAGTGCGCGGCTATAGCGCGCTGATGATCGGCGATACCCTGTTCGTCTCGGGCATCACCATGTTCCTGGTTGCGCCGGTGGTCGGCCGCCTCATGGCGAAGTACGACATGCGCTACATGATCGCGTTCGGGCTCGTCGTATTCGCGCTCGGCTCCTACCAGATGACCTGGATCACGCGCGACTACGATTTCTACGAGCTGTTGATTCCGCAGATCCTGCGCGGCGTCGGCATGATGTTCGCTATGGTGCCGACCAACAACATCGCGCTCGGCACGCTCGCGCCCGACCGGGTGAAGAACGCCTCGGGGCTCTTCAACCTGATGCGCAATCTCGGCGGCGCCGTGGGCCTCGCCGTCATCAACACCGTGCTCAACGACCGCACCGACCTGCACATCTCGCGCCTGCAGGAGCGCGTGACCTGGGGCAACGCGACCGCGACCGAAACCCTGACCATGTTCATGCAGAAGTTCCAGGGGCTCGGCGATTCCACGCTGATGGCGATGAAGCAGCTGTCGCAGCTCGTGCATCGCCAGGCCGTGGTGATGGGCTTCGGCGATGCCTTCTTCATCCTGACGGTGTTCTATCTCGGCCTCACCCTGCTCGTCACGCTGTTGAAGAAGCCGGCCTCGCCGTTCGGCGCCAGCGGCGACGCGCACTAATTTGCAACACTCGTGCGTGATCTCGCGCGAGCCCCGTTGCAAATCACCAGTGACACATCTATAAAGCGCAACTCATTCCATCGAACCGGGAGGATTTGCATGATTTCGTCGCATTCGCAGATCGCACGCCCGCGCTCGATGATGTTCTGGCTCGGTATCTGCTCGGCCTCCTAGAGGCCTCTTCCGCCAGCTTCGATTGGGCTTCCAGTCCCGATCGCTCCGCTCCCCAAGTCCAAAGCCAACTTTAAGTGACGCCGTCTCGGCCCTCGCGGCCGGCCTGCGTCCATCAATGGAGCCGGCCCGCGCCAGAAGCGGCCGGATGACGCCATGACCGCTCTGTCAAAAAGGCCCGCGGCGATACGCGTGGTGCTGCCATTCGTGTTCCGGCACTGGCTGAAGCAGCCGGGGCGTACCCTCGTCGTGGCCGGCGGCTTGTTGGGCGCAACCGTCGCCGACCTGTTCATGCCGGTCTTCTCCGGACATCTGGTCGACGCCTTGACGCGCGGCCCATCCGATCCCGCCGCGCGTCACGCGGCGCTGATGGCATTGGGCGGTATCGTGGCGCTCGGCGCTGCCTCCATGGTGCTGCGGCTGACCGGCCTGCAGGCCATCGTGCCGTTCTCGCTGAAGATCATGTCCGAAGTCGCGCAGGAAGCCTTCATGTGCGTGCAACGGTTCTCGACCGACTGGCACGCCAACTCCTTCGCGGGTTCCACGGTGCGCAAGGTCACCCGCGGCATGTGGGCGCTCGACCTGTTGAACGACACCATTCTCATGGCGCTGGCGCCGTCGCTGCTGGTGCTGATCGGGTCGATGATCCTGCTCGGCATGCACTGGGCTTCTCTTGGCGCGGTGATCGCGCTCGGTGCGCTGGCCTATGTCACGATGACGGTGCTGTTCTCGACGCGCTACATCGCGCCAGCCGCGCGCATCTCCAATGCCTGGGATACCAAGGTCGGCGGCACGTTGGCGGACGCGCTGACCTGCAACGCGGTGGTGAAATCCTTCGGCGCGGAAGCGCGCGAGGATGTGCGGCTTGCCCGTGTCGTCAACCGCTGGCGCGTGCGCGTCCGGCGGACCTGGCTGCGCTACAACTACACCAATCTGGCGCAGCTCTCGGTGCTGCTGGCCCTGCGCGCCTCCGTGATCGGCGGCGCCGTGCTGCTGTGGATGTCGGGGCGGGCCTCGCCCGGCGACGTCACCTATGTGCTGACGAGCTACTACGTCATCCATGCCTATTTGCGCGACGTCGGAATGCACATCAATAACCTGCAGCGCTCGGTCAACGACATGGAGGAGCTGGTGGCGATCCACGACGAGCCGATCGGGATTGCGGATGCGCCGGACGCGCGGCCGATCGCGATCGAGCGCGGAGAGCTCCTCTTTGACGACGTCACGTTTCACTATAGCGGTCATCACGCGCCGCTCTATGACGGGTTGTCGGTCACGATCCGTGCCGGCGAGCGCGTCGGTCTCGTCGGCCGCTCCGGCTCCGGCAAGACAACTTTCGTCAAGCTGGTGCAGCGGCTCTACGACGTCACCGGCGGCCGCGTTCTGGTCGATGCGCAAGACATCGCCAAGGCCACCCAGCACTCGCTGCGCAGCCAGATCGCGATCGTGCAGCAGGACCCAATCCTGTTCCACCGCTCGCTCGCCGAGAACATCGCCTATGGCCGGCCCGGCGCCAGCCTGGAGGCGATCGAGCAGGCGGCACGGCTGGCCAACGCGCACGACTTCATCCTGCGCCTGCCAAAGGGCTACGGCACGCTGGTCGGCGAGCGCGGCGTCAAGCTCTCCGGCGGCGAGCGGCAGCGCGTGGCGCTGGCGCGCGCCTTCCTGGCCGATGCGTCGGTGCTGATTCTGGACGAAGCGACCTCGAGCCTCGATTCGGAATCCGAGGCGCTGATCCAGCAGGCGATGGAGCGGCTGATGCGAGGCCGTACCTCGATTGTGATCGCGCACCGGCTGTCGACGGTGAAGAGCCTCGATCGCATCCTGGTGTTCGACCGCGGCGAGATCGTCGAGCAAGGCACGCATGCCAGGCTCGCGGCCAAGCCCGGCGGCATCTATCGCGGCCTGTTCGAGCGCCAGGTGGTGGAGCTCGGACATATCGCAGCAGCGGAGTGAGTGGCGCGCGGCTGGCGGGACGAAAGTCCCGCCGTCGCGCCGCCAGAGGATGAATGACATGAAAGACCTGACACGCGGCTCCATCGTGGGCCACATCCTGAGCATGGCGCCACCGATCGTGGTCGGCATGATCACGATCATGATCTGCCAGCTCGTCGACCTGTATTTCGTGTCGGGACTGGGCGATGCGGCAATCGCGGGTGTCGCCGCGGCCGGCAATGCCGGCTTTCTCGTCAATGCGCTGATGCAGGTGCTTGGCGTCGGCACCGTGGCGCTGATGGCGCACGCGGTGGGGCGCAAGGATCGCGGCGACGCCAACCTCGTCTTCAACCAGTCGGTCCTCCTGTCGGTGCTGTTCGGGCTCCTGACCTTGGGCGCGGGCTTCGCATTGTCGCGTCCATATATGCGCGCGGTCGCGGCCGATGAGGCCACGGTCGAAGCCGGCGCGATTTATCTGCTCTGGTTCATGCCGGCTTTGGCGCTGCAGTTTGCGTCGCAGGTCATGGCGTCTGCGTTGCGGGCCACGGGAATCGTGCGGCCGAGCATGCTGGTTCAAGCGCTTGCAGTGGCCATCAACATCGCGCTGGCGCCGGTCCTGATCTCGGGTTGGGGCACCGGGCACGCGCTCGGTGTTGCCGGAGCGGGCCTCGCAAGCTCGATTGCCGTCTTCATCGGTGTGCTCATGCTGCTGGTGTATTTCCTGAAACTGGAACGCTATGTCGCCTTTAATCCCGCGCAATGGCGGCCGCAGCTTCGACAGTGGAAGAGGATCCTCAATGTCGGCCTGCCTGCAGGCGGCGAGTTCGCGATGGTCTTCATCATCATGGCCGTGGGCTATTACGTGCTGAGCGTTTTCGGCTCGGCGGCACAGGCCGGATTTGGCATCGGGACGCGTCTCCTCGGCCTGATGCAGATGCCGGCGCTCGCCATCGCTCTTGCGGCGGGGCCGATCGCCGGGCAGAATTTCGGTGCCGGCAATGGAGCGCGCGTGAGGGAGACCTTTGTCAAGGCGGCGCTTGTCGCCACCGCCGTGATGATTGTTTTCCTGATCCCGGCGCAGCTCGTGCCTGGTCTGTTGCTTACCGGCTTCTCGAAGGATCAGGAGACGATGGCGGTTGCTTCGCTTTTTCTGCGTATCGTCTCGCTCAACATGGTGGCGCAGGGGCTGATCTTCACTTGCTCAAGCCTGTTTCAGGGGCTCGGCAATACCAAGCCGGTATTGTTGACCTCGGCAACGCGGGTCCTCACCTATTCCCTGCCGTCGATCTGGCTTTCGACGTGGCCGGGCTTCCGGATGGAGCATGTCTGGTATCTGTCGATCGCGACGACCACGCTGCAGGCTGCCCTGAGCGTGTGGCTGTTGCGCCGCGAGTTCGGAAAGCGCCTTGTGGTGCTCCGGCACGAGGAGCCCCCCGAGCAGGCTGCACCCGAGCCTGTGGCGACTCCTGTACGCGCGCCCGCGTAGCGATCGCTTATCTGCGTGCTTGGCGTCGGGGTTGCCGGCGGCGTGGCGCTCACCGTGAAGAAAATACGGAGTTAGTGCGTGCCCAAACTGTTCCAGACGAGGCCGAGGCCTGACAGGAACAGGAGACCGAGCACGACATCGCCGAAATGCTTGTCGCTCAGCGCGTGATAGACGCGCGCGCCGGCCCATGCGCCGATCAGCGTGCCCGGAAAGGCGACCACCGCGAGCCAGACCACCTTGAACGCGACGAGGCCCGAGGCCGTCTGCAACACCAAAGCGGTGGCGAGCACGGTGAAATTGAAGAGTTGGAAGATGCCGCGCCGCTCGTGCTTGTTCCAGCCGCGGATGTTGGCCCACAGGATCGGCAGCGGCCCCGACAATCCGGCAAGGCCACCAAGAATGCCGCCGGCGAAGCCGATCGTACCGTCGGCGATGCGACCGCCGAAGGTGATGGCGAGCGGCTTCTTGTTGAGGTACAGCGCGGTCGAGAAGATCAGCAGCAGCACGCCGACGCTCAGCTTGAACACTTTTGGATCGGCGGAGGCGACCAGCATGGTGCCCAGCGGCACGCCGATCAGTCCTCCAATCAGGAACGGCCAGACCAGCGAGAGATCAAAACTCTTCCACATCGACGGCAGCGTCGAGCTCTGCGCGATCACCGAGCAGATCAGCACCAGGGGCACCGCGAGCGAGGGCGGCAGCACGTAGAGCCAGATGCCGAGTGCCATCAGCGCGGTGCCGAATCCGGCGAGGCCCGAGACGAAGCCCCCGGCCAGTGCGCCGAGCAGCAGCAGCGCGTAGGTGAGTATTTCCAACAGATTGTCCCTGTCGCCTGGGCGATCCCGAATTGTTGATCCCCATCGCTCGCATAGCACAGCTGCGGCCGTGCAGGTCAATTTCAAAACCGCACGCAAGCGTGATCCCCAGAGGCGGGCGTTCGCGAAAGACAGGTCTAGATGATGCTCGTACTTCCACCTGGGGGCCCGCTCGACGCCATCATGCGGTCCGATCGGCCAGCATCCCGGCTGAGCATATGGAGAAGGACGATGATCCGCACGAAGATTGCCGTCGCGGCCGCGCTGGTGTCGGCGGCGGCCTTGATGCCGACGATGGCGCAGGCGCAGTTTTCCGAGCCCGCGGCCTATCAGGCTGCCCATCCCGACCGCGACGTTCTGAATGGCGGCCAGCTCACACCCGCCGCGCGCGGGGCCCGCGGCGAGTCCGTCGCGCCGAGCGAAGCCTATGCGGCCTATCCGTCCCCCGTCGCACCAGTCGTTCGCTCGCGGCATCGCCGTCAGCATCGATAAGTATTGCTAGACGATCTGTCTGGTGTCGGCGGGGCTGTGCAGCGCGCTCACGAGGATGCGTAGCGCTTCCGTCAATTCCGCCCTGTTGCGCGCCGCGCCAAGCGAGACGCGTGCCGCGTGTGGCGGCGTTCCGTCGACGGTGAAGGCCTCGCCGGCGACGACGGCTAGTCCATTCCGCAGGAGATGCGCCGCGACGTCGGCGCGGCCCTCCGGCAGCCGTAGCCACAGATGGTGAGCGGCGGGTTTGGCCTGGAACTCGAATCCTTTGAGCGCCCGTTGCGCGAGCTGCTGGCGGCCGACCGCCTCGCTCCTGATGGCGGTGATGATGCGGTCGGCGATCCCGGTCTCGATCCAATGCGTCACCAGCGCGACCATCAGCGGTGCCGGCATCTGCACCGTCGCCTGCAAAGAGTTGCGCATCTCCCGCTGCGAGCTGCTGTCGGGCGTCACCAGATAGGCGACCCGTAGCGCGGGCGCGATGCATTTCGACAGCGTGGTCGCGAGATATGTCCGTTCCGGAATGAGATTGGCGATCGGCGATGCCGAGCGATCGAGCAGCCCGTAGGCGTCATCCTCGATCAGAATCGTATCGGCATCGTTGATGATTTTTGCGATGGCGCCGCGGCGCTCGGGAAGAAGCGTCGCGGTGGTCGGATTGTGCAGCGTCGGAATGAGATAGACCGCTTTCGGTCTATGCGTGCGGCAAGCTTCCGCCAGCGCGTCGGGCAGGATGCCGCCGTCATCCATGGCGACGCCGACGAGCTTGACTCCGAGCCGCGCCGCGGCGGCCTTGATGCCGGGGAAGGTGAGGGCCTCCGTCAGCACCACGTCGCCGGGCCGGGCGAGATGGGCGAGTAGGTTGAACAGAATGGTCTGCGCGCCGGGAAAGATCACGAGCCTGTCGGCATGCGCATGCGGCACGCGTGCCCGCATCCACCGCGCCGCGACCTCGCGCTCATGTGCGCTGCCGCCGGGCGGCTGGTAGTTGAGATGCGCCGTCAGACCCGATTGCGCGCGGATGGCGTCCATCCCGGCGATGATGCGCTCGTCGAGCTGCGCTTCGAGAGGCTGCGGCGGCACGTTCATCGAGAGGTCAATCGCGACGGGATGCGGCAGGTCGACCGCGCGGCGCGCGCTGGTCTCCGACACGAACGAGCCCTGGCCGACCCGGGCCTCCATGATGCCGCGGCGCCGCGCCTCGGTGTAGGCGCGCGTCACCGTGGTGAGGTCGACGCCGAGCGCCTTTGCCAGCGCCCGCTGCGTCGGCAATTGTTGGCCGCGCACCAGCCGGCCGGCGGCGATGTCGGCCTCCATGGCCTCGACGATGCGCTGATAGCGCGGCCCGCTCAGCTCCGAGATTGTAGGGGTCCAATCCATGCAATTAAGGCCTATATCCTTTGAATGTATGGATACATGATATTATTGTATGGGTCGTAGAAAAGGAAGAGGTGGGGTCATGGCGACCGGTTCAGTCTCTCTGGCAAAAGCGATGTGGCGCGGATTTCGCGGCAAGTGCCCGAACTGCGGCGAAGGCCATGCGTTCGGCCGTTTCCTGAAGGTGGCGGATACCTGTGACCATTGCGGCGAGGAGCTGTTCCACCAGCGCGCCGACGATTTTCCGGCTTATCTCGTGATGGTCGTCGTCGGCCATCTCGTGGTCCCGGCAATCCTCGCGGTGGAGACCGCCTATGCCCCAGCAGTTTGGCTGCAACTGGCGGTGTGGCTGCCGGTGACCCTGTTCGCTTCGCTCGCGCTGCTGCAGCCGACCAAGGGTGCCATCGTCGGGCTGCAATGGCAGATCGGCATGCACGGTTTTGAGGCGGGCAAGCTGCGGCGTGAAGCCGGTCGGCCTGCACCCGTGCTCGTGAAGGTGAACGCGCCGCGCGCAGCTTAAGGGACCGCAGCGTTTACATCGCGCGCTCGCCCGCTACACTCCATCGTACAAACAAGAACGATGGAAACGCCGATGGCCGCAAGCTCAAAAACCTTCCTGCTTTGTCACGGCGCGTGGTCTGGCGGGTGGGCCTGGAAGAAGATGCATCCGCTGATGGCGCAGGCCGGCCACCGCCTGATTGCGCCGACCTATACCGGGCTCGGCGAGCGCGCGCATCTGGCCAGTGCCGCGATCGATCTCGACACGCATATCCAGGACATTCTCAACGTCATCAGGTTCGAGGATCTCAGCGACATCGTGCTGCTCGGCCACAGCTATGGCGGCATGGTCGCCACCGGCGTCGCCGATCGCGCGCGCGAGCGGGTGACGCAATTGATCTACCTCGACGCCTTCGTGCCGCGTGACGGCCAGTCGCTGTTCGATCTCCATGAGGGCGGGCGCGAGCCGATGCGCAAGGCGGCAAGCTCAGGCGACGGCTACCGCATCCCGCCGAACCCGCCGCCGCCGGACACGCCGCAGGCCGATCTCGACTGGCTCAACGCCCGCCGGATCAACATGCCGATCAAATGTTTCGAGACAAAGCTGAAGCTCGAAGGTAGCGAGCCGGCGATGCCGCGCAGCTACATCTATTGCACGCGCATTCCGCCGGGCGACGTGTTCGGGCAATTCGCGAGGCGCACGAGGAGCGAGGACGGCTGGCGTTTTGTCGAGCTCGACGCCAGCCACGCGCCGAACGTGACAGCGCCGGACGCGCTGATGGGCGTATTGCAAGAGATCGTCGGATAGTGAGCGCCCAAATGGTGAGGGGCTCGATGCGGTCAGCATCGAACCCCTCGTTGCAAGATATCAGCCGGCCTGTAAGCCGGGTTCTGTAAGGCACCGTCCGCTTGCGCGAACGATACGTGACGGCCATTCCTCTGGGACCATGTTTGCACATGGCCTCGAGCAACCTACCCGGACGGCGGGCCTGACATCGCCCCGCGGCGTTATCGCTTTCGCGAACAGCCCGCTACGCCGTCCCTATTCGGTTTTGCTCCCGGTGGGGTTTACCATGCCGGCTCCGTTGCCGCAGCCGCGGTGCGCTCTTACCGCACCTTTTCACCCTTACCTGCCTACGCAGCTTGCGCTGCGAAGGCGGGCGGTTCGTTCTCTGTGGCACTTTCCCTGGGGTCGCCCCCGCCGGACGTTATCCGGCACCGTATGTCAAGGGAGCCCGGACTTTCCTCCCCGGCGGCCTTTCGGCACCTGCCGGAGCGGCCGTCCGGCCGACTGACGGGGCAGGCATGGGGCATTTATGACGGTTCCGTCAAGCTGATATCGCCGCGTATGCGGCCTGCAAATAATTTATCCTGAAGATGTCGTTTGGTGTGTGTCCCGTTCGACTGGATGTCGGCGATCCCGCCGAACAACAGGAGTTAAGCAATGCAGTATCTGCTGCTGATCTACCGGAACGAAGCGAAATTGGTCAACATGTCCCCCGCGGACCGTCAGGCAGTGACGGCGGAATACGGCGCTTATACGCAGTCCATCGTCCAGAGCGGTCATTTCAAGGCTGGCGACGGACTTCAGCCGACCACGACGGCAACCACCGTGCGCGTGCGCGAGGGCAAGACCCTGACGACCGACGGCCCGTTCGCGGAAACCCGCGAGCAACTCGGCGGCTATTATCTGGTCGAGGCCAAGGATCTCGACACCGCCATTGCGCTAGCGGCGCGAATTCCCGAGGCCAGGGAAGGGTCGATCGAGGTCAGGCCCGTGATGATCTACAACAAGTGATCTCTCCTGCCGAGATCGACAGGATCTTCCGCGACGAGGCGGGGCGGGCGCTGGCCACGCTGATCCGCCTCGTCGGCGATTTCGATCTTGCCGAGGACGCGCTCCAGGACGCCTTTGCGGTGGCACTGGAGCGCTGGCCGGCGTGCGAGGTCCCCGACAATGCGCGTGCCTGGCTGGTCAATGTCGCCAGGCACAAGGCGATCGACCGTATCAGGCGCCAGGCCGTCTTCCGCGGCAAGGAGCAGGCGCTCGTCCACGAGCTCGAGCTGAACGCGCAAGCGCCCGCCGAGCCGCCGGCGACGCTCGACGACGATATGCTGCGGCTGATCTTCACCTGCTGCCATCCTGCATTTGCGCCCGAAGTCCAGGTCGCGCTGACGCTGCGCACCGTCTGCGGGCTCTCCACGGCGCAGGTCGCGCGCGCCTTCCTGGTCGGCGAAGAAGCCATGGCGCAGCGTCTGGTCCGCGCCAAACAGAAGATCCGACTCGCCGGCATTCCCTATGAGGTCCCCGAGCGCGACACGCTGGTGCCGCGGCTCGACGGTGTGCTTGCCGTGATCTATCTGGTCTTCACCGAAGGCTATGTGGCGACGTCGGGTGCGGATTTGATGCGGCCCGATCTTGCGGCCGAGGCGATCCGGCTTGGCCGCTTGCTCGACCGGCTGTTACCCGATCGCGCCGGGATCAAGGGCCTGCTGGCGCTAATGCTGCTGCACGATGCGCGCCGCGCAGGGCGCCAGACCGCCGCCGGCGACATCGTGCTGCTGGAAGAGCAGGATCGTTCGCGGTGGGACCATGCACAGATCGAGGAGGGTCTGCGCCTGGTCGACGACGCGCTGCGCGTGCCCGGCCGGCCGCAGCCCTACGCAGTACAAGCCGCGATCGCCGCGCTGCATGCGCGTGCGCCGAGCTATGAGCAGACAGACTGGCCGCAGATTGCCGGGCTCTACGAGGTCCTGCTGCGGATCAACCCATCTCCGGTGATCGAGCTTAACCACGCGGCGGCGGTGTCGATGGTCGATGGGCCCGCGCGCGCACTCGATCTCGTGGATGCGACCGCCGCACGCGGCGGGCTTCATGGCTACGAGCTGCTGCCAGCGGTGCGGGCGGATCTATTGCGGCGGCTCGGCCGCAATGAGGAGGCGCGCGAGGCCTATCGCGCGGCGACGGAAGCGACGCAGCTCGAGCCGCTGCGACGACTTTATGCGCGAAGGATGCGGGAGATGGAGTAGTCGCCACATACTCCGTCATTGCGAGGAGCGCTTGCGACGAAGCAATCCAGACTGCTTCCGCGGAGGCAGTCTGGATTGCTTCGCTTCGCTCGCAATGACGGGGTGCGTGGCAGTCGCCGTCACTTCGACGCGACCGTCGTTCCCTCCGCCGGCAAGCTTCCCAACAGTGCCTGCAAGGTCGACAGCGTCGAGTGATCCGCGACCCCATCCAGTCGCGCCGGGCGGAAATGGCGCTGGAACGCGGTGACGACTTCCATGGTCGCGCCGTCGTATTTGCCGGTGAGGGGAACGCCGTAGCCGTATCTGGCGAGCGCCTGCTGCAGGCTCAGCACCTCGTCGCTGATGGTGCCGAGCATCAGGCTCTCGCCGCGTACGACCGGCGCGGGCGTGACCCAGTGGCCGACCCCGGAATTGGCCAGCGAATGCCACGGAAATTTTTCGCCGGGATCTTTCTTGCGCGCAGGCGCCACGTCGGAATGGCCGAGAACCCGGTGCGCGGGCACCTTGCGGCGGAGCATGATGCCGCGGCACAGCGCGATCACGGCGGCGATCTGGCGCAGCGGAAACTCCGGATAGCCCCAATCGTGGCCGCGATTGACGATCTCGATCCCGATCGAGCAGGAATTGATGTCGTCCTCGCCGGACCAGGACGAGACGCCGGCATGCCAGGCACGCCTGGCCTCCGGCACGCATTGCACGATGCGGCCGTCCTCCAGCACGACATAATGTGCCGACACCTCGGTGCCAGCCGAGCAGAGCCGCGCCAGCGCACCTTCGACGTCGGGCATGCCGGTGTAATGCAGCACGATCATGTCGGGCTGCCGGCCCTTGTTGCGGTCGCCGTGGTTCGGTGAGGGGATGATGTCGGAGACGATCGAGGAATCCGGCTCGAACGTCCGCATGTTCGCGGCGGCCTTGGGAACCGGGAGAACGCGTTGACGCTTCGAATCAGATCCAGACGGCGTGGACGAACCGGACGACATAAACAGCTCGAGACAGACAGAGAGTGGGCCAAGCCCTTCTCTTTACTATTCCTTTACCCTCCACCGTGCGCAACCGCGCGACGAGGTTAACGGATGCATTTTGGCGCATGTGTGTGGATGAAGCATCACCGCCGCGTCAGCTTTTCGACTTGTCGCGAGCCGATCAACGCTTTCTTAACGCTAAGGGCCGTTACTGAGAGATGAAGAGCCGACCCGCGTCCGGAGGCGGCCAAAGCGTATTTTGGCTCGAAATCCCATGGCTGCCCGACAAATTCCAAAGGGAATACTGGGTTGGTGGCCCGGGACGATCGGGCACGGTAACCATGCTGGACGGGGATTGGGTCGTGGAACCGCCGCGACGCGGAATCATTCGAGGCGTTATGAGCTTGTTCGTCCCCGATCTCACTTGGGAGTCCGGCGGGGCGATCGGCAGGCTTGGCGCATGAGCTCGGCTCCGCACATCCCCGTTCTTGGCCGTGAGGCCATCGACCACCTCGCCCCACGCGAGGGCGGCCTTTACATCGACGCGACCTTTGGCGCGGGCGGCTACAGCCGCGCGATCCTCGACATGCCGGGAACCCGGGTGATTGCCATTGATCGCGACCGTACTGCGATCGCAGGCGGCGCCGAGCTGGTCGAACGCTCGGCGGGCCGGCTGACGCTGGTTGAAGATCGCTTCTCCAACCTCGCCGAAATCTGCGCGGCTCAAGGCGTCGATGGCATCGACGGCGTCGTGATGGACGTCGGGGTGTCCTCGATGCAGCTCGACCAGGCCGGCCGCGGCTTCTCGTTCCGCCTCGATGGTCCGCTCGACATGCGGATGGGGCAGGCGGGCCCGACTGCGGCCGATGTCGTCGCGCGCGCCTCGGAAGGCGATCTCGCCGACATCATCTATCTCCTCGGCGAAGAGCGGCAGTCGCGCCGGATCGCCCGCGCCGTCGTCGCCGACCGGCAGGAGACGCCGTTCACGACCACACGCGCGCTCGCCGATCTCGTCGGCAGGGTGGTTCGTTCCAAGCCTGGCGATATTCACCCGGCGACGCGGACGTTCCAGGCCCTGCGCATCTTCGTCAACGAAGAGCTCGAGGAACTCCAGAACGCACTCATCGCCGCCGAGCGTGTGCTCAAGCCGGGCGGTCGCCTCGTGGTCGTCTCGTTCCATTCGCTGGAAGACCGCATCGTCAAGAATTTCTTCGTCGAGCGCAGCAAGACAGGTGGCGGCTCACGCCATTTGCCGGAAGTGTCTCAGGCGGTGCCGAGCTTCCAGCTGCTGACGCGGCGGCCGGTGATCGCGGGCGAGGACGAAGTCGCGCATAACCCGCGCGCGCGCTCTGCAAAACTGCGCGCCGCCGAACGCACCTCGGCGCCCGCGCATGACGATCGCGAGCAATCGTCCTGGCCAAAACTCTCCGACGTCATGAGAGGTGGCTAGCGCATGCGCTTCATCCACCTGCTCGTCATTGGCGCGCTGATCTTCGCGGCGGCCTATGTCTATAGGATCAAGATGGACTCCACGGCGCGCACCGAAAAGGTGCTGCGGCTGCATGCGGAGATCCGCGAGCAGCGCGATGCGATCGCGGCGCTGCGCTCCGAATGGGCGAAGCTCGATGCGCCGCTGCGCCTGCAGGGCCTGTCCGACCGGCATCTGCAGCTCAAGCCGGTCAACGGCACGCAATATGATTCACTGAAGAACTTGCCCGAGCGTCCGCCGCGGATGTTCAGGCCGGGCGAGCCGGATCCGATCGGCGCCATGCTCAATACCATCGAAGCCGCCAGCGATCCCGATAACGTGACGGGCTCCGTGCCTCAGCCCGAGGACAAGCCATGAGTGCTGTGACCCCGGCCAAACCTGTAGGAAAGCCGACCGAGCCCTGGCGGCAACGGCTGATCCGCAGTCTGCTGTACGGGCGCAACGTCGATCGCGCCGCCAAGGCGCGGGCGCGCGTCGGCCTGGCGATGCTCGCCTTCGGCGCGGTCTACGCCCTGATCGGCGGCCGGCTCGTGATGTTCGCGATCGGCGCCGACGCCCACGGCGCGCGCCGCGCCGCGGCACAGGAGGTGGTCGCGACCGCGCGGCCCGACATCGTCGATCGCAACGGCGCGATCCTCGCGACCGACGTCAAGGCGTCGAGCCTGTTCGGCGAGCCGCGCCGCATCATCGACAAGGACGAGGCGATCGAGCTTCTGACCGCCACCGTGCCCGACCTCGATGAGGCCGAGGTGCGCGAGCGCCTGAAGACGCGCAAGGGCTTCGTCTGGCTCAAGCGCGAGATTACGGCGAAGCAGCAGCAGGATATCCACAAGCTCGGCATTCCCGGCATCGGCTTCCTGCGCGAGAACAAGCGCGTCTATCCTACCGGCAACGAGGTCGCCCACCTCATCGGTCTCGTCAACATCGACAACCAGGGCATCGCCGGCATGGAGAAGTGGCTCGACAATCAGGGGCTCGCCGATCTCCACCGCGCGGGCTTTGCCACCGACCGGCTGCAAAAGCCGATCGAGCTCTCGGTCGATCTGCGCGTCGAGCACGCACTGCGTGACGAGCTCCTGAAGGCCAAGGAGAAATACCACGCCAAGGCCGCCTCCGGCATCGTCTCCAACGTCAAGACCGGAGAGATCGTGGCGATGGTCTCCCTGCCGGACTTCGATCCCAACAATCCGAAGGAAGCGCACGACCCCGACCGCATCAATCGCCTGACCACCGGCGTCTACGAGATGGGCTCGACCTTCAAGGCGTTTACGCTGGCGATGGCGCTCGATTCCGGCAAGATTAATTTGAACTCGATGTGGGATGCACGGGGGAACCTGCACTACGGCAAGTTCACCATCCATGACAGCCATTCGCTCGGACGTTTCATCAACACCAAGGAAGTGTTCTATTACTCCTCCAACATCGGCGCCGCGCGGATCGCGCTCGGCCAGGGAGTCGAGGCGCACAAGGCGTTCCTGGCCAAGATGGGCCAGTTGACGCGGCTGCGCACCGAGCTGCCCGAGAGCGCGGCGCCGCTGGTGCCGCGCCGCTGGAGCGAGCTGAACACGGTCACCATCGCGTTCGGCCAAGGCCTGTCGGTGGCGCCGCTCCAGGCGGTGATGGGCATCAACGCGCTGATGAACGGTGGCTACTTGATTCCCCCGACATTCATGAAGCGAAGCGAAGCTGAAGCGGCGGCGATGGCCAAGCGCGTGATCAAGCAAGAGACCAGCGACAAGATGCGGTATCTGATGCGGCTCAATGCGGAGGTCGGGTCGGCGCGACAAGCGGACGTCAAGGGCTATTATGTTGGCGGCAAGACCGGCACGTCCGAGAAAGTCATCAATGGCCGCTACGCCAAGAAGCGGGTGCTCAACTCCTTCACGGCGATCATGCCCTCCGACAATCCAAAGTATCAGATCCTGGTGATGCTGGACGAGCCACAGGCCCTGCCCGAAACCCATGGTTTCATCACCTCGGGCTGGAACGCGGTGCCGACCGGCGGCAAGGTGATCGAGCGGATCGCGCCGCTTCTGGGTGTCGAGCCGCGGTTTGACCTGCCGCCGTCCGACCGCCTTATTCTTGCAGCATCCAGGACAACCCAGTAATCAACCGGGTGGGCCGTTGCCGCTGCTGAGTCGGGATTTCCCTGGAGATTCGGCGATCCGGTCCGACATGTCGACTGGAAGACCATGAAGCTGCGCGACCTCCTAGGCAATGACGCCGCAATCGAGCCCGCCGTCGCGGCCCTCGATGTGACCGGCGTTGCCCTCGACAGCCGCGCGGTCAGGCGGGGCGATCTCTTCTTCGCACTTGCGGGCAGCAAGACCGACGGTGCGCGCTTCGTCGATGCCGCGATTGCCGCAGGCGCGGTGGCGGTTGTCGGCGACCATGTGCCTGATGGCTGCAAGGTGCCGTTCATCACGGTGGCCAATCCGCGCCGCGCGCTGGCGCTGGCCGCGGCAAGATTTTTTCCCGCGCAGCCCGCGACAATTGCGGCGGTGACCGGTACCAGCGGCAAGACCTCGGTGGCCGCATTCACCCGGCAGATCTGGGAGCGGCTCGGGCACGCCTCCGCCAGCATCGGAACCATCGGCCTCGTTTCGCCGAAGCGCACCGTCTACGGCTCGCTGACGACGCCCGACCCGATCGCGCTGCACCGGCAGCTCGACGAGATCGCGCGCGAGGGCGTCACGCATCTCGCCTTCGAGGCCTCCTCGCACGGGCTCGACCAATATCGCCTCGACGGCGTGCGCGTGTCCGCCGGCGGCTTCACCAATCTCTCGCGCGACCACATGGATTACCACCCGACCGTCGCGCATTACCTCGGGGCCAAGCTCAGGCTGTTCCGCGAACTTGTCCCGCCGGGAGGCGCGGCCGTGATCTCCGCCGATCATGATTGCTCGGCGGAGGCGATCGATGCGGCAAGGTCGCGCGGCTTGCGCGTGATGGCGGTCGGTCGCAACGGCGACGGGGCAGGCTACGGCATTCGTCTCGCCGGTGCGGAGGTCGAAGGGTTTTCGCAAGTGCTGGCGCTCGAACATCGCGGCAAGCGGTACGCGATCCGGCTGCCGCTGGTCGGCGAATTCCAGATCGAGAACGCGCTGGTGTCGGCCGGCCTCGCCATCGGCACCGGCAGCGACCCGGCAGACGTGTTCGCGAGCCTCGAAGGTCTCGAAGGCGCCAAGGGGCGGCTCGAGCGCGTTGGCGAGCGCAACGGCGCGCCGATCTTCGTCGACTACGCGCACAAGCCTGATGCGCTGGCTAAGGCGCTGCAGGCGCTGCGTCCCTACGCCAGGCGCAGGCTGGTCGTCGTGTTCGGCGCCGGCGGCGACCGCGATGCCGGCAAGCGTCCGATCATGGGCGAGATCGCGGCCGGCAACGCCGACGGAATCATCATCACCGACGACAATCCGCGCAGCGAGAAGCCGGAATCGATCCGCGCCGAAATCCTCGCCGCCGCCAAGGGCGCTCGCGAAATCGGCGACCGGGCCGTTGCGATCCGCACCGCGATCGAGGAATTGCAAGATGGCGATGCGCTGCTCATCGCCGGCAAGGGCCACGAGACCGGGCAGATTGTCGGCGGAGAGGTTTTGCCCTTCAGTGATCACGAGGCGGTCGCCGCCGCACTAGCGTCGAGGATTGCATGAGCGCGCCCATATGGACGGTGGCCGAAGTGGCGCGCGCGCTGGGCGCTGCCGGATCGTTCCCGGACACGCCGATCGACTTCATCACCCAGGACAGCCGGCTGGTGAAACCGGGCAGCCTGTTCGTCGCGCTGAGCGGCACGCCGAGCGGCGGGTTCATCTCGGCCTTCGCCAGCGCGCGTGACGGCTGGGAGTTTGCGGACAAGGCGGAAGCTTCCGGCGCGGTCGCGATGATCGTGCCGCACGAGATCGCGGGCATCCGTATTCCCCAGATCGTCGTCAAGGACACGCTGATCGACGGTCTCTGGGGTCTAGCGCGCGCGGCACGCGCGCGCTTCAATGGGCCGGTGATCGGGCTCACCGGCAGCGCGGGCAAGACCAGCACCAAGGAATTCCTCGCGGCCTACCCCAATGCCTATGCCAGCCCGTCGAGCTTCAACAATTTCTGGGGCGTGCCGTTG
Source organism: Bradyrhizobium canariense (assembly GCF_019402665.1). Classification (GTDB taxonomy): domain Bacteria; phylum Pseudomonadota; class Alphaproteobacteria; order Rhizobiales; family Xanthobacteraceae; genus Bradyrhizobium; species Bradyrhizobium canariense. The sequence continues at coordinate 54,031 of NZ_VSST01000044.1, forward strand.
ACGCTGTGCAATGCGCGGCCGGATGCCAGTCTCTGGGTCGTCGAGATGGGCATGAACCAGGCCGGCGAGATCGCGCGGCTCAGCGAACTGACGCGGCCGACGGTCGCGCTCGTCGTGAACGTCCAGCCGGTGCATCTGGAGAAGCTCGGCTCGCTCGAAGCCATCCGCCGCGAGAAGGTGTCGATTGCACTCGGCCTGCCCGCGGAAGGCGTGCTGGTGCTGCCCGCCGGGATCAAGGCGCCGGACTGGAAGGGCAAGGTCATACGCTTCGGCGAGAAAGCCGAGGTGCACGAGGTCGCGCACGCGCCGCATGGCGACAGCTGGCAGGTCGTGGCCGCGCTGGGCAAGAAGGAGATCGCGTTCAGCCTGACGCCGGGCGCGCCGCACCGAGTCCAGAATGCGCTCGCCGCGCTCGCTTCGATCCGTGCGGCGAATCTCGATGCGGCGACGCTTGCGATCAAGCTCGACCGGGTCGGCATCATGACCGGCCGTGGCGTCGAGCAGGCGGTCGGCGGCATCACCGTGATCGACGACAGCTTCAACGGCAATCCGGCCAGCGTGGCTGCCGCGCTGCAAAGCCTGCAGGCGCGCAACACGACCGGCGGCCGCCGCATTGCGGTACTCGGCGACATGCTGGAGCTGGGCGACGGCGCGCCGGCCTATCACACCGATCTCGCCAGGCATCTCGACGGCATCGACGGCGTCTATTGCGTCGGGCCCCTGATGCGTCACCTGTTCGAGGTGCTTCCAGCAGGCAAGGGTCTCGGCTGGCACGACGACCCCGTCACGCTGAAGCCGGGCGAGGTCGCAAATCTGCTGAGGGCAGGCGATGTCGTGGTTGTCAAGGGCAGCAAGAAGATGTTCTGGGTCAACAAGTTTGTGCCGGGCCTAGTGGCCGCCTTGCAGGCAAGGGCGTAAACTGCTTGGAAGGCGCTGTTCCCGAATCCCACTCTTTCCGGCGCGAAGCCGTCCGGTTTTCTTTAGAGGTCGCCCGACCCCAGGATGAAGACCAGCGAATGCGCGTGAGGCAGGTTGATAAGGCCAAGATCAAGGCGCGTGCAAAGGCGCCATAGGACCGTCTGAATGTTTTACTGGCTGATCGAGCTCTCCAACACATTTCCGGGCTTCGGTGCCGTTCGCACCTTCCTGAACGTCTTCCGCTACATCACCTTCCGCACCGGCGGCGCCGTCGTCACCGGCGCGCTGTTCGTGTTCCTGTTCGGGCCCTGGATCATCGACCATCTGCGGATCCGGCAGGGCAAGGGGCAGCCGATCCGGGCCGATGGTCCGCAATCGCATCTCGCCAAGAAAGGCACGCCCACCATGGGCGGGCTGATGATCCTGTCCGGCCTCACGGTCGGCACGGTGCTGTGGGCCAATCCGCTCAACCCTTACGTCTGGATCGTACTGGCGGTGACGCTCGGTTTCGGCTTCGTCGGCTTCTATGACGATTATCTCAAGGTGACCAAGCAGACCACGACCGGCTTCGGCAGCAAGCTTCGCCTGCTGATCGAGGCGGCGATCGCGCTGGTTGCCTGCTACGCGCTGGTACGGCTGAACCGCGATCCCGCGTCGACCGCGCTGACGATTCCGTTCCTGAAGGACACCGTGCTGCATTTCGGCTGGTTCTTCGTCGTGTTCGGTGCCTTCGTCATCGTCGGCGCCGGCAACGCGGTGAACCTCACCGACGGTCTCGACGGCCTTGCCATTGTGCCCGTGATGATCGCGACGGCGAGCTTTGCGATGATCGCCTATCTCGCCGGCAACGCGGTGTTCGCCGACTATCTCCAGATCAAATATGTCGCGGGCACCGGCGAGCTCGCCGTGCTCTGCGGCGCGCTGCTGGGCGCGGGCCTCGGCTTCCTCTGGTTCAACGCGCCGCCGGCCTCGATCTTCATGGGCGATACCGGCTCGCTCGCGCTCGGCGGCATGCTGGGTGCGATCGCGGTGGCGGTGAAGCACGAGATCGTGCTCGCGGTGATCGGTGGCCTGTTCGTGCTGGAGGCGGTCTCCGTCATCGTGCAGGTGGTGTCGTTCAAGATGACGGGAAAGCGCATCTTCCGGATGGCGCCGATTCATCACCATTTCGAGCAGCTCGGCTGGACCGAGCCGCAGATCGTGATCCGGTTCTGGATCATCTCGGTGATGCTGGCGCTCGCCGGCCTGTCCACGCTGAAGCTGCGGTGAGAGCTCGATGATCCCCGTCACGTCCTTTGCCGGCAAGACGGTCGCGGTGTTCGGCCTCGGCGGCTCGGGGATCGCGTCCTGCCACGCGCTGAAGGCCGGCGGTGCCGAGGTGATTGCGGCCGACGACAGCGCCGAGAATGTCGCCAAGGCTGCGCAAGCGGGCTTCATCACGGCTGATCTACGCAACGTCTCCTGGGCGAATTTCGCCGCACTTGTGCTCGCGCCCGGCGTGCCGCTGACCCACCCGGTGCCGCATTGGAGCGTGCTGAAGGCGCGCGAGGCCGCTATCGAGGTGATCGGCGACATCGAGTTGTTCTGCCGCGAGCGGCGCCGCCACGCGCCGGATGCGCCGTTCGTCGCCATCACCGGCACCAACGGCAAATCGACCACGACGGCTTTGATCGCGCACCTGACCAAAGTGGCCGGCTATGACACCCAGATGGGCGGCAATATCGGCACCGCGATCCTGTCGCTGGAGCCGCCGGGCATGGGCCGCGTCCACGTCATCGAGATGTCGTCCTACCAGATCGACCTCACGCCCTCGCTCGATCCCTCCGTCGGCATTCTGCTCAATGTCAGCGAGGACCACATCGATCGCCACGGCACCATCGCGCATTACGCTGCGGTGAAGGAACGCCTCGTTGCCGGTGTGCAGGCCGGCGGCACCGCGATCGTCGGCGTCGACGACGGTTTTTGCCGCGATATCGCCGACCGGCTCGATCGCACCGGCAAGAACGTCGTGCGCATCTCGGTCAGGAATCCGCTGGCCAGCGGCATCCATGTCGAGCATGGCAATATCGTGCGGACCTCCGGTGGTGCCCGCAGCGAAGTCGCCAAGCTCGGCGGCATCGGTTCTCTGCGCGGTCTGCACAATGCTCAGAACGCGGCGTGTGCGGCCGCCGCCGCGCTCGCGATGGGCATCAGCCTCGATGTCTTGCAGAACGGCCTGCGCAGCTTCCCGGGCCTCGCACATCGCATGGAGCAGGTCGGCCGCCGCGGCAACGTGCTGTTCGTCAACGACTCCAAGGGCACCAATGCGGACGCTACCGCGCACGCATTGTCGTCCTTTCCGGACATCTTCTGGATCGCGGGCGGCAAGCCGAAGGCCGGCGGAATCACCGGCCTCACCGGCTATTTCCCGCGCATCCGAAAAGCCTATCTGATCGGCGAGGCCGCGCAGGAGTTTGCCGGCACGCTCGGCACGCAGGTGCCGCACGAGATCAGCCAGACCCTCGACGTCGCGGTCGAGCAAGCCGCACGCGATGCGGAGGCGTCGGACATCGCTGACGCGGTCGTCCTGCTGTCACCCGCGTGCGCCTCGTTCGACCAGTATCGCAATTTCGAGATCCGCGGCACCAAGTTCCGCGAGCTGGTGCAGGCGCTGCCTGGCGTGAAGCCGGTGGTGTGACGGTTTATAACCCGACGCGCTGAGAGGGTGATGAGGTGACGATGCAGGTTGCCACAATTTGTTTTCCTGATCGCGATTCCGGAGATGACGCCGTCGTAGTGGTACGCACTGCTGGCGAGGTCGCCGGCCTCGCGCTGTCCCTCAGAAAGAACGGAGACATTGAGGTCTTCTTCGGTGCGCAAGAGCTCGACCAGCTCATCGAAGCGCTGGAGAGGACTCGCAGTTTGCTTTCGGATAGGAAGTCGCCGGTATGATGACCTTCGTGTCCCGGACGCGGTGCGGCACGAAGTGACGCTCCGCAGAGCCGGGACCCAGAAGCCTGCTGGGCCCCGGCTCAGCAGCGCACCGCAAGGGCGTTGCGCTGCGTCCGGGGCACGACTCCCGAAAACTTCATCGATTCCCTTAACCCCCCGGTAACCAACCTCGGCGACCAATGGACCGACCTCTGTCCGAAAGCGGCCGCCATGCTCTCCCGTGAAGAACGCACCCCCTTTTCCGAGTGGTGGTGGACCGTCGACAAGCCGCTGATGGGGGCCATCCTGGCGCTGATGCTGACCGGTGTGATCCTGTCGCTGGCGGCGAGCCCGCCCGTTGCGACCCGCATCGGGCTCGATCCCTTCCACTTCTTCAGCCGCCACGTGCTGTTCCTGGTGCCGTCCTGCATCGTGCTGCTCGGGGTCTCCTTCCTGTCGCCGCGCGCGATCCGCCGCAGCGCGCTGATCATCTTCGCGGTCAGCATCGTCCTGATCGTGCTGACGCTCGCGATCGGCCCCGAAGTAAAGGGCTCGCGGCGCTGGATCACGCTGCTTGGCCTCAACATCCAGGCCTCCGAAATCGCAAAACCGTCGTTCGTCGTCATGGCCGCCTGGCTGTTCGCGGAATCCACCAGGCGGCCAGAAATGCCGGCGACCTCGATGGCGCTGGTGCTGCTCTTGATGCTGGTTTCGCTTCTGGTGATGGAGCCGGATTTCGGCCAGACCATGCTGATCCTGATGGTGTGGGGCTCGCTGTTCTTCATCGCGGGCATGCGGATGATCTGGGTGTTCGGGCTCGCCGGCCTCGGCGCCGCCGGACTGTTCAGCGCCTATCTGTTCGTGCCGCACGTCGCCGGCCGCATCAAACGCTTCATGAATCCGGCCTCGGGCGACACCTTCCAGGTCGATACCGCCATGGAGGCTTTCTACAACGGCGGCTGGTTCGGGCTCGGACCGGGCGAGGGTATCGCCAAGCGCAGCCTGCCGGACAGCCACACCGACTTCGTGTTCGCGGTTGCCGCCGAAGAGTTCGGCATCATCCTGTGCCTGGCGATGCTGGCACTGTTTGCCTTCGTTGTCATCCGCACGCTGTCGCGCGCCTATGCCAATGAGGACATGTTCTCGCGCTTTGCGGCCTCGGGGCTTGCGATCCTGTTCGGCGTGCAGGCCGCGATCAACATGTCGGTCAATCTCCAGCTCATCCCCGCCAAGGGCATGACGCTGCCCTTCATCTCCTATGGCGGCTCCTCGATCGTGTCGCTGGCCTATGGTGTCGGCATGATGCTGGCGCTGACGCGGCTGCGCCCGCGCACCGAGGTCGAGGCGAGCGGCCACGCCGAGGCGATGCGCAGCTACGCGTGATTGCTCTCGTGTCCCGGACAAGCGAAGCGCAGATCCGGGACCCAGAATGCCGCAGCCATGGGCCCCGGTTCAGCAGCGCACCACGCCGCGAAGGGCGGCGCGCTGCGCTGCGCCCGGGGCACGAGCACCGGCTCGCAATGGCGGAAAAGTCCCTGTAAAACTCCTCTCCATGGACACCTCCCCCCTGATTCTTCTCGCCGCGGGCGGCACCGGCGGCCATCTGTTTCCGGCCGAGGCGCTCGGCGTCGAGCTGATCCGGCGCGGATTCCGTGTCCGCCTCGTCACCGACGAGCGCGCGCTGCGCTACAGTGGGCTGTTCACCAAGGACATGATCGACGTCGTCTCGAGCGAGACTGCGCGTGGACGCAATCCGCTGCAGCTCGCCTATGCCGGCCTGACGCTCGCGGCCGGCACGCTGTCCGCCTACAGCTTGATCAAGCGATTGAAGCCGGTCGCTGTCGTCGGCTTCGGTGGCTATCCGACGCTGCCGCCGCTGGTCGCGGCAAAATTCGCGGGCGTGCCCGGCATCATCCATGACGCCAATGCGGTGCTCGGCCGCGCCAACCGGTTCCTGTCGAGCCGCGTCCGCGCCATCGCCACTTCATTGCCTGGCGTGCTCGATCGCGATCCGGCGCTATCAGGCAAGACCACGACGGTCGGCACGCCGATGCGTCCGGCGATTCTCGCCGCAGCTGGCGTGCCATACGCTGCGCCTGAAGTGAACGGCCCGCTGCGGCTGCTCGTCGTTGGGGGCAGCCAGGGCGCGCGCATCATGGCCGACATCGTTCCGGGCGCGATCGAGCGCCTCGAGCCCGCACTGTGGGGCCGGCTCGTCCTCACCCAGCAGGTGCGTGACGAGGACATGGCGCGCGTGCGTGCGGTCTACGACAGGCTGAAGATCAAGGCCGAGCTTGCGCCGTTTTTCACCGATCTACCGGCACGGCTGGCCTCCAACCATCTGGTGGTGTCGCGCTCAGGCGCGGGCACCGTGGCCGAACTCGCCGCGATCGGGCGGCCCTCGATCCTGGTGCCGCTACCGGGCGCGATCGACCAGGACCAGTTCGCCAATGCCGGCGTGCTGGCCAAAGTCGACGGTGCGATCCGCATTCCGCAGACCGAGTTTTCCTCCGATCGCCTCGCCGCCGAGATCTCCGCCTTCGCCGCCGAGCCCGCGCGCCTTGCCACCATGGCGCAGGCCGCCCGCGGCGCCGGCCGGCTCGATGCGGCTGAGCGGCTGGCCGATCTGGTGGCCAAAATCGCGGGAATCTGACGCGAAAAAGCCCTTGTCTTCGCCTTCTAAAGCGGGGCATCCAGTAGGAAAGGCGCGCGGCTGATTTGCCGTGACCTTCGCCAGATGCCGCCTTCTCCGGCGGCGAGGTCAGGGAATAGAGCATGAGACTGCCGCGCGAGATCGGACCCATCCACTTCGTCGGGATCGGCGGGATCGGCATGAGCGGCATCGCCGAAGTGCTGCTCAATCTCGGCTATTCCGTGCAGGGGTCCGACGCCTCCGACAATTACAATCTTGACCGCCTGCGCAAGAACGGCGCGAGGGTCTCGGTCGGCCACAAGGCGGAGAACGTCGACGGCGCCGAGGTCGTCGTGGTCTCCACCGCGATCAAGCGCGACAATCCGGAACTGACCGCGGCGCGCGAACGGCGTATCCCTGTGGTGCGCCGCGCCGAGATGCTGGCCGAGCTGATGCGGCTGAAGAGCTGCGTTGCCATCGCCGGCACCCACGGCAAGACCACCACGACCACGATGGTCGCGACGCTGCTCGACGCCGGCGGCCTCGATCCCACCGTGATCAACGGGGGCATCATCAACGCCTACGGCTCCAACGCACGTCTCGGTGCGGGCGACTGGATGGTAGTCGAAGCCGACGAGAGCGACGGCACGTTCCTGAAGCTGCCGACCGAGGTCGCGATCGTCACCAATGTCGATCCCGAGCATCTCGATCACTTCAAGACCTTCGAGGCGGTGCAGGACGCGTTCCGGCATTTCGTCGAGAACCTGCCGTTCTACGGCTTTGCCGTGATGTGCATCGACCATCCCGTGGTGCAGACTCTTGTCGGCAGAATCGAGGATCGGCGCATCATCACCTATGGCGAGAATCCGCAGGCCGATGTGCGCTTCGTCGACCTCACCCCGATGGGCGGCGGATCGAAGTTCAAGGTTGCCTTCCGCGATCGCAAGACGGGCGCCGTGCACGAGATCTCCAATCTCATGCTGCCGATGCCGGGACGCCACAATGCCTCCAACGCGACGGCCGCGATTGCGGTCGCGCGCGAGCTCGGCGTGTCGGACGAGGCAATCCGCAAGGCGATCGCCGGCTTCGGCGGCGTCAAGCGCCGCTTCACCAAGACCGGAGAATGGAACGGCGTCACCGTCATCGACGATTACGGCCATCATCCGGTCGAGATCGCGGCGGTGCTGAAGGCGGCGCGGGAATCCACCAACGGCAAGATCGTCGCCGTCGTGCAGCCGCATCGCTATACCCGTCTGCAGTCGCTGTTCGAGGAATTCTGCACCTGCTTCAACGACGCCGATGCGGTGATCGTCGCCGAGGTCTACGCAGCAGGCGAGACGCCGATCGAGGGCATCGACCGCGACCATTTCGCCGCGGGCCTGCGCGCCCACGGCCACCGCGAGGTCATCCCGCTGCCGACGGCGTCCGATCTCGCTGGCATCGTCAAGGGCGTGGCGAAGTCGGGCGATCTCGTCGTGTGCTTAGGGGCCGGCAACATCACGCAATGGGCCTATGCCTTGCCCGGCGAGTTGAAGGCGCTGGAATGATGATGCTGAGGGGCCCGCAGTCAGCCGCACGGCAAGCTGCGCTCCCTCCCCCCTTGTGGGGGAGGGCGGGGGAGAGGGGTGGCCGCGAACTCCGATCTCGCTTGGGGCTACCCCCCTCCCTGACCCTCCCCCACAAGGGGGGAGGGAACGGAAGAAGTGTGCGCTCCTCACCCGCAGTGAGCATGCTCGCATGAGCTTCCCCGACATCACACCCGACCTCAAAGCCGCGATGCCCGATCTTCGCGGTCGGCTGCTGGCGAACCAGTCGCTGGCCGAGCTCACCTGGTTTCGCGTCGGCGGTCCGGCGCAGGTGCTGTTCACGCCGGCGGACGAGGACGATCTCGCTTATTTCCTCGCGCATCTCGCAAGCGACATTCCGGTCTATGTCGTTGGCGTCGGCTCCAACCTGATCGTGCGCGACGGCGGCATGGCGGGCGTGGTGGTCCGTCTGGCGCCGCGCGCCTTTGGCGAGGCGAACGCGAGCGGCGATGTCGTCACTGCGGGCGCGGCCGCGCTTGACAAGCGCGTGGCGGAAGTCGCCGCGTCGGCCAACATCGGTGGGCTCGAATTCTATTTCGGCATTCCCGGCACGATCGGCGGCGCGCTGCGCATGAACGCGGGCGCCAATGGCGGCGAGACCAGGGACGTATTGATCGAGGCCCGAGGCGTCGGGCGCGACGGCACGAAGCACGTCTTCTCCAATGCCGACATGAAGTTCGTCTACCGCAACAGCGGCGTCGATCCCTCGATCATCTTCACCTCCGCGCGTTTCCGCGGCGAGATCAGGGATGCCGACGCGATCCGCGCACGCATGGCGGAAGTGCAAACCCATCGCGAGACCGCGCAGCCGATCCGCGAGAAGACCGGCGGCTCGACCTTCAAGAATCCGCCCGGCCATTCCGCCTGGAAGCTGGTCGACGCCGCCGGCTGCCGCGGCCTGCGCGTCGGCGGGGCCGAGGTCTCCGAGATGCACTGCAATTTCCTGATCAACACGGGCAATGCCACCGCGCACGACATCGAGACGCTGGGCGAGACCGTGCGTGAACGGGTGAAGACGAATTCCGGAATTGAGCTACACTGGGAAATCAAGCGGATTGGAATTTCCACGTGAGTGTCATTCCGGGGCTCGCGAAGCGAGAGCCCGGAATCTCGAGATTCCGGGTTCGATGCTTCGCATCGCCCCGGAATGACGAACACAGACAGGTGACGGACCAAAGAACATGCGCATCACCATCCTCTTCGGCGGCTCCAACCGCGAACGTCTGGTTTCGGTCGCTTCAGCCCAGGCGCTGCATCAGGCGCTGCCCGAGGCCGATCTCTGGTGGTGGGACGTCGAGGACAAGGTGCATGTCGTGCAGTCCAGACAGCTGCTCGAACATGCCCGCCCGTTCGAGGACGAGTTCAAGCCGGGCACGTCAGGCATTCCGCTGGAGCGGGCGCTCGACCAGGCCAGGGCGGAGAACCGCGTGCTGGTGCTCAGCCTGCATGGCGGGCGTGCCGAGAACGGCGAATTGCAGGTGATGTGCGAAGCGCGCGGCGTGCCTTTCACCGGTTCGGGCTCGGCCTCCTCGCATCTCGCGTTCGACAAGTTCGCGGCCAAGCATTTCGCCACGCTTAGCGGCGTGACGCCGCCGGCCAACATTGCGCTGGACCAGATCGACGAGGCCTTCGCCGAGTACGGCCGGCTGATCGCAAAGCCTGCGAGGGATGGCTCGAGCTACGGCCTGATCTTCGTCAACGCCAGGCAGGATCTCGTCGCCGTCCGCAATGCCGCGAAGCACGAAGAGTACGTGATCGAACCTTACATCGCCGGCGTCGAGGCGACCTGCGGCGTGCTGGAGCGGCCGGACGGCACGATCATGTCGCTGCCGCCGATCGAGATCATTCCGGGCGAGGGCAGTTTCGACTACGCGGCGAAATATCTTTTGAAGTCGACCCAGGAGATCTGTCCCGGCCGCTTCGCACCCGAAATCACCGCCGCACTGAAGCAGCAGGCGATGCTGGCGCACCGGGCGATGTCGTGTACCGGCTATTCCCGTTCGGATTTCATCGTCTCGGACAAGGGGCTGATCTATCTCGAAACCAACACGCTGCCCGGGCTGACCAAGTCCTCGCTCTACCCCAAGGCGCTGAAGGCCGAGGGCATCGCGTTCGTCGACTTCCTGCGCGGCCTGGTCGAGCTCGCTGTGGCCGGTGTGCGAAAATAATTAGGACTGGTTAACGGCCGAACCGGCGAAACGGCCGGTTTTGGAACCCAAAACCGGTAAAATGCCGGATATTGCGGCATAAATGCCTCACAGGCCTGGGCAAAAAGCTCACGTCGTTAACGAACTTTACCTTTTGTTTACCAGGACGTCCGAAGGTTAACGCTGGCGGCGTATATGACGCTTTGGCTGCCGGCGCGTGGACCGTTGCGGGTGTTGTCACCTCCGGCGAACGCTCTGAAGGGGAGAGGTTTTCTTCTGCTGAAGACCAGCACCCGGCCCGGCAAGTCCGAGACGTCATGTTCGCCAGGACCCGCGCGATGTCGCGGGCAAACTGTTGACGAGCTCGTGCAATGGATGGAGCAGGAAGCCTCACTCGGTCGCTTTTCAGATCGCTGAGGCCCCAAGCTGACCTGAAGGCGGCCGCTATCGGAGCGGTCGTGCTTCTGCGCGAGTGGGTGCAGGACAAGCGTCTGGAACGAGTTCACGGCGCGCGTGCTGCAGCCGAGGAAAAGATTAAAACCAAAGCCCGGGCCAAAGCCGTCATCGAACGCGAGCCTCCGCCGCGGTTGGTCGCGCTGGTCGAGCGCTATCTGCCGCGCCGGGTCGGGATCAGCATGACGGTGCTGCTCCTGATCGGAAGCTGCGGCTTCGGTATCGTCAAAGGCGGCCATCTCCAGGATTTCATCACGGCGGTCAACGACACCCGTAACGCGCTGGCCAATTCCGCCGGCTTCCGCATCACCTCCGTCGTGATCAACGGCCGCAAGCAGCTCAGCCAGGACGAGATCCTTGCGATCGGCGGCGTCAGCGGCCGATCCTCGCTGCTGTTCCTCGACGCCGACGCCGTGCGCGACAAGCTCAAGGCCAATCCCTGGATCGCGGATGCGACCGTGCTGAAGCTGTATCCCGGCCAGCTCATGATCGAGCTCACCGAGCGCAAGGCGTTCGCACTGTGGCAGGAGGCCGGCCGGCTCTCCGTCATCGCCGATGACGGCGCCGTGCTCGAACCCTATGTCTCGCGCCGCTTCCTGTCGCTGCCGCTCGTGGTCGGCAAGGGTGCCGAGACGCAGGCTCGCGATTTCCTCGCTTTGCTGGCGCGCTATCCGCAGGTCAATTCCATCACCAAGGCCGCGATCTTCGTCGGGGAGCGGCGCTGGAACCTGAGGCTCAAGGACGGCCTGGACATCCGCCTGCCCGAACAAGACGTCGGCAACGCGCTTGCGATGCTGTCCAGGCTCGACAAGGAGGACAAGCTGTTCTCCCGCGACATCGTCGCGGTCGACCTGCGCCTGCCCGATCGGCTGGTGGTGCAGCTGTCCGAGGACGCCGCCAAGGCGCGCGACGATTTGTTCAAGGACAAGAAGAAGAAAAAGGCCGGGGACGCTGCATGACCGGTCTTGATCGCACCCAGACACCGAAGACGCGCCCGATGCCGCACAAGCGCGGCGGCCTCGTCGCCTGCCTCGACATCGGCACCAGCAAAATCGCCTGCATGATCGCGCGGCTGAAGCCGTCGGCGCCGAGCGAAGCCCTGCGCGACCGGACCCATGCGGTGGAGCTGATCGGCTACAGCCAGATCCAGTCCCGCGGCATGAAGGCCGGCGCCGTGATCGATCTCGGCGAATGCGAGCAGGCGGTGCGACAGGCCGTCGGGCTTGCGGAGAAAATGGCCAAGGTGCGGGTCGAGTCCGTGCTGCTGTCGGTGTCCGGCGGCCGGCTCTCCGGTCAGCTGGTCGAAGCTGCGGCCGACATCCGCGGCGGCGCCGTGACGCCGGCCGATGTCAGCCGGGTCACCTCCACCGGCATGCGCCACGCCACCGGCGAAGGCCGCACCGTGCTGCACGCGCTGCCGATCGGCTACACGCTCGACGGCGTCAAGGGCATCCGCGATCCCCGCGGGATGGTCGCGCATCAGTTCGGCATCGACATGAATGTCGTCACTTGCGACGCCACGGTGGCGCGGAACCTGATGCTGGCGGTGGAACGCTGCCACATCAACGTCGAAGCCATGGCGGCAAGTCCCTATGTGGCAGGCTTGTCGGTGCTGACCGACGACGAGGCCGACCTCGGCGCTGCCGTCGTCGAGATGGGCGCGGGCACCACCACGATCGCGGTCTTTTCCGGCGGCCGCTTCGTGCATGCCGCGGGTTTTGCGGTCGGCGGGCAACACATCACGATGGATCTGGCGCGCGGACTCTCCGCGACCATTGCCGATGCCGAGCGAATCAAGACGTTATACGGGACCGTCATCACCGGCGGATCGGACTCGCGTGAGCTGATGTCTGTACCGACAGCCGGTGACGAGCAGGATCTGCCGCAGATCGTCTCCCGCGCTACCATCGCCAACATCGTCAAGCATCGTGCCGAGGAAGTCTTCGAAATGGTTCGGGACAAGCTGAAGGATTCGCCCTTCGCCTCGGAGCCCAACGGCCGCGTCGTGCTCTCAGGCGGGGCCTCGCAGCTCACCGGTCTCGTTGAGCTCGGAACGCAGATTCTCGGCCGGCCCGTGCGGGTCGGACGTCCGCTCGGTTTCGGCCGGCTGCCCAACGAGGCGAAGAACGCCGCCTTCGCGGTGCCGGCCGGACTGCTCGTCTACCCGCAATATGTTCACCACGAACATGTCGAACCGCGGCATACGCGGCAGCAGGTCAGGACGGGGACCGGCGGGTATTTCGGAAAGGTCGGACGATGGCTACGCGAGGGCTTCTGATGACTCCTTCCCGCAATATTCGATTTTCACCAACTCCCGCGGCCGCCGGCCGGGGCGAACCCACGCGCGCGTGATCGAGAGGCAAACATGACCATCAGCATCAATGTTCCTGATATTCACGAACTGAAGCCCCGCATCACCGTGTTCGGCGTCGGCGGCGCCGGTGGTAACGCCGTCAACAATATGATCACGGCGGGCCTCCAGGGCGTCGACTTCGTGGTCGCCAACACCGACGCGCAGGCGCTGACGATGTCGAAGGCGCAGCGCATCGTGCAGATGGGCACGGCGGCCACGCAAGGGTTGGGCGCAGGTTCGCAGCCGGTCGTCGGCGCGGCCGCAGCCGAAGAGGTGATGGACGAGCTCCGCGACCATCTCTCGGGCGCCAACATGGTGTTCGTCACCGCCGGCATGGGCGGCGGCACCGGCACCGGTGCGGCTCCCGTGATCGCCAAGATCGCGCGCGAGATGGGCATCCTCACCGTCGGCGTCGTGACCAAGCCCTTCCACTTCGAGGGCGGCCGCCGCATGCGCACCGCGGAAGCGGGCATCAACGAGCTGCACAAGGTCGTCGATACGCTGCTGATCATCCCGAACCAGAACCTGTTCCGGGTCGCCAACGAGAAGACCACCTTCGCCGACGCCTTCGCGATGGCCGACCAGGTGCTCTATTCGGGCGTTGCCTGCATCACCGACCTCATGGTGAAGGAAGGCCTGATCAATCTCGACTTCGCCGACGTCCGCGCCGTCATGCGCGAGATGGGCAAGGCGATGATGGGCACGGGCGAAGCCTCCGGCGACAAGCGCGCGCTGACCGCCGCCGAAGCCGCGATCGCCAACCCGCTGATCGACGATAGCTCGATGAAGGGCGCCAAGGGCCTCCTGATCTCCATCACCGGCGGCAAGGATCTCACTTTGTTCGAGGTCGACGAAGCTGCGACCCGCATCCGCGAGGAAGTCGACCAGGACGCCAACATCATCGTCGGCGCCACCTTCGACGAAGCCCTCGACGGCCTGATCCGCGTCTCGGTCGTCGCGACCGGCATCGAACAGGCCGCGATCGCGCGCAACAGCCAGGCCACCAGCGCTCCCGTCGCGAATCCTGCTCCGCAGGCGCAGCAGGCTCCCGCTGCTCCGGCCGCGGCTGCCGAGAGCCGTCTTGCCGATCTGACCGCACGGCTGCGCGCCGACAATCAGCGCATGGCCGAGCGCGCCCAGAAGTTCGAAGCGCAGACCCCGGCCGCCGGAACGGGTCAGTTTGCCGCCGCTCCCACGGCTCCGCGTCCGAACGTAGAGCGCGCTGCGCTTGCCGCCATCGCCGCCGCCGTTGCCGACGTACCGCAGGCTCCCGCGCCGATGCAGACCTATGGCGACGTCACCGTGCGGCCGATCGCGCAGAAGCCCACGCTGTTCCCGGAGCCCGAGCAGGCGCCGATGGCCATGCATGAGCCCATGACGCCGGAAACCTTCATCCCGCCGCAGGCCGAGCGTGCGCCGGTCCGCACACCGCGGATGCCGCGGATCGAGGAACTTCCGATGCCGGCCCAGGCTGAGCTTCGCCAGGCCCGCGGCGAGGTCGAGGAAGAGACCCCGCAGAAGACCCGGCTGTCGCTGCTGCAGCGCCTCGCCAATGTCGGCCTCGGCCGTCGTGACGAGGAGAGCGAAGCGCCGATCGCGGCCCGCACCGCCGGTCCCGCGATGCCGCCGTTGCCCGATCGCCGCCCCCAGAAGACCGTGGCGCAGCAAATCGCTTCCGCCGAGCCGGTGTCCGAGTATGCCCGTCGTCCCGCGCCGCAGGGCCTGGACATGCACGGCCGTCCCGCGCCTGTTGCCCCGGCGCCACAGGGAGACGACCATCTTGATATCCCGGCCTTCCTGCGACGGCAGGCGACCTGAGGACGTTACAATAAGGCAGACGAAAAAAGGTCCCGGCGGGAAGCTTGCCGGGACCTTTTCTTTTGCCCCGTGCATACCCGGATTGCGTAGCCAAGCAACTGATTTTAAATAATTAATTACATATTCGATGGTTCAGTAAAACTACCGAAAACGGTCCCGAACTCCGGTCCAATTTGGTTAAGCCTTGGCGCTAATACGGCGGGTTTGGGGTAACAATCGGTAAAAAAGCGTGAGTTGGCGCTGTTTGAGGCAGTGACTATGGTTTGCCGTGACTTGGGGATACGGATTCGGAAGCGAGCGGTCTCAGCCGCTCAGTCGGGTTCAGTATAAGTCGCGGTGGTCGTAGTGGGGCGGTTCCTGATGAAATTTAGCCGGCAAACAACGCTTCGTGCGCAAGCCAGTGTGGCAGGCGTCGGCGTTCATTCCGGTCTTCCCGTCACGCTCACGCTTGGACCCGCGCCTGTCGACGCGGGCTTTGTTTTTATCCGCACCGGGCTTGAGGGAAGCGACCGCGAAGTTCAGGCCACCGCCGAGCAGGTGATCGCGACCGATTTCGCCACCGTCCTCGGTGATCGCGACGGTCCGCTGGTTTCCACCGCCGAGCATGTGCTTGCTGCACTGCGGGGCATGGGCGTCGACAACGCAATCATCGAGATCGACGGGCCGGAAGTGCCGATCATGGACGGCAGCGCCGCGGCCTTCGTTGCGGCGATCGACCAGGCCGGCATCGTGACCCAGCCGGCACAGCGCCGCTTCGTTCAGGTTTTGAAGCCGATCTCGGTCAAGATCGGCGACTCCTTCGGCGAGATCCGGCCCTATGCCGACGGGTTCCGCGCCGAGGTCGAGATTAACTTCACGAATCCTGTCATCGGCCAGCAGAGCTACGCCTTCGACCTCAACCCGGAGCGTTTCCGCCGCGAAGTCGGCCGGGCCCGGACTTTCGGTCTGATGTGCGACGTTGCGCGGCTCTGGAGCGCCGGCTATGCGCTCGGCGCCTCCTTCGACAATACCGTCGTGTTCGACGAGGAGCGGCTGCTCAACACCGAAGGCCTGCGCTACGCCGACGAATGCGCCCGCCACAAGGTGCTGGACGTGATTGGTGACCTTGCTCTGGCGGGTCTGCCGCTGCTCGGCGCCTACCGCTCGGTTCGTGGCGGCCACAAGCTCAATCACGCCGTCCTGACCGCGCTGCTCGCCGACCGCACCGCCTGGCGGGTGGTCGAGGGCGAAGCAGCCCGCCGCACCACGCGTCCGGTGGCCGAAACCGGTCGCGGCATCGTCGGTGGCCGGGTCGCCGCGGTCTACGGGCCAGACGTTTCCTAAAAGAGAGACGGATCCTGAAGCGAACGTTTCCTAAAAGAGAGACGGGTCCTGAACAGACCCGTCGCCACAGGCGTTTGGCGGCGGCTTTCCCCGGGAAACTCCTGGTAACGATGATCGGCTAGGATTGCGGCGCGTTCGCCTTAATCCGGGCGGAATGCCTGCCTATCCGGGTTGGTTGAAGATCGTTTTTCGGTTACACCGGCGTGGTCGCACGGCAGGCACCACGGCTATATTTCGCGCCCAGGACGGGGTTCATGGGCTGGCGGACACCGCACCACAGGGCGTCAGGGCAATACTCATGTCGGCACAGCGTATGACGCGCGGATATCGTCAAGTCCCGTCTCGAGAAGTCTCGTCTCGAGTCCGCGGGCTGCTTCAGGTTGTCGCCCTCTTCGTGCTCGCGCTGCCGCTGGCCGGCTGCGGCACCGGCGCGCTTTGGGACAAGTTCACCGCCAAGGACGACACCTTCGTCGAGGAGCCCGCCGACAAGATCTACAATGAGGGCCTGTACCTCATGAACGAGAAGAAGGACATGAAGGCGGCGAACAAGAAGTTCGAAGAGGTCGACCGCCAGCATCCTTATTCCGACTGGGCCCGCAAATCGTTGTTGATGTCGGCCTACGCGTCCTACCAGGGCGGCGATTATGACAGTTGCATCGGCGCCGCCACCCGCTACGTCACGCTGCATCCCGGCAGCCCGGATGCGGCCTACGCGCAATATCTGATTGCCGCCTCGCATTACGACCAGATTCCGGACATCAGCCGCGACCAGACCCGCACCGAGAAGGCCATCGCCTCGCTGGAAGAGGTGGTGCGCAAATATCCGACCTCGGAATATGCGACCTCGGCCAAGGCCAAGATCGAAGGTGCGCGCGACCAGCTCGCCGGCAAGGAAATGAACGTCGGCCGTTACTACGCGCAGAAGCGCGACTACACAGCGGCGATCAACCGCTACAAGGCCGTGGTGACGCAGTACCAGACCACCCGCCATGTCGAGGAGGCGCTGTACCGCCTGACCGAGGCCTATATGGCGATCGGCATCGTCGGCGAGGCCCAGACGGCTGCCGCCGTGCTCGGGCACAATTTTCCTGACAGTCGCTGGTACAAGGACGCCTATAATCTTGTAAAATCAGGCGGTCTCGAACCGAGCGAGAATCAGGGGTCCTGGATTAGCAAGACCTTCAAGAAAATGGGTCTCGGCTAGGAAATAGAATTCCATGCTGGCGCGTCTGTCGATCCGTGACATCGTCCTGATCGAACGGCTCGATATCGAATTCGCAACCGGCCTCGCGGTTTTGACCGGCGAGACCGGTGCGGGCAAATCCATCCTGCTCGATGCCTTTGCGTTGGCGCTCGGCGGCCGCGGCGATGCCGGCCTCGTGCGCCATGGCGCGGAGCAGGGGCAGGTTACTGCCGTGTTCGATATCCCCAAGAATCACCCTGCAGCGAAGATCCTCGCGGAGAACGGGCTGGAGGATACCGGCGAGATGATTCTCCGCCGGGTCCAGCTCGCCGACGGCCGCACCCGCGCCTTCATCAACGACCAGGCGATCAGCGTGCAGACGCTGAAGGCGGTCGGTGCTGCCCTGGTCGAGATCCACGGCCAGCACGACGAGCGCGCGCTGGTCGATGCCGCCACCCACCGCCGCCTGCTCGACGCCTTCGCCGGTCTCGAAAAGGATGTCTCGGCGGTCGAGGCGCTCTGGGACGCCCGCCGCACCGCCAACACCGCGCTGGAGGAGCATCGCGCCGGCATGGAGCGCGCTGCGCGCGAAGCCGATTACCTCCGTCACGCCTCCGACGAATTGAAGCAGCTCGCGCCCAGGGATGGCGAGGAGACCTCGCTGGCGTCCCGTCGGACCACCATGATGCAGGGCGAGAAGATCGCCTCCGACCTGCGCGAGGCGCAGGAGGCGGTCGGCGGCCACCATTCGCCGGTCGCCTCGCTCTCGGCCGCCGTGCGCCGGCTGGAGCGCCGCGGCGTCAACGCGCCGGCGCTGGTCGAGCCCGCGGTGAGGGCGATCGACATCGCGATCAACGCGCTGGAGGAAGCCGACCAGCATCTGCAGGCGGCGCTTGCCGCGACCGATTTCGATCCCTCAGAGCTCGAACGCATCGAGGAGCGCCTGTTCGCGTTGCGCGCCGCCTCGCGCAAATATTCGACGCCGGTCGACGGCCTCGCCGCGCTGGCTGCAAAATACGCCGCCGATGTCGTTCTGATCGATGCAGGCGCCTCACGGCTGAAAAAGCTGGAGCAGGCCGCGATCGAGGCCGATGCGCGCTATGCGGCGGCCGCCAAGAAGCTGTCGATGGCGCGGCAGAAATCGGCGGAGAAGCTCAACAAGGCGGTCAATGCCGAGCTTGCGCCGCTCAAGCTCGAACGCGCCAAGTTCATGACCCAGGTCCAGACCGACGAGGCAGCTCCAGGCCCGCAAGGCTTCGACCGCGTCGAGTTCTGGGTGCAGACCAACCCGGGCACCAAGCCAGGGCCGATGATGAAGGTCGCCTCCGGCGGCGAGCTGTCGCGTTTCCTGCTGGCGCTGAAGGTCGTGCTGTCCGACCGCGGCTCGGCGCCGACTTTGGTGTTCGACGAGATCGACACCGGCGTCGGCGGCGCGGTCGCGGACGCGATCGGCGGACGGCTGGCGCGGCTCGCCGGCAAGGTCCAGGTGATGGCCGTGACGCACGCCCCGCAGGTCGCCGCCCGTGCCGACCAGCATCTGCTGATCTCCAAGGACGCGCTGGACAAGGGCAAGCGCGTCGCCACCCGCGTCAATGCGCTCGCCGCCGACCACCGCCGCGAGGAGATCGCGCGGATGCTCGCCGGCGCCGAGATCACCGCCGAGGCGAGGGCTGCCGCGGACCGGCTGCTCAAGGCGGCGACGGCTTGATTTCGTGTCCCGGACGCGCGCAAGCGCGAGCCGGGACCCAGAATGCCGCCCCGATGGGCCCCGGCTCTGCAGCGCACCGCCAAAGAAGCGCTGCGCTGCGTCCGGGGCGCGAGACCTCAACCCACCTTTACCCTCCCGCCCGCTCCATCGTATCCAAGCACCATGGCCAGAGCAGCAAAATCGAAACCAGCACCGCTTCGCGACGTCGCCGACCTCACCAAGGCGCAGGCCAAGGTCGAGCACATGCGGCTCGCGCTCGAGATCGAGGGGCATAACGAACGCTACTATCAGGACGACGCGCCCACCGTCACCGACGCCGCGTATGACGCGTTGCGCCAGCGCTTCAACGCGATCGAGAAGCGGTTTCCGGAATTCGTCAGCGCGGACTCGCCGTCGCAGAAAGTCGGTGCTGCACCATCAGGCCGCTTCAAGAAGGTGCGGCATGCCGTCCCCATGCTGTCGCTCGACAACGCCTTTGCGGAAGAGGATCTGCGCGACTTCGTCGGCCGCATCGTGCGCTTCCTGAAGCTCGACGACGACAGGATCGATTTCTCCGCCGAGCCGAAGATCGACGGCCTCTCGATGTCGCTGCGCTATGAGGGTGGTGAGCTCGTCACCGCCGCGACGCGCGGCGACGGCGCGGTCGGCGAGGACGTCACCGCCAATATCCGCACGCTCGAGGACGTGCCGCAAAAGCTGAAGGGCCGCAACGTCCCAGACATCTGCGAGGTGCGCGGCGAGGTCTACATGACCAAAAAGGCCTTCCTCGCGCTCAACGAGCGGCAGAAGGCGGAAGGCGGCACCATCTTCGCCAATCCGCGCAACTCGGCCGCGGGCTCGCTCCGGCAGAAGGATCCGACCATCACCGCCTCGCGCCCCCTCGGCTTCTTCGCCTATGCCTGGGGCGAGATGAGCGCGATGCCGGAGGCCACGCAGAGCGGCATGATCGGCTGGTTCGAGCGCTGCGGCTTCAAGACCAACCCGCTGACCAAGCTCTGTCACTCCGTCGCGGAGCTGCTGGCGTTTCATCGTGCGATCGAGGAGCAGCGCGCAAAACTCGACTACGACATCGACGGGGTCGTCTACAAGGTCGATCGCATCGACTGGCAGGAACGGCTCGGCTTCGTCTCGCGCACGCCGCGCTGGGGCATCGCCCACAAATTCCCGGCCGAACGCGCCATGACGGTGCTGCGCGACATCGAGATCCAGGTCGGTCGCACCGGCTCGTTCACGCCGGTCGGCAAGCTCGAACCCGTCGGCGTCGGCGGCGTGATCGTGCAGAATGTCACGCTGCACAACGAGGACTACATCAAGGGCATCGGCAACAAGGGCGAGGTGCTGCGCGAGGGCCGCGACATCAGGATCGGCGACACCGTCGTGATTCAGCGCGCCGGCGACGTCATCCCGCAGGTGGTCGACGTCGTTCTCGACAAGCGGCCGAAGGCTGCCAAGGAATTCCAGTTTCCGAAGAAGTGCCCGTGCCCGTTGCACACCGACGTCACGCGCGAGGAGACGGCGGCAGGCGAGGAGGGCTCACGCGCCCGCTGCACTGGCGAGTTCGCCTGCCCCTATCAGAAGATCGAGCATCTGAAGCTGTTCGTGTCGCGGCGCGCCTTCGACATCGACGGTCTTGGCGAGAAGCAGCTCCAGTACTTCTTCGACGAGGGCTTTGTGAAGGAGCCAGCCGATATCTTCACGCTGGAAAAGCGCAACGCAAAACTCAAGCTCGAGGACATCGAGGGTTACGGCGCAACCTCGGTGCGCAATCTGTTCGGCGCGATCGAGAGCCGTCGGAAGATCGCGCTGGAGCGCTTTATCTATGCGCTCGGCATGCGCCATATCGGCGAGACCACGGCGCTGGCGCTGGCACGCGGCTACGGCTCCTGGGACGCCTTTCACGATGCCAGCCTCAAGGTTGCCAAGGGCGACGAGGAGGCGATGGCCGAGATGGACGCGCTCGACCAGATCGGCGAGACCGTGATCAAGAGCATCGCCGACTATTTCGGCGAGAGCCACAATCGCGGCATCGTCGAGCGGCTCACCAACGAGGTCGAGATCATCGACGCCGAGAAGCCGAAGAGCAACTCCGCCGTTGCCGGCAAGACCGTGGTGTTCACGGGCTCGCTGGAGAAGATGACGCGCGACGAGGCCAAGGCCACCGCTGAGCGGTTAGGCGCAAAGGTGTCCGGATCGGTGTCCAAGAAAACCGATCTCGTCGTCGCCGGTCCAGGCGCGGGTTCGAAGCTCGCGGAAGCCACCAGGCATGGCGTCAAGGTGCTGACCGAGGACGAGTGGTTGACGCTGATCGGGGAGTGAGGGCTTCTTTCGTCATTGCGAGCGAAGCGAAGCAATCCAGAATCTTTCCGTGGGTCGCAGTCTGGATTGCTTCGCTGCGCTCGCAATGACGGTGAGAGGGCGTCCCGCTCCTCACATCATCCCGCTCTCTTCCTCTTCCGCCTGCTCGATCAGCGTCTCGCTCACCATGACCTCGCGGCGGGGTACGACGAAGATCATCGTGCAGGCGCAGAGCAGGGAGATCGCCAGCACCGCGGCGGTGAGCGGCAGCGTGGTCGCGGAATGGCCGCCGAGATAGGCGCCGAATTGCGACATGAGCGCGCCGATGCCCTGCTGGAGAAAGCCCATCGCACCTGATGCGGTGCCGGCGGCCTCGGGACGGACGCTGATCGCGCCGGCGGCCGAGTTCGCCATCACGAAAGCATTGCCGACCATCACGATCATCTGCGTGCCGAACAGCCAGGCGGGTGCCTCGTTCCAGCCGGTGAAACTCCACAGCAGGTTCAACAGGCTGCCGCAAAGCTGGAGCGCGAGGCCGAACCAGATCAACTTCTCCAACGAGTGCCTGGGCGCGAAGCGCACGCAGAGCAGATTGCCGACGAGATAGGCAAAACCCGTCGTCGCGAACCACGCGCCGTATTCAGCGCTGGTCCTGCCCATCTGCGTCACCACGATATAGGGGCCGCCGCCGGCGAAGGTGAAGATGATCTGCGAGGCCAGCACCTGGCACATCACGTAGCCGACGAAGGCGCGGTTGCGGATCAGGATGCCGACATCGCCGCGAAAGCCGCTGCCGGCGGCGCGGTCTCGGCGGGTCTCGGGCAGCGCGAATGCGATGCCGATGGCGACAATGATCGCGGCGACGGTGATGGCGTAGAAGATCGCGCGCCAGCCGAACGCGGTTTCGATCAGGCCGCCGCTGAGCGGGGAGACCATCTGCCCGATCATGAGCGCCGCGACCACGAGGCTGATCATCGAGGCGACGCGATCGCGCTCGTAGATGTCGCGGATGATGGCGCGGCTCACCACCATGCCGGCGGCGCCGCCCAGCGCCTGGAAGAAGCGCGCGGCGATCAGCTGCGGTAGGGTTTCCGCGAAGATGCAGGCGACGCTGGCGACTACCATCAGCGCCAGTCCTCCGAGCAGCACCGGTCGTCGCCCGAAACGGTCCGACAGCGGGCCCATGATGAGTTGCGACAGCGCGATGCCGACCATGTACAGTGAGACTGTCATCTGCGCGACCGAGATGTCGCTGCCAAAGGTCGTCGCCAGTACCGGCAGCGCCGGAACCAGCATGTAAAGCGAGATCGGCGCGATGCCGGTCATGACGACGAGCAGCAGCAAAACCACGCGCGAGGTCGCGAGGTTGTGTTGCGCCGTTTCCGGCGGCTTGCTGATCATGCCGTGCATGCGTGTCCGTCTCGCAGAAATTCGAATCGGACTGTAGCGCGCTCGCGCAAGACGCATATCGGCGTTTCGGAATGCGGCTATACGGATTCCGGGACGGTTGTGATGAGGGCACGATGAGGATGGATTTGGCGCGATGTTCGCAACGAAGCCGGTGTCATCGCCCGGCTTGACCGGGCGATCCAGTACGCCGCGGCTTCTCCGCATGCGTTTGCTGTCTCTGGAATACTGGATTCCCCGCCTTCGCGGGGAATGACAGCGGGGGTGGAAATGAGCATTGCGCAAATCGCGTGGTGCTATGCGTCGAGACCGTGAACGACGCGCTTACGCCTTCAACTCCGCCGTGGCCTGGTCCAGCCAGGCCTTCGTCGTCGCGTCCAGCGCCGGCCGCACCTCGGCCCTGACGCGCGCGTGGTAGGCGTTGAGCCAGTCGAGCTCGTCCTTGCCCAGCATGCCGACATCGATCAGCCGGCGGTCGATCGGTGCCAGGGTCAGCGTCTCGAACGCGTTCATCGATTTTTCCGCGCCTTTGATGTCGGCAGCGACCACCAGTTCGAGGTTCTCGATGCGGATGCCGAAACCGTCGGTCTTGTAGTAGCCGGGCTCGTTGGACAGGATCATGCCGCGCTTCAGCGGCGTGGTGCCGAGCTTCGATATCCGCGCCGGTCCTTCGTGCACCGAGAGATAGCTGCCGACGCCGTGGCCGGTGCCATGCTCGAAATCGACGCCGGCGGCCCAGAGATATTGCCGTGCCAGTGTGTCGAGCTGCGCGCCGGTGGCGCCATCGGGAAATATCGCCCGCGCGATCGCGATGTGACCGCGCAGCACACGCGTGAAGCGGTCGCGCATCTCGTCGGTCGGCTCGCCCACGGCCATGGTCCGGGTGACGTCGGTGGTGCCGTCTTCGTATTGTGCACCTGAATCGATCAGCAGCAGATCGCCGGGTACGATCCGCCGGTTGCTCTTGCGGGTGACGCGGTAGTGCACGATCGCGCCATTCGGGCCGGTGCCCGATATGGTCGGGAACGACACGTCCTTCAGTGCGCCGGTATCGCGGCGGAACGTCTCCAGTGCCTCGACCGCGTCGATCTCGGTGAGCTTGCCGCTTGGCGCCTCGCGGTCGATGAAGGCGAGGAAGCGTGCCAGCGCTACGGCGTCGCGCCGGTGCGCCGTTTGCGTGCCCTTGATCTCGGTCGTGTTCTTGACCGCCTTGAGCAGCGCGATCGGATCGCTGCCGCGCACCGGCTTGCCGCCAGCACCCGTGATTAACCGGCTGAGGGCGTCGGCCGCGGTCGCATTGTCGAGCGCGATCGATCCACCGCTCTTGGCGAGCGCCATCAGCGTCGGCGCCATCGCATCGGGCTCGCGCACCTCGGCGGACTGCTCGAGATGGTCGCGGGTCAGATTGGAGAGCTTGCGGTGATCGATGAAGATGGTGGGACGACCGTCCTTCGGCACCAGCGCATAGGACAGCGGCAGCGGCGTGTGCGCGACGTCGGCGCCGCGAATGTTGAAGGTCCAGGCCACGGCATGGCTGTCGGACAGCACCAGCGCATCGACGCCGAGCTTGCCGATCTCGCTCCTGATCTGCGTCAGCTTCTCGGCTTCAGTCACGCCGGCATGTTGCATCCCGTGCACCGTGACCGGCGCAATCGGCGGCTGTGGGCGGTCCTGCCAGATCGCATCGACCGGATTGCTGTCGACGGCGACCAATTCGGCACCGGCCTTGGCGCAGGCGGCGGACAAACGCTCGGCTGCCGCAAAAGTGTGCAGCCACGGATCAAATCCTAGGCGGTCGCCGGCCTTCAGGTGTGCCGATATCCAGCTTTCCGGCGGGGGATCGATCAGAGATTCCACGGCCCACGCCCTTGAATCGACCTGCTTGGCCGCCTGGATCGTGTAGCGACCATCGACGAACAATGCGGCCTCGTGCGTCAGCACCACCGCCAGTCCCGCCGAGCCCGTAAAACCGGTCAGCCAGGCCAAACGCTCTTCCGACGGCGGCACGTACTCATTCTGCTGCTGATCGGCGCGTGGAATCACGAAACCGGTCAGCTTGCGGCGGGCGAGTTCTTCACGGAGCGCGGCCAGCCGCGCCGTCAATGCGACGCCGGCCTCGGGCTCCTCGAATGTCTGGAAGTGCGCTTCGAACATGGTGGATCACTTTAGGATCATGCGGATCAGTCCGCAATGTAGACGCATTTGAGGTCGCATCTGGCATGGACTGTGCTTGAACAGTTCCATTCGAATTGAGTGGAGTACAGGATGCGGCAGTTGCGCTTCGTCCGGATAACAGGGAAATTCGAGCAAGTTGTTCATCTCAACGACGAGGGGACACTCGATGCCAGCGTTCACGTTTGAGAAGATTACGCCGCCGGTGCGCCGCGCCCCGGCTCCGGCAGCACCGAAGAAACCGCGCGGCCTCATCAACCAGATGATCGACCGTTTCGCTGAACGCCGCGCGAGGCGCGCCTCGCAGGCCGAGCGCGCGATGCGCCGGGACGAGAAGGCCGCAAAGTAGCGGCACCTACGGCAGCCCCCCGACTCACCCCATCTTCCGCAGCAACAGGCTGCTCCACCCCTCGATCCGCAAGTGCTTCAGAGGCACGAGGCCGCGCGCGCGGTAGGCGGCGATCACGGCGGGGACCTGGGGCGTCAACAGGCCGGAGAGGATGACGCGCCCGCCAGGTGCGAGGTGCCGCGTCAACGGGCCCGCCAATTGCCGTAACGGATTGGCAAGGATGTTGGCCAGCACCAGGTCGAACGGGCCGCATCTGCCGAAATCAGCCGCCGCGAAGCCGGTGGCGCGGATTGCTCGCACATGGTGACCGACCTCGTTCAACGCGGCGTTCTCGGCTGCCACCTTGACCGAGGCCGGGTCGATGTCGGAGGCCAGCACCGCGCGATGCAGCACCTTCGCCGCCGCTATCCCCAGCACGCCGGTCCCGGTGCCGAGGTCGAGCACGCGGCCGGGCCGGGTGCTTTTCAGGACATGGTCAAGCAGGAGTAAACAGCCGCGCGTGGTACCGTGATGGCCGGTGCCGAAGGCGAGAGCCGCCTCGATCTCGACGGCGAGCTTGTTCGGCGCCACGCGGTCGCGATCATGGCTGCCGTGGACGACGAAGCGTCCGGCCGGCACCGGGACGAGATCTTCCAGGCTCGCCTTGACCCAGTCCCTGGCTTCGACGGTGTCGAAGGCCAGCGTGTCCGCGATCTCATTTCCTGCTGCGGTTGCAACGAGTTCGCGCAGCCAAGCCCGGTCCGGCGCGTTCGCGAAATGCAGCGCAACGTCCCACTGTCCGTTCGGCTGCTCGAAGGCGGCGACCGCCGCATCGTCCTCGAAGAACATTTCGGTGAGGACGTCGACAATGCGCCTGGCGGCGATCTCGCCGCCGATCGAAAAACTGGCGCGATGGGTGGGGGAAGGTTGCATTCTCTGGGTTCCGTCCGGTTCAATTTTTGGAACTTTTGTTCCAGATTTTTCGCATAACTTGCATTCACGCGGTTAACCCGACCTCAGGTTGTGCCACGTAGATTTGCGGGTGTTGGGCAACCCACACAGTTCGAAATGGAATAGGAGGCGAGACTTGAAGCGCATGATTTTGAAGTTCTGGACCGACGATTCAGGTGCAACCGCAATCGAGTACGGCCTGATCGCAGCCGGTATCGCGCTGGCGATCATCACCGTGGTGAACGGCCTGGGCACCACCCTGAACGACAAGTTCACTTCGATTAGCAGCTCCTTGAAGTAATTTCCGCCTTCCATTTCCCGGCGAGGCCAATTCTCCATACGACTGCTTTCGAGCCGCGCCCGTCGGGGGAATTGCCCCCTGGCGGGCGAAGTCGTTTTTGGGAATTGGCTTGCACAGAATGCCCACAGGCTATCCGCTGGTTTTTCCGGACTTTGTCCACGGATTATCCCGCCGTTCATCCCCGGATTTTCCACCAATTTGTACCAAGCTTGGAGGGGCGTAACCCAGCGCCCTTTCACAGCTCTGCCAACAGGCTGTCCACAGCTTATCCACGGGCTTATCCACGACTTCCGAACAGCGACCGGTGATCCCTCAGGATTGCCTGCGCGGCGTTGTGGCCGGGCGCGCCGGTGACGCCGCCGCCGGGATGGGCGCCGGAGCCGCAGTGATAGAGGCCCCTCACGGGTCCGCGATAATCGGCGTGGCCCAGCATCGGCCGGGCCGAGAACAGCTGGTTCAGCGTCAGCGCACCGTGGAAGATGTCGCCGCCGAGCAGGCCGAACTGCCGTTCGAGATCGAGCGGTGACAGGATTTGGCGGCCGAGCACGCTGGTCGCAAAACCCGGCGCGTATTTGTCCACCGTCGCGATCATGAGGTCGGCGACCGCGTCGCGATGGTCGTCCCACGACTTTCCATCGGGAAGCTCCGGCGCGACATGCTGGCAGAACAGGCTCGCGACATGTTGTCCTGCGGGCGCGAGCGTATCGTCGAGCGTCGAGGGGATCAGCATTTCCACGACGGGCTCTCGGCTCCAGCCGTGCGCGCGGGCATCGAGAAAGGCGCGGTCCATGTAGCCGAGACTGGGAGCCAGGATGATGCCGGAGGTGAGATGATCGCCGACGCCCGGCAGTGCCGTGAAGGAGGGCAGGCGGTCCAGTGCCACGTTCATGCGGAAGGTGCCGGAGCCGTTCTTCCAGTGCCGGATGCGGTCGAGAAAGTTTTGGGGAAGCGCATCGGCGGCGACCAGCCGCGTATAGAGCAGCTTCGGATTGACGTTGGATGCGACATATCTCGCGCGGATGGTCGTGCCGTTCTCCAGCGCTACGCCGACCGCGCGGTCGCGCTCGAGGATGACCTCGCGCACGCCCGCATCGGTGTCGATCACGACGCCGCGGTCGCGTGCGGCGCGCGCCATGGCCTGCGTGATCGCGCCCATGCCGCCGATGGCGTGACCCCAGACGCCCTTCTTGCCGTTCACCTCGCCAAACGCGTGATGCAGCATCACATAGGCCGAGCCCGCGGCGTAAGGGCTGGCATAATTGCCGACGATGGCATCGAAGCCGAACAGCGCCTTGATCAGATCGTGCTCGAAACGTTCGTCCAGCATCTCGCCAGCCGAGCGGGTGAAGAGATCGAGCAGGCTGCGGCTCTGCTCCAGCGACAGCCCGCGCAGGATATTGGCGCTCTGGAATGCGTTCACGGCCTCGCGGATCGATGCCGTGCCGAAACCATCGAGCAGGTTGGGCGGCGCGCGCAGCACGAACTGCCGAAGCACGTCGGCGATATCTTCCAGCTCGCGCGAAAACCCGTCGAGCGCGTTTGCGTCGCGCGCGCTCAGCCGTGCGACGGACGCCTGCGTCCGCCCCTCGCCGGTGAGAAGATAGCTGCCGTCTGCCGCGGGCAGAAAATTCTGCGCGCGCCGTTCGACGATCCTGAGGCCCTGTTCGGCCAGCTTCAAGTCGCGGATCACCTGCGGATTGAGCAGGCTCACAGTGTAGGCCGCGACCGAATTGCGGAAGCCCGGATGAAATTCCTCCGTGACCGCGGCCCCGCCGACCACCTTGCGGCGCTCGACCACGCGCACGCGCAAGCCGGCCATCGCGAGATACGCCGCGCAGGTGAGGCCGTTATGGCCAGCGCCGATGATGATGACGTCGGTTTCGGTCATGCGCCCCTGGTGCTGTCATTCCGGGATTCGCGAAGCCCGAACTGTGGTGCGGGCTCCGCACCGGAGAATCTCGAGGTTCCGGGTTCGATGCTGCGGCCGCGCTTCGCGGTCCCGTCGCATCGCCCGGCACGACCGTCTTATATCAAGCATTTCCCGCTGCAACATCACGAGACCCTTTATTGCCCGTTCAGGCGCCTTGTGCTCCATTGCGCGCGCCCGGCACCCGCCGGGATTATGCCGGAGCTTCCATGGATTCGATCGTGCAACCCGCCGCCACGGAGCAGTCATCCTCGTCACGCAACCGGCTGCTGCTGACGGTCTACACCGCAGCGATCTTCGTCAGCGCGCTGTTGCTGTTCTCGGTGCAGCCGCTGTTCACCAAGATGGTCCTGCCGCGGCTCGGCGGCTCGCCGGCGGTGTGGTCGGTGGCGATGGTGTTCTTCCAGTCGTTGCTGCTGGCGGGCTACGCCTATGCGCATGTGTTGATGCAGGTGAGGAATCGCATCGTTCCGGTGGTGGTGCATCTCCTGCTGCTGATCGCGGCCTTCGCCACGCTGCCGCTCGGCATCGCGTCCGCCTATGGCGATCCGCCCGCTTCGGGCTACGCGATCTGGCTGCTTGGCCTGTTCGTGATCTCGATCGGACTGCCGTTCTTCGCGCTCGCCGCCAACAATCCGTTGCTGCAGGCCTGGTTCGTCCGCACCGGGCATCCTGCCGGACATGATCCCTATTTCCTCTATGCGTCCTCCAACATCGGCAGCTTCCTCGCCCTGCTGTCCTATCCATTCCTGCTGGAGCCGATGTTCACGCTGCACACGCAGAACCGGCTCTGGACCGGCGGTTACGGCATTCTGATCGTCCTGATCGCCGCCTGCGGCGTGCTGCTGTTGCGCTCGCCGAAGCTCGCCATGGTCGATGTGCGAACCGAGGATTTGAATGCGCCTGCGCCCGGTTTCATGACGCGGCTGCGCTGGATATTCCTCGCCGGAGTGCCGTCCGGCCTGCTCATCGCCGTCACCGCGCACATCTCGACCGACGTTGCGGCAGCGCCGCTGCTGTGGGTGCTGCCGCTGTCGCTGTATCTCTTGACCTGGGTGGTGGTGTTCCAGTCGCGGCCGCTGCTGCCGCACAAATGGATGCTGATGCTCCAGCCGGTCGCGATCGCGGGCGTCGTCTTCCTGCTGGCGTTCGGCGGCGAACAGAACCTGCTGCTGACGCTTGGCGGCCATCAATTGTGCTTCTTCGTCATCGCGATGGCCTGCCACGGCGAATTGGCGCGGACCCGGCCGGCCGCGAAATATCTCACCGGATTCTATGTCGCGCTGTCGTTCGGCGGCATGGTCGGCGGCCTGTTCGCAGGGCTCGTTGCGCCGTTCACATTCTCCTGGATCGCCGAATATCCGATCCTGGTTGCGCTTGCCGCGCTGTGCCGGCCGCCCGCGAACGAGCGGCTGGCGGGCATCATCAAATGGTACTGGCTGGCGCTTGCCGCGCTCGCCGTCGTGCTCGTTGCGCCGTCCACCACGACGGGCGGGCTGTCGACCTGGTTCGAGGATCATCGCGTCTGGGTGGCCGGCGGCGTTGGCGTGCTCGCCGCCCCGCTGGCGCTGGCGGTCAACGCCGGCCGCTGGAAGATATTCGCCACCGTCGCGCTCGCGCTGGCGTTGATCCGGGTTTATCCGGCGGACGAAGGCCGCGTCACCACGGTGCGCAGCTTCTTCGGCGTGCACAAGATCGTCGTGACGCCCGGCGGCTATTTCCATGTGCTGATGCACGGCACCACGATCCACGGCGCCGAGCGTTTCCTCAACAATGACGGCACGCCGGTCACCGGCCGGCCCGAGCCGATCACCTACTATCATAGGGATGGCGGCATCGGTCAGGCCGTCAGCGCGATCCGGGAACGCAAGGGCGCTCCGTTGAAGGTCGCGGCTATCGGCGTCGGATCGGGCACGCTCGCCTGCGCCGCCGAGCCAAACGAGAGCTGGACCTTCTTCGAGATCGATCAGTCCATGGTCGACGCGGCAAGCGATCCGAAGAATTTCCGTTACATCTCGAGCTGCATGCCGGGCCTGAAGCCGGTGATCGGAGATGCCCGTCTCACCTTCGCGAAGGAGCCGGACGGCGCTTATGATCTCATCATCGTCGACGCCTATTCGTCGGATGCGATCCCGATCCATCTTGCGACCGAAGAGGCGATGAAGATCTACAAGGACAAGCTCGCTCCGCACGGCGCCGTGGTGATGCACGTCTCCAACCGCCACCTCGATC
This sequence comes from Bradyrhizobium canariense, assembly GCF_019402665.1. Classification (GTDB taxonomy): domain Bacteria; phylum Pseudomonadota; class Alphaproteobacteria; order Rhizobiales; family Xanthobacteraceae; genus Bradyrhizobium; species Bradyrhizobium canariense. The sequence continues at coordinate 84,675 of NZ_VSST01000044.1, forward strand.
TCGAGACCGTCGTGGTCGGCATCGCCGATGCCAACGATCTCAAGAGCTGGGTCTACAACGAGGATTCGGGGCGCGATGGCGACTACATCTTCTCGACCGACGTCGTCATCTCCGCCCGCGAGGATGCCGACGTCGGCAGGCTCGCATCGTCGAAATCATGGGAGCAGACCGAAGCCGACGACAGGGTGCGGGTCTGGACCGACGATTACTCCAACATTCTGGGCGCGCTGTACCGGCGCTTGAGGGACGGGGAGTAGGGACACTTCGTAGCCCGGATGGAGCGCAGCGCAATCCGGGACGTTCTTGCCTCGCGGTGATTAACGGCCCCGGATTTCGCTGCGCTCCATCCGGGCTACAGCAGAAAGCCTGCGGCTCGGCCTCACGGCGTCACCGGTGTCCCGGCGGGCAACGCAATTGCCTTCTCGCCCGCGACTTGCCGCAACAAATCGGGCCTGTCGGAGATGATGCCGTCGACGCCGATCTCGATCATGCGCGCCATGTCCTCAGGCTTGTTGACCGTCCAGACCACGACGTGCAGCCCGAGCGCGTGTGCCTCGGCGATCAGCGCCGCGGTCACGTCGCCGAAATAGGGCGACCAGATCGCGCCGCCCGCAGCCTTGATGGTTCGGGGCAGCGACCCGCCGTGATCGGCCGGGCTGAATCCCGCCGTCCAATTGGTCGCCTTGTCCAGCGCCACCGTCTGGCTCGAGCCGCGCTGGAGCGTCAGGTACACCGTCGGCATCTTCGATGCCCGCTGCTGGACGAGCAGCAGGGTCCGCCAGTCGAACGACTGGATCATGACGCGGTCGGAGAATTTTTCGGCCTCGATCAGCGCGAGCAGCCTGGTGACGAAAGCTTGCGGATCGAGCGTCTCGTCCGGATGGTTCGGATCGATCTTGGTCTCGATGTTGAAGCGCACCCGATTGTTGCCGGATTTGCGCACCAGCGCGAAAAGTTCGCTCAAGGTCGGAATGCGGGTCCCGGGCACGGCGCGCTGATCGGGAAATTGCTTCGCGTAAGGACTGTCCGGACGTATCTGGCCGACGTCGTAGCTCCTGACCTGCTCGAGCCGCAGCTTCGCGAAGGGCGTGCCGGGAGCCGCGACATAGGCGCCGCTCGCATCCCGCGTGATATCAGGGTTGAGCCCGCGCTCATGCGAGACGACGACTTCGCCGTCGGCAGTGATGCCGACGTCGAGCTCCAGCGTGTCCACGCCCATCGACAGCGCGTTGGCGAAGGCCGGAAGCGTGTTTTCCGGCAGCAGTGCCCGCCCGCCGCGATGGGCCTCGAGGTCGAAAGCCGAATCAGCCCCCATGGCCGGTCCCGCAATGAGAAGTGACAGTACGGTCAAGATCGTCGCAGCACGTGACGGCATGGCGGCTCGTGGGGCAAGCGGAAAGGGATATTTGAACGCATTTGGGCATGTCCGGCCCATAGTATAGGCTTTCGTGGCTGTTGAAACCTTGGGCGGTGGCTTGGGTTGCGGCCGCCGCGGGGGTATGTACTCATGGTCGGCGCCCTGGAATCCCGCCCGTGCAGCAGCAACGCGATCATCGAATTATTCGTAGCCGGCATTTTCGCCGGATGCAGCGCCGGCATTTCATCATCTTCGACGTTTTGCCCTTCGTCGGCACACTGCTGGCGCTGGTGCTTCTGCTCTACCGCCCGATTGGCGCGGCGGAGCTTGGCCTGTTCGTCGGCTTTTGGCTGGTCACCGGCCTCGGCCTCACCGTCGGCTATCACCGGCTCTTCACCCACCGCGCCTTTGCGACCTCCACGGTGATGAGTGCGATCCTGGTCGTGATGGGATCGATGGCCGGCCGCGGTCCCATGCTGTCCTGGGCGGCAATGCACCGCCGGCACCACGAATTGTCCGATCACGACGGCGATCTGCATTCGCCGCGGCTGCACGGCGAGGGCCCGTTCGGCCGCCTGCGCGGCTTCCTGCACGCGCATTTGACCTGGATGATCGAGCACGATTATCCCAACGTTGCGCACTATGTCCCGGATCTGATGGCGGATCGCAGGCTGGTTGCCGTCAACAGCTACTACTACACTTGGGTCGGTCTCGGCCTGGTGCTGCCGGCCGCGATCGGCGGCGTCGCCACCATGAGCCTGTGGGGCGCGCTGACCGGCTTGCTCTGGGGCGGCGTGGTGCGCATGTTCGTGGTCGAGCAGACCATGTCGGCCATCAACTCCGTGATGCACAGCTTTGGCGCGCAGCCCTTCGTCACCCGCGACGACAATAGCCGCAATCTCGGTGTGATGGCCTGGCTTGCCTGGGGCGAGGGCTGGCACAACAATCACCACGCCTTTCCCTATTCCGCGGCCTTCGGCCTGCGCTGGTTCGAATTCGATCCCGGCTTCATCTTCATCCGCGCCCTGGAAGCGCTCGGATTGGCCTGGGACGTCAAGGTGCCGAGCGAGGAGAAGATTGCGCGACGCATGCTGCGGCAGCCGGGCGACGCTGCGCCCGACCTCGAAACGGGCTGAGCATCATCCGCCGGCTCACGCCGGCGATGGCGCAGCTTTGAACCGATGCTGTTCAACGACTATCCCTTTCTTCTGGTCTTCCTGCCCGCGGCGCTGCTGATCTATCGCCTGGCCGATCCCTATCCGGGCTTGCGTATCGGCGTGCAGGTCGCGCTGTCGCTCGCCTTCTATGCCTGGGGCAGCCCGTCCTACATTATGCTCCTGATCGGCTCGATCGCGATCAACTGGCTCGCCTCGGTCGCCTATGGGCCCTTGAAGTGGCCGGCGGTGCTGACGCTGGTGATCGGGCTCGATCTCGCGGTGCTGGCGCTGTTCAAATACGCCAACTTCCTTCTCGCCAATCTCGGTCTCGTGCTGGGTACGACGATGCCGGTGCTCGACGTCGGGCTGCCGCTCGGCATCTCCTTCTTCACCTTCCACCACATCATGTATCTGGTCGACCTGAAGCGCGGGAAGGCGCCGCTCTATGCGTTCGACCGCTACGCGCTCTACATCACCTTCTTCCCGCAGGCGATCGCCGGTCCCCTGGCGCGCTGGTCGGAGGTGATGCATCAGTTCGGCAGGCGGGTCTACGTTCCGGGCTGGCAGCGCCAGTTCTGCGTGGCGACCTGCTTCATCGCGATCGGCCTGTTCGAGAAAATCGTGATCGCCGACGGCCTCGCGCACCTGCTGGATCCCATCTACGCGCAGGCAGCCAACGGGCCGCTGCCGAGCGGCGATGCGTGGCTCGCCTTCTGCTTCTCCTTCCAGATCCTGTTCGATTTCTCCGGCTATTCCGACATCGCGATCGGCCTCGGCCTCCTGTTCGGCGTACAGCTGCCGTACAATTTCAACGCGCCGCTGCGTTCGACCAATATCCAGGATTTCTGGCAGCGCTGGCACATCACATTGATGCTGTTCCTGCGCGACTACGTGTTTTATCCGCTGGTCAACCTGCGTCTTTTGCCGCGGCGCTGGCTGCCCGTGCAGTTCTTCGGCGCGATGATGATTACGATGGCGCTGTGCGGCCTCTGGCACGGCGCGAGCTGGACCTTCGTGTTGTGGGGCGTGCTGCACGGGCTTGCGCTGGTCGCCTGCACGCCGTGGCGCCGCTATGGCCCGGATTTCCCGTCATGGCTCGGCTGGGCGCTCACCGTGCTGTTCGTGCTCGCGACCGGCGTGGTCTTCCGCGCGGGATCGGTGGAGGCGGCCTGGCATGTCTTCGCCGGACTGGTTTCGCCGCTGCCGCTCGAGCGCGGAAAGCATTTGTGGCCGCTGATTGCAGCGCCGCTGTTCGCCTTCCTGCTGCCGGCGAGCCAGGACATCGTGGCGGTGCTCACGCGCCGTCCCAATCCGTGGCTCGCAGGTCTGCTCGGTCTTGGGCTGTTCGCATTGCTGCTTCACATGGGTGGTCGGGATCTCCATGAGTTCGTCTACTTCAAATTCTGAGACCGACCTCGGCTGGGGCCGGAGCTTGCTCGCGTGTCTGGGCACGCTGATCGGCGCTGCGCTTCTGGTGCTCGCACTGATGGTGGCGGTCGATCCCTATGACAGCGGCAAGCTCGGCCTGCTTGGCATCGACGGCGTCGACAATCGTCTGACCCAGATCACGGCGGCGAGCCGCGCGAGAAATCCGGATTTCAATGCCGCGATCCTGGGTAATTCGACGGCGCAGATGATCGAGCCGACGGAATTGTCGCGCGCAACCGGCCTGCGCTTCGTGCAGCTCTACATGACCGGTGCGTTTCCCCGCCAGGAGCTCGCGGTGCTGGACTTCTTTCTCCGAAATCACAAGGATGTTGGTGCACTGGTGGTCGTGACTGACCCCGGCTGGTGCGCGCATGCACGGGCCAAGGAGGAGGGCGGCGTCCCGTTTCCCGACTGGCTCTACGACAGAAGCGTCGTCACTTACGCTGCACGGCTGATCTCCTGGCAGGCGATCGAGCACGCTTTTCAGCGCATCAGTATCGGGCTTGGTCGCCGACCACGGATGAACCCCGACGGCTTTGTCAGCTATGAGGACATCTGGCCGCCGGGTCAATTCAAGGAAGTCGGCTGGCCCAGGGATCCGGCGCCGTCCTCGTCCACCGAGATGCGGGCGACATTTCCCGAGATCGCTGTGCTCGCAGATACCGTCGGGACATTGCCGGCCGATGTGCCCGTCGTCATCATCGTGCCGCCGACCTTCGCGACCACCGTGCCGAAGCCCGGTACGGAAACCGCCCTGGAGCGCAGCGCCTGCGACGCGGCGCTGAAGAAAGTGGTCGCGGGCCGACCGCGTAGCAATTTCATCAGCTATCGCGTTGACAACGATCTCACGCGCGACCGCGCCAATTTTGCCGACTTCATCCATTATCGCCCCATCCTCGCGCGCAAGATCGAGCAGGGGATCGCTGCGAGCCTGCGCGATGGGGAGAGCGCGAAGATCGATTTCTGAACCGTCTCAGCTGAGCTGCTCGAATCCCCCATCGAGCCAGAGCTTGCGTGCCAGCTTGCGCTGGATCTTGCCGCTGGTGGTCTTCGGCAGAGTGCCGGGCCGGATCAGCGCGATGTGGCGCGCGGAGAGCTCGTGGTTGTCGGCGACGGCCTCGCGAATCCGACCCTTGATGGCTTCGGTGTCGATCGAGTGGCGCGCAGTGCGCTCGATTTCCTGGACGATGACGAGTGTTTCTTCGCCGGTCTCGTCCGGCACCGAGAACGCCGCGCCGCAATTTTCGCGCAAAGCTCGATCGAGCGATTGCACGGTGCGCTCGACGTCCTGGGGATAATGGTTGATGCCACGGATGATGATGAGGTCCTTGATCCGTCCCGTGACGAACAATTCGCCCGTGGCGTCGACGAAGCCGAGGTCGCCGGTGCGCAGCCATGCCCCGTCTTCGGCGGCAATCTGCGCATTGAGCCCCTCGCGCGTCGCCTCGTCGTTGCGCCAATAGGCGCGGGCAATATTGGCGCCGTTCACCCATATTTCACCGACCCGGTCCGCGGGCAGGCGCGTCCGATTGTCCGGGTCCACGATCGCGATCCGTTCGCCGGTGAGCGCGCGCCCGCAGCCGACGGCGATCTGCGTGTCTTCGGCGCTGGAAGGCGCTTCCGCCGCATGCGCCTGAAGCGCCGTGCGGCTCAGGCTGCGTGTGACATGACCTCCGCCGCGGCGTCCGCCGGAAATCAGGAGTGTCGCTTCCGCCATTCCGTAGGCGGGATACATCGCGCGCGGATCGAAGCCGTGGGGCGCGAATGTCTGGACGAACCGCTCGATGGTTTCCGCACGCACCGGCTCTGCGCCGTTCAGCGCGATCCTGAGCGAGGACAGGTCGACGCCCTCCATCTGGTCGGCGCGATAGCGGCTGACGCAGAGATCGAAGCCGAAATTCGGGCTGCACGCCACTTCCGCGCGAAAATGCGAGATCGCGCGCAGCCAGCCGAGTGGCCGCTGCATGAACGCATTCGGTGCCATCAGCACGCAGGTCGCCCCAACATAGAGCGCCTGCAGTGCGTTCAGGATCAGCCCCATGTCGTGATAGAGCGGCACCCAATTGACGTAAGTCGATTGCCGGGTGTTGCCGAGCGCGAGCCGGATCATCTCGAGATTGGCGAGCAGATTGGCGTGGCTCACCATCACGCCTTTGGGCGCGGACGTCGAGCCGGAGGTGTATTGCAGGAAGGCGATGTCGTCCGGCGCCGGCTCGGGTAGTTCGATTGTCTCACCATCGTCCGCGGCGAGATCGACCTCGATCCAGCGAATGTTCTCATGCGCGAAGCGTGCCCGCAGATCACCGCGGAGCGCGACGGCCGAATTGGTCAGCGCCACCGCCGGCGTGCAATTGGCGAGGATCGCGGCGCTGGCATCGCGCGCGCTGTTTCGCCGCGGCATCATCATCGGCACGGCGATGATGCCGGCCATCAGACAGCCGAAGAACGCCACCATGAACTCGATGCCGGGCGGAAACACCAGGATGGCGCGGTCGCCGGGACGCGCGGCCACGGTCAGTCGCAACGCGAGCGCGCCCGCGGCATCGTGCAGCTGTCGAAAGCTGAGGGCAGCTTCCTCCGTCCCGCGATCGGAGACGAAGACATAGACGCGGTCGTCGGCCTGCTCCGCCGCACGCCGGGCCAGCAGTGCCACGAGCGAGCGGAAGGTTTCCATGGGTTGCGCCGGCTTCAGCCGCCCTCAGGCGGCGGGGCGGATTGCGCGCTTGTCGGCGAGAAATCGCGACAGCGCCTCAACGGTCGGATGGTCGTAGAAGTCGTCCGTCGATAGTTCGAGGTCGAGCTTCTCCTCGAGTTCCATCATCAGGTAGACCAGCATCGCCGAATCGAGCCCGAGGCGGCTGAATTTCGTGCCGATGTCGACGCGGTCGCTCGAAATTCGCAGGATATTTGCCAGGGCGGTAACGCAGAAATCCGAAATCTGCTCGCGTGTCATGTCATGTCCCAGAAACAATGGGAACGACAATACGGGCGACCCCCTGGTTGTCAATTTGGCCGGAACGCCGCCGCGTCGAAGGTTGTGGACTGTTGCTTCCTTGCGTCGGCCGGTGCCCAATCCGTGCACAGGCCGGCGCTATTTCCAGCGGTCGACTGCGGCAAGCGCCCGTCGCGGCAGCGGCTTTCTGATTTGATTGCCCGGCAACGCCGCGTCCAGATAGCGTCAGTTCTGGTAGTAATAGCCACGCGGTTGGTAAACCTGCCGGGGCTGCGGCTGATAATAGGTGCCGTTGCCCTGATTGTAATATTGCTGCGGCTGCTGCTGGTAGACCTGCGCGTCATAGAGCGGGCGGCTGCCACGCGGCGCCGGGTAGCGCGTGCCGGTGTCGCTGCCATCGGCTGGATAGATGTAATTGTCGTCCTGGGGCATGTAGCGGCGGGCGGGCTGGGCCGTCGGTGCGAGATTCACGGGGTCGCCTGATGTGGCGTACTGCTCCTCGGTCGGCTGCGGTGCGCGGGCGACAGCCGTGGGGTTGCGGCCGCGCGGGTTGCGGGCGAGCGCCACCTGCGACGAGCCGGTCAGCGTCACCGTGGTGTTGAGCACGCCCTGCTGCTGCACCAGCGCGTAGAGCGTCGAGGCGTTCTGCCGCGACAGCCGCACGCAGCCATGAGACGCCGGTGTGCCGAGCCGGCCGACCGAGTCTGTGCCGTGGATGGCGTGCCCGATCTTGGTGAAGAAGATCGAATGCGGCATCGGCGCGTCGTCGAATTCCTTGGAGTAGTGGTCCTCTTCCATGCGGAAGGCACGGAACGCGCCGTTCGGCGTCTCGCGGGAGGGGATGCCTGTCGACACCGGCCAGTGATAGCGCGCGATGCCGTCGACGGCGACGGTCATCTGCTGATTGTCCTTGTCGACGGTGATCTCGACCTTGGCCTGCGCGGCGCCCGCGCTCAAAAGCATCAGGGAGGTGAAAGCAATAAAAAACGAACGCATCTGAGTTCTGGCCTCCGGCCTGTTCACGCTAGGCGCCGCGGCTCTCCGTCCCCCGGCGTGCAATATGCCTGCAATCCGGCTTTCGTTCCAGCGGCCTGCCCGGCCATCGTTAACGTGACGGCGGGCGTTAGCAAGGCCGCTTTGTGCCGCGCCGCCCGTGGCGATGCTGACATTTTCGCGAGCGGGCACGCGTTCACAACGCCGACAATTCGTCACAAAGGCGCAACCATTTGGCCGCGCCCGGCGTTGAGGATGCCTGCCTCGACAGGCGGCGTTCGCCGCCAATTGCCCCTTACACCGTCCCTGGGACCGAAAATGAACAAAGCCCGTATCACCGCCGCGTCATTGCCGGCCGGTTTGCCCGCCCGCCTGCTGTTTGCAGCCGCCGCCATGGCGCTGGTGCTGTTGTCGCTGCCACATGCCGGGCACGCGCAGGGCATCGTGCGCGGCGCCCAGGAAGGTTCTTATGAAGGCAACCGTATCGCCGGTCCTGTGGGCGGCGTGGTCGGTGGCGCGGTCGGCGCCGGCGTTGGCGGGGCCGTGGGAGCAGTCGAGGGTGTGTTCGGCATTCCCCATCGCGGCCACCGCCGCTGCCGCGGCTATTACGACGGATACAACCGCTTCCACTGCTATCGGTAACCCCTGGCGATTCCGGGGCGCGCGCGTGCCCCCGGAATGACGGCCGGGGTCAGTTCTTCAACCGATACCCCGTGCGGAAAATCCACCAGATCACGACCAGACAGATCACCAGGAACGCCGTCGTCATGCCGATGCTCACGGATACGCTGACGTCCGCGATCTCGTAGAAGCTCCAGCGGAAGCCGGAGATCAGATAGACGACCGGATTGAGCAGCGCCACCGTGCGCCAGGCGGGCGGCAGCATATCGATGGAATAGAAGCTGCCACCGAGGAAGGTCAGCGGCGTCACCACCAGCATCGGGATCATCTGCAGCTTTTCGAACCCGTCGGCCCAGATGCCGATGATGAAACCGAACAGGCTGAACGTCACCGCCGTCAGGACCAGGAAGGCCAGCATCCAGACCGGATGGTGGATGTGCAGCGGCACGAACAGGCCGGCCGTGGCGAGGATGATCAGGCCGAGGATGATCGATTTGGTCGCAGCCGCGCCGACATAGCCGAGCACGATCTCGAAATAGGAGATCGGCGCCGACAGGATCTCGTAGATCGTGCCGGTGAATTTCGGGAAGTAGATGCCGAACGAGGCGTTGGCGATGCTCTGCGTCAGCACCGAGAGCATGATCAGGCCCGGCACGATGAAGGTGCCGTAGCTGACGCCCTCGACCTGGCTGATGCGCGAGCCGATCGCGGCGCCGAACACCACGAAATACAGCGAGGTCGAGACCACCGGCGAGACGATGCTTTGCAGCAGCGTGCGCCAGGTGCGCGCCATTTCGAACAGATAGATGGCGCGGACAGCCCGGTAGTTCATGACGCCCTCACGAGGTCGACGAAGATATCCTCGAGCGACGATTGCGTCGTGTCGAGATCGTTGAAACGGATGCCGGCGGTGCGGAGGTCGCCGAGCAGGCTGGTGATGCCGGTGCGCTCGCCCTTGGTGTCGTAGTCGTAGACCAGCGTCGCGCCGCCGTCGCAGAGGTCGAGTTCGTAATGCCCGAGGCTCTCCGGCAGCGCATCGAGCTTGCCTTGCAGATGCAGCGTCAGCCGCTTCTTGCCGAGCTTCTGCATCAAGGTGGCCTTGTCCTCGACCAGCACGATCTCGCCCTTGTTGATGACGCCGATGCGGTCGGCCATCTCCTCGGCTTCCTCGATGTAGTGCGTGGTCAGGATGATGGTGACGCCGGATTGCTGGAGCGTGCGCACCACCTCCCACATGCCCTTGCGCAGCTCGACGTCGACGCCGGCGGTCGGCTCGTCCAGGAACAGGATCTGCGGCTCGTGCGACAGCGCTTTCGCGATCATCACGCGACGCTTCATGCCGCCGGAAAGCGTGATGATCTTGCTGTCCTTCTTGTCCCACAGCGAGAGGTCCTTCAGCACCTTCTCGATATGATCGGGGTTCTTCGGCTTGCCGAACAGCCCGCGGGAGAAGCTCACCGTCGCCCACACGCTCTCGAAGGCATCGGTGTGCAATTCCTGCGGCACCAGCCCGATCAGCGAGCGCGCCTTGCGATAGGAGGTCTGGATGTTCTCGCCGCCGACCAGGACCTTGCCTTCGCTCGGATTGGCGATGCCGCAGATGATCGAGATCAGCGTGGTCTTGCCGGCGCCGTTGGGGCCGAGCAACGCGAAGATTTCGCCGCGCTTGATGTCGAGATTGACGTTCTTGAGTGCCTTGAAGCCGGACCCATAGGTCTTCGACAAATTGGCGACGGAAATGATGGAGGACATGATGGCCGCAAGTCTGAGGGGGGCGAAGGCTGGGGAGGGGAGGCTGGAACCTGCCGGGAGGACGGGTCAGCGGAGCCCTGAGATAGGAATGCCCTTGCCCGGCTGCAATTAGCCGGAGAAAAATGGCCTCAAAACAGGCCCTTCCGTGGCAGGTTTCGAGCAAGTGTTGCGCGATGGTCACGGCTTGCTGCTAAGATCGTCGTTCACGCGGCTCTTTGTTGCGTCTGCGAGCAGGCCATGGCTACGATTCCGGCCGAAGCATATTCCCAGGGAAAAGATCGATGAGACCGAACGGCCGTCACACCGCCGGCACCAGCCAGTTGTCCGCCCTCCGTGCATGGGCGATGGGCCTGCTTCTGCTGTCAGCTGTTGCCATCAGCCCGACCACCGTCAAGGCGGCGCCGAGCCAGGCTGCGGTCGCGACCACGCATGTCTACCTCCTCCGCGGCGTGCTCAACATCTTCTCGCTCGGGCTCGACACGATCGGCGCCCGGCTCCAGGCGCAGGGCATCCCGGTGACCGTCGCGAATTTCGTGTCGTGGTCCTCGCTCGCGGATGAGGCCGCCACCGCCTACAAGGCCGGCCGGCTCAAGACCATCGTGCTGGTCGGGCACTCCTCCGGCGCAACCGCGCTGCCGGACATGATCGCCAAGCTCAACCGTCTTGGCGTGCCCGTGAAGCTCGCGATCGGGCTCGACTCCGTGTTCAAGACCAAACTGTCGACCGGCGCCGAACGCTACATCAACATCTATATCGGCGACGGCCCCGGCGAGCCGGTGAAGCGCGCGGACGGTTTTCGCGGCAAGCTCGACAATGTCGACGTCCGCGGCTCCGGTGTCGGCCACATCTCGATCGACAAGAACGAAGCGATCCAGCGCCGCGTGATCGCCGAGATCGACGCCGCAACCATGCGCTCGCGCGCACCGGCTCCGGTTGCCGAACCCGGCGCGCCCAGGCCGGCGCGGTCGGCGGCGGCAACGGCTCCCCGGAACTAAGCCTTCGCCGCGAGCCGCTGAATTGACAATGCCGCCGTCATGCAGACGGCGGCATTGTCGTATCTGCAGAGCCAAACTCGATCACCTGCCGGTCGGAGGAAGGGAACTCGGCACCCGATCTGGTGTTGTCACACTATGACAAGGAAACGAAACGTCGGCCCCATGGCGGTTCAGCCCGAGCGGGCGTGGGCCGGTCGCCCTGTTTCCGAAAACGTCCTTGAGAAAAAGCCGCAGCCTCAATCGAGCCAGTTGAGCGCGACGCGAGCTGGCCTGTTGAGACAGCACGCCCTGCGAACGCAGCGGGCGTTGCTCGCCGGCAACCGCGATGGTCGCAAGAGTTAAGAGTTCCTCGAACTGACAGGCCGGTGTTCCGGTGTGCCGTCTGTCTGGGGCCAGTCCACGTGAAGTTTTTTCAGTGCCCGTCATGCCGCCATCCTGTCTCGTTCGAGCACGTCGCGTGCGCGAATTGCAGCACCGAGCTGGCGTTCGATTCCTCGCGTATCGACATGACGAAACTTGCATCCCATCAAGCTTGCCGTAACCGCGAGATCATCGGCTGCAACTGGTGTGTCGAGGGCGCGGACTGGTATTGCGGCTCGTGTCGCCTCACGCGCACGATTCCGAACCTCGGCAGCACCAGAAACGTCATGCTCTGGCGCCGCATGGAGGAAGCCAAGCGCCGTCTTCTCTATGATCTCAGCCGCCTCAGGCTTCCGCTCGCATCGCGCAGCGGCGAACCATTGGCTTTCGACATTCTCTCGGACGAGGTCAGTCCGATCCTGACCGGGCATCTCTCGGGCCTGATCACGCTCAACCTTGCCGAGGCCGACGATGTCGAACGAGAATCTCGCCGCGTGGCATTCCGGGAGCCGTACCGCACGCTGCTCGGACATTTCCGGCACGAGATCGGTCACTTCTATTGGGACCTGCTCGTTGACGGCACGACATTCCAGGCCCCGTTCAAGCTGATCTTCGGTGACCAGGCGCAGGACTATCAGGCCGCGATCAACTCCTATTACAACCGCGCCGATCGTTCATACGACCGAAGCGGCTTCATCAGCGAGTACGCCACGTCCCACCCCTGGGAGGATTGGGCGGAAACGTTCGCGCATTTCCTGCACATCGTGTCGACGCTCGACTCGCTGGCAGGTTTGCCGTTGTCGCTGGACGAGCGCGCCCGCCAGACCCTGACGGATCCCTATCTCGAGAGCGACTTCGAGGCACTCCTGGCCCTGTGGATGCCGCTTGCCCGCAGCATCAACGAACTCAACCGCTCGCTTGGGATGAGCGACGCATATCCCTTCGACATATCGCCGGCGGTCAAGGGCAAGCTGCATCTCGTCCACATGGCGATCAGCGCATTCCGCGATCAGCAGAGTTTGGCGGCGTAAACATCGCGCAGGACGGCCCCCGTTACGTCAGGAACGCGCGAATGCTGTCCGCGATCTCCTTCGCATGCGTCTCCAGCGCGAAATGACCGGTGTCAAAGAACTGCACCACGGCGTTCGGATTGTCGCGCTTGAACGCTTCGGCGCCGGGCGGAATGAAGAACGGATCGTTCTTGCCCCAGACCGCGAGGAAAGGCGGCTTGTGCGTACGGAAATAATCCTGGAAGGCGGGGTAGAGCGCGACGTTGCTCTTGTAGTCGCCGAACAGGTCGAGCTGCACGTCGTCCGAGCCCGGGCGCGCAAGGTAGAAATTGTCGAGGTTCTGGCCATCCGGTGACACGGTCATCGGATCGGGGACACCATGCGTGTACTGCCAGCGCGTCGCCTCCGGCGTGAGGAGCGCGCGCAGCGCGTCGCGATTGGCCGGCGAGGGATCCTGCCAATAGGCCTTGAGCGGAGTCCAGTTGTCGCTAAGGCCATCCTCATAGGCATTGCCGTTCTGCGAGATGATCGCCGTGATCCGCTCGGGGTGGCTGAGCGCAAGCCGGAAACCAGTCGGCGCGCCGTAGTCGAAGACGTAGACCGCGAACCGGTCGAAGCCGATCACCTCGGTGAAGCGTTCGATCACGCGTGCGACGCTATCGAACGTGTAACGGAAGCTTTCGCGCGAAGGCATGCCGGATTGGCCGAAGCCGGGAAGGTCGGGCGCCACGATATGAAACCTGTCCGCAAGCAGCGGAATGAGGTCGCGAAACATGTGGCCTGCGCTGGGGAAGCCGTGAAGCAGCAGGAGTTTTGGCGCTCCGACAGTGCCGGCCTCGCGATAGGCCACCTTGAATCCGTCGACATCCGCGCTGCGGTACGTGATTGACATGACCTTCTCCATTGGTAGTAACCCTATTAAAGCTATCTAAGAGGTTACGTCCAACCGTAGTAACTTGTCAATGGCGTCTTAACAGGTTATGTAGGTCCATGTTCTCCCGACCGGCCAAGGACCGCTCATGGATCGCCCGCCCGCCATGTTCATCGCCGACTCGCTCGGCCTCGACTTTCTCAACTCGGTGGCGACACCGGTCGATACGCCGGTGGACTGGATCGACGGTGGTCATGGCCTGATCGACTGGCTGGCGCGGGCAAAGCTGGTGCCGCCGGATGATCTGCACGCGCTGACGGCCCGCGCCACGCCGGACGAGTTGGACAAGGTCGCGGATCAGGCGCGCGCCTTGCGCGAATGGTTCAGGGGATTCGTGCGCAAGCATGCGGGCCGGCCGCTCACGAGGGATGCATTGCGCGAGCTCGGTCCATTGAACAGCCTGCTGGAGCGCGACGAAGCCTTCAGCCGGATCGAGCCCGGGCCTCACGATGGCGGCGCTCTCGCATTGCGAATGAAACGGCGCTGGCGCTCGCCGGAAGCGCTATTGCTGCCGGTTGGCGAAGCCATGGCGAAGTTCGTATGCGACGAGGACTTTTCCAACGTCAAGGCGTGCGAGGGGCACAACTGCACCATGCTGTTCGCCGACCACACGCGCAGGCGCGCGCGGCGATGGTGCATCATGGCGGTCTGCGGCAACCGCGCGAAACAGGCTGCCCACCGCAGCAGGCTCAAGAGCGTGCAGTGATTGGGTGTCGAGATGCTGGAATGAGCGCGGATCGAGCCCCGGTTCCGTGCCCCAAATTCCACCCAATCGGCCGTCACTAAGCGCCTTTGGGGGAGGCTGCAGCCTCCCGGAGTGGGACTGCTGGACTGATGATCGATTTGAGGCGACTTCTCGCGCTGGCAGCCGTTGCGCTGCTCGCCTTAAGCACCGGGACGGCCGTTGCCTCACCTGCCAAGACGAAGCCCGCCGCGGCCGCACCCGCCGCACCCGCCGCACCACCGCCCGTACCGTTTGAGCCATTGCCGCCGCCGAAAATCTACCTGTTTCGGGGCGCCATGGGGCCGTTCTTCTCCACCGGCATGGACCGGCTCGAAGAGAAGCTGACGCAGGCCGGCTTTTCGGCCAACGTCTATGAATTCACCATCTGCCGATGGATCGGCGATCGTGCCATCTCCAGCTACAAGGAAACGCCGGCGCCGATCGTGCTGATCGGGCATTCGATGGGCGGGCTTTGCTCGATCGTCATCTCGGAGATGGCGGCCAAGGAGAACATCCCGATCAGCCTCGTCATCACCATCGATCCCGCGCATGCGACCGGCGACGTGCCGCTCAATGTCGAGCGCTTCATCAACATCTACCTCTCCGACAGCGTGCTTGGCGGCGGCAACGTGGTCGCGGTGCCGGGCTATCGCGGTCACTATGCGAGCTATGACCTGAAGGAGAACGCGCGGGTCAGCCACATCAACATCGAGAAGTCCGACGACATCCACCGTCAGATCGTCGACATGGTCACGCAGTTGCCGCGCATTCCGCCCCAGACGCAGGTCGATGCCGTGCCGCTGCGCTATCTCGTGCCGGCGAATACGCTGGTCGAATTGTGGGACAGCGGCGTGCGGCAACCGGTGCGCCGCGGCGACACCATGGAGAGCATCGCGGCGGCCAATCGCGTGCCGCTGTGGTCGCTGGCGCAGAGCAATTCGCTGCCGGAGAACGCCACGCTCACCCCCGGCCAGTCCATCATCGTCCCGCGCCACCTGACGCCGCCGGAGCCGACAGCCGCCATGGCGACCCCGCCGGCCGCACGGCGGTAAGCGGTCAGCAACGGAGATCGCCGGGATGGAGCTTGGCTGATGCCAGGCACCATCCCTCGCGGCGCCTGTCATTCACGAATCTTGTGTCGCGGCAGCCATCTTGATGCGGATGTCGCCAAGGAGGAGCGAGCCGTGGTGGAAGCCCGGCCCGCCGGGCGATAGGGCGCGGCGAGAAGCATCAGAAACAATGCCCTTTCAGCCGCATATTTGGCGGCGGGTCGGCCATTTTCGAAGCCGTGCATGACGAGGCGTCCCTCCGTCGTACAGACATGCCATCGCCATGTCCTTCGACCGCATTTCTTCAGGAACACTTCGAACGTCGGGAGGTGTTCGGGCATGTCAATTAGCCGTGGCTGCTTGCCGCCCGGCGCGTGATTGCGTTCCCCATCGCGCCGTTCGGGGCCTGAAAGGTGAGCGGAAAGGCGGAGAGGGCGAGCTTCTCGATCGCCGAACGCTCCTCGGACACACGTCTCTCGATGAACCGCCGCTCGAACTCGGTCAGCTCGGTCTTGAGCAACCGCTGATAGCGGCTGATGTTGCTGCGGTGGCCGCGCAACAAGGCCAGCTCTTCATCAACCATCATCGCAATCCTCGTTGAGCTGTCGTTGCCTAGGCTGCGAGGCCGGTTCGTTCGACGGATCGCGTGCGGACCGGCTTGCCACCCGGAGGTCCTTTCGGATGGTGGTCGAGGCTCGCGAGCGCTTCCAGAATTTCGTCGATGGTGACGGCTTTGCCCGAGCCGGGCAGTTCGCGCAATGCCGGACTCGAGGCGATACTGGCTGCGTCCGAAGCCCAGGACGCGAGGATTGCACGCTTCTCGCCGATCGACAGAGTTGGATCGGCTAGGACGTCGCGGGGATGATCATAGACAGAGCCAGGGTGCAATATCGCATTCAGATCGATGATGTTGTCGACATGATCGAGCATGAGAGGTCCTCCTCCTTTCTTTAAACCTCTGACTTGCATTCGGGTGCGCGGTCGAAGGCCATGGTCGATCCCGCCCGACGATCGGGCGGGATCACCGGGTCTCCGACAGACCAAATTCAGGCGGCTTTGCCCTCGAGTTGATGCACGTTGCCGGACGGCGCGGCATTGATGGCAATTCGCCGCGGCTTCATGGCTTCAGGGATTTCCCGGACCAGTTCGATCTTGAGCAGGCCGTTCTCGAACGAGGCGCTGTGCACCTGAACATAATCGGCCAGGTTGAACTGCCGCTTGAACGGCCGCGCGGAAATGCCCCGGTAGAGATATTCGCGTTCGGTCCTGTCCGGCTTGTTTCCCTCGACGGTCACCGCGTTCTGCTCGGCCGTCACCGCGACCTCGTTGGGTGCAAAGCCCGCAATCGCAAGCGAAATCTGGTAGCGATCCTCGCCGATGCGTTCGATGTTGTAGGGGGGATAGTTGTCCTCGCCGGCACGCTGTGCCGTTTCAACGAGGTCGAAAAGGCGGTCGAAACCAACGGTCGAACGCCACAAGGGAGAGAAGTCGTAAGTGCGCATAGCCAGATCCTCCAAGGAGCAAAATGGATACGAACGACACCGGACACGACCGGTGCCCGTCTCAGCTTCCCGACCCACCAGGCGTCGGGAACGCCACCTCTCGGCGGCAGCGGACAAATAAAAAAAGCCTGTTTTGGTTTCAAGAGGGGGTCCAAAATTTTTTGGAATCCCCCGCGCCTCCCTAACCCTCTCGCCGCATGAACGGGCGGGGAGGGAGACGCACCTCGGACTACGCGTTCGATCCGTGGATCGCCTCGATCACGGCGTCCGTCACGTCCTTCGTCGTCGCCGTGCCACCGACATCAGGCGTCAGCACGCCGGTTGCGCATACTTTCTCCACCGCCGCCATCAACCGCACCGCCGCGTCCTTCTCGCCGAGATGCTCCAGCATCTGCGCGCCGGTCCAGAACGTCGCGACCGGATTGGCGATGCCCTTGCCGGTGATATCGAACGCCGAGCCGTGGATCGGCTCGAACATCGAGGGGAAGCGGCGCTGCGGGTCGATATTGCCGGTTGGCGCGACGCCGAGGCTTCCCGCCAGCGCGCCGGCGAGGTCGGAGAGGATGTCGGCGTGCAAATTGGTCGCGACAATGGTGTCGAGGCTCTTCGGATGCAGCGTCATGCGCACCGTCATGGCGTCAACCAGCATCTTGTCCCAGGTCACATCGGGGAATTCGGCCGCGACCTCGGCGGCGATCTCGTCCCACATCACCATGCCATGGCGCTGCGCGTTCGACTTGGTCACCACGGTCAGGAACTTGCGCGGACGCGACCGGGCGAGCTCGAACGCATAGCGCATGATGCGCGTCACGCCGACGCGGGTGAACACCGCGACCTCGGTGCCGACCTCTTCGGGGAGACCCCTGTGGGCGCGGCCGCCCATGCCGGCATACTCGCCCTCGGAATTCTCGCGCACGATCACCCAGTCGAGGTCGCCGACGCCGACATTGCGCAGCGGCGAGGCGACGCCCGGCAGAATCTTGGTCGGCCGCACATTGGCGTATTGGTCAAAGCCCTGGCAGATCGGCAGCCGCAGGCCCCACAGCGTGATGTGGTCGGGCACGTCGGGCGCACCGACCGCGCCGAAATAGATCGCGTCGAACTTCTTGAGCTCCGCGAGGCCGTCGGTCGGCATCATGACGCCGTGCTTCTTGTAATAGTCCGAACCCCAGTCGAACGTCTTGACGTTGAAGGCGAGATCGCCGCTACGTTTGGCCAGCGCCTCCAGCACGCGAACGCCGGCGGAGATGACCTCGGGGCCGATGCCGTCGGCGGGGATCGCTGCAATCGAATGGGTACGCATGAAGTGCTCCGTTTCAGATTTCAATGGAATTGTGTGACGGGTTCGGCGGACGCGGTCTTCGCGTGCGGCAATAGCAAGGTCGGGATCGCGGAGAGAACGAGCCTAGGCGGCGGCGGGGCGGCACTCAATAGGCGCTGGTTTATACAAAAAAATGATATAATCCCGTTACAGGGTCAGAGGACAGCGAATGGAGTTGCATCAGTTGCGATGCTTCGTGGCGGCGGCCGAGCAGTTGCATTTCGGCCGCGCGGCGCAGCATCTCCAGATGTTGCCCTCCGCACTCGGCCGCCAGATCAAGCTGCTGGAGCAGGATCTGGATACGCGGCTGTTCGCGCGGACGACGCGGGCGGTGTCGCTGACGGAAGATGGCGCAATGCTGCTGCGCGATGCCCGTGCCATCCTCGCCCGCGTGGAGGCGGTCGAGAGCAATCTGCGCAATCGCTCGCGCGCAGGGGCTGCTCGAAAACTCCGGGTCGGCGCCATCGACAGTGCTGCGGCGGGGCTGTTACCGGCATTGCTCCGCGACTTCCGCGCAAAGCGTCCTGATATCGCGGTGCAGCTTCTGGAGGAGAAGACCGTCCGGCTGCTGCCAAAGATCCTGACCGGCGCGCTCGATCTTGCCTTCGTGCGTCCACCGGCTCAGCGGGACAAGCGGCTTGAATTCCGCGATCTGCTGCAGGAGACAGCCATCGTGGCCTTCCCGCAGCGCCACGCGCTGGCCAAACGCAAGTCGATCACGCTGGCGGAGATCGCCGAGGAGGCGATGCTGGTGCCTGATCGCCGCTCGCGGCCGCACAGCCACGACCTCACCATGAAACTGTTCGAGCAGGCTGGCCTCACGCCGCGCATCGTGCAGGTCGCCGACGAGAAGCAGACCATCATCAATCTCGTCGCAACCCGGCTCGGTGTCGCAATCGTGCCGCGTTGGTCCACCCGGATGGCGGTATCCGGCGTGCGCTTCGTGCCGCTGCGGCCAAAGCAGATCGGACCCGTCGGCCGGCTGCCGCTCGCTGCCGCATGGCTGCGCGGCTCGCGTGACCCGGCCCGCGACGCGATGCTGTCCGTGCTCGAGGCGCGCCTGCGCAGCTATGCGCGGGACGCCTGAGGCGCTATGACATCGGCTGGGCGAGAAGGGTGATGCGATGACGGAACGGAGAGCTTCGAACGAATTGCGGGTTGCCATCGCGGGGCTCGGCTCGATCGGCACCAAGATCGCGACCGCGCTCGATCAGGGCATCGAAGGATTGACGCTCTCTGCCGTGGCGGTGCGCGATCCCGCAAAGCATCAGACGTTCCTCGCCAGCCTGCGTCGTCCGCCATCCGTCCTGCCGCTCGACCAACTCGGCGACGCCGCCGACATCGTGGTCGAATGCGCGCCGAGCAGCCAACTGCGTGCGATCGTCGAGCCCGCGGTGAAACGCGGCAGGGCCGCGGTCGTCGTCAGTGTCGGCGGGCTGCTCGACAATTTCGATCTTGTCGATCTCGCCCGCGCCAATGGCGGCCGCATCCTCGTGCCGACCGGCGCGCTGATCGGACTCGACGCCGTCAACGCGGCTGCGATCGGCACCATTCATTCGGTGAGGATGGTGACGCGCAAGCCGATCGACGGCTTGAAGGGCGCGCCGTTCATCGTCCAGAACAACATCGATATCGACAATCTGCGCGAGCCGCTGAAGCTGTTCGAAGGCACGGCGCGCGAGGCCGCAAAAGGCTTTCCGGCCAATCTCAACGTCGCGGTCGCGCTGTCGCTCGCGGGCGTCGGGCCGGATCGCACCCAGGTGCAAATCTGGGCCGACCCGACCGTGACGCGCAATGTTCACCGCATCGAGGTCGAGGCGGATTCGGCGCGCTTCTCGATGTCAATCGAGAACATCCCCTCCGAAAATCCCAAGACCGGGTTGATCACGGCGCTGTCCGTGATCGCCCTGCTCCGCAAGCAGCGCGCCACGCTCAGTGTTGGAACATAACCTTCAAGCGCCGGTGACACGCCAGATCACATTGCCGACGTCGTCGGCCATCAGCAGCGACTTCTTGTCAGGACCGATCACGACGCCGACCGGGCGGCCGTAGGATTCCTTTTCGTCGGGTGCCAGGAAGCCGGACAGGATGTCGCGTGCGGGACCCGAAGGCTTTCCGTTCTCGAACGGGATGAACACCAGTTTGTAGCCGGACAGCGTGCTGCGATTCCACGAGCCGTGCTGGCCGATCGCCATGCCGTCGGGGAAGCCAGGCAGCGTGCCCGCCGGCATCCAGCACAGGCCGAGCGAAGCGGTGTGGCCGCCGAGCGCGTAGTCCGGCGTGAGCGCCTTGGCGACCATCGCCGGATCCTGCGGCACGCGCTCGTCAACCGTCTTGCCCCAGTAGCAATAGGGCCAGCCGTAGAAGCCGCCGTCGCGCACCGAGGTCAGATAGTCCGGCGGCGTTTCGTCGCCGAGGCCGTCGCGCTCGTTGACGACGGTCCAAAGCACACCGGTCGTCGGCTCCCAGGCAAGACCAACGGGATTGCGCAGGCCGGCGCCGAAGATGCGGTGCGTGCCGGCGACGAGGTCGAGTTCGTAGACCGCGGCGCGGCCTTCCTCGACCTCCATGCCCATCTCGGCGATGTTGCTGAGCGAGCCGACGCCGGCATAGAGTTTTTTGCCGTCGGGGCTTGCGAGCAGGCTGCGGGTCCAGTGGCCGCTTGGCTTGAAATTGGTGAGGCGCTTGCCCGGCGCGGTAATGCGATCGGCGTTCGCCACGTACGGGAAGGCCATCACGCCGTCGGTGTTGCCGACATAGAAGGCGTCGCCGACCAGCGCCATGCCGAACGGCTGGCTGAGATTTTCCATGAACGCGCCGCGATACTCCGCGACGCCGTCGCCATCCTTGTCGCGCAGCAGCGTGATGCGGTTGGCACTGACGCCGAGCGCGGCGGCGCGCCGCATCGTTGCCTGCATCGCGTAATGAAACACGGACCGCGGCGCCCCCGCGATCTGCGTCGCCTCCGCGATCAGCACATCGCCATTGGGCAGCACCTCGATCCAGCGCGGATGGTCGAGGCCGGTCGCGAACGCATTGACCTTGAGCCCGGGTGCGACCGTCGGCTTCTGTCCTTCGCTCCAGCCCCGCGCCGTCGGCATCTTCAGTGTCGGGATGGCGCCCTGCGGCTTGGCTTCGGGAATAGCGGGCGACTGGCCCCAGGCCGGCGCAGGCACGGTGCCCGACAGCTTCCGCCATTGCAGCGCGATGCCGCCGAGAAGCGCAACGAACTGCGCAAAGATGCTGGAAAACGTCATGAGAGGCCCCTGTTTGCGCGCGCATCCAACGGGCTGACGGGCCAGACGTCAACCTGTGTGGAGCGCCGCGGGGCTCTATTCCCGTGGAATGGCAGCCGTTCGAATTTGCATGGGACGAATCCCGGCAGGCTGCCCGGGGATCAGCGGCCGATCTGTTGCTCTAGCCGTCGCGCCGTGCGGAAATCATCCAGATGATGAACGTTCGGCGCCAGCGCGGCCTCCCTGGACAGGAGATGATAGACGCGCGCCACCGTGCGCTGCTTCTGCTTCGGCCGCCCGGGCGGCAGCGCCCGCGCCTTGCGGACGGCGGCGATCGCGTGCTCGCGAAAATAATCGTAGGCGTCGGACATGGCTCGATGCTCTGCGAGTGGTGGCAGGTATCGAGGGGCTAACGGGCGCAGGCAGCAGGGGTTCCTGGCAGCAGGGGGCCGATGTGTTGCGCACACAGCTTCCTCAACGTCGTCCTGGCGAAAGCCAGGACCCATACCGCGCAATCCATCGATTGCGTGCGACCTCAGTTCCGGCAATCCTCGCCAAACCGCTCCCTGGGGTAATGGGTCCTGGCTTTCGCCAGGACGACTCCGGAGGTGCAGCTGCGCTACGCTTGCGATGACAGCGTTGAAGCGATACCCGCTCTTACCGCGGCGACAGGAACGGGATGATCATCGGCACGCGGCGGCAATAAGCGCCGTAGGCGTCTTCGCCGAGCTCCTTGGACAGGAACACTTCTTCCATTCGGCCCTTCTGCCACATGCCGAGCGAGATCAGGATCGCGCCGAGCATCGCAGTGACCGTGCCGACCGCGATGCCGGTCACCAGCATGCCGAGGATCAGGCCGGTGTAGATCGGATGGCGCACGATGCCGTACGGGCCGGTGTCGATGACGCGGTGGTCTTGCTTGTGGGTGATGGTGTTGGACCAGAACTGTCCGAGATGCAGCCGTCCCCACCAGGTGAAGGAGATGCCGGCCAGCACGATCAGCGCCACGACGTAGACGGCTGTATTGCTGAACACCCAGAGCGGCTTCTCACCGAGCACCTCGGCGGTCCAGGGCGTGAACAGGATGCCGCCGACCAGGATCGGGATGCGATAGCGGCCGGACTCCAGCGTCATCACCTGCTTCTGGGTACGGCCCTGCCAGAACGAGGCGCCGACCCAGCTTGCGAGCCAGGCGAGCCAGATCAGGGCGAGCAGTTGCGTCGGCCAGGTCGTGGTCCAACCACCCCAGGCGACAGAGAGAAGCTTGCTGAAATCGAAGGACATGCGGAAAGGTTCTTTGGGTTGGGCGGCAGCTCAGCTGGCGCGCGAGGAGAGCGCGTGATGCTCGATGGCGCCGGAGGCAAGCGCGCCGCCGCGGGCGAGAAGATGGGTGATGGTTTCGCGCAGGACCGGCTCGATCGGGCGCGGCGCGTAGCCGAGCTCGGTGCGCGCCTTGCCGATCGAGAGGTCGCTAGCGGCGAGCGCGATGCGCACGCCCTCGGCAGTGCCGTTGGGCGGCCGGCGCGTGATACGATCGGAGAGATATTCGAGCATGATGCCCGACAGCTCGGCCATCTTGCCGGGAACGACGACCGGGAATTGCCGGCGGCCGCTCATCGCGGACATCATCCGCAGAATCTGGCCGAGCCTGACGCAGTCGCCGCCGAGGATGTAGCGCTGGCCGTTACGCCCGCGTTCCATGGTCAGCACGAGGCCCATGGCGACGTCGCGGACGTCGACGAGATTGACCGGGAAGTCGAGATGCGGCTGCACTTTCTTCTGCAGGAAGTACCACAGCATCGCGGTCGGCGGCGTCAGATTATGGTCGGCAGCACCGATCGGCATGGTCGGGGTGCCGATCACCAGCGGGAAGCCTGCGGCTGCGGCCTTCGCGGCGCAATGCTCGGCCAGCGATTTCGACCGCGTGTAGGCGCCCGGCATCGCATCGGCCGGCTGCAGCGCCTCTTCGGCGGGAACACCGTTGAGGTCGGAATAGGGGAACAGGATCGATTCCGTCGAGCAGTGCAGGAAGCGCGAGACCCCGCGCTTCATCGCGGCCGCGAGCATGATCTCGGTGCCGCGGCAATTGACATCGTGAAAGGCCTGCTTGTCGGCGACCCACATGCCGGGCAGGCCGGCGAGGTGATAGACCTGATCCACACCCGCCATCGCGGCACCGACCGCTGCGCCGTCCAGCACCGAGCCACGGGCATATTCAACGTCGGCATACGGCGTGGCCGGCGCACGAACATCGAGAACACGCACCCGCTGCCCACGGGCGCGGAGCGCTTCTACGAGATGATGTCCGATGAAGCCGCTGCCACCGGTAACCAGTACGAGAGCCATGCAGAAGGTTTGCTGTTTCGCGTCTAGAACTATCGGGTTGAAAGGGAATTGGTCGGAACTGGCGCCAGAATCGCGGCAAGGTCGCGACGGAAGCCCAATGCAATGAATAATTTTGCCATGACAAACATCGGTCCAAGCAGGAAATGCGTGGGGTGGTCGACCATCGACGGCTGCCGCTCCTCGAAAACCTTGTGGCCGACGACCTGCGCAGTGACGCCAAGTCCGATCAGCACCGCAAAAATCGACCACATCATGACGATCGAGACCTGATTGCCGATCGCGGTTGCGACCAAAAGCAGCACGATCATCGCGGCGAGGATGCCGAGCCCGATCCCGGCGTCCAGCATCAGCCAGTAGACCAGCACCGGCAGGGCAAGAATTACGGCCAGGCTGACCTCGATCCCGAACAGCGGGAAATGCACCTGCGTCAGCGGCAGCACAGCACCGGTGAAGAGCAAGAGGATGCCGACCACGTGCATCGCGCAGTTCCAGGGATCGCGATGATATTCGACGTAGTCGGCCAGTTGGTGTTGAAAATAACTGGCCATCTCGGTCTCGTGCAGCATGGGGTCGGGGAGGACGAAAAAAGCCTATAGCACCTGATAGGGCGGTGCACAAACCGGCGCGATTGTCGCGCGAAGCCGCGCCGTCGCGCTGTGAGACAGGTCACAAAACGATCGGGACTTCAAAGGGTTCCGTCAGGCGCCGTGGCGCGTCCGCTCAGTGCTTCCTAGCGGGCTTTTTCGCCGCAGGCGCAGGTGTCGCAGCCGGATGCGCAGGCGCTTCCTCCGGTACCTTGGCATAGGTCAGGATTTGCAACTGGCCGTTGACGACTGAGCTTGGCTTGGCGCGGTCGAGAAACTGCTCCTCGCCGAGGCCGATCGGATGCAGCCGCTTGGTCGAGATCTTGAACGTGTTCACCAGCACGTCGCGAATCGCGTCCGCCCGGCGCTGGCTCAGGATCGCGTTGGCCTCGCGCGTCTTCGCGTTGGATTCCACGTGGCCGACGATCAGGAACGTGTAGGGCAGCAGCGCGGCATGGACCAGCGCGTCGGCGAGGCGGCCGACGGTCTGGTAGGACGCCGGCTGGATGATCGGAGTGTCGGCGTCGAACTGGATCTGCGCGGTGAACGTCGGCAAACTGGCCAGATCGGGCGCGATCAGCGGCCGGTTCACCGGACCGGGATCGTTCTTGATCCTGGCCTTGGCCCGTTCCATCACCTGCAGCTTCAGCGCGGGGATATCGATCTCGGCGGGCTGTTCGAAATGGTTGAGCTTGCCGACGATGTCGTCGCGGGTCGGCGGCGCCGTCTGCGCCTCGGCTGTGCCCGCGAGCAAAGCGAGGCCAAGCGCGATGCATATTCCGGCGGTGGTAAGCCTGTTCGCTGGCATCACCGATACCCCGCGTCGTCGACGGCCTTCAGGCAGTTGTTGCTGATGCCCTTGGGCGTCGAGATCAGGCAGGGGACCGCCTTGCTGGTCTCCTTGGTCGAGCCGCCGCAGACCTTGACGATCTCGCGCTGGCAGGCGTTCGCCACCGTGACGCGGGCAGCGACGCGCTTCTGGATCGCATCGAAGGCGCCGAGATAGTCGCTCTGGCACTGCTGCGAGAGCACGTCGCGGTTGCGCGACAGGCACTCCTTCAGGCGGGTCGAATCCGGGTTGACGCCGCGGCAATTGGCGACGATTTCCGCGCCGCAACTTTTCGCCAGCATCCCGATCGCATCGCCAAAGCTCATGGTCTCCGCCGCCGCAAGCGACGGCATACCCAATGCCAGCAAGATCAGTATGATGGAGCCCCGGACCATGGCCGCATCTGATACGGGGAAGTTCGCGGGGGTCAAGAGGCGTTCGGGCGAGAAGTGTCGAGAGTCCGACCAGTGCGGCGAACAGTCCTCACTCCGTGGCCTCAGTGAGGGGCGGCCATTCGATCAGGGCGACCGTGTGCTTCGCGAGGTCGTCGGCCACATCAGGGTCGGCCTTGAGCTCGTCCAATGTCCGCGGCGGCGGAAGCTGGCGGCCGTCCGCGATCAGTTCCTGTGCATAGAACGCGAGTGCCTCGGGCGCATTCTCCAAGGCCTCATCGACGTCGTCGCCGCCGGAAATGCAGCCGGGCAGGTCGGGAAACCACACGCCTACGGCCTCGTCCGGGCCGGCATCCTCGATGATGGCGATGTAGTGCGGCATGCAGGCCTCACGCCCGCTGCACAAAACTGTCCACGACCTTCTTTTCCCCCGCCTTGTCGAAGGCGATGGTGAGCTTGTTGCCGTCGATCTTGGTGACGCGGCCATAGCCGAATTTCTGGTGGAAGACGCGGTCGGAGAGGGCGAATTCCGAGGTCGTGCCGGTGGATTTGGCCACCAGCTCGCCCTCGATCGTCAGGGGCCCCCGACGGCGCGAGGAGAAGCTGCCGAAATCGGGCGAGGACGACTGGGACGAAAACGACGAGGCCTGTTCCTCGAAGCTGCCGCGGCCGCCATTGCCGCCCCCGCCGCCGCCGCGATTGCGATTGGCCTGGGCGCGCTGCCAGCCGGGGGTCGAATAGGTGGAGCCGAACGCTTCCATGTCGTCGAAGCGGGAGGCGCCGTAGCCGCCGGTGCCGCCCCAGGCCGAGCCGCCCTTGGATTCCGTGATCTCGACATTGGCCGCGGGCAATTCGTCGAGGAAGCGCGAGGGGATCGTGGTCGACCAGGTGCCATGGATCCGCCGATTGGTGGCAAAATAGATTTTGGCGCGGCGGCGAGCCCGGGTCAGGCCGACATGACCGAGCCGGCGCTCTTCCTCAAGGCCGGCGCGGCCCTGTTCGTCCAGCGTCCGTTGGCTCGGAAACAAGCCTTCTTCCCACCCGGGCAGGAACACGTTGTCGAATTCCAGCCCCTTGGCCGAATGCAACGTCATCAGCGACACCGCGTCCTCATCGGCGCCGCTGTCGCGGTCCATCACCAGCGAGATGTGCTCCAAGAACCCTTGCAGGTTCTCGAACTCCTCCATCGAGCGCACCAGCTCCTTGAGGTTCTCGAGCCGGCCCGCGGCGTCCGCCGAACGGTCCTTCTGCCACATCTCGGTGTAGCCGCTCTCGTCGAGCACGATCTGGGCGAGATCCGTGTGCGACGTGACCTCGCGCTGGGCGCGCCAGCGGTCGAACTGGGCGACGACGTCGCGCAACGAGCCGCGCGCCTTCGGCTTCAGCTCGTCGGTCTCGACCACCGCGCGCGCCGCTTCGAACAGCGGAATGCGGCGCTTGCGGGCGTGATCGTGCAGCATCTGCACCGTGGCATCGCCAAGGCCGCGCTTGGGCGTGTTGACGATGCGCTCGAAGGCGAGATCGTCGGCCGGTGAATTGATGACGCGCAGATAGGCCAGCGCATCGCGGATTTCAGCGCGCTCGTAGAAGCGCGGGCCGCCGATGACGCGATAAGGCAGGCCGAGCGTGACGAAGCGGTCTTCGAACTCGCGCATCTGGTAGGAGGCGCGAACGAGAATCGCGATCTCGTTGAGCTTGTCGCCCTGGCGCTGGATCTGCTCGATCTCCTCGCCGATGCCGCGGGCTTCCTCTTCCGAATCCCACGAGCCCGTCACCGTGACCTTCTCGCCGTCATGGTCCTCGGTGCGCAGCGTCTTGCCGAGCCGGCCCTCGTTGTGGGCGATCAGGTGCGAGGCGGCGGCGAGGATGTGGCCGGTCGAGCGGTAGTTGCGCTCGAGGCGGATGACCTTGGCGCCGGGAAAATCATGGTCGAAGCGCAGGATGTTGTCGACCTCCGCGCCGCGCCAGCCATAGATCGACTGGTCGTCATCGCCGACGCAGCAGATGTTCTTGACGTGGGGGGCAGCGAGTTCCGTCATTCCGGGGCGATGCGTAGCATCGAACTCCGGTGCGCGATCGCGCACCTGAGAATCTCGAACGGCAGACTCATCTCCGGATTCCGGGTTCGGCTCTTCGAGCCGCCCCGGAATGACAGTGGGCGAGGTTGGCTTCGTCGGTGCCTGCGACAATAGCCGCAGCCACAGATACTGCGCGACGTTGGTGTCTTGATACTCATCGACCAGGATGAATTTGAAGCGCTGCTGGTACTGCCGCAGGATATCCGGGTGCTCGCGGAAGATGCGGATGTCCTCGAGCAGCAGATCGCCGAAATCGGCGGCGTTCAAAATCTTCAACCGCTCCTGGTAGCTCGCATAGAGCTTGCCGCCCTTGCCGTTGGCGAAGACGGCGGCTTCGCCCGACGGCACCTGCGACGGCGTGAGGCCGCGGTTCTTCCAGCCGTCGATCAGGCCGGCCAGCATGCGCGCGGGCCAGCGCTTGTCGTCGATGTTGTCGGCTTGCAGCAGCTGCTTCAACAGCCGCACCTGATCGTCGACGTCGAGCACGGTGAAGTTCGACTTGAGCTGCGCCAGTTCGGCGTGGGTGCGCAGGATGCGTCCGCCGATGGAGTGGAAGGTGCCGAGCCACGGCATGCCTTCGACGGCATGGCCGAGCATCTGGCCCAGCCGGTGCTTCATCTCGCGCGCGGCCTTGTTGGTGAAGGTCACCGACAGGATTTCGGAGGGGCGGGCGCGGCCCTGGCTCAGGATATGGGCGATGCGCGTGGTCAGCACGCGGGTCTTGCCGGTGCCGGCGCCGGCCAGCACCAGAACCGGCCCGTCCAGCGTCTCCACAGCCTCGCGCTGCTCCGGATTGAGCCCGGACAGGTATTGCGGGCCCACCGAGGCGCGCGCGCGCGCGGCAATGCCGCCGGCTGCGGGCTGGTGGTCGGGGACGCTCTGGGACGTGATCTTGCTCGGCTCGGTCATGCGAATCATTTGCCCCACGTTGGCACCGCGGGGTGGTGAAAGGGGAGCCTTCTTAACAGGGATTGGTCCCTATATGGGGCCGCGGACGGGGGTTTTCCACGTGCGCGGAAAGCCAATTTGTTCCTGCGGGTCAGGCGAATTTCCGGCCCCAGCGGCCCGGAACCATTGTTCCGAGTTGGCGATTGGTTCTGCAAGTGAGGCGCGTCAGCCGCGCCGATCGCAGACAGACATCGAAACAGAGGTTCGGACCATGCTTAGCTGGGTTGTGACGTTTCTGGTTATCGCCTTGATCGCCGGTATCCTGGGCTTTGGCGGCCTCGCCGGCGCGTCGATCGAAATCGCCAAGATCATCTTCTTCATCGCGGTCGTGCTGTTCCTGGTCTCGGCCGTTGTCGGTCTGGCCCGCGGCCGTAACAGGGTTTAGCCATGTGATCCTCATGGTGAGGAGCGCGGAACGCGCGTCTCGAACCATGAAGGCCCGGCTGTGGCCTTGCATCCTTCGAGACGCCCGCTTTGCGGGCTCCTCAGGATGAGGAGGTTAGACCCTTACCGCTTCGAGGGCATCGCCACGTTCCGTCCGATGCCCTCGGGCCGCGGCATGGCGCTATGAGCCTTGACCACCGCTGCGATGCGCTCGCGGATGTCTGGCGGAAACGCCGCCACCTTTCGTGAGCCCATGTCGATGTGAAGCGACATGTTTTCGGAGGTCGCCGACAACCAGCCCTCGGTGGCGTGCCGCAGCTCCTGGAATGTGTGCAGCCGCTTGTCGTCGGCCTCCAGCAGCCAGACCGAGACCTGCACGGGATCGCCCAAGTGGATTTCGCGCAAATACCGCACGTGGCACTCGGCAGTGAAGGTCGAGCCGCCTCGCTCCTTCATATAGCCCGGCCCGATCCCAAGCGTCAGCCACATCTGGTCGATCGCGCGGTCGAACATCACGTTGTAATAGGCCATGTTGAGGTGGCCGTTGTAGTCGATCCATTGCGGCTCGATCTGCATGATCGAGGCGCGGAACGGCGCGCCCTCGATCGTTGTGGCAGCAGTCTCCGGCATGTGTCCTTCCCCAGCTATGCGTCCGGTCGCTTGACTTGACCGGTGAGATGTCCTTTGCCACGGTTCGTCTCGTCGGGAGGAACGTCCGTGGGTACGACCATCACCAATAATCCGCCGCGGCCGGCGCCGAAAGCCCTCGCGAGCGCGCTGGAGCAGCTTGCCGGACGGTTCGGCAACCGCCTCATCACCTCGCAGGCCGTCCGCGAGCAGCACGGCCACACCACCACCTGGCTCGTGAACCAGCCGCCGGACGGCGTGGTGATGGCGCAGGAGACCGCCGACATCCAGGACGTGGTGCGGATCTGCGCGACAAACGGCGTGCCCGTCATCGCCTTCGGCACCGGCACCTCGCTCGAGGGCCAGGTCAACGCACCCGCCGGCGGAATCTGCATCGACCTGCGCGACATGAACAAGGTGCTCGCGGTGCATGCCGAGGACCTCGACTGCGTGATCCAGCCCGGCGTCACCCGCAAGGCGCTCAACGAGCATCTGCGCGACCAGGGCCTGTTCTTCCCGATCGACCCCGGCGCGGACGCTTCCCTCGGCGGCATGGCCTCGACGCGGGCCTCCGGCACCAACGCGGTGCGCTACGGCACAATGCGCGACAGTGTGCTGGCGCTGAAGGTGGTCCGCGGCGACGGCGAGATCATCACGACCGGCACGCGCGCGAAGAAATCATCCGCCGGCTACGACCTGACGCATCTGTTCGTCGGCGCCGAGGGCACGCTCGGCATCATCTCCGAACTGACCATCCGCCTGCGCGGCATCCCCGATACGATCGCGGCCGGCGCGGTGTCGTTCGAGACCGTGCACGGGGCGTGTCAGGCCGTGATCCTGGCGATCCAGACCGGCATTCCCGTGGCGCGCATCGAGCTGCTCAACGCCGCGCAGGTGCGGGCCTGCAACGCCTATTCGAAGTTGACCCTGCCGGAAACGCCGCTGCTGCTGATGGAATTCCACGGCACCGAGATCGAGGTCGGCGAGCAATCGAAGGCCTTCGGCGAGATCGCAAAGGACTGCGGCGGCGGCGATTTCTCCTGGACTACCAAGCCGGAGGATCGCACAAAACTGTGGCAGGCGCGGCACGACGCCTATTGGTCGGTGAAGGCGCTGCGGCCGGGCGATAGCATCGGCGTGGTTGCGACCGACGTCTGCGTGCCGATCTCGCGGCTTGCCGAATGCGTCGGCGAGACCGAGGAAGATCTCAAGCGTCTCAACCTGTTGTCGCCGATCGTCGGCCATGTCGGCGACGGCAATTTTCACTGCTCGCTGGTCTGCGATACCAACGATGCCGACGAGATGGCGCGCGGCGAGGAGTTCATGCATCGGCTGGTCGAGCGCGCGCAGGCGATGGACGGCACCTGCACCGGCGAGCACGGCATCGGCCAGGGCAAGCAGAAATATCTCAAGGCGGAGCTCGGCCCCGAGGCGATCGACGCGATGCGGGCGCTGAAAAAGGCGCTCGATCCGCAAAACATCTTCAACCCCGGCAAGATTGTTCCGGAGGCGTAGAGTCTGCGCAGCTAACGACCGGGAACTTTCGGCAGTCCTGCCGGTTCCAATTCCCGCCAGTTCCGACGCCTTATGGCCGGGTTCTGCGCGGGAGGGTACAATGGTGCGACCGGTCATTCGAATTGCCGCGGTGGCATTTGCGTGCATGCTGGCGGGAGCGGTACTGGCGAAAGGCGGCCATGGCGGTGGGCACGGGGGTGGCCATCATGGCGGCGGTCATTTCGGCGGTCACGGTTTCGGGCACGCGCATGGCGGCGGCGGGCATCATGGCGGGACGCGGTTCGCAGCCGGAGCCCGACATGGTTCCTCGAAATTCGGTCAGATCCGCAATGCGGGTATCCGTCCCGCGCATTTTCGCAATGCCCTGAACGCGCACTCCAGCGCGTTTCGCAATGGCCGGCTGATCAGCAATCCGGCGGCGCGGGCCCAGATCGCAGCTGCGGCCGCCCTTGCCGGCTGGCACGGCGCAAGCAGCGGTTGGTGGCAACATGCCGGGGGCGGCTATGGCTGGGTCGGGCCGCTGTTCTGGCCGTTCGCCTACAACGACCTCTACGACTACGCGATCTGGGGCGACGGTCTCGGCTTCTGGGGCTACGGCTATCCCGACATCTATGCCGGCATGTTCGGCCCCTATGGCTATGATCCCCTCTCGGCCTATCTGCCGCAACGATCGCAGGGACGACGGCAAGCGCGAGGCGTTGCGCTCGATCAGCTTTGCGGCAGCGACCGTCGCGAAATCGTCGGTCTGCCGATCGACCAGATCGTCGCGGCGGTGCAGCCGACCGAGGCGCAAGGCGCAAGCCTCGACGAACTCGGCAATGTCTCGATCCAGGCAGCAGAGCTCATCCGCGCGGCCTGTCCAACGCAAGTCGCGGCGACGGCGCCCGGTCGGTTGGCGGCGATGCAGCAGCGCATCGAGGCGATGGAGAAGGCCGTCGAGCTGGTGCAACCGGCGCTCGACAAATTCTATGGGGCCCTCACCGACGAGCAGAAGGCCCGTTTCAATGCGTTGGCCGAGGATCAGCGCCGGACAGCGGCTTCCCGCGACGCCAGCGCATCGCTGGTTCAGAATTGCGGTGCGCCTGTTGGGCTCGATTGGCCAGCCGGCGAGATCGGCGCGCGGCTCCATCCCAGTGAGACTCAGCGTGCTGCTCTGCAAGTGCTTCAGGATACCAGCGCCAGGGTCAAAGATTCGCTCAAGGACGCGTGCCAGCCCAGCGACGTGATGACACCACCGGCGCGCATGGCCGCGGTTCACAAGCGGCTCGAAATGATGCTGGACGGCGTGAAATCAGTGCGGGCCGCGCTCGAGGATTTCTATGGCACGTTGAGCGACGAGCAGAAGGCGCAGTTCGAGGCGATCGGGCCGCGTCGGACGTCCTGAGCGCGTCGCAAAAAGCCGTGGCGGAAAACCGCCTCGCCGATCGCACTGCGGTTCTCTATGCTGGGTGGCGCTGAAGCAGAAACAATGCGGTGGCCGGAAGACCACGGGTGGCGGGGTGATGGAGTGGTTCGCAAGGAAGAAGGCGGGCGACGTCTGGGATGAGACGGTCGAAGGACCGCTCGGCGACATCGACGCCGCCGAGCGCATCCGTGCGATCTGTGACGCGGCTGCGGCCAGCGCGGCAGGCAGCGCGCGCAACGACAAGCGCGACAGCGCGCGCTACGAGCGCGCGGCGAAAGTCGCGATGGAAATCGCGATGAAGATCTCAGATGGACTGATGCGCGACGACGCAGTGCACCGCATCGTCGATCTCTGCATGAAGGCAAACGACCTCAAGACGGCGCAGATCCTGTTTCGCGCGATCCATGCCAGCTGGATCCGCGAAACGGTCCAGCGGGATCATCCGACATTGGCGCAGTGAGCGGTGCTCGCGCGATCGTCGTTGCACCAAGACCCTCATGGTGAGGAGCGCGTCTTCGCGCGTCTCGAACCATGAAGGCCCGGATCTCGCCCGTGGCCATCCTTCGAGACGCCCGCTTTTCGCGGGCTCCTCAGGATGAGGATCGGAGTGCGTAGCAGGACTTATTTCGCCAACTTCCGCACGGCCTCGTCCACACTGTGGAAGACGTTCTCCCGGGGCAGCGCCTCGAACAGCCTGAACCGCTCGAACGCGGCCTGCGCGCGTACCGATTCCAGCCGGGCCAGCGCGACCGTGACACCCTGTTCGCTGCAGGCCCTGAAAACGTCGAGCAGGATCTGCGCGGCGGTGAAGTCGATCTCGACCATGCCGCTCGCCTCCAGCACCAGCAGTTGCGGCGGCGTCGCGCCGAGCACCCTGGACACGTCGCTGCGAAAGCCGGGCGCATTGAGGAACGACAGCGGCGCCTGCAACCCGATCACGGCGACGCCGTCGATGCGCTCGCCGGTGATGTGCGGGTGCGCCGGCCACCAGATCGTGGTGCCCGGCACGCGCTCGAACTCGACCAGCCGCGCGCGCGTCGTGCTCCAGATGCCGTGCAGCAGCGACAGCACGATGCCGAGGAACGCACCCTGCTGGATCGGCAGCACGATGATCAGCGCGGCGGTGGCGGCGATCAGAAGGAATTCGCTCGGGGATTGGTGATAGATCGTGACGATCTGCTTCACGCGGATGATGCGCAGCGCGACGAACAGCAGGATGCCGCCGAGGGCTGCGTCCGGAACGTGCTGCAGCAATCCCGTTCCAAACGCGAGCAGCGCCAGCACGATCGCAGCGGCGGCGAGACCCGCGAGCTGCGATTGTCCGCCGGTCTCGGCGACAATGCCCGTCCGCGGCGGGCTGGCATTGACCGGAAACGCGCCGAACAGGCCCGACAGCACGCTGCCGGCGCCCGCGCCGAGAAAATCGCGATCGACATCGGCCGGCTTGTCGGGATCGGACGGGAACGAGCGCGTCGTCGCCGCAGTCTGCACCATCACCACGACCGTGATGACAAAGGCGAGCGGCACGAGGCGGACCCATTGCTCCGCTGCAAGCTCGGGGAAGGTCGGCCGCGGCAGCGTCCCCGGCACGAGGCCTACGACATTGACGCCCTTGCTCTCGAGGCCGAGTGCGATCGTGGCCAGCGTCGCGGCGACGAGCCCGATCAGCGCGCCCGGAATTTTTGCGCTGACCTTCTCGGAGACGAAGACCACGGCCAGCACACCGAAGCCGATGCACAGCGTGAAGGGATTGGTGCGGCCGAGCTCGCTTGCGAGCACACCGATGCGATCGAGCGTCGGCCCGCCCGGCGAGTCCAGACCCAGCACGCCCGGCAATTGCGAGACGATGATGTGGACGGAGATGCCGGCGAGGAAGCCGACCATGACGGGCACGGACAAGAGATTGGCGATGCCGCCGAGGCGGAAAGCGCCGCCGGCCAGCATCATCGCGCCGACCATCAGTGCCAGCGCGATCGCGAGCCCCTGATACTCAGGCGAGCCGGTGGCGGCCAGCGCCGCCAGTCCGCCGGCGAAGATCGGCGTGATCGTGGAATCGGCGCCGCAGGACAGGAATCGGTTGCCGCCGAGCATCGCAAAGCCGAGCGAGCCCGCCATAAAGGCGAAGAAGCCGATCTGCGGCGCGAAGCCGCCGAGCCGCGCCGTGGCCATCTGCTCGGGAATCGCGATCGCCGCGAGCGTCAGCCCCGCCATCAGGTCGCCCGGGAGGGAATAGGACGCGAGTGAGCGAAACAGCGGCCAAGCTGGCTTGGCGTGAGCGTCGTGCGGCATCGATGTGGAGTCCCCGGAAAGCCCTGGCGTTAGTCGGTTAGACTACAGCATTTCCGTATCGGGAAGCAGAAGACGCAGTTTATCTCCATCCGTCGTCATTGCGAGCCACCGGGTCCGCGCGAAGCGCGGCCCCGGTGGCTCGCAATGACGGAGGACAGATCTGTCCTCCGTATCTCGCGAGTGGGCTCAGTACCGGCCGCGGTCGTTGTGATAATCGCCGCCGCGTCCGCCGCCCATACCCATGCCGATCCCGACACCGATGCCAATGCCTTGCATGATGGCGCCGGGCGGCGGGCCGCGATCCGGCGGCGGCGCGCGCTCGTAGATCACTTCATCAGGCGGCGGCCGGCGCTGCCTGGGCGGCGTGTCGACCACCTTGCGCTTCGGCGGCGTGTCGTCGACGCGCTTCTTGATCACAGGCGCGATCGTCGGGTTGACCGGCGTTGCCGGTGTCGAAGGCGTCGAGCACGGGCAGGTTGGCGCCATCGCGACGGCGACCGGGGCAGGAGCGGCCGCGACCACAGCAGGCAAGACGTAGTTGCGGTTCTGCACGCGAAGCAGCAGCCTGCGTGCGGTCGCAGCGAGGTCGCTGTTGTCCCAGTTCGCCAGATAAGCCTCGAACGAGGCGCGGGTGTTGATCGCGGTGGCGCGCTCCCACGCCAGCATCTGGCGCCGGCGCTCCACAATCGTGCGCAGCCGCGGCGTACGGGTGTCCTGAGCATACAACTCGATATAGGCCTGATACGCCGGCACGGTGTCGTCGGTGATCACCATCTCATAGGCGACCATGGCCGGCTTGCCCTGCAAATCCTTGCGCCAATCCTCTAGGCTGCGCGTGCCGCTGGCAAGTGCCATGGAGGATGCGCCAGGAAGCGCAGTTTGACTGCCGCTGCTGTCGCCGCCGAAGAACTTGAAGTCGGTCGTCAGCGACGAGCTTTCCCAGGGGATCTGGCGTCCGTCGGTCGATTGCGCCACGGCGACGCGAATGCGCTTGAACACTTCCTCGATCGGCAGATTGGGCTGCTTGGCGACGGTCAGCGCCGCGGTGGTGTAGGGGCTGTCGATGCCGCTGCCGTCCTCGGCTTCGGAGCCGGGCGAAGTCGAATAGGAAATGAAGGAGCCCGGCGCGCCGGCCTTGGTGTCGACGATTGCGAGCCCGTGTCCGGCGCCGCTGAGCGCCGGGAACGGATTGTTGCGGCAGGCATCGAGCATGAAGATGCGGGCTCGTGTCGGCAGCGCGCCGAGCGTGTTGAGCAAATCGTTGAGCCGCACACCCTGCAGCGGGATGTCGGCTTCGCGCTTGGGATCGAGATCGACGGGAACGAGATAGTTCTCGCCGTCGATCTGGAGGCCGTGGCCGGCATAGAACACCAGCGCGACGGTGTCGGCGCCGCTGGCGCTGACCTTGCCGGCGAAATCCGAGATCGCCTCACGCATGTCGTTCTGCGCCAGATTGGATGCCGTCGTGACGGTGAAGCCGGCGTTGCCGAGCAGCTCCGTCATGCCCTTGGCATCGTTGGCTGCGTTGGGCAGTTCCGGGACGGTGCGATAGGCCGATTGACCGATCACGAGCGCGAGCCGCGCTTCGGCCGCCGCCTCCGTGGGCGTCGTCAATTGCGTGAGCGCGAGAAGACCGGATGCAAGAAACAAATTGCGAAGAACTGGACGGCGCATGGTGTCACCTCCATCGGCAATGCGCACGATGATGTCACCTTTTCTAGGTGGCCGCCATGCGTCTGTCTGTGCACTGGATCACGTTGAGCTGCGGCAAAATGGGGCAGAAGGTCTGCCAGAGCTGGTGCAGCATCGTTCTGGCACCATCCATGTGAATTGCGCATTGATCCATGCGCCAATTGGATTGATCCCAACGCTGCGCGAAAGCATCTTCTCGCGCATCGGCCCCCATGCCGATCTGATCGAAAATCCTGCAAAATATGACTGTTTCGGCGCGCGATGATGCCGTCGATCTTCGCGATCCGCCGCTTTGCAGCGGTCGGCCGCAAGTCTTGCCTGCACCGCCGCTTTGGCCATACAGTCCGCGCAACGGGCTGCGGCAACGACCGTGGCGCGAAAAATAATAATTGGGGAGAGACCGCACCATGTCCATCGTGCCCGTGAACCGTCGCGCGTTCATCAAGTCGTCGACGGGACTTGCCGCCGGCCTCGTGTTCTCCCCCGCACTCATCGGCCGCGCCGAAGCCGCGACGCTGAAGCTGAAATGCTCCTCCTCGCTGCCGAACGATCCCAAATTCGCCAACGGCCGTGTCTATTACGACAATCTCGTGAAGAACCTGAAGGCGAACGGCCTCGGTGAGCAGATCGACGTCGCGTTCTTTCCCGACAACCAATTGGGTCAGGAAATCGACGTTATCAACTCGGTGAAGCTCGGCGTCATCGACCTCATGGTGTCGGGCTCTTCGATCTCGGCCAATCTGGTGCCGCTGGTCGGCACCTACGACCTCGGTTTTCTGTTCTCGAGCTTTCCGCAGCAGACCAAGGCGTTCGACGCCGGCGCGGCCAAGCCGATCGAGGACGCGCTGCTCAAGGGCAGCAACATCCGCATCATCGCCTGGGCCTATAATTTCGGCTCGCGCAGCGTACTTGCGAGGAAGCCGGTGAAGACGCCGGAAGATCTCGCCGGTCTCAAGATCCGCACCCTGCCAAATCCCGTCATCACGGAATGCCTGCGCCTGATGGGGGCCGCCGCGACGCCGCTGGCGTTCGGCGAAATCTACACGGCATTGCAGGCCGGCGTGCTGGACGGGCTGGAGCACGATCCGCCGACCATCCTGGCCAGCAAGTTCTTCGAAACGGCGAAATTCTATTCACTGACGCAGCACAATTTCTCGCCGCTCGCGATCTATTTCAGCGACACGACCTACAATCGCATGGATCCGAAGCTGCGCGACGGTTTCCTCGATGCCGCGAAGAAGGCCGCGGCGGACACGCGGACCCATGGGCTCGCGGTCGAGAAGGAGGCGCTGTCGGCCTTGACCGAAAAGGGCGTGACGGTGGCCGAATGCGACCGCGAGGCGTTCAAGAAGCGCGTCGCGCCGCAAATCGAGAACTTCATCAAGGCGCGGCCGGAATCCAAGGCCGTCATCGACATCATTCGCGCCACGCAGGCCTGACGTGGCAATGACAGCTGCCGTACCTCTCTCGGGCGGCCGCCACGGGAGCATCGCCCTGCTGCTTCGCCTCAGCGACGCGATCGCGGCCATTTTGCTGGCTGCGGATCTCGTCGTCGTCTGCGGTTCCGTGCTGCTGCGCTTCTGCTTCAACGCGCCGGTGGAGTGGTCCGACGACGTCGCGCGCGGCCTGATGGTCGGCTCGGCCTTCTTCGGCGCGGCGAGTGCGCTCGCGCGCGGCGAGAATGTCGGCGTCTCCTTCTTCCGCGACCTGGCTCCGGTACGGCTGCGCGCGCTGGTCGACGCCGCGAGTGCGCTGCTCGTGGTGCTGATTTCGGGCTACGTCGCCTACAATTCCATCAAGCTCGGCTCGCTGACGGCGGGCCAGACCACCGGGTCGGGCCTGCCGCTGGAGCTGACCTTCTACCCGATGGGCGCCGGCGCGCTGTTCATGACGGTGTTTGCGATCGACCAGCTCTGCGCCAGGCCGCTCCCCGACATCGTCAGAGGCCTCGTCGCGGTTGCCATCGTGACCGGCCTCTATCTCGCCTGGGATTATCTGTCGCCCGCCACGGTGCCCTCGGCGGGCACGCTGATGCTGATCGGTTTCTTCGCGACGTTGGTCGGCGGGTTGCCGATCGGCTTTGCGCTAGCGCTGGCCGCGCTGATCTTCATCTGGGTCGAGGGCGCACTGCCCGGCGTCATCTTCGCGCAGCAGATGGCGCGCGGCATCGATAATTTCGTGCTGCTCGCGATTCCGTTCTTCATTCTCGTCGGCTACCTCATGGAAGCCAACGGCATGTCGGTGCGGCTGATCGAGCTGTTGCAGCGTGGGGTCGGGCGCATGCGCGGCGGCCTCAACGTCGTGATGGTGGCCTCGATGGTGCTGTTCTCCGGCATCTCCGGCTCGAAGATGGCCGATGTCGCCGCGGTTGGCTCCGTGCTGATTCCGGCCGCGCGCCGCTCCAAGCAGAATCCGGGCGGTGCCGTGGCGCTGCTCGCGGCCTCCGCGGTGATGGCGGAGACCATTCCGCCCTGCATCAATTTGATCATCCTGGGTTTCGTCGCGAATTTGTCGATCGGCGGCCTGTTCGTCGCAGGGCTGTTGCCGGCCGCGCTGATGGCGCTGGCCTTGATCGCCGTCTCCATCATCTTCGGCAAGACGCCGACTGAGACTCCGGCTGAGACTGCGGCTGATGCCGAGGACATCGCGCCGCAGATGCCGGTGTCGGGCCTGTGGAGCGGCGCGATCGCCTCGTTCGGCCTGATCTTCATGATCTTCTTCGGCTTCAAGAGCGGCTTTGCCACCGCGACCGAGATATCCGCCTTCGCGGTGGCCTATGCGCTCGTCGTCGGCAGCGTGGTGTTCCGCGAGCTCAGCTTCACATCGGCTGCGCACAGCTTCGTCCAGGGCGCAACGCGCGCGGGGCTCGTGCTGTTCATCGTCGCGGCGGCGCAATCGCTGGCGTTCACGCTGACCTTGCAGCAGGTGCCGCATGCGGTCGGCGATTTCATGCTGGGACTGTCCAAGACCTCGGGCACCTGGCTGTTCATCCTGCTCGCGATCGCCGTGCTGATCGTGATGGGCTCGGTGCTGGAGGGCGCGGCCGCGCTGATCATCTTCGGGCCGCTGCTGCTGCCGGTGGCCGTGCAGCTCGGTATCGATCCCCTGCATTTCGGCGTCGTGCTCGTGATCGCGATGGGCATCGGCCTGTTCGCGCCGCCGCTCGGGCTCGGGCTCTACGGCGCTTGCCTGATCGGCAACGTGCCGATCGAGCAGACGGTGAAGCCGATCATGGGCTATCTTGGCCTGTTGTTCCTTTGCCTGCTCGTGATCGCGTTCGTGCCATGGCTCAGCACGGCATTGCCGCGCGCGTTCGGCTACTGAAGGAGTCTTGCCGTGAAAGTCCTGCTGGCCCACACGCCGGAGATGCGCCGCAATTACTACGGCAATCGCAGCCTGAACGGTTTGCGCGCGGCCGCCGA
This sequence comes from Bradyrhizobium canariense, assembly GCF_019402665.1. Classification (GTDB taxonomy): domain Bacteria; phylum Pseudomonadota; class Alphaproteobacteria; order Rhizobiales; family Xanthobacteraceae; genus Bradyrhizobium; species Bradyrhizobium canariense. The sequence goes on from NZ_VSST01000044.1 coordinate 124,575, forward strand.
GGTGGTGCTGCACGAGAGCGATGAGACGCTGGTCTCAGCCAGCCTCGTGCGCGCTGCCAAAGATGTCGACATCATCGTGGCCGACCGCATGACCGAGGGCCGCGGCGAGATCTTTGCGCAACTGCCGCGCCTGCGCGCCTTCGTCCGCTGCGCCGTCGACATTCGCAATGTCGATATCGAGGCCGCCTCGAACGCCGGCGTGCTCGTGACCCGCGCCGGGCCCGGCTTCGTGCAAGCCGTTGCCGAGCTCGCGGTTGGCTTCATGGTCGATCTCTCCCGCGGCGTGTCCCGAGCGACGGCCGATTATCACGCCGGTCGCAGGCCGGAAGCCCGGATGGGCCGTCAGCTGGCCGGCAGCAAGATCGGCATCATCGGCTATGGCAGCATCGGGCGTTACCTCGCCGACATCGCCAAGGTGATGCGCATGGAGGTGCTGGTCGCAGATCCGTTTGCCACCGTGAGCGACAGCGCCATCCGGCAGGTCGGCCTCGACGAGCTCCTCGCCGCGTCCGACTATGTCGTCTGCCTTGCCATCGCCAACGAACAGACCGAAAACCTGATCGGCGAGGCGGCGCTGGCGCGCATGCAGAAGCATGCGGTCTTCGTCAATCTCTCCCGCGGCAATCTCGTCGACGAAGCGGCGCTGGCGAAGGCGCTGCTTGAATATCGTATCGCGGGTGCCGCGATGGATGTCGGCCGCGCGCCTGACCAGATGCCAAATCCGGAGCTTGCGAAGTATCCCAACGTCATCGCCACGCCGCATGTCGGCGGCCTGACGCCGCAGGCGATCGAATATCAGTCGCTGGAAACCGTGCGCCAGGTCGAGGCGATCGTCAAAGGCGAGGCCCCACAAGGCGCCGTCAACGCCGAGCGCTGGACGCGGCGGCCGTGATCCGCTCTACAGCCGGTCCACGGCTTTGAACGTCCCGTCCTTCTGGATCACCGTTAAAAACACCTTTGGTGGCGCGTCGATCATGCGCATGCCGACGGTGACGGTGCTGCCGCTGATGTCGAAGCGGCCGACATCGTTGATCGCGCGCAGCAGGCTCGCGCGGGTCGGTTGCGGTCCGGCCTGTTCCAGCGCCGCGGCCGCGAGACGGCCGGCGATGTAGCCTTCGAGCGACACGAAATTCGGCGTCAGCGTCGGGTCGAACGCGGTTTGCGCGGCCTGATAGTCGGCGACGAGCTTGAGCGAGCGGTCCCAGGGAAACGGCACGACCTGCGTGACGACGACGCCTTCGCCCTCGGGGCCGAGCTCCCGGGCGAGCGCAACGGCGCCGACGAAAGAGATGTTGACGAAGGTCGGATTGGCGCCGCTGCGGTGCGCGAGCTTGATGAACTCGGCGCAGGGACCGTAGGTCCCGACCATGACGATCGCCTCGGGTTCGACGCGCTTGATCGTGCGCCAGGCCGAAGCGACGGCGCGGGTGTTGCGCTCGAAGGTGCCTTCGGCGGCGAGCTCGAGGCCGCGCCTGGCAAGCGCGGCCTTCACGCCGGAAAGACCGTCGCGCCCGAAGGAATCGTCCTGGTAGAAAATGGCGATGCGGGTGAAATGGCGATCCTCCGTGAGGTGCTTGACCCATGCCTCGGCCTCGGCGCCATAGCTCGCACGGATGTTGACCACGTTGGCGAGCTCGAGGTCGCGTAAGAACTCGGCACCGCTGAACGGACCGATGAAGGGCACGTTCCTGGCGCTGGTGATCGGTATCGTCGCCACCGCGGTCGGTGTGCCCACCGCACCGATCAGCGCAAACACCTTGTCGTCCTCGATCAGCTGCAGCGTCTGCGCTACCGAGCGGTCGGGGTCGTAGCCGTCGTCGCGGCTGATGAGCTGGAGCTTGCGGCCGTGGACGCCGCCCTTGGCGTTGATTTCGGTGAAGGCTGCGACGATGCCCTGCCGCATCCGCTGTCCGAGTGCGGAGGAGGGACCCTCGAGTGCTGCGGCCTGGCCGAACAGGATCGCATCCTCGCTGACGCCGATCTCGTCGGCTTTCGCCGGCAGCATGATTGCTGCCAGGAGGACGACGGTCATGACGATGGACGTCGCAGATCGAGATCGATACATCAGGAAAAGTCTTGCCGGTGCGGTGAGTAGCTTCGGGAAAGCTATCGCCGCAGGATGAATCGGCGATGTATCGATGGCTCCGTACTACTCCGGGGAAAACCGGCAACTTGCTTCGTCAAAGTCCGCATCGTCCTGCATTTCATTAACTAAGGCGGGTCATGCGGAACAGCCGGCGCCTGAAATTGTGCAGTTCTTAACCGCGGTCCTGTTCCGATAGTGGCTCCGGCGGCTCAACCAGAGGTTCGGTTGACCGGGAGAGGGGACGGCGGTTTCTGAATGGACGGTCGGGATCAGAACGATCAGGATCGGAGGCGAATGACCGGATGGTGGCGTGCCGCGCCGCTGCTCGGGCTCTATCGCCCTGCGCTCGTTGCGGTCGGTGTAGGTCTTCTGTTTTCGGTCGTGGCCGCGGCCGCGGTGGCGCGATGGGAAGGCCGCGTCAACAAGATCGAGTTCGAGAACGCGGCCGAGACTGAAGTGATCGTCATGCAGAACGGCATGGGCGAGTACATCTCCAGGCTCGTCGCGCTACGCACCCTGTTCGAATCGACCAACCAGGAGATCACCCGCAGCGAATTCGAGACCTTCAGCACCCGCCTGTTCGAGCGCCATCCCGGCATGCTGCGCATCTCCTGGGTGCCGCGCGTGAACCGCAAGGAGCGCGCCGAATACGAGGCCGCGGCGATCATGGACGGTGTCTCCGGCTATCGCATCAAGTCGCTCCAGGGCGATGGGTTCGCGACCGCGCCGCAGAGCGACGAATATTTTCCGGTGCTCTACTCGACCCAGCCGAAGACGTCTCCGGTCTACGGCATGGACTACGCGACCGTTCCGGAGCGCCGCGCGCTCCTCGAGCGCGCGCGCGACACCGACCGGGTCTCGGCCATTCGCACCCGCCTCTTCGAGCCGAGGGCGGGCGGCCGGTTGCCCGACGTTCTCGTCGCCATTCCCGTCTACGCCAAGGGAACGTCGCGCGACACGGTCGTGGACCGACGCCGCAATCTCGCCGGCTTCGTCGTCGGCGTCTTCGACCTGCCGCTGCTGATCCAGTCCATTCGCGTGACCACCGGCGCAAGCCCCGCGGTCAGCGTCAACGTCTATCCGCCGTTTGCGTGGCAGATCGTCGGCCTGGAGGAGATGCTGCCGGATTATTCGTCGGCCGCCACGGCGCCGCAGTCGATGCGGGACGTCGCGCGGGCCCTGCACTGGTCGGGCAATCTCAAGATCGGCGACACCGACTGGCAGGTGCGGGCGGTGCCGACTGCCGGCGGTCCGTTGGAGACGACTTACGATCGCGCGGGCGCGGTGCTGATCGTCGGCATGCTGCTGACGCTGTCGCTTTCGACCTATCTCATGCTCGCAAGCCGCAATTCGCAGCGGTTGTCGCTGGCGAACCGGCGGGTGCTCGAACTCGCCCAGACCGACATCCTGACCGGATTGCCGAACCGCGCTTTCTTCCTGGCCCGGCTCGACGAGCTCAATGGTCGTTTGAAGGACGGCGGTCGGACCTTCTCGATCCTGATGCTCGACCTCGACCGCTTCAAGAACGTCAACGACTCGCTCGGTCACGGTGCCGGCGATGCGCTGCTGCGTCAGGTCGCACAACGGCTGAAATCCGCGCTGCGCGCCAGCGACGTGCTGGCCCGGCTTGGTGGCGACGAATTCGCCATCATCCAGGAAGCTTGCGAGGATCAGCGCGTCTGCTCGACCGAACTGGCGGGGCGGATCGCCAAGCTTGTGGCCGAGCCGTTCCTTCTTCCCGGACACCGCGTCGAGATCGGCACCAGCATCGGCATTGCGATCGCGCCCGATCACGGCAGCGATCAGGAGCAGCTGCTGAAGAAGGCCGACCTGGCGCTCTACCGCTCGAAATCGTCGGGCCGCAACTGCTTCACCATCTACGACAAGGCGATGTCGGCCGAGCTCGAGGCGCGCAGCACGCTGGAAGGCGATCTGCGCGACGCCATTGCGCGGTGTCAGCTCGAGGTGCACTACCAGCCGTTCGTCGACGCCCTCAGCGGCGCGCGGCGCGGCTTCGAGGCGTTGGTGCGCTGGAGGCATCCGACGCGCGGCTTGATTGCGCCGGACCAGTTCATCCCGCTTGCGGAGGAGACCGGGCTGATCGTGCCGCTCGGCGAGTTCGTGCTGCGACGCGCCTGCGCTGACGCGGCCGGCTGGCCGTCCGACCTTGCGGTTGCAGTCAACCTGTCGCCGATCCAGTTCAAGGAGGCCGAGCTGTTCGAGATGATCAGCGCGGCGCTCGCCGATTCCGGGTTGCCGCCCCGGCGGCTGGAGATTGAGATCACGGAATCCGTTCTGCTGGAACGCGGCGTCGAGAACCACGCCTTCATGGAGCGGCTGAAGAGCATCGGCATCGCGCTCGCACTCGACGATTTCGGCACCGGCTATTCGTCGCTGAGCTACCTGACCGCGTTCCCGTTCGACAAGATCAAGATCGACAAGTCGTTCATCCGCAACCTCACGCATCAGCCGCGCAGCTCCGCCATCATCTCCTCGATCGTGACGCTGGCGCGCGGGCTGGACATGTCGGTCACCGCCGAAGGCGTCGAGACCCGCGAGGAGTACGAGCGGCTGAAGGCGCTCGGCGTCAATTTCGCGCAAGGCTATCTGTTCGGCCGCCCGCACCCGATCGAACGGATCATGTTCGACGTGCCCGTCAAACCATCCCAACTCGACGCCGCCTGAGCGCCCGCCTCGTCCTTCGAGACGACCGCTTCGCGGTCTCCTCAGGATGAGGCTAGGTGGCATCGGGGCCTGTTGAATTGTCGCCAAACACTCTGTCCTCATCCTGAGGAGCCCGCGAAGCGGGCGTCTCGAAGGATGGCCGCAGGCGAGGTGCTTGCCAGTACTTCTTCCAGCGCGATCACCTTACTCAACGGGCATGCGCGAAAAGCGCTTGACCCGGGCAGTCCCGGATGGTCGGAAGGACCGTCCAGGGATGAAACACACAATGCGGCTTCCGTTCTTCTACGGCTGGGTCGTGGTCGCGGTGACTTTCGTCACCATGGCCATCGGCGTCAACGCGCGCACCGCCTTCTCGCTGTTCTTTCCTCCCATCATCTCCGAGTTCGGCTGGGAGCGCGGCGTCACCGCGGGCGCCTTTTCCTTCGGCTTCGTGGTGTCGGGCATGGTCAGCCCGCTGATCGGCCGGCTGATGGACCGCGCCGGCCCGCGCGCGGTGATGGAGCTCGGCGTGGTTCTGATGGGTGGCGGGCTGCTGCTCGCGCCGCTCACCAGCCAGCCATGGCATCTCTACGTCACCATCGGCGTCATGGTTGGCGCCGGCTCGGTGTGTCTCGGCTATTCCGGCCAGTCGCTGTTCCTGCCGAACTGGTTCATCCGCACACGCGGCCTCGCCATCGGCATTGCCTTCGCCGGGGTCGGCATCGGCTCGGTGACGCTGCTGCCCTGGGTGCAGCACTTGATCGAACAGACCGGCTGGCGCACGGCCTGCACGGCGATGGGCCTGATGATTCTGATCGTGCTGGCGCCGATCAATCTGTTCCTGCACAGGCGCCCCGAGGATATCGGCCTGCGGCCTGACGGCGATGCCGCGCCGGCCGCAGGCGCCGCAAAACCCGTCTCCAACATCGTCGATCCCGTCTGGGCCCGGACCGAATGGACACTCCGGAAAGCGGTCGCCACGGCGCGGTTCTGGTGGATCGCGCTCGGCTATTTCTGCGGCCTGTACATCTGGTACGCGGTGCAGGTGCACCAGACCAAATTCCTGCTCGACATCGGCTTCAGCCCGGGTGTCGCGGTGTGGGCGCTCGGCATCGTCAGCCTGCTCGGCATTCCCGGCCAGATCCTGCTCGGCCATGTCTCCGACCGGATCGGGCGGGAATGGGTATGGGCAATCAGCTGCGCGGGTTTTGCGATCTCTTTCGCAGCGCTGATGGCTCTGAAATTCCAACCGTCATTGTGGCTGGTCTATCTCATGGTGTTCACGCAAGGCGCGCTCGGCTACGGCCTGACCTCGATCATGGGCGCAGTGGTGTTCGAGATTTTTCAGGGCAAGCACCAAGGCAGCATCTTCGGCACCATCATGCTGGCAGCATTGGCCGGCGGCGCCGCCGGTCCCTGGGTCACCGGCTTGCTTTACGATCGGGTCGGCGACTACACGCTCGCCTTTGGCGTTGCCATCATTGTGAGCGGATTGTCGGCGCTCTCGATCTGGCAAGCCGCGCCGCGCAAGGTGCGCGCCGTCGCCGGCAAGCTTCAGGCTGGGACCGGCGCCGAATAGGTTCCGTACGCACCGGATTACCTTCGCGTCTTTTGCGGAATGTTAAGCATGTCGCGTTGCGACGGGACTGCAAAAACGTCTTGGACACCATCGCGGCGCTAGCCTCGGTTGCCATATCTTCCCGATGCCTCCGGGTCCAACGATGTCTGCCTCCGATTGTCCCATGACAGAAACTCCGGAAGTGCTGTTGGCCGCGCTCGAACGCGCCGAAGAGGGCATCGTCATCGTCGACAGCGCGTATCGCATCACGCATTTCAATGCCGGTGCAGAGCGGATCTGGAAACTCGCACGGGCTGAGGTGCTCGGCCGCGACGCCGGACTTCTCAGCCTCAAATGCCTCCAGGCCGAACCGTGTGCGGAATTCCGTGACGAGATCAGCCTGGTGCGACACGACGGCAGCCGCATCCGGGCGGCCATCTCGCTTTCATCCATTGCAAGTGGCGGCGTGACCCATCGCATCGTGTTCGCGCGTGACGTTACCGCGGATGCCGAGCGCCGCGTCAGGATCGGGCTTCTCCACGCCGTCTCCGACCAGACCAACCGCGCGGTGCTCATCACCGACACCGACCAGAACATCGTCTACGTCAATTCCGCCTTCACGACGCTGTTCGGCTACACCAGCGAGGAAGCCGAAGGCCGCCGTGCCCGGGGCCTGATCGCCGGCCGCCACACCGATCGCAAGGCCGTTGCGAAGCTCGTCAAGCGCCTGATGGATGGCGGCCACCGCGGCGAGGTCGAGATGCTCGCCTATGACAAGGATGGCGAGGAGATCTGGGTCTGTGCCCGCATCGATGCCTTCCGCGACAGGAAGGGCCAGGTCAAGCACATCTTCGCGCTGCTCGAGGACATCACGGAGACCAAGCAGCTGCACTCGCTCCAGCAGCTCATCATGGGCGCGCTCGCTGATGAGGTTCCGATCGGCGAGATTGCAGACCGGCTGTGCCGCCGTGTCGAGCAGATCGCGCCCGACGTCGTCTGTTCGCTGCTTCACGTCGATGCCGCGGGCCTGATCCATCCGCTCGGCGGCCCAAGCCTGCCCGAGGACTATTCCCGCGCACTGGAGGGCATTGCCATTGGTCCCAATGTCGGCTCGTGCGGAACCGCGGCCTTCTACGGCGAGCCGGTGCTGGCGACCGATCTGGAGACCGACCCGCGCTGGCAGCCCTACAAGGCGATGCCGCTCGCGATTGGCCTGCGCGCATGCTGGTCGACGCCGGTCAAGGCCAAGGACGGACGGGTCATCGCCACCTTCGCTTTCTACTACCGGGAGCCGCGCGCGCCGAGCAATTGGCACCGCCGCATCGTCGATGCCTGCGTCAATCTCGGCGCCTTCGCGATCGAGCGCAAGGAAGCGCGCGCCGAGATCGCGCGGCTCGCCTATCACGACATCCTCACTGGTCTGCCGAACCGCGCACAATTGCGACGCCTGATCACCACCGCCATCGATGCCTGCCCGACCGGCAGCCACGTCGCGCTGGCCTTCCTCGACGTCGATCATTTCAAGGACGTCAACGACACGCTCGGTCATGCCGCCGGCGACGAGCTCCTGATCCAGCTGGCGCAGCGCCTGCGCGAGCAGATCGGACCCGAGGACATGCTGGGGCGGCTCGGCGGCGACGAGTTCGTCATCCTGCCGCCGCGGCGCAACGCCGAGGGTGCCGAGCGCGTCGCGGCCGGAATTACCGAAGCGCTAGCGGCGCCGCTGCGGCTCGGCTCCAGGCAGCTGCAGATGTCGGCGAGCATCGGCGTCAGCCTCTATCCCGATCATGCGACCGACATCGACACCCTGATGCAACAGGCGGACGCGGCCATGTACATGGCCAAGCAGGCGGGACGTTCGACCCATCGCCTGTTCAGCGCCGAGATGAACGGGCTCACCGAGCAGCGGCTGGCCTTGATTGCGGCGCTGCGCCGCGCCATCGCCGAGGGGGCGCTGACCCTCAGGTATCAGCCGCAGATCCGCAGCTGCGACGGCGCGATCCATGGCGTCGAGGCGCTGGCGCGCTGGCACGATGCCGAGCTCGGCGACGTCTCGCCGGCAAAATTCATCCCGCTCGCCGAAGAGTGCGGCCTGATCGAGCAGATCGGCCTGTGGTCGGTGCGCGAGGCCTGCCGGCAGATGGCGAGTTGGCGCCGCGCCGGGCTCGGCATTCCATCCGTGTCGGTGAACCTGTCGCCGATCAATTTCCGCAGCGTCACGCTGGCCGCGCGGCTCAAGGACATCCTCGCCGAATACGATCTGCCGGCGGATGCGCTGATGCTCGAGATCACCGAGGGCGCGTTCATGCAGGACAGCGTCGCCGCGCTCGAGACGATGAATGCGATCCGGGAGCTCGGCGTCGGGCTTTCCGTGGACGATTTCGGCACCGGCTATTCCAGCCTCAGCCGGCTCGCCCATCTGCCGATCCGCGAGCTCAAGATCGACCGCAGCTTCATGCGCGACATCGAGCGTGACGCCGGCGCGCTCGCGATCGCCACCGCCGTGGTGCGCGTCGGGCAGGGCCTCGGCATGACCGTCGTCGGCGAAGGGGTCGAGACCGAGGCGCAGCGCAAGGTGCTGGCCGAACTTGGCTGCGACGTCGTGCAGGGTTTTCTTTACGCACCCGCGCTCGCGCCTGTTGCCTTCGAGCGCTGGCTGATCGAGCACTGCGCCGAGCAGGCGCAGGCGATGTTGGCTCGTCTCGACATTGCACCGGCCGGCGCGACTGCGGTGAAGCGGTCGGCGTAGGGCGTCTACTCTCGGAGCCGCCACGGCAGCAACGACGGGCTAGCCATCGAAATCAACGAAACGCGTTACTTCGATCGTGCCTGGTTTGGCTTTGGTCGGCATTGACGCGGCAATGCATAGTGAACGGTCAGCAAGCTTTCGTTCCTGTCGTCGAAAATCAAATGATCGGTCAAGGCCATTTCCGCGCGCATAGCATTGCAGCAGAAGATCATCCATCGATTGAACGTGGGCAGCGGGCTCATGGACCGGTAAAGCTCGCCACACTCGATGGTCACGTTCTTAAGGCCTTGCGCATTCGCCAATTCGAGCCGGGATCGAATCTCTTGCCGGAAACGGTCCGTTGAAACCATGCGACATCCGATTGCCGAAAACCCTTCTGAGAGGGGGATCAGCCGGCCAGTATTGAAATCGAGCGATGAGCCCTGTCAACTCAGACGTCAGGCCGTGTGACCATAGAGCAATGCCAACACAAAGATACAGCTAATAAAGCCGATCTGATTGATGCTCTCGTCTCGCTATTGGGCGACAGCGTTCCTATATGCTCGATATCGCCGCCCGCCCTTGGCAGTTATCGGTGACTGAGAGCATTGCGCTCCCGCCTCAACCACGAAGGCGGTCGGATGTCCGATATCCCAAAATACAAATCTCCTGGACTGATTGGTATCTCCGGTGCCGCTGCGGGTCGCTGCGTCGGCCTTCATGCAGCGGAATCCATTTTCAATTGATCTGCAGCAGCGATCTCGCACGCAGGTCGTCAGGAGGCTACGTGGCAAACACAGCAACGATCCGAAATTCGAACGGGCTTCCGGCCACATTCACGGGATCGAAGACCGGGCAGGACGACGCTCCGTTTGTCTTCGTGAAGGTCGGCGATGAAGAGCGCCGCATGCGAAGGGCCGAATGGGATGCGCTTCCGCCCTGGACCGGCCCGCGCCCGGCACGAACAGTCAACGATTGATCGCACAGCCTTTGGGGGCCCGCTTGACGATCGAACATGCTATCGTGCGAACCAAGCCGAAGCCCTGGGGCAGTCTCGATCTGCGGCCCTGGAGCCTGGCGTCGACGAGCGACGGCCCGATCGGGGAATTGTGGTTCGAGCGTCCGGGCCTTGCTGGGCCGGAGACGGCGTTGCTGCTCAAAATGCTCTTCACCTCCGAGCCGCTATCGATTCAAGTTCACCCGGATGATGCGTTCGCGCGCTCGATCGGGCTTGCCAACGGCAAGACCGAAGCCTGGTACATCGTCTCCGCGATCCCCGGTGCTAGGGTCGCGGTGGGACTGAACCATCCGCGCTCCGCCGCAGAGTTGCGAGCGGCAATCGCTGACGGCTCGATCGCCGATATCGTGGATTGGCAGCCGGTTCATCCAGGCGACGCCATTTTCATTCCTGCCGGAACCGTACATGCGATCGGCGCCGGCATCGTGCTCGTCGAAATCCAGCAGCAAAGCGACGCCACGTTCCGGCTGTTCGACTATGGACGACAGCGCCAACTGCACATCGACAATGCCGTCGCGGTGGCGACAGCAGGCCCGCGCCAGATCCAATTGCCGTCCGAACGTCTGAGCGGCGCGCGAACGGTCCTCACGGTCAATTCATATTTTGCGCTGGAGCAAATTGACCTTGCTCCGGGCTCCGTTTGGATGCTCGACGCACCGAAAGAGACCTGGCTGCTGGCGATAGAAGGCCAGGCCCAACTCGGCTCGACGAGGCTGGCGCCGGGGGAGGCGATCTTCCTGGAAGCCGACCATGCGGAAATCGAGGTCGGTGCGAACGGGTTGAAAGCGCTACTGGCCTATCCCGGCCCGAAGATAAACCTCGCTGCGTTGATAGAGCGCAGCGCCGCGAGCGCCAGTCGCGCACCGCACGCCTTTCCCAGCACCCTGGTCGCGTCTCCCTTCGAGACCGCCGCGCTCAAACAATCGGAGACGCCAAATTGGCTGCCGTAAATCGTATCGCATTCATCGGCAATTCGCTTCCCCGCCGCTGCGGCATTGCGACCTTCACCACCGACTTGCAGAGCGCCATTGCGGCGTCCCGGAGTGATCTGGAGACCGTCATCGTCGCGATGACCGATCACGGCCAGGTCTACGATTATCCTCCCACCGTGGGCCTGGAGATCAACGACGACAGGCAAGATGATTATGTCCGTGCGGCCACTTATCTGAACAGCGGCGGCTTCGAGGCCGTTTCGCTGCAACACGAGTTCGGCATTTTCGGCGGCGAGGCCGGAGGCCAGATCATGGCGCTCCTGTCGCGCCTGACCATACCGATCGTGACAACCTTGCATACGATCTTGTCCGAGCCGACGGAGGCTCAGCGTGACGTCATCGCGCGCATCGTCGAATGCTCGTCCAAGGTCGTCGTGATGGCGGAGAAGGGTCGGGAGTTGTTGCGTTCCGTCTACCACGTGGCTGACGAGAAGATCGAAATCATCCCACACGGTATCCCGGAATTTGCGTTCGTCGAACCCGACGCGGCCAAGGCTGCGCTCGGATTCAGCAACAAGTCGGTCATCCTGACCTTCGGATTGCTGTCGCCGAACAAGGGTATCGAAGTCATGATCGATGCGATGCCTTCGATTCTGAAGACCCGACCCGACGCCGTTTACGTCGTCCTCGGTGCGACGCATCCCAACCTCGTGCGCGATCGTGGCGAAGCCTATCGTGAGTCCCTGATGGCGCACGCGCGCCAGGCTGGCGTCGAGGATCACGTCGTGTTCCTCGATCAGTTCGTCGACAAGAAAACGCTGCTCGATTTCATCTCGATGTCCGACGTCTACGTGACGCCGTACCTCAGTGAGGCCCAGATGACCTCGGGCACGCTGGCCTATAGTTTCGGCCTCGGTAAAGCCGTGGTGTCCACCCCGTATTGGCATGCCCGTGAACTATTGGCCGATGGCCGCGGCATCCTGGTTCCGTTTGGCGATGCGGCAGCGCTCGGCATTGAAATCGCCAAGTTGCTGACCAACGATGTGCTTCGGCAGGCAATGCGCAAGCGCGCCTATTCGAGCAGCCGCGCGATGACGTGGGAAAGAACCGCCGAACGCTATATGTCGGTCTTCGAGAACGCCGGCCGACGGCATCGGCTCAAGACCATTGCGCGCACGGATACTGGTACGCTGCTGCGCGACAGCCGCGCCCCGCCGGAAATGCAGCTCGGTCATTTCCTGTCGATGTGTGACGACACGGGACTGTTTCAGCATGCCGTTCATAGCGTGCCGGATCGTGCCCACGGCTATTGCGTCGACGACAACGCCCGGGCGCTGCTCGTGGCCTGTGCACTCAACAATCCGGGCGAAGAGCGGCTGCCGGAAGCCCTGACGGCGCGATTTGCCGCCTTCGTCCAGCACGCCTGGAATCCGGATACACGACGATTTCGCAATTTCATGGGCTTCAACCGCTGCTGGTTGGAGGACCAGGGGTCGGAGGATAGTCACGGACGCACGCTCTGGGCCTTGGGCGTGTGCGCGTTGACCGATGCCAGCACGTCGCGGCGCTCATGGGCCGCGGCGCTGTTTTCTGAAGCGATGGCAACAGCGGAAGAGTTTCGTTCGCCCCGTGCGTGGGCGTTCGTATTGCTGGGCCTTGATGCATACTGCTCGGCTGTCCCGAACGATGTCCAGGCGACCCGTTTGCGTGCCGTGCTTGCCGATCGGTTGATCTTGATCTTCGACACCGTGGCAACAGGCGATTGGGTCTGGTTCGAGGATGGGTTGGCCTACGATAACGCGCGCTTGCCCCAGGCGCTGATCATGACGGGCCTGGCGAGTAAGACATCGCGCTATGTCAATATCGGGCTGGAGTCGCTGCGCTGGCTTGTGAAGAGGCAAACTTCGGCGAAGGGCCAATTCCGCCCGATCGGCACGGCGGGATTTGGTGAGCGACGCCAACCCTCGCAAGCCTTCGACCAGCAGCCGCTGGAGGCCGCGGCGACCATCGCGGCATGCCTTGCCGCATGGCGGGCCGATCACGATGTCGAGTGGAAAGCCGAAGCCGCGCGGGTCTTTGCGTGGTTTCTGGGCAGCAACGATCTATCGGCCTCGCTGGTCGATCTGGAAACCGGAAGCTGCCGGGATGGCCTGCACCCCGATCGTCCCAATGAGAATCGCGGAGGGGAATCCGTGGTGTCGTATTTGCTTGGGCTTTCCGAGATTCGGCAAATTGCCCGCCTGAGCGAAAGCCGGGCCAAGCCTGCTCCTCTCGTCGCCTGACGGAGCCGGTTACAATTTCCTCCTTCAACCCATCGAGGCCGTCTTGTCGCAATCTCCCTTCCTCAAACGCCAAGCCCTTCAGCTGCGGCCTGATCCGACCCGTGTCATCGTTCGGCCTTTCAAGCCGGCAACCGAGCCGCGCGACCTCAATCCGACAGACAAGACCCGCGCCAACCATATCGTCGAACGGGTCCTCGCGCTCGATCCCGAGACGGCTGACCGGCAATTGGCCGACGTTCTGGAGAATTTCCTCGGCCGTCACCGCAACCTGTTGCAGATTTTCGAGGCACGCGCCGCGGAAATGGAAGAGGCGCTGGCCGACCATGCTGTATTCACGCAGGTGCAGCGCCAACTCGCGGGCGCCTATTTTCTTAACGAATATTCGTTCGAGGCCTCGGCATTGTTCAATCCGAGTATCGTGCCACATCCCGATCAATCCGGAACGCCGGAAGGCAGCCTCCGCTTCATCCTGAGTCTTCGTGCCGTCGGCGAGGGTCATGTGTCTTCGCTGACATTTCGCTCGGGACTTATTGCGGAAGACGGGACTGTGACGATCGACCCGACGGCGCGTCTTGCATCCAGCCCCGATCTCGTCAGGCTGACATCGGGCGCCGGCGGCGACGGGATTGATGTTACATTCGCGGCTGGGCAGGATCTTAGCGAGCGGGTGATTTTTCCAGTCACCGAAGCGCAGTCGAACGGGATCGAGGATGCGCGCTTTGTGCATTTCAGCAACGCGGGCAAGACGATCTACTACGCGACCTACACCGCCTATAGTGGACGGGCGATCCGGTCGGAGCTGATCGAGACGTCCGACTTTGTATCGTTCCGGCTATCGACCCTGAAGGGCAATGCCGCGCGCAACAAGGGCATGGCGTTATTCCCGCGCAAGATCGGGGGCAGATATGCGATGATCGCGCGCCAGGATAACGAGAACCTCTATCTGATCTTTTCCGACGATCTCCATACGTGGGATGGCGGGCAGCCGATCCTGAAGCCGCGATACCCCTGGGAGTTCGTGCAGATCGGCAATTGCGGATCTCCGATCGAGCTCGATGAGGGATGGCTGCTGCTGACGCACGGTGTCGGCCCTGTGCGGAAATATTCGATCGGGGCCGCGCTGCTGGACAAGAGCGACCCTTCGAAGGTGCTCGGCCGCCTGCGCGAGCCGCTATTGCGCCCGGACCCTTCCGAACGCGAAGGATATGTTCCGAACGTCGTCTACACCTGCGGCGCGATGCGCCACCGCGACAAGATCATCTTCCCCTACGCGGTCTCCGACAGCTTCTGCAATTTCGCGACCATCGAGATTGCATCCTTGATTGCGGCCATGGACAGTAGTGCATAGGAACTGCGCTGACCGTTCTCGATGTCCATCCGATGGATTGGAAAAGCGTGAAGCGGTCGGCGCAGAACATTGCTTCGAACGGGTGATGTCCGGGCTCAGGCATCCGGTTGCAGGAACGTGCCGTATTGCTTGGTCGCGGCGACCGCGGCCGCGGCCTGTCCGATCATCCGCATCGCTGCCATCATCGGCCAGGGCCCAAGACTCACCCGCCGAACGCCGACGCGAGCCAGATCCCGGATTGCGGGAACGCCTTGTGTCACCATGATGTTGACCGGCAGAGGCGTGAGCTGAACGAACCTTTCAATGAGAGCGAGGTCGGTGAGGCCGGGGACGAAAATTCCGTCGGCGCCGGCCGCGGCATAGACCTTCGCCCGCCGTGCCGCTTCGTTCAGGCATTCCTCCGCCGATCCGAATTTCAGCAGGAACGGGTCTGTCCTCGCATTGATGAAAAGCTGAACTCCCAGATCTTTCGCGGCATCCCGCACGGCCTTGATCTTGGCGGCATGGCGTTCGGGATTGACCAGCTGCCGCTGTCCCCGCGAGAGCCCGTCCTCGATATTGATGCCGACGGCGCCGGCTTTCAAAATCTCGGTCGCCGATCTGGCCGCGGCCTCCGGGGTGTCGCCATATCCAGCCTCCAGATCGATTGAGACTGGAACAGAGACGGCCGCGGTCATCCGCGACACCAGGCCGGTCACAATGTCGAGCGGGACATTTTCTCCGTCGGCGTATCCAAGTGCGGAGGCGACCGCTCCGCTGCTGGTTGCGATGGCCGGAGAGGTCTTCGCGATGGCTTTGGCGGTGGCGGCGTCCCAGGCGTTGAACAGGACGAGCGGATCGCCCTTCCTGTGAAGGGCATGAAAGGTCTCGGCGTATTGCTGTTGGGTCTTGGCGTCCATTGCGCGCACTCCGGATTAGAGAACTCGAAGGATGTTGTGGGCCACGGCCTCTGCGTTCAGTCAGGCGCGTGCGTCTTGAACCAGTCCATGATCAGGCCGGTGACTTCTTCCTCACGCTCGAGGTGCGGGAAGTGCCCGACATCGGGCAGGACAATCCGCTGGTGCGGCCCCTTGAACAGCGGCTCCTCCTTGACCGAGTACCTTGCTGTCGGATCGTTGCTGCCGTAGATCGTCAGCGTCGGCGTGTGCATGTCATTGATCGGCAGCCGGCGCGCGAGCCCCGCATCGGTCAGGCCTCCATAATATTTAAGCGCCGCGGCCATGGTGCCGGGCGAGCTGAGCGTCTCCTTGATGGAGCGGATGTGCTCGGCATTGTTGAACGTCGGTGACCACAGCTTCCAGAGATAGTCGACGAAGGGGAGCCCCGCGGTATTGACCGCCGATTCGGCGCCGGGCAGCTGGAAGAAATAGACATGGAATACCGCTCGAACGAGCTCCGGATCCCTTCTGATGCTCGAAATTGTAATCGGATGTGCGGTGTTCATGACCACGGCGGCCTTGAACGCCGATGGCGCCGTGGCCAGCGCCTGAAAGGTCGAGGTGCCGCCCCAATCCATGCCGACGACGCGTGCCTGTCCGTCGTCGCTCAGCGCCGCGATGAGGGCTTCTAGATCCTTGCCCAGTGCGATGGGATCGAAAATGCCGTCCGCCGGAATCTCTGTCGGCGCATAGCCGCGCAGGAACGGCGCGACCGCACGATAGCCTGCATCCGCGAAGACCTGCAGCTGCTTTCGATACGACCAGGCATTGTCGGGAAAGCCGTGCAGGAACATGACAAGAGGGCCGTCGCCCTGTTCGAGATAGGCGAAGCGCACGCCGTTGGCCTGCACGTATTTCAAGGCGGGTTCAATGCCTCTGGTATTCGCTTGGGCATCCGCTTGTCGTGGCGCGCTCCCGATATTCATCGTCATTCTCCATGTCATCGTGCCCCGCGGGCAAAATATGTGCGGAGCGCACATATTCGTCAAGTTGTTTTTTGTGCGCTCCGCACATATTGTCCGGCTCATGGAAAATGGAATCGCAAATTTGCTGGGGGCGCTTTCGCTCGCCGTCATGGATCGGATCGAGCAGGGTGCGCGCGAGGTCATAGGCCGCGGCGGCGAGACGCCTGCCGCACTGGTCGTCATCGGCTATGGCCAGGGCATGACCAACGACAAGCTGCGGCGGATCCTTGGCCTGTCGCATTCAGGAACGGTCCGGCTGGTGGACCGTCTGGTGTCGGATCGGCTGGTCGAACGTCGGCCCGGACAGGACGGCCGCGAGATTGCTCTGCACCTGACAGCGAAGGGCGCCTCAACCCGCAACGAGTTGATGACGTCGCGAATTTCGGCCGTCGCGTCGCTTCTGGATGTGCTGTCGCCGGCTGAAACGAAACGACTCGAAACGCTGCTCCACGAGTTGTTGGCTCGGCAGGATACGTCCGAGATGGATCGCTTCACGATCTGTCGCATGTGCGACGACAGCGTTTGTACGAACTGCCCGTTGCCCACGGACAAGGGCAAACGCGCTCGCTAGCGGGTGCACTCGACGCCATCATCCGGCTTGCGAGGTCTGGTCGAGCGACTCGGGGCGCAACGCGCGTTCACGTCGCGGATAGGAACGTCCGGCGTTTCTCCACGTTGTCGGCCGTCGAGCGCAAACTGGGCCATACGATGAAGAAGATCGCCGCCATCCTTGTGATGCTCTCTGCCTCGCCGGCTGCTGCCGGTGCGGAGAGTTGGAGCGGCTATCGCATTCCCGAGACCGGGACCAGTGTCGACATCCCTTCGTCCATCTTCACCGAGCAAGCCGGTCGGCCCGACGGCTATGGCATGCAGTACCGGACCAGCGACGGCCGGGCGGATTTGACGGTGCAGGCCGTTCCGAACGAAGGCAGTTCACCGGCGGCTTTCCTGGCGCGGAAGAATCCGCCGTCCGGCATCACCTACAAGCGCATCACGCCGCGCTTCTTCGTGGTCTCCAGCACCCGGGGCGGCAAGATCTGGTACGACCGCTGCAATTTTGGCCGCCGCTACGTGCATTGCGTGCTGATCAACTACCCGGCCGCCGAGAAGCGGCAGTGGGATGCAGTCGTGACCCGCGTCAGCCACACGCTGAGCGGCGGTTGATCGTTCACAAAGAAAAACCTGCTTACAAAAAAAATCTGCTCACAAAGAAAAAACTGCCAGCAAATCGCGGGCAGCAGTCTCGTGAGGATGGTTCAGCGCAAATTGGTCGATGTCGTCGACATGGTCGGTTTGGAGCCCGGCACGTGCGACATGGTTTTGGTGGTGGACCCGACCTCCTCGCCCGCCTTCACTTTCGTGCGGGTGTGGGAGCGGCTGAACGTACCACCCTCGTGCGCCTGCGCGCGCGCATTGGAATTGAGCACCGGACCGTTGCCCTTGTTCATGGTGGTGCCGGACTGCGCCTTGCCGTTGGCAGACGCGGCGCTGCCGCCGGCTGCAATCGACGAGCCGGTCTGTCCGGAGCCCGACGTCGACGTGCCGCCGGTGCCGAGTGTGCTGGCCGAGGTGCCGCCGGCTGCAGCCGAGCCGCCGCTGCCGCCGGTCATGCTGGTTTGCGCCGACAACGGCGAGGCGGCGGCGAGCAGGAGTGCGACCGACGAAGTCGCGATCAACATTCTCATCTGTGAAATCCTTTTGCTATGGCGACGATGTCGAGATGGTGCAGCCGTTGACTGTGACGGTGCTCGCACTGGTCGAACCCGGGCCGCCGGCCGTCGAGGACGAACTCGACACGTTGCCGCCACCGGCCTGGACGTGCACCGACGATCCGCCGGCCGAGCTCGAGCTCGACAGCGAGCCGCTCGATGAGCTCGAGCCGGTTGTGCCCGAACCCGATGACCCCAGCGCAGTGATGCTGCCGTCGGGATGTTTTTCCACCGTGACCCGGCAGGTCTCGCCGGATGCGGTCTTGCCGGTTTTCTGCATGGTTTCCCCCACAGCGGCGCTGCTCATCAAAGTCAAAACTGCGATCGCAACGATTGATCTGTTCATGCCAGTCCTCCTCAGGAAGGACGAAGGAGCGGCATTGCTGCCGCTCCGCCGGCCGGGATGTCAGTCCTTGTCCTTCTTCATCTCGTCCTTGTGGTGGCCTTTGCCCTTTTCCATGCCCATGTCGCTGGCATGTCCCGCGGAGGAGCCGGCGGCTCCCACGGTCGAGCCGCTCTTGCCGCCGCCGGCCGACGAGCCGCCGGTGCCGAGCGTCGATGCGGAGTTGGAGCCGGAGCCTGCCGCAGAGCCGCCCGTGCCGACGCTGGACGAACTCTTGCCGCCACCAGCCGACGAACCGCCGGTGCCGAGCGTCGAGGCCGAGCCTGAGCCGCTGCCGGAGCCCGCGGCAGAGCCGCCGGTGCCGATGGACGAGCTGCTGGTGCCGCCGCCGGCGGACGAGCCGCCGGTGCCAAGCGTCGAGGCCGAGCCTGAGCCGCTGCCCGAACCTGCCGATGAACCGCCCGTACCGATCGTCGAGTTGCTGGTGCCGCCGCCGGCTGACGAGCCGCCAGTGCCGACCGTCGAGCTCGACTGCGCCACGGCGAGCGCGGTACCGGCCAGCAGCGCGGCTGCGGCCGCAGACAATTTCAGAATCCTCATCGCTGTCTCCTCCAATGATCAAATTGCCAAAACAGGCCCGGGATAAAGTGGCAAGCTGCAGAAACGTTCCTTGGATCGGTATGACGATGTGGAAAATGCGCGCGAGAACTGCGACGAGGTTCCAGCGGCGCGGCGCGCCGATGTCGAGCGGGAACAGCGCGACGATCTGAAGAAAACAAACGCTACTTCGACGACAATCCCGTCCTGCGCCGCAGATCAGTGATCGCGCGCAGAAAGCTGTCGGCCGGCGTCGTCTCCGGATCGATCAGGCGATGCAGACGAAAGCCGTCTTCCAGCGCCAGCACGACGGAGGCCATCCATGGCGGATTGAGCGTGTCGTCCTTTGCGTTGCTCTTCAGTGTGGCCTCGACGATGTCGGCGACCAGCTTGCGCCGGGCGCGCAGGCGTTTTGCAAGCTCCGGCCGGCGCTTCTCGGCGCGCGCGACGAACAGGATCATCTCCATGTGCAGCAGCGGCGAGCGGCCGAGCGGGTCCTGCCTTGTGCGATCCATCGCCTTCAGCGCTGCGATGAAGTCGTCGAGATTGTCGTGCTGCGCGAGGATGTCCATGTTGCGCCGGATCGACTGCGCGACATGGTCCTCGATCATGGCGATGATCAGCTCGTCCTTGCTCTTGAAGTTGGAATAGAACGCACCGCGGCTGAATCCGGCCGCCGCTGCGATCGCCTCGATGCTGGCGCCGCCGATGCCATCCTCCTCGAACACGCGAGCGGCCGCCTCGAACAGCCTGTCGCGCGTGTCGTCCCTGGTCGGCCTGGTTCTCACCCTTGACATCGGAGCAGGTTAGGGCAGAATGCAACTCGATACAACAATGTATCGGGTTGATAATTCAGGGATGGTTACGCTGCGCAACAGGGGCTGCCTGGCGTATTCGATTCATGCGGCAACCGATATGAGGTCACCATGAACGAGCACGTGCAAGGCGCCGGCGGTCCGCTGTTCAATCCGCTGTCGCCGGACTTCATCCGCGATCCCTATCCGCATTATGACCGGCTCCGCGCGATCTACCCGATTCACGTGACGCCGTTCGGCCAGTTCGTCACCAGCCGCCATGCCGATGTCAGCCTCGTGATGCGCGACAAGCGCTTCGGCAAGGATTTCGTCGAGCGTTCCAAGCGCCGCTATAGCGAGAAGATCATGGAGGAGCCGGTCTTCCGCAGCATGAGCCACTGGATGCTGCAGGCCGATCCGCCCGACCACACCCGCCTGCGCGGCCTCGTCGTGAAGGCCTTCACCGCCCGCCGCGTCGAGGACATGCGGCCGCGCATCCAGCAGATCGTCGACCAGACCATCGATGCCGTGATCGAACGCGGCCACATGGACCTGATCGAGGATTTCGCCTTCCGCCTGCCGGTCACCATCATCTGCGACATGCTCGGCATCCCCGAGGACCATCGCGAGACTTTCTATAACAGCTCACGCGACGGCGGACGGCTGCTCGACCCCGTGCCGCTTTCGCCGGAGGAGATTGCCAAGGGCAACGCCGGCAACATGATGGCGCAGATGTATTTCCAGCAGCTGTTCGAGCTGCGTCGCAAAAGTCCCGGCGACGATCTCATCACCCAGCTGGTGCAAGCCGAGGAAGACGGCAACAAGCTCACCAACGAGGAACTGACCGCCAACATCATCCTGTTGTTCGGCGCCGGCCACGAGACCACGGTCAATCTGATCGGCAACGGCCTGCTGGCGCTGCATCGCAATCCGGACCAGCTCGCGCTTTTGAAGGCGCAGCCTGAGCTGATGGTGGGCGCGATCGAGGAATTCTTGCGCTACGATTCCTCGGTGCAGATGACCGGGCGGGTCGCGCTGGAGGACATCGACGATGTCGGCGGCGCGAAGATCCCGAAGGGCGAGACCGTGCTCTGCCTGCTTGGCTCGGCCAACCGCGACCCGGCGGTCTATCCTGACCGGCCCGACCGACTCGACGTCACCCGCCAGAACGTGAGGCCGCTGTCGTTCGGCGGTGGCATCCATTTCTGCCTGGGAGCCCAATTGGCCCGCCTCGAGGCCGAGATCGCCATCGCCACGCTGTTGCGGCGGCTGCCCGACCTGCGCATCGACGACCTCGAAAACCCGGAATGGCGGCCGACCTTCGTACTACGCGGCCTGAAGCGGCTGCCTGCGAGCTGGTGATGGCCGCCAGCACTGATTCTGCGAGCATTGGCCCTCATCCTGAGGAGCCCGCAAAGCGGGCGTCTCCAAGGATGGCCGCGGGCGAGAGCGGGGCCTCTATGGTTCGAGACGGCGCTTCGCGCCTCCTCACCATGAGGGTCTCACACCCGCGTTAACCTCCGCGCGCAACAGTCGCTGTGACTTCGCCACACTTCCCCCTATATAAGGGGCTGTTCCGGTACGTCTGAGGCCCTGCGGCTCAGGCAAGGCCCGCATCCGGTTTGGCCGAGGGGAGACCCGTGCAGACGACGCTGCTCGGATTGGCGATTGCCTTTATCTTAGCGCTGCTGGCCGCTCTGATCGGGCCTTACTTCGTCGACTGGAACCAGTTCAGGCCGCAGTTCGAAGCAGAGGCCGGCAGGATCATCGGCGTGCCGGTGCGGGTGGCGGGCGAGCTCGACGCGCGGCTGTTGCCGGCGCCGACGCTGCGGCTGCGTGGGGTCACCTTCGGCGGCAACAACGATCTCGGTCGCCTGCGCGCCGACAAGCTCGACGTCGAGTTCAGCCTGAGCTCGCTGATGCGCGGCGAATGGCGCGCCACCGAGCTTTCGGTCAATGGCATGGCGGTCGATCTCGGCCTCGACGCGCGCGGGCGGGTCGATTTGCCGTCCACCGCAAGCGGCAGCTTCAATCTGGCTTCGCTGGCGATCGAGCGGCTGAACCTCACCGGCCGCATTGCCCTGCATGATGCCGCCAGCCGTTCGACGCTGGAGCTCAACGACATCGCCTTCTCCGGCGACGTGCGTTCGCTGGCCGGCTCGGTCCGGGGCGACGGCAGTTTCACCGCCGCTGGGGTGCGCTATCCGTTCCGCGTCTCCTCCGGCCCGAGCGCCGACGGCAATGCCACCCGCCTCCACCTCAACATCGATCCCGGCGAGCGCGCGATTCTCGCCGATCTCGAAGGCGTGCTTGCCTTCGACAATCGCCTGCCGAAATTCGAAGGCGCGCTGACACTCGCGGTGCCCGCGCCGAAGAAGCCGGGCGATGCGGGGCCGATGCCCTGGAAGCTCACGACGAAACTCAAGGCCGATCCGGCCGGCGCCAAGTTCGAGCAGGTCGATGCCAGCTTCGGGCCCGAAGACTCCGCGCCGAAGCTCGGCGGCGTCGGCGATATCAGGTTCGGCGCTTCGCCGCTGCTGCGCGCGGTGCTGTCGGCGCGCCAGGTCGATGCCGACAAGCTGACGGCCAAGAACGATGCCGAGCCGCAGCGCATCCTTCCGGCGCTCCGCGCAGGCCTCGCCGCAATCCCGCAGGCGCCGATCCCGGCACAGATCGAGTTCAACTCCGACCAGATCATGCTCGGCGGCCGGCCGCTCCAGAACATCACGGCCGAGCTTGCGACCGACGGACGATCCTGGACCTTCCAGCGGCTCGAGCTGCGCGCCCCGGGCCAGACGCAGCTCTCGCTCAACGGCGCCACGCCCGGCGCCGACAGTTTCAGCGGCCGTCTCAGCGTCGATTCCTCCGATCCCGATACGCTGGTGGCCTGGCTTCAGGGCCGCAGCGAGGTCAACCGCCGCAGCACCCGGCCGATGCGCCTTGCCGGTGACGTGACCATTGCCGCCAACCATTTCGCCATCGACAGGCTGAAGGCCGAGATCGAGGGCGGCGCGATCGAAGGCCGCATTGCTTTCGTCCAGACCGGCGCGAGCAAGGGCTCGCGGATCGATGCGGAGCTTAGGGCTGACCGCCTCGACCTCGATGCCGCCGCGAGTTTCGTGCGCGCGCTTTCGGGGCCGCAGGGCGAATGGCCGGAGGAGGCGAAGCTTTCGCTCGATATCGGCCGCGCGATCTCGGCCGGGCAGGAGCTGCGGCCGTTCACCGCGAAACTCGGTTACGGCCCGGCATCGCTCTCGCTGGAGCAGTTGCGGTTCGGACAGGCCAGTGGCGTGACCACGGAAGCGAGCGGCAGCTTCGACCGCGCCAAGGCCATTGGCAAGCTCGCGCTGAAATCCTCCGCCAATTCGCTGCGCGATCTCACCGCGCTGCTCGAGCCGATTGCGCCGTCGGTGCGCGCGCGCTTCGACGCCATGCCGTCGCTGCCAGGCACGACCCGCCTCAAGCTCGATCTCAGCCTCGACAAGAACGCCGAGCACGCCGATCGCAACGACGCGCGCGCGGTGATCGAGCTCGACGCGCCGCAGCTCAAGGCCACCGCGACGCTGGCCGCGCAGACGCCGGTGGCTGCCGTCAACGGGATCGACATCGAGCGCCTGCGCAACAGCGACTTCACGCTGGATTCGAAAGTCTCGACACCGCAGGCCAGTGCATTGCTGGCGCTGCTCGGGCTCGATCGCGTGTTGGCCGCAGGCGAGGGCGCTTCGCAGTTCGAAGGCCATCTGAGCGGCGCGTGGCACCATCAGCTGCAATTGAATGCAAAGCTTAGCGGCGGCGGGCTGGACGCGGACGCACAAGGCAACGTCGAATTGTCGGAGCCGAAAGGCAGCGTGAATTTGCGCGTGCGCAACGCCAATCTGGCCCCGCTGTTCGGGACCAGCCTGGCCGATAAATCGGTGCAGAGCGTCAATCTGTCCTCGCGTGTCGGCCTCGCCGGCAACCGCCTGACCTTCAACGATCTCGACAGCACACTGGCCGGCTCGCATTTGCGCGGTCATCTGGCGGTGACGCTCGATCAGGAGAAGACCGTCGACGGCGAAGTCGGCCTCGATACGCTCGACCTCGTGCCCGCGCTCGCGATGGCCATCGGCGCGGCCGGACACGATGCCAATGCGCCGTTGAATGCCGGGCTTCTCGGCGGCTGGCGCGGCCGCGTCGCCTTCCAGGCGTTGCACGGCACGTTGCCCGGCGGCATCGAGCTGCGCCCCTTCGGCGGCACGGTCCGGAGCGACGGTCAGTCGCTCGCGCTCGACGCAATGAAGGGCGGCGTCGGCGGCGGCGAGATGTCGGCGAGCCTCGATGCGCGCAATGGTGCCAATGGTCTGACGCTCAACGCGCGCATCGAACTCGGCAATGTCGACGCGGCGGCGCTGCGCTATCGCGACCTTGCGCTGCCGAAGGGACGCGCCTCGGCGCAGATGGCGCTGACCAGCCAGGGCCGCAGCGTTGCGGCGCTCACCGGCGCGCTCGCCGGCAACGGCACGGTGACGCTCGAATCGGCTGAAATCTCCGGCCTCAATCCGCGCGCCTTCGAGATCGCCATCCGCGCCAGCGACGGCGGCCAAATTGCCGACGACAACCGGCTGCGGCAACTGGTCGAGCCCGCGCTGTCGGCGGGTCCGATTGCAGTGGCCTCGGCGCAGATCCCGTTCACGATCCGCGACGGGCGCCTGCGCGTCGGCGCAACGTCGCTGGAGGCCAAGAACGCGCGTGCCATCGTCTCCGGCGGCTACGACATCCCCGCCGACCAGGCCGACATACGCGCCAGCCTGACGCCGATCATGACCGGGCTCTCCGGCGCACCGCCGGAAATCCAGCTGTTCGCGGCCGGTCCCCCCGACAGGCTCAATCGCACCGTCGATGTCGGGCCGCTGTCCTCGTGGCTCGCGGTACGCACGATCGATCGCGAGACGCGCCGGCTGGACGCCATCGAGCGCGGCGAGCCGCCGCCGGCGACCGCCGCGCTGCCGACGCTGGTGTCGCCGGATCCCGTGCCGGAGCCGTCGCTGCAGGATGTGCCGATGCCCGGCCGCGATCCGCGCCGCGCGCCGCCGCCGAAGCCCAAGGCGGATATCAGGGTTGCGCCGACACCGAAGCCGCCGCACGCCGCTCCCGCGGCGCCAAGCCCGCCACTGACAAGCCCTCCACTCACAAGCCAGCCGCTTGCAAGCCAACAGATCGCGCCGTTGCCCCCGCCGATCGACGTGAGGCCGGCCCCGGGCCCGCCCCCCGCAAAGCCCAAGCCAAAGCCGCCGCTGGTGCTGACGCCGTCAAATCCGTGATTCGTTTGGAGGTCGGGCCGCTCGCCTTCTTAACCTCTCCCGCTTGCGGGCAGGGGCTATTGCAAATGACGTCTCGGCGGCGCCTGAGCGAGCGCCTCGTCCTTCGAGACGACCGCTTCGCGGTCTCCTCAGGATGAGGCTTAGCTGAATCGGTCTCCGTTGAAATGCTGCCGCATACTCATTCCTCATCCTGAGGGCCCGCCGTAGGCGGGCGTCTCGAAGGATGGCTGCAGCTACACCGGTAAACCTATTCCCTCGCTTTTTAACGAATTTTGCTCGGCAAAACTGATCCGCCGACTTTACCGGATTCTCGCGTTTGTTCCCTAGTCTCTGTTCCCAGAGGAACTCGGCGTCCTGCCGGCACAAGCAGGATGGCTAGCCAAGAACTGGGGTCATCGGGATGAACGGCGCGACAACACTTCTGCAGGATCTGGACGACGCGATCGCACGCGGCACCGACGAAAGCCGGAACAAGGCGTTGTGGCACGCGACCGACATTCTGATCACCGGCCGCTATAGCGACGACGAGATCAGCACGTTCGGCGAGGTCATCGGCCGGCTCGCCGACGAGATCGAGGTTGCTGCGCGGGTGCAGCTCTCTGAGGTCATGGCAGCCTGCGATCACGCTCCGCTAAATGTCATTGCGCAACTCGCGACCGCCGACGAGATCGAGGTCGCAGGCCCCGTGCTGCGCGACTCCAATCGTATCGACGAGAAGCTGCTGATCGAGAGCGCCATGACCAAGAGCCAGTCGCATCTGCTCGCGATCGCCCAGCGCAAGTCGATCGGCGAGGCCGTCACCGACGTGCTGGTCAAGCGCGGCGACCAGGAGGTCGTGACGTCGGTTGCCCGGAACGAGGGCGCGCGCTTCTCCGGCTCGGGCCTGCTCCACATGGTTCGCCGCGCCGAGGGCGACTCGATTCTTGCCGAGCAGCTTGGCCTGCGCAAGGACGTGCCGCGTCACATCTTCCAGCAGCTGATCTCGAAGGCGTCGGAGGACGTCCGCCGCCGGCTCGAGCACGAGCGCCCGGAAATGATGGCGCAGATCCAAAACTCGGTGAGCGACGTCACCGGCGACCTGCAATCCAAGTTCGGCCCGTCCTCGCGCAGCTATTTCGTCGCCAAGCGCGTGGTGACGACGCAGTACCGGCAGGGCAACCTCAACCAGGACTCGATCTCGAACTATGCGCGCCAGCACCGCTTCGACGAGGTGCAGATCGGGCTGTCGCTGCTGTCGTCGCTGCCTGTCGACGTGATCGAGCGTGCGATGATGGACCGCAATCGCGAGATGATCCTGGTGCTGTGCAAGGCGCTCGATTTTTCCTGGGACACCACGATGTCGCTGCTGTTCCTCGGCGCCAAGGATCATCTGATCACGGCGCGCGAGCTCCACGACAACGAGCGCGATTTCGGCAAGCTCAAGATCGAGACCTCGCGCAGCGTCTTGAAATTCTACCAGTCGCGCAAGACCGGCACCGATCCTGTCACGGGTCGTCAGCCCGAGCTCCAGGTGCACTGAGCGGTACAACGAACAGGTACACCGAGCATCATCCGGGAATTGGCAG
Organism: Bradyrhizobium canariense; assembly: GCF_019402665.1. GTDB lineage: Bacteria > Pseudomonadota > Alphaproteobacteria > Rhizobiales > Xanthobacteraceae > Bradyrhizobium > Bradyrhizobium canariense. The sequence continues at coordinate 151,402 of NZ_VSST01000044.1, forward strand.
GGAGTATTTGCAATGTTGCCTCAATTCGGCACCGCCGTTCGCAAGAATCCAAACAAGAACCTCAACAAGGCCGCAGCCGGCGAGATCGGCGGGGGAGCAGCGGACCAGGCCTCGGTCGATGCCGCCTGGCTCGTGCTGGAAGCCGCCAACGACCTCGGTGACCACGCCGCGATCGAAGCTTGCCGCCGCGTCATCGACGCCGAGCTGAACGGCACGGTGGCCGGCAGCGCGGATGTCGATCTCGTGCTGGGCTATTTCAGGTAGGGCACCTGAGGCGTCCGCTCCATCCGCGTTACGCGGCTGTTTCCACACCGTCATTGCGAGCGCAGCGAAGCAATCCAGAATCTTCCCGCGGAGGCGGTCTGGATTGCTTCGCGGAGCCTGTCATCGGGCCGCGCTTCGCGCGGACCCGGTGGCTCGCAATGACGGAGAGCAGGGTACCACCGCCGCTCCTTCAATGGCACGCCAATGCGCCGACAGCGGCGCAGCTGTAGGATGGGTAGAGCCCTTGCGAAACCCATCTTGCCTCCGGGCGTGTTGATGCGTGATGGGTTCGCTTCGCTCTACCCATCCTACGAACTTGCGTCTCTCACCGCCGAATACGGTAGATCACGACGTCTTCGCCGTGACGGAATGTGCTTCGCTCGAAGAGATAGTTGGCCTTCTCCAGAACGCGGCGCGATGCGCCATTGCCGACGTAGACCAGGCCGATGAGGGACGGCAGCTGGTGGTGTAACAGTCCGATATCCGTCAGTGCGGACGCGGTCTCGCTTGCAAGTCCACGGCCCCAGAATTCGCGCTTGAACGCATAGGCAATCTCGATCTCGTCGATATCGTCCACCAGGATGTGCCGGATGCCCGCTCGCCCGGCGAATGCCCCGTCTTTCGTTCGCAGCACCCATAGCCCGAAGCCATGCTGGTCCCAATGGGCCATATTGGCGTCGAGATAGGTCTTGGTCCTTTCCGCCGGGCGCACGCCGCCGAGATATCGGGACACCTCGGCATCGAGATGCAATGCGACGAGGTCCGCGAGGTGATCCTCACGAAGCCTCTCGGCAGTCAGGTTCTCGGTGCTGAAATGATCCATGGACCCGGATAGCCGCTTTCGGAGCAGGGCAGGATGACGCGCCTTCGCCACCCATCATGATTTCTAACACATCCTAACGGGCAATTTCGGCGGCATTCGGTCAATGTTCCCATGGAAAAGCGGTGGAATTTCCAAATCAGCACGAAGGTCGACGGAGATTGCATGACGTCCAAAACGCAAATCGAATCACCGCCACGGCCCGCGAGCGTCTCGCGTCGTGGTTTTGTGGGAGGCCTGTCGGCGGGCGTTCTGGGGGCGGTTGCGACCGAAGCGGCGGTGGCGCAAACGCTGGCCGAAATCCCTGATCGCGGGCCCGGCGCCGATCTCGGTGCGCACAGCGAACGATCGCGCTTCGTCAAGATCGATCGCATTCCCGAGGCAGGACCTGGCAAGCGCAACGTCGACCCCAGTGATGCCATCAATTCCAAGACGCCGCATCAGAAGCTGGTGGGCAACATCACGCCAACCGATCTGCATTACGAGCGCAGCCATTCCGGGGTGCCGGACATCGATCCCGCGCAGCACCGTCTGCTCATCCATGGCCTGGTTCGGAAGCCGCTGGTGTTCAGCGTCGACGATCTCAAGCGGATGCCGTCGGTTACGCGCGTGGTCTTCATCGAATGCACTGGAAACGGATGGGAAAACTGGAAGAAGGCGGACCCTGATCTGACGGTGCAGAACACGCACGGCCTCGTCAGCACCAATGAGTGGACCGGCGTTCCGCTGAAGTTCCTGATTGGTCTCTCGGGCAAGGAGAAGAACTCGAACTGGATGCTCGCCGAGGGAGGCGATGGCGCGGGCGTCGACCGCAGCATTCCGCTGACCGACGAAATCGTGAACGAGGCCTTTGTCGCCTACGGTCAGAACGGCGAACCACTGCGCCCCGCGCATGGATTTCCAATGCGGCTGGTGATGCCGGGCTTCGAGGGCAATCTCAACATCAAATGGCTGCGCCGTCTCAAGTTCGGCACTGAGCCCTGGATGACCCGCTGGGAAACGGCGCGCTACACGCAGCTGCTGGCCAACGGCACGGCCCGCCAGTTTCAGCTGAGGATGGAAACCAACTCCGTCATCACGCAGCCCTCGGGCACGATGCAGATCCAGCCCGGCTACAACATAATCTCCGGTCTCGCCTGGAGCGGCCATGGCAAGATCGCCAAGGTCGAGATATCGACCGACGGCGCGAAAATCTGGAAACAGGCGCAGCTGAATCAGCCGGTGCTGTCGAAGGCGCAGATTCGATTCCAGATGGACTGGGTCTGGGACGGCAAGCCGACAAGGATCGTGAGTCGCTCGACCGATGAGCAAGGCAACGTTCAGCCGGACCGGCAATCCTTCATCGCCGCGACGGGGAGCAATGCGCTGTTCCACTACAATGCGCAGCAGACCTGGAGCATCGACGAGGCCGGGAGGGTCCGCAATGTCCTCGCATAACAATCGGCTTGTCGCAGCGGCTCTCACGCTCGGCCTGCTCGCGGCGCCCGCATTTGCATTCGATTTCGGCCGTCCCGCGACTCCGGAGGAGATCAAGCTATGGGACATCGACGTCGCACCCGATGGCAAGGGTCTGCCTGTGGGCAGCGGCACGGTTGCGCAAGGTAAGCAGGTCTTCGCCGACAATTGCGCGGCCTGTCATGGCGACAATGGCCAGGGCGGGATCAAGGATCGTCTGGCCGGTGGGCAGGGCACACTCGCCTCCAGCGCGCCTGTCAAGACCGTCGGCAGCTTCTGGCCTTATGCGACGACCTTGTACGACTACATTCACCGCGCGATGCCATATCCCACACCGGGTTCGCTCAGCACCGACGACACCTATGCCGTCACCGCCTACATCCTGAGTCTGAACGGCATCGTTCCTCCCGACGGCAAGGTCGACAAGGACAGCTTGCCGAAGATCAAGATGCCCAACCGCGACGGCTTCATTCCGGATCCGCAATTCGATCCGGCAAAACTATTCCGCAAGAAATGAGCGTGTGATCATGAGGGTTTCGGCGCTGCTCAAGATCCTCGTCCTGGTTGCTGCGACATGTTTATGGGAGACCCAAGCAATGGCCGTCGACGGACTCATCACGATCAGGAGCAGTTTCGGGCCTGAAGAGACGATGAAGCGGCTGGAAGCGGAAGTGACGGCCAAGGGCCTCACAATATTCGCCCATGTCGATCACGCCGCGGGCGCCGCCGCTGCCGGCCTGCCGTTGCGCCCGACCAATCTCATCATCTTCGGGAACGCCAGGGGTGGTACGCCATTGATGCAGCAGTCGCAGACCAGCGGCATCGATCTGCCGCTGAAGGCGCTGGTCTGGCAGGACGAGCAAGGCGCGACCTGGTTGTCCTACAACGATCCGGCGTATATCGCCGGGCGTCACGGCATCGGCGAGCCGGCCAAGGCTGCAATTGTCGCCATGACGGCGGCCCTGCACGCGATCGCGACCAAGGTCACCGCACCCTAGCGTGACGGGATGGCCGCGCGACGCATCGCCATGGGGAGAGATCCATGAACAGCACAGACGGGCAACCGGAATCACCCGCTCCCGGAGACGGCAAGATCGCCAGATGGCTGGTCATAGCGGTGTTATGCGCCTTCCTCGTCGGTGCCGGCGCGCTCGGCTATCTCGGCTGGTTCAGCACGACGACGGAGGTGCCAGCATCGGGTTATGTCGCACTGGTGCTCGGTGTCGTGTTTTCGCTGGTCGTGGGCATCGGCTTGATGGCGCTGGTGTTCTACAGCAGCCGCAAGGGTTACGACGAACCGGCGGTGCTGATTCAGGAACCGGAGAGCGATTCGGACGAAGAAGGCGTCAGTTCGGGCTCCAGTACACCGAGCGAACGCACCGAGAGAGTACGCTGAGCCGGATGCTCGCATCGGGATGCAATGCGACGACGCCGGCCAGGTGATCTTCACGAAGCCCCTCGGCGCTTAGCCTCGCAAGACCGGGCTCAGCTTCCTGAGTCTTTCAACCAGGAGGCAATCGTCTGATTGAGGTAATCCGGCACTTCATGCTGAATGAAGTGGCCAACGCCAGGCACGATTTTGACCGTGAGATTGTCGGGATTTTCAATCCATGACTTTTCCAGATCGATCGTGCTTAGCAAAGCGTGGCTCTCCTCGATTCCGTGCACGTGCAAGACCGGGCATTTGATCACGGCACCGGTGAGTTTCTTCATGGTTGGATCGAAAAGATTGAGCACAAGCTGAGAAAACGCGTAGTTGGCTTTGTAATAATTCATCATGGACGAGATGGAAGATTTCGCGAAAGCCTCGACGTATCGACTCTTCACCTGTGGGTTGACGACCCAGTATGCCAATTCCTGCGCCGTCAAATTGTCGCCTTTGCCTTTAGCGAAGAACCGGGTAGCGTAAGCGCTGGCCTTGGCCTGCGCGATAGGGTGGTTCCAAGGGAGCAATTCCCTCGTGATGGCGCCGGGATGAGGAACGCTGAGGACGACAAGTCTTTCGATCAGATCCGGATTTTGCCCGGTGAACAGCCACGACAAAGCGGCGCCCCAGTCGTGCCCGATCAGGATGGCCTTGCGACCATTTGCCTCTGCATTGATCACGGCGCGGATGTCATCAAGGAGAACCGGAAACTTATAGTTCTCGACGCCGTCTGGCCGATCGCTCAAATCGTACCCGCGCAGATCAAGTGCGACCACCTGATGATTTGCTGAAAATGCCTGGAGCTGATTTCGCCAGGAATACCAGAAGTCGGGAAATCCGTGCACGAACACCATCAGCGGTTTTTGATTGGATCCCATGGTGACGTAGTGGATCCTCGTTCCCGCATTCTCCGCATATCTGTGCAGAAGGTTCGGATCCTTATCGATATCAGCGGCAGGCTCACTCGAAGCGGCAGGGATTTTATTGTGCCAGATGGCATCGCTTGACGTCTCTCCGGAAACGACGCGAGTGGACATCGCAGTGAACATGGCAGCTCCTAAAAGCATCATCACGCAGGATCTAGAGGCCATCTCAGTGATCCCGTTCGCTGGAGCAGTTGCCGAAACTGAAGTGGCTCGAACTCATGAGTATTTCCTGCGCAGCAATCCGGGAGAGTGTCGTGCCCTCGCATGCAACTTCTGGAGGTCGATTTGAGAGCGGTGGTACAACGGACACATTTACTATGGTGATCGCCATAGTATGGCGATCACCATAGCGGTGTCAAGCCAGGCGTGTTACGTTGAAGGATGCCCCGTAAGACTGACGCCCGCGCTCGCGCGATTGCCACTGCCGAGCGACTGTTTCGCATCCAAGGCTACACTGCGACGGGATTGAACCAGATCATCGAAGAAAGCGGCTCGCCCAAAGGATCGTTCTATTTTCATTTTCCGCGCGGTAAGGCACAGCTCGCAGAAGAAGCAATCGATCGCTACGTTGCGAGTAGAATTGCTGTGTTGCGGGCTATCTCGGCGAATACGACCGGTGATGCCCTGAGTTTCGTTCGTCAGATTTTCGGCGCGTTCGCGGCCGAAATGGTCGCCTCTGATTTCCAGTATGGATGTCTCATGCAAAATCTGGCGAACGAGCTTCCTGCACTCGACGCTGATCTGACCAAGCGAGTCGCGCGCGGATTTGCTGATTCAACCGAGATCGTTGTGGAGCATTTCAGGGGGTGCGGTTTCACTTCCGCGCGCGCTTCTTCGACCGCTTCCGCGTTGGTCGCTGCCGTCGAAGGCGCACGTACGATCGCCCGCCTGGAACGGACAGCGGCTATATTCGACGCGCTGGCGGATGTGAGTGTTCAGGGGTGGGCGGCCCCCGAGGGGCGACCCGCGGTCAGCTCTCGGCGGAGCGGACGGTAGCTGCAACGGCGGACTTCCTTGCCGCTGCGCACTATGCCGGCCCATCTTGCCGCCACGGAACGTCGCGCCAATTCTCCGACAATGCCATCATGCGCCTGTTTTGCCCGACGGCGCAACCGGCGAACAGCCGGTCGCGCGGATTGTACGGGCTCTATCCGGCTACGGTCCGACGATTTTCACACACGCGTAACCCATTGATCTCACAGCATCCGTCTACTGTGCATGGGGTTGTTTTCGCGCTTTTTATTTTCGGGAGGGGCTATCCCGCCCCGAACGCGACCGCGACATTGTAGGTCAGAAGGCTCGCGGCATAGGCCAGCACCAGCATGTAGAAGAAGGTCACGGCCATCCAGGTCCAGCTTCCGGTCTCGCGCCGGATCACGGCGAGCGTGGATGCGCATTGCGGGGCGAAGATGTACCAGGCCAGCATCGACAGCGCGGTCGCAAGCGACCATTTCGTCGCCAGCACCTGGCCGATCTGCTCGGCCGCTTCCTTGCCGCCTTCGATCGCATAGACTGTGCCGAGTGCTGCGACCGCGACCTCGCGCGCCGCCATGCCCGGGATCAGCGCGACCGCGATCTGCCAGTTGAAGCCGACCGGCGCGAGCAGCGGCTCGAGCGCTTTGCCGATGATCGCGGCCAGGCTGAAGTCGATCGCCGGTTCGGTTGCGCCCGCGGGCGGCTGCGGGAACGAGGCCAGGAACCAGATCAGCACCATCATCGAGAAGATCGTGGTGCCGGCACGGTGCAGGAACATCTTGGCCCGCGTGTAGACGCCGATCGCGATCGATTTCAGCCGCGGCATCTTGTAGTCCGGCAGCTCCAGCATGAACGGCGCCGGCGCATAGTCGCGCAGCATGAAGAATTTGATGAGGAACGAGACGGCAAGCGCGCTGGTGATGCCGGCAGCGTAGAGGCCGAACATCACGAGGCCCTGGAGGTTGATGAAGCCCCAGACGTCTCTGGCCGGAATGAAGGCGGAGATGATCAGCGTGTAGACCGGAATGCGCGCCGAGCAGGTCATCAGCGGCGCGATCAGGATCGTGGTCAGCCGGTCGCGCTTGTTGTCGATCACGCGGGTCGCCATGATGCCGGGGATGGCGCAGGCAAAGCTCGACAGCAGCGGGATGAAGGCGCGGCCGTGCAGGCCGGCGCCACCCATGATGCGGTCCATCAGGAACGCGGCGCGCGCCATGTAGCCGAAATCTTCCAGCAGCAGGATGAACAGGAAGATGATGATGATCTGCGGCAGGAACACGATGACGCTGCCGACGCCCGATATCACGCCGTTCTGCAGGAAGCTCTGCAGCAGGCCGGCGGGCAGGGTCGCATGCACGAACTCGCCGAGCGCGTCGAAGCCGGAATTGAGCAGCTCCATCAGCGGCTGGGCCCAGGCGAACACCGCCTGGAACATCACGAACAGGATCGCCGCGAGCACGATCAGCCCGCCGACGGGATGCAGCACGATCGCGTCGATCCGCGCGGTCCAGGTGTCGGGCCGGCTGGGCAGGCTGACGCAGTCTGCGATGATGCGGTCGGCTTCGCGCTGGGTGGCGCGCAGATCGGCGACGCTGAGCGCCCGCCAGTTGTTCTCTCCCGGCTCGGCCGCGAGCTTTGCCGAAATCTCGTCGGTCAGCGACAGCAGGTCGGCGGTGCCGCCCTTGCGCACCGCGATCGAGGTGACCACGGGCACGCCGAGCTCCTTGGCGAGCCGCTCGACGTCGACAGTGATGCCGCGGCGGGTCGCGATGTCGAACATGTTGAGCACCAGGATCATCGGCCGTCCGGTGCGCTTGAGCTCCAGCAGCAGGCGGATGGTCAGGCGGAGATTGGTCGAGTCGGCCACGCACAGCACCAGGTCGGGCACGATCTCGCCGGTGGCTTTGCCGAGCACGAAGTCGCGGGTGATCTCCTCGTCCGGGCTGCGGCCGCGCAGCGAATAGGTGCCGGGCAGGTCGACCACGGAGACCTGGCGTCCCATGGGCGTGACGAAGAAGCCTTCCTTGCGTTCGACGGTGACGCCGGGATAGTTCGCGACCTTCTGCCGGCTGCCGGTCAGCGCATTGAACAGCGAGGTCTTGCCGCTGTTTGGCGTGCCGACCAGGGCGAGATGAAGTAGGGGCAATTCCATGGAATTAGGGTCCGGTCGCTTCAGGCGACGATGATGGCCATGGCTTCGCGACGGCGGACCGCGATGGTGATGCTGTCGACCCGCACGGCGATCGGGTCGCGCCCGACCAGCCCCTCGTGCAGGACCTCGACCCGGGCGCCCTCGACGAAGCCGAGCTCGATCAGCCGGCTCTCGAGCTCGATGTCCGAGAGCGCCGAACCTGCGTCCTTCGGGGAAAGGTGCTGGATGACGCCGGTATAGCCGCGCTGGGCCAGGCCCAGCGGCATCTGCGGACGTGTATCATGGATGTCGGTCATGCCCTGTATTTTCAACGCAGGGCATCGAGGTCAAGCGCGCTCGGTCGCTGAAACTGCACCTTAGAGTGATTTTAAAGTATCAGCTTCGTGACGGAGGCGATTGGCGCCAAGATCGGGCACCAAGCTCGGCGCCAAGACGGCTACTGGGCCGGGACTTTTTCCGCCTGGATGGCGGCCATGGCGCGGCTCTTGAAGTAGTCGAGCACGAACAGGCGGATCGCCGAGGACAGATTGCCCTGCTGGCGGTTGCCGTCGATCTCGCCGACCAGCTCGGACAGCGTCATGTTGCGCAGGCCCGAGATCTCCTTCATGCCGTTCCAGAACGCCTCTTCCAGGCTGACGCTGGTCTTGTGGCCGGCGACGACGATCGACCGTTTCACGACGGGCGACTTCATGGCTGCTCCTCGCGATCGATCCGGTGCTGGTCCAGGTGCGCCTTCGCCTGGTCCGCGCGCGTCTCCTCCGCCGACCGCTCCGCCTTCGTGCGGCCGAACTTCGTTCGGTTGGCGTCCGCCTGCTTCGCCGTGGCTTCCCGCTCGGCGCGCTTCCGGAAACGATTCAGGTTGATGACGTTCGCCATGTCGCGTCTCCATCATCCGATCCTCCGTGGGCAGGATGAAACATTCAGAAACTGTGCGCCGCACTGCGCCCAATGAGACTTGATCGCCATTCGCTTGTCCTCGTCAATCGACCCCTGGGCCATCAAACGATGAATTCCGCCCCGTGGGGACGGAGGGGCTGCGTAACACGCAATCCCGCCGCGACATTGACGGTAATCAAATCCCGTCCTTTAAGCCCTACATTTAATGGAGCTTGGGGCTCCGTATCATTACGGATGGCTATCGGAATTCGGAATTTATCCCGGGCTGGTCATCTTCTCGGGGCGCACCAGGCGGTCGAACTCCTCCGCCGAGACGAAGCCGAGCCGCAGCGCCTCTTCCTTCAGCGTGGTGCCGTTGGCATGTGCCGTCTTGGCCACCTTGGCCGCGTTGTCGTAGCCGATCTTGGGGGCAAGCGCCGTCACCAGCATCAGCGAACGCTGCATCAGTTCCTTGATGCGCTTCTCGTCGGCGCGGATGCCGCTGACGCAATGCTCGGTGAAGGAGCGTGCGGCGTCCGCCATCAGCCGGATCGAGTGCAGCATGTTGTAGGCCAGCACAGGCTTGTAGACGTTGAGCTCGAAATGGCCCTGGCTGCCGGCGACCGTGATCGCGGTGTGATTGCCGAACACCTGGCAGCACACCATCGTCATCGCCTCGCACTGCGTCGGATTGACCTTGCCCGGCATGATCGAGGAGCCCGGCTCGTTCTCCGGCAGCATCAGTTCGCCGAGGCCCGAACGCGGACCCGATCCGAGCAGGCGGATGTCGTTGGCGATCTTGAACAGGCCTGTCGCGACCGAATTGATGGCGCCGTGCGCCAGCACATAGGCGTCGTTCGAGGCCAGCGCCTCGAATTTGTTGGCGGCGCTGGTGAAGGGCAGCTTGGTAATCCCGGCAACGTGCTTTGCGAAAAGTTTTGCAAAGCGCGGCTTCGAATTGAGGCCGGTGCCGACGGCGGTGCCGCCCTGCGCCAGCGGATAGAGCTCCTTCACGGCGACCTTGAGCCGGGCGATGCCGCTTTCGACCTGCGCGGCATAGCCGGAAAATTCCTGGCCGAGCGTCAGCGGCGTCGCGTCCTGGGTGTGGGTGCGGCCGATCTTGACGATCTTTGCGAACTCCTTCTCCTTCTTGCGCAGCGCGCGCAGCAATTCGCCGAGGGCAGGGACGAGATCGGCGGTGATGCGGCTTGCCGCCGCGATATGCATCGCGGTCGGGAACGAGTCGTTCGACGACTGGCTCATGTTGACGTGATCGTTGGGATGCACCGGCTTCTTGGTGCCGAGCTCGCCGCCGAGCATCTCGTTGGCGCGGTTGGCGATGACCTCGTTGAGATTCATGTTGCTCTGGGTGCCCGAGCCGGTCTGCCACACCACCAGCGGAAAATGATCGTCCAGCTTGCCCTCGATCACCTCGCGCGCGGCGCGGATAACGGCGTTGGCGCGGCGCTGGTCGAGCAGGCCGAGCTCCTGGTTGGACTGCGCCGCGGCGAGCTTGACGATGCCGAGCGCATGCACGAGCGAGATCGGCATGCGATCGGTGCCGATCCGGAAATTCTGGCGCGAGCGTTCGGTCTGCGCCCCCCAATAGCGATCGGCGAGGACCTCGATGGGGCCGAAGCTGTCGGTCTCGGTTCGGGTCGCCGGGCGCGAGGCGCGATCGGTCTTCGAACGGGAAGTCTTCGACAGGGAAGTCTTCGAGGAGGAAGTTTTGGCCATGAGCACATCCATTCCGCCGCGCGAAATGCCGCGCGGCCTCTTCATGCGCCTCTATATAGGGAGTTTGGCCGCCTGCGACGGGCGCCAGTCCGATCTAGATCATTTCTTGCGGAAACGATCCAATCGCACGACTTCGGCGCCGCCCTGGTTCGGGGCCGCCGGCTCTTCCGTGCCTTCCGCAGGTTCAGTGGCAGGGGGCACCGCGACCGCGGACGGGGCGGGAGCGGCCGGCAATGTCTCGGCCGAGACGTCGGCGACATCGGAAGTCTCGAACTGGAGGCCGAATTTCACGGACGGATCAAGGAAGCTCTTGATGGCGCTGAACGGCACGATCAGCCGCTCCGGAATGCCGCCAAAGGACAGGCCGACCTCGAAGCGGTCCTCGAGCACGGTCAGATCCCAGAACTGGTGCTGCAGGATGATCGTCATCTCTTCCGGATATTGCGCCAGCAGCCGCGACGACAGCTTCACGCCCTCGGCCTTCGACACGAAGGTGATGAAGAAATGGTGCTCGCCGGGCAGTCCCTGGGACGCGGCGTCGGTCAGCACCTTGCGCAACACGCCGCGCAGCGCGTCGCGGGCCAGCACATCGTATCGGATATGATCGGTCGCCATGGTGGTCCTGTTGCATTCCAGGAGATGGGCCCTGCCGGCCCGACTCGCCAAGCCGCAATAGTACCGCGCCTGACGGGTCAGCAGGAGTCCCCGCGGGGTAGGAAATAAGAGGTAAGTGGAGGCTTCTGTTGCCAGGTGCCTCCGAACCCCGCCTAACGGAGCTTAACCCGTTAGGACTTCAGAATGGTCTTTCAAACTGCGTTACGCAGCCTGAGCAACCGGAGCAAAGTTGTCGTTGGCAACTATTGCATAGCCCGATAACGGCGGAACAATACCGGGAAAAAGAACGCCCTTTACGCCCTCGTCGATCCTATTTCGCCCCCGCCAAAGCCCGCCTCAGGGCTAGCCCGCTGGTGGGCTTTGGTGGAGGCGCCGGGTACCGCCCCCGGGTCCGAATGGTTTATTGCGACGACCGTTTATTTCCATAGCCGGCGAACCGGCACTCCCAATATAGGGGGCAAACGTTTCAAATAACAGGTGTTTCGAGCGATCATTCCGAGGTTCCCTATGGATAGGTTCCCGCCAGGCTTGGCCGCGCGCCGGCCGGCGTTCTAAGCTCCTGACATGTCCGAGGATTCCGCACCGGCCGCCCAACAACCAGTTCAAGAGCCGGACGGTCTGGCCACCAGCGCCGTTCCGCCGGGCTTGCTCGCGCTGTTCCTCGCCTTCGCCCGGATGTCGCTGGCAGGTTTCGGCGGGGTTTTGGTATTCGCCCGGCAGGCCATCGTCGAACAGCACCGCTGGATGACGGCGGACGAGTTCAACGAGACGTTCGCGCTCTGCCATTTCCTGCCCGGGCCCAACATCGTCAATCTGTCGATGGTGTTCGGCGCGCGGCTGCGCGGAATCGCCGGCGGCATTGCCGCCTTTGCAGGGCTGTTGCTCCCGCCCACGCTGATCATGACGGTGCTCGCGATCATCTACGCCCGGTTCGGCGATGTGGACGTGCTGCGCCGCAGCCTCGCGGGCATCTCCTGTGCGGCCGTCGGCCTCTTGATCGCGGTGGTCTTCCGGATGATGACGCCGCTGCTCAAGCGGCTGGACGCCGTCGCGCTCATCCTGATGCTGGGCGTGTTCCTCGCCATCGGCGTCCTTCGCCTGCCGCTCCAGGCCGTGCTTTTGGTCGCGATCCCCGTCAGCGTCGGCGCCATTTTCCTGATGCGGCGGAAGGTAGCAGCATGAACGCGGAGAACCCGATCTGGGCGCTGATCTCGACCTTCGGTCTGATGTCGCTGTTCGCGGTCGGGGGTGCCGCGGCGGCCGTGCCCGAGATGCACCGCATCGCGGTCGAGGTGCATCACTGGATGACCGACAAGCAGTTCGCCGACGCCTATGCGATCGCGCAGCTCTCACCAGGTCCGAACGTCCTTATCGTCACGTTAATCGGCTATGCCGTCGCCGGCATCCCCGGCGCCCTGGCGGCGACCTTGGCCATGTGCCTGCCCACCGCGCTGCTTGCCTATTATGTCAGCCGGCTCCTCAATCGGCCGAGCCAATCGCGCTGGCCCGGGCTGATCCAGGCTGCACTGGTTCCGCTCTCGATCGGCTTGATGGCGGCGAGCGCCCTGATCCTCGCCGAGTCGACCGATCGCACGCTTGCTGCGCTGCTTCTGACCGCGACGGTTGCAGTGGTCGCATCCGTCTCGCGCATCAATCCACTATGGATTTTGCTGGTCGGGGGCTTGTTGGGTTTTGCTGGCATTGTGTAGTGAAAATGGCTAGGCAGGGATCCGGGCGGGGGCATCGATTTCCAGCCGATTAGAACAACAGTGCTCGTGACTTACGGGTCGCGGAGGAGACATGCATGGCCGATACGATGGGCCACTCGGCGACAGCCAACCGAAACACCTCGGTGGTGATCAGCTTTTGTCTGCTGGCCATAGCGCCGCAGATTTTCGAATTCATCTGGTCGTTCGGGACGATCTTTGGCTGGGGCGCCGGACGTGGCCCGGCCGCCGTGGTGATCAGCCACGCTACGGCGCTGCTCGCGGGCGCGCCCGGCGCGTTGCTCGGGGCGGTCGGCGGTGACGCCAAGAAGGCGTCATCCGATGTGCTGCTGGCGCTGATCTATTCCTATCCGATCTTTGCGGTGGCGATTCTCACGTTCTTCATGACGATCAGGTCGGCGCAGGACTATGTCGGCGGGATCGTGTTGATGGCGCTCGCCTTGTTCGCACTGTGGGCCTCCAGCGATTTGCAGGGGATGCGCGGCTTCTCCTTCGGCGCCGGCACGGCGCCGCGGATGTTTGGCGGGCTGCTCGTCGCACTTGGCGCCGGCATCGCGCTGACGGGACTGCTGACCGACGGGCCGGGCATGGCGCACTATGCCTGGCGTGGGCCGCTCTTTGTGATGATCTCGATCGTCTTCTTCGCGCTGGCGATTCGTCCGCTTGGGGTGGTGGTTACGGCATTCGCAAGCTTCCTGATCGCGGCGATGGGCACGCATGAAACGCGCTGGCTCGAAGCGATCATCGTCGGCGCCTGCCTGACGCTCGGCTGCGCGCTGCTTTTCCCCTACGTGCTCGGGCTGCCGATGCCGATGTTCCCGCGCTTCCTGGTTCAGTGAGGGTGTGATGTTCGATCTCTTCCACAATCTGGGCCTCGGTTTCGGTGTGGTGTTTCAGATCTCCTGGTGGTCACCCTGGTGGCTCTACGGTCTGTCGCTGCCGATCTCGATCAACATTCTCATGTGCCTGATTGGCGCATTGGTCGGCACGCTGGTCGGCGTGCTGCCCGGTATCGGCACCGTCGCAACCGTGGCGATGCTCCTGCCCATCACGTTCGGATTGCCGCCGGTCGGCGCGCTGATCATGCTCGCCGGCATCTATTACGGCGCCCAGTACGGCGGCTCGACCACCTCGATCCTGGTCAATATTCCCGGTGAGGCGACGTCGGTCGTCACCGCCATCGACGGCCATCAGATGGCAAAGCAAGGCCGTGCCGGCCCGGCGCTGGCGATCGCGGCGATCGGCTCGTTCTTCGCCGGCTGCGTCGCGACCGTGCTCATTGCCGTTCTCGGTGCGCCGCTGACCAAGCTCGCGCTGGCGTTCGGCCCGGCCGAATATTTCTCGCTGATGGTGCTGGGCCTGATCTTCGCGGTGGTGCTGGCCAAGGGCTCGGTGCTGAAGGCGATCGCGATGATCGTGTTCGGCCTGATGCTGTCGATGGTCGGCTCTGACATCGAGACCGGCGCCTCGCGCATGGCGTTCAACATTCCGGAGCTTGCCGATGGTCTCGGCTTTGCGACGGTGGCGATGGGCGTGTTTGGCTTCGCCGAGATCATCCGCAACCTCGACGCCGGCGCCGAGATGAACCGCGACCTCGTGCAGCAGAAGATCACCGGCCTGATGCCGACCAGGAAGGACCTGATCGACTCGGCACCTGCGATCCTGCGCGGCACCGTGCTCGGCTCGATCCTCGGCATCCTGCCGGGCGGCGGCGCCGTCATCGCGTCCTTTGCGTCCTACACGCTCGAGAAGAAGATCGCCAAGAACCCGTCGCGGTTCGGCCGCGGTGCGATCGAGGGCGTGGCGGCGCCGGAAAGCGCCAACAATGCCGCGGCGCAGACCTCCTTCATCCCGCTGCTGACACTCGGCATCCCGCCCAACGCCGTGATGGCGCTGATGGTGGGCGCGATGACCATCCACGGCATCGTACCGGGTCCGCAAGTGATGCAGAAGCAGCCGGAGCTGGTCTGGGGCATGATCGCCTCGATGTGGATCGGCAATCTGATGCTGATCATCATCAACCTGCCGCTGGTTGGAATCTGGGTGCGGCTGTTGCGCGTTCCCTACCGGCTGATGTTCCCCTCGATCGTGATCTTCTGCGCGATCGGCATCTACTCGGTGAATAACGCGCCGGTCGACGTCATCCTCGCAGGCGTGTTCGGTCTGGTCGGCTACTGGCTGATCAAGCACGATTTCGAGCCGGCGCCGCTGCTGCTCGGCATGGTGCTCGGACCGCTGATGGAAGAGAACCTGCGCCGCGCGCTGCTGATCTCGCGCGGCGACTGGAGCGTGTTCCTGACGCGTCCGCTGTCGGCCGTGCTGCTCGCGATCGCCGCTTTCCTCCTGGTGCTCACGGTGCTGCCCGCGTTGCGTGCCAAGCGCGACGAGGTATTCACGGAATCCGAAAACTAAGGGCGCCGCGCCTGCATCGGCGCGTCGTGCCTCGAACCCAGCCGGCAAGTTGGCCAGCAGGATCAATCTGATAGACGAGGGGCGGAATGCTGAGTTCCGCCCCTTGTCGTTTGCACCGGGAACGCTCACTTTTCCGGGTATAATGCGTATCGATGGCGAATCGCCGCTGTCGCAGCGCGGGGGCGGCCGCTAAATTCGCCGCCTCCCCAAAGGCTCACGCACATGCACCAGTATCAGGACCTGCTCGAGCGGATTCTTTCAGACGGCGCCGAAAAGACCGACCGGACCGGCACCGGCACGCTGTCGGTGTTCGGCCATCAGATGCGCTTCAACCTGTCTGCCGGTTTTCCGATGCTGACCACCAAGCGCCTGCCGCTGAAGGCGATCGTGCATGAGCTATTGTGGTTCCTGAAGGGCGATACCAACATCAAATATCTGCGCGACAACGGTGTCACCATCTGGGACGAGTGGGCCGACGCCAATGGCGATCTCGGCCCCGTCTACGGCCATCAGTGGCGCTCCTGGCCCGCGCCGGACGGACGCAGCATCGATCAGATCGCGAACGTGATCGACATGATCAAGCGCAATCCGGACTCGCGCCGCCTGATCGTCTCGGCCTGGAATCCGGCCGAGGTCGACAAGATGGCGCTGCCGCCGTGCCACTGCCTGTTCCAGTTCTACGTCGCCAACGGCAAGCTGTCGTGCCAGCTCTATCAGCGCTCGGCCGACGTGTTCCTCGGCGTGCCCTTCAACATCGCCTCCTATGCGCTGCTCACCCTAATGGTGGCGCAGGTCACGGGCCTGAAGGCCGGCGACTTCGTGCACTCATTCGGTGACACTCATCTCTATTCCAACCATCTGGAGCAGGCGAAGCTCCAGCTCACGCGCGCGCCGCGCGCGCTGCCGGTGATGCGGATCAATCCCGAGGTGAAGGATATCTTCTCCTTCTGTTACGAGGACTTTGAGCTCGTCGGCTACGACCCGCATCCGCACATCAAGGCCGCGGTCGCGGTCTGACGCCGATGTCGCTCAATATCCGCCGCGCGCGCCCGGGCGAGGCCGGGCTTATTCTCGCTTTTATCCGCGAGCTCGCCGCGTACGAAAAGCTTTCGCACGAGGTCGAGGCGACCGAGGCTGACATCGCCGACGCACTGTTCGGCGAGCGACAGCAAGTCCATTGCGCCTTCGCCGAGTGGAACGGCGAGCCGGTCGGCTTCGCGGTGTGGTTTGCGAATTTCTCGACGTTCAGCGGCCGCCACGGCATCTATCTCGAAGATTTGTATGTGCGGCCGTCACACCGGGGCAGGGGCCTCGGCAAGGCTCTGCTCGTGCACCTTGCCAGGGAATGCGTCGAGAACGGCTGGTCGCGGCTGCAATGGGCGGTGCTCGACTGGAACGCGCCGTCGATCGCGTTCTACAAGTCGCTCGGTGCCATCATGCTGGAGGACTGGACGCTGTGCCGCGTCACCGGTCCGGCGCTGACACGGCTTGCCGGGAGCGCGACCTGATGGAGATCGTCTTCGTCGTCGCGATCGCGGAGAACGGCGTCATCGGCGCCCGCAACGCGATGCCGTGGCGAATGAAATCCGACATGGCGCGCTTCAAGGCGCTCACGATCGGCAAGCCCGTGATCATGGGCCGCAGGACCTTCGAATCCCTGCCCCGGCCGCTTCCGGGCCGCACCAATATCGTGGTCACGCGCGATGCGAACTATCGCGCCACCGGCGCCATCGTCACGACATCGACTGCCGAGGCAGACGCCATCGCGCGCGGCGATGCCCTGCGGCGTTCGGTCACCGAGATCGCCGTGATTGGCGGTGCCGAAATCTATCGGCAATGGCTCGATCGCGCCGATCGCCTCGAAATCACCGAAGTGCATGCCCGCCCCGAGGGCGACACGCATTTCGACATCGACAGGGCCGAGTGGGATGAGGTTGAGCGCATCCGTCATCCTGCCGGACCCCACGACAGCGCCGACTACTCCTATGTGACATATCGTCGGCGGGCGGGCCATTAACCGCATTTGCCAATGTTAACATTGACTTTTCTGCCCCCAAGCTTAGCTCGGAGGGCGGCGAGGGCTGCGTTGTAAGGGACCTGCCTGTCCCCTATAAAGCCGGACCGGACAAAGCGGGCGGGGGCAATTTCACCCTGCCGAGGAGAGCGTCGAATGCCGTGGAAGAATCAGGGCGGTGGCCCATGGGGCTCGGGTCCGAAGGGACCATGGGGCAACGGCCCGCAACCGGTCGGGCCAAGGCCGCCGGATCTGGAAGATCTTCTGCGGCGCGGCCAGGATCGCCTCCAGCAGATCATGCCGGGCGGCTATTTCTCCGGCATCGGCATCACGCTGATCGTGCTGCTCATCGTCGCGTTCTGGCTGCTATCGGGCTTCTTCCGGGTGCAGTCCGAAGAGCTCGGCGTCGTGCTGCGCTTCGGCAAGCATGTCCGCACCGTGGAGCCCGGCCTGAACTATCACCTGCCGTATCCGATCGAGACCGTGCTGCTGCCAAAGGCATTGCGCGTTTCCACCATTTCCATCGGCATGACGCTGATCGACGATCCGGCGCGGCGCGGCCGCTCCATTCGTGACGTGCCGGAAGAGAGCCTGATGCTGACCGGCGACGAGAACATCGTCGACGTCGACTTCACCGTGCTCTGGCGCATCAAGCCCAACGGCGTCGGCGATTTCCTCTTCAACATCCAGAATCCCGAAGGCACCGTAAAGGCGGTCGCCGAGAGCGCGATGCGCGAGGTGATCGGCCGCTCGCAGATCCAGCCAATCCTGACCGGCGCGCGCAACGTCACCGAACAGGGCGTGCAGGAACTGATCCAGAAGACCCTGGACAGCTACGGCGCCGGCATTCAGATCAGCCAGGTGCAGATGCAGAAGGTCGACCCGCCGGCGCAGGTGATCGACGCCTTCCGCGACGTCCAGGCGGCGCGCGCCAACCTCGAGCAGCTGCAGAACGAGGCGCAGACCTACGCCAACCAGGTCGTGCCGCAGGCACGCGGACGTGCGGCGCAGATCATGCAGGCCGCCGAAGGCTACAGGGAGCAGACGGTCGCCGAGGCCAAGGGCCAGAGCTCGCGCTTCCTGAAGGTTTACGAGGAATACAAGAAGGCGCCCGACGTGACGCGTGAACGGATTTATCTGGAGACGATGGAGCGCGTGCTCGGCGGCTCGGAAAAGCTCATCTATGACGGCGGCCAGTCGGGCCAGGGCGTCGTGCCTTATCTGCCGCTCAGCGAATTGACGGCCAAGCGGCCGCCTGCAACCGGCCAGCAGACGACCGGAGGCAACCGATGAGATCTCCGGTCACAGGCATTGTCACGCTGCTCGGCCTCCTGCTCGTCGTGATCGTGGGCTACATGTCCCTGTTCACGGTGGCGCAGACCGAGCAGACCATCGTGCCGCAATTCGGCAAGCCCGTCGACGTCGTCACCGATCCCGGCCTGCACTTCAAGGCACCGTGGAATTCGGTGATCAACATCGACAAGCGCATCCTCGATCTGGAGAACCCGTCGCAGGAAGCGATCGCGTCCGACCAGAAGCGGCTCGTGGTCGACGCCTTTGCGCGTTACCGCATCAAGGACGCGCTCCGCTTCTATCAGAGCATCGGCTCGATCCAGGCCGCCAACATCCAGCTCACCACGCTCTTGAACGCGGCGCTGCGCCGCGTTCTCGGCGAGGTGACCTTCATCAACGTGGTCCGGGACGACCGCGAGAAGCTGATGCAGCGCATCCGCGATCAGCTCGATCATGAGGCCGACGGCTACGGCATCCAGGTCGTCGACGTCCGGATCCGCCGTGCCGATCTGCCCGAGCAGAACAGCCAGGCGGTCTATCAGCGCATGAAGACGGAACGCGAGCGCGAAGCCGCCGAGTTCCGCGCGCAGGGCGGCCAGAAGGCACAGGAGATCCGCTCCAAGGCCGACCGCGAGGCGACCGTGATCGAGGCGGATGCAAGGTCGCTGGCCGAGCAGACGCGCGGCGTCGGCGATGCCGAGCGCAACCGTCTGTTCGCCGAAGCCTACGGCAAGGATGCGGATTTCTTCTCCTTCTACCGCTCGATGACGGCCTATGAGAACGGGCTGCGCGCGAACGACACCCGCTTCCTGCTGCGCCCGGACTCGGATTTCTTCCGGTTCTTTGGTAACCCGTCCGGCAAGACGGCGACCACGACGCCAGCGAAGCCGTAAGTGAGACAAGGGCGGCAAGTCGGGCCTCAGGTCTGGCCGCCCCTCGTCCAGACAAGAACAGCACAGCGGGAGGTTCCAATCCGATGAGGTCCATTGCGTTCACCGACTTCCTCATCGGTTTGGGCATCCTGTTCGTGCTGGAAGGCTTGATGTTCGCGGCAAGCCCGGCCTGGATGCGCAAGGCCATGAAAAGCGCGATGGCCACACCGGACAATGTCCTGCGAGCGGTCGGCATTGGTTCGGCCGTGGCCGGCTTGGTCCTGATCTGGGTTATGCGACGGCCAATTTAGCCGTCGCACCAACGCCAAAGTGAAGGCGAGGGACCGGTTTTCGCCTTATTGTCCGGGTCTTGAGGCCCGTTAAGGTCCGCGCTTGCGCCGTCCCCCCGTTCGAGCGCAGTCTTGACGCCGAATCCTTGCTTCCTGGAGATCACAATGACCGCTGCCACCATTGCCCCGACCCGTTTGCGCTTAGGGCTGGCCGCGCTCGCCGTTGGCGCTTTCAGCGCATTCGGCACACCGGCCTCTGCGCGCGGACCGGACGGCATCGCCGACGTCGCCGAGAAGGTGATCGACGCGGTCGTCAACATCTCGACCTCGCAAACCGTCGAAGCCAAGGGCGGCGGCGGCAATGCCATGCCGCAACTGCCGCCCGGCTCGCCCTTCGAGGAGTTCTTCGACGACTTCTTCAAGAATCGCAAGGGTCCCGGCGGCGGCAGCAAGGGCGGAGAGAATAGCCCGGCGCCGCGCAAGACCAACTCGCTCGGAAGCGGCTTCATCATCGACACGTCAGGCGTCGTCGTCACCAACAACCACGTCATCGCGGACGCCGACGAGATCAACGTCATCCTCAACGACGGGACCAAGATCAAGGCCGACCTGGTCGGCGTCGACAAGAAGACCGACCTCGCCGTGCTGAAGTTCAAGCCGCCGAAGCCGCTGGTGTCGGTGAAGTTCGGCGATTCCGACAAGCTGCGCCTCGGCGACTGGGTCGTCGCGATCGGCAATCCTTTCAGCCTCGGCGGCACCGTGACGGCCGGTATTGTTTCGGCGAAGAACCGTGACATCTCGTCAGGTCCGTACGACAGCTACATTCAGACCGACGCCTCCATCAACCGCGGCAATTCCGGCGGTCCGCTGTTCAACCTCGATGGCGACGTCATCGGCGTCAACACATTGATCATCTCGCCCTCCGGCGGCTCGATCGGCATCGGCTTCGCCGTACCGTCGAAGACGGTCGCGGGTGTGGTCGACCAGCTCCGCCAGTTCGGCGAGTTGCGCCGCGGCTGGCTGGGCGTGCGCATCCAGAGCGTTACCGACGAGATCGCCGAGAGCCTCAACATCAAGCCGCCGCGCGGCGCGCTGGTTGCCGGCGTCGACGACAAGGGCCCGGCCAAGCCGGCCGGCATCGAGCCCGGCGACGTCGTCGTCAAGTTTGACGGCAAGGACGTCAAGGACCCGAAGGATCTGTCTCGCGTGGTCGCCGACACGGCGGTCGGCAAGGAGGTCGACGTCGTCATCATCCGCAAGAGTCAGGAGGAGACCAAGAAGGTCACGCTCGGCAGGTTGCAGGATCCCGACAAGGTGCAGGCCGCAGTGAAGACCGACGAGCCTCCGCCTGAAAAGACCGTGACGCAGAAGGCGCTCGGCCTCGATCTCGCGGCGCTGAGCAAGGACCTGCGTGCGCGCTACAAGATCAAGGACAGCGTCAAGGGTGTGGTCGTCACCAATGTCGACGCCAATTCGGACGCCGCCGAGAAGCGCCTCTCCGCCGGCGACGTCATCGTCGAGGTGGCGCAGGAGGGCGTCTCCAGCGGCGCCGACATCCAGAAGCGGGTCGACCAGCTCAAGAAGGACGGCAAGAAGTCGGTGCTGCTGCTGGTGTCGAACGCCGACGGCGAGCTGCGCTTCGTGGCGTTGAGCGTGCAGTAAGGGGCATGAGTCGCCACACATTCACTGTCATGCTCCGCGAAAGCGGGGCATCCAGTACGCCGCGGCCTTTCCGTATCCTCGCCCTGTCTCTGGAATACTGGATCACCCGCTTTCGCGGGTGATGACAGCGGAGAGGAGGCTACGCCTCCACGAACTCCTCGCGCCGATACCCCTGCGCATACAGCAGCGCGGTGAGATCGCCATGATCGATCCGGGCTGCCGCAGCCGCGGCCACCGCAGGCTTGGCATGATACGCCACGCCCAGCCCAGCCGCCTGGATCATCGCGAGATCATTGGCGCCGTCGCCGACCGCCAGCGAGTCGACGTCGTCGAGATCGAACGACTCCATCAGATCCACCAGCGTCGCGAGCTTTGCCGCGCGCCCCAAAATCGGCTCCTTCACCTCGCCGGTGAACTTGCCGTCGCGGACGACGAGCTCGTTGGCGCGGTTCTCCTGGAAACCGATCCTGGTGGCGACCGCACTGGTGAACAGTGTGAAGCCGCCGGAGACGAGACAGGCATAGGCGCCATGGGCGCGCATGGTCGCGACCAATTCGCGGCCACCCGGCGTCAGCGTAATGCGCTTGGCCAGCACCTCGTCGACGGCACTGGCGGGGAGGTCTTTGAGCAGCGCGACGCGCTCGCGCAGCGCCGGCTCGAACTCGACCTCACCGCGCATCGCACGCTCGGTGATGGCTGCCACATGGGCCTTCACCCCGACGCAATCGGCGAGCTCGTCGATGCATTCCTGGCCGATCATGGTGGAATCCATGTCGGCGAGAAAAAGCTTCTTGCGCCGGAAGCCGACTGGTTGCACCACGATATCAATCGGTAGGTCGCCGCGAAGCTCGCGGAGCCGCTGTTCGATGGCGTGACGGTCGCCTTCGAGGTTACTGTCGGCGCCGAAGGGGATGTCGACTGCCACCCCGTCGAACAGCCAGTGCGCGGGAGCTGCCTGAGGCAGCACGGCGCGGGCGCCGTCGACGATGGTCGAGTCGAGCGCGGGGTTATTCGGGTTGCAGATCAGCGTGGCAACGAGGGACATTTGAGGTTTTCGTGAGCGAGGGGCAAGTCGGCAGAGGGCATGTTGGCAAGGCCGTGCTTATCGCAGGCCCGACCGCCAGCGGCAAGTCGGCGCTCGCGATCGAGCTTGCGCTCGCTGCGAACGGGGTCGTGATCAATGCCGATTCCATGCAGGTCTACCGCGACCTCCGCATCATCACCGCGCGCCCCACCCTAGGCGACGAGGCGCAGGTGCCTCATCGCCTGTACGGCCATGTCGATGCGGCCGTGAATTTTTCGGCCGGAGCCTGGGTGAGTGACGCGGCGAGGGCGCTTGAAGAGGCGCAAGCCGAAGGCCGCCTGCCGATCTTCATCGGCGGCACCGGGCTGTATTTCAAGGCGCTGACGGCGGGCCTTTCCGTGGTGCCGCCAATCCCCGCCGAGGTGCGCGAGGACGTCCGGGCGCGGCTGGAGCGGAACGGCGTTGAGGCGATGCACGCGGAACTCGCAGCCGCCGATCCCAGGGCGGCCGAGCGATTGAACCTGCGTGACCGCACGCGCATTGCGCGCGCGCTCGAAGTGGTCGAAGCCACCGGCCGTTCGCTGCTGGACTGGCACCATGAGGGGCAGCCGCCGCTCTTGCCCAAGGACAGTTTTCGCGCTGTGTTCCTCGCGCCCGAGCGCGACGACCTCTATGCGCGCATCGACGCCCGCTTTGATGTCATGTTGGAGGCCGGCGCGCTGGAGGAGGTCGAGCGTCTCGCCGCCCGAGACCTCGATCCGTTGCTGCCGGCGATGAAGGCTCACGGCGTGCCGGCCCTGGTCCGGCATCTGCGTGGTGAGCTCAGCCTGGAGCAGGCGGCCACCATCGGCCGCGCCGACACCCGCCACTACGCCAAGCGGCAGTTCACCTGGTTTCGGCACCAATTGCCCGAATTCGAGTGGGTGAAGCCGGAGGGGGTGCGGGGCTGGCTGGCGGCGGCGGTGAACGCGGCCCGGGACCCCGGTTGATACGCTTTTGTGCCTCGGTCGCCGAATTTACCTCTCGCCCAACCCCGGGAACGCCGCTACACTGCCAAAATCGCGCAGGAACGGCCGCATCGCCTTGACATCCGGGCTTTGGCCGCTATGTTTCGCGCAACCTTTGGGAAGCCGAGCCGCCGCCATGCGTAATATTATTACCAAACTCCTTATCGCCGTCGTACCCAGGCACACCGCCGGGGGTGGCTAGCTGCCATCCACATGACAGGCGGTGTGCATGGGCCCTCTTCGGGGCCTTTTTTATTTCCGAAAACCCGACACGAACGAAGCCGCTGACAACAGCGCATCCGGAGCAAGCCAATGAGCGACAAGAGCCACGATCCGAACCAGATGACCGGCGCCGCAATGATCGTCCGCGCGCTCATCGATCATGGCGTGACCGACATTTTCGGCTATCCCGGCGGCGCGGTGCTTCCGATCTACGACGAGATCTTCCAGCAGAGCGAAGTCCAGCACATCCTGGTCCGCCACGAGCAGGGGGCGGGCCACGCCGCCGAGGGCTATGCGCGTTCGACCGGCAGGCCGGGCGTTGCACTGGTGACCTCCGGCCCCGGCGCCACCAACATGGTGACGCCGCTCACCGACGCGCTGATGGACTCGATCCCGCTGGTCTGCATCTCCGGCCAAGTGCCGACGCATCTGATCGGCAACGACGCGTTCCAGGAATGCGACACGGTCGGCATCACGCGCCCCTGCACCAAACACAACTGGCTGGTGCGCGACGTCAACGATCTCGCAAAGGTGCTGCACGAGGCGTTTTACGTTGCGACCACGGGTCGGCCGGGCCCGGTGCTCGTCGACGTGCCCAAGGACGTGCAGTTCGCGACCGGCACCTATCATCCGCCGCGCAAGTCCGACGTGCATCGCTCCTACGCGCCGCGCGTGAAGGGCGATGCGACGCAGATCCGCAAGGCCGTGGCGCTGCTCGCAGGCGCCAAGCGCCCCGTGATCTACAGCGGCGGCGGCGTGATCAATTCCGGTCCCGAGGCCACCAGGCTGCTGCGCGAGCTGGTCGAGGTCACCGGCTTTCCGATCACCTCCACGCTGATGGGCCTCGGCGCATATCCCGCGTCGGGCAAGAGCTGGCTTGGCATGCTCGGCATGCACGGCACCTACGAAGCCAACATGACCATGCATGATTGTGACGTCATGCTGTGCGTCGGCGCGCGCTTCGACGACCGCATCACCGGCCGCGTCGATGCGTTCTCGCCGGGCTCGAAGAAGATCCACATCGATATCGACCCGTCCTCGATCAACAAGAACATCCGCGTCGACGTGCCGATCATCGGCGACTGCGGCAACATCCTCGGCGACATTCTCCAGGTGTTCAAGGCGGAGGCGAAGAAGCCCGACATCAAGGCCTGGTGGCAGCAGATCGCGCAGTGGCGCGCCCGCAACTCGCTCTATTACAGGAAGAGCAACGACGTCATCCTGCCGCAACACGCGATCCAGAGCCTGTTCGAGGCGACGCGCGGCAGGGACACCTACATCACCACCGAGGTCGGCCAGCATCAGATGTGGGCCGCGCAGTTCTACGGCTTCGAGGAGCCGCATCGCTGGATGACCTCGGGCGGTCTCGGCACCATGGGCTACGGCCTGCCGGCCGCGGTCGGCGTGCAGGTTGCCCATCCCGACAGTCTCGTCATCGACATCGCGGGCGATGCCTCGGTGCAGATGACGATGCAGGAGATGTCGACGGCGGTGCAGTACGAGCTGCCGATCAAGATCTTCATCCTGAACAACCAGTACATGGGCATGGTGCGGCAGTGGCAGCAGCTGCTCCATGGCAACCGGCTGTCGCATTCCTACTCGGAGGCGATGCCGGACTTTGTCAAGCTCGCGGAAGCCTATGGCGGGGTCGGCATCCAGGTGCACAAACCCGGCGATCTCGACGGCGCCATCCAGGAGATGATCTCGGTCAAGCGCCCGGTGCTGTTCGACTGCCGCGTCGCGTCGCTGGAAAATTGTTTCCCGATGATCCCCTCCGGCAAGGCGCACAACGAGATGCTGTTGCCGGAGCAGGCGAACGACGAAGCCACCGCAAAGGCGTTCGCCGGCGGAAAGGCGCTTGTGTGAGCGTGATCGTCACAAATTCCGCTGTCATCGCCCGGCTTGACCGGGCGATCCAGTATGCCGCGGCCTCTCGATCGCTCTCGGGGGCCTCTGGAATACTGGATCCCCGCCTTCGCGGGGATGACAGTCGCGAGAGATGGAGTGATGAGAAGGTGAAATGTTCGACCTGAACGAACTCGGACGCGCACATGCGATCGTGGGGCAGGCGGTGCCGCCGACGCCGGCGCACGCCTGGCCGCTGCTCGCCGAGCGGCTCGGCACGCAGGTCGTGGTCAAGCACGAGAATCACACGCCGACAGGCGCCTTCAAGGTGCGCGGCGGGTTGGTCTATCTCGATCGGCTGAAGCGCGAACGGCCGAACATTCCGGGCATCATCTCGGCGACGCGCGGCAATCATGGTCAGAGCCTCGCTTTTGCGGCGAGCCGCCATGGCGTGCCTGCCGTGATCTATGTGCCGCGCGGCAATTCGGTCGAGAAGAACCGCGCGATGAAGGCGTTTGGCGCAGAGCTCGTTGAACATGGCGAGGACTTTCAGGCCGCACGCGAGGAGGCCGGGCGCCACGCGCAGTTCGCCGGACTGCACATGGTGCCGTCGTTCCATACGGACCTGGTGCTGGGCGTGGCGACCTATGCGCTCGAAATGCTCCGGGCCGCTCCCGATCTCGACGTCCTCTATGTGCCGATCGGGCAGGGCTCGGGGATCTGCGGCTGCATCATGGCGCGCGATCTGCTCGGCCTGAAGACCGAGATCGTCGGCGTGCAGTCGACCGAGGCGCCGTCCTACGCGCTGTCGTTCGCGGCGGGCCACGTCGTGACGACCGAGACCAGCAACACGCTCGCGGACGGCATGGCGACGCGGATTCCCGATCCGGAAGCGCTCGCGGTCATCCTCAAGGGCGCCTCGCGTATCGTCCAGGTGACGGACGATGAGATCGCGCTCGCGATCCATGCGCTCTGGACCGATACGCATAATCTCGCCGAAGGCGCCGGCGCCGCCGCGCTCGCCGCAGCGCTTCAGGACAAGTCAAGACTGTCGGGCAAGCGCGTCGGTCTCGTGCTGTCAGGCGGCAATATCGATTTCGATCTGTTCCGCGGTTGGGTCGGGACGGATGCGCCGGTCGCTGATCGGGCAACGGCGTAAAGACGAGAATAGAGGGGACGACAATGAACCAGCCCGCATCCGCCTACTTCATCGAGGAGCGCCACGACCCGAACGAGACACACACGCTTTCGGTGCTCGTGCAGAACGAGCCCGGCGTGCTCGCGCGCGTCATCGGACTGTTCTCGGGGCGTGGCTACAACATCGAAAGCCTCACCGTCTCGGAGACCGAGAGCCAGAAGCATCTCTCGCGCATCACCATCGTCACCACCGGTACGCCCATGGTGATCGAGCAGATCAAGCATCAGCTCGACCGCATGATCCCGGTCTATCGTGTCGTCGACATGACGCTGACCAAGCGCTCGATCGAGCGCGAGCTCGCAATGGTCAAGGTGCGCGGACAGGGCGAGCATCGCGTCGAGGCGCTGCGGCTGGCGGACGCGTTCCGCGCCCGCGTGATCGACGCCACCACCGAGAGCTTTGTGTTCGAGATCACAGGCAATACCGAGAAAATCAATCAGTTTATCGACCTGATGCGTCCGCTTGGCCTCGTCGAAGTGTCGCGCACCGGTGTTGCCGCGATTGGTCGCGGGCCTGAAGGAATGTGAGCCATGCTGGCGCGCGACTGGTATTACAACGAGCGGAACCGGATGGGGATCGGGCCCGCTGTGGCGTCGATCTACGACAGCCACGACGATGCTGATCTACGGGCGCGCGCCGCGCTGAAAATGCTCGGCGTCCAGCGCGGCTGGCGCATCGCCGATATCGGTTGCGGCAACGGCGTGCTCGCGACCGAGGCTGCGCTCATGGGCGCCGAGGTCGACGCCATCGACATCTCGCCCGCGATGCTGGCGCTCGCCGAGATCTACGCGCGCGACCGCAAGGCGCCCGTGCGCACGCAGTCCGCCGGCCTGCTCAGCTTCGCCTACCGGCCGGAATCCTATGACCTGATCGTCAGCGAGTTCACGCTGCACCATCTGCCGGATTTCTGGAAGGCGGTGGCGATGTCGCGGATCTATCGCGCGCTCAAGCCCGGCGCCACGTTCTATTTGCGCGACATCGTCTACGCATCGATGCCCGATGTGCTCGAGCGCGACGTCGAGCAATGGGCCGACTTCGAGATCAAGAACCACGATGTCCCGCGTGAAAGCGTCGTCACCCACATGCGCGACGAGTATTCCACTTTTGGTTGGGTCATGGAGCGGATGCTGACCGACGTCGGCTTTACGCTGGTCTCGGCCGATTACCACGCCCCGATGCACGGCACTTATCTGCTGCGAAAACCCAATTCTTCCACGTAAAGGCCGGCGAGCAAGGCTAAAGCTGTGAGAGCAAACTGCAACTACGATGTAGCTGCGCTCCCTCCCCCGCTTGCGGGGGAGGGCTGGGGAGAGGGTGTCTCCGCAATCGAGAATCCCCAAGAGGAGAGAACCCTCACCCGCGCCTTCGGCGCGACCTCTCCCGCAAGCGGGAGAGGTTAGGAGTTTGGAATGAAGCCGGCCGACATCCTCATCGCCATCCTGGTGGCGATCATCTGGGGGCTTGCCTTTGTGGCGAGCCGGATCGCGCTCGACGAATTTTCGCCGGAGCTGATGACGGCGATGCGCTTCACCATTGCCGCGGTCCCGTGCCTGTTCATTCGCAAGCCGAAAGTCGCCTGGTCGCTCCTGATCGCGATCAGCTTTACGCTCTTTCTCGGCCAGTTTCTGAGCCAGGCCTATGGCATCGCCCATGGCGTGCCAGTCGGATTGACTTCCGTCGTCGTGCAGAGCCAGGCGCTGTTCACGGTCGGCTTTGCCGCGATCGCATTCGGCGAGCGGCCGACGCCGGTTCAGACGCTGGGCATCGTCATCGCAGCCGTCGGGCTTTTGATGATCTGCGGCACGGTCGGCTATGATTTCAGCGTCGGTGCCTTCGCCGTGCTGATGATCGCGCCGGTCAGCTTTGCGCTCGGTAATATCCTGCTGAGGGGCGCTCGCGGCGTGCCGATGTTCGATCTGTTCGCCTGGTTGTGCCTCGCCACCGCGGTGCCGCTGTTCGCGCTCACGCTGGTCGTCAATGGACCGTCGCCGACCTGGCAGTCACTGATCCACATGTCGCTCACCGGCCTGATTTGCCTGCTGTTGATCGGCGGCATCTCCACCAGTATCGCCTATTGGCTGTGGGGCCGGCTGCTGCGTGACTATCCCACCGCGCAAGTGGTGCCGTTCGCGCTGCTGGTGCCGTTCGTCGGCTCGGCCGCGTCCAGCATCATGTTCGGCGAGCGCTTCGGTCCGCTGCGCCTTGCCGGCATGCTCACGGTGATCGGCGGTATCGCTGTGATGGTGCTGGCGAAGCGCCCCGAGGCGGTACCCCAGAGGACCGCAGCCGAAGGCCGCGTGAGGTAAGCATGTCCCAGTCGCTGCTGTATGCCTTCCTCGCCTTCATGGCCGTGATGTATTTCACGCCTGGGCCGAACAACATCATGTTGCTGTCCTCGGGGCTGACTTATGGCTTCCGTCGCACGATTCCCCACATCGCCGGCGTCGTCATCGGCTTCGCCTTCATGATTGCAGCGGTCGGCTTCGGGCTCGGCACAGTGTTCCTGGCTTATCCGATCCTGCAGACCATTCTAAAATATGCCGGTGCCGCCTACCTGGTCTACCTCTCCGCCGTGATCGCTTTATCGGGTCCGGCGAAGCCGGGCGAGGGAGACGGCCGGGGTCCGATGACCTTCCTGGGCGCCGCCATGTTCCAATGGATCAACGCAAAAGGCTGGGTGATCGTGATCGGCACCATCACCGCCTATGCGGCTATCGCCCAATTCCCGCTCAACATCGCGATCCAGACCTTGATCAGCCTGCTCGTGGGCACGGTCTCGACGGTAGCCTGGGTCTTCTTCGGCACCGCATTGCGGGCGGTCCTGACCTCCGTGCGGCTGGTCCGCGCCTTCAACATCCTGATGGCCATCCTGCTGCTGGCGTCCCTCTATCCCGTGGTCATGGATGCATGATGCCCCGACTTTCCATGCAGAAACGGGTTTCCCAGGGGGCCGAAAATGCTCTAGACAGCCCCCGAAATCCGCAAATTTCACCGTCCGAGACCTGACTGACAAGACCTGACCAACGGCCGATTTCGGCCCCTGAACGAGGAAACGACCATGCGTGTTTATTACGATCGCGACGCCGACCTGAACCTGATCAAGGGCAAGAAGGTCGTCATCGTCGGCTATGGCAGCCAGGGCCACGCCCATGCGCTGAACCTGAAGGATTCCGGCGTCAAGGACGTGGCGATCGCGCTCCGCAAGGGTTCGGCCTCGGCCAAGAAGGCGGAAGCTGCCGGCTTCAAGGTGATGGAAGTCGCCGAGGCCGCCAAATGGGCCGACCTCGTCATGATGCTGACCCCGGACGAGCTCCAGGGCGACATCTACCGCGAGCACCTGCATGACAACATGAAGAAGGGCGCCGCCCTCGTCTTCGCGCACGGTCTCAACGTCCACTTCAACCTGCTCGACCCGCGCGCCGATCTCGACGTTCTCATGATCGCGCCGAAGGGCCCCGGCCACACTGTGCGCTCGGAGTATCAGCGCGGCGGCGGCGTGCCCTGCCTGATCGCGATCGCCAAGGACGTCTCGGGTAACGCCCACGACCTCGGCCTGTCCTACGCCTCCGCCGTCGGCGGTGGCCGTGCCGGCATCATCGAGACCACCTTCAAGGAAGAGTGCGAGACCGACCTGTTCGGCGAGCAGGTGGTGCTCTGCGGCGGCCTGGTCGAGCTGATCAAGGGTGGCTACGAGACGCTGGTCGAAGCCGGCTACGCCCCGGAGATGGCCTATTTCGAGTGCCTGCACGAAGTGAAGCTGATCGTCGACCTGATCTATGAAGGCGGCATCGCCAACATGAACTACTCGATCTCCAACACCGCGGAGTACGGCGAGTACGTCACCGGTCCGCGCATTGTCACCGACGAGACCAAGAAGGAGATGAAGCGGGTTCTGAACGACATCCAGTCCGGCAAGTTCGCCCGCGACTGGATGCTCGAGAACAAGGTCAACCAGACCTCGTTCAAGGCGACCCGCGCCAAGCTCGCCGAACACCCGATCGAGGAAGTCGGCGCCAAGCTGCGCGACATGATGCCCTGGATCAAGAAGGGCGCTCTGGTCGACAAGAGCAAGAACTAACGGCAACGACGTGGTTACCGGGGGCGCGACGGAGCGCCCCCGGGCCTCCGTCCATCTTCGCCGGTTTCCCGCGCTTGCGCGGACGCCGGCCTTGGAATGACGTGGCGAGACGCCGTCCCGCCTCCGCGCGATCTCGCTAATGATCTTAGCTCACCGCGCACGCGAGGCGCCCTGCTGAAACCGGTTCTACACGGTAGTATGGTGCGTTTTTCTAAGCTTTTTCGAACATTGCGACACAGTTACTGCCGTAGTTCCGTACGATTACGGAGTGAATTAGCGATAGGCAACTCAACCAAATCTTAGTGCGACCGGGCGATGGTGGAAGCTGATCGCTCGAACCACAGAAATGTAATGCTGAGAGCTTGGCGAAGGCTGGCCGGGTCGCCAGGATCGTCCGTCACGATCCTGGGGCTGCTGTTTTCTTTCGTTGTCGTCACCCTGTTTCTGGTTGATCTGGCTGCTCGCTATCGAGAAGCGGTCGCCTCTGCGAAAACCGATGCTCTCAATCTTTCGGCCATCCTGGCCGAGCATGCCGCAGTGACGTTCGAAGACATCGATCGTGTCCTGCTCGAGGCGCAGGCAATCCGCAACGATTCCTTGTCCGGAAAATACGCCGACGCCGGCGCGGCCAACACCGCGCTCCGTCAACTGGTCAAGAGCTCGTCGATCCTGGTCGCGGTTGGTTGGACCGACGCATCCGGAGCCGTCGTTGCGCACTCCTACGACCGTGCGCCGCCGCGCGGCAACATCTCCGAAATGCCGCACTTCATCGCGCAACGCGATGGCGCTGGCACCGAGTTGTTCGTTGCGCCGCCCTATCGGTCGGCAGGCGGTGATAAATGGTTCAGTGCGGCGTCGCGCCGGTTGAACAATTCGGATGGGAGCTTTGCGGGCGTCGTGACCGCGCCATTGGATCAATCCTATCTGTTGAAGATCTATCGCAAGATCAATCTGGGCCCGGGCGGCTCCGTCGTGTTGATCCATCGCAACGGACGGATCCTGGCGCGCGTGCCGGAACAGAAAGATGTGCTGGGCATGTCTGTTGCTGGCGGCCCGATGTTTACCCAGTATCTGCCAGTCTCGGAAGCGGGCTCATACGAACTGACGAGTCCCGTCGACGGCATCAACCGCATTGCGGCCTACAAGGCCGTATCCGGGCTGCCGCTGGTTCTGGTCGTGACCTATTCGCGTGATTACGTGCTGCAGCCGTGGTATCGGCATCTCTACACCTTCGGCCCGCCGGCTGCCGCGATCGTCACCATCATCCTGATCGGAACCTTGCTGCTGCGACGGCAAACAAACGCACTCGCGGCCGCGAGTTCCCGTTTCGACGCGGCGTTGAGCAACATGCCGCATGGGCTCAGCATGTTCGACGCCGATGAGAAGCTGCTGATCGCCAACAGCCGCTATCGTGAGATGTATGATCTCACTGAGGCGCAGGTCGAACCTGGAACGCCGCTCGGCAGCATCGTCGGCCACTACAAGAGCGCCGGGGGTGATCTCGACGTCAAGGAATTCCTCGACGGCGCAAGACACCGGACTCCGAAGATCGTCATGCTCGCCGATGGCCGGATCATCTCGATCGTGCGTACGCCGATGCAGGATGGTGGCTGGGTCGCGACCCATGAGGACATCACCGAGAAGCGGCGCGACGAGACCTTGCTGGCGGAAAATGCTGCCGAGCTAAAACGCATCAACACGCGTTTCGACGTCGCCATCAGCAACATGTCCCAAGGGCTCTGCCTGTTCGATGCAGACAAAAACCTCGTGGTATCGAATAGTCGCTATCAGCAGATGTACGGTCTGCCCGACGAACTCGTCAGGCCCGGTACGCCCCTGCAACTCATATTGCAGCACTACGTGGATCGCGGCGAAGCCAGTCCGCTCAGCGTCGACCAGCATGTCCGGCTGATGCCGACCCAGCGCCAGCAGGACTACGAGCTGAGAGACCACCGGCAGATACTGATCCAGCGCAAGCCGTTGCCGGATGGCGGCTGGGTCGCGACGCACGAAGACGTCACCGAGCAAAAGAGCGCCGAGAGAATGTTGGCGCAGAAGGCCGCTGAACTCGAGGCGATCAACATGCGCTTTGATGCCGCCCTCAACAACATGGCTCAGGGGCTTTGCATGTTCGATGCGGAGCAGAGGATCGTGGTGTCGAACGCGCGCTATTGCGACATTTACCATATTGACCCCGATCGGATAAGGCGCGGAACCACACTGGCGCAAATTCTCGAATATCGCCGCGAGCAAGGCACGCATTTCGTCGATGTCGCGCCGGAGGTCTATCTCGATCAGAACGTCAAGCAGCTCAGTGAGACGCGGGAGCTTGCGGACGGACGGGTGATCGCGATTGCTCGCCACATGATGCAGTACGGCGGTTGGCTCACGACCCACGAGGACATCACCGATCGGGCGAGAAACGAGAAGCGGATCGTATATCTGGCCCAGCACGATCTGCTCACCGGCTTGGCGAACCGCGCCGTGTTTGCGGAAAAGCTCGATGAAGCGGCAAGGCGGTCGCAGCGTCGTGGCACGACGTTTACCGTGCTGATGCTCGATCTCGACAGGTTCAAGCTCGTCAACGATACGCTCGGTCACGCCGCAGGCGATCAGCTGCTGATCGAGGTCGCGCAGCGACTGAGCTCATCACTGCGAGATACCGATGTGCTGGCCCGCCTCGGTGGCGACGAATTTGCGATCATCCAGGAGAACGAAAGCGATCAGAGAGAAGGTGCCATCGCGCTGGCGCTGAAGATCATTCGTCTGGTCGAGCAACCGTTCGATCTTGGCAGCAACCGTGTCAGCGTCGGTACCAGCATTGGCATCGCGTTCGCGCCCGAGCACGGCATCGACGCGGAGATATTACTACAGAAGGCGGACGTCGCGCTCTACGCGACGAAATCCTCAGGCCGGAATGATTTCCGAATCTTCCAGCCGGAAATGACCGTGGCTGCCGACACACAGAAGTCGATGGAGGGCGAGTTGCGGGAGGCGATGGCCCGCGACGAGTTCGAGCTGCACTACCAGCCGGTGATCGAGGCCGGAACGCGCGCGCTGACCGGGCTGGAATGCTTCGTGCGATGGCACCATCCATCGAGGGGCGTGCTGGCGCCTTCGCAGTTCCTCGATGTCGCCGAGCAGGCTGGATTGATGCTGCCGCTCGGTGAATGGATCTTGCAACAGGCCTGCCTGGACGCGGCCGCTTGGCCGGCGCACATCAGAGTCGCCGTCAACATGGGTGCCGCCCAGTTCCACAGGAGTAATGTGCTCGACGTCGTGCTGTGCGCGCTGGTTGAATCGGGATTATCGCCCGAACGCCTCGAACTCGAAATTCCCGACGCTGCGCTCTTGGGCGGGAATCCTGCGGCTCACTTGCTTGCGGTCCGACAACTGAAGAACCTCGGTGTCGGCGTCGTCCTCGACAATTCCGGGCTAGGCTATTCCGCGGCCAGCTACCTCCAGAGTTTCCCATTCGACAAGTTCAAGATCGACCGGGCGATCGTGCAGGGCTGCACGACGCGAAGGGATTGCGCCGCGGTCGTCGCCTCCGCTGTGGCATTGGGGCGCGGTCTTGATGTCACGACGGTGGCCAAGGGCGTCGAGACCCCAGCGCAGTTGGACGCCCTCCTTGCGGCAGGAGTGGACTACGTACAGGGCTATCTGATCGGACGGCCCGTGCCGAATTCCGAAATCTGTTTCGATTCACCGTTACAGGCGCGAAACGTCGCGTGATCCCATGACCTCCGTCGAAATACGTGCAACTCAACCGCCAGGACACGAGAGATGACTCTGGAGAACGGTCTGATCGACCGGCTCGAGATCGCACTGGCGAGCCGGGAGCTGTCGAAGCGCGCCGAACTCCTGCGCCAGGTCGCCGATCTCTTCGTGGTCGGCTCAGGCAAGTTCACCGACGAGCAGATCGACCTGTTCGACGAGGTGATGAGCGCGCTCCTCAAGAATATCGAATGCGCCGCGCGAGCGGCGTTCGGGAGCCGGCTTTCAGGATTGCCCGATGCGCCGCGTCGGACGATCCGCTTGCTGGCCTTTGACGACGCGCCCGAGGTGGCGGCGCCGGTCCTGGAGCACTCACCACAGCTCGACGAGGCGAGCTTGGCGGAGAATGCGCGGACCAAGAGCCAGGATCATCTGCTGGCTATCGCCGGCCGCAGCCTGTTGACGGAACCCGTCACCGATGCCCTCCTCGAGCGCGGCAACAACGATGTCGCCATGCGGACCGCCGGCAACGACGGCGCCAGCTTCTCGACTAACGGAATGTCCAAGCTCCTCAGCCGGGCGCGGGACAATGGCGCGCTCGCGATGTGCATCTGGGCTCGGCCCGATATTCCTCGTGAGACCATGTTGAAGTTGTTCGTCCATGCATCTGAGATGGTGAGATCCAAGCTGGAGGCAGCCGATCCCCGCCAGGCAGCTCTGACCCGGCGTGCAATTGCGGAGGGCTCCGATGAGCTGCAAGCGATGGCGCGGGCAGGCTCCAGCGAGCACGCCCGGGCGTTGGCCGAGGTGACGTCCTTGTATTCGAGTGGGCAATTGGACGAGGCACGCGTACTCGGCTTCATCGGCGAGCGAAGCTTGGACAAGACGGCTGTCGCGCTATCGCTCATGAGCGACCTGCCGATCGGAGCGATTGAGCGTGCGCTGGTCCGTTCGCAGCCCGAGCAGATTCTCATCCTCGCGAAGGCGATCGGTCTGTCCTGGGACACGACGAAGGCAATCCTGACGCTTTACCCCGGTGAGGCTCACGAGAGCCGAGAGCGATTGGAGCAGTGCTTCGCGAGCTTCCTTCGGTTGAGTCCAAATACGGCGAAGGCTGCACTCCAGTTCTACAGGCTCCGTGAGCGTGCCGGCCCGGGTCCTGTCCACTAACGGCGTTGCGCCCCAGCACCTTTCCCCTGCATGATGCGGGAGCTCTTGGGGGGAAGACCATGCGATCCGTCGTCATCACCGGCGCGTCCACCGGCATCGGCTGGGCCATTGCGAAATTTCTGGTCGGGCGCGGCTATCGTGTTTTCGGTAGTGTCCGCAAGCAGGCCGATGCGGATCGGCTCATGGGTGAATTCGGTGCGAACTTCACGCCGCTGCTGTTCGACGTCACCGACGAGGCGGCGGTCCTCGCCGCTGCGCGAAAAGTCCGCGAGGCTCTGGGCGGTGAGACGCTGGCCGGTCTCGTCAACAACGCCGGCGTCGCGGTGGCGGGGCCCGTGCTCGAATTGTCGGTCGACGACTTCCGCCGGCAGATGGAGATCAACGTCATTGGCCCGGTCATCGCGACGCAGGCCTTTGGGCCGCTGCTCGGCGCCGATCCGTCGCTGAAGGGGCCGAAAGGACGGATCGTGATGATCAGCTCGGTCGCGGGCAAGAACGGCAATCCGTTGTCGGCGCCTTACAGCACCTCCAAGCACGCCATCGAAGGCCTGTCGGAGAGCTTGCGCCGCGAGTTGATGCTGTTCGGCATCGACGTCATCATCGTCGCCCCCGGCGCGGTGAAGACGCCGATCTGGAGTAAGGCCGAGCAGATCGATCTCTCAGTCTACCAGAACTCGCCTTATCTGCCGGCGCTGAACAAGGTCAGGGCGTTCATGATGAAGCTCGGCGAGACCGGGCTGCCGGCCGAGCGGATCGCCGAGGTCGTTTTCGAGGCGCTCACCGCCGAGAGGCCCAAGGTTCGCTACCAGATCACGCCGGACCGGACGCGACATTTGATGACGGCCACGCTGCCCAAACGTGTGGTCGACCGCATCATCGCCAAGCGGCTCGGGCTGCTGCCGCAGGGCTGACCGACGTTCAGCCCGCCTCTGCCGCACGTCGGGCCGCGGTTTCGCCGGGGGGCACCATTCCGGCACTTCCCCAACCGCGACGCGTCCATGTCAGCGGCGGCCGAGGAGGCGCAGCCGCGCTTTCGGGCCGAGATCGAGGTGGCGCTGGAACAGGCACCCGCCGCCGACCCGGAGGAGGCGAGATCGAGCGGATGGCGGAGAGGGTCATCGACCTCTTCATCGCGGGCATCGCCAAAGCTTAAGCGTGGCTGGCCCATGCGGCCCATTCGCCCATCGCTAACATTAAGCGAAGGTCGGACCGCGACACGCGTTGCTTGTCCGTGACCGTTCAATTACAGTTTTATGACACGGTGCAGGCCTTCCGGCTGCGCCGAACGCCGCAGGCCCGGTCAGCCGGCTCGGCATCACCGTGCCGGACCAGCAGTTGCGTGTCGTCAATGGCGTCCGCGCCCAATCCAGGTCCTTCTGCCACGACCGCCGTATTGGCGAGCGTCGCCGCGCTCGGCATCTGGCGGCTGCTCGCGGTTGCGGCGCCGCATCTCGCCGCGCTCGTCCTGATGTACGAGACCGAGACGGATTTCGGTGCACGGCTCTCCTTCGTGCTGGCCTGGGGCATCCTCAACTTCTTCTGGATCATGCTGCTGCGGCGTCCGGCGCTCTCGGGTGCGCTGTCGCTGACCATGGTCGTGGTGCTGGTGCTGCTGTCACGGCTGAAGCACGACGTCGTGCAGATGACGGTCAACTTCATCGACCTGATGATGATCGACCGCGACACGGTCGCGTTCCTGTTCACGATCTTCCCGAATTTGCGCTGGTCGGTGATCGGGGCCGGCCTCGTCACGCTGCCGCTGATGTATGCGCTGTGGTGGCTCGACCCATTCCGCATCCGCAGGCTGCCGGCGCTCGCCTGCAAGCTCGCCTGCCTCGCCGCGCTGGTCGGCTATTCGCTCTATCATCCGGACGAGGCCTGGCGCGGCTATTACGACGACGGCTATCTCTCGAAGTTCTTCCGCTCCGGCGTCAGCGCGGTCTCCGACTTCGCGCAATACGGCTTTATGGAGTCGGCCGCTTCGACCAACGAACGGCTCAACATGCCGCTGGTCGATGCCTGCCATCCCGCCGGCCGGCGGCCGAACATCATCATGGTCCATGATGAATCGAGCTTCGACATCCGCGCCGCGCAGGGCATCAAGGTGCCGGCTGGCTACGGCAGCCATTTCAAATCCTGGGACGGCAAGGAGCGCACCTTTCTGGCCGAGAGCAATGGCGGGCCGAGCTGGTTCACCGAATACAATGTGCTCGCGGGGTTGTCGTCGCGTTCGTTCGGCCGCTTCGCCTATTTCGTGACGCGCATCGCAACAGGCCGTGTCGAGCGCGGCCTGCCGCTGGCGCTGCGCCGCTGCGGCTACGATACGATGTCACTCTACCCCGCCTATGGCGGCTTCATGGCCGCGCGCAGTTTTCAGATGACGACCGGCGTCGAACGCTTCCTCGACTCCAAGGATCTCGGCGCCAAGGATGTCGAGCCGGATAGCTTCTTCTACGACAAGGCGCTCCGGCTGATGGGCGAGCGGACGCCGAACAAGCCGCTGTTTACCTTCATTTACCTCGGCGCCAATCATTTCCCCTGGGAGACGCGCTTCCGCCCGGATCTGCTGCCGAACTGGCGCGCACCGGGCAATGTGCCGTCCATCGACGAATATCTGCGCCGGCAGGCGATGAGCGCCGAGCAGTACAAGGCTTTCCTCGCGGGCTTGAAGAAGAATTTTCCCGGCGAGCCTTTCCTGATCGTGCGCTATGGCGATCATCAACCCGAGTTTGCGCCTGCTATCCTCGAGCCCGGGCTCGACGAGGGTGCAATCGGCAAAAAGCTCGACGCCTACGACCCCCGCCTCTACGCGACCTACTACGCGATCGACGCCGTCAATTTCGACCCGGTGAAGAGCGAGGCCGTGATGGACACGGTCGATGGTCCGTATCTGCCGCTGGTCATCCAGGAAGCCGCCGGCATCCCGCTCGATCCGTCCTTCGCCGAGCAGAAGGAGATCATGCTCCGCTGCAAGGGCATCTTCTACGGCTGCAAAGACGGTGCCGAAGCGAGCCGGCTGAACCGGCTGCTGATCGATGCGGGGATGATCCGCGGGTTGTAGCGTCCTCCAACGTCGTCGAATGAATGGCGCGGCTTACCGCCCACCCACCTTCTCCCACAGCCATTTGGCCACCGCATCCGGGGACGAATTCGCGTCATTTCCGGCGGCGCGTAAATTGGCTTCGCGCATGGTCGCGATGTCGATCTTGCCGAGCAGCGGTTTCAGCGCGGCCCGCAGCCGCTCGTCGCCGGCGCGTTTCGGAGCCAGCAGCAGGATGGCATCGTAGGGCGGGATCGCGTGCCTGGGATCGTCGAGCGCAACCAGATCGTATTTTGCGATCAGCCCGTCGCTGGTGTAGCCCGCGATGACATCGACTTCGCCGCTGGCGACCGCCGCATACATGAAGTCCGGCTGCATCTGGCGCTGGGCGCGGAACGAGAGGCCATAGGCCTTTTGCAGCGCCGCCCATTCGGGTCGCGAGAAGAACTCATAGTCGCCGGCGATCGACAGGGTCGAAGCATGCGCGGCGAGATCGGCGATGGTGCGGATGCCAAGCGCCTCCGCCCGCTTCTTCGGGATCACCAGCGCATAGGCATTCTCGAAACCGAGCTCGCCGAGTAGCGTGATGTTCTCCTTCGCAAGCGTTGTCTGCAGCTCCGCCAACAGCTCCGCGCGCGGCTTGATGTCCGTGCGGTGAAGCTGATTGGCCCAGAGCGTGCCGGAATAATCGACATAGAGATCGATATCACCGGCCTTCAATGCCTCGAAGATCACGCTCGAGCCGAGACCGGATCGTGCGACGGCGGAAAGACCGACCGCCTGCAGCCGGTCCCGCATCAACGCCGACAGCACGTACTGCTCGGCGAACGTCTTGGCGCCCACGACATAGCTTTGCGACGAGCGCCCCATCGTCGGCACCAATGTTGCGGCGACCAGTGCCGCGATCCCGGCCGCGCCAAGCGCGGTACGCACGCGGCTGCGCCGGCGCAGGCCGCTCTCGATCAGGCCGAGCAGTTGATCGACGGCGAGCGCCAGCAGGGCCGAGGCAAAGCAGCCGAACAGCACGAACACCCAGTTCTGGGTCTGGAGCCCGGCAAAGATATAATTGCCGAGGCTGGTCTGCCCGATCGGGGTCGACAGCGTCGCGGTGCCGATCACCCACACTGCGGCGGTACGGATGCCAGCCATCATCACGGGGAGGGCCAGCGGCAGTTCGACCATCACGAGCGACTGCCGTGCGGTCATTCCGACGCCTTTGGCAGCCTCGATCAGCGCGGGATCGATGCCGTTGAGGCCGGTGATGCCATTGCGCAGCACCGGCAGCATCGAATAGAGCGCAAGCGCCAGCATCGCCGGCAGGAAGCCGAAAGCGGAGAAGGAGACGCCGAACCAGGCCAGCGCCACGGAGGCCGCGAGCAGCAGCAGCGGATAGAACAGCGCGAGCAGCGCCAGCCCGGGCACCGTCTGCACGATACTGGCGAGCGCGAGCAGGACTGCGCGCGGGGTAGGGCGGTTGCGCGTCAGGATCGCCAGCGGCAGGCTGACGATCAGGCCGAGCGCAAGTGCAGCGAGACTCACCCGGACGTGGTTGCCGAGATAGTCGGGCAAATGTCCCAGCGCCTCGCCCCAGCGCGGATCGGTGAAAAGGCTCATGCCGCCCCGCTCTGTAGCAGCAGCGCGTTCAATCGCTCGACCTGGCGTCGCGGCGTCCGCAGCAACTCCAGTACGTAGGCGTCGCTGCTTTTCGAGAGCTCCACTGGCGTACCCTGCGCCAGCAGCTTTCCGCCGCGCATCACCGCGATGCGGTCGGCCAGCAAAATCGCTTCCGTCATGTCGTGGGTGATCATCACGGTGGTCAGGCCGAGCTTGCGGTGCAGCTCGCGAAAATCGTCGCCGAGCGCATCGCGGGTGAGAGGATCGAGCGCGCCGAAGGGCTCGTCCATCAGCACGATGCGGGGCCGTGCCGCGAGCGCGCGCGCCACACCGACACGCTGGCGCTGGCCGCCCGAGAGCGCATCCGGCAGCCGCTCGCGATGCGCGGCCCGGTCGAGCTGCACGAGCTCGAGCAACTCATCGACCCGCGTCGCGATATCCGCCGCCGGGACGCCGAGCAGTTTCGGCGTGATCCCGATATTGTCCGCGACGCTCAGATGCGGGAACAGCCCGCCGCTCTGGAAGACATAGCCGATGCGACGCCGCAGCGCGACCGGATCGACGGATTGCACGTCGTCGCCCTCGACGGTGATCGTGCCGCCATCCGCCTCGATCAGGCGGTTGGCGAGCCGCAGCAGCGTCGTCTTGCCCGAACCCGAGCCGCCGACGACGGCGACAAACTCGCCTTCGGCGATGTGGAGTGACACATCGTCCACGGCCTTGAGCGCGCCGAAGCTCTTGGTGACGTGGGCATAGCCAATCATCGGCCTGGACGGCATCGGGCGGGTCTCACTGCGCTGACCCGCCCCAAGGAGGGAGGGAGGAAGGGAGGGATGACAAGGCCCATGCGTACCACGCTTGGCGGCTTGATTGAACTTGGCTGCGCGAGCGGCTAAGGCATCGGGCCAAGCTCGGAGGGAACACATGACAACGCCCACGGCGGTGGCGCTGGAAGATGCCAAGGTCGCGTTCCAATTGGGGGACGGGCGGGTCTATACGGCGGTGGAGAAGGCGAATCTGACCGTCGGAGAGGGCGAGTTCGTCGCCATCGTCGGGCCGACCGGCTGCGGGAAATCGACGCTGCTCAACGTCGCGGCCGGGCTGCTCAAGCCGGCTGCCGGGAGCGTCAAAATATTCGACCAGCCGCTCGCCGGGCTGAACCGGGATGCCGGCTATCTGTTCCAGGCCGATGCGCTGTTCCCCTGGAAGACCGCGCTCGACAATGTCGCGATCGGGCTCGAAGTCAGCGGCACGCCGCGCAGCGAGGCGCTGCCGCGGGCGCAAAAGTGGCTGACCTCGGTCGGTTTGGGCGCCTTCGCCAACCGCTATCCGCATATGCTCTCGGGCGGCCAGCGCAAGCGCGTGGCGCTGGCGCAGGTGCTGATCCGCGATCCAAAGATCCTGCTGATGGACGAGCCGTTCGGGCCGCTGGATGCACAGACCCGGCAGGTGATGGGCAACCTGCTGCTCGACCTCTGGAATGCGGACCGCAAGGCCGTGCTGTTCGTCACCCATGATCTGGAAGAGGCGATCGCGCTCGCCGACCGCGTCGTGATCATGTCGGCGGGGCCATCCTCCCGCATCATCGGCGACTGGCGCGTGAGCCTGCCGCGCCCGCGCGACATTTTCGAAGTGCGGCTGGACAAGGAATTCCATGCGCTTCATCGCGAGATCTGGAGCGTGCTCAAGGACGAGGTCATGAAGGGCTATGCGCAGTCCACCCAAGCGGCGGAGGCGGTGTGATGTCGCGCGTCACTCTCCTTGCGCTGCAAGTGCTGGTCGCGGTGGTCTGCCTCGCGCTGTGGCAATTGCTCTCGACCGTGCCCGTGTTCGGCAAGATCCTGCTACCGCCGTTCTTCTTCTCCAATCCGGTCGATGTCTTCGCCCAGATCGTCAAATGGTTCTCGTCCGGTGTGATCTGGAAGCATCTCGGCATCACGCTGACGGAATCGATCCTGGCCTTCGTGATCGGATCGGCCGGCGGCGTGCTGATCGGCTTCTGGTTCGCGCGCCAGCCGCTGGTCGCCGCGGTGTTCGATCCCTACGTCAAGATGGTCAACGCACTGCCGCGGGTGGTGCTGGCGCCGATCTTCGCGCTATGGCTTGGGCTGGGCATCTGGTCCAAGGTCGCGCTCGGCGTGACGCTGGTGTTCTTTATCGTGTTCTTCAACGTCTATCAGGGCGTCAAGGAGGTTAGTCG
This sequence comes from Bradyrhizobium canariense, assembly GCF_019402665.1. Classification (GTDB taxonomy): domain Bacteria; phylum Pseudomonadota; class Alphaproteobacteria; order Rhizobiales; family Xanthobacteraceae; genus Bradyrhizobium; species Bradyrhizobium canariense. Next base: position 194,033 of record NZ_VSST01000044.1, read on the forward strand.
CACCGTGCTCGATAACGGCCGCATGCTCGGCATGAGCGAGCGGCAACTGATGCAGCACGTCTATTGGCCGTCGGCGCTGTCGTGGATGTTCTCCTCGCTGCACACGTCGGTCGGTTTTGCCGTGGTCGGTGCCGTCGTCGGCGAATATCTGGGGTCGGCGGCGGGGCTCGGCTATCTCATCCAGCAGGCCGAGGGCATCTTCGACGTCGCCGGCGTGTTCGCCGGCATGTTCGTGCTGTCGGCCTTCGTCATCCTGATCGATTTTGGGGTGACATTGGTGGAGCGGAGACTGCTGGTCTGGCGCCCGACCGTGGACGGGCGCGGCTAGGCCGAAAGGGGCCCGCGCGTCGCGCGAGCCCGGATCGCGAAAGTTCAATCCAGCAACTTGGTGTCGTCGGGCGCCTGCGGCGGCGTCTTGATCGCGATCGCCTTGACCTGTCCGCTGATCGGTTTGGTGCCGCCATGCGGCGTCCCCTTCGGGATGATGACGAGGTCGCCCGGCTTCACCGTGACTTCCTTGTCGCCGAACCAGATCGTGCCGGTGCCCTCCAGAATGTACTGGATCTCGTTGGTGTTGGGATGCATGTGCTTGGGCACATTGCCGACCTGGATCGAGATGGTGGCGCCATCGGCGCTCGCGAACATCTTGGAACGGAAGCCGACGGCGTTCGCGTTTCCGAGCGCGTCGCCCTCCATCTCGCTGGTATGGATGATCTGCGGAGTGATGTTTTCCGCAGCCAGCGCCGGCCGCAGCAGGTGGGTTGCGCCGCACCCGGCGGCAAAAGCGGTGGCGATCGACAGTCCGATTGCAAGGCGATTCATGGATGATCCTCCCCATCAAGAATTGTTCTTGTGGGCTCATGCTATTGCGCCGAAAGGCCGATGGCCAGCGCCTTCGGTCCTGCTTCTCAAGCCAGTCCCGCTGCTCTATGGTGCCGCCAGCCGAACGGAGGAAACCAATGAAGAACACGATAGCCAGGCTCGCGGGCGCGCTACTCGCGCTGACGCTCACCACCGGTCTTGCCGCGGCGCAAAGCAAGGTCACCATCGCGATCGGCGGCGGCTCGTGCCTGTGCTATTTGCCGACGGTGCTGGCAAAACAGCTCGGCGAATACGACAAGGCCGGTCTCAATGTCGAGCTCGTGGACCTCAAGGGCGGCTCGGACGCGCTCAAGGCCGTGCTCGGCGGCAGCGCTGACGTGGTCTCCGGCTATTTCGACCATTGCGTCAACCTCGCGGCCAAGAAGCAGGAGCTTCAGGCATTCGTCGTCTATGACCGCTATCCCGGCCTCGTGCTGGTGGTGTCGCCGTCGCACACCAACGAGATCAAGTCGATCAAGGACCTCGCCGGCAAGAAGGTCGGCGTCAGCGCGCCCGGCTCCTCCACCGACTTCTTCCTGAAGTATATGCTGAAGAAGAACGGCGTCGATCCCGCCAGCACCGCCGTGATCGGCGTCGGCCTCGGTGCCACTGCGGTCGCTGCCATGGAGCAGGGCCAGATCGACGCGGCCGTGATGCTCGATCCGTCCGTGACCGTGCTCCAGGGCAGCCACAAGGATCTGCGCATCCTCTCGGACACCCGCACGCAAAAGGATACGCTCGAGACCTTCGGCGGCGAATATCCGGGCGGCGCGCTGTACTCGACCGCGGCCTGGGTCGCCGGCCACGAGAAGGAGACGCAGGCGCTCACCAACGCGATCCTGGGCACGCTCGCCTGGATCCACTCGCACTCGCCCGAGGAGATCATGGCGAAGATGCCGGAGGAGACGGTGGGCAAGAACAAGGACCTCTATCTCGCGGCACTCAAGAACACGATCCCGATGTACTCCGAGACCGGCAAGATGGATCCGAAGGGCGCTGACGCCGTGCTCGCGGTGTTCAGCGTCGGATCGCCCGAGGTCGCCAACGCCAAGATCGACGTCAGCAAGACCTTCACCAACAAGTATGTCGAGCAGGCCAAGAAGACCACGGGGAGCGCCAAATAACTGACGCGAAGTCTCGGTAACCAGGCGTCATGACGTCACTGACAATCCATCGCGTCACGACGCTTGATCTTGCCGTGCGGCCGATCGTCTGGCCGTTCGCGGAGGAGCGGCGTGACGAGATCGCGGCGCATTTCGCCGAGAAGCAGCGCGAACGACCAAAACTCTGGAACGGTGGCGTCCTGCTCGGGCGCGATGCGATGTTCGCCGACGGCCATCTTTCTACGACCTATTTCGAGACGGATTTCGCGAGCTTCCTCGCCTGGCGCGACTGGGGCTTTCCCGACAAGGCCGTGTTCAACGGCTTTGGCATGGGCGCGCTGCTCACCTCCGACGGCGCCTTCGTCATGGGCGAGATGGCGCAGCACACCGCCAATGCAGGCCGGATCTATTTCCCGTCGGGCACGCCCGATCTCGGCGACGTCAGGGGCGACACGCTGGACATTCCCGGCAGTGTGATCCGCGAACTCGAGGAAGAGACCGGCCTGACCGAGGCCGACTATCGGATCGAGCCCGACTGGCACTGCGTCGTCACTGGCCCAACGATTGCGATGCTGCAAATTATCAACCTGGACATGCCGGGTGATGTGGCGCGTGCGCGGATCGAAGCCAATCTGGCGGCGGAGGCCGAGCCAGAGCTCTCGGCGATCCATCTCGTGCGCGGGATGAGTGATCTCACGCCGTCCATGCCGCGATTTGTCACGGCTTTTGTCGAGCAGCAGTTCGCGTCGCGCTGATGCGCGAGGCTTGACATCGCTGCGCCCAGCCCATGTGATGGGTAAAAATACAAAACCAAAAAGAATGCAATGCACAATCGTCCAAGGAGGTTCTGATGCGCGTGCGCATGGCTGCCCGTTTGGTGCGTGGGCTGTTGGTCGCGATATCAGCGACGGGCTTGGCGCTGTCCGTCCAGGCCCAGGATCAAGGCAAAGAGAAGAAGATCAAGATCGGCGTCGTATTCGATCTGACCGGGCCTCTCGCCGGCGGCGGCTCTGAACTCGGCTATATCGGCGCAAAGATCGTTCTCGACCATTTCGCCAAGACCGGCGTCGAGGGTTACAAGATCGAGGCGGTCTATGCCGACGCCCAGAGCAAGCCCGACATCGCGATCAACGAATCCGTCCGCCTGCTCGAGCAGGAGAAGGTCGACATGGTGCTCGGCTTCTTCTCCTCGGCGCAATGCGTGCCGGTCGCCGCTCGCGTCGAGCAGCTCAAGAAGTTCATGTGGATGACGACCTGCATCTCGTCGGCCGTGTTCAACGAGAAGGGTTATAAATACGTCTTCCGCCCGCAGGCGAGCGGCGATCAATTCGGCATGATGACGATGGATTTCATCGCGCAGAACGCCAAGGCGAAGTTCGACAAGGAGCCGAAGGATCTGCGCGTCGCCATCATTCACGAAGACGGCGCTTATGGCGTCGACGTGTCCAGGGGCAACGAGGCCGGCGCGAAGAAGGCGGGCTTCAACGTCGTGATGAAGGAGGGTTATTCGGCCACCGCGCCTGACCTCTCCGCGCTGGTGACCAAGCTGAAGCGCGCCAAGCCCGACGTCATTTTCCACACCGGCTACAACCCTGATATCACGCTGTTGCTGCGTCAGGCGCGCGAGCAGGGGCTGAAGTTCGGCGCGCTGATGGGACACGGTGCGGGTTACGGCGTCTACGAGAAGCTGAAGGAAGGCATGGGCACGGATGCCACCTACATCTTCAACACCGACCCGATCTCGATCTGGCTTGCCAACCAGAAGACCATGGATCCCAAGCTCCCGCCCGTGATCAAGATGGTCGGCGAGGAGTTCGACAAGATCCGGCCCGGCGTCGCGATCCGCTCGGCGCATGTCGGCATCGGTGCGTCCAACACGTATGTGTTCATGAATGACGTGCTGCCGCGCGCAATCAAGAAATATGGCGGGGTTGATCCGGATGCGCTGCGCAAGGCTGCGCTCGATACCGATATTCCCGAGGGCGGCACCATGCTCGGCTTCGGTGTCAAGTTTTACGGCGAGGGCACGCCGATGGCCGGGCAGAACGAGCGCTCGTTCCCGGTCGTGATCCAATACATCGACGACAAATCCTCCGTGGTGTGGCCCAAGAGCCAGGCGCAGCGCGAGGCCGTGCTGCCGCTGCCGAAGGGCACCACCTACAGCAACCAGTAGCGCCAAGGCGCGCAGAGAGGAGAGCGGGACGGTGCTGGAAGTCAACGGGCTGGTGAAGCGGTTTGGTGGCTTCACCGCCGTCAACAATGTGTCGTTCAAAGTCGATCAGGGCGAGATCCTCGGCCTGATCGGCCCCAACGGCTCGGGCAAGAGCACGATCTTCAATATGCTCTCGGGTACGCTGGCGCCGACGTCCGGTTCGATCCTGTTCGACGGCTCCGAAATCGCAGGCCTTCCGCCGCACCGGATCATCAACAGCGGCATCGGTCGCACCTTCCAGATCCCGCGACCATTCCGTCGCTTGACGATCTTCGAGAACGTCGCGCTCGCCGGATTCTACGGCCAGGGCCGCCACAGCCGTGCCAGGGCCGAGGAGGCGGCCGAGCGATCGCTGGCGATGGTCGGCTTGCCGACCGATCGCCATGCCAGTGTCGATGGCCTCGGCGCAGCCGGTCTGAAAAAGCTCGAACTGGCGAAAGCGCTCGCCACCGCGCCAAAACTTCTGCTGGCCGATGAGAGCCTCGGCGGCCTCGACGAGGCCGAGATGGGTCAGGCGGCCGACATGCTGCGCAACATCCGCGACGAACTCGGCATCACCATCATCTGGGTCGAGCACATCATGGGCGTGCTGATGCGCGTCGTCGATCGCGTCATGGTGCTCGATCACGGCGAGAAGATCTCGGAAGGGTTGCCGAGTGCCGTTGCCGGCGATCCCCGCGTCATCGAGGTCTATCTCGGCACCGACGCCGAGACAACGCAGGCCGCGGCCGCCGCAGCGCGCCGCCGCGCAGGGGTGCAGTGATGTTGGAGCTCCGCGGCGTCAATGCCGGCTACGGCACCTTCCAGGCACTGTTCGACGTCGATCTCGACGTGAGGGCGGGTGAGGCCGTCGGCGTTATCGGGCCCAACGGGGCCGGAAAGACCACCCTGATGCGTGTCATCTCCGGGCTGATCCGCCCCTCGCGCGGGTCGATCAGAATGGAAGCCGTCGACGTCGTGGCGACGCCGCCGCACAAGATCGTCAGCCTCGGGATCGCGCATGTGCCGGAGAACCGGCGGTTGTTTCCGCAGCTATCCGTCGACGACAATCTCAAGATGGGCGCCTTCATGAAGGAGGCGCGTGGGCACTATCCCGAGCGGCTGGACGTGGTGTTCGACCTATTTCCGCGCCTGAAGGAGCGACGCCACCAGATGGCCGGCACCATGTCCGGCGGCGAGCAGCAGATGTGCGCGATCGGCCGCGCGCTGATGTCGAATCCAAAGCTGCTGCTGCTCGACGAGCCGTCGGCGGGGCTCGCGCCGGTCGTGGTGCAGCAGGTGTTCGAGCTGGTGAAGCGGATCCGCGCCAGCGGGCTGACCGTGCTGATCGTCGAGCAGAATGTGCAGCAGGTGCTGCGGGTGGTCGATCGCGCCTATCTGATCGAGGCGGGCACGATCAGGTCCTCGGGCACCTCGGCCGAGATGCTGGCGAGCGACACGGTCAAGGAAGCGTATCTCGGGGTGTGAGGTTCATGCGGGCATGCAAGCATTTCTGGACATTTTCGACATCTACCTGCTGGAGGCCGTGATCAACGGCATCCTGCTCGGCGGCGTGCTGGCGCTACTCGCGCTCGGGCTCAATTTGATCTTCGGCGTCATCGACGTGACCTGGATCTGCTACGCCGAGCTGGTGATGATCGGCATGTACGCGATGTATTTCCTGGTGCAGTATTACGGCATCAGCTATTTCCTCGCCGCGCCGCTCACCATCCTGCTGGTCGCGTTGCTCGGCGCGGCGCTGCATTACCTCGTGATCGCGCCGCTGCTCACGGCGCCGCCGATCAACCAGTTGCTCGCGACCGGCGGGGTGCTGTTCGTGCTGCAGAGCTTTGCCACCGTTGCCTTTGGCATCGACTTCCGCAACCTCGGCATCCGCCTGCCGGTGCTCGCTTTCGGCGACATGAATTTCAGCTACGCACGACTTCTGTCCTTCCTGGCCGCGCTAGTCGGCATGGTCGCGGTCTATCTGTTCATGACGCGGACTTTCACCGGCACCGCGATCCGGGCGATCTCGCAGGACCGGCAGATCATGGCGCTGATGGGCGTCGATACCAAGCGCATCTATCTCATTACATCCGCGATCGGCGGTGGGCTGGCCGGGCTCGCCGCCTGCCTGTTGGTTCTGCAATATGATGTGCATCCCTTCGTCGGTCTGTCGTTCGGGCCGATCACCTTCCTGATCTGCGTGCTCGGGGGCTTGGGCAATTTCATCGGCGGCTTCATCGCCGCCTTCGTGTTCGCCGAGATCATCTCGCTCGGCGGCCTGTTCTCCGATCTCGAATGGGGCTACGTGCTCGCCTTCGCGTTCTTCATCGTCATGATGTTCGTCCGGCCCGCGGGCCTGCTTGCGAGGCGCCGATGATGGGGCGGGGACGGCTTGCAGCTTGGGGTATCGGATTGGCGGCGCTGGTCGCGCTGCCTTTCGTCTATCGCGATCCCTATCATCTGCACATCATGGTGCTGATCCTGATCTGGTCGTTCGCCTATACGTCATGGTCGATGATGGGGCGGTTCGGCCTGGTCTCGCTCGGCCATGGCGGGTTCATGGGCATCGGCGCCTATGTCACGGCGCTGCTCTGGAATCACCTGGGATGGTCGCCCTGGATCGGCATTCCCGTCAGCATGGCCGCGGCCGGCGCCCTGGCGCTGATCGTCGGCTATCCCTGTTTTCGCTTTCGCATCACCGGGCACTATTTCGTGCTGGTGACGCTGGCGCTCTCCGGCATCGTGCTCCAGGTCATCACGGCGACGCGCGATTACACCGGCGGGTCGCTCGGCTACACGCCGAACCGAGCCGCCGGCAACAAGCTCTGGTCGCTGCAATTCGACGACAAGATCACCTGGTACCTGATCGCGCTCGGGGTCTGGCTGTTCGGCATCGTGCTCTGGCACTGGGTGGACCGCAGCATGGCCCGCTATGCGCTGGAGGCGATCTCGGAGGACGAGGACGCCGCGGCCGCCGCCGGCGTCGACGTCACGGCGGAGAAGCTGAAGATCACGCTGCTCAGCGCGCTGATGACGGCCTTGGCCGGCGCGCTTTACTGCCAGTACCAGATGTTCATCACGCCCGACACCGTCAGCGGCATCGCGGTGTCGCTCCAGATGGTGTTCGCAGCCATCGTCGGCGGCCTGTTCGTTTCGCTCGGTCCGACCTTCGGCGCCATCATCACGATTATGCTGGCCGAGACCCTGCGCATCGGCTTTGGCACCAAGGCGGTCGGCTGGGACAATCTCGTCTACGGCGTGCTGCTGGTGCTTTTCATCATATTCCTTCCGAAGGGCATCCTTGGTAGCTTGCTCGATCGATTGAAGCCGCAACGCAAGGTGCCCCGCGCTCATGAGCAAGAAGCCGTCCAAATCGCTCGCCCAGGAACTTGACCGCTACATCACGCCATTCCGCTACGACGGTTCGGGCAAGTTTCATCTCAAGGACCACAAGACCGACGAGAAGGGCGATCTCGACAAGGAGAAGGCGCAGGAGCTTCTCGACGCCAACAAGAAGCGGCTGATTGCGTTTCAGGAGAAGCTCTACGCCCAGGACCGCTGGTCGGTGCTGATCGTGTTCCAGGCGATGGACGCTGGCGGCAAGGATTCTGCGATCAAGGCGATCTTCGAGGGCATCAATCCGCAGGGCTGCGCAGTCAGTGCCTTCAAGGCGCCGAGCAGCAGAGAGCTCGACCACGACTTCCTCTGGCGCCACGCGGTCGCGCTGCCGGAGCGCGGCCATATCGGCATCTTCAACCGCTCCCATTACGAGGAATGCCTGGTGACGCGGGTGCACCCGGAGATACTCGCCAAGGAGAAGCTGCCGCCAAAGCTCGTCACCAAGAGCATCTGGAAGGAGCGGTTCGAGGACATCTCTGCGTGGGAGCGCTATCTCTGTCGCAACGGCACCGTGGTGCTGAAATTCTTCCTCAACCTGTCCAAGGACGAGCAGCGCGAGCGCTTCCTCGACCGGCTGGAGGAGCCGGCCAAGCAATGGAAGTTCTCGATGGACGACATCAAGGAGCGCGCGCTGTGGCCGCGCTACCAGGCGGTCTATCAGGACATCGTCCGGCACACGGCAACGCCGCATGCGCCGTGGTACGTCGTGCCGGCCGATCACAAATGGTTCGCCCGCGTCGTGATCGGGTCGGCCATCGTCGCGGCGCTCGAAAAGCTCGATCTGCGCTTCCCCCGCGCCGACAAGGCTTCGCTGGGCGAATTCGACGAGGTGCGCAAGGCGCTGGAGAAGGAGGAGAACGAGGAGAAGGCGGGCAAGAAACAAAAAACGCGAAAACAACCCCATGCACAGTAGCCGGGGATAGCGAAATCAATGACTTGAAGGTCAGCGCGAGCGCCTGCGGATTTAACGAAATCGTTGACACGTCGGGCAAAACAGGAGCATGATGTCACCATCCCCAAACCCTCAGTACCCGCGCGCCATCCCGTAGCAGACGCGCTCCACATTGGCGGGAAGGGCGGTTCTTGCAATCCGCCTACTTCTCGTATTTCGCTGCAGCGAATCCCTCGCGGTGGAATGGAACGCGCCCTCAAATGTGATTTGCGCACCATTGATCTTGCTTGACAGTCTTGCGTCACGGGAGGACCATCCCAATGGTCGCAAACAAGCGACGCGCAACGTCCACATCAAGAGCAAGGGGAGGTCTATGACACCACCTCCGCAGAACCAGCCGCGTTAAGTGCGATGGAGCTCGTTCGGACTATCGCATAGCGGCAGAAACGCGAACGGCACGCCGGGCCAAGGTCTAGTGGGCTGCATCAGTGTGGCATAGCCCCTACCTGCCCGGCGCTGTATTCTGCATCACACCGATTGCATCACAGCGATCATGTCGGATGGCCGTGACGAGGCCGCCGCGCTTTCGATATCCTGCTTCTCTCCTCCTCCTCATCGCGTCATTCCGGGCCGACTCCCGGAATGACGCAGGGTGATCTCATATCAGCACGATCGCACATGACGTCTCGGCGGCGCCTGAGCGAGCGCCTCGTCCTTCGAGACGACCGCTTCGCGGCCTCCTCAGGATGAGGCTCAGCTGCATCCAGCTGCATTGAAATGCAGCCGCATACTCATCCCTCATCCTGAGGGGCCCGCCGCAGGCGGGCGTCTCGAAGGATGGCCGCAGCCGAGCTTCCAGCCGCGTGCCCGCATTCCAATCGCTGCACGTCCGGCCTTGAGACCGGGGTTCCCGCTTCCTGCACCGCGGCAAATGCCAAGAGAATGTCGCCTCATTGGCCAACTTCCGACACAGCGCCCGGGCGAATAGCGTCGATCCGACATGATGCATGTGCTTCGGCGGTGACGGTCCCGACGTCGCCGTCGCATTCATTTTTCCCAGGGAATCCCTCGTGTCGCATAAGCTTGCCTTCGCGCTTCTCGCCGCGCTCTTGATCGCGATCTCGTCTCTCTCCAGCGTCCGCGCCGCGCCGCCTGCGCCTGCGGCAAACAGCGCTGCCGCGTTATCGCCCGATGAGGCCAAGCGCGCGCTGGAGACGCTGCAGGATGACAAGAAGCGCGCGCAGATGATCGACACGCTGCGTGCGATCGCCAATGCGTCCGGTGCACAGCAGCCCGCGCCCGAACCAAAATCGCCGATCCCGCTCGCGGCCGACGGTCTCGGTGCGCAGCTCATGCTCACCGTGTCTGAGGAGATCGGTGAAATTTCGCGAGACGTCGCCGATATGGCCAGGACGCTCACGCACTTCCCGGCGTTCTATTACTGGATCGTGCGGACCGCGAACGATCCCGCGGCCTACAATCTCCTGATCGAGATTGGTTGGAAGCTCGCGCTGGTGTTCGGCTGCGCCTTCTGCGCCGAATGGGTGATCTTCCGTCTGATCCGGCGCCCCGTCGCCTTCCTGGAAGGGCGCATGCCGCAAACGGCGCGTCTGCCGGTGCAGGTATTGCCCATTGCCGATCCCCCGTCATCGGTGGCCGATGTCACCCCCGCGCCAGAACTGCACATGCGCCGCCACAGCCTGGCGCGGGCCTGGCAAATCATGCTGCGGCTGCCGCTCGTGCTGGGACGCTTCCTGCTCGAGCTGCTACCCGTGTTGGTCTTTGTCGGTGGCGCCACGGCGCTGCTCGGCACCGAGATCGGCGAGCCCACCACCGTCCGCCTCGTGATCCTCGCCGTCGTCAATGCCTATGCGTTCTCGCGCGGGCTCATCTGTGTGGTCCGTGTGCTGGCGGGACCGTTCGGCTTGTTTCCGGTCAGGGCCGAAACCGCCGCCTATATCGAGATCTGGGCGCGCCGTATCGTCGGTGTCGGCGTCTCCGGCATCGCCTTTGCGAATGTGGCGCTGCTGCTCGGCCTGCATCGCGGCGGCTATGCCGCGCTCCTGCGCATGGTGATGCTGGTCGTGCATCTCTTCATCGTCGTGATCATCCTGCAATGCCGCCGCCAGGTCGCCGAAGCCATCCGCGCTCCGGCCGACCGGCAGGGGATCGCGGCGGGACTGCGCAACCGCATTGCGGGCGGCTGGCATTATCTCGCCATCGCGCTCGACCTGGCGCTGTGGGCCGTGTGGGCGCTGAACATTCGCAACGGCTATTCGTTGCTGCTGCAATATTTCGTCGGCACCATCGCGGTGGCGCTGATCACGCGCGTTGCCATCATGCTGACGCTGGGCCTGATCGACCGCGGCTTCCGCATCAAGCCGGAAATCCTCCAGCGCTTTCCGGGCCTCGAGATCCGCGCCAACCGCTATCTGCCACTGCTGCGCAAGATCGTATCCGGCGTCATCGCCTTCATCGGCCTGGTGGCCGTGCTCGAAGTCTGGGGCGTCGACGCCATCGTCTGGTTCTATGGCGGCCAGATCGGCAGCCGGCTGATCTCGGCGGTGGTGACGATCGGACTTGCCGTATTCATTGCAGCTGCGATCTGGGAAGCCAGCAACGCGCTGCTCGACCGCCAGATCAATTCGCTGTCGCGGGACGGGCACTATGCGCGCGCAGCGCGGCTGCGGACCTTTCAGCCGATGCTGCGCACGGCATTGCTCTGCCTGATCGCCACTGTCGTCGGCCTCACGGCGCTCAGCGAAATCGGCGTCAACGTCGCACCGCTGCTGGCGGGCGCCGGCATCGTCGGTATCGCCATCGGCTTCGGTTCGCAGAAGCTGGTGCAGGACCTCATCACCGGGCTGTTCCTGCTGCTGGAGAACACCGTCCAGGTCGGCGACAACGTCAGCGTGTCCGGGCTATCGGGCGTGGTGGAGAACGTCTCGATCCGCACGATCAGGCTCCGGGCCGGCGACGGTGCCGTGCACATCGTGCCGTTCAGCGCGGTCACGACCATCACCAACGCCAGCCGCGGCGCCGGCAATGCGTCCGTCAGCGTCAACGTCGCCTACAAGGAGGATACCGACCGCGCCGGCCAGATTCTCAAGGACATCGTCGACGAGATGCGCCGCGAGGTGGAATTCCGCAGCCTGATCCGCGGCGATCTCGAGCTCTGGGGCATCGACAAGGTCGACGGCGCCATGGTGTCGATCGTGGGCCAGATCCGCTGCACCGAGGCTGGCCGCTGGCCGGTGCAGCGCGAATTCAACCGCCGCATGAAGCAGCGTTTCCAGCACAACGGCATCGAGGTCGCATCCGCCACCCAGACCATCCTGATGCACATCGCGCCGCCGGCTGACAGCGCCGCTCATCTGACGCCGCGTCGAGCGGCAGGATAGTCGCTCGGTAAACTTACCGCTTGCCTTGGTTGAACCGGCAGCGTTCACTTCGCCCCAGTTCGCTGACGACATGCGGGCGGTGAAAAAGGGTGGATGGAATGTGGGGGCGGTGGGCTGGACTGCGCGGTCATGTGATCGTCATTTGTGCGTTGCTTGGATGTGCGGCGTGGGCCACACCGGCAAACGCCCAGCTGTTTCCATCGCGTCCCATCACCCTCGTGGTGCCGTTCGCTGCGGGCGGTCCGACCGATACTCTGGCGCGGATCCTGTCCGAGCGGGTCGCTGCCGAGTTGCACGCGACGATCGTGGTCGAAAACGTCGCCGGCGCCTCCGGCAGCATCGCCGGCGCCCGCGTCGCGCGCGCAACGCCTGACGGCACCACGATCACGATCGGCCATTGGGGCACGCATGTGCTCAACGGCGCGATCTTCAAGCTGCCCTACGACGTGATCGCCGACTTCGAGCCGGTCGCGACGATCGCGATGGGCACGCAGCTCATCGTCGGCCGGAAGTCGATCGAGGCCAACACTCTGAAAGAGATGATCGCGTGGCTGAAGGCCAATCCCGGCAAGGTGACCGCCGGCACCGCGGGCGCCGGCACCGGGGCCCACGTCGCCGGTGTCTTCTTCAAGGAGAGAACCGGCACCGACTTCCAGTTCGTGCCGTATCGCGGCGCGGGGCCCGCCATGATCGATCTCGTGGCCGGGCAGATCGACATCATGTTCGATCAGGCCTCCAACTCGCTGCCGCACTACAAGAACGGTGCGATCAAGGCGTTCGCGGTGACATCGCCGACGCGGCTCGCCTCCGCGCCCGATATCCCGACGGTCGACGAGGCGGGGCTGCCCGGCCTCTACATCTCCTATTGGCACGGCATCTGGGCACCGAAGAACACGCCGAAGGAGATCGTCGCGAAGCTCAACGCGGCCATCGTCACCGTGCTTGCCGACGCTTCCGTCAAGCAGCGGTTTGGCGAATTGGGGCAGGAGATTCCTCCGCCCGATCAGCAAACGCCCGCAGCGCTCGGAGCCTTCCAGAAGGCCGAGACCGAGAAATGGTGGCCGATCGTGAAGGCCGCCGATATCAAGGCGGAGTAACTCGCGGCGCCACACGCGCTTCCCTCATCCTGAGGAGGTCGCGCAGCGGCCGTCTCGAAGGATGGCCGCGGGTGTGAGATCGCGCGGGCTTGCCTCTCCCGCTTGCGGGAGAGGCCGACGCGCCGCAGAGCGCGGCGGGTGAGGGCTCTCACCACACAGGGACATCCGCCGCGATTCTCGACAGTCCCGACGCGGAGATACCCCCACCCCAACCCTCCCCCGCAAGCGGGAGAGGGAGCCCCACCGCCAACGCGGCGCGTCTTGCACACCCTCACATGAGAGGAGTGTCTAGCTTTGCGGCGTTAACCTTTTCGTGCACGACGGCCGGTCTGTCGCGAAAACCTCGCTGCGGTGCGGCATCACAATCCGTGCCGCGGTTTTCTGCCTCCTTGATCTCCAGTGAGCGCTGGCCGACAATGCCCGCCCTTCAATAAGAAACTCCCTGGGGGAATTCGTGAATAGACCTGCTCGGGTCAGCGCCCATTCGACATCGTCCGATTCCGTGCACGGCATGGCGCTGCTGCGCGATCCCCTGCTCAACAAGGGCACCGCCTTCACCGCGCAGGAGCGCGATGCGCTCGGCCTGCGTGGGCTGCTTCCGCCTTGCGAGCTGACGATGGAAACCCAGGTCGAGCGCGTGCTCGTCAATCTGCGCACGCTGCCGACCGATCTCGAGAAATATGTCGCGCTGAATGCGTTGCATGACCGCAACGAGGCGCTGTTCTTCCGTGTCGTCGTCGACAATATCGACGAGATCCAGCCGATCATCTACACGCCGACGGTCGGGCTCGCCTGCCAGAAATACGGCCTGATCTTCCAGCGCCCGCGCGGTATGTTCATCTCCTCGCGCGATCGCGGCCAGATCGCCGAGATCCTGAAGAACTGGCCCTATCCGGCCAAGCTGATCGTCGTCACCGATGGCGAGCGCATCCTCGGCCTCGGCGATCTCGGCGCCAACGGCATGGGCATTCCGGTCGGAAAGCTCTCGCTGTATTCCGCCTGCGCCGGCGTGCATCCCGAAACGTGCCTGCCGATCGTGCTCGACGTCGGCACCAACAATGAAGAGCTGCTGAAAGACCCGTATTATCTCGGCTTGCGCGAGCGGCGGCTCACGGGCGAGGCCTATGACAGCTTCGTCGACGAGTTCATGGTCGCCGCGCGAAAGACCTTTCCGGGAGTGCTGATCCAGTTCGAGGATTTCGCCAACCATTCGGCGTTCAAGCTGCTGCACAAATACCGCGATGAGGCCTGCGTCTTCAACGACGACATCCAGGGCACGGCTGCGGTGGCGCTCGCGGGCCTGTTTTCGGCGCTGCGCGTCAACGGCGGCAAGCTGAAGGAACAGCGCATCCTGTTCCTCGGCGCGGGCGAGGCCGCGACCGGCATCGCCGATCTCGTGACGTCCGCGATGATGGCGGAGGGCGCCTCTGAGGCAGAAGCGCTCCGCCGCAACTGGCTGGTGGATTCCCGCGGCCTCGTCGTCGGCGGCCGTGAAGGCCTGTCCGGCCACAAGCTCCGTTATGCCCATGCCGGCCAGGCGCCGATCGCCGACTTCCTCACGGCGATCAGGACGCTGAAGCCGACGGCGATCATCGGTGTTGCCGCGGTCGGGGGTGCCTTCACGCCCGACGTGCTCAAGGCGATGGCCGAGCTCAACGAGCAGCCGATCGTGTTCGCGCTCTCCAATCCGACTTCGAAGGCCGAATGCTCGGCGGAGGACGCCTACCGCTACACCGGGGGCCGCGCGCTGTTTGCCTGCGGCAGTCCGTATGACCCGGTCAAGCTCAACGGTCGTACCTTCGTGCCGCGCCAGGGCAACAACTCCTACATCTTTCCGGGCGTCGGCCTCGGCGTCATCGCCAGCCGCTCGCGGCTGGTGACGGACGAGATGTTCATGGCGGCCGCCCATACGCTCGCCGACTGCGTCGGCAAGGACGATCTCGCGCAGGGCAGCCTCTATCCGGCGCTGCCGCGCATCCGCGAGGTCTCGGTGCGTATCGCCGCCGCCGTCGCCGATGTCGCTTTTCAGCGCGCGCTCGCGGACGGACCCGCGCCCAATGACGTGAAGGGACTGGTTCAGTCCCAGATGTACGAGCCGCAGTACTGAGGCTCACAATTCGATTTGAATTTGCGGAGGCAGCCCCTCACCCCACCCTCTCCCCGTAAGAACGGGGCGAGGGAGTGAGAGAGGTTGCCTCCCTAACCTCTCCCCGCTCTTCTGCGGGGAGAGGTCGGATTGCCCCGGCGATGCGAAGCATCGTCCGGCGCAATCCGGGTGAGGGGCAGGGCAGTCTGCTAGCCCGATCGAAAGTCGATCCGACTTGCGAGACGTTATTTCCACGGTTCGGTCAGCACGCGATACCATTTCAGGTAGAAACTCCGTTGCGCGGCGCGGGCGTATATGCGACGCTCTGTAGCGTTACAAGAAAATGCGAAACCAAGGTAAGCCGCCATGGACGATCGTTTGCCGGACCTGGGCGACCTCGAGCACGAGGTCATGCAACTGGTTTGGGCCCATGGTCCTGTCACGGCCGAGGTTGTGCGCGAGAAGCTGTCGCGTCGGCTGAAGGAATCGACGGTCCGCACGGTGCTGCGCCGGCTGGAAGAAAAGGGCTATGCTCGGCACACGGTGGACGGACGCACCTATGTCTACCACGCAGCCGAAGCGCGCGCGCGGGTTGCGGCCAAGGCGGTGCAGCGCATCGTCGACTGGTTCTGCAACGGCTCGATGGAGGAGGTCCTCGTCGGCATGGTCGACAATGCAATGCTCGACCAGCAGCAGTTGCGCACGCTGGCCGACCAGGTGGCCAAGGCGAAGAAGGCGAGGGGAGTGAAGAAAGAATGATCGCAACTCTGGCGGAGGCGGCGCTACGCTCCCTTGTGCTGGGAGGCGTCGTCTGGTTCGGTCTCAACCTGTTTCGCGTGCGCAATCCGCACGTCCACATGACGGCGTGGGTCGTCGTGCTGCTGGCATCGCTGGCGATGCCCTTGGTGATGCATTGGCCGACGGTCACGATCACCCGGCTGCCATTGCCGGTATCGGTGCCGGCTGATGTCCTGCCGGCTGATATCTCGATGTTTGAGATGCCGCAGCCCATGCAGCCGATCGCGCCCGGCGCGGCGATTGCTTCTCCGGCGCAGAGCGGCGTCTCGATCAATTGGTGGCTGATCGCCACCGTCGTCCATGCCGGCGTTGCCAGCCTGTTGCTGCTGCGGTTGGCCATCGGCCTCTGTCTGACCTGGCGCCTCGCGCGCGCGGCAAGACCGATCAACGGTCTGCAGATGGTCGACGCCGATGTGCGCGTCAGCCGCGAGGTCGGCGGTCCCGTCACGTTTGGCTCGACCATTCTGGTGCCGCCGCAATTTTCCGGCTGGGACCCAAAGAAGCGCCTCGCGGTGCTCGCGCATGAGGGCGCGCATGTCGCCAACCGCGATTTCCATATCCTCCTGCTCGCTTCCCTCAATCGCGCGGTGTTCTGGTTCAGCCCGTTCGCCTGGTGGCAGCTCGCGCGTCTTGCCGAACTTGCCGAGATCATCAGTGACGCCGAGGCGATCGAGGTGATCGACGATCGGCTGTCCTATGCGGAAATCCTGCTTGATTTCGCAAGCACGGTAAACCCGCGGCCGGTCGAGCTCGCGATGGCGCGGGCCTCGACCGTGCGCGCGCGCGTCGAGCGCATCATCGCGACTGCCGTGATGCCGGTCGCGGTCGGCTGGCGCAAGCGGCTGTGGATCGCGGCCGCGATCGTCCCGGCCGTGATCGTGTCCGCCGGCATGATCGCCTATCGCACCCCAGAGCCTGCGCCGCTCGCCGGCGATAGTGGAGAGGTGCCGGCCCAACATTACCGCCCCTTCGTCAATTTCTACGCCATGGGCCCGGCCTCGGTGTTCGCCATCTTCCGCGAGGGTGATGATCTCTACGGCCAGCTCACCGGGCAACGTCGGCTGCGCCTGACCGTCGGCAGCGACGGCACCGCGTCCTACCTGGCTTCGTCGAGCGAGATCACGTTCCCGCTCGATGCGGAACGCCGCTCCTCCGAACTGATGCTGCGGATCAACGGCCGCGACGTGCGCGCGGTGCGTGTCGCCGAGATGCCGGCGCCGACGACCGAACCTGCCTCGCTCGATCAATATGTCGGCTGGTATAGGATTGCGCCGAACCGCGTGCTCACCGTCCGCCGCGATGGCGACCGTCTCTGGCTGCAGGAAACCGGGCAGGGGGCGACGCAAGTCCTGGCCGAGGGCACTGATGCCTTCTCCTTTCGCGGCGACCATCTCGTGATCTTCCTGCGCGACGAGCAGTCGAGGGTCTCGCGCGTGTTGCTACAAAGTGCGGTTTTCGGCGGCCGCCTCGCAGCCCGCGTCGATGCGGCGGTGGCACAGGCGGTCCAAGCGGATTTCGCGCGCCGCCTTGCCGAAGTCCCCGATCGCTTCAGGGAGCAGGTCCCGGCGGTCGGCGGCAAGGAGATGATCTTGCGGGGGATCGAGGATCTGCGCGCCGGCACGCCGAACTACGATCGCATGAGCGCGCCGCTCGCGGCCAAGATCCACCGCCAGCTCAATGAAATGCACGCGACGTTCGTTGCGCTCGGCGGATTGGAATCGATCTTCTTCCGCGGCGTCGGTCCCGGCGGCTACGACATCTATGGCGCGAAATTCGAAAACGGCACGGCCGAATTCCGCCTGCTGATCGAGCCCGACGGCAAGGCCGGCGATGTGATCTTCCGAGCCGACGGCAACGACGAACTCGGTGGCATCGTGCCTTGCTCGGAGGAGGCGAACGTGCGCGGCCGCGCCGGCACCTCGCCGATCAGGATCATGGTCTATAACGAGATGCGCGACGACATCCAGGTTTTCAATCTCGATGCCGACGGCAATCGCAAGATGCAGAGCGTCGTCAGGCCCAACATGACCTGGGCCTCCACCACCACCGTGAACAATCCGTGGGTGATTGCCGACAAGTCGGGACGGTGCATGGAGATCCTGGTGCCGGGTCGGCAAACGCGCTTCCACAATGTCGAGGCCTCAAACCTCGGCGCGCGTCCGGGTCGCGCAGCGCGGCGCGCCGTTCCGATCGCCAATGGCGAGGAGATGCTGCGCCGCTACATCGAGGGCGTCGGCAGGGGACAGCCGGACTACGAGCGCATGACGTCTGAGGTCGCCGACATCACACGCGCGCAGCTTCCGTTCGATCAGGCGATTCTGACGCGACTGGGTGCGCTGCGTGCGGTCTCCTTCCGCGGCGTCACTGCGCTCGACAGCGATATCTATGTCGTCCAGTTCGCCAACGGTTCGGCGGAATGGCGCATCGGCGTCAGAAACGGCACGATCACGAAAATCGCGCTCGGGCCGAATTTTTAGGACGAGCGCCGCTGCCGCTCTGCGGGAGTGGTGGCGCCCGAGTTCGTGGCGGCGGTCGCTCAATCTATGCTTGCAGACTCACGTCGTGAATGCTACAATACGTAGCATTACGGTTCGTAGCTTCGCGCCGACACCGTCGGCAGGCTCGAAAGAATTAGGCATTCGTTATGAGCAGTTCTGCAAAGGCCGATTCTGTGCTGGCGCTTCATCGCTTCGGAATGGGGCCGCGTCCGGGATCGATTGCGGCTGTCGGGACCGACCCGCGTGGCGCGCTGATCGCCGAGCTCGACCGTCCGCTCGTCCTGAACGCTGCCGCCACCCTCCCCTCCAGCGCAAAGGCCTATCGCACCGTGGCCGATGCCAATGCGCGGCGCACGGCGCGCGCCAAGCAGGCCCAGCAGCAGGCTAAAAAGCAGCAGGTGGCGGCGACGCCGACCATGTCGGAAGACCAGACGCAAGGGCAGGTAGCGGACAAGGACGCCGCCGAGATGGCGGCCAAGCAGGCAGCCGACGCCATTCCCGATCCCGGACGTCCGATCTATTTGCAGGAAGCCAAGGTGCGCACCGAAGCTGCGCTTTCCGCCGACATCGGTTTCGCCGAGCGGCTGGTGTGGTTCTGGTCCAACCATTTCTGCGTCTCGGCCAACCGGATCCAGAGCATGTCCGGCGCCTATGAGCGCGAAGCCGTTCGCGCAAATGCGCTCGGCCGCTTCGTCGATCTCCTGCTGGCCGTCGAGGGTCATCCGGCGATGCTGGTCTATCTCGACAATCTTGGTTCGATGGGCGCGAATTCGACGGCCGGCATCAACCGTAGCAGCGGCCTCAACGAAAACTTCGCGCGCGAGATCATGGAGCTGCATACGCTCGGCGTGCGCGCCGGCTACACCCAGGACGACGTCATCAGCTTCGCCAATGTGCTGACCGGCTGGACGCTGGTGCCGCCGGGCGCCGATCCTCAGCACGGCGGCGATTTCACCTTCAATCCGCGGCTGCACGAGCCCGGCGGACAGACCGTGCTGGGCAAACGCTACGAGCAGGAGGATGCCGAGCAGGGCCGCGCCGTGTTGCGCGACCTCGCCGCCCATCCCGCGACCGCGACCCATGTCGCGACAAAACTCGCGCGCCATTTCGTCGCCGACGATCCGTCGCCGGTGCTCGTCGAGCAGATGGCAAGGACCTTTCGCGACACCGAGGGCGATCTCAAGCAGGTCGCGATTGCGATGGTGTCCTCGGACGAGGCCTGGCGCGGGCCGCCGTCGAAGCTCAAGCGTCCCGGGGAATGGGTCGTCGGCATGGTGCGTGCGACCGGCATCACGGTCGTCGATCCCGTCCGCTTCACCGGCGGCCAGGAGCTGCTCGGTGAGGCGCTGTGGCGTCCGTCGGCGCCGAAGGGCTATCCGGATGACGAGCCCAGCTGGATCGACGGCGTCGGCCGGCGGCTCGACGTCGCCAACAATTTCGCCGAGCGCATCACCGGCATGGCCGATCCGCAAGTGATCATCGAAGACGTCTTCGCATCGGAGATAGCGCCCGAGGTGAAGCAGGCGGTCAGCCGTGCCGAGAGCCGGCAGCAGGCGTTGGCGCTCTTGTTCATGTCGGCGGATTTTCAGAGGAGGTGAGCATGGGCGTCGTCAATCATTTGCCCACGCGGCGCGAGCTTCTGGTCGGGTCCGGCGCGCTGTTCGCGTGGAGCCAGATGCCTGGGATCGCGCGCGCCGAAGGGCGCGATCCGCGACTGCTGGTCATCGTGCTGCGCGGAGCGCTCGACGGCCTCGGCGCGGTTGCGCCGGTCGGCGATCCCGACTGGATTTCCTTGCGCGGCGATCGTGCGCTGGTGCTGGACGGCAAGCCGCCAGCGCTGCCGCTCGATGCCTTCTTCGCGCTCAATCCTGCGATGCCGAATCTGCATCGGCTCTACAAGAGCGGCAAGGCTGCCATCGTCCATGCCACCGCGACGCCCTATCGCGAGCGTTCGCATTTCGACGGCCAGGACGTGCTGGAAAGCGGGCTCGTCAAGCCCGGCATGACCAGCTCGGGATGGCTCAACCGCGCGCTGCTCGCGCTGGAATCCGGCGGGCGTGTCGACCCGCGCGGCAGCCGCGCGCTCGGCATCGGCTCCGTGACGCCGCTGGTGGTGCGCGGTTCGGCGCCCGTCATGACGTGGGTGCCGCAGCGATTGTTGCCGGCGAGCGAGGACACGCAGAACCGCCTGCTCGATCTCTACCAGCACACCGATCCGAAGCTTGCGACCGTGCTCCAGGCGCGCATGAAGCTCGCTTCGCTCGGCGGCGCATTGGGCACGGGCGATCCGATGTCTGACGATCCGACCTTGGCGCCGCCCGGCATCGCGCGCGTCCGCGCCTACTTCGCCGAAGCCGCCGGCACGGCCGCGCGCTATCTCGCCAAGCCCGACGGTCCGCGCGTCGGCGCCATGGGCTTCGTCGGCTGGGATACGCACATCGCCGAGGGCGCGGCCTCGGGCCAGCTCTACAATCTGCTCGGCGCGCTCGACGGCGCCTTTGCCGCAATCGAGAGCAACATGGGCGAAGCGTGGCGCGAGACAGTCGTGGCCGTTGTCACGGAGTTCGGGCGAACCGCGCGCATCAACGGTACGCAGGGCACGGACCACGGCACGGGCACGGTCGCCTTCCTGATCGGCGGCGGGCTCACCGGTGGCCGCGTGATCGCGGACTGGCCGGGCCTGAAGCCGGCGCAACTCTTCGAGGATCGCGATCTCAAGCCGACCACGGATTTGCGCGCAGTGTTGAAGGGCCTGCTGAGGGATCATCTGCGTGTCGAGGAGAAGGTGCTCGCAGACGCCGTCTTCCCGGGCAGCGCCGACGTCAGGCCGATGGGAGGCCTCGTCGGCTGACGGCGCGGCTCTCGCAACCGGATCGGGTTCATGATGTGCACGCTGACACAACGGGAGCTCGACTTTCTCGCCAGCCTGAAGACCGGCTGGCGGCTGCTCTATCGGCGCGAGCTCGCGCGGCTGTTGAAGGGCGACGCCGAGCCTGGTGAGGTTCAACCGCAGACGCGCCCGATCGTCTGGCGCGTCGTATCGGGCTTATCCCAGGAGTCTGTCTCGATTCAGGACAAGCCAGTGTGGTGGAATCGTCACAGCTAAACGCGAAACGGCTGCGGCCTCAGGCGCGCTTTCGTTCCGACAAGGTTCTGCCCTCATTGCCCACCGAAACTCGGGGCCGTTCGGAGGGCGCATCATGTCTCGATTTGCACGTGCCGAAACTGCCCGGATTTCGCCGGCAACCCTGTGCCGGATCCTGCTCGCCATCATCGGCGCGGCGTCGCTTGCGGCGTGTGCGCAATCGCCGGTCGGCCGCCAGAAGGCCGATCTCGGCCCCCACCGCCAAGCCGCTGTCGAGCGCCCGCACAGGGTGGCGGCGCTGCATCCGCGTCCGATCAGCCGGGCGCGCGTCCCCGACGGTGATGCAAAGCAAAGCGTCTCGCATGGCGTCGCCAGTTTCTATTCGGACACGGAGACGGCAAGCGGCGAGCGGTTTGACAAGAACGAATTGACCGCGGCCCATCCCAGCCTGCCGTTCGGCACCAAGCTGCGCGTCACCGATGTCTCGTCCGGCCGGTTCGTGACCGTCAGGATCAACGATCGCGGGCCGTATGTTCGCGGACGCGTGGTCGACATCTCTCCCTCCGCGGCTGAGGCGCTCGGCATGGTCGACAAGGGTGTCACCAATGTCCGGCTCGACGTGGTGCGATAATTTGCAGTGACATCGATCCGAAATGCTGTGCTTAACCGACTGTTAGCCGCCTCCAGCGCACCATGGATACCGAGCAATTCGGGAATCCACCGAAGCAATTGGGGGCGGCGTTTGACCACGATCCAGTATCTCGAAGATCAGGCCGCACGCGCCGAGCGGCTGGCCAAACGGATCACGGATACATTGACGATCGAAAAGCTCCTGACCTTCGCGGGCGAACGCCGCCGCGAGATCGAGGTCATCGCCGGCAAGTACCGGCGCGCCTGATTTTCATCCTCCATGCACGCTCAGCTATGGCTCTCGACGAAGTCGCTGAGATAGTCGGGCAGCGTCACGCCATCGATGTCGCAGCGCGCCCGAATCTCGCCGGCGACGTCGGTCGAGATGTCCTTCATCCAGTGCTCGAGCGTGTTGAAGGAGATGACCTTGACGGGGTCGTTGAAGCAGCCGGCGACGAGTTCGCCAATCGTGGCGTCGAGATCGCTTCGCTCGACACGGATTTCGGTCGCCTTGTCGAGGCGGTCGATCACCACGAACAGGGTCTGGTCTGCGCCATAGGGCACGACCGGGGCTGGCACGCCGGCTTCAAGCATGTGAGGCACTCACGCCTTCGCTTCCGATCACCATCAACGGGAAAAACCGGAAGAAGGTTCCTGCGGTCAGCAAGCTTCTGCGAAGATCAGAGAAATTCGCGCAGGCGCGCCAGCTCGGTGATGTGCTCAGGCGAGAGGATGTCCGTGACCAGCGGCGGCTGCGCGATCGTGCGGATCTCATAGAGATGCCGGGTCGCCGCCGGCTTCGCCATGAACGCCGAGATGCATTCGTCGAGCGTGCCCTCGATCACCTGGTACGACGCTCGGTCCGACCGTCGCCGGTTCGCAAGCGATGGCCATTTATGCAGCACCGCAAGGACACCAAAATCGACCTTTGAATCCCCAACTACGTCCCCCATCGTCCCGCCTCACGCAAAAAGAACCCCGGCACACGATCCTGCGTACCGGGGCCTACACCCATTACTGCATCTCAATGCCACAGCACCAAACGCGATGACGGGGAAATAGTTCCCGGCCAATGTTCGCTTTCAGCTCGCGGCCGCGGCGATTCTATGCCCTGGGCCGGTGTGACTGTGGCTGGTCTCATCGCCGCGACCAACTTCGGGCGGAAGCCCGGCGAAGCGCCGCAAGGCCTCGGCCATCTGCACCCGGCCGGAGACCCCGGTGATCACCACGTCCACCATGGTGAACGACGAATGGAAATGGCCGCGCGCCCTAAGTTGCTCGACCGGGACGCCGGCGGCAGCCATTTTCTCGGCATAGGCGATGCCTTCGTCACGCAGGGGGTCGAATTCGCAGGTGACGACGAAGGCCGGCGGCAACCCTGAGACCTTGCCGCGGAGCGGCGAGACGCGCGGATCGGTGCGGTCGGCCGGCGAGCAATAGAGGTCCCAGAACCAGTACATTAGCGACCGGGTCAGGAAATAGCCGGTCGCATTGTCGTTGTAGGAGGGGCGGTCGAAGCTGCAGTCGGTGACCGGGCAGATCAGGAGCTGACCCGCGATATCAGGGCCGCCGCGATCGCGCGCAAGCTGGCAGGTGACGGCGGCGATGTTGCCGCCGGCGCTCCAGCCCGCGACCAGCACCGGGCCCGGCCTGCCGCCGAGCTCGGCGGCGTGCTCCGCGATCCAGCGCGTCGCCGCGTAGCCGTCTTCGGCCGCGGCCGGGAAACGATGCTCGGGCGCATGACGATAGCCGACGCTGACGAGCATCATGCCGGTCCGCCGCACCATGTCGCGGCAGAACGGCTCGTCGGATTGCTCGTCGCCGAGCACCCAGCCGCCGCCGTGGAAATAGACCACGACCGGATGCGGCCCCGGTGTTGCCGGCCGGTACACCCGGTAGGGCAGCGGGCCGTCGGCGCCGGGCAGGGTGCCGTCGACGATCTCGCCGATCGGCCGTCCAGCCGGGCGGCCCTTGTTGAACTCGTCGACGAAGGCGCGAGCGCCGAGCGCGCCCATCGACTCTATCGGCGGCAGGTTGAGCGACGCCAGCAGGTTCAGCACCAGCCGCACATCTGGCTGGAGGCGCACCACCTCGCCGTCATTGCATTGCGCGGCGACATCGGGGCCGGTCAGCTTGAAGCCGAGCATGCCCCGGCTGACGACCTCGTCGCAGATGCTGCGATAGGGACCGACACCGCCGGTATAGGGCATCAGCCCCTGCACCTTGCCGGGAACGTTGGCGCCGGTGTACCAGGTGTTGGCGAGCCGGTGCAGCGTCACCATCGAGCAGTCGGCCATGTGCCTGCCCCAGCCGGCCTGCGCCGTCGCGGTCGGCTCGATCGTGGTGAAGCCGGCGTCGCGCAATGCTGCGAGACGATCGACCACCCAGTCGACATGCTGTTCGATCGACACTGCCATGTTCGACAGCACCGACGGGCTGCCGGGGCCGGTGATCATGAAGAAGTTCGGGAAGCCTGCGACGGTGAGCCCGAGATAGGTCTGCGGCCCCTGCGCCCAGACATCGGTGAGCGATCTGCCGCCGCGTCCGCTGATCGGGTGCACGGCGCGGATCGCGCCGGTCATGGCGTCGAAGCCGGTCGCGAACACGATCACGTCAACGTCGACGATGCGCCTCGACGTCGTGATGCCGCTTGCGGTGATCGCCTTGATCGGTTCCTGACGCAGATTGACCAGCGTGACGTTCGGCCGGTTGTAGGTCGCGTAATAATTGGTATCGAGGCAGGGGCGTTTGGCGCCGAACGGATGATCGTCCGGCATCAGCGCCGCGGCGGTCTCGGGGTCTTTGACGGCGGCGCGGATCTTCTCGCGGATCAGGTCCTGGACGATCTTGTTGCCGTCGATGTCGACCGCTTGGTCGGCCCAGAGCTGGGTCAGGATGTGGACGAGGTCGCCGGCCGCCCAGGCGCGTTCGAACCGCTCACGACGCTCGGCATCGCTTAATTGCCAGCTCACGACCGTCTGCTGCGGATAGGGCACGCCGGCCATCGACTGGCGCGCCTGCTCGCGATAGGCCGCGCGATCGCCTTGCAGCAGGCTCATGCGATCGGAAGGCGCAGGGCCGTTATGCGCCGGTAATGCGAAATTCGGCGTGCGCTGGAACACGGTCACGTGTGCGGCCTGTTCGGCGATCAGCGGGATCGATTGGATGGCCGACGATCCCGTGCCGATCACCGCGACGCGTTTTCCCGCGAGATTGACGCCGTCATGCGGCCAGCGTCCGGTGAAATAGACCTCGCCCTTGAAGTCCTTGACGCCGTCGATCTCCGGCGGCTTCGGCGCCGAGAGGCAGCCGGTGGCCATGATGTAATGGCGGCAGGAGACCGCTGCGCCATTGTCGGTGGTGAGCTGCCAGCGTTCGGTGGCCTCGTCCCATTTCGCTTCCGTGACTTTGGTCTTGAAGCGGATGTCACGCCTGAGATCATAGCGGTCGGCGACGAAGCCGAGATAGCGCAGGATCTCCGGCTGGGTCGCGTATTTCTCCGACCAGGTCCAGGCGGTCTCGAGATCGGGATCGAAGGTGTAGCTGTAATCGATGGTCTGGATATCGCAGCGCGCGCCGGGATATCGGTTCCAGTACCAGGTGCCGCCGACGTCGCCGGCTTCTTCGAGGCCGACCGCCGTCAGGCCGGCCTTGCGCAGCCGATGGAGAAGATAGAGGCCGGCAAATCCGGCACCGACCACGGCAACATCGACCTGCTGGCTGGTTCCGCGCCCCGCGTCAGAGGCACGCGCAGCAACCATTGCATCAGGCATGGCATTTCCTCCCGTCTGTTTTGTTTTGCCGGCAGGCTATCGCTGCAGGTTCGGCTTGTCATCACGGCATGTGCAATCTTCGGTAGCCATTTGCGGCGTCATCATGGCCGCGTGAATGTTGCGGCAGCACACGCATCGCGATGCACAATGGCCGTGATTTCCCGGGCTAATCAGGGTCGATCCACCTGTGTATGCTCTTGTTTTTGCCACGCGTGCCGACGGGCGTCATGACAGAGTTGAGTGAACGGACCAAAGCGAACATGGACGTCGTCCTTGAGGAGACGTGC
The DNA here is from genome assembly GCF_019402665.1 of Bradyrhizobium canariense. Lineage (GTDB taxonomy): Bacteria > Pseudomonadota > Alphaproteobacteria > Rhizobiales > Xanthobacteraceae > Bradyrhizobium > Bradyrhizobium canariense. Next base: position 220,140 of record NZ_VSST01000044.1, read on the forward strand.
CGCCAACTGCCGCACGGCGGCGATCACGACAGCCGCAGGTTCATCGCCCAGCGGCTGATCGAGGCAGCGCAGTCCGGTCACACCACGCTCGGTGAACTCGGCATCATCGCACGGCACGCACTGGCGGAGCTTGCGGCCAAGCGGAGCTAGGCGCAGCCGCGGCGCTTGCCTCGCAGCGGGCCACGGACATAACCTGCCCAAAATCCTTCCGCGCATCGAGATGCTCCGAAGATGCGGTCCGTGTTCGCGCTGTTTGCGACGTCTCTCGTCCTCTGTTGCGCCGGCTCGGCCGTGGCCCAGCCGGTCGGCCAATTTCCATTTGCGCTGACGCGCGAAGGACAGATGCTTGGCGCCGTCGAAGGCGAGATAGCCTCGTTCAAGGGGCTGGCCTATGCGGCCGCGCCGATCGGGCCGCTGCGCTGGCGTCCGCCGCAGGCCGCGCCCGAGAGTTCGGAGATGCGCACCGCCTATGCCTATGGCGCGCCGTGTCTTCAGCCCTCGCTGCCGGGTTCGAGCGAGGATTGCCTGACGCTGAACGTGTTCCGTCCGTTTGGGGTCGACGGCCCGCTGCCGGTGATGATGTTCATCCACGACGGCGCTTTCGTCAGCGGCACCGCGAATGATCCGCTGTTCGATGGTGCCAGGCTCGCGCAAGCCGGCGTCATCGTGGTGACCGTGAATTTTCGCCTCGGCGCGTTCGGCTGGCTCAGCGATCCCGCGCTGTCGGAAGGCGGCTCCGGTAATTACGGCCTGATGGACCAGATCGCGGCGCTGCATTGGGTGCACGACAACATCGCGGCCTTCGGCGGCGATCCCGCCAACGTCACCTTGTTCGGCAGTGGCGCAGGCGCGACCTCGATCGCGCTGCTGATGCTGTCTGAGCAATCGCGCGATCTCTTCCAGAGAGCCATTCTGCAATCGATCCCCGGCCGTGCGCGCCTGCGTTCGGCACAAGAGGCCGAGATTGTGGGTCGGCAATTCATGGCGGCGATGGGGCGACAGGCCGACTTGCGCGCAGCCGAGCCGCGACGCCTGCTTGCCGTCGAAAAACATCTCCTGGAAAAATCACCGCGCAGCTTTGGGCCGACGATCGATGGAAGTCTGGTGAGCGAGGATGTCGCCGCGGGCTTCGCGGCCGGACATGAGAGCCGCATTCCCTTGATCATCGGCTCGAACGACGACGAGACCGGTTTCGACGACGAGCTGGATATCCGGGAAGAGCTGGCATCGTCAGGCACCACCAGCGATGAGCTGCGCAGGCTCTATTCTGACCTCGCCAGATCTTCCAGCCGCGCGGCAAGGTTTTACACCGACAAGATCTTCTCCGAGCCGGTGAGACTGCTGGCGCGCCTGCACGCCGCCAGCGGTGCGCCCACCTTTCGCTATCGCTTCGCCTATGTGCCGGAGGCACGGCGCGCCAACCCCGAGGGCGGTCACGGGCGGGAATTGCAGTTCATCTTCGGCGTGGAAGGCATGCCGGGTGCGGGCATCCTGTCACGAGCCGATCGCGAGGTCGCAAATCGCATGCGTGCCTACTGGATCAATTTCGCCAAGAGCGGCGATCCCAACGGTGCGGACCTGCCCCATTGGGACGCGGCCGCAGGCAGCGATCGCCTGCTGCTGATCACGAACGATCGCATCGCGAGCGGAGACGACCCCTGGTCGGAGCGCCTGGACCGGTTCGGGCGTTAGGGCAGGTTGAGTTGGATTTAAGCCGCGAGTTCGACGCGCGGCGCCGGGCTCAGCCGGTCTTCCTCCAGATAATCCATCGCGCCGTCTTTCTCGACGGCATAGAATTGCTGGCCTTCCTTCGACTTGTAGGCGGCGCGAACGACGCCGCGGCGGCCCTTGTCGCTGTTGACCACGTCCCCCAACGCAAACTTCTTCATTTCACGTCCCTGGCTGCTGGCCGACTCCTTCGGCTACCCCCCGGATTCTGGGCGAAAAATCGTTAACGTCTTGCTAACCATACGGGTTTGCCTATGCTCGCGGCCGATCGCGCGGGCAGCTCGCACGCGCGTTGCCAATGAAACGAGCCTTCGCTCATGGTGCGATTTCCGACCTTCTTCCTGTCGCATGGCGGCGGTCCCTGGCCGTTCATGGAAGACAGGCGGGTGCAATATGCGAAAACCGTCGGGGCGTTCGGCCAGCTGCCGCAGCTCTTGCCGGAGAGGCCGAAGGCCGTGCTCGTCATATCAGGACATTGGGAGGCTGACGCCTTCACCGTGTCCACCTCGGCGCATCCGCCGATGGTGTACGATTATCACGGTTTTCCCGAGCACACCTACCACCTCAAATATCCGGCGCCGGGGCGGCCCGAGCTCGCCGCCGAGGTGAAGGCGCTGCTCATGCGCGCGGGCGTCGATTGCCGGGAGGATCCCAACCAGGGCTTCGATCACGGCACCTTCGTGCCGCTCGGGCTGATGTATCCGAACGCCGACATGCCGATCGTGCTGCTGTCGCTGAGATCGACTTACGATCCGGCCGAGCACATCAGGGTGGGCCAGGCCATCACTTCGCTGCGGGACGAAGGCATTCTGATCGTCGGCAGCGGGCTGACCTATCACAACATGCGCGGGTTCGGCCGTGCCGAGTCGAAGCCGGTCTCGTATGATTTCGAGGCGTATCTGAACGAGGCGATCAGCCACAAGGACGCGGCGCGCCGCAACGCGATGCTGGTTGACTGGGAGAATGCACCGAGCGCGCGCCTGGCCCATCCGCGCGAAGATCATCTGCTGCCGCTGATGGTAGCCGCCGGCGCCGCCGGCAGCGACGCGGGCAAGCGGGTCTTCGTCGACGAGGTCGCGAATGTCGCGATGGCGTCGTATGTGTTCGGATGAATCGTAGGGTGGATTAGCGAAGCGTAATCCACCATCGGGCCGCAATGAAGGCGGCGGATTACGCCTTCGGCCAATCCGCCCTACGCAGCTTCGAGCTCACCCGTATTTCAGCTTCATGAACAGGATGCCGCCGGCGAGCACGATGGTGATGGCGTTTGCGGCGACGAGGGGCGCGTCGCCCGACAGCAGGCCGTAGACGAGCCAGAGCGCCAGCCCCAGCACCATGACCAGGAACATGCCGAGCGAAATATCGCCGGTGGAGCGGGTCTTCCACACTTTGATGGCTTGCGGCGCGTAGGCCACGGTGGTGCAGGTCGCGGCGGCAAAGCCGATCAGCTTGATCAAGAACGGGTCCATGACGGCTCTATAGCATTGATTCGACGATGTCGTGCCTCAGGCGCGCGCGGTCATGAGGCCGCGATAGAGCGCGGCATAGTCACCGGCGCGGTTGCGCCAGGACACGTCGGTCGCAAGGCCGCTCAGTTGCAGGCGGCGCCAGGTCAGCTTGTCGTGGAAGGCGATGTTGGCCTTGCGCAGCGTGCCGGCGAGAGCATCCGCAGTCACAGGACCGAACTTGAAGCCGGTGGCGTCCTGGCCCGATTTATCGGCCTCGCCGATATCGACGATGGTATCCTCGAGGCCGCCAACGCGCGAAACGATGGGCACGGCGCCGTAGCGCAACGCGCAGAGTTGGGTCAGGCCGCACGGCTCGAACCGCGAGGGCACGATGAGCGCGTCCGCGCCGGCCTGGATCAGATGCGCCATGATCTCGTCGTAGCCGATCACGACTCCGATCCGGCCAGGGTGCGCGCGCGCAACGGCCTGATAACGATCCTGGAGATCGCGGTCGCCGCTGCCGAGCAGCGCGAGCTGCATGCCTTCGCGCAAAATGGTCGGGATGGCCTCGAGCAGGAGATCGAGCCCCTTCTGCCAGGACAGGCGGCTGATGACGCCGAGCAATGGCGCTTCGTCCGAGGAATCCAGATTGAACTGTTGCTGAAGCAACGCCTTGTTGGCGGCCCGGAACGTGAGGTCCTCCGCGCCGAAGCGGTAGGCGATGTGCGGATCTTCTTGCGGATTCCAAACGGATACATCGATGCCGTTGAGGATTCCGCTCAGCACGTTGGCGCGGGCGCGAAGCAGGCCGCCGAACCCCATGCCGCCCTCGTCGGTCTGGATCTCCTGCGCATAGGTCGGCGAGACCGTGGTGATGCGATCGGCGAATTGCAGGCCGGCCTTCAAAAAACTAATGCCGCCGAAATATTCGAGGTCGTTGACGCCATAGGCGCGCCAGGGCAGGCCAATCGAACCGATCAGCTCGGGCGCGAACTTGCCCTGATAGGCCATGTTGTGGATGGTCATCACGGTGGCGGGCCGCGGCCGGTTGTCGTAGTGCAGATAGGCCGGCGCCAGCCCGGCCTGCCAATCGTGGGCATGCACCACGTCGGGCACGAAGGCAGGAACGAGGCCGTGGCCGATATCGGCCGCGATGCGCGACAGCGCGGCGAACCGCACGCCATTGTCCGCCCAGTCGACGCCTTCGGCCGTCACGTAGGGGTTGCCAGGCCGTGCGTAGAGATGCGGCACGTCGAGCACGAACAGATCGAGGCCGTCATGCGAGCCGGCGAGCAGACGTCCGGGTCCGCCGAAATAATCCGGCCAGCGCCGGATTTCGTCGGCTCCCCCCAGCACCCGCATCACGTCCGGATAGCCCGGCATCAGCGTGCGCATCTCGACGCCATGCGCCTTGAGCGCAATCGGCAGCGCGCCCGCGACATCGGCGAGGCCGCCGGTCTTGACGATGGGATAGACTTCAGAGGCGACCGCGAGGACGCGAACAGGCGTCATGTATTGAGCCTGTCGAGCATCGGCTGGGTGATGAGCGAAATGCCCTGCTCGGTGGTGCGGAAGCGTCTTGCGTCCAATTCGGGATCTTCGCCGACGACGAGCCCTTCCGGGATCTCGACGCCGCGATCGATCACGACGTTCTTCAGGCGCGCGCCGCGGCCGACATTGACGTAGGGCATGATCACGGCGTTCTCGACATTGGCGTAGGAGTTGACGCGCACGCCGGTGAACAGCAGTGAGCGCCGCAGCGAGGCGCCGGAAATGATGCAGCCTCCCGAGACCAGCGAGCTCACGGCCTGGCCGCGCCGGCTCTCCTCGTCGTGGACGAATTTTGCCGGTGGTGTGATCTCCGAATAGGACCAGATCGGCCAGGCGCTGTCGAACAAATCGAGCTCGGGCACTACGTCGGTAAGGTCGATATTGGCGGCCCAATAGGCGTCGACGGTGCCGACATCGCGCCAATAGGCGCGGGGGTCGCTGCCGGAGCGGACGCAGGAGGTCGAGTACTGGTGCGCCATGGCGCGGCCGTTCTTGACGAGGTAGGGGATGATGTCCCTGCCGAAATCGTGGTTGGAATTCGGATCCTCGGCGTCGCGCTTGAGCTCCTCGAACAGAAATTTCGCGTCGAACACGTAGATGCCCATGCTGGCGAGCGAGACGTCCGGCTTGCCCGGCATCGGCGGCGGATCTTTCGGCTTTTCCAGGAACTCTTTGATCCAGCCGTTCTCGTCGATATGCATGATGCCGAAGCCGGAAGATTCCTGGCGCGGCATCTCCAGGCACCCGACGGTGACGTCGGCGCCGCTGTCGACATGCTGGCGCAGCATCACCTCGTAATCCATTTTATAGATATGGTCGCCGGCGAGAACCACGATGAAACGGCAGGCGTGGGATTCGATGATGTCGATGTTCTGGTAGACCGCATCGGCCGTGCCGACGTACCACATGTTTTCGGAGACACGCTGGCTCGCCGGGAGGATGTCGAAGCTCTCGTTGCGCTCGGGACGGAAGAAGTTCCAGCCCATCTGAAGGTGCCGGATCAGGCTGTGCGCCTTGTACTGGGTGGCGACTGCGATGCGGCGGATGCCCGAGTTCACCGCGTTCGACAGTGCGAAATCGATGATGCGGGATTTTCCGCCGAAATAGACCGCGGGCTTGGCGCGTCGGTCGGTCAGCTCCAGGAGCCGGCTGCCGCGTCCGCCGGCCAGGACGAACGCCAGCGCCTGACGGGCAAGCGGCTCGGGTCTCGCGGCACTCATGTCATTCTCCCACAACTCTGGCGCTCGCGAGAAGCCTCCCGGCCGCGCTCATTTGGAACCGATAGTAACGGCACGAATAGTAAATCGGGAAGGTGGTTGTTGGTTGCGAATGCGCCGGAAGCTTAATGCTTTGCCGCGGTGATCGGACCCCAGGCACCGTCTTGCCGGTGTCACACGCGGTGAGGTTGTCGAGCCCGTCGGATACCGGTTGATCAGAATGGAGGCATGTGTCTTGTGCGGTGCACGCAAAACTCGAGGCTTTGACCTCGCGCCAGGATGCCCGATGATGGCGCTGCGATCCATGTCCAAGCCAAACGTCAGAAAGGAGTAAGACGATGAGGATCTGGAAAACGGCAGTCGCCTGTTCGCTCGCCGCTGCGGTCATAGCGGGAGGAATGGAGCAAGCCGCGGCGGCTCCGCTGCCCACCAATGTCGCAACCATGAAGGCCGCCGTCGGCGATGATGTCACGCAGGTGCACTGGCGCGGCCGAGGTTTTGGATGGGGTCTCGGCGGCCTTGCCGCTGGCGCGATCATCGCAGGAGCCATCGCCAGCAGCGCGCCTTACGGCTATGGCTACTATGGCGGCGGGCCCTACTACGGCGGCTACGGATATCCGGGCTATGGCTACGGTTATGGTTATGCGCCGGCCTATTACGGCTATGGTCCAGCCTATGCTTATCCGCGCTACTATCGGCCTTACCGCCCGTATTTCGGCCCTCGTTACGGCTACTACCGGCCGTATTACCGGCACTATCACCGCGCGTATTGGTGATCGATCAAACGGGCGGACCCGCTCGCCGCAGGGCGGCGACGCTGAAGAGGTTTGGGGGCTGCTGGACGCAAGCGGCCCGATCGGCTTGCGCGCGTTGAACCCGGTGATGCGGGACGACGAGCCGGCCATGCCCGCCCGCGACAATCCCGATGCAGATCGCGACGATGATCGCGATCTCGATGCACCATTCGAGCGGTCCCGAGCTCATGGCAGCGCGATCGTGTTGGCGAGATCGAACTCGGACAGGCCCGGGCCGCCGCACGCAAGGTAGATGGCGACGAGGAAGATGCGGCTGAGGACGGTGACGCCCAATATGACCCTGACGTCGTAATGGCGAATGGCCAAAGCGAGAGGCGGGATCGCCAAATGTTTTAAAATGCTCATGGCCAACTCCTTGCCAAAATTCAGGCATCGACTGCCTGTCGACTGAAATGACAGCGTGATGAAAAGGCCGTCCGACGACTTACCGGCGTCTCTGAAATGGACAGGCCGACGCTAGTACCGGCGCAGGGCGCAGGTCTTTAGCGTGCCCTTACATTTGGCTGAGCTTTGCCTTAAGATCAGGGATCATCCGGGGGTCGGAGCCGTGCGTACAGACGCGCTTGCCTTTGGTGAATTCCGCCTCGACCGGTCCAACGCGCTATTGTGGCGAGGCGGGGAGCGGATCGCGCTGGCGCCGAAGCCGTTCGAGGTTCTTTGCTATCTCGTCGGTCGGCCCGGTGAACTCGTCACCAAGGAAGAGTTGCTCGACGCAGTCTGGTCCGATCTGCACGTCAGCGAGTCGAGCCTCGCCGTTGCCGTGAATGCGCTACGCTCGGTGCTCGGCGACGACAGGCAGTCCCCTAATTACATCGAGACCGTCACGCGGCGCGGCTATCGCTTCATTGCGGCGGTCGCGACCGCCGACTCGCCCGCGATCGAGCGGGCGCCCGAAGAGGCGGCGGCGTCCGCCACGGAGCAAGTCGTTGATCGACGGCGGCACTGGAGGGTCGGGCGCACGGGCGCACTCGACACGCTGGACAAGGCGTTGCAACTCGCTCGTACCGGACAGCGTCAGGTCGTCTTCATCACCGGCGAGGCCGGGATCGGCAAGACAACCCTCTTGCAGATGACGCTCGACAGGATGAACCAGCAGGGACTGGGCGTGCTGCACTGTAGCTGCAACGAGTTGTTCGGCACCCATGAGGCCTTTCTTCCGCTGATCGGAGCGCTGAACGAGTGCTGCCGTCGAACCGACGGAGCATCGCTGCTGACGTCCATCCGCGAGCACGCGCCGACCTGGCTCGCGCAAATGCCCGGATTCCTCGGAGAAGCAGACCGGGCCGCATTCCAGCATGAGGTCTTTGGCGCAACCCGGGAGCGCATGCTGCGCGAATTTGCCGATCTCATGGAACATCTCGCTGTCACGCGACCATGGGTGATCATCCTGGAAGATCTGCATTGGAGCGACTTTGCCACCGTGGATGTGCTCTCCCGGCTTGCGCGCCGGGATCGGAGGGCTTCTATCCTCGTGCTGGCCACCTACCGGCCGATGGAAGTCGCCGTCGGCGGACATCCTATCCGTGCCGTTCACCAGGACTTGCGGATTCATGGACACGCCACCGAGCTCGCGCTCGATCGACTGACCGGCATCGACGTCGAACGCTATCTTTCGCTGCGCTTCAACTCGGCCGATTTCGCCAGAGAGCTGGTCGAGCGCATCTTCGCGCGAACCGGCGGGCATCCTCTGTTCGTGTCGTCTCTGCTCGATCATCTCGTGGCGCAAGGCGCGCTGGTCGAGCACGAATTGGGCTGGCGGCTGGTCAGCGAAGACGCGGCCTCGCATGACAGCATGCCGCGCGATCTGGAAGGAATGATCAAGCAGCAGATCGATCACCTCACCGTGGACGAGCGCTGCCTGCTCGAGGTCGCCAGTGCGGCGGGAGCGGAGTTTTCCGCGCTCCATATCGCCGGTGCGCTGGACCGTCCCGTGCTGGATGTCGAGCAGATGTGCGAGGACCTGGCACGGACCGATCGCATTATCGTCGTGGCTGGCATGACCGAGTGGCCGAACGGAGGCGTCTCCGGTCGCTATGCGTTCCAGCACGCGCTTTACCAGGAGATCCTCTACCAGCGGCTCGCGCCGGCGCGCCGCACGAAAACCCATGCGCTGCTTGGGGCGGGGCTCGAGCAGGGCTACGGGCCGCAGGCTGCGGAGATCGCCGCGATTGTCGCGCGCCACTTCGAACTGGGCCGCGATTTCCCGAAGGCGATGCATTATCTGGGCGCGGCGGCCGAGGGCTCGGCGCGAAGGTTCAGCACGCGCGAGGCCGCCAATTACCTGTCCCGCGCCTTGGAACTGGTGCCGCATCTGCCGCCGGAGTTTCAGGTGGCGACACGTCTGAAGTTGCTGCTTCAGCGCGCCTGGGCCTGGCGGGCTAGTGGAGATTTCCTGAATTCCCTGCAGGATCTCAGCGCAGTCGTCGCGCACGCGGCGGAGAACGGGCACGTGCGCGAAGAGGTGAACGCACTGGTCGATCTCAGCAGATTTTGTCTCTACGTCGATCGACGCCAGAGCCTGCCTGTTGCGGAACAGGCTCTTGTCAAGAGCAGGGCGATCGACGACGCCGCATTCAGTGCTCTGGTCCAGGGGAACGTTGCCAATTTGAAGCTGATGCTCCGCGGCTGGGATCGCGAGAATGCGGATCTTGCCGAGCATGCGTCAGCGCTGATCACCGGAGAGCAGGATCTGAGCATGCGGCTGCGACGCTGCTCGATGGAGATGGTGCTGGAGTTTCTGCGCGCGAATTATCCGGCCTGCTGCGATGCGACGATCCGGGGAAAGGAGCTCGCCCGCCTGGTCGGTGACGTCTATCTGTTCGTCCTCTATGAATCGGTCGAGGCGTTTGCCCAGATTTATCTCGGTGAATGGGGACGGGCGCAACGAAACGTCGTCTCCGCGTTGGCTATCTCGGAGCGGAATGCAAATCCGCAGGCCGTCGCGCTGTGTCATCTCACGATCGGATGGCTGTATTCCGAGGCGGAGGAATATGGCAGCGCGTCACGGCGTGCGGAGGATGCGCTCGGCCCGATGATCGAGGCCAATCCGTTCACCTTCTTCGTTGGCAGGAACCTGCTGGCGCGAGCTTATGTCAGGATGGGCGACCTGCCTCGGGCGCGGCAGCATCTCGATGCGATGGAGCGGCGAATGGAGGTCGACCGGGTGCCGATGGAGTCGCTGGTCATCCCCCACTATCTGCTGACTTGCTGCGACTATTGGATCGCGATTGGCGATCTGGACCGCGCCCAGAGCTCGGCCAACCAATTTCACGAGGTGACGAGCGCGGCACCCGACCGGCCGTTTCTCGCGCTGTGCTACGAGGCCATGGCGAGAATTGCGATCGTGAAGCAGGATACGCAACTCGCCGGCGAGCATTTGGCGGCGGCCATTTCGATTCTCCGGCATGCCAGGTTACCGCACGCCGCCTGGCGGGTTTATCGCACGACTGCGGTGGTCTATGAAAGCCTCGGACAAGCGCAAAGGGCTGCCAAGTGGCGGGACCGCTCCAGCCAGGTGATCGCATCGCTGGCAGAGACGCTTGATCCCGGCGATCCGCTGCGGTCGGCGTCTTTTTTCGACGCAGGCCGGGACACAGGGCCTCATCATGAGGGACGGTGATCGGCTCAGTTCGGCAGGTCCGCAATCTCTCGCGGTTCACCGGGCGGTTGCTTGACCTTGAAATGATTTTGCTGCTGCCGCAGCGTGCGGGAGGCACTGTAGGCATCCCTGCGCAACCGCATGATCGAGCCGAGCGGCTGATGCGCGGCGAGACATCGCCATGGGTCGAACGAAAGCACCTCGTCGGAATAGACGCGACGCGCGGGGCTGTCGGCGGTCTGGCGCGGAAGCGTGATCTTGCCGAGTGCTTGCGGCGGCGCGACGTCTTCGGGCCAGTCGATCGAGGCATCTTCGATCGGTGTTCGCTCCGGGTCGGTGCAGAGCTGGGCAAACAGTTCGTACTCGGCCGCATTGTCCTTGAAGAAGGCAACGACGCTGTTCAGCACGGCATCATCGGAATCGTGGCAGGGCTGGCCGGTGAGTTGGCGAACCGAGGCCGAGATCGGCACCAGGCGAAGCCTTGCGATATAGTCGCCAAACCGCAATGCTCCCTCCGTGTGAAAGGTTTCTCCGAGGATGTTGCTGCCGGCATCACCGAGCGCTTTCAAGACGATCGGGATCGGAATGCCTGTTCTGTCCGATGCGGCGACCAGCACGCGCGCGAGAAAGCCTATGGGTACGTACGCCAGATCAGGCAGGAACAGGGTGCGCTCGACGTTGTGCTGTGCGCGCATATAGGCCATCGCATCCGCGAAATAGCTGGGGTGATTGACGAGCAGAAGATCCTGGTTCGTCGAATCGTCGTCGCCGAGCGCCTTGGCCCCAGCCACGCCCAAGACCTTGATGGCAAACCCCCGCGGCGAGCGTACGCGATCGCTCCTGTTGAATGCGGTGGAGAGGCGGACGATGATCGGGAAGTGGCCGGCCTGCTTGAACAGGCCCTGGCGCAGATGATCCGGCAAATCCTCGTAGACGATCAGCTCGCCCCGGAGATAGCCGGCGCCCTTGGCGTGCTGCTGTCGGGTTCCGTGCTTGTCTTTGTGAAAAGTGCGATCGCTCGTTCGCGAAATCGAGGCAACGATCTCCTCGACGGCCGCCGCTTCCTCCGGCCGGATTTGTTCGACGGACGGATCGTAACGAAGATACTGATCGGCTGACATGGCGCTGATCTCCAGCCCGAAGGTCGCCTTCCCATTGCAAGCGTCGACGGCCGCAGGGCGGATCACTCTAAGCCCGTCCAGTCGGGATCGGCAACCCGAGAGCGAGTTGTGATTGCCTCGACAAGCCGTGGCATGAGGCATCCTGTTACCGACGCGATCACACGGTCGATGTTAGGCCAGCGGCGTCTCGTAAGTCCTTATGGGCTCCTTATGTTGTCCTGATCTTTTCCTTAAGGCCGGGCCGGCATCTAAAGCGACAGCCATACGATCAAGCTCATGCAGGCGAAATGCGCGAGCACGATCGCGGCGAGATGCAGCGGGCCTGCGTTGAGACGAAGCCCGGGCATCCCGCCGGCTCCGTCTAGTTCGATCCCGCGGCCGCAGCAGTGAAGCTGCGGTCGACGGCTTTGCTCACGTCGAGCTTTTTCGGCAGGATGCCATAGCGCGTCGAGCGGTCGGAGGCCTCCTGCACCTCCTTCACGACGTTCTCGTCGATCGGAATCGGGCTGGTGCGCTGCGCGGTATAGGCCGAGAGCAGCACGTCCTCCGGCAGCCTGGTCAGCTCGGCCGTGCTCTTGGCATATTCGCCGAGATGATCCAGCGACCACAGCCGCGCCTTGTTCAGCCGCTGCACCAGGTCCTGCACCGCCGTGCGCTTGGTGGCGATGGCGTTGTCGGAGGCGACGATGAATGTGATGGTCGGCGTCAGGCCCTCACCATCGGCGATCACGCGGGCCTTGTCTTTCAAAGTGGCGAACGAGACGTAGGGCTCCCACACCGCCCAGGCGTCGATCGAGCCCGCGACCAACGCGATCTTGGCGTCGACCGGACCGAGCGGCGCGAAGGTCGCATCCTCCAGCTTGATCTGCGCCTTCTCCAGCGTGGCGTCGATCAGGAACTGGCCCCAGCCGCCGCGCGTGCCGGCGAGGCGCTTTCCCTTGAGGTCGGCGGCCGATTTGATCGGCGAATCCTGGCGTACGAGAATGGCTTGCGTCTTGGCATCCGACCTGGTGCCGCCGATCGCCTTGAGCGGGGCGCCGGCCGCATAGACCGAAAGGAAGGAGAGATCGCCGGTGTAGCCAACGTCGAGCGCGCCGGCGTTGAGCGCCTCGAGGATCGGCGCGGCCGCGGGGAATTCCGACCACTCGATCTTGTAAGGCAGATCCTTTGCGTAGCCCGAGATCTCGAGCAGCGAACGATTGCCGCCCTTCTGATCGCCGACGCGCAGGACGATTGCGTCGGCCGCGAACGAGGCCGCGGCAGTCGACAGGGTGATGGCAGCGGCAAGCAGCGATGCAGCGAGCCGACGCGTGACGGAATGATCGAGGGAGTTGATGCTCATGTGGCCTGTCTGTTGCTTTGCTCACGACGCGTGAGCGAACGATGCAGCGAGACGATCAAGTCTATGGTTGTGCGATGCCCAGTCAATGAAATGGCCGACCGTATTGCGCGCGCGATCGGCAAGGACGTTCCAGAGGGGCGCTGATTTCGAGAACGTGCGGTATGCGCTGTGCAAGAATGAAGCAGGAGAGGGAGTAGCCCCGCACTCCTTCAACCGATGCATCGGTGGAAATCCTTTCATCGTCCCCGCAGGTGCCGATGGAGAGAATGACTTCGCCTCGCGCTACATTCGAAATTCCATTTCATTGACGACACGGCGAACGCGCCGCATGATTTGCGCATCGCATCAAGGCGGCGCAGCAGGCGCCGGCGAAAAGATTTTCTCTCGACGCAGCTCCGCATGGAACAGGCGCAACGCAAGCCGTTGTGCCGATGGCGGAGCCGTGCAAGTGCAGGAGTGGAAACGGATGAACGACGACGACAAGCACGGCGGATCGAGGCTCGACCGGCGCCATTTGCTCCAGGCGGGGTTAGCTGCGGCCTTCGCCGCGCCGCTCGGCGCCTTCGGTGCGGCACAGGCATTTGCGCCACGGGCAATCGCGCCCGGCGTCGATCTCTCGGAGTTTCCGCTGTGCCGGACCGCGTCGGATGCGCCCGCGCTCACCGGTGCGCCGCGCAAGCTGAAACTGTCCTGGAACGCCGGCGCGGTCTGTCTCGCCCCGGTTCCGGTCGCCATCGAGCACGGCTTCTTCCAGAAGCATAATCTCGACATCGAGCTCATCAACTATTCCGGTTCGACCGACCAGTTGCTCGAGGCCATAGCGACCGGCAAGAGCGATGCCGGTCTCGGCATGGCGCTGCGCTGGCTGAAACCGCTGGAGCAGGGCTTTGACGTCAAGATCGCCGCCGGCACCCATGGCGGCTGCATGCGCGTGCTGACGCGCGCCGATTCCAGCGTGAACAAGCTCGCCGATCTCAAGGGCAGGATCGTCGCGGTCGGCGATCTCGGCGGTCCTGACAAGAATTTCTTCTCCATTCAGCTCGCCAAGCTCGGCATCGATCCGAACAAGGATGTCGACTGGCGCGCCTATCCCGGCAACCTTCTCAACGTCGCCGTCGAGAAGGGCGAGGTGCAGGCCTTCCTGTCGTCCGACCCGCTGGGTTATCTCTGGCTCAAGGACACCCAGTACAAGGAGGTCGCCTCCAATCTCGACGGCGAATATCGCGACAAGAGCTGCTGCATTCTCGGCCTGCGCGGCAGCCTGGTGCGCGAGGAGCCGCAGGTCGCGCGCGCCCTGACGCAGGCGCTGCTCGATGCCGCGATGTTCACCGCGCAGAATCCATCCGTGACGGCGAAATCGTTCCAGCCTTACGCGCCGAAGACGGCGTCGCTCGCGGATATCGAAGGCATGGTGCGCTACCATACCCATCATCATCATCCCGTCGGCGAAGTCTTGAAGCGCGAGCTCAAGGCCTATGCCGACGATCTCAAGAGCGTGCAGGTGTTCAAGCAGAGCACGGACACGGCCAGATTCGCGGAGCGCATCTATGTCGACGTATTCGCTGTCTGACGGCCTTGCTTCCGGCGCGCCGCGTCTCTCGCGCGCACCGTGGCTTGCGAGCTGGATCCGGGAATCCGGTGCCGGCATTCTCGCGAGTATGGCGTGGATTGCCTTCGGCCTGTCCTGCCTGTGGTGGGAGGACGTGGGCGACTGGTCGCGGACCCACTCGCTCGGCATTGCCGCGTTTGTCATCGCGGCCATCGCGCTGTTCGGGACCGTCGGCGCCGACTACCTCGGCTCGGCGGGCCGCGCCTTACGCCAGCGCGCGCCATGGCTCGTCGTGCTCGGCGTTGTCCTGACCCTGTGGGAAGTCGCGACGGCGAAATTCGCCTGGCTGCCGTTGCCGTTCTTCCCGCCGCCGCAGTCGATCATCGAGGTCTACACCGACGATCTGCCAAAACTGCTCGACAGCGTGTTCGCCTCGGTCAAGCTCCAACTGGGCGGTTATCTGATCGGCGCGACGGTCGGGTTCCTGACCGGCGTCTCGATCGGCTGGTCGCGCGCGGTCGGCTATTGGGTGCATCCGGTGCTGCGGTTCATTGGCCCGCTGCCGGCGACCGCGTGGCTGCCGATCGCCTTTTTCACTTTCCCATCGAGCTGGAGCGCGTCGACCTTTTTGATCGCGCTCGCGGCCGGCTTCCCGGTCACCGTGCTGACCTGGTCGGGTGTCGCGAGTGTGAGCAACGCCTATTACGACGTTGCGCGCACGCTCGGGGCGAAGCCGTCCTTCCTGGTGCTGAAGGTCGCGATTCCCGCGGCATTGCCGCACGTTTTCGTCGGCCTGTTCATGGGGCTCGGCTCGTCCTTTGCCGTGCTCGTCGTCGCCGAGATGATCGGCGTCAAGGCCGGGCTCGGCTGGTACCTGCAATGGGCGCAGGGCTGGGCCGCCTACGCCAACATGTATGCGGCGCTGATCGTGATGTCGCTGCTCTGCTCCGGCGCGATCACGCTGCTGTTTTCGATCCGCGATCGCCTGCTGGTCTGGCAGAAGGGGACCGTCAAATGGTAGCCGCGACTGCACTGACTGAGATCGACGCTCACCCGGCCGCCGGCGCCGCGCTCGACATCGAGCAGGTCAGCCACGCCTTCGACATCGACGGCGCCGATCTGCCGGTGCTCAGCGACGTCAGCATCTCCGTCGAACCGGGCGAGTTCGTTGCGCTGCTCGGCCCCTCCGGCTGCGGCAAGTCTACGCTGCTGCGCCTCGTCGCAGGCCTCGACAAGCCCAAATCCGGAACGCTCCGCGAGGACGAGGCGCGCATCACGCGACCGCACCCGTCGCGCGTTGTCGTGTTCCAGGATCCGACATTGTTTCCCTGGCGCACGGTCTGGGACAACGTCGCGCTGGGGCTGGAGGCACAGGGCATCTTGAAGAGCCAGCGTCATCGCGTCGATGCCGCGCTCGATCTCGTGGGGCTGTCGTCCTTCCGCAATGCCTATCCGCACCAGCTCTCGGGCGGCATGGCGCAGCGCGTCGCGCTGGCCCGCGCGCTGGTCAACGATCCCAAAATCCTCATTCTCGACGAGCCGCTCGGCAAGCTCGACTCGCTGACCCGCATCACCATGCAGGCCGAGCTGGTCTCGCTGTGGCAGCGCAAGGGCTTCACCACGCTGCTGGTGACGCATGACGCCGAGGAGGCGCTGGTGCTCGCCAATCGCGTCATCGTGTTCAGCGACCGCCCGGCGCGTGTGAAGGCCGACATCCGCGTCGACCGGCCGTATCCGCGCCATCGCGGCGATCCGTATCTGGCCGATTTACGCCGCCAGATTCTCGGCCTGCTCGGATTGGACGCGACATGGTGAGTTCGATCGCCAAGGGGCGCGCGGCCCATCACGAGCCCGACTACATCGCACGTGCCGAGGTGCTGGCCGAGGCTTTCGCCGCGCGGGCGGCCGAGCACGACCGCACCGGCAGCTTCCCGTTCGAGAACTTTCGCGAGCTGTCCGAGGCGGGCCTGCTGTCGCTGACGGTGCCTGCGGCCCATGGCGGGGCCGGAGCGGGCGCGCGATATGCCGCACGCGTCCTCGGCATCGTCGGCAAGGCCGATCCGTCGACCGCGCTGGTGCTGTCGATGCACTACATCAACCATCTGGTGATGGCACGGAGCCCGACCTGGCCGGCGCGGCTGTCGCGCAAGCTTGCGCGCGAGAGCGTCGAAGGCCTTTCGATCGTCAACGCGCTCCGCGTCGAGCCCGAACTGGGTTCGCCCGCGCGCGGCGGCCTGCCCGCGACCATTGCACGTCGCACCGAGACCGGCTGGCGGCTCTCGGGGCACAAGATCTATTCGACGGGATCGCCGATCCTGAAATGGTATCTGGTCTGGGCGCGCACGGACGAAGCCGAGCCGCGCGTCGGACAGTTCCTGGTGCCGGCGGGCCTGCCGGGCACGCGCATCGTCGAGACATGGGATCATCACGGCTTGCGGGCCAGCGGCAGCCACGACGTCATCTTCGAGGACGTCGTGATTCCTCTCGATGCGGAGATCGACGTGCGCAAGCCGGCCGACTGGCGCGTACCCGATGTCGCGCAGGCGACCGTGCACACGATCTTCGTCGCCGCGATCTATGATGGCGTTGCGCGGGCTACACGTGACTGGCTAGTCGCGTTCCTGAAGCAGCGCGCGCCCGCCAACCTGGGCGCGCCGCTTGCGACCCTGCCGCGGGCGCAGGAGATCCTCGGCGCGATCGAGGCTCGGCTCGCCGTCAATGCGCGGCTGATCGCATCCTTCGCCGGTGATTTCGATGACGGTGTCGCGCTTTCCGCGGCCGAGTCCAACGTCATCAAGCTGACCGTGACCAACAACGCCGTCGCCGCGGTCGAGGATGCCTTGTCGCTGACCGGCAATCACGGCCTGTCCCGCGCCAATCCGCTGGAGCGGCACTATCGCGACGTCCTGTGCGGCCGCGTGCACACGCCGCAGGACGATTCCACGCGCACCGGCCTCGGCCGTGCCGCATTGGGCTTCTAGCC
The DNA here is from genome assembly GCF_019402665.1 of Bradyrhizobium canariense. GTDB lineage: Bacteria > Pseudomonadota > Alphaproteobacteria > Rhizobiales > Xanthobacteraceae > Bradyrhizobium > Bradyrhizobium canariense. The sequence goes on from NZ_VSST01000044.1 coordinate 237,492, forward strand.
TTCCGCCAAACATTCAGGGAGAACATCATGTCGATCGAGTTCATCGGCTTTATCGCCAACAGCAATGCTTCCGAGATCATCGTGCGCCAGGGTCCGGTGCTCGATCCCGCCTATATCGAGACGGTGGCGAAGGCGCATGAGCTCGCGGGTTTCGACCGCGCGCTGCTGGCGTTCCATTCGACTACGCCCGATGCGCTCCAGGTCGCTCAGCATGTGCTAACGATCACCAAGTCGTTGAAAGTGATGATTGCGCAGCGACCGGGCTTTACCGCGCCGACGCTGCTCGCGCGGCAGCTGGCGACGCTCGACCAACTCTATGGAGGCCGCGTCTCGCTGCACGTCATCACCGGCGGCAATGCAGCCGAGCTGAGGCAAGACGGCAACACGCTCGACGACAAGGACGAGCGTTACGCTCGCACCGGCGAGTTTCTCGATGTGGTGCGGCTGGAATGGACCAGCGAGAAGCCGTTCAACTACAGCGGCAAGTACTACAACGTCGAGAACGGTTTTTCGCAGGTGAAGCCGCTGCAGAAGGCCGGCATCTACACCTTCGTCGGCGGTGGCTCCGACGCGGCGATCGACGTCGCAGGCAAGCATGCAGACACGTTTGCCCTGTGGGGCGAATCCTATGCGCAGGTGCGCGACGTCACCTCGCGCGTTCACAATGCGGCCGTCAGGCGGGGCCGTCCGACGCCGCGCTTCAGCCTCTCGGTGCGGCCGATCATCGCTCCGACCGAAAAGCAGGCCTGGGAAAAGGCGGAAGAGATTCTTGCGCGCGCCACCGCGCTCCAGGACAAGACCGGCTATCGCAAGCCCGCCGACGGCCATGCCACGGCTGGCGCGCGGCGGCTGCTCTCGCTCGCCGACCAGGGCAGCCGCATCGACAAGCGGCTGTGGACCGAGATCGCAAAGCTCACGGGCGCCAACAGCAACACGACCGCGCTGGTCGGCACGCCGGAGCAGGTGGCCGAGGTCTTCGGCGACTATTACGACCTCGGCGTCAGCCATTTCCTGATCCGTGGCTTCGATCCGCTTCCCGATGCGATCGAATATGGCCGCGAGCTGATTCCGCTGACGCGCGAGCTGATCGCCAAGCGCCAGGCTGTTCGCGGCGAGGCGGCGGAATGATCCGTCTCATGCTGGCCGGCGCGATAATGTTCGGCTGGTCGCGGACGAGCAGAGCGCAATCGACCTCTACCTTCACTGGGGTCTGATCAAGCAGAAGCTCGAGGCGGCCGAGATCGCTACTGCGCAAAGCCGGGACCCATGCCGCACAGATGCTCCCGGTGAGATAGGCCCCGGCTCAGCAGCGTACCACTGCGTGATGCGCTGCGTCCGGGGCACGAGATCTCACAAGGCTCTCAAGCATCCGTGAAGCGGGCAGAGCGCATTCCAACCCGGCCGGATTTCGCGAAACGTTCGTTCTGCGTTTCATGCCAGCGACAACACCCGCATTGCTATTTGCACCAACTCCCTTGCAGCACGCACCCTCTCGGCAAAAATCATAACGACGACCACATCGGGAGACCGGCCATGGGCCTGCAAGAAACAAAAATCGAATCGCTTCCCTTCGTCACCGCTGAGCTCAATTACCTCGCACCGGTTTCGGGCAAACCGCGCACCTACGCCTTCGATCCGCCGCCTGGCGAGCCCAAGAGCACGTCGCTGCCGGAGCCGCATCAGGTCCCGATCTTCGATGCGCGACTGATCGCGCAGAATTTCTCGCTCGACCGCGAAGGCTTTGCGCTGGTGCGGCATCCAACCCGAGTGAAGGACTTCAGCAACGACGAAGAGGTGAGGGCGGTCTACTATCCCGCCGTCGAGGCCTTCCTGCGCGCAACGCTGAAAGCCGACCGCGTCGTCATCTTCGACCACACCGTGCGCAGGCGCGTCGAGGGCGCCGCGGATATTCGCGACGGCGGACCGCGGCAGCCGGCAACGCGCGTCCACGTCGACCAGACCGCCGTCTCAGGCGCCAACCGCGTGCGCGAACATCTGCCCGATGAGGCCGAGGAGTTGCTGAAAGGCCGCGTCCAGGTGATCAATTTGTGGCGGCCGATCCGTGGTCCCTTGCGCGACTCGCCGCTGGCGATGGCCGACGGTACGACGGTCGCGCCCGACGATCTCGTCGCCTCCGATCTGATCTATCCCAACCGTCGCGGCGAGACTTACTCGGTGAAATACAATCCGAACCATCGCTGGTTCTATTTCCCCGAGATGACGGCGGACGAAGCGCTGTTGCTGAAGTGCTACGATTCCGCAACCGATGGCCGCACCCGCTTCGGGCCGCACACCGCGTTCGTCGATCCGACCACGCCGGCCGACGCGGCGCCGCGTGAGAGCATCGAAGTCCGCACGCTAGTCTTTCACAAATAGTAACAATGTGTGATGGCACCGCCGGGCGTGGCCCGGCGGCGGCTCAGGAACTCACCGGAACCAACAAACGTTGCTTGCGCGGGGCAGGGCCAACCGGGAGCGGTGCCGTGCGAGCGCAGACCACGCTGTTTTCTTGCCTTGCTACTTTTTCGCTTTCTGCAGTTTCCTTCGCCCAGGCCGAAAGCGGGCTTGCCTCCTATTACGGATACGGAAAAGCCGGGAAAGGTGAGTTGACCTGCGCGCACCGGACGCGCCCGTTCGGAAGCGTGCTGAGGGTGTCCTACGGCAGCCGCTCGATTCAATGCCGCGTCAACGATCGCGGCCCCTTCATCCGCGGCCGGATCGTCGATCTCTCCGTCCCTGCCGCCAAGGCGCTGGGCATGATGAGTGCCGGCGTGGTGCGGGTCTCGGTGGAATAGACCTGCCAGCGCGTTATAGTGCTGCCTAAAGCATGGGTCAGGGGGCGCTATGGCCAGGATCAGGGTGGGACTCGTCGGCTGCGGCTTCGTGTCGGAGCTGCATATGTATGCGTTCCGGCGCGTCTACGGCGTGGATGTCGAGGTCGCGGCGGTCGCTGCGCGCGGCGACCACGTCGTCGAATTTGCACACCGCCACCAGATCCCACGGGTCCATCGCAGCTTCGCCGAGCTGATCGCGGACGGCGAGCTCGATGTCATCGACATCTGCACGCCGCCCAATCTTCATGCGGGGATGATCGTCGCCGCCATGCAGGCCGGCAAGCATGTCATCTGCGAAAAGCCGTTCGCCGGCTATTTCGGCCGCGACGGCGACCGGCAGCCGATCGGCAAGCACGTGCCGAAGGCGCTGATGTATGAGCGCGTGCTGGAAGAGATGGGCGCCACGCGTGCCGCGATCGAGCGCACCGGAAAGCTCTTCATGTATGCCGAGGACTGGATCTACGCGCCGGCCGTGACCAAGACCGCGGAGATCATCAAGGCGACGAAAGACAAAATCCTGTTCATGAAGGGCGAGGAGAGCCATTCCGGCTCGCATGCGGTCCATGCCGCGCAATGGGCGATGACCGGCGGCGGCTCGCTGATCCGAATGGGCTGCCATCCGCTCTCCGCCGTGCTGTATCTCAAGCAGGTCGAGGCCAAGGCGCGCGGTGAAACCATCCGCGTCGCCAGCGTCAGTGGCGATGTCGGCAATGTCACGGCCGTCCTCAAGCCGGAGGAGCGTACTTACATCAAGGCCAATCCTGTTGACGTCGAGGATTGGGGCACGCTGACCGCGACATTTTCGGACGGCACCAAGGCCACCGTGTTCTCCGGCGACATGATCATGGGCGGCGTGCGCAATCTGATCGAGACCTACACGTCAGGCGGCTCGCTGTTTGCCAATATCACGCCGAACAATCATCTGATGAGCTACCAAACCTCCGAGGAGAAGCTCGCCTCGGTCTACATCACCGAGAAGGTTGACCGCAAAACCGGTTGGCAATATGTCTGCCTCGAAGAGGAGTGGACCCGCGGCTATCTCCAGGAGATCCAGGACTTCATGGAATGCGCCGCGACGGGACGCCAGCCGCTGTCGGACCTGGCGCTGGCATATGAGACGATCAAGGTGAACTACGCGGGCTATTGGGCGGCGGAGGAGGGACGGCGGGTGATGTTGTAGGGAGTTGTCGTATTGAATGGTCGTTCTGCTCGCTTCCTTTCCTTCTCCCCTTGCGGGAGAAGGTGGCGCGAAGCGCCGGATGAGGGGTTCTATCCGCAAACGCAGCTGCAAGAGGATCGCTCGCGGAGACAACCCCTCACCCGTCTCGCCGCTTCGCGGCGAGCCACCCTCTCCCGCAAGGGAGAGGGACGCACCGTCTGCGCGGCTTGAACCTACGTCCCGTAGGTCGATCCCTTCGGCAGCGGAAACACCGGGTCCCGCGTCCTGATGTTCGTCGGCCACACCACCGAGATGTGCTCGCCGGCATTTTGCATCACGACCGGGGTCGAGCGCTCGTTCTGGCCGGAGAGCGGCGTGCCCGGCGGGAAGAATTTCACGCCATAGCCCTGGATGGTGCCGCCGGCGGGAATGTCGACGTCGAGCGCGGCCTTGCGAATGGCCTCGGGCTCGAAGCTGCCGTACTTCTCCTTGGCGACCGGCAGCACGTTGTTGAGCAGGATCCAGGTCTGGTTGAAACCCATCGAGCAATGCGGCGGCACGTCCGTGGCGCCGGTCTTGGCCTGGTAGCGCGAGACCATGGTCTTGGTCAGATCGCCGATTCCAGGCGCAAGCTTGGCTGGATCGAGCAGTTGCGCGGGCACCGGATCGATGTTGCAGAAATTATCGATGTCGGGGCCGAAGGTCGCGCGCAGCTTGTCGAGCTGGCTGTAGCCGGCGCCCGCGCCGAACAGCATCTTGAACCGAAGGCCGCTCTCGCGGGCCTGACGCAGGAACAGGGTGATGTCGGGGTTGTAGCCGGCATGCGAGATCACATCGACCTTGGCGCGCTTGAGCTTGGTCACAAGCACCGACAGATCAGGGGCGGAAGCCGAATAGCCCTCGCGCATCACGACCTGGATGCCCGCCTGCTTGGCATAGGCCTCGTCCGCCGCCGCGACGCCGACGCCATAAGGGCCGTCCTCGTGAATCAGCGCAACCTTGACGTCCTTCAGGTCCATGCCGAGCTTGCCTTGCGCGTGCTCGGCGACGAAGCCTGCGAAGGCCTGGCCGTACTGATCGGAATGGATCTGCGCGCGAAACACATATTGCAGGTTCTTGTCCTTGAACACGGCGGTCGAGACCGCGGTCGTGATCCAGAGGATCTTCTTCTGCTGCTCGACCTTCGCGGCCATCGGCACCGCATGCGCGCTGGAATAGACGCCGTTGATGATGTCGATCTTTTCCTGGCTGATCAGTCGCTCGGCCTCGTTGATCGCCACGTCGGCCTTGCTCTGCGAGTCCGCCGCGACCGGCACGATCTTGGTCTTGCCGCCGATGCCGCCCTTTTCGTTGACGAGGTCGATGGCGATCTGCGCGCCGACCGACGAGGCGACCGAGCCGCCGGCGGCGAACGGACCGGTGAGGTCGTAGATCAGGCCGATGCGCAAATTCTCGGCTTGCGCCTGAGCCCGTGTCCAATCGAGGCTGAGTGCGGCGGCGGCAGCCGCCGAGCTCTTCAGCAGCTGCCTGCGTGAAGTCGGCATCCTATCCTCCCTCAAAACCGTTTTATGATTTGGTCTTGTTATTCTTTTTCGAATTATGGGGAGCGGGGCGGCGGAAAGTCAACATCGCCCAAGGTCGATAGGCGGTGCGCCGCACAACGCATCTGCGAAAGACAAAGAAAAGCCCACCGTTCCCGCGGAGCGATGGGCTCGACGTCAGAGCGGGCCGGTTACTGCGACAGCTTCACGAAGCTCGGAAACTTCAGCTTGCCCTCCGCGATCTTCTCGGGCCAGACCACGACCTGCTTGGAGTCCTGCCACTGGAAGACCAGACCCGAAACGGTCGTCGGACCGGACTTGATGCCGTGGGTAAACTCGTCGTCCTTGCCGTAGAACTGGATGCGGCCGATCGTGCCCTCGTAGTCGGTCTTTTCGAGTTCAGTGACCATCTTGTCGGGATCGGTCGAGCCCGCGCGCTTGATCGCCTCCGTGATGAAGTAGACCTCGTCATAGGCGGTGTAGCCGGTATAGGCCGGCGGCGAGCCGAACTTGGCCTTGAAGGCGGCCGCGAACGGCTTCGTCTTGGAGGTCACGGCGACATCGGGCGTTGCGACCGCCAGCGACGGGACGCCGTCGGCGGCGCCATTGGTGTCCTTCCAGAAGGTCGGGCTCAGCGCCTGCGCGCTGATGCCGAACATCGGGACCGGCACCTGCTGGTTTTTCCACTGCACCGTCGGCTGCACGCCGACATGCGAGATGCCGGTGACGATCACGTCCGGCTTCTTGGCCTCGATATTGTTGAAGATCGGCGTGAAGTCGGTGGTATCAGGCGAGAACCGCACGTGCTCGACGACCTTGAGGCCAGCTTTCGGGAGACAAGCCTCGTAGCCGACGTCGAGCGGCTTGGTCCAGGCGGCGTCCTCGCTCATGATCGCGACCGTCTTGAACTTGAGCTTGTCGACCAGGAGATCCTTGGCGGCGTCGCAGACGAGCTGGGCTTGCGCGGCCGAGGTCAGATAGCCGTGGAAGGTGTACTTGTTCTTCTCGTAGTCGTTGTGGATCGCCTTGGTGATCTCGTTCGAGGCCGCGCCGGGCGTGATCAGCGGCATCTTCAGCCGCGCCGCCCAGGGTTCGAGCGCGAGAACGACTTCGCTGATATAGCTTGCGATCACGGCAGAGACCTTGTCCTCGCTCACCGCGCGCTGGAACGCACGCACCGAGTCCGCCGAGGAGCTCTTGTTGTCGTAGGTCACGATCTCGATCTTGCGGCCGAGAATGCCGCCCTTGGCGTTGATCTCGTCGGCAGCGATCTGCGCGCCGCCGGGCGTCGCGGCACCCGCGATCGACTGCACCTCGGCGATGACGCCGATCTTGATCGGGTCGTTCGACTGCGCATAGGCGGGAGCGGCAAGGCACAGCGCCAGCGCAGAGGCCAGGAGGAAGCTGCCGCTCAAACTCTTCGATGGTCGCATGGTCGTTTCCCTTTGCTTGTTTTGTTGTTGATATGCGCGAATTAGAGAAAATCGGCGCCAGCCTCCGCGGCGAAGCGGCCCGGATCGCCCTCCCAGATGATCCTTGCATGTTCGAGCACATAGACGCGGTCAGCATGCGGAAGCGCGAAGGTCACGTTCTGCTCGCCGAGCAGCACCGTGATCGATGTCGTCTGCCGCAGCTTCGTTAGGGCCTTGGACAAGAGTTCGAGGATGACGGGGGCGAGGCCCAGCGTCGGTTCGTCCAGGATCAGGATCTGCGGCTGCATCATCAGCGCGCGGCCGATCGCCAGCATCTGCTGCTCGCCGCCGGAGAGCGTTTGCGCCATCTGGCCCTGACGCTCTTTCAGGATCGGGAACAGCTCGAACAGCCAGGCCAGTTGTGCCGCGCGCTTGTCGTCGGCCAAATGTTGCCCCCCGAGATCGAGGTTTTCCCGCACGCTCATCTCGCCGAACAGCTCGCGCGATTCCGGGCACTGCACGAGGCCGCTGCGGGCGATCTTGGCCGGTGTCGTGCCGCGCAGTTTCTCGCCGTTGCGCACGATTTCGCCGGTATAAGGCAGGAAGCCGGAGATGGTGTTGAACAATGTGGTCTTGCCGGCGCCGTTGAGGCCGACGATCGAGACGAACTCGCCCTCATGGACGTGGATCGAGACGTTCTCCAGCGCCTGCGCCTTGCCGTAGAACACGCTGACATTCTCGACCTGGAGCAGCGGCACCTTGTCCTTGAAACTGGTCTCGGGGCGCGCATGGGTCTCGATGGCGCCGCCGAGATAGACCCGCCGCACCGTCTCGTTCTTCATGACGTCATCGGCCTTGCCTGTGACGATCTCCTCGCCGAGATACATCGCGAGCACGCGGTCGACCAGCGCCGCGACGCTCTTGACGTTGTGGTCGACCAGCATCACCGCGCGGCCCTCGTCGCGAAAACTGCGGATCAGGTCGGAGAAGATTTCAACCTCGGCGCGCGTTAGTCCGGCAAAGGGCTCGTCCACCAGCACGACCTTGGGATCGCGCGCGATCGCCTTGGCAAGCTCGAGCCGGCGCAGGTCGGCGAAGGGCAGCGTCGGCGGACGGCGGTTCATCACGTTGCCGAGCCCGACGCGGTCGGCGATCCATTTGGCGCGCTCGAGCAGCGCCTTGTCCGGAAACAGCATGAACAGGCTGTCCGGCAGCAGCGCGACCATGATGTTCTCCAGCACGGTCTGCCGGTTCAGCGGCCGCGAATGCTGGAACACCATGCCGAAGCCTTTGCGCGCGATCTTGTGCGCGGGAAAGCCGGCGACGTCCTCGCCCTCGAAGATCACTTCGCCTGATGTCGGGCGCTCGATGCCCATCACGCTCTTCATCGCGGTCGACTTGCCCGAGCCGTTCGGCCCGATCAGGCCAAAAATCTCGCCGCTATTGACCTCGAAGCCGAGGTTCTTCACCGCCGTCAACCCGCCGAAGCGCTTGGTGAGGCCGCGGACTTCGAGCACGGCCCTGTTTGAAGATCGCATATCCATCACGAGCGCGCCTCACGCGAGAGGGCCGCTCCGAGGAAGCCGCCGGGGAAGAACAGCACGACGAGCAGCGCGACCGCCGAGACGATGAAGGTTGCGAGCTCGCCGGTGGGGCGCAGGAATTCGCCGGCGACGATCAGGAAGATCGCGCCCAGCGCCGCACCGAGCACGGTGCGGCGGCCGCCGAGCACGGCCGAGACGATCACGTTGACGCCGACCGCGACGTCGACCACGGTGCCGACCGAGGCGGTGCCGAAATAGAACACCAGCAGCGCGCCTGATAACCCCGAGAAGAACGCGCTGACGATGAAGGCGGCGAGCTTGTGCTTGACGATGTTGAAGCCGAGCGCACCGGCCTGCACCGGGTCCTGGCCGCTGGCTTGCAGCACCAGGCCAACAGGCGATTGCGAGAGGCCATAGAGGATCGCCGCCGAGATCGTCATGAAGCCGAGCGCAATCCAGTAATTGACACCGGCGTTAATGGAGATGACGTCGGGAATGGTCAGGCCGATCTCGCCGCCGGTCAGGTCGGCAAACACCACGATGAAATTCTGCAGCATCAGCACCGCGACCAGCGTGGTCAGGCCGAAATACGGTCCGCGCACCCGCAGCGCCGGCAGCGCCAGCACGAGGCCGGCGATGACGGAGGCGAGCGCACCGAGCACGATGCAAGCGTAAACCGACCAGCCGAACTGGGCATTCAGGATGCCGGCGGTGTAGGCGCCGACGCCGATCAGGAAGGTCGGGCCGAAATTGACCTCGCCGGCGAAGCCGAACAGCAGGTCCCACGCCATCGCGAACACGCCGAAGTAAAAGGCGACGGTGAGCAAGCCGAGCACATAGCCCGAGACATAAAGCGGCAGCGTGGCTGCGATCACCACCAGCGCGAGCGAGATGAAGAACAGGCGGGTCGTAAAGAAGCTGGCCATCTCAGCGCCTCCCCAGAAGGCCCTGGGGCCGTATGTACATCACGAACACGAGCAGCAGCAGCGCCGGAATGGTGCGGTAGGCCGGCGAGACCAGATAGGCCGTGAGCGTTTCGAGATAACCGACCACAAAGGCCGCGATCAGCGAGCCGGAGACGCTGCCGAGGCCGCCGAGCACGACGATCGAGAACGCGCTCGCGGTCAGCGGTCCGACGCTGTAGGAGCTGACGCCGAGGAACATTCCGAGCAGCACGCCGGCGATGCCGGCGAGAATGCCGTAGATCGCCCACACCACGACGTAGATGTTGGTGAGCTCGAGGCCGAGCAGGGTGACGCCGCGTGGGTTCATCGAGGCCGCGAGCACCGCCTTGCCGGTGCGGGTGCGGTTCACCAGGAGCCACAGCAGCGCGATGACGAAGCAGCACACGATCGCGGTAAAGATCTCGTTGCTGGGCGTGCGTACGCCGAGGATCTCGACGACGCCCTCGACGATCGGCAACACGGTCTTGGCGTTGTTGGTGAAGAAATAAGCGATCACCTCCTGGATCATGATCCCCCACAGCAGCGTGCCGGTGAGGACGAAGATCTCCTTCTCTTCATTCGGGATGCGCCGGGAGTCCTGGATCGGCTTCACCACCGCAAAATAGGTGGCGAAGGATGTCAGGAGAGCGACACCGACCCCGATCAGTGCGCCGGCATAGGTGCCGACATTCAGGATGCTGGCGGCGGCCCAGGCCGCCACCGCTGCTGCCACCATGATGGCCCCATGAGAGAGGTTGAGGACGCCGGACACGCCGAAGATCAGCGTGAAGCCGGTGGCACCGAGAGCATAGAGAGCGCTGATGGCAAAGCCATCGATCAGAATCTGGAAAGCACGCATCTAAGGTTGGCAATCTGATTTATGAGAGACGATGTTGCTGGGGCAACGTGCTGCGGGAGCCGCATGTGGAAGCTCCCGGGAGCTGGTCCCGGGAGCGTGTCCTGCTAGTTCGAGAGCTTGATGAAGCTCGGGAACTTGATGTCGACCTTGGCGACTTCCTTGGGCCAGACCGCGCTCTGCTTGCCGCCCTGCCACTGCAGCATCAGCCCGGTGATCAGGCCCTTGCCGTATTTGATCGAGTGCGTAAACGGATCGTCCTTGCCGTAGAACTGGACGCGGCCGATCGTACCTTCCCAGTCGGTCGTCTCAAGCGCGGCGACCAGCTTGTCGGCGTCGGTCGAGCCCGCGCGCTTCACCGCGTCGGCGATGTAGTAGACCTCGTCATAGGCGGTGTAGCCGGCATACGAGGGATAATTGCCGAACTTCTTCTTGAAGGCTTCGGCGAACGGCACCGATTTGGGCGTCACCGCGACGCCCGGGCCGGAGACGCCCTGGTAGAGCACGCCTTCGGCCGCCTGATTGGTGTCCTTGCCAAACGTCTCGTTGGTGGCCTGCGAGGCGATGCCGAACATCGGGATCGGCACCTGCTGGTTCTTCCACTGCACCGTCGGCTGCACGCCGACATGGGAGATGCCGGTGATGATCACGTCGGGCTTGGAGCCTTCGATCTTGTTGAAGATCGGCGTGAAGTCGGTGGTATCGGGCGAGAAGCGGATGTGGTCGAGCACCTTCAGCCCGATCTTGGGCAGGCATTCCTCGTAGCCGATGTCGAGCGGCTTGGTCCAGGCGGCGTCCTCGCTCATGATGACGGCGGTCTTCATGTGCATCTTGTCGACCAGCAGGTCCTTGGCGCCGTCGCAGACGGAAAGCGCCAGCGCGGCGGAGGTCAAATAGCCGTGGAAGGTGTACTTGTTCTTCTCGTAGTCGGCATGCACGCTCTTGCTGATTTCGTTGGAGGCTGCACCGGGCGTGACGAACGGCGTCTTCAGCCGCGAGGCCCAGGGCTCCAGTGCCAGCACGACTTCGCTGATGTAGCTGGCGATGACCGCGTTGACTTTGTCCTCGTTTACCGCGCGCTGGAATGCGCGGACCGAATCTGCCGAGGACGAGTGATTGTCGTAAGAGACGATCTCGATCTTGCGGCCGTCGACGCCGCCATTGGCGTTGATCTCGTCGGCGGCGAGCTGTGCCGCCTGAGGAATGGAGGCGCCGGCAATCGCCTGCGCTTCCGCGATCACGCCGATCCTGATCGGGTCGGCCGCAAGTGCCGCGCCTGACGTCATCAACACAACGGCCGCGGCGGTACCGAGTGCTATCCGCAACGCAACAGAGAGCGGTTTCTTCATCTTGTTCTCTCCCTTAACAGGCCTCTTATGAGCCACTATGCCGCGACTATACCGGCGGAGACATTCTCGGCAAGTGAAACCGCGTCCAGGATTGTGAGGCACGGACTAAAGTCTAGCGCTGCGCAAATAGCGGGCAGGAAAGCTGCCGGACCCGTTTCACGCGCAGGCATGCAGATTCCGTCGGTAGGCATGCGCAGCTATCGTGGGCGCACAGCAAGCCGATTGCTGAATGCGATGCCGTCGCGTCGGCTCAGCGCGCTTGCAGCAGCGACGGATCGAGCGGCGCGAGGCGGGCCGGATCGAATGCTGAGATGTCGACGTTGCGTGTCGCACCCTCCGCGATCAGTTGCACCATGGCCTCGCCCGTGGCGGGCGCATTCAGGATGCCCCACACATTGTGCCCGGTCGCAACGTACAGACCTTCACTTTGCGGCACCTTGCCGATCAGCGGCAGGCCATCCTGTGTCACCGGCCGGAAGCAGGCTTGCCGCGCAATGATCCTCTCGGATCGGAACCGTGGCGACAGCCGCTCGGACATGGTTTGCAGGCGCGCGATCGCGTCGTGGTCCGGCGTCACGGCAGCCGGATCGAGCGGCAGCGGCGCGATGTCGGAGAGAGCGGTGATATGCGTGCTGCCGTCGGCGCGAGGAAAGACCTCGATCGATACGGCACTGCCATTCTCTTCAGACTCCAGGAACAGCGCATCGGTCGGCGCATCCGTGCCGGTGTCGTACACGATGCTCGGGCTGCGCTGGCCGTAGACGGCGGGCAGGCTCATCCATTGCGCGGCGAGCAGCGACCATGGTCCCATCGCGATCACGATGGCGTCCGCCTCGACGATGCGGCCGTCGACCTCGACGCCTGTCGCGGTCGTGCCATCTGCATCACGCATGATGCCGGTCACCTGGCCGGGACGAAACTCGGCGCCTAGCGCGAGCGCCGCGTTCATCACGGCTGAGGTGAATTTCTTGGGGTGAACGATCGCAGTGGACTCCATCGTGCCGATGCGCTGCGCGATGATGACGCCGTTGCTGAGCCAGCCGAGCGCGGACGGTGCATCCCGGCGCGGATGGCCATCGGCGGCAACGAAGCCGCTATAAGCGCTCATCGGGCGATAGCCCCAATCGCCTGCGATCTCGTCCGGCAGTTGCGCATGGATCGCGAAGCTCCGTCGCGCCAGCGCATCGAGCGGCGAGCCCTCGCACCAGTCGCGTGCGAGGAAGCCGCCCGCCTTGCCTGACGCCGCGGCCGCGACGTCCGCCCGCTCCACGACGACGACGTCGATGCCGTGGCGGCGGAGAAACCAGGCGGTGCAGGCGCCGATCACGCCGCCGCCGCAGATCACAACGCGCATGAATGCTCTCTTACACAATGAAATCCTTCGCATGGAGATCCGCGGTATGGACCCCCTCCAGCGTAAACGTATCGGTCGCCGTCAGGTGGATCACCGCATTTCCTGTGCTGTCATCGCTGATCAGGCTTTTTAGCGCCGCCCAGTCTGCGAAGCCGTAATCGTGCAAATTGATCACATCGTGCTCGCGCGCCGTGCTGCCGACAGCCTTGTTGCCCTGGTCGAAATCGTTGATCACGTCCAGGCCTGAACCTTTGTTGAAGACGAATCTGTCGTCGTTCGGTCCGCCCCAGAGCTGGTCATTTCCGCGACCGCCATTCAGCATGTCCTTGCCGCCCGTGATCGAGCCGGCCGTGAACGGAGCGTAGGTCTGTGCATCGCCATACAGCAGATCGTCGCGGCTGCTGCCGAGGAGGATATCATCTCCGCCGCGCGCATTGCCTGACATGTTCGAGGCATCCCCGACGAGCACGATGGACGTGGAGTCCGGGTTGCCGTCGACGGTAGCGATCAGGATATCGTTGCCGCCACGGGTATCGTCGCTCATGTAGCCGGCGTCTCCGACCAGAGACGCGCCTCCGGATTGGGCGGCGGCACCGACGGTGTAGATGAGGATGTCGTTGCCGCCGTGCGCATCGCCGCTCATGGAGACGAGGGCGTCGCCCGATATCGAAGCGCCGCCGTAACTGCCGACCTGGGTCACGCTGAGGATATCATTGCCGCCGCGCGCATGATCGCTCATGGAACTACCGGAGTCTCCGCTGAACGTGCCGGACGCTCTGTTTCCCATCGATGCAACGACGACATCATTGCCGCCCCTCGTGTCGGCCGACATGGCGGTTTCGGCGTCGCCAAAAACACCGAGGGTCGCGTAGATCGATGTCGATGCATCGACATGAAGCACATCGTTGCCGCCATGGGCGTCGCCGGACATCGCCTGCGCATCGCCGTCCAGGAACACGTAGTCCCCGAAGCCTGTGACGGTCGCAGAGAGCTGGTCGTTTCCTCCGTGAGAATGTCCTTGCAGCGTCTGGTCGTCGCCAACGAATATCAGGACCGCGTTGCCCCCATCGACGGTCGCGATCATCTTGTCGCTGCCGCCGCGGCCGTCGTTCGGCAGGCCCGGGTCCCCGAACTCAGTGACGAATTGCTGGGTCCCAACGCTGACGATGATGGTGTCGTTTGGCATACGGCGCATCGCGCAACTCCCGGTTCAAGTCGGACGCGAGAACGAAGAGCATCATGCCTTCGCACCGCGCTGCGGCTTTGCCGCGCGATTCAATCTTCGTTGGATTGATGGCGGAGATTTGCTCGGGGCGTAGCTTGATTGCGATCAGGGAACCGCGGGCGCCGGCGGTCCAAGCCGACGCCCGTGCTTGCGATCTCGCGCGCGGGCTCAGCCGGGCCCGGCGCCTTGGGTGGCCGTATACACCGCATAGAGCGATTGGCTCGCGGCCATGAACAGGCGATTGCGCTTGGGGCCGCCGAAGCAGATGTTGCCGCACACTTCGGGCAACCGGATGCGGCCGAGCAGCTTGCCCTCCGGCGACCACGTCGTCACGCCGCTGTAGCCGACGGCGCGGCCGGCATTGCTGGAGGCCCAGACGTTGCCGTTGACGTCGCAGCGCACGCCGTCCGGCCCGCACTTCACACCGTCGATCACGCACTCGCTGAACCGCTTCTGGTTGGTGAGCTTGTTGTCGCCGCCGACGTCGAACACGAAAATCTCGCTCTTGCCGCCGGCACCGGTGTCGCCGGGTCCCTTTCCGGTTGACACGACGTAGAGCTTCTTGAAGTCCGGCGAGAAGCACAGCCCGTTCGGGTCGGGCACCTGCTCCTCGGTGACGACGAGGTCGACACGGCCGCTAGGGTCGATGCGATAGCAATTGGTCGGCAGCTCGCGCTTGCCTGGTGCAAAGCCGGCCGGCTGTCCAATTCGCGGATTGAGCTTGCCGCCGGAATTGCTCGGACCGCCCGCGGCGTCGGGCTCACCTTCGTAGAGCTGGCCGCCATAGGGCGGATCGGTAAACCAGTAGCTGCCGTCAGGATGCGCGACGACGTCGTTCGGCGAGTTCAGCTTCTTGCCGTTGTAATTGTCGCAAAGCACGGTCGCGGTACCGTCATGTTCATAACGCGTCACCCGCCGGGTCAAATGTTCGCAGGAGAGTTGACGGCCCTG
This sequence comes from Bradyrhizobium canariense, assembly GCF_019402665.1. Taxonomy (GTDB): domain Bacteria; phylum Pseudomonadota; class Alphaproteobacteria; order Rhizobiales; family Xanthobacteraceae; genus Bradyrhizobium; species Bradyrhizobium canariense. The sequence continues at coordinate 252,661 of NZ_VSST01000044.1, forward strand.
GAAGTCGAACGAGTTGCCGTTGGAATTATTGGACGGCGAGCGGAACACGCTGACGCGACCGTCGTCTTCGCTCCAGCGCATCTGCCTGTTGTTGGGAATGTCGCTCCAGAGCAGATAGCGGCCCTGTGCACTCCACGCCGGGCCTTCAGCCCACAGCAGGCCCGTGTAGAGACGCTTGATCGCCGTGTTAGGCTGCGCGAGATCGTTGAAGGACGGATCGACCGCGATCACGTCGGGGTCCCAGAAATAGGTGGTCGGCGCGCCGTGGGGACCGAAATCGCGTGGCGGGGTGGTGATCGTCGTCGGCGGCGCGGCAGGTCCGGTCTGGGCCAGCGCGGAGCCGGCGCCGGCAAGAGTGGCGGCGCCGAGCGCAAGTCCCTGAACGAGCGTTCGTCGTGAAAGCGCAGCATCCTGGTCACGCTGCTTTTGGCGTGTCATCGCATCCTCCCGGTCATGTTCGGCTAGCCGGTTGATCCGGCCGAGCAGGGCAAGGTTAGTCCGGTCCGATGACGGTTGCGAGGGGGAGGTACGCATCCTCAGCGAGAGCGGGGCGGCAAAAGCGCTGCAACGTCGAACATGGAAACGACAAATTCATCCGGCGTGACGGGGTTTACCGGAATTGCCTGCGGGACGTTGCCAAGCGGGGGAAATGTCAAGCCTTGACCTCCTGCGCGATGCTGGCAGAACGTTATTCGGGGGCGTAAGTCGGAGTTCACTGTGGTCGCTGTCGTCGTACTGGTTTTGCTGCTCGGGATTGCATTTGCGGCCGGCTATTTCACCCGCGACTACGTCTCCCGCAAAAGGCGAGCCGAGGCGCGTCGCTGGCGTGAGTACAGCGAGCCGGATTGGCTCAGTGCCAACGAGCCCGCCAACACCAACGAGATCGCGATCGCCGGCAGGGCTGCGCCGGTTGCCACCGGCGAGCTCGGTCAGATGCTGAACCGCTGGGAGAGCAGGGCTCGCGCCCGCCGTACGGCGTAGCTCGACGGTATCGCCTGGTCCAATCGGGCAGACACACCGGCACCGGGTCCTTCCACGCATCCGGCGGTGCGATCATGTCAGCCCTTCTGTCCATCTTTTGGCGTTGCAGTTGCGGCCATTTCTCGTCTAGAAACGGCGCATCGAGCCTCCCGGCAACCAACCGTCAACGGTTTTGACCGAGGATTTGAGGGCTCAAAAGGGTCTGGCAATGCTGATTCGCGGCCAAATCGATGGGATTTCGGGGGAGGTGGCTCTGGCCGCCGCCACGATCCCGGCCGCGCTGCTGCCCACTCTCCTGATTGGCGGGCTCCTTCTTACTTGCCCCTGAGGGCCGGCTGGGCGCCATGCGCCTGGGCGCTCAGGGGTTGGTCGAGATCACCGGACACCTCAAGCGCCCAGAAGACTGACGGCGCAAAAGCTCAAAAGGAATTTTCGAAATGGCCATCGTGAACAAGTCCGAGAAGGACCGCGTCATCATTTTCGACACCACCCTGCGCGACGGCGAGCAGTGCCCCGGCGCCACCATGACCTTCGAGGAGAAGCTCGAGGTAGCCGAGATGCTGGACGATATGGGCGTCGACGTCATCGAGGCCGGCTTCCCAATTACCTCGGAAGGCGACTTCCAGGCGGTCAGCGAGATCGCTCGCCGCTCCAAGAACGCCGTTATCGCCGGTCTGTCGCGTGCCCATCCGGCCGACATCGACCGCTGCGCAGAGGCGGTGAAATTCGCCAAGCGGGGCCGCGTCCACACCGTGATCGCGACGTCGCCGCTGCATATGCGGGTGAAGCTGAACAAGACCCCGGAGCAGGTGCTCGAGACTTCGGTTGCCATGGTCGCGCGCGCCCGCAACCAGATCGACGACGTCGAATGGTCGGCCGAAGACGGCACCCGCAGCGAGATGGACTATCTGTGCCGCATCGTCGAAGCCGTCATCAAGGCTGGCGCCACCACGGTGAACATTCCCGATACCGTCGGCTACACCACGCCCGACGAATACACCCACTTCATGAAGACGCTGATCGAGCGCGTGCCGAACTCGGACAAGGCGGTGTTCTCCGTGCACTGCCATAACGACCTCGGCATGGCGGTGGCGAACTCGCTGGCCGGCGTCGTCGGCGGCGCGCGCCAGGTCGAGTGCACCATCAACGGCATCGGTGAGCGTGCCGGCAACGCCGCGCTGGAAGAGATCGTGATGGCGATCAACGTCCGCAACGACAAATTCCCGTTCTGGAACAAGATCGACACCACGCAGCTGACCCGCGCCTCGAAAGTGGTGTCGGCGGCGACCTCGTTCCCGGTGCAGTACAACAAGGCGATCGTCGGCCGCAACGCGTTCGCGCATGAGAGCGGCATCCATCAGGACGGCGTGCTGAAGGACGCTTCCACCTACGAGATCATGCGGCCCGAGATGGTCGGCCTGAAGCAGTCCTCGCTGGTGCTCGGCAAGCATTCTGGCCGGCACGCCTTCGTGCACAAACTGGAGGAGATGGGCTACAAGCTCGGCCCGAACCAGCTGGAAGACGCGTTCACACGGATGAAGGCATTGGCCGACCGCAAGAAGGACATCTACGACGAGGACATCGAGGCGCTGGTCGACGAGGAGATGGCGGCTTCGCACGATCGCATCAAGCTGACCTCGCTGACCGTGATCGCCGGCACCCATGGCCCGCAGCGCGCGACCATGAAGCTCGACGTCGACGGCCAGATCAAGATCGAGGAGGCCGAGGGCAACGGTCCGGTTGACGCGGTGTTCAACTGCATCAAGCGTCTGGTGCCGCACGAAGCCAAGCTCGAGCTGTACCAGGTCCACGCAGTGACCCAAGGCACCGACGCGCAGGCCGAAGTCTCGGTGCGGCTGTCGCATGAGGGACGTGCGATGACCGCGCGCGCGGCGGATCCGGATACGCTGGTGGCCTCGGCAAAGGCCTATCTCGGCGCACTGAACAAGATCGTCATGAAACGCCAGCGCGACACCGTGACGACCGCGGCGGCAAGCTGACGAACGAAGTTCGTCATTCCGGGGCTCGCGAAGCGAGATCCCGGAATCTCGAGATTCCGGGTTAGGTCCTAACGGACCTCCCCGGAATGACTCTGCATGTGGCGGCGAATAGCTGCCCTGCTAAGGGCCAATAGCGGCTCCGCCTTCCAGCCGCTATTGATGCAACCGGTATAGGATCGGCCGCCCGCGCGCCGGGTGGCCCAAACAACAACAGGGAGAGATTATGCGCACCTTCGCGATCGCTGCGTCCATGGCGGTCCTGGCACTTGGCTTGACCGGGCCGGCGTCGGCCCAAGCGCCTATCATCATCAAGTTCAGCCACGTGGTGGCCACCGACACGCCGAAGGGCAAGGCGTCGGAGAAATTCAAGGAGCTCGCCGAGAAGTATACCGGCGGCAAGGTCAAGGTTGAGATCTACCCGAACTCGACGCTCTACAAGGACAAGGAAGAGCTCGAAGCGCTCCAACTCGGCAGCGTGCAGATGCTGGCGCCGTCCAACTCCAAGTTCGGCCCGCTCGGCATCCGCGAGTTCGAGGTATTCGATCTGCCCTACATCCTCCCCGATCTGAAGACGCTGCGGAAGGTGACGGAAGGTCCGCTCGGTGCCAGGTTGCTCAAGCTGCTCGAACCGAAGGGTATCACCGGCCTTGCCTATTGGGACAACGGCTTCAAGGAGATGAGCGCCAACAAGAAGCTGGTGACGCCGGCCGACTATCAGGGCGTCAAGTTCCGCATCCAGTCCTCGCGCGTGCTCCAGGCCCAGTTCAAGGCGCTCGGCTCGCTGCCGCAGGTGATGGCGTTCGGCGAAGTCTACCAGGCGCTCCAGACCGGCGTCGTCGACGGGCAGGAGAACACCTGGTCGAACATCTATACCCAGAAGATGCATGAGGTGCAGAAGTACATCACCGAGAGCAATCACGGCTACATCGGCTACGTCGTGATCGTGAACAAGAAGTTCTGGGACGATCTGCCGGCCGACATCCGCGACCAGCTGACGAAGGCGATGAAGGAAGCGACCGACTTCAACAATACGCAGTCGCAGAAGGAGAACGAGGACGCGCTCGCCGAGATCAGGAAGGGCGGCAAGAGCGAGATCATCAAGCTCACGCCGG
>NZ_VSST01000045.1 GCF_019402665.1 Bradyrhizobium canariense
CACATATGAGTCAGAGCCAATTTTGGACGCCGATCCCCCGGCTTAGGGGGGCAATATTGCAGGCCGAATGACACTCGGATGCCGATAAGTCGCGGGCGCACCGCTCCAGCTCTCTTTTGAGCTCAACGCTGGTTCAGGCGGTCGTGAGTTTGGGCGTGCGTTCGAGGGCTGTCGGTCGCGAAATCTTTTACGTCCTCGTCAGCTACAGTGACACGATTCATTCCGGCCGCAGATCTCGCGGGACTCTTGAAGGGAGTCTTCGCCGGTGTGACGGTTTTATCTGAGCGGTCCGTAGAGCTTCATTCGAATATCCGCATCATTTGCTCATGTGGGGTCGTCCTGGCCAATGAGCCGCTTCTCGTAAAAGATCACTGCATATCCGTGCAACGTCCCTTCCTTGCGGCGAACATAGCCAGCGGTCTCGTAAAGTCTCTGAGCCCCTGCTTGGATCGTTGTTGTGTCGAGCATTATCCACTTGAAACCGAGAGCAACAGCCCGCGACTCCAATTCACGAAGAACCCTCCTTCCAAGCCCTCGTCGCTGAAAGTCGGGATCGACCCGAATACGTTTAACTTCTGCGACATCGTCATCAACACGTTTCAGCCCACCCATGGCAGCGAGTTGGGGACCAATATGGGCAACTACGAAGTCTCCGCCCGACCCGATGTATACTGCGCCGATATTGCGTAAATCATCCTCCCAGGTTCCTTCCGGGCCACACACACCAACATGCTGCGATGCGCTTCTGTGCAGATGCCATACACCATCGCCATCCCCGGACTCGAACCGACGAACGATCAGTTCGTCTTGAGACATCGATTATCACCTCTCGACGGGCGTCGAACACCTGCGCCTGTGGCATCGTTTCTGTTTAGCCAAGCAGGGACCACCGTCAGCTTACCGACCCGCCTCTGTCAACAGTCGCTGAGAAAGGACGGCCTCAACATTCTCCGATACCTCAACTCCGACGATTGGACGACCCGGCTCGACAGTATATTTTAACGCCGTACTTCGGTGCTTCAGGGTAAACCGATCCAGTGCACAAATGCAGGACGCGCGCAGCCTTCCGATTTCGCCGCCGTGATGCTCCATTATTGGCGAAATCGTCGCAAGCCTGGGAAACTCCGCTTTCCCTTCTAGCCAGCCCGGCTTGATCGGTGCACTCCCGTTGTCGGACGAGAGCCAGCGGAATACCTCGTGAATGCACTTCTGCGGATAATATTCGGAAAGCCGATATAGATCACGATAGAATTGCGGTTTCTGGTGGAAGAGTTCTTCACCGAGTAGTAGCACCGACACTGCCACCATGCGAGCCGAGAAGCGGCCGCTTGGACCAAGCGTATTCTTGTAAGGATTCTTTCCGTAAAACACACGAAATTGGCCAAATAGGTCCGGTGACATATGTTCATAAAAGCGCGTCAGAATATAGTTTGCTGACTCAAGGCGCGCCAAGCATAGCGCAAGACATTGCCCCGCATCCACCTCGGCCGCATCACGCAAGTCAAGGAGAGCGTCCATCGCTGACTGCAATTCGCTCTCGATGATCTGATGGCCTAAGCAAAAATCTCGTTCCTCGACCCCGGCCGCGCCAAGGCAGTATACGCGTGGATCGTTCTGCAACGGATTCGTAAGGATCATATCTTCATAGGAGAGGACCTCAATGCCGGGTTGCCGGTCACAGCTTGATCGCGCAAGGCGGCTCAGTGCCTCTCCCACCGTCAGCTCGGCGTCCAGGGGGTGAAGGCCGGCAAACGCAGACATCTGATAAGCACAATTTACGAGATATTGGATGTCTGTCTTGGCGATCTCGAAGTCGGGTTGCGGAAGACTTTGCAGCAACGCATCGTAGTCACTCGCGGCGATCATCGCGTTGACGCTGCGTCCAAGCGCCTTAACCGCTTCATCTGGTCGTTCACTGCATTTGATTTCCGCAATGCAGTGCGGCAGTTCATCGGTGACAAAATTGCTGACCAGCCCAAGCGGGCGTTCTCGCTGCCGCCGATCAATACTATCGCCCAGATGCAAAAATATATCGTGCCCTTCGCAAGGCGAGCTTTGCGGAGTGGAAACGGAAAAAGGAGTGACCATAAACGAGCCCGCCCGCGGCTTCATCGAAATGCAACTTGCATTTCGGTACTTGATCCGTATCGAGCGGCCGGTGAGTAATCATGCTTTTCGAGCAGATCAGTTCGTTTGTCTGCTATCCTACTGTCGTTATACGCGACCTTCTCAAGTATATTGTTCGAGAAGAATAGCAGCGATACCGCGCCCGAATTGATGGTGCCGGCGGCAGTTAACGAAAGCAGGCCATTATTTGAAATGCTGATGAGACCTGCCTCATTCAACTTTTCTAGCTCGCGTCCAAAGCATTTCTCAATCGACACCCCAAACTCCCGCTCGAAGCGGGAGAGCGACACTCCACTGCTTCGCAGGGCAAACATTACTGTTCTGCGCATGAGATCATCTTGCGACAGGACAACACCCTTCCACACTGGCTTCTCGCCAGCCTCGACCCTATATAGGTAACGATCTAAATCTGCCTCGTTATAGAACTGGCACTGGCTCATGTAGCCAAATCCGGCAACCCCAAACGGAACCAGATTATTGTCGTTCCAGGAATCGTATTTGCGGCGCTGTTGAACCGAGTGTGGCTGCGACTGCTTACTCCAGTAGAAAATCGGCCCGTGACGATAGCCCAGTGTCGTGAGGATGTGCTCGGCCATAAAATGCATGATAATGCGCTCCTTAGCCCCGGCGAATTGATATCGTCCCTGAGCCAAATGGCGGGCCACGGGGTCTGTAGATTTGAACATCAAGGGGAATACATTGAACTTCTCTATCCCCAAATCTAGTAAGCCGATGAGTGAGTCGTACCAGCTACGGAGCGTTTGCTGCGGCAATCCATACATGAGGTCGAGCGAGAGATTCTCAACGCCCATCTCATTCAGCAATCTTACGAGTTGTACTACCTCGTCCACGCGGTGTCCGCGGTTTAGTATGCGTAAAATGCTCGGATCTAGACTCTGAACGCCCAATACAAAGCGGTTTACGCCGGATCTGAGCAGTGTCGATATGCGATCTGCAGCATCCACTTGCTTTGCAAGAGAGGGATGTAATTCGAAGCTCACCTCCGACTTAGACAGATCAAAGCGCCGGCCAATCATACCAAATAGCGTTTTGAGTTGACTGTTGGTCAGGAACGAGGGGGTACCGCCTCCGAAGAAAGCAGTCTCAACAGCTCTGTCAGCCAGTGCCGCGTCCGACCAACTCATCTCTTTATCTAAGGCCGCCAGATAGCGCTCCACTCGCTCGGGAGATGGATGGATTTCTTTGGCGAAGTGGCAAAAGGTGCAATGCTGATCACAGAAGGGGACGTGAAAGTAGAGATCAATTGACGGCGTAACCTGAAGCAACAAGTTTTCGGCATCTAGATCGCCCATTGCCTTGAGAGGCGGATATGTGCCGACGAGATAATCGTTGTGCGTGTCAAGGTGCAAATTCCGTGACCTCAACATGTCGAGGTTAATGTCGTAGGATCGGTCGATCGCGAATTCCAAGGCTTCGGAATAGGTCGGGGCGCGCATTTTGTTGAACTCCTCTAGCTTTCGTGTGAAGCAAGGGGCGATGGCACCTCCGTCCCTCGCTTCACATTCCGCTCTTCAGCTCGGGCTCGATACCGTAGCCATGCGTTTCGATAAAAGGCGCGGGGTTGTCGGCTCCCCCTCGAGGTAACCACCGTAGATCAGAACACGGGCCGCCATCCGCTCGGCTACACGCGAGGGTCGATTATGGTTCGGCGAGGAAGACAGATGCCGTGGCCCACGCGAATGCCCCCTCGGGCGTTGCTAAACGGCACCGAGGAAGACTTCAGGCGCAGAGGGTGCGAATACTCCCCGAGAAAATGGTGCTCGACCTCGGAGATAGCGGCACCCGCGGGGCAACGCGGCAAAGCTTTAAGCCGGACCGTAGGCAACAGCGCAATGTCCATGGCATTTTCGATCAATCGAGCAAGTTTCATTCGAACTCCTGGGCCCGCGACAGCAAGGCCGTCATGGTCGTACAGAATCTTTGCGGTGTCCCAGCAATCCACGTGCCACCAAAGCCACTTGCGAGCCTCGCTTGAAGAGGGCAAAACCATGTTCTTCGGCGCCAGCGGCGGGATACTCGCGCCTCAGTGTCTGGTCCCCGACATTAACGTCTTCAGCCGGACACGGCTGAACACGACAAACGCCGAATGTTGAATGATGATGGAGGCCTCTCATGTTCAATCGCGAACATCTGCTCCACGACGAGCTTACGACCGAGTCGCTCGGCTGTTGGAGGCAGCGTCGCTGCACGTGACGGATATGCAAATGAATTCGTGACATTGTTGCGGCGCGGGGTGGCCACGTAGAAAGTCCGCTTGCTACCATCGGGGAGCGTTCAAGTCCGACGCCGGTGTGAGGAGACTGACATTTGCTGTGCGATTTCCAGTCCGTTGCGGGCGGTTGCACGCGGCGCCGCGTCGTCAAGATCACCGGCATCGCCTTGACTGGGTGTCGACACCCCGGCATCCCCCGTTGTCAGGAAGGCGCAGCCGCTCATCGAGAAGGTCTGGAGGCACTGCGAGGACAAAGGTTCGCGGGGCCGGACGGTTAAACTGAGGGGCAGGTTCAACGATCTCGAGATCATCACGCGGAGCAGGACCGGACGCGTCGCGATTTCGAGCCGCTGCGAGCTCGAAACTTGTCGCTCGTCTTCCTTCAAACGAGATACCCGCTCCAAAGCCGATCCGCCTTCTTGTCTTCACGCCAGGGCGAACCGTAGGCCGAGCTGCAGCTCGGCCTACCAATTTGAGTCCGCATCGATCAGAATCAAGACCGCGGTACATCAGTAGAGCGCGAGCCCTCGTGCGCAACGCGGCAGAGTTTACCTCAACTGCGGGAATCCCAAGGTCGAAAGACTTACGGTAGGATAGGCGTCCATGTTTGAACACCCCACGACCGCTCTATCGCAAGCGGTACTTGACGAGGTCTGCCAGACGCTTCCGCGCAAGGGGAGCGGCGCTGGTTTGGCCTCCGAGATCGTCGAAGCCGCAAAGACCGACGAAACAACGCCGAAGCTGCTGCGGCATATAGGGCGTAAAGCCCTGGCCCGAGCGTCGATCATGTGGCGTTGATCGGGCGAGGTGCGGAGTGAACTTCCAGGTCACAGTCTTGAAGATCCTGGTGAGTTACCCCCAAGGATTTGCCGTGATGGCGGACCTCAAGCGGGACATGGCAATCCTCGCGACCAGCGGCCCGGAATGGGCCGAGCGCACCAAACGGCTGGCCGCGCGCGTTCCCGGGCTGGACATTTTTTCGGACGGCCTCGTTGAGCGCCAAAACGGCGGTTGGAGAATCACGGTGAGAGGGCGAGTTGTGCTCGAGACCATGGAGGCGCGCCGAGGCCAAGACGAGCCGACGGAGAAGGTCCCAGTCGAAACGGCCGGGCCGGTGCCATCGGTGCCCAGCCCTCGGAACGAGCGAACCGCTGACGCGAGCGCTTCCAGCGTCGCCGCGAAGCCCGCGAACGCGCGCGAGCGCATGCATCTTGAGGAGCAGCCGCCGAGTTCTCCCAGCGGCTCAGAAAGTCAGGTCGTTGACTCGCCTGTGGCGCACACGAACAGGTCCCCTGGGTAGGGGGTGTGGGAGCGAATTGGACTATGTCCGCCAGCAGCGGCGAAGCGCATCTCCATCCGGCAGCGCGACCCGCGCGTCAAACCGAACCGGTGCCTTTGGCGTACCGTGCGGCACGAGCGCTGGTGCTGTTACGGTTGCGGAGTTCCGGATGCCCAACTGGCCCCGTCAGCGTCCAACCATGACCCCGGCCTACTGCTGATTTCGTCCAGACCAGTACTGACTTGCGATGGAATAGCTGGGGTCAGCGTTCGACGCACGGGGTGAAGTTGCTCTCCGATTCTACAATGTGACGCTTGCCAACACGCTCGACTATCTGGGATCGCTGAGGTCGTAAGAGCGGCAATGTGTGGGTGAGAGATGGGTTATTGTTCGATCTGGCATCGTCAAGCCTCGAGCAGTCCACCGGTGACGACTACAGGCGCCTGGAATGCCGCGAGTGCGGCAGGTACCCGATTACGGGTTCGGTATTGCAGATGCTGGACTCGCGACTGAGTTGAGCCATGCGACGCGTACGATGTCGAAGGCGGAGTTCGAATCGCCGAGATAAACTCGTTCAACATGGACGACATGATCAAGGTTTTACAGACGCTGTGCGGTGATCTTCGCCGATCATGATTTGTGCATTCCAAAAAAACCGTAGCTTCGTAAGATTGGCAACAGCTCATGAAGGTTGTTAATCGTGTAGTCTGGATGCGCCGCTTGCAGGCGCGCCTCGGAAACAAATCCCCCGGTAATGGCTATACTTATCAGTCCGAGATTCCGTGCAATATCCGTTTCGATCGGCATATCGCCGATGATGAAAGTTGACGCTGGTTTCAAGTTGTTCTTCTGCATGTATAGACGAAGTCGCTCTCCTTTGCTTGTCGATTTGTATTGCGTGTCGCGGCTTTCGAACGCGAGCACATCGTCGATGCAGTCATTGATTCCAAGTCTTCTCAATTGGTAGCGCAGAGGGTCGACTATATGGTTGCTCACGATGATGGACGAAGCCCCTTCTCGGCGCGCCAACTCCAAGACTCTGCGCGCGCCCTCGCGTAGATCGGCTCTGCCCGCAAGAGCCTCATAGGCGTCGTGAAACATTGCACTCCCATCGCGATCCACCGTCGCAAGCTCGTCTCGCGATAGTCCGAGGCTGCGATAAAGAAGAGACAGCGGAACGTCGCAATGTTCCCGAAGCGTCTTCATGTCGATCGTTGTACGACCAAAGCGATCTAGAATTGCATTGGTGGTTTCGAGCAGTGCGTATGCATCATCGAGCAACGTTCCATTCCAATCGAAGACGAGAACCGGTTTCATGATCTGACCTTAAGCATAGATTCCGTGCGGGTGCCACCGTCGTTCGCCACGTATAGTAGCACCGAACTACTACGGCATGGGCATCGACACACTAGATGAGTTGAAATGCTGGCGAGAATGGAGATGATTGACGCCCGCGATCAATCGAGCAAGTTTCATTTGGACTCCTGGGCCGGCGACTGCGAGGCCGTCATGATCGTACGGGCTCTTTTCGGTGTCCCAGCAATCCACGTGCCACCAAAGCCATTTGCTAGCCCCGCTTGAAGAGGGCAAAACCATGTTCTTCGGCTCAGGCGACGGAATACTCGCGCGTTAGTGTCTGGTCTCCGACATTAACGTCTTCAGCCGGATACGGCTGAACACGACAACGCGAAATGTTGAGTATGAAGGAGGCGCCATTCGCAAGTGTTCGCGGGCGGCGCTCCATGGAGACGGGGCCTTTGCGCTGAAGACGCTCCGGTTGGCATGGGGAAGTCGGGCTTCGGCAGGCGACTGCCTGAGCAACACGCGATTTGAGGACCGCGAAGCGATCTTTCGTGGCGAGCACTCGCGGTCCTTGGCAGACTCGAGCTTCGCTGAATGCGCCTCAGGTCCGCTCATCATCCGGCTTGGGGACGCGGCCCTTGCCATCGCACTTATGTCAACGGTTACATCCAACGCACGGGCAGGGCGAAGAGGCTAAAGCCCTCGCACAATTCCCGCCAGAATATCTGCCCGCTTAAGACATTTTCGACCGTAGCAGCGCAGAAGCTGCATCGCGTGTCGCGCACGTTACGTCATCTAAAAGCGCACGTTCCTGCGACCTACGGTGATCGCGAATCGCTTCGCAAGATTAGGTGGCCGACAGTTGACGAAAGCAACAGGGGCTCAGACAGAAGAAGTTGAGCTGCTGCAAGAACACGCAAGACTTAGAAATATGATCTAACCTGGGCATCTCCCTGCCGGGTTAACTTTGTAACTGGCCGCCCGGCAGCGCTCCTGGCAGCCTTATTGTGTTCCGGCTTGTGGACCGTGGAGGATGGTGCGCGTCAAGACTTCGACCCGTTCGGCAATTTGGCGAATTCGCCTCGCCACGTCCTCGACTGCGGTCATGTCCACCGGCTGCGTGCAGGAAATTGAGCTCATCTTCGCGTTAAGGTCCCTCAGCTCAGCCTTGCAGCGATCTAACTCCGCGTTGAGCATCGTAACTTCATTCATCGCCGTTGCCCGTATTGCCGTTGCTTCCGAGAAGATGTTTGTTCGGAGCATGCACCTGATTGCAATCTTTGTCGCGCTCGCGTGGTTCCACATGGGTAGGGCATCTCGAAAGGCACAGAACGGCCAACCCAAACACAGACCGGGTCGTTCACGCGCACAGCTGCAAATGGAGTCCCCATACCCAATTTATATAAAGGAATGAATTTCAATGGCACGCGCATGCGTTCCTCTCAGGAAAGCCCGGGCGACCGGCCGCACTCGCAAGAATCCAAAACGATTTTCGGGCCGCAAAGAGCCAAACGGCTTGGGTCCGTTAGGCGAACCGCCGAAATGCTTAGGCAAACCGCACGAGCGCGAGGCGCGGCGAACGCTGTCTGATGACCTTCGATGGTTCAACCCGGAGCCACCGGACGCTAGTGGCAATGGCAAGTGGGCTGGTTGCGCGGCAAATCGGAGGCGAAGACGTTTGCGAAAGCTCTGAATCTTCTCAGAATGATGCTGAATTCCATTGGCGGCTCGCTGTCCGATGCATCGAAAGTAATGATGCCGGAAGTGGAAGATGCTGAAGACCCGGCCGCGAAATACTTCTAGCTCATTCTCAAGTACTCTCGCCTGAATGGGCATCTCCAAACAAGAGTGTAGAAGCCCGGCTGAACCGGACTTCCGCTGTTGTCGGTCGCTCACTTCGGATTGTGATCTGCCCATACGATCAGACGCCATCAAATGGTGCTTGTGCTGACGTATGCGCATGATTGCTTTGCGGAGGCAATGTGTGGCCTGCTGCAATTCCGATTTCGCGATGACAGCCCGTGCATCGGTAGAGAGCGGCAAAGGGAGCCGCGACTCCCGGCCCCTGATCCTGATCGAAACAGTCGCTGCTAGATTGCGGTAGGTAGTTGGCGTTCTTATAGGTAGCCATTCGACTTCTGTCACTAGAGTAAAGCCGGACTTGACCTCTCGGGGCTTACCGAATGTAATGCTGTTGCTGCTAACATCGGCGTTTGGCCCGCAGTCCGCAGCGTTGCGCGGGCAATCGGGGCCGCCAGTCGCAAGCTGGCGGTTCTCCCCGATTCGTTACGAGCAGTGGAACACGTTTCCCGGCGTGCAACCGCAAATAGCGGAACCTTATGCCGGCTATTCACAGCTTCCTGTGGACAACCTCATTATTCGGAAGAGATTTCGCCGCGCACCGCATGCGCTCGGCGCATGGATTAATTATGACACCCCAACAGAAAGCCGCGCTGGCATCTAGCACTACGATGCCGGGATAAAGCAGGGAGGCGAAGTTGCCCTGTCCATCATAAGGGAGTTTCCAGACGGGTTCAGCGAAACGAAATGACGCAGAACTCGCCTCACAGGCTGGCGCTTCCCTTTCGACCGCCGTGACGGCAACTCATGAGCGCTTCCAGTTTGGGGTGGGCCTTCGCGCTGGTGTCTCGCGATATCGAGAAACCCTTTTAAAGTGCGGCTTCGGTCACTGCCGGCTTTTGCGTTGAGCGCGTCTTCATCGAGCGATCCGTCGGGGAGATGATCCGCCTCCACGGTGCGGACTGGCATTCGGCGGAGAACCGACAGCTCGAGTCATGAACGTCACCCGTCGCAAGCTCGTCGTTTTCACCATCCGATTGTCTACCCGAGGTATGCTAAGTTCCATGACGGCGCCCTTGAACACATCATAACAACATCACGAGGACCGGCATGCTTCGAGCGAGGGCAGCTTGTGAAGCCAACCGGGTTGCTGGGGTGATCAGAACCAGGAATCCATCAGGTGAACAAGCTGGGAGCCCGCCGTATAAAACGCCTCCTGCGCTGCACGAAAGCGCTGGGCTTCAACGGCGGTGACCGGCAACGGCAGGTCGTTCTCCGCGATCTGCCCCAATACATACGAAGCCAAAACACTGCCAAACACAGTGCCTGGTGCGATTCCGCGGCCGTTATAGCCACTGAAACCGATGACTTTGCGGTCCAGCTTGTGAAGCCGGGGCAAGTTGTCGGAGGTCATTCCAATCATGCCAAACCAGCCGGTTTCAAACTGGACGCCCCGAAGTCCTGGAAAAAGCTTGTGCAACGATCTTTGGGCCCAAGCGCGGTGAATAGATCGCCCAATCCCCTCAAGCGCACCAACACTGCCAAACACGAGTCGCCCGGAGCGATCGAGACGAAACGAAGAGAGGACTTCTCGAGTGTCCCACACACCCTGCCGCTCAGGCAGGATCGACTTTCTCAGATCATCGGGCAGACATGGCGTGCCAAAGTTGAAATAGGGCAGTTGAATCTGTTCCTGCCGTACCTCAGACCAAAGTCCCTTGCTATAAGCATCCGTCGCGACGACCACCCAGTCGGCCTCTACAGATCCGCTTTCGGTGCCGACTCTCCAGCGGAAACCATTCTGTTGCGCCATGACGGCCTCACTATGCGTAAATATCCTGGCTCCCATCGCAAGCGCGGCCCGCGCTAACCCTCGCACATAAGCCAATGGCTGTATGGTGCCGGCGCGCTTATCGAGCAGCGCGCCGGTGTAGTCGCCACCGCCTACTTTGCTGCGTGTTGCCTCCGCATTTAGCACCAGGACGGGCGCTCCACGCTTCTGCCACTGTTCGGCACGGGCCTCAACCTCCTCCAAGCCCTTACGTCCGACCGCACAATGCAAGGTGCCGGCACGTTCGACTTCACATTCGATGTGGTGCTTTTCGATGAGCTCGAATACCGTCTGCGGTCCGCGGCCGAGCTGTTCAAGTAACCGTTCTCCAAAAGGCGCGCGGAGCGCGGCCGGAAGCGACTCAGGCATGAGCCACATGCCCGCATTCACGAGTCCGACGTTCCGCCCGGACCCGCCGAATCCTATTTCAGACGCCTCCAAAAGCGCAACACGCGCTCCACCTTCAGCTAGATGAAGGGCCGCCGACAGCCCGGTATATCCACCGCCAATCACGACGATATCCGCTGCAATTTCATCAGTAAGTGGAGCAGTTTGTGGCGCTGGTGGCGCAGTCAGCACCCACAGTCCGTGTGATCGTCGATTGTTTCGCATCCGCCAATCCTCTTACAAGTAGCTTCTTGATCGACCCAAGCTCCAGCAGCCATCGTGAATACCGCTAAGTTCTGGCGGACCTCTCTAGTATCCAAGCGGACCTCCCTAGTATCCAACACTGACGTGCCAGCGCCACACCGGCAGGCAAATCGCAGGCCAAAAGGGCAGTTCGTCATCACCCCGAAGATCAGGCCGAGCTACTAAGTTGTTGATCTGTTGAGGGCACGCGCAGCACCCACGCGGCGGTGCGCCGGAGCTCCGACTGCGCGAACAAAGCCAAAGCCCCTCGGCGCTTGCTCTGGAACGCGCCTTTGTGCGAGACAATGGGTCCCAAAAGGGCAGCAAGGGGACCACACCGTGAGAGCCTCTCTTGATGGCGAAATTCGCGACGGCCGCCATCATATGCAGATCCGGGTCTATTTCGAAGATACCGATTCCGGCCAGATTGTTTATCACGCAAATTTCTTGCGCTTCATGGAACGCGGCAGAACGAACTACTTGCGCCTGCTCGGAACGAATCAGCAAGCATTACTCAAAGAAGCCAAGAACGATGCGCCCGGTGTTGCCTTCGTTGTGCGCTCGATGACGATCGATTTTCTAAAACCGGCGGTCTTGGATGACATTCTTGACGTCGTCACAGTCCCGCAAGAGGTGAGGGGCGCGTCGATTGCCTTGCTGCAGGAATGCAGGCGTGGCGACGATCTCCTGGTCACAGCACGTGTACGGGTAGCGTTTATCTCAGCTGGAAAGGCGCAGCGCATCCCGAAGTCGCTGCGGCTCGCTATGGAAGGGCATAGATAAATCTGCCGCCTCATTCACGCGTTTGCCTTGCAGCGCTCCAACGAATTCAAGTCATCATGGCGGCGTAAGTTAAAGCAAATGGGCTGCGGCAAACCCGGGGTGGCTCAATTGCACAGTCCAGCCGAATGAATCAGAAGCCGGCGAAGAACGAAAATAAATCGGACTTCGTCGGCCGCTTTGGTCACAGCGACCACAGCGAAACCCACGTCAAGGATGACGGGCCGATTGGCGACTGGCGCGGCTATCCCGGCGGCGCTGCCGTGGCGAACTTGCGCGATCGCATTTCGCGGCTCTTCTCAAATGGCGGCACCGTCTCCATTGCCCCATGCTCCATCTGGCTGACGGCAGCGAGGCGGATGGTTTCCGAGCTGCGCGCCAACGCTCGGTGCTCTTGCCACTCCGGATAAAAAATCATGGAAGAGGGCGGAACCGAGCGCGATCATTTTCGACGAGATGGTCAAGACGGTCCAGGAGCCGGCCCAATCGAAGGCGGCCGGCGGCCTCGTCCTTGGGTCTGAAAACATCAAAGGCACGTTTGTCGGATTCATTAGAAGGTACAATCTTTATGTTGTTTTCTGGAATGCGGATCAGCACGATCGAGCGATCGTCATTCACCGTCGCTCAAAGAGGATGGATATCGTCGCGGAAATGCCGCTTACGTTCGAGACCGCGCATCGGCTAGCGCTCTTTATGCCGCGTGCCGTGCCGACAACAACATTGCGCCGGATGCGCCGCCAATCGAATGAAGGGCCGCGCGGCCATTTTCGAAGTTGGTCCGGGCCTCCAATAGGCAAAACTGTTTCGTGGGGCGCCCACTTTATGTCAGCGAGTGCCATGATATCAGAATGGCAACCGGTGGCCTGTGGGCTGCCATACCTTACTTCACCGCTTGAACGCGCGAGGATAGTGCCGTGGCTAATGACGTAGAGCTTCTGATCTCGTATTTCGCGCTTTCGGGGCACGTTTACCCGCTGGGGGCCTGCTGAGGTCACTCCATTCCAATTCAAAGGCAGGGTCGAAGGGGCAGCGCGCGCGGGGTTCAACGGGTTCGGTCTTCACTACGAAGACACGATGGTCGCGCAAAGCAAGATTGGTTTTGCGGAAATGAGACGACAATGGCATCAAATATCTGAAGATTGAATTTCTGCTCGATTGGTACAGGACTGACGAGAAGCGAATGGAATCCGACAAATTCCGTCAGCAAACTGCTCGATGTCTCCGCCGAACTTGGAATGCGGGATATCAAGGTGGGCCCGGGATTCCAAGAAACGCATGCCGATGTGGCGCTCCGCCCATGGTGGCCTCCGTAAGGGGACACTTGGGAATGATCTGCAACGCAGAACCTAACGCAGCGTCCGGTTCACGCATTTCTTTCGGCACGAATGTTGTGACGCAGCTACAGCAATTCGCGCGCACGTTGTTAAGACGCATGAGGCTCGGGGCACTCAAGACATGAGAGTAGAAATGAAGAACTTCTTGCTTACGACTGTGAGCATTGTGGCGCTTGGCGCAATTGCGTCCGCATCCGGTGCAGACCTGGCTGCGCAGCCCGTCCAACCTCTCTACTCCAAAGCTCCGCCGCCTGTCGCGGCTGCAATTTACGACTGGAGCGGCCTCTACGTCGGTGTGAACGGCGGCTTGGGCTCAAGCTCGAATTGCTGGGACTACAATGGTCGCACCCCTGAGGGCTGTCATGATGCGACCGGCATTACCGTCGGCGGGCAGATCGGCTATCGATGGCAGATCGGCCAGATCGTGCTGGGCGTTGAAGGTCAGGGGAACTGGGCTGATCTGAGCGGATCCAACGTCAGCATTGCGTTCGGCGATGTCGACCAGAGCAAGATTGGTGCGTTCGGTACGATGACTGGGCAGATCGGTTATGCGCTCGACACCGTACTGTTTTACGCCAAGGGCGGCGTCGCAGTGGCGAGCAACACGTATCTAGTCAACTCCGCAGTCACGGGCGCGCAGTTCGCGGGCGCTGATAGCAGCCCTTGGGGTGCTACTGTGGGCGCCGGGATCGAAGTCGGTTTCGCGCCGAACTGGTCGGTAAGCGTCGAGTACGACCACTTGTTCATGCGGGATGCCGACGTGAACTTTGTCGTGGCTGCTGGTTCGCTGGGCGGCGACCGCATCCGCCAGGATTTCGATCTTGTGACTGCGCGGCTCAACTATAAGTTCGGCGGCCCGATTCTGCTCAAATATTGATCTGAAGTCGGACTGGTGAATCGAAGGCCCCGGCTAGACCGGGGCCTTTCAGGCATCGCGCGTGCGACGCGACTGGCGGGTGACCGGAAGTCAGGAACAGTTAGCGAAACCGCGGCGAGTTCATCTTCTGAGCTGAAGTTCTAAGTCGATAAAGGACAGCGAGCATGTTCGTTTCATTCTTCTCTCGACCAAAGTTGTTCTTTGCGTCGTCAAGTCTTTGGACGGCGTTGGCGATGGCGTTTTGGTATGTATTTGCCGGCAATCTCTTTCCAGCCCCGGAGAAGCCGGTCGGGCTTGCGACGTTCTGGTCGGCCTCGGCGCTGTGGTTTGATCTCTATTTTGCGCTGACCGTTACGGCGTTCGCGGCGGCATGGATGTTATTTGCCCCGCATCCCTGGGCGACGTGGTCCATTCTTGGTTCGGCGCTGATCCTGTTCACCTCTTACTTTCAGGTCCAGGTCTCGGTCGCGATCAACAGCTGGTGTGGACCGTTCTATGACATGATCCAGGCTACGCTTTCGAAGTCGGCGCCGGTCACGGTCGAGCAGTTCTACAGCGAGTTGTCGACCTTTGCCGGCATAGCGCTCGTGGCCGTCGTGGTCGGCGTGATGACGCGATTCTTCGTCAGCCACTACATCTTCCGCTGGCGCACGGCGATGAACGATTTTTATGTCGCCAACTGGCCGCGGCTGCGCACGATCGAAGGCGCCTCCCAGCGGATTCAGGAAGACACCATGCGCTTTGCCAGCACCATGGAAGGTCTAGGCGTCAATCTCATCAGCGCGGTGCTGACACTGGTGGCCTTCCTGCCGGTTCTGGTGAGGTTGTCCAGTAACGTCACCGAGCTGCCTCTGTTCGGCTCGATTTCCTATCCGCTGGTGTTCGCCGCGGTCATCTGGTCGATCCTGGGCACCGGCGTTCTCGCGCTTATTGGCATCCGCCTGCCCGGAATTGAATTTTTCAACCAACGGGTTGAAGCGGCCTATCGCAAGGAGCTCGTGCTCGGCGAGGATGATACGGCGCGTGCCAATGCGCCGACATTGAGCGTACTGTTTAGAGACATTCGCAGGAATTACTTCCGGCTCTATGTGAACTTCATGTACTTCAATATCGGCCGGATCGTCTATCTGCAGACTGACGTCATCTTTCCTTATCTGCTGCTTGCGCCCACAATCATCGCGGGCAGGATCACCCTCGGCGCGATGAACCAGATCCTCAACGCGTTCAAGCAAGTGCGAACCTCGTTTCAGTACCTCGTCAACTCCTGGAGCACGATCGTCGAACTGATCTCGATTTATCAGCGCCTGCGGAGCTTTGAGGCAAAGATCCACGGTGGGCTACTGCCGTCGATCGAGATAAGGAAGCAAGCCACATGATTCCTATAGCTGTAGGGAGTTGACGGACACCTGACCTTCCGTTCCGCGTCAATCGGTCGCAACGCTGCTGAATTGCTTAAGTTGTGAGAAGGGGCACTCGAGAGAATGGCGCTCGGCGTGGAGGAACTTAGCAGCTGCATATCGGAACCCCCGTGACGTGTTGTTGTGGATGACGGCTAGCGCGCTGTTGCAGCGCGCGGACTGAGGCAAAGGGGCGGCGGATGGCTGTAGGGGCCATTACAGCCGCCGCGGGTAAGCTACAAAGCAGCCGCGTCGCGTTCGACCTCCGGTCGACCCAGCGGGTTCATGACACCGAAGACTTGCTCCGAGAAAACAGCCATGAATCTGATTTTCTCCTGGAAATGGGTTCTCAGAGTCCACACCGCCTAGTTCTACAAATAAGTACCACCGTGTCGTAAGTTCGACAGTGTGAGTCAGACACGCCTCAACGGTGTTGTCCCGCGAGCAATCATAATTGTGTCACACATGGTACCGGACAGTGACTGACTAGCCAGAACGACCATGCGGGATGCTTCAAACTTGATCCGCTCCATGGAATACGGTGCTAAACAGGGGGGTAGGCATTATGTGGGGCGGCGAGCCCTGGTGACCGCCGGATGTGTTGGTGTCCATTCTGGTTCTGGCGGAACGGTAATCGAGCCCAGTGGCACCCAAGCACGTTCTAGCGTCACTGGATCGCGCAGCTGGGCGAAAGTTTCGGTGCGAATATCGAGCCACTCGAACCAGCGATCCTGGACGGCGACAAGCTGGGCTGGCCGGAGCACGCCGAAATTATCTCGAAGAGAAATTCTTGTCACCGTAAGCTCAACTGTGAACCGTGCCAGAAGAGTTCAAGATGATGTTGCGTCGTGTTTCAACTACCAGAACCGGGATTTGACAACTCTGAGCCTGCGGACCAATCCGTTTCCGCCGAGCCGGAGCTCTGGCCGTGAACATGACCGCCAGATTGAGCAGCGTGGATTCACAAGCGTGGCTCGCCGACTATAGCAACCGCGCCGCACATCCGGCTCAAAAGGCGCGACGAGCTCCTAAGCTGGAATTGGCGCGATCGGAAACAAGCAATCCACTAAGGCTGCCCAATTCACGGCTCGGCGATCCTCACCAAATGCTTTACGAACTTTTTTTGATAGCGTCAGCAAGCGTCGACTTGAAAACCAAAGGACCTATCCGCAGGATGCTTTCTTAAGCCGTCATGCATCCAGAATGAGCGGAGCACGAACTGTCACATTACCGAAACCTAGCTCTTGTACTAAGGCTCGGCCGTCTCCCTTATTCCTCCCGCTCCCTGGAGCGAAGAAGGTTTATTCCGCACGGCTTTCCGGGGGCCACCGGCCAGGCGGGCCGGAGCCGAGGTCGGCCAGATCTCCGTTGTTTTTGGATTAGCGCCATGACACCGAAAACCAAACTATGCGCTTTGTTGCGAGGTGTTCTGGACGATGCGATCGGGATGGTGCCCGAAGCAAACCGGACGTCTTCGTTGAAGGCGTGCCTCGCCGAAAAGGTATTAGCTCTGGCCGCAAAAGGTCACTTGGATCCAACTGTCTTGACGCGTCTCGCGCTACGGAGTCTGCAGGAATCCTGTTGTGGTTGCTACGGGTGCGAACTGCAGAACCCCTTCGAGGTGTGAAGGACCGAGAATGAACTCCAAACCTATTCCCCGCGCTCCGGCGTGGCTGACCGCCTGGGTTTCGGCGGGTTGCAAGGCGACGCGAGATTAGAGGTCTGCCCGGCCATGGAGCTTGCGCCCGGCAGCGATGCCATCTGAGCGCGAGGGTTATGGCGTCCTGGCCGGAGAAACTCGGGTCAGTCCTGCTGTGGATGCCGCCTTGCTTCATCATGAGGTCGCCCGTGTCCGCGGCTGTCACTGACGTCATTGCGCCCCGCCCGCGGCATAGATGATTTCTCCTCGGTCCGCATCGGCGCTTGGCGCGCGATGTCGGCGATGTCGGAGGGCAGGTGCTCGCCTGCTCGGTTGCCGCTCGTAGCCGAAGCAGGCGAGGCCGAGTGATCCGAAAGATCGGACGGGCCGGTGAGATGCTGGAAAGCCGAGCTGCCTATCGTCCGGGTTCGCGACAGACGCGGATGAGCCGATCTATTATGTCCTCAACGCTTGCAGGCGGATCTTGCCGTGGCCGCCTCAGCGGAGGCAGCTGTGTTCGACGATCTCGTCTGCCTCGATTGCGACGGCGATGCGCCGCTTACCCTGGCAAGGCGGCAGCCGCAAGCTAAGCAGTATCATTCCCGCGGGATCGACGCAGGTTCCGAGCTCGTCGCCCTTGCGACTACCCTGTCCACGATTACGGCCGACTTTCGGTGTCGAATGTGCTCCAGCGCTGAGCCGGCGGTTCCCCGCCAAGTGCTGCCGAGCTTGCCGTCCGGAGAAGGAGGGATCGCAGGCCAGCGAAAGGCGAAGGGCCGGGATCGCGCGCTTGAATCTCACGTCGGAATTGCCTGAATGGCCGGGCTCTGAGCGGGCCATGCTTTCCTTCAAATGGCCCCGGCTAGGCCGGGGCCATCGACACAAGTACGGATCAATATTTCAGGAGAATCGGACCGCCAAACTTATAGTTGACCCGTACCGTGATAAGGTCGAGACCCTCGCGGATGCGATCGGCCCCACCAATGTTCCCGCTGAATTTCGCCGTGCGGGGCTGGAAGAACAGGTGGTCGTACTCGAAGCCCACCGTCCAGTTCGGTGCGAGGCCGTGCTCGAATCCGACCCCCAACACACCGCCCCAAAGAACGTCACTTTTCCTACTGGCTCCTGCCACGGTCGAGCTGATCTGATGGATGTTGCTCGTGACTGCGGCGCCGCCTTTGCCGTAAAGTACGTTGTTCCCGAAGGCATAACCAATCTGCCCCGTCATGAGACCGAACGCGTCAATCTTAGTCTGGTTGGTAGTATCGGAAAACGCGATGCTGTGATTGGACCCGGTCAAATCAGCCCAGTTGCCCTGGCCCTCAACACCCAGCACGATCTGGCCCATCTGCCATCGATAGCCGATCTGGAGGCCCACGCTACCGCCTGTCGGATGATGACAGCCCTCGGGCGTGCTGCCAAGGTACTCCCAACAACTCTCGCCTGAGCTCAGACCACCGTTCACGCCGAAATAGTAAGCACTCCAATCGTAGATTGCAGCCGCGACAGGTCCTGGAGCGGTGGTGTAGAGAGGCCTGATGGGTTGCGCAGGCAGATCAGCACTGAATGCGGGGGCCACCGCAGCAAGCGCCACCGTACTGACTGTCATAAGCAACAAGTTCTTCATTTCTATTCCCATGTCTTGAGTGCCCCCGAGCCGGCTGCGTCTTAACAACGTGCACGCAAATTGCTGTAACTGCATCGCAACATTGGCGCTGGAAGAAATGCGTGAATCAAACGCCGCGTCAGGTTGCGGCGTTGCAGATATCTCCAACTCCTTGACATGCCCCTTCGCTTGCGAGCGTAGATCAGCGCGGTGTCCTGCCTCTTGCGCACCCGACAGCTTGACGGCATCGCTCCACGTCGCGACGTAGTAGCGTGGTAGGTCGACGGGGCGCCCGGTAAGTGCGTGTTCCAGCCGTTCGTGATCACGAAGTCCAAGCCATCGTGATCGCCCATTCCAGAGCATCGTGATCACCGTTTCCAGCCGATCGTGATCGCTATTTCAGCGATTGCGATCGGGGGTAACCAGGAGGCGCGCACCGCTGACAGTCTGCAACCCAGCTACCTTGGTCTTTTGCCTAACTCCGACTGCTTCAGCTATGCGAACGCTACAAGCAATGGGCCGGCCCCCTCAAGCCCATCCTGTCCCCAGGTCCATGTCGCCGGCGAGAAGCTGTTCGTCGACTATTCCGGCCAGGCCATGGAGCTGGGTTGACGGAGTACGATACACGCCAGTCCTGCTCCGGCTCCGCGGACGAAACCGTCAATGCAGGAGCGATCGGTTGGGCTTTCGGTCAGGGGCGGCGCCGACGGAGCAACGAACCCGGAAACTCTCACGCAAATAACCGCACACGTTCTTAATGTGGGTCAGTGGTGTGAGGTCCGCGATAGGATCTCCCGAAATCAGGCTCATAAGTGCCGCGGTTTCGCCCATGGCACAAGTACGGGTCTAATTAGGTTGTGGGCGCGTCCGCTCCGCGGACGGGACTCTATGAGCCAGCTTGCCGAGCCATGCTGTCTCGGCCCTTCGGATCACGATGCCTCGCGCAAGCCATAAAGTGCTCCTCGCCGGGGGCACTCGGAAAACGGGCTCGCCTGTGGCGAGCGTTATCGCGGCCCCGTTCCCGCGTACCGCTCAAACACCGGTGTTGTCGCTGCACTCGTCCCGCATGCCCCTTCGGGCCGCTATGCTCGCGGCCGGGCTGACATTTCTCTCGAGGCGAGCTAGGTGAACACTGAAGCTGATCCCGAAGGCGCTGCGGCTCGCCATGAAAGGGACGTAGAAAAATCTGCGCTTGTTCACGCTATCGCCCTCCAGCGCCCCAACGAAATCAAGAAGTTGGTATTCTGTTGCGATATCGTCAAACCAGAGTTTTCCGGCATCGTCTATCACGCCAACTATTTGCGCTTCATGGAGCGCGGACGGACCAATCATCTGCGGCTGATGGGCGCCGAGCAGCAGGCATTGTTCGAGCAGGCCGAGGCGGAAGACACAAGCTTCGCCTTCGTGGTGCGCTCGATGCATCTGGATTTCCTCAAGCCTGCCCGGATGGACGACGTGCTCGATGTCGTGACTTGGCCGGTCGCGGTAAAGGGCGCCTCGATCATGCTGGCGCAGGAGGTGCGGCGCGGGGAAAACGTGCTGGTCAAAGCCGAGGTACGCGTCGCCTTCATCAGCGGCGGCCGCGCCCAGCCGATCCCGAAATCGATCCGCGCCTTGATGAAGGCTGATCTGATTTCGTGATCGGGCGATAGCGGGCGGCCCCTCGACTCCCCCGCGCGCGGCGATAGATTGCACTCCCGCCAACCGATGAGGTCCTCATGTCGCGCCCGCCGCTTCCGCCCTTTACCCGTGAGACCGCAGCGCAAAAGGCCCGCATGGCCGAGGATGCCTGGAATTCGCGCGACCCGGTGCGCGTCTCGCTCGCCTATACCGAGGACAGCCGCTGGCGCAATCGCTCCGAAATGTTTCAGGGGCGTGAAGCCATCGTCGCATTCCTCACCCGCAAATGGGAGAAGGAGCACGACTACCGCCTGATCAAGGACCTCTGGGCGTTCGACGAAAACCGCATCGCCGTGCGCTTCCAGTACGAATGGCACGATGCGAGCGGCCAGTGGTATCGCTCCTACGGCAACGAGCAGTGGGAGTTCGACGAGCACGGCCTGATGCGGCGGCGCGAAGCGTCGATCAACGACGTGGTGATTACGGAGAAGGACCGGCGGTTTCACTGGCCGGCACCGGGGCCGAGGCCGGCGGATGTGGCGGGGTTGGGAACCGATCCGTTCTGAGATTTCAAGCCTCATGGTGAGGAGCCGCGAAGCGGCGTCTCGAACCATGCGGGCCCCCGTTGCTGTAGCGGGGCCTCGATCCTTCGAGACGCGCGCAAATGGCGCGCTCCTCAGGATGAGGAGATGGGCCTGCGCGCCAGAAATCTCGTAATCGCCCCACCAAGCTTGGCGTGGTCCATCGGCTCCGCCAGCGACTCCTTCGCCGTGGCAACGACGGCGTCCGGCGCCTTGCCGTCGCGCAGCTCGCAGCACACTTGCGCAAACTCCACGTCGAACTCCGGATGCGGCTGCACGGTGAGCGTCGCGCCGTTGGCGTAGAGCAGGCCGGCGTGCGGGGTGAATTCGGAGGAGAGGATCGTCAGCGCATCGTTGGGCGGCTCGATCACTTGGTCCTGATGCGAGCAGGCGATGGCGACCGCTTCGCCGTCGACGACGCCGTTGTCCGGCAGCACCTGATAGACGTGCCGGCCGATGCCCCAGCCCTTCTCCGACTTGCGTACGGTGCCGCCGAGCGCCTGCGCGATCAGCTGATGACCGAAGCAGATGCCGACCATCGGTGTCCTGCTGGCGTAGGCCGTGCGCACGAAATCTTCCAGCGGCGCGATCCAGTCGAGCCCGTCATAGACGCCGGCGGCGGCGCCGGTGATCAGCACCGCCTCCAAATTGCGCGGATCGGGCAGCGCATCGCCGCTCGGGATGCTAACGATGTCGATCGTGGCTGTCGGATCCTCAGCGCGGACCATGCGCTTGAACATGTCGGGGAACGAACCGTGGCGCTCGCGATATTTCTGTGGGACCTGCCCGGTCTCGATGATAGTGATGCGTGCCATGCGCCCTCTGGTAAAGCTCAAGCTTGGTCGCTTTCTGACCCATGTTGCTGGTGTGGCGCTGTGCGCTCCAGCAGCACACTCTCTTTCCGGACCTCGTTGAGAAACGCCTTGGCCAGGCGCGACAGCGGCTCGGCTTCCGACCATAGCATATAGGCCACCGCGTGCGTCGTCGGCGCGAACGGCCGCACGACGAGGCCGGTCCCGCCGTTCTGCCGCGGCGAGAAGGGATCGACCACGGCGGCGCCGACGCCGGCGGCGGCGAGCACGCAGGCCGTGTTGCAGTAGCGCACCTCGACGGTCGGCTGGAACGGCGCGCCGGCGCGTGCGAAACTGTCGCGCACGGCCTCACCAAGCCGCGTGCCGCGCTCGAGCCCGATGAAGGGCAGGCCGGACAGGTCCGCGGCCGAGATCACGGGCCGGTCGGAGAGCGGGTGCTGCGGCGGCAGCACGCACACCATCTCGCCGGTGTGCACCACCTCATGGGCTATGCCCGGATGATGTGTCAGCCCGAGCGCGAAACCGAGCTCGGCGACGCGGTTGAGCACGCCTTCGATGATGCCCTCATAGCGCCGCACGTCGAAGAACACCCGCGTCTCCGGGCGGCGGCGCAGGAAGGCTGACAGTGCCGAAGGGATGATGCTGTAGGCGAGCGGCGGCGTCGCGACCAGCGCGAGATGCCCGGAGCGGTTCTCGCGCAGATCGCGCACGCGGTTCTCGAGCTTTGCGTGCAGCGCGAAGATCGCCTCGCTCTCCTTGTAGAGCGCCATCGCTTCCGTGGTCGGAAACAGCCGGTTGTTGACGCGTTCGAACAGCGCAAAACCCGCCTGCGCCTCCATCGTCTTCAGCGCGTTGCTGACGGCGGGCTGCGACAGCGCCAGTTCGTCAGCGGCCGCAACCGTGGTGCGGTGGCGGATGACGGCGCGGAGAATCTCGAGCTGACGCAGGTTCATATCACTGCCGATTATACTCTGGGCCAAAACATCATAGCAGAACGAATTGATTTTGCAGCCCCGCTTCCGCGTAATGGCAGCGGATTTGCACGTCGCATCAAAGGGTTCATCCGCCCATTGAGGCGGCACTGCGCACAGATTGGAGGCAATCTTGGTTCGTGTCCTTCGCGCCGCCGCCGCACAGATGGGGCCGACGCAAAAAGCCGATACACGCGAGCATACGCTGTCGCGGATGCTCGCGCTGCTGGAGGAGGCGGCCGGCCGCGGCGCCAGCCTCGTGGTGTTTCCCGAGCTTGCCTTCACGACCTTCTTTCCGCGCTGGCTGCTCGAAGGCGAGGCGCTCGACCATTATTTCGAACGCGGCATGCCGAACCCGAACGTCGCCGCCTTGTTCGACCGTGCGCGTGCGCTGCGCGTCGGCTTCTATGTCGGCTATGCCGAGCTGACGCCGGATGGACGGCGCTACAATTGCGCCATCCTGGTTGACCGCGATGGCGAGCTGCTCGGCCGCTATCGCAAGGTGCATCTGCCGGGCTCGGTCGAGCCGCGACAAGGTGCGCGCTACCAGCAGCTCGAGAAACGCTATTTCGAATATGGCGATCTCGGCTTTCCGGCCTTCCGCTCCGGCTCGGCCTGGGCCCACGCCATCATGGGCATGATGATCTGCAACGATCGCCGCTGGCCGGAATCCTGGCGCGTGCTTGGCCTGCAGGGCGTCGAGCTCGTCTGCATCGGCTACAATTCGGCGGCCTATGATCCCAATGGCGGCAGCACGGAAGATGCCTCCTTGCGGACCTTCCACTCTACGCTGGTAACGCAGGCCAACGCCTACATGAACGCAACCTGGGCGATCTCGGTGGCGAAGGCGGGCGAGGAGGACGGCTCCGGGCTGATCGGCGGCTCCTGCATCGTCGATCCCAATGGCCGCATCGTGGCGCAGGCCGCAACGCTGACTGACGAGGTGATCGTCGCCGACATCGATCTCGACCTCTGCCGCCAGGGCAAGGACAAGATGTTCAACTTCGCCGCGCACCGGCGGCCGGAGCAATACAGGGTAATCACCGAACGCGCCGGCGTCATCGAACCCGCGGTTCTCGACGCGGACTGACAGGATGTTCCAACAACGTTGGCAAAGGAGCCGATATGACGCGCCTCTCGTATTTCCTCGGCATCGCAGCGCTGGCGGCCGCGACGTCCGCGCAGGCGGCGGAGCTTCCGGCCGAGATCAAGCAGGCGGGCGCGTTGAAGCTCACGGTCAACTCCACTTACGCGCCGATGGAATATCGCGATCCCGCGACCAATGAGCTCGTCGGGCTCGACGTCGATCTGGCGAACGAGTTCGCAAAGCGCCTCGGCGTGAAGATCGTCTGGAGCGAGACGCCGTTCGCCGAATTGATTCCGTCGCTTCAGACCAAGCGCGCCGATTTCATCATCTCCGGCATCTCCGATCGCGCCTCGCGGCGCGAGACCGCAGATTTCGTCGATTATCTCGGGACCGGCCCGCAGTTCTTCGTGATGGCGGAGAACGAAGCCAAAGCTGCGACCGATCTCTGCGGCAAGAAGGTCGGGACCACCCGCAGCACCAGCTTCCCGGTCGAGATCGAGAAGTGGAGCAAGCAGAATTGCGAGCCGGCCGGCAAGCCGGCGATCCAGTACGTGCCGGGCGAGAACTCGATCGACGTCCGCAACCAGCTCAAGCAGGGCCGCATCGACGCCGCCGTACAAGGCAGCGAGACGCTGCCTTATGCGCAGACGCAGGAGCCCGGCAAATACTGCGTGATCGGCGAGCCCTTTGCCAAAGGATATCAAGGCATCATGTTCCGCAAGGACGATGCGGCCCTGCGTGAGGTGGTGACCGAGAAGCTCACCGCGATGATCGCCGACGGCTCCTACAAGGCTGTCCTCGACAAATGGGGTCTCGGCGCCAACGCGGTCGCCCAGCCCATGCTGAACGCGGCGGCGCAATGATGCCGGCACCGGCACTCGCGGAGGGTTTTCCCGATCTGTCGGGGATGCGGATCGCGCGCAAGCCGCATTGGTTTCGCTGGCTCAGCGCAGCGCTGATCGTTGCTGTGCTCGCATTGATCGTTCGCGCCTTCGCGGGCGGCCAGATCGAATGGTCGTATGTTAGCCGCTTCCTGACTGTCAAGGTCATTCTGGAAGGCATCGTCAACACCATGGTGATGGCGGTTCTGGCAATGGCGCTCGGCATCTTCCTCGGCGTGGTCGTCGCGATCATGCGGCTGTCGCCCAATCCGGTGCTGAAGACCGTCGCCGCCGGCTACACCTGGTTATTCCGCGGTACGCCGCTGATCCTGCAACTGCTGCTGTGGTTCAATCTCGCGCTGGTGTTTCCGACCATCGGCATTCCCGGCCTGTGGAGCGCGCGCGCCGTCGACGTCATGACGCCGTTCCTTGCCGCGCTGCTCGGGCTTGGCATCAACCAGGGTGCCTATACCTCCGAAGTGATGCGCGCCGGCATGCTGTCGGTCGATATCGGGCAATATGAGGCGGCGCAGGCGATCGGCATGGGACGCTTGCGTGCGCTGCGCCGGATCGTGCTGCCGCAGGCGATGCGGGTGGTGATCCCGCCGCTCGGCAATGAGTTCATCGGCATGGTGAAGGCGACCTCGCTCGCCAGCGTCATCCAGTATCCGGAGTTGCTGCACAACGCCGAAAACATCTACTACGCCAATTCGCGCGTGATCGAACTCCTGATCGTGGCCGGGCTCTGGTACCTGCTCGTCGTCTCGGTCCTGACGCCGCTCCAGATGCTGCTCGAACGCCGTTTTGCGCGCGGCACGTTGCGGCTCGCGCGATGACAAAACCCCTCGTCGCGATCCGCTCCGTCAGCAAGAGTTTTGGCGAGTTTCAGGCTCTCAAAAATGTCTCGCTCGACATCCGGCCCGGCGAGGTGATGTGTCTGATCGGCGCCTCCGGCTCGGGCAAGACCACGCTGCTCCGCTGCATCAACCAGCTCGCCGCGATCGACAGTGGCGGCATCTGGCTCGACGGCGAGCTCTTGGGCGTGCGGGAGCAGGGCGGCCGGCTGCATCGGCTCAGCGAACGCGAGATCGGGCGGCAGCGGCTGAAGACCGGCATGGTGTTCCAGCGCTTCAACCTGTTTCCACACAAGACCGCGCTCGAAAACATCACCGAAGGTCCGCTCCAGGTCCAGAGCCGAAAATCCGACGAGGTGCGTGCGGAGGCGATCGAGCTGCTGCGGCGCGTCGGATTGTCGGCCAAAGCGGACTCGTATCCCGCCCAGCTCTCCGGCGGCCAGCAGCAGCGCGTCGCGATTGCCCGCGCGCTTGCCATGAAGCCGATGCTGATGCTGTTCGACGAGCCGACCAGCGCGCTCGATCCCGAGCTCGTCGGCGAGGTCTTGGCGGTCATGAAGGAGCTGGCGCGAAGCGGCATGACCATGATGGTCGTGACGCACGAACTCGGCTTCGCACGCGAGGTCGCCGACCGCGTCGTCTACATGGACCAGGGCGCGATCATCGAGCAGGGGCGCGCATCCGATGTCTTGGGCGCGCCGCGCGAAGAGCGCACCAGGGCATTTCTTTCGGCAGTGATCTGAAATGGGGACGTGTTGATGAAGAGACTTTTGATTACGGCGGCACTCGTTGGCGCCATGAGCGCTCCCGTCACGGCAGTCGAGCTGCCGGCGGAAATCGCCAAGCGCGGCAGCATCAAGGTCGCGCTGGTGCCGAACTATCCGCCGATGGAGTTCCGCGATCCCGCCACCAACGCGTTGTCCGGCTTCGACATCGATCTCGGAGAGGCCATCGGCCGCAAGCTCGGCGTCAAGATCGAATGGCAGGAGACCAGTTTTGCCGAGTTCATGCCGTCGATTTCGACGGGCCGGGTGGATGCCATTCTGTCCGGCTTCACCGACTATGCGAGCCGGCACGAGATCGCGTCCTTCGTCGATTATTTGCGCAGTGGTCCAAAGTTCTTCGTGCAGCAGTCCCGCGCGTCCGAGTTCAAGGACATGGCGGCGCTATGCGGCAAGAAGGTCGGCGCCAGCCGCCGGACCATGTTTCCGGCTGAGATCGACAAGTGGAGCCAGAAGAATTGCGGCAGCAATTCGATCCAGTTCGTCGGCACCGACGGCTCGGCCGATGCGCGTAACCAGCTCAGGCAGGGCCGTATCGACGCTGCCGTGCAGGGCAACGAAACGCTGCCCTATCTGATGGACCTCGAGCCGGGCACCTATGCGCCGGTCGGCGAGCCCTTCGCGACGCAGTTCACGGGCATCGCGCTGCCGGTCAAGGAAAAGGCGTTGCAGCAGGCGGTGGTCGAGGCGCTCGATGCGCTGATCGCTGACGGCACCTATCGTACCCTGCTTGCCAAGTGGAAACTGAACGACAACGGATTAGAGAAGGCAACCATCAATGCTGGACAGTAAGGCACTCAAGAGCATCCCGCTCGTTCCGGCCAACACCGCGGATCCCGCGCCGGAATACCCGTGGCCGAAGCCGTACAAATCGGCGATGTTCCTCTCCTTCGACGTCGACGCCGAGAGCGCGTGGACCAGCAAGGACGCCGTTCACGCCCAGCGGCTCATCACCATGAGCTATGGCGGCTATGAGGCGCGCGTCGGCACGCCGAAACTCCTGGAGCTGCTCGACCAGCTCGATCTCAAGGCGACCTTCTTCGTTACGGGATGGTCGGTCGACGCGCATCCGGCAATGGCGGAATCCATCCTCAAGGCCGGTCACGAGATCGGCCATCACGGCTATCATCACTTGCTGCCTGATCCCGGCGATCCCTGGATCGAGGAGGAGTTGGAACGCGGCTTCGAGGCGCTGAAGCGCCGGCTCGGTGTCAGGCCGACCGGCTATCGCGCGCCTTACGGCGAGTTCACCGAGGAGCTGCGCGTCGCGCTGGTGCGTCATGGCATCGTCTACACGTCCTCCTTCCGTGATGACGTTCGGCCCTATCGCCATCGCCTTGCCGACGGCAAGCCCGGCACGATCGAGCTGCCGGTCACGGCGAGCTATGACGACTGGATGCACGGGCTCTCCGCGCGCTTCAGCCCGCGCTCGATCTTCCCCAAGGAACATGTGCTCTCGATCTGGAAGGACGAGCTCGACGAAACCAGAGACTGGGGCGCGATGGTGACGACGGTGCTGCATCCGCAATGCAGCGGCCGTCCGATGCGGCTGCGCCTGCTGCGTGAGTTTCTGACTTACGCAAAGTCGTGCCCCGATGTCTGGATCACAACCGGCGAGAAGATCGCGGAAAACTTCCTGCGCCACGAGGCCGGAAAAAGCTGAGCCACGCCATGACCCGCATCCTTGTCATCAACCCCAACTCCTCCGCGTCGGTGACGGCGGCGATCGACGACGCGGTCGCGCCGCTGCGCATCGCCGGTGGGCCCGACATCGAGGTGGTTGGCCTTGCCGAGGGGCCACCGGGCATCAGCTCGCAGCGCGATGCCGACAGCGTCGTGATGCCGCTGGTCAACCGCGTGTCGCGCGACAATGCGGATGCGTTCGTGCTCGCCTGCTTCAGCGATCCCGGCCTGCATGCGGTGCGTGAAGCCGCCGGCGGTCGCCCGGTGATGGGCATCGCCGAGTGCGGCATCTTTCGCGCGCTGATGCTGGGCGAACGTTTCGGAATCATCGCGCTGTCGCCATCGAGCATTCGCCGCCAGCAGCGGATGGTGCGGGTGATGGGCGTCGATAGCCGTTATGCCGGAAGCTGGTCGGTCGGCGCGAGCGCGGCGGAGACGGCAGGCGCGGACATCCGGGGACGGTTGATCGAAGCCGGCCGCGCGCTGGTCACCCAATGCCGCGCCGATGTCGTGGTGATGGGCTGCGCCGGCATGGCCTCGCATCGCGCAGCGATTGCGGAGGCCATCGGCGTTCCCGTGGTCGAGCCGGCGCAACAGGCGGTCGCGGCCGCGATCGGTGCCGTCTTGCTCAACGGATGAGACGCGAGTGATGAGGTCTGGCTTTTCTGACACCGTTCTGGCCGCGCACTGGCTGCAACCTCTCCCGCTTGCGGGAGAGGTCGCGCCGAAGGCGCGGGTGAGGGCTCTCTCCTCTTGGGGGTCCTCGCCTGCGGAGGCACCCTCTCCCCAGCCCTCCCCCGCAAGCGGGGGAGGGGGCGCACCGACGCGGCGGCTGGACATCGCGTCACACAGGAGCCACCCGTAATGCCTATCTCTCGCCGCTCGCTCCTTAGGGCCGCAGCCGCTGTGCCGGCCCTGTCATTCCCGGGCATCGTTCGCGCCGAATCCCAGACCACGCTGCGCTTCATTCCCGTGATCGACCTCGCCTTCGTCGACCCCATCTATTCCACGGCACAAGTGTCGCGAAACCACGGCTTCATGGTCTACGACACGCTCTATGGCATGAGCTCCTCCCTGCAAGTCTCGCCGCAGATGCTGTCGGGCCACGCCATCTCCGGTGACCAACTCCAGTGGGATCTGACGTTGCGCGACGGCCTGTTCTGGCACGACGGCGAGCGCGTGCTTGCGCGGGACTGCGTTGCCAGCATTCGCCGCTGGGCCGCGCGCGACGGCTTTGGCGGTGAGCTGATGGAGGCGACCGACCAGTTGTCGGCCGCTGACGACCGCACCATCCGCTTCCGCCTCAAGCGTCCATTCCCGCTGCTGCCGCAGGCGCTCGGCAAGGCCGCGATCAACGCGTGCTTCATGATGCCGGAGCGGCTCGCGAGTCAGGACCCGTTCAAGCCGCTGACCGAAGTGATCGGCAGCGGCCCGTTCCGCTATCTCGCCGACGAGCGCGTGCAGGGTGCGCGCAACGCCTATGCCAGGTTCGAGCGCTATCAGCCGCGCACGGATGGCAAGCCGGATTGGACCGCGGGCCCGAAGATCGTGCATTACGATCGGGTGGTCTGGACCACCACGCCCGATGCCGGCACCGGCGTCGCCGCGCTTCAGACCGGCGAGCAGGATTGGCAGGAGACCACGCCGCACGATCTGTTGCCGATCATCAAGGCCGCCGGCGATATCGAGACGCGCATCCTCGATCCCCGCGGCTATGCCTGCATGCTGCGCCTCAACCATCTTCAGCCGCCGTTCGACAACCCTGCCGTTCGCCGCGCGCTCCTGGGGGCGATCGATCAATCCGCCTTCATGACCGCGGTGGCCGGTACCGACCCGAACTTTCAGGTCTCCCCGATCGGCTATTTCGCGCCGAATACGCCGATGGCGAGCGAGGTTGACCTCGACGTGTTCCGCGGCCCGCGTGACTACGCCAAGGTGAAGGCCGACCTCAAGGCCGCGGGGTATAATGGCGAGAAGATCGTGGTGCTCGTCCCCACCAACTCACTGGCGCAGAAGCCGCTCGGCGAGATCGCCGTCGATTCCTTGCGCAAGGCCGGCATGAACGTGGAATATGCCGGACTTGATTTCGCCGTGGTGTTGCAGCGCCAGCTCAAGAAGGACCCGATCGGGCAGGGCGGCTGGAGCGCCGCGGTCGGCAACTGGCAGGGCATCGACTGGCTCAATCCGGCCGGCAACACCAACATCCGCGGCGAGGGCAAGGTCGCCGGCTGGTATGCGAGCGAGAAGATGGCCGGCCTGCGCAGCCAATGGCTCGCGGCCTCGGAGCTCGCCGAGCAGCAGCGCATCTGCCGCGAGATCCAGACGGTGGCTTTCCAGGAAATCCCCTATATTCCGATCGGCCTGTACAAGCAGCCGACTGCCTATCGCAAAACTATCACCGGCATTCTCGACGGCACCGCCGTGTTCTGGAACGTACGCCCCGCATGAGCACCTCAGCAATTTTCGGCAGCTATGTGCTGTCACGCAAGGATGGCGCGCAGGACGTGTTGCGCGACCACTGGGTCCTGATCGAAGGCAAGACCATCGCCGCGGTCACGCGCGACAAGCCGCAGGCTGACGAGGTGCATGACCGCCCCGGCCGCTTCGTGCTGCCGGGCCTGTTGAACTTGCACAATCACTGCTTCTCGGAAGCGGTGGCGCGCAGCCACACCGAGGACGGCAATGGCCGCAAGAACAACCAGAGCATCGTCTACACGGTGCTGCTGCCGCTGACCAAGCGCGGCGCCGATATCTTGTCGGCGGAAGAGCGTATGGCGGTGGCGCGGCTCGGTATTCTTCAACTCCTGAAGGGCGGCGCCACCACGGTGATGGAGCCGTTCCGCAATTCGATCCCGGAGATGTTCGACGCTGCGGAGGAGATGGGCATCCGCTTCTACGGTGCGCCCTATCTGTTTTCGACCTCGGACGCCAAGGCCGGCCCCGATGGCGTCGTGCACTATTCCGGTGATGACGGCACCGCCGACATGGCGACTTGGGATGCGCTCTACCAACGCTGGAACAATCGCGGCGACGGTCGCATCGGCCTTGCGATGAGCCCACACGCCACCGACACCTGCGGCCCCGATCTCTTGAAAGCCTGCGCCACGCGGGCGCGCGAGCTTGGGGTGCCCATC
The DNA here is from genome assembly GCF_019402665.1 of Bradyrhizobium canariense. Lineage (GTDB taxonomy): Bacteria > Pseudomonadota > Alphaproteobacteria > Rhizobiales > Xanthobacteraceae > Bradyrhizobium > Bradyrhizobium canariense. The sequence goes on from NZ_VSST01000045.1 coordinate 31,241, forward strand.
ACGACCCATATGGCGCAGAGTCGCGCCGAGGTTGAAACGATCGGCAAACGCTATGGCGGCCGCACGCCGGCGCAATATCTCGACTGGCTGGGCCTGCTGGCGCCCGATCTGATGGCGGCGCACTGCATGTTCAGCACCGACGACGATCTCAAGCTGATGGCCGCGCGCGGTATGACGGTGCTCAACTGCCCGCGCGTGTTCGCGCGCGCCGGCGTCACCGCCGCGTTCAGCCGGTTTGCGGAACACGGCGTTCGCACCGTGGTCGGAACCGATGGCTACAACATGGACCTGCTCGGCGAACTCAATGCCGCGTCGTTGATCTCCAAGATCACCTCAGCGCGGGCCGATGTCGCGAACTCACCCGAATTGATCGAGGCGAACACGGCAATCGCCGCCGATGTCATCAATCGGCCTGACCTCGGCCGCATCGAGCCCGGCGCGACCGCCGACCTCACGATCGTCGATCTCACCCATCCGCATCTTCAACCGCTGTTTGACCCGCGCCGCGCGCTGATCGCGCTCGCCAATCGCGCCAATATCGATCAGGTCATGGTCGACGGCCGCATGCTGATCGACGCCGGCCGCTATCTTGGCGCCGACGAGGCGGCGATCACAGCTGCCGGCACCGCTGCGATCGGCAAGATCTGGAACCTGCCGGAGGCACAGGCCGCGTTCAACGGCTGAGCGTTCTCCTGGGAGCCACGAAGAAGGTGCGCTCCCTCTCCCGCTTGCGAGGG
>NZ_VSST01000046.1 GCF_019402665.1 Bradyrhizobium canariense
CCTTGTTCACGGACGACTAATGCTCGAACCAATGTAGCGGGCCCATTACGACGACATCGAATGGGCTGTCGTTTCTGGCACAGCCGCATCGACTCCGTTCTGTCGCTCTGCGCTCGAGCCTTGAAGAGGTGCATAGGCTGCATACATCGAGGGCATCGTGATGGACGGAAATGCAGTAGAACTTCTCCGTCGACACGACTGACCATGGCCGACTTCCTGGCGCAACCAGGAGCGTCGGGGTTCAGGTCAAACGATCTAAAGAAACGGGAGCTCGGCTCTTTTCTTGCTCGACGTCATCGACGCTGGGCGCGAGCATCCGTTTTCGCCTCGAAAGCATCTCCAACGCTTTTCCCCCGAGACTGTTTGACATTACTGAAGCGAGTCCCTTTGGAAGAAAGAGAAGGACGACGATCATCACCACCGCGACCAGCATGTGGCGGCCTTCGGCGAAGTTATCGATATTGGCTAGGCCTTCTGAGGTGAAAGTCAGCATGAGCGCCGCAAATACCGGGCCGTAGATGCTAGAGGTGCCGCCGACGAGCACCATACTCAAGACTAGCGAGACGGTCGAGAAGTCGAAGACCTCCGGCGATGCCACGCGCAAGTATATGACGTAGAAGCCGCCGGCCACCCCAGTGAAGAAAGCACTCGCGACAAGCGCCTTGAGACGCTGCCGCGCAATCGGGATGCCGCGCGACACAGCATAATCCTCGTTATCGCGCAGAGCCCTGATCGAAAGACCGAAGTCCGAGCGCACCAGCCACCGCAGGCAAACGATTGTGGTGACGAGCAGCATAAAGGCAACATAGTAGTAGCCAAACTTATAGTCCCGTAGAAAATTGTAGCTTGGTAGCCATATCGTCGGCACCCGCACCATGCCCTGAGTTCCGCCCGTAATATCCGACTGGTTAATCACAAGTTGCATCACGAGCTGGCTGAATGCGAAGGTGACGAGAACCACATAGACGCCCTGCAGGCGCACAACCGGTAATGCAACGATTACAGCGGCAACGGAAGCGGCAAGCCCACCTATGAGCATCGCAGCCCATGGATCGATTCCGAGAAGCTTTGCTGTCAGTCCAGTTGCATATACCCCGGCGCCGAAGAACGCGACGTGGGCAAAATTGAAAATCCCGGCATAGCCGAGAGTAAGGTCCCAGCTTGCGGCCACAATCCCGTAAACAAACGAAATGATGAACAGATGTCGCAGATAGACGTCTTGGACGAAGATCGGCACGAGGAGCCCTGCAACCACCAGGCCGCTGACTAACCATGTCTTCCTGTTAGGAAGGACCATCATCAGCGCACGACCTTTCCAAGGAGGCCCTGCGGCCTGAGGATCAACACGAAGATGAGCAGGACGAAGATCAAGGAGGGCGCCCAATAGATGCCGACGAGAAACACCAGGGTTGCCTCAAGCAGGCCTATAATATAGGCAGCGAGAATTGTCCCACTGAGCGAACCGAGCCCGCCGAAGATAACAATGATCAATGCCTTAACGAGCGGCTCCGCACCGAATTCGGGGGTCAGAAGGCGAACCGAGCCAAGAAGCACTCCCGTCAATCCGGCGAGTACCGCCGATACGGCAAACGCAATGATGAAAATAAGAGAGACGTCGATGCCGATGAGCCGTGCCGCGCTCGGGTTCTGGCCCACCGCTCGTATTGCGCGTCCGATCCGAGACCGACCGAGGAAGAGCCAAAGCGCGCAGAGCACCAGGGGGGCCAGGACAATGATGAGCGCTTCCTGCGCGGAGATCGTTGTCTGGAGGAGGCGGACATTCCCCGGCATAATCGGAGCCAGCTGTTTAAGCCTCGCGCCCCAAATCAGCTGAATTCCCTTCTGGATGACGATCATAGCGGCGAGCGTCGTCATGACAGTAATGAGCAAGATATCGCGGTGATCGTAAAATGGCCGAACTACCACCCGTTCTATCAAAATGCCGACACCGACCATGGCTGCTATTGAGACTGCGATCCCAGTAGCCAATCCGAAATCGAGGCCGGCCGCGTCGGACACCGTCCAGGCAAGATAGGCACCGAGCGTCATGAGAACCCCGTGCGCAAAATTGAAGATACCGAGTGTCGACCACACGAGGGATAATCCGCTCGCCATCAAAGCGTAGCCTGAGCCGAGCACGATACCGCTGACAATGATGGCGCTAAGGATGTCGCTCGTCATTATGCGCGCTCCGAACCGAAATACATGTCCATTATGTCTTGATGGTCAACTTCTGCGCCTCGGTTGATTTCGCGGCTAATTTCCCCATGATCGACTAGGTACATCCGGTCGACCAGCGACAGGACGAATGCGATGTCTTGCTCGACGAGAAGAAGTGGAATGCCGCGCGACGATATCTCGGCGATTGCTTCAGCAAGCTCGTCCTTGAGCTTAGGCGAAAGTCCGAGTGTCGGTTCATCGAGCATTAGCATGCGCGGCGCGCACATGAGCCCAACACCAATTGATAGCATCTGTCGTTCGCCGCCCGAGAGTGTCTTACACTGCTGCCGCCGGCGCTCGGCGAGCCGAGGAAAAAGACTGAGGACGCACTCCAGATTTGTCTTTAATTCCTTCTGCGCCCGTGGAGTGAAGGCTGCAAGCTCGAGAGTTTCCATGATCTCCATGTCGGGGAAGAGACGGTTGGCCTGCGGCACATGGATCAAGCCGCGCGCCACGATCTTTTGAGACGCAAGCGCATCGATGGCTTCGCCCATAAAGCGTATGCTTCCTGCCCGCGGGCCGATCACGTGTGAAATCGTATTCAGAAGCGTTGTCTTACCATGCCCATTGGGCCCAAAGAGTCCGACGCGCTCCCTCAATCCGACGTGGAGACTGATGCCGAGCAGTACATCCGAAGCATCATAACCGGCGCGCAAATCGACGATTTCCAGTGCGTTCGTATTGTTGCTCAAAGCCTCGCCTCCCGCTTGCCAAGATAGGCTTCGATGACTTCGCGGTTGCGCACCACATCTTGCGGTTTGCCTGAAGCTATGACCGCGCCGTGGTTTAGGATCATGAGGTGTTCGGACACTTCCAGGAGCAGCGGCAGTACGTGTTCGATGAGGACGACGGCAATACCGCGTCCGTTCACGGTACGAATCAGATCGGAAAGACCGGATATCTCAGGCTTGGTAAGGCCAGCGGCAGGCTCATCGAGGAGAAGCACCTTGGGGCGCCCTACGATTGCAGAAGCGATCATCAACTGCTTGCGCTCGAAAACCGAGAGATCAGAAGCGGCCTTCGTCCGCCGCTCGCCCGCCAGGGACACGTCATCGAGCGCCTGCTCAGCGGCATGCTTCGCTTCGGCCGAAGTCATCTGACCACAATATACAGCACTTGCATAAACGTTCTCGCCGGCGCTCAGTGTGGCGAACTCCGCATCCTTTTGGAATGTGCGAAGGACTCCCGCCCGACTGATCTGATGCGGCTTCATCCGGTGGATCGGGTCGCCGGCTAGGAGCACTTCGCCCTCGCTCGGCGGAAACGGAATGCCGGTGATGACGTTGAATAGCGTGCTCTTGCCGCTGCCGTTTGGACCAGCAATGCCGAAGATCTCCCCCTTCCGAACGGAGAAGGAAACATTGTCAAGAGCAATAAGCGCGCCAAAGCGTCGGGTCACGTTACGGACCTCGAGCAGCGGCTCGCTATTCTTTGCTTCTAACATCCTAAATCTTCACGGTTCGCGTTGAAAAAATGTGGGCCACACAGCGATGCCGCGTGGCCCTAGGCCAGCAACGCTATTGGTGCATCCAGGGGGGCATACGAAATTCGCCGTCCGCATATTGCTCGGGGTAGAACAGGACGCGCTTGCCGTCCCAGATCTGAAAGAACTGGATTGGAATTGCGTTGTCGGCTTGGACGGCTAGATGCGTCTTCGGATCGAAGGAGAGCATACCACTCGCGATTTGTTTCTTGGTTTCGCCGATCGCCTTGGCAATATTAAGCCGCTTGGTCGGGTCGCCGACCTTCCTCAGCGCATCCGCATAGATCATTACTTCCTCATAGAGCGCCGGACCGTAAGAACCGGGGTCGTTGCCGTACTTGTCCTTGTACTTCTTGATGATCTCGGCAGCGCGCGGGTTCTTGGGCGTATTGAGCGTGCCGCCCAGCAGGTTATAGACGACGCCCGTCGCCTGCTTGCCCGTCAGCTTGAGAAACTCGGGCACCGAGGGAGCGTACTGGATGAAAACCAGACTGTTCGTGGGCTGCTCGAGGAACTGGGTTAAGAACTTGGCTGCATTTCCCGGCTGGTAGTCGGTATTGATGATGACCGCGGGATCGTCCTGGCGGACCTTCGCCAGAAAGGTGCGCCAGTTGTCGATCTCACCGAACGGCAGGAGGTCGGTTGAGGTAACTGTCCAGCCCGCCTCTTTGAAGCTCTTTTCGAGACCGCTCATGACCGTCTTTGAATAGGGATTGTCCGAAGAGATGAGCGCCACTTTCGAGTTCGGCAGCTTCAGCTTTCCACTCGCCTGAAGTCCCTTGAGAACCGGTACCATCGCCGTATTGTAGGCATCGTAGGACGGATTCAATGACCAGATGGTCGGATACTTATCCGGATGAGGCGCAATGATATCCCGCGTTTGGGCAGAGTTCGCCGCGATCAGATAGGGCATTTCCTGCTCGGCCATGGTCTCGATTTCGAAATTGCTGCCGCTAGCGTAACCGGTGAACATCGCATTCAGTTCACGGTCATTGGCAAGACGCTCGATCGCGCTGGTCACCGCATCGGCCGATTGATTCTGGGTGTCACCCACGACCACCTGCAGCTTATAGCCGACTACGCCGCCCTCCGCATTAATCTCTTCGACGGCAAGCTTTGCGCCGTTAATCATTTCGTTTCCGTCCGCCGCTGAGCCCCCGGTCAGCGGCGCGAGAACGCCGATCTTGGCAAGCTTGTCAGCAGAGAAGGCGGGAGTTGCCGCGACTACAACAACCAAAGCGAGATGCGTCCAAAGACTAGAAAGCTTCATGATGACGTCCCCTGTTTTCCATGCACTTATGAATCATTTCACGCCACACCAATCGATGATGGAGGCGGCCAGGGTTTTGGTCGTCTCCTCCAACGACGCGATGTCCACGTACTCGTCGACGCCGTGAAAACCGTCGCCCAATGGACCGCATATCACTGCGTCAACCCCTGCACCGGCATAGTGCGCGGCGTCGGTGACGAAAGTGACTCCAGAAATCCTTGGTTTTCCGCCGAGCTGTGTTCGGCGCATTAAAAGCGACTGAACGACCGCGTGATCAGGCGGAGTATTTATGGGCGGGAAATGCATCCCGGCGAGATCCCATTCGACCCTGATCGGGTGCTTCTGCAACCAAAGGTCTTGCTGGCAGAAATGATGCACGAAGGCGTCGAACTCAGACCGGATATCTTCTTTTGTCTGGTTCGGAAGGAATTTGTAATCGAGGTCGATAACCGCCACATCAGGAATGATCGCGGGATTGGTCATTACGAGGGGCAACCCGTCGGGCCCGAGCCCTGCACCAGCGCGCATCGCGCCGACATTGATCGTGTTCATACCGGGGGGCAGCAGCGAATGCTGGCGATGGCGACATCGTGAGCTTTCGAAGTTCCGAAGGGCGTCCAGGAAGCGCGCTGCGATGTCGATCGCATTCACAGCTGGTCGCAGCCGGTCAGGCCCGTCGCGCTGTGGCCAAATCTCATTGTACCGCCACGCAGAATGTCCTTGTTGGCCAGTAATGGTGATGCGTATCCACTCCAGGCCCCCTTCACAGACCTGAATATCGCCCCAGCTTGCTTCTGTGATTACAGCCGCCTTGGCGAGATGGCCGCGCTTGATGGCGTCCTTTGCGCCGAAGCCGCCGCTTTCCTCATCGACGACGGAATGTAGGGCAATACGCCCCTGGAGCTCGATGCCCGCGGCGCGAATACCTCGGATTGCAGCAATCGCCGCCGCTACGCCGCCCTTCATGTCGACCGCACCGCGGCCGTAGAGTTTGCCGTCTTTGATCTCGCCACCAAAGGGATCGACTGTCCAGGTGCTTCGCTCGCCCACAGGCACCACATCAATATGACCGCACAAAAGAAGGCTACGCTCTTCCGCGCCCGCGATCTGGCCCACGACGTTTGGCCTGTCCGGAAACACGTCCCATCGATCAATCGACATGCCGATCGAACCGAGCTCCAATTCGACCACGTCCTGGACGGCGCGCTCGCGATTCTGGGCGGGGTCGTTGATGAACTTGGGATTGACCGAGGGAATTCGAACGAGCCTCTGCGTAAGGTCGGTCGCGTAACTCCGCTCTTCGTCGATCGCCTTCCAGGCGGCTTTCACTGCAGCTTCAAGATTGGCCATTTCGGCTCCTTCTCTCAGGTTCGCGCATGGTGTCGCTTATTGAAAACGACGCTGGCGATGCATGCTTCGCGAGATCAGGCCTAGAATATGACCTGTGAAGTCTTCTAGGAATCGGACGCTCTATTGGGCATAGCTTGGGTCTTCTCCCCCGCATCTTGGTTTCTGCCCTGTCATGAAGGTAACGAATAATTTGATTGACTGTACCCCCGCGTCAGTCTCGCTTTATGCATTGAGTCACGCCGCCGCGATTAAATTCCTCGAAAAACCGCGTTTATTTGCCGGATTTCGGCTGAAGTGAAGTGCGCATACGGGACTTCGTTTTCGACAAAGCGCAACTAAATAGAGCTGGGTCAGCCTAGTTGTCGTTTCAACCGAGTTGTAGTGGAAAAATAGTGAGCGCCTTTCCAGCGCCCTCAACAAACCATGCACGGGTAAGATTTTGTCGGCAGCATTGCTGAGCATGCCCATCAGAGCGACTTGCCAGCAGCGGCATGCAGCCCGAGACGGCGCGCGCGACGCGACCATTGGCACTAACGCCGAACTCATTAGCTCTTGAGCTCTTGCTGATGCACTCGATCGCAGGCGCAAGGACATAGGGGTTCTATCCACCGCGCCGTTGTTGGGATCCGATCGGCTCGGGTCAGCTGCGCTTCGAAGATACATCAAACTCTCGCCAATCGGCTGATCTCAAGGAGGACACCGTCAGGCGCGAGATCCGAACGCAAAGCGGAGCTCGATAGCCGGGCGCTGCTTCTCGCTTCTTTGGCGGCACGATGAGGCGGTCGAGCAGTCGATCTCAGCACGAGCTGCACCAACCCGTGTCGGAGTTGATGGTATGATCCGGCCTGGACAGATCGCCCTCTTCTGTTCTTTACGACCTCTTCGTTCGGTTTTTTTACTCGAGGGATCCCGAATTGAATCGCAGACTCTACGATTTCGAGTTCGGTCCGCGCTAGAGACTACTCCGGGGCGATGCACCAAAACCCTGTTTTCCTGGAGGGCCAGCGGATCAACTTGGTTTTGCAATTCCGTTCATTCAGTAAACCCGTTCATATAAGCTGCAGATCTCCTGTTGGGGCTTGCCTTCGAGGAAGGCCATCTCACATTCTTTGTGCTTTGCGTATGTGTCAGCAAACCCTGCGGGAAACCATCCAGTGACAGTGGAGTTCCCCACAAAATGATCAAGAGCTTCGGGCAATGATTTCGGTAGGCGCACATGGCCACGAGCAGCCAAAGTTGACGGATCGAGAAGTGAGAGATCCTCGGTCGTTGCGTCCGGAATCGGCAATTCTTCTTCGATGCCTTGGACGCCAGCATGGACGATAGCCGCGAGTTGCAGATGGGGGCTCGCCGTAGCGTCCGCTGCACGAAATTCAAAGTTGAATTGAGCGGCTTTCGAAATATCGCTCAAATCAGAAACAGGACAGATACGCACTGAAGCTTCGCGGTCGCGGAATCCAAGATTGTTGAAGGCCGCGCTCCAGCGATGCGGTGTCAGTCGAAGATAGGATACGACGCTCGGCGCCGTAATCGCCACGATCGCGTCGAGATACTTCAGGATACCAGCAATGAATTGGCCAGCCGTCTTGGTAAGCTCATGTTTTCCATTGGGATCCCAGGTTGCTGGCTTTTCACTATTGAGAAAGCTGAGATGGATGTGCACGCCGTTGCCTACGCCGGCAGGGTCGCGGATCGGTGTAAAGGTAACCTCCTTCCCAAGAGCACCTGCAACTAGACGCACCAACTCGCGCAGGATCGTCGACTGGTCTGCTATGGCGACTCCACGGGACGGCCCCATCGTGACTTCGTACTGCCCGGCGCCAAACTCTTTCATGAAAGTATCCGGCTCCAAACCTGCCGTGCGCATTGCGGCCACGACGGACTCAGCGAGCCGTCGTTCCAGACGGAATCCATTAAGGGTATAAGCCTCCCCGATCAGACTCGCCGCGCTCCGCATTTGGAACTCGTGTTCAAAGGCGCCGAACAGCGTTAAACCTGAAACAAGGTTCAGGCGGTCGAGAGCGCTTTTGAGGATCGAACGAGTACAGAACTCCCAAGGCCGGCCGTCCGTGTGGCGGATGTCACTGAGCGCGAAATGTTCAACGGGCACAAGGTCACCGAGTTCTACCCGCACCCTTGCTCCCTCATCAGGAATGATGACTAGGTCGCCAAGCGAGCCGAATGGACTTTCGCCAATGGTGTCGAAACAGGTCAACTGGACATTCGTGGGCGTCCAGCCGACCCCCCGCTTCATACGTTTCTCGAACTGCGAAGCTGGGAAGCCTTTGCCACGAACCTTGCCCGCAAGATCTGTGCAGCAGGCAACAACCATTTCCTCGGCGATCATCATTCCCTCCAAAAGCAATCTCAGTCCGACGCGACTGTCACAGTCCATCGATAGTTGTCAGGTATTTACCGACATCAGCACACACTTAACCGCCCGCCTCACGGCCGATCGAGGCCCTGAGTGCCAATGGGCCGCGATCTACGTACTCACGACGAGCACACCGAATTCATCCTGCGCCCTGAGGCTTCGACACGCCCTACGCGGTTGCGCGAGACCTCTTCATACCCAACGGCCTCGTCCCCCCGCTCCACGATTAGATAGCCTCCGCGCCCGACCAAGTGGCGTAAAGTGTATAGTAGCTCTGCGATACCCGACCGACGCTGGCTCGACTGGTCTCGCGCATATCATCGGCTGATCTTCCGAGGATCGAGCCCACGCTTGGCAAGCTGATCAATCTCCGCAATCATCTGGTCGGTGGTACGTGTGCGGCAGTAGTGCCCGCGCATGGATTCGATAGATCGCACGTGATTCAAGGAAGTATCGGCAGCGCAACAATCTTCGATTTGAGTCACCAGGAAGCCTTTGTCCGCTGCGTCTCGCACCGCTGACTCGACGCATTGATCGGTAATTACGCCGTACACAATCAGGTACTCCACGCCGAGGTTGCGAAATACATACTCGATGTTAGTAGAATTGAAGACACTCGACGAGGTCTTTGGTATGATGATTTCATCACCCTCGGGCTTCACGGCATCGATAACTTGAGCATCCCCCGAACCTTTGGGAACGTGAATCCCAGATATCTTATGGTCTAAACTCCTATCGCGACCGTCCTGAGTACGGCTTTCGATGACTGTAAACACAACTTCAATACCAGCAGTCCGAGCGGCCCGCTGCAAGCGGACCTGATTGGGGATAACCACCGCCGCCATGCGTTCAAAAAAGTCGTTCTTGTGCGCCAGATCAGATCCTGCGACACGTGACCTCAGCAACATGTCGTGGTTGAATTCCGCGTTCTGCATGTCCACACTCAGAAGTGCGGTCTTCGCGAGCTCGATGGGCCGTTCGCGGTAGGCACCGTGAGGCGCGTCGATGGGCGGGATAGTCATGATCCTCTCCGAATTGGTTGCTTGACATATGACATATATTGCGCTTCGGCCGCCATCGACTAGCTCTCGCGGAGCTCCGCAAAGAATGTGTTCCGCGCTTTTTCAAGCGCGCAAGCAACCCGCCGCCCCCACTCGATCTGTCCGGCGTCTGACTTAATCAGGTCCTGCCGGATCTCGAGCTGGCAGTAAGGCAACTGCCGTGCCTCTGCATGGATCGGGATCGCATACTCCTCGGTCATGTCAACGTTGTACGGCTCGTTGAACCCAACGATGACACCTACCTCCGCACGCAGCGCGGTTTCAACATGCCGGCTGAACCGCTCGTCCGGACCAGTACAGAGACCGACATGCCACGGTCTTGAAGCAGGAGCCGAATTGAGCGATGGAGTAAAGCTGTGCATTGATACGAAAATCGTCTCGGCGCCATCGTCACGGCTTCTGTTCAGCCGACCAGCAATCTCCTGATGATACGGAAGCACGATTTCTTCGATGCGCCGCATGCGCGCGACCTTACTAAGAGCCTGATTTCCAGGAATTACCGTTCCGTCGGAGATGCACGGGATGACCTGATCGGACTCTACGCGCCGATTGCACTCAGCTACCAGTCGCGAATACCTCTGAAAGACCAATGGCGCCCCGATGAGGCCCGAGATGACTTCCGATACTCCCAAGATGCCAATATCGATAGCGATGTGCTGGTTGAGCGCGCCGGCGCCCAGACCAAGACCATTCAAAACTGCCGGCACCGCATTGCCTGCATGCTCGCAACTCAGCAAAAAGTCGGAGGCGGAATTACCGTTCAGGACACCGACCGGCTCGGGATCTTCGAATTGAAGCAGCTTCTCGGTATCGACTATCGATCGCATCATTCAGCATACACCTCGGAGATAGATCATGGAACGATATCAGCGATTTTCAGTGAATTTGTGCGCCTATTCGTTTATATACGCCGATTTACTGCGTATAGGATGGTTATTGCGCAGGCAATCCGCGTTACACACCGATCCGGTCGGCAAGCGACCGACCCCGTTCCCGGTGCAGGAAGCGTCAAGTGCAAAGCGAATATCCTATCGTAACGCGGCGCCAGCTCGGAAGAAGAGGCTGTCTCAACGTGAGCAAGCTAAGAACACCGATACCATTGCGGGCCGCTGGCCATCGTGCTGCACGCGCTAGATACATGCTTCTCTCGGGTCAGCAACGGTCAAAGTCCTTGAGATGCGTGAAGGGAGGCACGACGCCGTGTCGGTCCTGTTCGCGAATCTCTTTGATATCAATCGACATGCGCACTCCCTCAATCGCAAAGCAGACGTACTTGGGTTTCTAGATTCTCGGCGCGCCCCTGTGTCGAGCGCGACTTCTCTATTCGCCGAATGGGATAGGCACCGATTAACTTCGGGGCGACCGTCCGGCACCACGTCGCGTGGAAGCTCCCGATGAGCCGGCTCAAAATCATCCGGGCGTACGGGGATGACGCACCGCCATCGAATGGTAAGGCTGACGCAACCTGACTGAACACTTCTTTCTCAATCGACTTGCGGTCGATCGCATCGGCAAACCGCGAGCCACGATCCGGGCACCGCCACTGGAGGCTTGGCTATTGTAGGCTCATGCGGCCATCTGTTGAAACGCCCATGCATCCAGGATACTGATGTTGTGAACATATTTGCGTCGTATCCCCTGCGGTTCGGGGGATTTCCTGCGTGGTGCAGGCATTCAGCGCCGCAATTTAACTGAAGCCTGGAGCCGACTATGCACTATGATCAAATCGACGTCCGGATCCTCGAGATTGTGCAAAAGAATAACCGTCTAACCTCCGACGTAATCGGCGAAATGGCAGGGCTTTCCGCGACTGCATGTCAGCGACGACTGAAGAGACTCCGCTCGGAGGGCATCATTGAGGCGGATGTCTCGATCGTTTCGCCGAAGTCCGTGGGACGATCTATTCAGATGCTTGTGCTCGTTAGCCTCGAGCGAGAACGATCAGATATAATCGATCGATTTAAGAAGGCCATTAAGTCGTCAGCTGAGGTCGTCAATGGATTTTACGTCACCGGTGACGCTGACTTTGTCCTCTACATTACCGCGCGCAGCATGGAAGATTATGAGCAGTTCACCCGACGATTTTTCTATGAAAACCCTAACATTAAGGGCTTCAAGACAATGGTGATAGTCGATCGCGTGAAAGCGAGTTTTGCGATTCCCGTTGAGCATCCGCCTGAGGAATAAAAACACTCTAACGTCGAGAGTCTCTCACTCAATCCGACAGTTCGCGCGATTGCGCGCTTTTTTATCGCTCACTCACATAGTACGCAAAAAGCCGCAGTCTCACTCCTCTACTCTACTAGTTGAGCGACCCTTGCATATTCGAGTGCCGAAACGAGATTCATGCCTTCGCTCCAGCTCATTCGGCACTTGGGTAAGCGCCTTCCAAGTCGCGTCTTGTTTATGCCATTGCGCGGCATCGCGAGCTGCGGGTCCGGCGATCGGGGACATCCGCGCCTGCACCCTATCTTTGGACGGGGCAGTTTCAGGGGCGGCCCTGAGCCGAGAGCCGCTATCGCGGCGACATCACGGATCCCTATGGACCGAGTGCTCCTACTGTCCGACATGGCTCGATGATTTGCGCCAGCTGAGCCGCTGTCGGCTCCTCCGAGCCTGTACGCACCCGCCGCATGCTGGAGCAACCACTCGAATCGGCGCGCAGGAGGGAGGACGGTACCGGACCGGACCGCGAGCGAACTGCTGCCCGGTGTTGAAGGCGCAGATGAAGGCAGCACTGGCCGCTGGATTAGGTTAGACTTGCAGCCAAAAAAACCGGGCCACTCCAAAGAGTGGCCCGGCAAGTCTGGGAGGAAACGCCCCCTAGGGAGGCCTCTGGGATCAGGCCGCAGCCTGTTCGATCGGTGAGAAAGGCAGGCCGAGACTCTCTGCCACGGCCTTGTAAGTTAGCCGGCCCCGATAGACGTTAAGGCCTGCACGCAGATGCGGATTTTCGAGCACGGCTGCAAATCCCTTGTTGGCGAGAGCCAAACCAAACGGCAGCGTGGCGTTATTCAGTGCCTGGCTTGAGGTCAGCGGGACTGCTCCCGGCATATTGGCAACGCAGTAATGAATGACGCCGTCGACTTCATAAGTTGGATCAGCGTGAGTCGTTGGACGCGATGTCTCGAAGCATCCGCCCTGATCGATAG
>NZ_VSST01000047.1 GCF_019402665.1 Bradyrhizobium canariense
CAGCGAAGCAATCCAGTATCCCCCGCCGGGGCAGTCTGGATTGCTTCGTCGCTACGCTCCTCGCAATGACGAAACAAATATCCTGCCGGTCCGCTGCCCAATCCACCGGCGTTCCAAAATCCTTTAAGCTTAAACTAAAGACTAGGATGCCGCCCGCGCCGGTGGCAGACTGGTGCCAGGTCCACAAGGCCTTGAGTCCGTCGAGGAAGTCACGATGCGCGATTGGGATGACGCTTACGCCAATTCGGCCCATATCCCGGGCTCGGACAAGATACCGGCGCTGTGGGCGGAGCGGGCGGCGGCTTACCGGGCCGGGCTGAAGGAGTTTCGCGCCGACATCGCCTATGGCGCCGGCGAACGCCAGCGCCTCGATCTGATCTTGCCCGACGGCGACAGCAAAGGCCTCGTCGTGTTCGTCCACGGCGGCTACTGGATGCGCTTCGACAAATCGACATGGACTGATCTCGCCGAAGGCGCGCGCCATCATGGCTGGGCGGTGGCAATGCCAAGCTACACGCTGACGCCGGCCGCGCGCATCTCCGACATTACGGCGGAAATCACCACAGCCATCGCCAAGGCGGCCTCCCTCGTCGCGGGCCCGATCCGGCTCGCCGGCCATTCCGCGGGCGGGCATCTCGTTACGCGCATGCTGTGCGACGACAGCCGGCTGGAGCCCGCCGTCTACAACCGCGTCGCCGGCACGCTTTCGATCAGCGGCCTGCATGATCTGCGTCCGCTGCTCAAGACCAGGATGAACGACACCCTGTGCATGACGATGGAGGAGGCGACGCTGGAAAGCGCGGCGCTGCATCTGCCGCGCGGGCCTTCGCCCGTGACCGCATGGGTCGGTGGCAACGAGCGGCCCGAATTCATCCGCCAGTCTGATCTGATTGCCAATGTCTGGACTGGATTCGACGTGCCGACGCGTCTTGTTGTCGATCCCGGGCTGAACCATTTCACCGTGATCGACGCCCTCAAGGACCCGTCGTCGCCAATCACCGCGCGCCTGATCGGCCTCGACTGACCAGGCCTTGAAGATCGATCGAAAGGGCCTGCCATGACGTCCAGCCAATACGATCCCGCAAGCGAAGGCGCTGAGACCGATTTCGCCCGGCGTATGTCCTATGGCAGCTATCTGGCGCTGGACGCGATCCTCGGCGCGCAGCATCCGCTGTCGGAAGCGCATGACGAGATGCTGTTCATCATCCAGCATCAGACGACCGAGCTGTGGATGCGGCTCGCCATCCACGAGCTCAGCGCCGCACGCCGTTCGATCGCGAAGGATGAAGTGCAGCCTGCGATGAAGATGCTGGCACGGATGTCGCGCATCTTCGAGCAGCTCAACGGCGCATGGGACGTGCTGCGCACCATGACGCCCAGCGAGTATACGCGCTTCCGCTCGCAGCTTGGCCAGTCCTCGGGCTTCCAGTCGCGGCAATACCGGCTGATCGAATTCCTGCTCGGCAACCGCAACCACGCCATGCTCAAGCCGCACGCGCACGATCTGGAAACCACGCAGCTGCTCGAAGCCGAGCTCGCGACGCCAAGCCTCTATGACGAGGTGCTGCGGCTCGCCGACCGCAACGGGCTCGAGATGCCTGCGGCCGTGCTAGCGCGCGATGTTCGCGAGACTCATAGCTTCAACGAAGGTGTGTTGCAGGCCTGGCGTATCGTCTACGAAGCGCCGGAAACGCACTGGATGCTCTACGAACTGGCCGAGAAGCTGGTCGATTTCGAGGATTATTTCCGGCGCTGGCGCTTCAACCATGTGACGACGGTCGAGCGCGTCATCGGCTTCAAGCGCGGCACTGGCGGCACCGGCGGGGTCAGTTATCTCAAGCGGATGCTGGAGGTCGAGCTGTTTCCCGAGCTCTGGCGCGTGCGCACGATCCTGTAGAGATTTTCATGACCAAGCTTCGCGTTTACGACGACACCAAAGCGCTGTTCCATATGCCCGACGGTGTGATCTATCTCGACGGCAATTCGCTCGGGGCGTTGCCGCTTGGCGTTGCCGAGCGCGTCAGCCGCGTCATCATCGCCGAGTGGGGCGATGAGTTGATCCGCGCGTGGAATACGGCGGGCTGGTATGCCCAGCCGCGCCATGTCGGCGATCGCATCGCGCGACTGATCGGTGCGGAAGCCGGCTCTGTCATGGTCGGAGATACGCTGTCGCTCAAGGTCTATCAGGCGCTCGCCGCCGCGCTGGACATGAACGCATCGCGCAAAATCGTTCTGTCGGACACCGGCAACTTTCCGACCGACCTCTACATGGCTGAAGGCCTGATCGCGACGCTTGGACGTGGCCATCAATTGCGCCTGGTGGCGCCGGAGGAGATCGAGGCTTCGTTGTCGGAGGAGATCGCGGTGCTCTACATCACCGAGGTCGATTACCGCACCGGACGGCGCCACGACATGGCGAAGCTGACGGCAAGAGCGCATGCGCTCGGCATCGTTACGGTCTGGGACCTCGCGCATTCGGCCGGGGCGCTGCCGGTTGACCTTGCAGGCACCGGCGCTGATTTCGCCGCCGGATGCACCTACAAATACATCAACGCCGGCCCCGGCGCGCCGGCCTTCCTCTACGTCGCGCCCCGCCACGCCGACAGCGTCCGGGCCGCTTTGTCGGGGTGGATGGGCCACGCAAAGCCGTTCGCGTTCGAGCTTGCCTATGCGGCCGCCGGCGGCGTCGAGCGCATGCGCGTCGGAACGCCGCCGGTGCTGGCAATGGCGGCATTGGAGGCCTCGCTCGACATCTGGGACCGCGTCGATATCGCGGAGGTCCGGGCCCGCTCGCTGGCGCTCGGCGATCTGCTCATCAGCGAAGTCGAGCGCCGTTGCCCGCAGCTAACGCTGGTCACTCCGCGCGTCCATCAGCATCGCGGCTCGCAAGTCTCCTTCGCCTTCGCAGGCGGCTACGCCGCGATGCAGGCCCTGATCGCCCGTGGCGTCATCGGCGATTTCCGCGCGCCCGACATCATGAGGTTTGGCATCACGCCGCTGTATATCGGCGAGAGCGAAGTGATGAGGGCGGCCGAGATCATCGAAGAGGTGATCGCGGACGAGATTTGGCGGCGGCCGGAGTATCAGGTGGTGAATGCGGTGACGTGAGATACGACGGCTGTCTCCCGTCATTGCGAGCGCGGCGAAGCAATCCAGAAATGTATCAGCGGAAAGATTCTCGAATTGCTTCGCTGCGCTCGCACTGATGACCTCGGACGTCATTGCTTTGTCGCGCAGAGCAATTCACCCTGTGAGCAGAATGATTTGGGAGGAGATCCGATGACGCCGCTCGAAAAACTTAAAGCGATGAAGATGCCGTTTGCCGAACTCAAGGGCGTCGAGTTCGTCGAGGCCGGGAAAGATCGCGTGGTGGCGCGGATGACGGTCAGGCCCGATCTCTGCACTCTTCATCACACCATTCACGGCGGCGCGGTGATGGCGCTGGCCGATTCCGTCGGCGCGGCGGCCACCGTGATCAATCTGCCGGAGGACGCAAAGGGCACGACCACGCTCGAGAGCAAGACCAATTTCATCGGCGGGGCCAAGGAGGGAACCACGGTGGTCGCGACCGCCACCCCAATCCACAGAGGCCGGCGCACCCAGGTTTGGACCACCCGGCTGGAGACCGAGGACGGCAAGCTGGTCGCGGTGGTGACGCAGACCCAACTGGTCCTCGTATGAATACGGGGGCTTGATTTTATTAACGAATTAGTCGCCTCCAATGCCCGAAACTTGGGCAGGTTCCCGTCTTGAAAAGTTTGTTGCGATGCACAATATTGGAGGCCTAGGGATTCGAACGCCTCCTCGAGGGACACCAAGAGGAGTTTTGACTTGTCACTCGCAGCAGATTTTGGACTTGAAGTAACCAGCCGCCCGAAGTCCGTTCAGGGCTACGTGCGCACCTTGAGCCAGCAGGAAGAATTGCCGCTTTTGCGCGATCATCTGCTGAGGCTCGATGCCGAAAGCCGGCACGATCGCTTCAACGGTTTTCTCGACGACAGTTTTATCGAGCGTTACGCAGCCCGCTGTGCCGAGGACGGCACCGTGATCGTCGCCTATATCGTGGATGGCGTGGTCCGCGGGGCGGCCGAGCTGCATCCGCCCGAGGGCGATTCGTTGCCCGAGGTCGCCTTCAGCGTCGAAGCCTCGGCGCGGCGCCAGAACGTCGGCACTGTGCTGTTCAGCCGCCTGATCGCGGAAGCGCGCTGGAAAGGCTACAAGCGCCTGCGCATTACCACCGGCGCCGAGAATCACGCGATGCGCGCGCTCGCCAGGAAGTTTGGGGCGCATCTGCAATTCCGTCACGGCGAATCGACCGGTACGATCGATCTCGCCAAGGCGCCTGAGGACGAGCTCGCTGATCTTGCGGCCTCGCCATTCACAGCCGGCCGCGCTCTGATCAGCTTCAACTCGACCTGCTGGAAGATCATTTCCAGCATCTACGGTAATCGCGCCGCCTGACCTGAAAAAGCCGACTGGAATCAAAAAAGCGGACCGGCAAAACCGGTCCGCTTTTGTATTGGATATAAGGGAACTAAGCGCTCAGGTGCCGGTGCGCTTGTCGTTGCCGAAGCGGCGCACGACACGGCGTTCGACCACCACCGAGCGCTGCGCGCCCTGTTCGCCGGCGATCACGCGCGTCGAGGTGATGCGGCTGTTGGTGCGAACCTGTTTCTTGACCTCGGCCTGGACGACATCGAGCGGCATACCCATCAGGGCTGCGGCGATCTCGGCCTGCTGCTCCTGATCATCGGTGATGCCGACGGCAGCGAAGATCGCCTCGTCCAGGGTCGGCGGATCGTGGCGCACGCGCCGCGTGCCATATTTGGTAGTCCAGTCTGCGTTCATAACGGCCTCGTTTCGATGCCGGGATACCTAGTGCCGTCTATGTTGCATTGCAATATGAAATCGGTGCGGCATCTCAGCTATGCACCGGTTGGGTGTCAGGGTGGTGACGCGACACCGGCAACATCCGCAACCCGCTGCTGTGGCCAGCGTTTCAGCGCCGCGTGGCCCGCTTCCGTCAGCCCGTAGATTCCCCGCTCGGTGCGTTCGAACCAGCCATACACATTGTTAAGCATGATCTTGCCGGCATCGGGACAGCGTTGGCGCAATTCGCTCACCTTCCGCGGGCCTGCTGCAAGCTCCGAGGCGCAGGCCAACGCCTGCTGCCGATAGGCCGTCATGATCGGCGCGCGCGTGCTGCCGCCCAGCACCGGATCGCCTTGGCGGCGCTGATGCTCTGCGACCAAGCGGGAACGGACCTTCGGCTCGCGGCGTGGCGCTGCCGTCGGCGGTTTCACCAGCACCTCGACCTGGCCCCTGTCGGTCACCCCGAGCATGCCGAAGCCGAGGCGGCGACAGAGATTGCGGTAGCGTGCGTCGGTCTCGCGTCCCTTGCCGCGCACTGACATCTTTGCGGCAATCCAGACCTCGTCGCCGGCCGGTGCACGATCAACGGCCTGAAGGATCAGCTCGAGATTGAAGGTCAGCTTGAGCTCGCCAATCACCACCACCGGCGGATCGCCGGCGCTAAGGCCCACGAGATCGCAGCCGCCGATTTCGCCCTTGACCGTGAAGCCGAGCTCTTCGAGGAAGCGTTTTACGGGCAAATAGAGCGTGGTTTCCAAAGGAAGCTTCCGAGTGTCACGTCCGATCGGAGAATCAGTCTCGGCACTTTAGCCCGGAACGGACTTAGGGCTCTGAGCCATTTGACGGGGAACAGACGACCTGGGCGGGGGCATCGCACTCGCCGGCAAGCAGAGCATCCGTTTCAGAGGCAATCTCCCGCTGTTGGTGCCGGATTGACGCCTTTAGCCTATGAGACGATCGTAGTCTGCGTGCGAGCCGATCCAGAACCAAACGCAGGCGCCGTCAGATTCGATAGCCAGGGCGCGGTAACGTAGGCCGACTCTGGCGGACCAAAATCGACCGACCCGTTTGAACTGAAGCGAAGGATGAGTGGGGTCGTTCTTCAGCAGCTTGAAATTGGCATCGGCGAGCCGCCGAACATTGACGGGCAAGGCCTCATAAGCCTTCCAGAATCTCGTGGAAGCGGTGTGCTTCACAAGTCGCGCGTTTGGGCGGCGCGATAATCGCTCAGCGCTTCCTCGGCAAATTGATCGAGCTTACCCGCCTTGATGTCCTGCTCCAGGACATGATCGAAGCGTTGTGCATCGAACTGCTCGAACCAGGCGCGAAACCGCACCAATTCGTCAGGCGTAAGCCGTTCGATCGCTCGTTCGATATCTTCAGTTGTCATTGTTCAAATATAGCAGCCCGATGGGCCCGGGAAAAGATGCTACACCCGCCCGCCGACCGGGATCAGCGCGCCGGTGACGCCGCTGGCGGCATCGCTGGCGAGGAACAGGATGACTTCGGCGAGCTCCTGCGGTGTCACCCATTTGGCAAAGTCGGCCTTCGGCATGTCGGCGCGGTTGGCCTTGGTATCGATGATCGAAGGCAGCACTGCGTTCACGGTCACCTTGCCTTTCCACTCGCTCGCCAGCGCCTCGGTGAGGCGATGGACGCCGGCTTTCGACGCTGCATAGGGGCCCATGCCGGAGCCGGCCTGAAGCGCGCCCATGGCGCCGATATTGACGATGCGGCCGGCCTTGGACGCGGCCAGATGCGGCAGCGCCGCGTGCGAGGCGTTGAGCGCCGTCAGCAAGTTGAGCGCATGCATGCGCTGCCATGTCTTGATGTCGCCGTCGCCGACGGTCTCGAAGGCGAATCCGCCGGCGATGTTGATCAGCCCATCGAGCTTGCCAAAGTGTTTTGCCGCCGCCTCGACCGCCGTCTTTGCTTGTGCTACGTCGGACAGATCGACGCCGCCGATCTCGATGCGCTCAGGCGTCGCGGAGATTTGCGATGGCGCATGGTCGATGCCGGCCACGCGCGCGCCGCGTGCCAGTGCGGTCTCGGCGACGACTTTTCCAAGTGAGCCGAGTGCTCCGGTCACGATCAGAACCTTGCCTTGCATCATCGTTCTCCCGGCGCGGCCGCTCA
This sequence comes from Bradyrhizobium canariense, assembly GCF_019402665.1. Taxonomy (GTDB): domain Bacteria; phylum Pseudomonadota; class Alphaproteobacteria; order Rhizobiales; family Xanthobacteraceae; genus Bradyrhizobium; species Bradyrhizobium canariense. The sequence goes on from NZ_VSST01000047.1 coordinate 7,009, forward strand.
AGATTTACGGCCGCTTACGATTGCAGATAGCGCGCCTTCAGCGCGGTCCGCTCCGCTGTGCCGAGCTTGAGACCGTCGCGCAAGTAGGTTTCGAGATCGCCATACTCGCTACCGACGGCCTCGAAAGCAGCGGCAAGATACGAGGCCTCGACGGTGCCGATCGCGTCGAGAACGTCGGCAGGAAGATCGGAGACGCTTGACGCGTCGCGCTTGTAGTGCAGGTTGGTCAACAGGTAGTCCTCGGCAATGACGTGGTCGGCTACGCCGAGCGCATGAAGGATCAGCGCGCTGGCAAAGCCGGTGCGGTCCTTGCCGGCGGTGCAGTGAATGACGAGCGGCGCGTGGTCCTCCAGGAGATGCCCGAACAGCTTGCGAAAACTGGCCGTGTTGTGGCGGACATAGTTGCGATAGGATTCGCGCATGAGTTCGAGCGCGACCGGCGCGGTCAGCCTGCCCCTGGCGAGCTCGGCGCGCAGCGCAGCCACGACCGTCGGCTCGATCGGCAACGAATGCACGGCGATCTCGTTGACCACGCAGACACCCGCCGCGCGCTCCTCGACGCCGCGAAAATCGAAGGCGCTGCGCACGCCGAGCGCGCGGACGATCTCGACATCGGCGGCAGTGAGCTGGCCGAGATGGTTGGAGCGGAAGATGTGCCGCCAGCGCGTGGTCCGGCCATCTGCGGTCGGATAGCCGCCGAGGTCGCGAAAATTACTGGCGCCCTGCAGGGCGAGATGGCGGGCAGGGGAGTCTTTCATGGAGGTGTCTTGTCAGGCATCTGAAACGGTCGGTGACGGCTGTGGGACCATATGATCCTGTAATCAAGTCCGGAATCAAAAAGGGCCGAAACTTCGTTGTTTCGACCCTTTTTCAATCTGACGCCGGACGCTTGAGAGAGCGCGGCGGTACTGAACCGAACGCAGGCATCAGCGATCCCATTTCGGCTTGGCTTCATCGACTGCTTCCTGATGGTACCAGCTGCCGCTGCAAATCGTCTCGTTCACGGGGAGCGAGGCGTGGTTGGCGGGAAGGCGGGTCTCACCGTTGCGGCGCCCCCCGAGAGCCGAGCGGCCCCCGACAGGGAATTGGTAGATCTGTGCAGATCCGTGACTCAGTCCATTGTTCATCATTGCGGTATCTCCCGAGATCGCAGCGCTGGGCCTCCATGGTGCGCCCGACTCGTTGGCTTGTGGTTACTGGAATCCCCATATCGGCCGTGCATTCCGAAATGCAAAGTGCTGAAAAGGAAATCAGCCTTGGCCTATTTTGTAGGCAGACTGCATTCTGCTTCCTCTAAGGCAGCGGTCGGGTGGCTAACGCGTGGGCCGTTGCGAAGGTTGCGGGCGGCGGGCGCAGACTTGGCGAATATTGCCGGACGTTGATGCGCGTTTAGTCGGCAACCTCAGGCCCGGGCCTGCCTGCTCCAGAATCGGGCGTTTTCCGCGGGGTTTTTGCGGTGCAGCTTCACGCAAAGGTGCGCCGCTATGACGCACGGCTCACTCGCCGATCCGCCGGGATGGAGAGGAGGCCGGCCGCGGTGGAAAACCTCCCGCGCTGCGGCCTTTTGGCACGTTAAATGCTTGGAAGGGGTCGGCCGATGTTGGCCGGGTAAACAATCGTGCGGGGGCCTGCGGCCCCCACCTTTCGCATCATCTACAGAGAGGCTCAATGACCAAGTATAAGCTCGAGTACATCTGGCTCGACGGATATACGCCGACTCCGAACTTGCGCGGCAAAACTCAGATCAAGGAATTCGCGTCGTTCCCGACGCTCGAGCAGCTTCCGCTCTGGGGCTTCGATGGCTCCTCCACCCAGCAGGCCGAAGGCCACAGCTCCGATTGCGTGCTGAAGCCGGTCGCGGTGTTCCCGGATGGCGCCCGCACCAACGGCGTGCTCGTGATGTGCGAAGTCATGATGCCCGACGGCAAGACCCCGCATTCGACCAACAAGCGCGCCACCATCCTCGACGATTCCGGTGCCTGGTTCGGCTTCGAGCAGGAATACTTCTTCTACAAGGACGGCCGTCCGCTCGGCTTCCCGGCCTCGGGCTATCCGGCCCCGCAGGGTCCGTACTACACCGGCGTCGGCTTCTCGAACGTCGGCGACGTCGCCCGCAAGATCGTCGAAGAGCATCTCGACCTCTGCCTGGCAGCCGGCATCAACCATGAAGGCATCAACGCGGAAGTCGCGAAGGGCCAGTGGGAATTCCAGATCTTCGGCAAAGGCTCCAAGAAGGCCGCTGACGAAATGTGGATGGCCCGGTACCTGATGCTGCGTCTGACCGAGAAGTACGGCATCGACATCGAGTTCCACTGCAAGCCGCTGGGCGACACCGACTGGAACGGCTCCGGCATGCACGCCAACTTCTCGACCGAGTACATGCGTACGGTCGGCGGCAAGGAGTACTTCGAGGCACTGATGGCCGCCTTCGACAAGAACCTGATGGACCACATCGCCGTCTACGGCCCGGACAACGACAAGCGTCTAACCGGCAAGCACGAGACCGCGCCCTGGAACAAGTTCAGCTACGGCATTGCCGATCGCGGTGCTTCGATCCGCGTGCCGCACTCCTTCGTCAACAACGGTTACAAGGGCTATCTGGAAGACCGTCGTCCGAATTCGCAGGGCGACCCATACCAGATCGCTTCGCAGATCCTGAAGACGATCGCCTCCGTGCCGGCCGACAAGAAGGCCGCCGCCTAAGATCCTCCCGGCCCGGGCTGGGGGGCTGGCCCGGGTTGGACTTCGATCCGCCGAAGCCGAAAGGCTTCGGCGGATTTTTCATTCTGATGACAGCCGGTGCGGAGACCCCTCGGACCTCATGGCGCGAAACTTGTCCATCGCCGCCGAAAGCGGGATAGAGTGCGTCTGGATGCGCGCAGGGCCAGGGACGGCTGGTGTTTGAAGGCTTCTACAAGGTGAGATTTCAGCTCGGCGACGCCGTTGGCCGGAGCGTGATGCATGCCGGCAACGGCAAGATGCTCGGCGGCAATTCGGCCTTCGCCCATATCGGCACCTACGCCAAGACCGAAGCCGGGGTCGACATCGTGATCAACACCGTCCGCCACAACCCCGATCCGAACTATCGCGCCATGGCCGGCACTGACGATGCGACCCTGCTTGCCAAGGGCTGGGCCGACGGCGATCTCTATCGCTGCAAGGGCGAGCTCAAGGAGCTGCCCGGCGTACCCTTTCAGTCGTTAATGACACCCATCACCGAAGACGAGATGCCGATCGCCGGCGGCGTCGGCGAGGCCGGCATCGCCGACGGGCTCTACTCGGTGCATCTGCGCATGCTCGACGGCGTCGACGGCGGTCTCACCGGCGTGATGCTGCTCAACAAGGGCCGCATCCTCGGCGGCGATGCATCGTTCTATTATCTCGGCAGCTACACCGCCGCCAACGGGCGCTGGAAGGGCCAGATCCTCAACCAGGAGCACACGCCGGCTAAGGACGATCCGATCTTCGGCGGCCACGAGGTCGGCATCGGCTTCTCCGGCAGTTATGACGCCGAGCAGGCGGTGCTGGAGGCAACGGCGCTTGCCGGCAAGCGCAGCCTGCGCCTGACCGCCGCGCTCAAGCTGATGCATCGCGCCTGATCGCCACGGGAATCGCTGATGGAAAAAATTCGCGTGCTTTCGACGCTCGGCCTGATGGGCGCGATGCGCAGCCTGTCCTCCGCATACGAGACCGCGACCGGCGTCCACATCGATGCCGATTTCGCGCCGACTCTGGCGCTGCTCAAACGACTGCGCGACGGCGAGGCCGCCGATCTCGTGATCCTTACCCGCGAGGGGCTCGACGAGATGATCGGCGAGGGCCGCGTCGTCGCCGAGAGCGCGGCCGATCTCGCGCGTTCCTTCGTCGGCATCGCGGTGCGGGCAGGGCAAGCACATCCCGACATCGCCACGGAAACCGCACTGCGCAACACGCTGCTCGCGGCGCGGTCCCTGGCCTATTCGCGGCTGGGTGCGAGCGGGGTCTATTTCGCCCGGTTGATCGCGCAGATGGGGATCGCGGCAGAGATCAAAACCAAGACCACCATCGTCGAGCAGGGCTTTACCGCAGAGCGGCTCGTGAGCGGCGAGGCTGATCTCGCCGTGCAGCAGATCAGCGAGCTGAAGCAGGTCGAGGGCATCGAGGTGGTCGGCCCGATTCCGCACGATCTGCAAACGCCGGCCGTGTTCGCCGCCGGCCGGATGGCAAACGCCGAGCACGCCGACGCCGCGGATCGGCTGCTGCGCTATCTGGCGTCGCCCGAGGTCGTCCCCGTGCTGCGCCAATCGGGACTCGAGCCTTGAATTTGCCGGGACGACGACGCAACCTGGCGTCCATGCGGACTTTCCTCGTTGCCATCCTTCTCACGCTTGCGGCGCCGTTATCTGCGCATGCGCAATCGGCCGATCTCGTCCTGTGCGACCGCGTCGCCGCCGATCCCAGTGATCCCGACAAGCCAGCCGATATGAGGGGCGTGACGGAGATTGCGGCCGCCGACGTTGCGACCGCCATCAAGTTCTGCAAGCAGGCTGCGCCCTCGTCGCGGCGCGCGATGTTCGCGCTCGGCCGCGCCTATGCGGCCAACCGGCAGACGGCGGACGCGATGGCTGCCTGGCGCAAGGCCGCCGACAAGGGATCGAGTGCGGCGATGGTCGAGCTCGGTGTGGCCTACGGCACCGGCTCCGGCGTCGCCAGGGATGAAGCGCAGGCGCGCAAATTGTTCGAGAAGGCGGCGCAGGCCGGCAATCCCCGCGGCATCAGCAATCTCGCCGCGCTCGGCGGCACCGGCGGTGCCACGCCGGCCGATCCCGCACAGGCGCGCGCATTGCTTGGCAAGGCCGCCGAGACCAACGCTGAAGCGCAGTACCAGCTCGGCATGATGCTCTCCGAAGGCACGGGCGGGGCGAAGGACGACGCCGCGGCACGCGCGCTGTTCGAGAAGGCGGCGGCGCAAAACCATCCCGGCGCGCTGGAGCGGATGGGGGCCTTCGCGCAGGAGGGCCGCGGCGGTCCAAAGGACAAGGACGCCGCGAAATCCTATTACGAGCGCGCCGCGGCGCTCGGCGACGAGGATGCCAAGCAGGCGTTGGAGCGGCTGCGCTGTCCCTATGCGATCAAGGACAAGCAGGGCAAGCTCGTCACCACGCTGTGCTTCTAAAAGCGCGGTGAACGCGCTTTAGAGTTATTTGCGAGCATGATCTTTCCGGAAAACCGCTGCGCACCTTTCCGGATCATGTTTCGTCCGCCGCCGATGGCCGTGACTGCTCCATGCCCGCTTTGTCGCGTGCTTGTGTCGACGGGTTCGAATGCGTCAGGAACCAGCCTGGACACGGTCCGTTGAATCCTTGACAGCAGGAGGCGCAACCATGATCCGCAAGCTCGCATCCGGCGAATATCGGCTGTATTCGCGCAAAGTGAATCCCAAGACCGGCAAGCGCCGCAACCTCGGCACGTTCAGGAGCCGCGCGGCGGCCGAGAAGCATGAGCGCGAGGTGCAGTATTTCAAGCGTCACTAGCGCCTGAGGAAGGCCGTTCACCACCGGCCAAACAAAAAAGGCGAAAAACAACCCCATGCACAGTAGCCAAGTGGTTGAAATCACAGGCCTGCAAATGGTGTGAAATCGCCATCTGCGGAAACGCCGAAATCGATTGCGCCGTCGGGCAAAACAGGCGCATGATGGCATCATGGCAGGTGTGGCTCCGCGAATGGCCCTGCGCGAAAAAGCCCAATGGCCTTGGTGCGACGGCGGTGCTAGGTAGCGCGTGCTTTCCTTCTGATATTTCCGGGTCAATTGCGTTGCTGGACGGGCTCTACAAGGTTGAATACGGCGTCAACGATGCCTTCGGCCGCAGCATCATGTGCATGCATGACGGCAAGCTGCTGGGCGGCAATTCGGCCTTCGCGCATCTCGGGAGCTATGTCGAGCGCGACGGCGAGATCATCGCCGAAGTCATCACCGAACGGCATAACGACGATCCCAACTACAAGCCGCTGATGGGGGCTGATGTCGCCGTGATCGGCGCGCGCGGCCGGCTCGTCGGCAACCAGATCCGTCTTGCGGGCAGCGCGGATACGATGCCGGGCGCCGGTTTCTGGGCCAATCTCACGCGGCTCGATGACGAGGGATTGCCGCCGCAGGGGACGATCGGTCCGGGCGGGGTCGTGAACGGGCTCTATGCGATCCATCTGCGCGCGCTCGACGGCGTCGACGCCGGGCTCTCCGGCGTCATGCTGCTGATCGACGGCCGCATCCTGGGCGGCGATGCGTTCTTCTACTATCTCGGCTCCTATTCCTCGGCCGACGGCCGCTGGAAGGGCGAGATGCTCAACCAGGAGCATACGCCGGCGAAAGGCGAGAACCCCGTGTTCGGCGGCTACGAGGTCGGCATCGGCTTCTCCGGAACCTGCACGGCGGACAGCGGTGAGCTCGAAGGCATCGCGCTGGCCGGCAAGCGCAGCCTGCGGCTGGCGGCCTCGCTTAAACTGATGCGGCGAGCGTAGGGCGGTTACTTAGAGATCTGGGATGTCCGCTCGAGGGTAAAGCAGGCCTGACGTCCAACTCGCGGCGATGTCGGCTGTTGACCCGGATGTATGGTCCGGCCGCGCATTGCAAGAGGTTTCGTCAACCTGGCAGATGCGGTCTTGCATCAATGTATCCGGCCTCTGATTGGAGCGTGTTGTGCTCCGGGCCATCATGGATATCAGCGCGCATTCGAGCTAATTAGCGGACAGGCCTCGAACGGGCCATTCGGGTCACCAGTGTTCGCATGCGCCGGGAAGACCGATCCTCCATCGTTGTCTCA
>NZ_VSST01000048.1 GCF_019402665.1 Bradyrhizobium canariense
TCTCCCACAAGGGGCGAGGGTGCAGCGTCAGTGCCGCACTGCGTTCAAATCAACGTCGCCCCGCTTCTCCGCCAGCCTGAACCGCAGCGTGAACTGCGCGCCGCCGCCCGGAAGATTCTCCACCGCAACCGTTGCCGCGTGATCATCCGCCACCGCGCGCACGATCGAGAGCCCGAGGCCGGCGCCGTCGCTGCGCTGGCGGTCGGCGCGCCAGAAGCGGTGGAAGATCAATTCACGCTCGGCTTCCGCAATTCCCGGTCCGCAATCGCGCACGCGCACCGCACCGTTCTCGCTCACATCGACATCGACCGACGTATCCTTTGCCGTGAACTTGATGGCGTTTTCGGCGAGGTTGAAGATCGCGCGCTGGAGCATCATGGAGTTGCCGTGGATCAGCACCGGCGCCTCGGTGCCCCTCAGCGCGATATCCTTGTGCTGCGCGATCGCGAGCGGCGCGATCGAACCGACCACCTCGGCGCAGACTGCGCGCAAATCCGCGGTCTCGCCGGGATCAAGCACCAGCGTGTCGAGCTCGGCGATCTCCAGCAATTGCGCGACAATGCGGCTCATGCCCTCGATATCGGCATGCAGCGCCTGCCTTGCAGCGCCGTCGCCGAGCGTCTCGATCCGCGTGCGCAGGATCGCGAGCGGCGTGCGCAGTTGGTGCGCGGCGTCGGCGGTGAACTGCCGCTGCACCCGAAAGCCGTCCTCGAGGCGGTCGAGCGCCTGGTTGACGGCGGTGACGAGCGGCATGATCTCGCGCGGGATCTGCTCCGTCGGCAGGCGGATGTCGGTGCGCGCCGGGCCGATATTGCTCGCCTCCTCGGAGGCCTTCCACAGCGGCGCGACGGCGCGGCGAAAGATGATGATGTCGATGGCGAGCAGGACCAGCAGGATCGGAATCGTGATCCACCCGACCCGCCGGAAGAAGTTCGAGACAATGTCATCGATGATGACGTCGCGGTGCGCGAGGTCCTCCGCGACGCGAATGCGCATCACCTTGCCGTCGATGATGCGAGTGACGCCGGCGCCGGAAATCGTTTCGGAGAGCGGCGGAGGCGCGGCCGTGGCAGTGCCGGTCTTGCGCCGCGACGAGAACAGCAGATTCCCCTCGGCATCGCGAATGTCGTACTGGTAGCGGCCATAGGCTTCCGAATAAAGGCCCTTGAGACTGTCCGGCAGGTTGAACGTCAACAGCCCGTCGGGCTGGGCGACGATGCGCTCGGCCAACACCTCGGCCTGCGCGCGCATGGCATCGCGATGCAACTGGTCGATCTCGGAATTGAGCAGCCAGAACAGCACCAGCGGCAGGAAGATCGCGACCACCGCGACCGCCACGATGTGCAGGAACACGATGCGCCAGATTAGCGATTTGAACGTTGGCGACCTCGCATGGATTCCGGCGCGGAATCCGGCGTGAGATCCGATCCGGGCCACGCTATTTCTCCTCGGCCATAAGATAGCCGACGCCACGGATGGTGTGGATCACGACCTTGGCGCCGTGCTCGGCGAGCTGCTTGCGCAACCGCGAGACGTAGACCTCGACCGCATTGGAGGCGACTTCGCCGTCGAGACCGAAGATGTGGTCCTCGACGTTCTTCTTCGGCACCACCCTGCCCTGCCGGCGCAGCAGGATCTCAAGCACCGAGGTCTCGCGCGCGGAGATGATGCGCGGCTGGTCGTCGACGAAGATCTGACGGCTTTCGGTGTCATAGACGAGGTTGGCGAGGCGCAGCGAGCGGCCGAGCAACTGGCCCGGACGGCGCAGGATCGCCTCCAGCCGCGCCACCAGTTCCTCCATCGCGAACGGTTTGGCGAGATAGTCGTCGGCGCCGCTGCGCAGGCCGCTGACGCGGTCCTGCAAGCCGCCGCGCGCGGTCAGCACCAGCACCGGCAAAGGCTCCATCTGCCGGCGCAGCTCGCGCAGCACCGACAGGCCATCGCCGTCGGGTAGTCCGAGGTCCAGGATCATCGCGGCATAGCTGACACTGCTCACGGCTTCGCGCGCCTCGGCGGCGCTGCCGACGATGTCGCTCTCATAGCCGGCCGCCGACAGCCCGCCGGCAACGAGCCGTGACAGCTCGGCATTGTCCTCGACGATCAGAAGGCGCATCGCATTTTCCCGCGGGAAGTTCCGGTATCACCGCACGGCTCGCGCCGCATCTTCGCTGTCTTCCACCATCCGGGACATCTCGGCCAGCGAAAAAGCACTTCCCGGCGGGGCGCCGCTCCCTTCCGTCAGGTTCCTGTAAGCCAATCAGGGCACCTGCGGATGAGGTCGCGGATGGCGCGGACGTTTGCCCCCTTGGGCCCCGCCGCCGGCGCCGCATCGATCCTGCCAAGGAACGAACACCCCGGCGAACCGTTCAACTCAGCTGCAACATTTCTCATTTGATGGGGCGTCGTGCAGACCACCTAAGGTAATGCACATGCGCCTTGCACGACGAACACGTTCCAGCTCCCTTCTATCCGATTGCCTGGCCGCCATCACGCGACATCCGGGCGCCGCCGCGTTTGCTGCCGCAGGTACCTTCATCGCGGCTAGCGCAATCATAAACCGGCGGCTCGCGAACAAAGCGCAACGCGATAATCCTCCGCAGGGTCGGTTCATCGATATCGATGGCGTTCGCCTGCACTATTTGGAACGCGGCAGGGGCAAGCCGCTGGTTTTGTTTCACGGCAATGGCAGCCTGGTCCAGGATTTCGACGCGAGTGGATTGATCGATCTCGCAGCCGAAAACTACAGGGTCATCGTGTTCGATCGTCCCGGATTTGGGCATAGCTCGCGGCCGAGGCACGTCGTCTGGACCCCGGATGCCCAGGCGGACCTGTTCAAGAAGGCGCTCGATCAGCTCGGCGTCTCTCAAGCGATTGTCCTTGGCCATTCGTGGGGCGCGTCGGTTGCGGTTGCGCTGGCGACAAGACATCCTTCGGTCGTGCAGGCTCTCGTGCTGGCCTCGGGCTATTATTTCCCGACGCCCCGCTCGGACAGCGCCGCGTCAGTGCTGTCCGCCCTACCGGTGCTCGGGGACCTCATCAGCTCCACGATTTCGCCGCTAGCCGGTCGGATGATGTGGCCCGCGACGTTGCGCAAGTTGTTTGGGCCCCGGCCGGTCCCGGCCAAGTTCGCGGGCTTTCCGAAAGAAATGGCGCTGCGTCCATCACAGATGCGGGCCGCAGCGGCCGAAGCGACGATGTTGGTCCCCGCCGCATTCTCAGGCGCGAAGGCTTACGCTGAACTCAAGATGCCGACGATCATTATCGCGGGTCAGGGCGACCGTATGATCGATATCAAGCAGTCGGTCAGGCTGCATGGCGAGATCAAGCAGAGCAAATTGCGCCGGATCGACGGAGCGGGTCACATGATTCATCATTCCGCAACCGCGGACGTGATGGCGGCGATCGACGAAGCTGCTGCCGAGGCCGTGTTGATTCATGGAAGGGAAGACTCAGGCGTTTCGCGAAGCAACGCGTAATCGCTCACCAACAACGCCGCTGATGGCCGCCGGCGAACCTCATGGGTCGTTCGCGGAGGATCGCTTCTGAGCCAACTCGGGCGCGGGACCAGGCTTCAACCCGCCCTTTCGATAGAACCGAGACCTTTTCGCCCGGGTATGGTATCTGTCGATCACCGGTCGGCAGGGGGGGGCCGATTTGGCCGGAAATGCAGGAAAGCAAAGCGCAATGTGTGCTAGCCAGGTGACGATGCCGTTGTGGCACGAAAGGCACCTCCGGGCTGCCACTCGCGCGGCCGGTGTCGCTCTATGGTCGTGGAACGTTGATACCGACGCCATCACCATGGATGAACCCGCGTACGACCTTTGGGAGGTGCCCAAGGGCGAGCAGAAAATTACGTTCGAGATACTGTCCAAAAACATCCACCCCGCCGATCTCGAGAGGGTGAGATCGGCATTTGCCGCTACTCGCGCAGTCGTCGGCTCCTACGAAATAGATTTTCGTATTCTAACCGGAAGCGATATCCGTTGGATCTCCGCTCGGGGCCAAGGCGACGACGCCGACATCGCGGATCGAACCATGTTCGGTATTTTCCTGGATGTAACCCAACGCAAGCAAGCTGAGGAAGCCAACGAGCTGCTGGCGGGCGAGATGAGTCACCGGCTGAAAAACCTTCTCACCATCGCAACGGCGCTGACTCAAATGAGCTCACGCTCGGCAACATCAAAAGAAGATATGGCCCATGAGCTGACCAGCCGCCTGATCGCTCTTGGACGTGCTCAGGACCTTGTTCGCCCGGTACCAGGACGAAATCGAGAGGGGACGCTTCTTGGAGACCTCATCTCTGTTCTGCTTGCTCCGTACGATGAAACGGGAGCCAGCGTTCGTATTCGCGTCTCGGTCCCCAAGATGAACGTGGGAGAGACTTCCAGCACAGCGCTCGCCTTGGTAATGCATGAACTGGCAACCAACTCTGCGAAATACGGTGCGCTGTCGCTTTCAAGTGGTACCCTGGACGTGTCGTGCAACGCCCACGAGGACGAGGTCGTGGTCAAGTGGACGGAACGGGGCGGTCCTCCCGTTGTCGCTCCAACAAAGCTCGAAGGCTTTGGAAGCAAGTTGGTGCACCGAAGTATGGCCGCCCAGCTTGGCGGGGCTATAACTTTTGACTGGTCGGATGAGGGTGTGGTGGTCATCCTGCGCATGAGCAAAGACCGTCTTGCGAATTGATGTTCAGCTGATTTCCCGCGCACAGTCCTGTCATCCGTCTGCGATTGGCCCTTACCTTTTCTTCGTACGACGCTCCTGAAAGGCGGCTCTGAGTTCGGCCAGTTCATCGCTTGTCGCTCCCAATCCCGCATCGGCACGGCTTGCAGGTAAATCCTTGTAAGCAATCGGCTGATCAAATTGGCTCGCCGTGAAGTCATACCGCCGGCCTTTGATGCGATTGTAAAAATGGTCGCCGGCAGGCAGCGGCATCTTCAGCATGTCGCCGCCGAAGAGCTCGTGGATCAGCAGCGAGGTGACGTTGCATTGTCCTGCCGCCGGATTGCTCGCCGTCCATTGACTGGCCGTTGCCAACGACCAGGCCTTGCGCAGCGCGCTTTGAACCTCATCGGGATCGAAGCTCATCATCACCCCACGGAGCGGCACCGAGGTAGCAATTTCGGATTATGCGATAATACCTTTATGCTCCTGTTTTGCCCGACGAGTCAAATGGCCCTCGCTGAAACATTCGCTTGGTCCGCCTGGGCTCACCCCGCTTTTGCGCTTAAAATGCGAAGTTCCCATCCACCGCGCGATGCTTGGGCCTGCCTGCCAATTAGCTCCATCGCATCAAGCGCTTGGCTGCACGCGCAGCGCCTTGTCCTCTCACCCCTCGTCTACTGTGCATGGGGTTGTTTTTCAGATTTTTTGTTGGACGCCCCACCCGTACCCCGGCGACAACGCCGCTCCGCAGCCTCGTCCCAAAGAAAAAGCCCGGCCTCGCGAACGAGACCGGGCCTGTCGTCTTGCGGCTTATTCGAAGATCAACCGCGAGTGCGCGAGCGGATCATGAAGCTGTCGTAGGTGTATTCGGCAACCTGCCACCACAGATACTCGTCGGAGCGGTAGGCCTGCATGGCGTCGATCGACTTCTTGAAGTCGGGGTTCTTGGCCGAGATCTCGCCCCACAATTCGTTGGTCGCCTTGAGACAGGCTTCCAGAACTTCGTTGGTGAACGGGCGAAGCTGCGTTCCGCCGGCGACCAGACGCTTCAGGGCGCCGGGGTTCACCATGTCGTAGCGCGCGGCCATCCAGGTGTTGGTGTTGACGGTCGCGTTGGTGAGGATCGCCTGGTAGTTCTTCGGCAGCTCGTTCCACTTGTCGATGTTGGCGAAGGCGTGAACGGTCGGACCACCTTCCCAGAAACCCGGGTAGTAATAGTACTTGGCGACCTTGGCGAAGCCGAGCTTCTCGTCATCGTAGGGACCGACCCATTCGGCCGCGTCGATGGTGCCCTTCTCGAGCGACGGATAGATGTCGCCGCCGGCGAGCTGCTGCGGCACCACGCCGACCTTCTGGAGCACCTGGCCGGCAATGCCGCCAATGCGCATCTTGAGGCCCGAGAGGTCGGCAACGGTCTTGATCTCCTTGCGGAACCAGCCGCCCATCTGGGTGCCGGTGTTGCCGCAGGGGAAGCCCACCACGTTCGTCTTCTTGAAGAACTCGTTGGCGAGTTCGTTGCCGCCGCCCTGGTACAGCCAGGAATTCTGCTGGCGTGCGTTCAGGCCGAAAGGCACCGATGCGAAGATCGCGAAGGTCGGGTCTTTGCCGACGTAATAATACGACACCGTGTGGCACATCTCGACGGTGCCCTTCTGCGTCGCATCCAGCGCCTGCAGGCCCGGGACGATTTCACCCGCCTGGAAGACCTGGATCTGAAACTTGTTGTCGGTCATCTCGGCGACGTACTTCGCCATCTGCTCGGCACCGCCATAGATGGTGTCGAGCGACTTCGGGAAGCTCGATGTCAGGCGCCACTTGATCTCGGGCGAGGACTGCGCGATCGCCGGCGAGGCCACCGCGGCGGTCGCCGCCGCGCCGGCTGCCGACACTTTCAGAAAATCACGACGCTTCATCTTCAGTCTCTCCTTGTTGGGGCGTTTCCCCTAACTTCCTCTTTGCTGCCGCTCATTCCGGCGACGCGTTCTTGGGCCGCGTCGAACCGAAGGGGCTTGACTGCCGTGGGCCTTTAACACGGAAGCCCCGCTTTCGAAACGCGACATTGGCATGACAGGGCTCTACGAAAGTCGCATGTCCCCAGGCTATTGCTTTGAAGGGATGGGCTTGATCCGCTCAGGCGGCGGCGATGACGCCCTTGAGCTGGCCCCGAACCTGTCCCGCGATGGCGCGGTAGATCGCCGCATGGGGACCGTCCGGCTCGCTGTCGACCACGGGCGTGCCGGCATCGGAGGTGGCGCGAATCGCCATGTGCAGGGGGACCTCGCCCAGGAACGGTACCCCGAGCTTCTCGGCCTCGTGACGCGCGCCGCCATGGCCGAAAATGTCGGATTTGGTGCCGCATTGCGGGCACTGGAAATAGCTCATGTTCTCGACGATACCGAGTACGGGCACGTTGACCTTCTTGAACATCGCAAGCCCCCGCCTTGCGTCGATCAGCGACAGGTCCTGCGGGGTCGAGACGATCACGGCGCCTTTCAAAGGGACGTTCTGCGCCAGCGTGAGCTGGGCATCGCCGGTCCCTGGCGGCATGTCGACGACGAGGACGTCGAGCTGCCCCCATGCGACGTCGCGCAACATCTGCGTCACCGCCGACATCACCATCGGCCCGCGCCAGATCATCGCCGTCTCTTCCTCCACCAGGAAGCCGATCGACATGATGGCCAGGCCAAAGCGCCTGAGCGGAATCATCTTGCGGTCGCCATCCAGCTCCGGCTTCTCATGCAGGCCCGTCAGCCGCGGCACCGAGGGGCCGTAGATGTCGGCATCGAGCAGCCCGACCTTGAGGCCCAGATCGCGCAGGCCCAGCGCAAGATTGAGAGCAGTGGTGGACTTGCCGACGCCGCCCTTGCCCGAGGCAACCGCGATCACGGCCGCGACGCCCGGAATCTCGGACTGCCGCGCCATCGGCGATTGGGCGCCGCCCTGCGGCGGCGGCTTGTGGGCATGGACCGGCTGCACGCCTGGCGTACCGCGGCTGGGAGTTGGCGGCGGTGGCGGCGCCGCGCCGGCCTTGCGCTCGGCGGTCAGCGCCACCATGACGGTGGTGACGCCGGGAATGGCCCGCACCGCGGCCTCGGCCTCGGCCCGGACGGATTCCCAGGCGCGCGCCTCGGCGGCATCGACATTGATCGAGAAGAACACCTTGCCGTCGGCCGCGCTGATCGCGCTCAGCACATTGGCATTGGTGAGCGCGACCCCGCGCGGCGACTTGATCCTGGCGAGGCTGTCGAGAACCTGTTGCTGCGTCACGCTCAAAGCGCATCTCCTAGAATTCAAGATGCCCCATTAGAGCGGAAACGCCCAAAAGGCTACTGCCTGCCGATATCGTCAGCCATCTCGGCGGGCGCGGCGCCCTGCTCCAGGGCCGCTTCGTAGTTCAGCTCGATCATGACCCCGTTCGGGTCATGGACGAAGATCTGCCAGAGTTCGCCGCCGGGCACCTGGCGGGAGTCGAACTTCATCCCCTTTGAGGCCAGCCGCTGTTTCATGCCGTCAAAGCCGCGGCTGGCGAAGGCGACGTGGTGGACAACGCCGGAATCCGGCTTTTGTGGCTCGGCAGTCGGAGAAATATCGACCAGGTGCACCACCGGTTTACCCTCGCTGTACATCCAGGCGCCGGGGAAGGCGAAATTCGGCCGGGGGCCTTTTTCCAGGCCCAGCACGTCCTCGTAGAAGCGGGCGGTCTCGGCCAGATTCCGGGTCCGGATGTTGAAATGATCGAGCACGCCCACGCTTACGCCGCCCATGCCTTCGCTCCATTTTTTTGAAGTCCTTAAGTCCGCCATCCTAACACAGGCAGGGGCCAAACGAAGCCGTTGCCCTCCGGCCTCAAGGGTTTATGGTGCGGCCGATCTGCCGCAATGGCGGAACCGGACGGCCCTCGCCCGGCAAGAACCGTAAAACCCAAACTACGGACAAGGTACCACAGATGGCTAAAGTCGCTTTCCTCGGTCTCGGCGTGATGGGCTTCCCCATGGCCGGACACCTCGTGAAAAAAGGGGGCCATGAGGTCACCGTCTATAACCGCACCGCGGCCAAGGCGAAGGAGTGGGCAGACAAGTTCGGCGGCAAGACCGCGGCGACCCCGAAGGCTGCAGCCGAGGGCCAGGATTTCGTGATGTGCTGCGTCGGCAACGACAACGATCTGCGCGCGGTCACGATCGGTGCCGACGGCGCGTTTGCCGGCATGAAGAAGGGTGCGACCTTCGTCGACCACACCACCGCTTCCGCCGAGGTCGCGCGTGAGCTTGATGCTGCCGCGACCAAGGCCGGCTTCAAGTTCATCGACGCACCCGTGTCCGGCGGCCAGGCCGGCGCCGAGAACGGCGTGCTGACGGTGATGTGCGGCGGCACGCAGGACGCCTATGTGGGTGCCGAGCCGATCATCACGGGCGCCTATGCGCGGATGTGCAAATTGCTGGGGCCCGCCGGCTCCGGCCAGCTGACCAAAATGGTCAACCAGATCTGCATCGCCGGCCTCGTCCAGGGCCTCTCCGAGGGTATTCACTTCGCCAAGAAGAGTGGCCTCGACGTCGCCGCCGTGATCGAAACCATCTCAAAGGGCGCCGCGCAGTCCTGGCAGATGGAGAACCGCTACAAGACCATGAACGAGGACAAGTACGATTTCGGCTTCGCGGTCGAATGGATGCGCAAGGATCTCTCGATCTCACTGGCTGAAGCCCGCCGCAACGGCGCCAACCTGCCCGTGACCGCGCTGGTCGACCAGTTCTACGCCGAGGTCGAGAAGATAGGCGGCAAGCGCTGGGATACGTCGAGCCTGCTCGCGCGCCTTAATCGCTGACACCTGACGAAGTGATCCTGCCTTGCTGATCGCACTCGCCGCAATCTTCGTCCTCGCCTATGCGGCGATCGCGCTTGAGCATCCGATCGGGGTGAACAAGAGCGCGTCTGCTCTACTCGGCGCGGGCGTGCTCTGGACAATCTACGCGCTCGCGACCGGCGACCACACGCTGGTCGGCCGTCAGCTTGACGAGTCCGTCGCCGCCACCGCGCAGATCGTGTTCTTTCTGGTTGGCGCGATGACCATCGTCGAGGTCATCGACGCCCATGACGGTTTCGAGGTCATCACCTCCCGCATCAGCACGACCAGCCAGGTCCGTCTGATATGGCTGATTGGCTTCGTGACCTTCTTCCTCAGCGCAATCCTCGACAATCTGACCACCACCATCGTCATGGTCTCGCTGATCCAGCGGTTGATCGCCAAGCGCGACGACCGCTTGCTGTTCGCCTCACTCATCGTCATCGCCGCAAATGCCGGTGGTGCATGGACCGTGATCGGCGACGTCACCACGACCATGCTGTGGATCGGCGGACAGATTTCGCCCCTAAAAATCATGGGCGGGGTGTTCCTGCCCTCGCTGCTGAACCTGCTGGTGCCGCTCGCATTCATCAGCTTTTCGCTCAAGGGCAAGACCATCGCACCGCCGCCGAAAGAGGACGGATTGCAGGGCGTCGATCCGTTCGAGCGGAACGTGATGTTCTATCTCGGACTCGGCGTGCTGATTGCGGTGCCCGCCTTCAAGACGGTCACGCACCTGCCGCCGTTCATGGGCGTCCTGCTCGGGCTTGGCATCGTGTGGTTGGTCGGCGAGATCGTTCATCGCAATAAGGATGAGCATGTCCGCGGTCCGCTCACGCTTGCGAATGCGCTGACGCGGATCGACATGGGCTCGATCGTGTTCTTCCTCGGAATCTTGCTCGCGGTTGCCTGCCTCGAACATGCCGGCCTGCTCTCCATGCTGGCCAAATGGCTGGACACCGCGATCGGCCGACAGGACATCATCGTGATCGTGCTCGGGCTGCTCAGCGCCGTCATCGACAACGTGCCGCTGGTCGCCGCGACGATGGGTATGTACGACCTCGCGCATTATCCACCCGACAGCTTCATCTGGGAATTCATCGCCTATTGCGCCGGCACCGGCGGCTCGATTCTGATCATCGGCTCGGCCGCAGGCGTCGCCGCCATGGGGCTCGAGCGCATCGAGTTCCTCTGGTACGCCCGTCGCATCGCCCTCCCGGCGCTCGCCGGCTATCTGGCGGGAGCAGTGGTGTACATCGCACAGCACGCGGCGCTGCATTGAGCGGCTCACACCGGATCCAAAATTAACGCCGGGTTAACGTAATTCTTTAGCTCCTTAAGTCACCTCTTAAGGATTTCTTGCCAGAGATAGACAATGCAGAAGGCCCGTCCCGCGCGGGCAGGAATTGTTGTTGTGCGATGAGTAAACCCGCTGAAAAGCCCGAGGTTGTGCAGCTTCCGGCCGAGCCGGTGAGCGTGCCGTCGGCGAGCCATCGCCGGGCTGCGGCACAGCGGGTGCGCGAGGCGCGCGACAAGTTAACGTCGACCAGTGGAACCCGGCCGGCTTTCGACGCCGAGATGCTGCGCCATTACGCCCAGACCCGGCTGTCGGCCTCCTATGTCGTGATGCTGCTTGTGGTCGCGACGGGCGTGCTGTTTGGGCTGTGGATGCAGCCGATCCCGGCCACGGCCTGGACCGCCGGCATGCTTTGCATCCATGCCGCGATGATCCGCAGCTGCCACCGCTTCCTGGCCGAGCCCGCCTCGCCCGCGGGAACGCGCGCATGGCAGACACGCTTCGTCGTCCTCGACCTGCTCTATGGCCTTTGCTGGATGGCGATCCTGATCCATCCCGTGCTCGACATGATCACGGAATCGCTGATGATGTTCCTGATGCTGCTGGTGATCGCAGTATCGAGCATGCTGGCCGCCAATCTGCCGATCGCCGCCCTCGCCGCCACCGCACCGGTCGCGGTCGCGATGGCGCTGAGCTTCGTGATGACCGGCTCGCTGGACAATTACATCCTGGCCGCGCTCGCCCTCGCCGCTGAAGGCTATTTCGTGCTGCTGGCCCACCGTCTGCACTTTTCGACCTTCGCCACGCTCGAGGCGCGCGCCGAGAAGGACGCGCTGATCGGCGAGCTCGAACAGGCCAAGGCGATCTCGGACGAGGCGCGCCACCGCGCCGAATCCGCCAATGTCGCCAAGTCGCGCTTTCTGGCGCAGATGAGCCACGAACTGCGGACACCGCTCAATGCGATCCTCGGCTTCTCCGAGGTGATGAAGAGCGAGATTTTCGGCGCGCATGCCGTGCCGGTCTACAAGGAGTACTCGGCCGACATCCACAATTCCGGCGTCCACCTGCTCAACCTCATCAACGAGATCCTCGATCTGTCGCGGATCGAGGCTGGCCGCTACGAGCTCAACGAGGAAGCGGTCTCGCTGGTCGGCATCGTCGCCGACTGCCATCATTTGATGAAGCTGCGCGCCTCGAGCCGTGGCATCACCATCCACGAGGTGTTCGAGCAGGCAATGCCGCGGCTCTGGGCCGACGAGCGCGCGATCCGCCAGGTCGTGCTCAACCTGCTCTCCAACTCGATCAAATTCACTCCGCAAGGCGGCGAGATCTGGCTCAAAGCGGGCTGGACGGCCTCAGGCGGACAATATCTCTCGGTGAAGGATACCGGCTCCGGAATCCCCGAGGACGAGATCCCGGTCGTGCTGGCCTCGTTCGGCCAAGGCTCCAACTCGATCAAGTCGGCCGAACAGGGCGCCGGCCTCGGCCTGCCGATCGCCAAGAATCTGGTCGACCTGCATGGCGGTACGTTCACGCTGAAATCGAAGCTGCGCATCGGCACCGAAGTGATCGTCACCTTCCCGCCCGAGCGCGTGATGAGCGCGCTGGCGCCGATGTCGGATGATTCTCCGCCGCTCCAGCCCGAGAGTTCCGCGGTCGCGGACGAGAAGCGCCGGCCCCGCCGCAAGCCGATCATGAGCGCAGGTACGGGCTCGTAACGAGATGCTTGCAGTCATGCCCGACCATCCGCCACTATGTCCGAATGAGCAAAGAAACGCCGTGCGTGGCCGTCTGCATGATCGATCCCAAGACCAGGCTGTGCTTCGGCTGCGGACGCACATTGCCGGAGATCGCGCGCTGGCACGCCATGGAGAGCGCGGAACGGCTCGCGCTCATGGCGCTGTTGCCGGCGCGCATGAATCAGGCTGGACTTGCGCCCATCGCGGGATCGCCGAAACGCAGCTGACCGGCCTGAGCGCATCGGGAGATGCGCAATGATCCGGTTCCTGCTCGTTCTCATCATGCTCGCCTGCACGGCCGGTGCCGTCGTCGCCTATGGCGATTCCGACCAGATCGCGCGCGCGAGCAGCAAGGTCTCGCATATCTTTCGCACGCAGACCGCAGCGCCCGCCCCCGCCGTGCAGATTCAGCGCGGCCAGGGCGGCGAATTCGCGCTGCGCGCCAAGATCAACGGCGTGGCCGCACCGATGGTCATCGACACCGGCGCGACCTCGGTGGTGCTGACCTGGGAAACCGCGAAAGCGATCGGGCTGCCGCTCGAGATGCTCGAATACGACGTCGATCTCGAAACCGCGGGCGGTCACACCAAGGCGGCCCGCCTCACGATCGACCGTCTCTCCGTCGGCCACCTCGTCGAGAAATCGGTGCCGGCCCTCGTCGTGCAGCGCGGACAGATGAAGACCAACCTGCTCGGCATGAGCTTCCTCGATCGCCTGGAGAGCTGGGGCGTGCGCGCCGACAAGCTGATGCTCACCGGTTATCCGGAGTTCCAGACCAGTCACCGCCGCTCGCGCCTGGCAGTCGACTAGACTTTTGCAATCCGGCTCGTCATGCGACTACGGCTAGGCCGCCGCCTCTGCCGGCGCGCGGGCACCGACACGTGCAATCGCATCGCGCAGCACCTCGAGGCCGGCGCCCGGCTTCACCCCCTGCTCGGCAAGATGGCGGCGGAAGGCGCGCGCGCCGGGCACGGCATGGAATGCGCCGACGAAATGCCTCGTCATGGAGTGCAGCCGCGTGCCGCGCGCGAGCTGTTGTTCGATGTAGGGCATCATCGCTTCGAGCGCATCCTGCATCGAGGCATGCGGCGCCTCCTCGCCGAAAATGTCGGTATCGACGGAGAGCAGCCGCCATGGCTCCTGATAGGCGGCCCGTCCGAGCATCGCGCCGTCAACGTGATCGAGATGTGCTTTGGCCTCGTCGACACCGGGGATGCCGCCGTTGATGATGACAGGCACATTGGGCATCGCGCGCTTGAGGCGATAGACGCGATCATAGTCGAGCGGCGGGATGTCGCGATTCTCCTTCGGTGACAAACCGTTGAGCCATGCTTTCCGGGCATGCACGATAAGCGCATCGCAGCCGGAGGCGACGACCGCGCGCGCAAGCTTGTCGAGCGCGACCTCCGGATCTTGGTCGTCGATACCGATGCGGCACTTCACGGTCGCGGGCACGGCCACCGCACCCTTCATCGCCTCGACACACCTCGCCACGAGATCAGGCTCTGCCATCAGGCAAGCGCCGAAACGGCCGTCCTTCACGCGGTCGGAGGGGCAGCCGACGTTGAGGTTGATCTCGTCATAACCGAACTCCTCGCCGATCCGCGCCGCCAGCGCCAGCTTGCGCGGATCCGACCCGCCAAGCTGAAGCGCGACCGGGTGCTCGACCATGTCGAACCCAAGCAGCCGCTCCCGGTCACCATGAATGATGGCACCAGTGGTCAGCATCTCCGTATAGAGCAGCGCCCGCCGCGTCAGGTGACGGTGGAACACCCGGCAATGCCGGTCGGTCCAATCCATCATGGGCGCCACGGAGAAGAGATAGTTTTGCGATTTCAAAGACTTACTTTCTTTCAACAGGCTGAAACATGAACGTGTGCACTCCAAACCAGCCGAAATTGCACACGTTTGTACCTGTTTTGACCTCTCGGTGCACACATAGTGCACACGAAAGCCGGAGTGCCCACGCGTGGCGACCTACACACAATTGACATCTGGAAACTGGCGTGTCCAATCCGGCGCAAGATCCGTTATGTGGCCGAGACGTTCCGGAGACGCAAGGATGGCGAAGAATGGGCGCTCGAAATGGAGCGCAACATTGACCGTAATGGATCGTCGAAGCCACACGTGGTCCGGAACGTTCGCACGTGTGGCGATCTGATTGACTTGCACGACGAAGACATGCGCGAGGTCGGTAAGCCCCCTCGCCGATCAAAAGCTGATGGCCTCGTTCAAGGCCGAACTCGGCAGTGTGAAGCTGCCCGCTCTCAACAGAGAGCGGCTGATCGAGTTCGGAAGAAAGCGCGCCAAGCAGGGCGCTGGCCCGGCGACACTGGCAATCGATTTGCCCTTCATCCGTACAATCATAACGCACGCCGCCGCCGTGCACGGCGTCGAGGTTTCAGCCGAGGAAGCCCGCCTCGCACGCGTCGCGTTAAGTCACCTCAATTTGATTGGAAAGAGCAAAGAGCGTGACCGACGGCCCACGCAAGACGAACTCGACGAGCTAATCGAATACTTTGAGACGAACCGCCGGCAATTCATACCGATGGGACGGATCGTCAGACTGTTCCAGACCTTGCGCATTCGGTAGATTCGGCCCTGTAAATTTGTGTCAGAAGCATACGCGACAGGCAATCATTGGACCACGTCTGACAGGTGAAAGCCTTTGCGACACGGGCCAGGCGCCCAGCTATGTGACGGGTGAAAGCCTGCGAAAACGAGGATGCGGAGTCACAACCAAGAGCGCGGCTGATCTCGTCGTTGATCTGGTTGCTTTCTCGCAAGGCCTTGGCGACGAGATTGACGCGCCAGCGCGTCGCGCGTCTCCAGCAGGCGCTGAAGCGCCGCACCCGAAAGCCGCTGACGTCACCGCTTGGGAGGCAGGATTCAAACTTTGTTGCGATATCACGGACGCTCACGATTCTTCCCGCGGGCGAAATGCCGCTTCGCCGCCTCCCGAAGATATGTTCAAGCACGTGCAGGATTTCACCCTGTGGATGGATGCCCTCCGTGAACGTCACAAGCAATTCGCCTGAAATAGGTAGCCGCACCAAGGGCCGATCTGCTCAATAGCAGCGTCGTTCGAACTGCGGCACACTCGTTCGGCAAATGGTGACTTAGTGGTGAAGCCGCTCGGCGAGCCGCTTTGTCACCGGCACCGCCGATCACATTGTCGGGAGCAACCGTCCGGCGGGATCCAAAAACGCCGTTCGAAAAACCGTTTTAGTTCGGTCTTCTCAAACCGTGGATCGGCCTAAGGCTTTGCGAGGTGCGGTGGGCGGGGCCCAAAACCGGGACCCGCTGATTAAGAGTCAGCCACGAGTTAAGAACGTTCAATGATTAGGCGGTCGCCGCCTGAGCATATTCGGCCGAAAATTGGCATCCGTCGCACAGGCATAGAGCGTCCGCTCCGATGACACTCTTTCCGGTTCCCGAGAAGGCGGACGAACGATAGGCTTGGCCGATATCAACTGCAATGCCCGCGAGCCTGCCGGTCTCCAGTTGGAGCCAATCGCAGGATCTAGCGGGATCATGCGTGGCGGTGCCGTCGCACACGCACGACTCCCAATTGGAACCATATCTCCGGTGACCGATTGGAGTGCTGTTGAGTAGTGCAGACCGGCCGGCACCAGCCGGCAGGAGACCTAGCGCCGGACCTCCGTGGGGACGAATCCCATGATGGACCACGCGACCAGAGTTGGTAATCGATTGTTAGCAGCGTTGCCGGCGGCGGATTTCGCCTTGCTTGCGCCTCACCTGCGGAAAGTCGTACTCGAGCGCGACGCCGTACTGGTCCGATCGGGAGATCGAATCGAGCACCTTCTCTTCCCCTGTGGCGGCGCGATTGCCTACATCGTGGACTTGCCGAACGGGCAGACTGCCGCCATAGCGGTGATCGGTCGTGAAGGTGCGATCGGTCTAACGTTGGCGCTTGGCACATCCCACTCATCCGTGACGGTAGTCGTCCGCGTACCAGGGCCCGTGCTGCAGATTCCGGCGGCGCAATTTTTGTCAGCTCTGGGGCGCAGCCCCGCGATCGCATCCATGGTGCAGATTGTCACGAGATCGCTGCTGACGCAGGTTCAGCACGTCGCGGCTTGCAATGCACTGCATTCCGTCGAAGCCCGGATGGCCTGCTGGCTGCTTCAAATTCACGACCGGGCGAATGGCAGCAATCTCCTCCCCTTGACCCAGGAGACTATGTCGGAGCTACTGGGCGTCCGACGCACCACGGTCACGCATGTTGTGAGGGCGTTGCGCGCGTCAAGAGCGTTGAAATCCAACCGCCGCGGTCAGCTCGAGATTGACCGGCCGCGGCTCGAAGCCGTGGCATGCGAGTGCTACAAGGTGATGAGCCGCAGGATCGATCGGATAATTTCGCGTGGCGGAGCACGACTTATTCATGCCGCGCCGGCGCGAGACGCCTGCCAGCCGCCCGGCAACCGACTATCCAGGGCAGGCTCGTAGACCCAGGCCTCTCGCGCGAACCACTCGTGTGTAGCCGCGCAGACCCGACAATAGGTGCGCGAGAAGAATACCGCGCTGCAGCGAAACCTTTCGCGATCAGTCTCGATACCCGTCGAAATAGCGTCGCCCGTTTCCGGGCATTTGATCATTACCATACCCATCTTCAATTCCTGCAATCTGTTGCGGACCCTGAGCACGCTGGCCCGCCATCGACTGGACCGAGCGTCCCCTCGTCGCGGAGACGCCTGTCCAGTCGATCCGCGCGGCCGGTAGCCTCGGTTCAGACGGTCTTGTGCAGCACTCTGTTGAAGCTGGTCTTGATGGGCTCGGTCGTCTCGATCGCAACTTTCTGCGCGAGCTCCCAAAGCTCCCGATTCTGTGCGGAGACAACTTCGAAAGCCTCGCGGCTTCGGGCGGTCGAAAGATGCACGATATCCAGCAGCGACCTGGTCTCAGCGAGCCGGGATAAAAACTCCAGGGTGGCGCTGGTATTGTCTTTGGAAATCTCGATGACCTTGGCGCCGTAGTCAACGGCCCCTCTGGCGTTCATAGAGCAGGCTTCACGGAGAATGTCGCTGATCTCCTCGGAAGTCGCTTTCATGCTCGCGATATTTTTCTTGGTCTGTGCGGCGCCCTGCTCGGCGAAGCCACGGAGGAGTTCCTGGAAATTCAAAAACGGCAAATCGAACCTTGGTTTTGCACCATTCGTGTTCTCATTCACCGGATCGACCTGCGTTTCGACTTTCACATTGGCATCATTCACGAGCTTTCATCCTTTCAAGCGAAACTAGTTAGTAGATTGAAGACTCCCCGCTCCCCGCACGTACTGCGCCAGAAAACTAGCGCCCCTGTTCTCGGCGTGACGGGAGGCTGCTGCGGATGAACCGCTTGCCCCCCGCCGAAGCCAAATATGATCGATTAAATTCGAACCATCCGTTCGCTTTCGGACTCTCGCTGAATAATTTGATGGGTTGCGACAGGCGGAGCAGGCATAAGCTTTAAATCTGCGACGTTGCAGCGGCCGCTCGGTTGCACTCTGAGCTCGCGCGCCGTCCGAGATAGCCCGACCGGCGCAGCTCGCGCTGATGGTTCTCTTCTCGATCCACTCGGTCCCTGAGACTCTCAAGTTCCGCGAGTTGGGAGGCAAGCGCTTCGAGGCGCTGGCGAAGAACAGCAGCGGGGTTGTCCACTCGAGCGCAGATTTTCATGTGAGGTCTCCTGGCAATATGTCCGCGAGAATTCCGCCAGCTTTGACGGTCGGAAAAATATGTGATCACGGAAAAACGTGACTGACATTCGGCATGCTGCGCCGCCAATAACGATGCGGTGGCGCGTTAAGAGAGCGCTCATGTGCCCAGGCGCGCGGCACGTGCCCTTTCGGGCCAGGCTGTGGAGCCTGCAATAACAGCGGGACGAGCCGTTGTTAATGCTCGGAGCGGGTTGCGCTCGAAAGTCGAGTGGCGACTCGCTCGCAGTCGGGCTTGTACCTCCGCTCCTCGTCTTCTTCATCTGCACAATCGACGCCTCCATATGCGGTCGGATTTCCAGAGTTCGCTCCCGTTGCGAAGGGCCCTTTACCACCGGCCGTTCTGCCCGATCCGGCGCCACCGCCGGCTGGCCCACCGGGACCAGATGACCCACCACGGCGCCCCCCAGATGAGCCACCACCTCCAGCGCCCCCAGAGGATCCGCCTCCAGAGGACCCAGACGCTGCAGGGGACGGACGATCATCGAAGAATGACTGGCCCCTGTCGTTGCCAAGCGTTGCTACGGTCTGTCCGCCTGAACGCGCGATGGCTGTCGAGGTTAGCGAGGTCGACAGCAGCAGCGTCATGACGGGGGGGGTCACGGCCGCGAATCTTCCGCAGGTTTTAAGAAATGCCCGCCGGTCGTCATCTTCATTGCCGTCCCGGGTCACGACGCTCTCCTGATTTAATTTTATTCGTTCATATTATATATTAAATCGACATTCAACCAGAACTTTTGTTTGAAAGATGGGAGTTGTGAAGCGCGCGTCGCCGGGCAGATCGTCACTTTTTCCACGGCCGTCGGGTTTGCCAGCCCCGGCGCCGGAGTCCAATCTAGACACTCAAACTAATATTTAATATGCATATATCTGATTTATGTTATCAAGGGCAACGCATGACGGATGATTGCCATGCCACTGCAATTTCACCGGCCCATCGAAAACATGGAGATCTGGAGCGCGAGCGGCGATGGCTTCTCGTTTGTGATCAGCCTAGAGAGCCCTACCGGTCCGGGCTTTCACGGACGTTCCGGCTACCTGGCGAGTTGGCGACCACTCTACGAGAACAATGGCGCCATCAAGATCAACGGTTCGCCCTTCCGGACATTGGCTGAGGCCGAAGGAGCCTGTCGCAACATGGCCGAGCACCTGGGCGCTGCAACCGATCCGCACCGCCCGACATGATGCGATTTCCAGCTAACGCGTACGTCCCGGAAGGACATTGCTGCGCTTGACGCCCTCGACATTTCGAACCGCCGGATCCTGCTGCAGTAGGCCCGAGGGCTCGAGGTCACGTGGGGCCGTGTGCTGCCCGTTTTGCGAAATTGCCAATGCCGCGAGAACTGTTCGATTGCTGATATCGAGCTTCTGGAAGATGTGGTGAAGATGGACTTTGATCGTACCGTCGGCAATGTTCAGGCGACGCCCAATCTCCTTGTTCGACAGCCCCTCCGATACAAGTCTCATGATCTGCAGCTCCCTGTCGGTCAGATGCGTCAGAGGCTTCTCCTCCCCGGCGCAAGGCTCCCCACCGACCTCCCAACCCGTGCTCGGCGACTGCGGTGCCAGTCCCTGGCCTTCTGCAACCTTCCTCAGGGTGGCGACCAGCATCTCGGGGTTAGCATCCTTCGTGAGGACAAAGCAGGCGCGGCCCGCGGCCAGCGTCTGCAACCTTTGATCGCCGGCCTTATCGGCGAAAAAAATCACCCGGGTACCCTGGCCAGCGATGTTTGCGAGGCCTAGGACGCCCAGTCGACTGATATTGCGCATTGCAACATCGACCAGTGCAATGTCGGGCACCAGAAGTCGGATCGCCCCCATGCAGCTTGCAGCGTCGCCGCAGGCGGCCACGATCGCAAAGTCGTGCTGCGTCGCAAGGACGCTGCTGATTCCCTGCAAGACGATCGGGTGCCGATCCGCGATGACGATTCTGATGCGGCGCATGCTTCCACTGCCTATTCCTGACACCCCCCACGCCGCAATTTATTCCCACATTCGCCCTAAAGACGCGCGGGAGGGCACAACCCATCCGTTCTGCCAAAACGCCGCACTGTCAATTTCCTCGCGGCACGCATCGGCAACGCATGATGGCCCCATCATAGTAACTCGCTTCGAGCATGCGTGCAGCACCGTAGGAATCCGGTCCTCCATAGAAAATCCGAAATAGCCAATTCATCGACGAAACAGCACCTTTCTTCAGCAACGCCAGATCGCTGCGAGCTGCCAACTCGCCGCAGATTTATGGGCCAAAAAAGCGGCGGCGTTGTCAGCGTTGGTTAACGGAAATCAAACTTATCAGCAGCCACTTATTACGAACGATATATAGGGACATTGACGATTCAAATCTAACATTCGACAAACTTTCACCAGAGCGAGGCGATCTGAAAAGCCTCAATCCAGAACACGAGGAGGAGGCTCAAAAAAGTAATACTATTCATCAACATCAATACGAGGACTGGTCCTCAAGCGCGACAGCGGCTGGTGTCCCTTCTGATCTCGGTCGTGTGTCAAGCGGGAGTCTTTCCAACCATTGATCAGACCTCTCGAACGATAACGGCTGCTTCGGCAGGAACACCGATGAAAACCTGGTCAGCAAAGTTCGGGCGACATTTTCGTTAACCGAGCAACTTCAATCTGCAGTCACGGGTCATCGCTGGTAATGAGTAGGTGGTCACATGTATTCTTCGGCTGTTTTGCGGCAAACGCATGAATCTCTGATCGTTCAATTCACCGAATTGCAGAATTTACGTAGTCGCGTGTCGATGGCCGAGCAGCGCTTGCTCGGCCCGATGCGGAGGGTCCGCAGGCGGAGACCGGCTGGGAGGCGACCGGCCGGTCGAAGGCACAGGCCCGGCTGGTAGCCCCAAGAAGTACCGCACTGCACACTAGAGTTCTGTGCGCAGGCCGATCAGGCTTGCCCGACGGGGCTTCGACCTGATAAGCCGCCCTCCTATTTCAAATCGGGAAGTAGTGGGGACGGCTTCCATGGGGAACGACGAGTGGGCATCTGCGACCACAGCCGAGCTGTGGCGGCTTTACGATGAAGTGACGACTGTTCTTAGTCGGAGAATGATTGCGGAAAAAGCCAAGCTCGAAGAGCGGCTCCGCAGGATAGAAGGAACTTCCGGGGCCCCCGACCAGGAACGTGCGCGTCGCCCCTACCCCCCAGTGCTGCCGAAGTATCAAAATCCGAAAAACCCATCCGAGACCTGGTCCGGTCGCGGCAGGCAACCCCGCTGGCTGAAGGCGCAGCTCCGAGCCGGCAAGAGGCTGGATGATTTGTTGATCAACCGTTCATCCAGCAAGCGCCGCCGCACCGGTTGAGCCCGGCGACGGCCGCGATGCCATACACACCATGGCTGTCCATAGACCGCAAAATCTAGCGGTCGCGATCTTCTTTATTGTTAGGACTGCCGTCACGGCCGCCGTTTCCGAAGCCATTGTTGCGGTGCACAACATGACCGCCCGACTTGGCTATTGCAGCTGGGGTAAGAGAGGTGGACAGCAACAGCCTCATACGGCGGTGAATTTTCCGCAGCCTTTCAAGAACTCACGACGATCTTCGCCGTCGGTGTCGAGATGGGTCATTCGGTCCTCCCGCAACATTCCGGCTCGCCTCCAAAATAGACCAAAATCATCGCGCCGCAACTGATTATACTAATTTAACCATTTAAATTTACTGATTGCCGATCACGGTGTGTCCGATTTGACGAAGCAGCAGATTGAACAACTTCCCGCGTCAGGAAAACATCAGGCCGGGCTTCACCAAAATCCACCGCACACAGCTCGCCGCCTTGAATTGGTTCGTTTTAAACTTAATTTCCGCTCTCAACCATGATTTTTAATTTTGTGGCAGCATGCTTGGAGCACATCCCGCTCCAAGCCACTGCAGCCGGAGTGGCGGATTTGGCGGATTTGCATGTCGACGTAGAACTTTCCTCGCCGAGCGGCGTCTTCGCCCGAGCGATGTGCTGCGCACTGAATACGCCAATGCGAAACCAACCTTGGCCGCACATAGTCGTCAACGACGTGCTTCCCGAGAAATTACTGGAGTGATTGCGGCCGAATGCGTCGTGCTCGAGAAAGCCAATCTGATTAGGGCGATGTGCTGCCGCTTCCGTCATTGAAACGACGCGGGCTACCCTCGGGCTGTCGCTTGATCTTCTCCGCCGGATCGTTGCAGCTTAAAGATAGGCTCACTTCGCTTGAGCAGCTCAAATGCGCTCGGGAGTAGCGCCCAGCCCGTTCTGGCCAAGCAGGGCTCCGGGCACCGGCGCTCACGTCCCTTCCCGCCCAACCGCCACCCACAGCCCATCGCGACCCGGGCTCTGCACGCGAACCCAGCGATAGGGCGTCCGCGACCATAGGATGATCTGCGGCGTGAGATTATCGAGGACGATATCGCCGCTCCTGGTACGCACGAGGAGCACCAAATGATGTTCTCCGGAACCGACGACGACTTCGCTCAATAACAGGACTCGCGCCGGCCAGCCGCGCTGAAGCAACTCGTGGCGTTTACTCACCGCGTAGTCGTTGCAATCGCCACGAGTAGGGTTGATGATCCACGCCTCGCCCGCAAGACCGAGCTCGTTGCGAGCTGGCGCTATTGCCCAGTTGACCACACGATTGATCTCCCGCAGCTCCGTCCATCGCTTCTCCGTCAGCCGGATCGGCCCGCCGCGGAAGAGGCGCCGCAGGCGACATTCGGCATCATAACGGAGGCAAAACAGCGTGTAAGTGAGGGGCGGAAGCGTCGGGCGCCCCAGCTCGATATGCCCAAGAGCCGCTTGCAGGGCCGTCGGCACGGTCGACAGTGCCGCACCCGCCCACTGAACGCCTCCGATCATGACAGCTACGGCTGCGACGACGCTTGGCCTCGAGGTTCGTTGCATTTGCCGATCCCCTTGCGAAGACGCCAAGTGAGGCCCGGATTCAACCCAGAGCGTGGCCGCCCTGCCGCGAGAACATTACCTACGGTTATAATATTCAATAGAATTTAAATCCAGTATAATACGCCAAGATAATAAATAATTAATATGCATGCCGACCGCCCGCAAAGGAGCCGCCGTAGCACTCACAATCCTGCCGAAGAAAGGATGGGAGAGAATGAAGGAGCGGGAGCTGTTGGACGGCTCGGGTGTCCCGAGGGAAAGGCCGCCCAAAAGCACGCACAGAGCGTACTTCGCGCGTCTTGAGCCGGGGCGACAATTTAACGCCCTATCCGATTTATTCGTTGATTTAATTGTTCGCCGGGGTCAAATCGTCAACCCGTACTTCCTCGATCAGGACAGTTTCATATGCCAGATGGGCTACTCGTCATCGTGGGGGCTGAAGCTTCAATACTTGTCTTCCTGGCCGCGATGACCCTGTACGCTAAGCGAATGGATGTGCTGAGCGGACGGTCGTTCGAGCGATCCGTAGTCTCGCCCACTGACAGCAGGCATCCACTACGGCCGATCCGTCGAAAACCGCGCGATCTATTGCGGTTGCTCAGGAAGTGGATCGATCTCGCCGCGCTCGCCCCACCAGATCTCCTGCGACGGCCCGACATCACCAGAACGCCGCGGTCGAGCTTTCAAACCAGACTGCAGACCCCGTCCGGCTTGTGCCGCGCGCCGGTCGACGAGCCACGCCCGCTGGACGCTTCCGGCCGCCCAGCCGCAGAAGCTGATCGCCAACGCTGGCGCCGACGGATAGGGCGTCAGCCCCGAATTCGCGCAGTCGAGCGCTGCTATCTTCCCGCGAACAGTCAGCGCTCCTTGAATGCGCGCTCCACCTGATCGCGCAACGGCTTGAGCAGGTAAGATAGCGCGGTCCGACCGGCCGTCTTGATGAAGACCTCGACCGGCATGCCAGGCAACAGCTTGGCCGACCCGAGTTTCGCCAGCTCTTCCGGCTTCAGCAGGACGCGGCCCGTGTAGTAACTCGTGCCGGCACGCTGATCCTGTGTAATGTCTGCCGAGACCATGCTGACCTCTCCGTCGATTTCGGGCGTAGTCTTCTGGTTAAACGCCGCGAAGCGCATTGTCGCGGTCTGCCCCATATAGACTTGGTCGATATCGCGCGGTGCGATCTTGACCTCAACCGCAAGCGAGTCCGCATCGGGCACGATCAGCATGATCTGCTCGCCGGGAGAGATCACACCTCCGACCGTGTGGACGCTCAGCTCGTGGACGCGGCCGGCTTGCGGTGCCCTGATATCGATCCGGTTCAATTGATCGACCGCCGCGGTCTTGCGCTCGCTCAGCTCGGAGAGCTTCGATCGCGTTTCGATCAGATCCTTGCCTACTTCCGTCCGCAGGTCCTGGTCGATCTGAATGATCTGGAGTCCGATTTCGGCGATCTTGCCCTTCGACTGAGCAATCATTCCTGCCAGCTGACTGCGCTCGCCTTCGAGGCGGGCGGAATCACGCTCGAGGGAGTTGAGCCGCGTGATCGGCACCAGATTTTTTTGCCAGAGACTGCGCACGCCCTCCAGCTCCTGGCGGATAAATTCGACTTCCTTCTGCTTGGCCTCGGTCTGACCGGTAAGGCCTTTGATCTCGTTTTCCAGCTGCGCGCTCTTCTCCCGCAACTGCGCTTTTTGGCCGCTCCGCGCCTGACGACGCAGCTCGAACAGCTTTCGCTCCGCAGTGATCGCACGGCTCGCCTCCGAGTTGCTCTCCTTGGCCCGGTCTAGCAGCACCTTGGGAAAGATGGCCTGCTCGGCGCCATCGCGCTCGGCCTCGAGACGAGCCTGACGCGCGAACAGCTCATCGAGGCTGTTGGTGACGATGGTCGCATTCGCGAGCGTCTGAGTCTCGTCGAGGCGGATCAAAACATCCCCTGCGTTAACCCGGGCGCCCTCCCGCACGCGCAACTCTCCTACGATCCCACCAGTGGAGTGCTGAACCTTCTTGACGCTCGAATCCACCACGACCACGCCTTGGGCGATCACCGCGCCCGACAATTGGGTCGTTGTCGCCCAACCACCGATCCCAAAGGTTACCAAACCGAACATGATCATACCGACGATCATGTAACGCTGGATGGATTGCATCGCCGGTGTCACCTGGCCATTCATCGGCCGCCTCCTTGAGCTTCCGCGACGACCTTGAGCGGTGTGGGATTTCGCAACACTCTATTGAGGACCTCCTCTCTCTTGCCGAAGGACTGAACCCTGCCTTCCCCGAGGCACAAGACATGATCCACACCTTCCAACGCCTTCGGACGATGCGCGACGACGACGACAATTCCGCCCCGACGGCGCACGTTCAGGATCGCTTCGGTCAAGGCGCCCTCGCCCTCGGCGTCGAGATTGGAAGAGGGCTCATCAAGTACGACCAGGAAGGGCTTGCCGTAAAAGGCGCGCGCGAGCCCGATACGCTGCCGCTGACCCGCCGATAGCGCTAACCCTCCTTCACCGATCTTCGTGCTGTAGCCGTCTGGAAGGGAGAGGATGAGATCGTGCGCGCCCGCGGCATGCGAAGCTTCCAGAACTGCGGCGGCCGTTGCCTGCGGATCGAACCGTGCAATGTTCATTGCAATGCTGCCGTCGAACAATTCGACGTCCTGAGGCAGATAACCGATGTGCTTGCCGAGTGCGTCCGAAGACCAGTGATCGAGCGAAGCGTTGTCAAGCCGTATCCTGCCTCGAATGCACGGCCAAACTCCCACCAAGGCACGTGCCAACGTCGATTTGCCGGATCCGCTCGGACCAATGATTCCAACTGCCTGCCCGCTCCGCAGCTGGAACGACACTTCACTGACGGTGGGCCTCTCCAAATTCGGGGCGCTAATATAGAGGTGCTCGGCGATGAGGGTTTCAACAGGCGCAGGCAATGCCAACCGCTCCTCCTCGATTGGCAGAAGCTTCAGCAAGCGATCGAGCCGTTGCTCCGACTGCCGCGCGGCGACGAATCCTTTCCAATTCGCGATGGCCATTTCGACAGGCGCCAATGCCCGCGCGGTGAGGATCGATCCGGCAATGATGATGCCGGCCGTCGATTCCTGATTGATGACGAGAACAGCGCCAATGGCAAGAACCAGCGATTGTAGGATCGCCCGAAAAATCTTGGAGGCGCCACCGAGACCGTTCGCGACATCGCTGGCCCGCTCATGGGCCGCGAGGTACTTCGTGTTGACGTCGCGCCAACGTAGCGCCGCCTGGTGCCGCATGCCCATGGCCTGCAGAACTTCGGCATTTCGCCGCCCCTCGAGCGCCAGTGCGGTTCGCGAAACGGCGAGACGAGAGGACGCCTTTGCCGGCCCTTGCGTGCGCGTTTCCGTAAGCACCGTAATGCCGACCAGCACCAGCGCGCCGGCTAGCGCAGTGACGCCGATCCAGAAGTGAAAGAGGAAGCAGACGCCGAGATAGATCGGCATCCAGGGCAGATCAAAGAGCGCCGTCGGCCCTCCGCTCGACAGGAAGCTGCGGACCTGATCAAGGTCCCGCACCGGCTGCAAGCCATCGCCATCGGCTCTGGTCTTCAAAGGCAGCCGAACAAGCGCGTCGAAGATGCGAACGCTGAGCCTTTCATCAAAATACCGGCCGACCCGGGCGCTGATCCTGCTTCTGACGAGGTCGAGTCCACCCTGGAACAGGTAAAGAACCGTGGCAAGAACCATCAAGGCGATTAGCGTCGGTATACTGCGCCCGGGCAGCACCCGATCATAGACTTGCAGCATGAAAAACGAGCCAGTGAGCATGAGGAGATTGCTCATCCCGCTGAAGGCCGCAAGAGCCCAGAAAACCCTGCGGCAAGATCGCAGGAAAGCCGACATCTCCGACTGCGGCTCGTCATAGTCGCGAGCCGACGACGGTCGCCCGGAGAACACTTTTTGCCGCAAGGCTTCGACCTGGTCCTTTGCCCAGCCGATCGCACAGGACGACCGCAGTTCGGCTGCTTCCGCCCACCGTCCAGAGGCCAAAAACTGTGTTAGATTTGAGAGTTGGCTTCGAAAAAAAACTACGGGCGGGGGGACTACCCCCCGCCGTCCAAAGTCAGTCATGGGACCCCCTTGCACCTTGCCTTCGCAACGGGATCCTCCAAGAATCCCAAGGCAGTTGCTGAGTGCTACTCGGTATGGTGAGTTCGTTCGTTACGCGAAATGGAAATCGTGGCTACCGGAATCCATTTTCGTGTTCTTTAGTGTGAGCGTGTCACTCCCCGTGCCGGTCGGGGTGGAGACGTCGTGGGCAAATTGGGCCGCATGGGACAGAACGCTCGCAAAACTGTCGAACGCCGTTTTGCTGAACTGGTTCATGTCGTGACCCGGCCAGCTTGCGGTGAAGTCTTTGACGTCGTGGCCGAAGTTGGCGGCAAACGTCAAGCTATCTGTGCCTCCGTGATTGACTTGGCTATTGCTCAGGTCAGCCGTCGAAGTCGCTTTGACGCTGTGCGAGCCGGGGGTCGTGGGATCCAGCTGCTCAGACAAGGCACTGGTGTTGCCGGCGGCGTCGCTGGCAATCGCGGTGAAAGTGTGAGACCCAGCCTTGAGGGCAGGCGTCGTTACATTCCAGCTTCCATCCGGATCCGTCGTCGCCGAGCCAAGCAGGCGTGTGCCTTCATAGAGCTGCACGGTGCTGCCTGCTTCCGCCGTTCCGGACACCGCCGCATGATGATGAACTATCGAATCGCCTAACAGGACCGGCGCATTCGGAGCCACAATATCCGTTACGTCCGATGGATCGGATGCTCCGTTGGCCGTGCCAGATGCCGCGTCGCTGGGGCTGGTCGTCCCGGTGCTGCCGGTCGGCGCTCCAGCATTGTGGCTGGTAGTGCCATCTCCGTCAGCCGTGGACTGGTGCGCCGTAGACGCATCAGTAGTTGACGCACCGGAAGGCTCCGAGCCGGTGACAGGACCGACGGCAGATGCCCCGGTGCTCACGCCGCCTGCGACATCGCTCGCGCCGCTATCTGTCGAGTTCGAGTCGCTCACCGGAGCGCTTGATGCAGTTGAACCGGTTGAGCCCGTCGTCGCGCCGCTGGTTGACGTCGTTCCACTCGCAGCACCGTTGGTCATATCGACGTTATGGTTAAAGAGCGCCAGCGGACTCGACCCGTCCTCATAAACGAGACCATACGAGTTGGACGAGTCGTAATAGTTGTCTTGCACCGTGAGCGTTCCCGTGAGGGACTTGTTGTCCACCGACGTGAAATAGCTCACATGGCCAAGCATCGTGTTATTGGCAATCTGCCCTTGAGAGACGTACTCGGTCATCAGACCTTGCGTCTCTCCATTATTTTGCACGGTCGTGTTGTAGTTGTAGGCGACCGTGAATGGGCCGCCCTCGAGCTGCGTATAGTCGCCGTGCGACTGGGAATTCAGGCCGCCATCCTGTATGAGATTGTGCTCGATCACGACCGCACCTGAGCCGCCGGTCTGCTGGATCATGTCACCGCCAGCATTTTTCAACCACGAGTGATCGATGCTGAAATTGGTGCCGCTGTAGTAAAATAGCGTGCCGGACACTCCGGGATCATGGCCGGCACCGTCGATGGTGCAATTGGTCACACTCAGATTAGAGGCGTGTTCGGTACCAACGATCGGGGTGTAGTTGTTAGACCCCACAACGAAGTTCGAATTCACGATCTTTGTGTTGGCTGCATCGACGGTTACTTGCCAACCGCCGTTGAGCGAAAAGTCATAACCATCAAGAGTGACGTTGTTGCCTGTCGCAGTCACGGTGTGATTGGTCGTATCGACCGAGACACCGGCCATCGAAATCGTCGCGGGATCCTTGAGTGCCAATCCCTCCGGCACCCCCACATAATAATCCACGCCCGCGACATTCCACGCAGGCTTGTTTGCGCCATAAGCGTCAAGCATGTTTGGAAGCTGCGGTGATCCAACTGGCGCATTCGCGAAGCCGTCGTTAATTGCCATTTACCTGTTCTCCTGAGATTAGTCCCCATCAACATGCGCTCAACCGCGAACGGCCTCCGAGCGACATGCCACTTGCATTAAGTGTCGAGCCAACCACTGATTGGCCGGCGCACTATTGGTCCGCCGCCCCGGGCTTTTTTTGGACTACATCAGGGCTCTGCTGCGGTGATCTTGGTTTCGATCGCCACACTCATATAATTAAATCACCAGATGAATAATCTAACGCACCATCCAGAACCTGCTTGCCTGCGCAATGGAAAAACTTACTTACTCCCAATTTCATTTTCATAACGGTCTGGGAAGCAACGTCCATATTTGGAGACGCCAGATCGCAGACCATCCAGCGCAATATTTGCCGACTGATTTAATTTAACTGCCGATTTAATGATTCGGGACGAACGAAAATCATACTTAGATATGTAATGCATGAACGTAGCCACAACGCTTGGGCGCCAGTCTATTAAGGTTTAGCGTCTTGCTCCCGCATCGATGCGAATGCTTGTGGGCCCGCCGGCCCCTTGCTCCCAATCGGACTGAGAGCGAATGTTCTTTCGAAGCTGCCGTGGAGCAAGACCATTGAATCTTCGGTACAATGTGAGAGCTTGCAGCACTTCTCAGTCGAAGGCAGGAACTCCGAGAACGCCGAATATCTGTTTTCGGCGAGCGCTAGCAACCTCACTCCAAGTATACGATTGCGCTCGTTCAGCGGCAGCGCGCGACATCCGATGCCGTAGCTCAACATCCTGAGCCAGCCGACGCATCGCCGAACAGTACCCAACGGCATCATAGGGATCTATGATAAAGCCCTCGCAGTTGTCCCGCACGATCCTGCCGCCCCCCATAGCGGAAGTCACCATTGGCAGGCCAAAGCCACAGGCCTCGTAGATGACCAGCGGGCTTCCTTCCTCAAGGGACGGAAAAATGAACATATCCGCCGAACGGTAGAGCGCGCCAACGTCGTTCGAGTAATTGTGAACGACGATATTGCCCCTACCAAACAGGTGTGCATACTTCTCCTTGATGATCGGCTCCATCTCACCCACCAATATCAAGCGCCCCTTGATGCCGCTCTTTAACCAATACTCAAGCAGCAAATGAGCGCCCTTACGTACGCAGATAGTGCCAACGAAGATCGCCGTAATGCCTTCGATCGGCGCGAGCAGCGCTCGCGATCCTGAAAACCGCTCGGGATCCCAGCCGTAGGTAGTGTCCAGAAGCTTGCAGGACGCAACGCCGTTCTCCAGCAGCGATCTTCGGACCAGGTGACTGGGACAGAAGACGTAGTCAACAGCCTCCAAGACCCGTCTTTCCGTCTCGATAGTCTGGGGGACGATCGCATGTCCGGGCGCAACCCCGAGGCGCCCATATGCTTGATCAAGAATTCGCTTCGCGGTCGCCGTGTGGCAATTGAACTGCTCTCTAAAGATCGTGACATCGCGCCGCCTCAGCTCACGAATGGTCTCAATGGATGCCCCGGGCCAAAGGTAAGCCGCCATCCTCGGCGTTCGGAAGCGATCAAAGCAGGAGAGAAACTCTCTCTCAATGTTGCGGCTCGCATAGGCCCGGACCCATCGATACGGCATACGGCGGGCCCATCGTGGTAGGGCCTCGATGACCTCAACTGACGGCAATGACCAGCTGTTGCGAGGGGTGACGAGCGTTAATTCGAGGTGGCTGTCGGCCATGCTCGCGGCAAGCGAGCCGCACGTGTAACCCACGCCTTTTCCATTCAGCGGCAGCGGGATCAGGACACCCATGGAGACGGAGGCCCTGAGGTTCCGGCTGCCACCCTTTCCGGACGCCGAGCTCGGACGTGTCTGCCGAGATTCTGCCTGTTCTTTGCCGTCATCTAACGAGTTCAAAGAGCCTCTCAGGTTCGAGTGCAGCGATGAGTTCCGATGGCTCAGCCATCTTTGATCACCTTTGTACGCCATCGTCGCTTGAGCAACAGAAGCCATGGCGTAAGACGAAGCGCCTGCTTCACGGACCGGTTTGCTATCTCGACTGACGAGCGCAAGGCGTTAACCCACACTGCTCCCAATCGCGGCGCGAAGATGAGAACGCTCGACTCGTGCCAGTGACGAGTAGCCAATCTCTCTTTGTAGGCTGCATCACCAATGCCAAAATCGACGAGCCGTGTCGGGGGATGTCGCGGGTCATCGTGCAGGTCCTCCATCACCTTCAAAACCAAATAAATGCCCGGGCCATATTTCGTGTAGCCAGGGTCGAACGAAAGATACTCGCTAAGAAACACCCCGTTACGCAGCGAGCCGATCCAGAAAGCAGCAGGCTGGCCGTCGAGATAGAGAATATATCCTTGCAGCCATCCCATGTTGGCTTCGAACTGCAGACGAGAGCGAATTGTAGCGCTGCCCGAGAATCCGACACGAAGACCTCTCTGATAGGACTTGGAAGCGACGAGTTCCGCGTCACGCATAAGTCGATCAACATCGGCTGGACCTGTAAAGCGGTCGATTCTATGTTCGGCGAATCCCTTTGTTAAGTTTCTCGCACGCTTGCGTTGCTGATATCGTTCGTTCTGGGAGAGGCTGCACGAAAAAGGGCCAGCAGCGCCCGAAAGCTCGCGCACCCGACGGGCCTGCGGACGCACTGCATGGTCCGAACACCACCAGGATGGCAGGACTCGGCTGCATCGGACGATCGAGGAATCAAAGTCTGGGGAATGCAGCGATGCTACATCAGCTTCACCGGCGGCGAGTGAATCGACAACGCTTTCGATGAGCGCTTTTGCGTTCTCCTCCGAGATCGCTCCCAGCCAGCCCCCGTGCACAATCTGCAAAATCCGCAGTTTCGGAACAGGAATCGCGAAGTAACCCAGCCGAATCGGCAAGCGCCCCACCTCGATCCGTCCTGCCAGGAGCGCCTTTGGTACGTCCTCCTCGTAAAGCACAACGACATGTACCCGCTCAACCTCTGGAAAGAGGTCAACTATAAAGAGAAAAAAATCGAAATCGGCATCGCGCGGTGGACTGCACGAACCCCAAAACTGCCGAAGTGTCTCGATTTCCGGACGAGTTCTGAGGACCTCGACGCGGCGACGGGCAAGCAGGTCGCGGGCAACGGCAACATTTCGGGACGACTGCATCTGCATGCCGCGGTTCATCGCCTCATTGAAGCCGGGCGCATATGGCGGCTCCCTATTGGCGTATCCGAGGTGGTCGGAGCCGGTCTGATTTGCAGACACCATTTTATTCGCGACCCAATCAATATTTTCTGATTTCATATTAAACAGCAAACTAATTAAATATTAAAGCGCAATATGCTAAGGTTCTGTTCTTCACCACTCTGGCGGTCCACGCGGGCTGCGGGGTTTCGGCAGCGCTCGAGCGGATGATGCCCAAATCGGTCAGCAGGCACAGGCAGATCAAGGCGCTCTGTGACATCGCACTGCACAAGCTGCGCCGCGACGGTCTAGCTAGTTTCCTCAAAAGCGGTACAGAAAGACTTCGGCATCTCTACGCTTCAAAACAAGCGCCGAGCGACTTCGACCGGCAATACGGAACAGACACTGGCGGGATTGTCCCGCTCTGGAAATTACAGATTCGTAGTTCCCATCAGCGAGATGGTGTCCGCTACCAAGCATCCGATCCCGACTTTGTACGGAGAGCTATTGAAGCTCTGCCCATTCGGCCCAAAGACTTTCAGTACGTCGACGTCGGTTCAGGCAAAGGCCTGACCTTGCTGGTGGCCTCTGAATACCCGTTTCGGCGCATCCTAGGCATCGAGTTCTCCGCTGAACTGCATGCGATTGCCACGGAAAACATTCGCAAGCATCCGAGACCTAAATGTCAAGACGTGTCCTCAGTCCTTGCCGACGCCGCGAACTATGACTTTTCCGCCGAGAATACCATTCTCTTTCTCTATAATCCGTTTGGTAAGGACGTTCTGCAAAGCATGCTCGAGAAATTGAGAGCCTCCGTTGTGCAAGACGACCGAGAGATCTACGTCGTGTATAGTCACTCCGTGTTTTCGCAAGTGTTTGACGAATCCGGTTTTCTTGAACGAATGCAAGTGCCGATAGAGGCAGCGGTCTATAGGCACTTACCGGCGCACGACATCCTGCACGATAGCCCCCGTCCGCATATTCACGTTGTTCGTAAAAATTGATTTTGGACTGGAATCATTCGGAGTGCCCGTCCGGCGCGAGGGGTACGCGAATCCGTAGCCTCTAGGGTCGAAGTAGTTGTCATGAACCGCAAAGGTCGTTTCAATTGAAGAGAGGTCCACTGAAAGGAAGTAACTGACAGTACCCATCATCGTATTGTGCCCTATTTCACCCTCTGCCACGTACTCGGTCATCAGACCTTGCGTGCTTCCGCGGTTCTGCACAGTGGTATTGTAGTTGATGGCCACCGTGAACGGACCGCCCTCAAGCTGAGTATAGTCGCCATGCGATCCCGGACTTAATCCACCATTCTCGATAAGATTGTGCTCGATCACAATCAATCCGGTCCCTCCGATCTGTTGGATCATGTCGCCGCCGGAATTCTTTAACCAGGAGTACTCAACGGTGAGACCGCTACCGCTGTATGCGACCAAGGTGCCCCACGGTCCCGGGTCATGGCCGCGACCGTCGATGGTGCAATGGGAGATGCGCAGATTGGACGCCTCGGCAGTCCCGACAATGGGCAGAAGATCATTCGAGTCCACGACGAAATTGGAATTCACGATTTTTGCATTCGCGGCCAAGGCTCTCACTTGCCAGCCTCCGTTGAGCGAAAAGTCATAGCTGTCAAGAGCAATATTGTTGCCGGTCACAGTCACCAATTGTTTGGTCGCATCGACTGCGGTCCCCTCCATCGAAATCGTTGCCGGATCTTTCAGAATGGCATTTGTATCGTGGCCGACGCAATAATCAACGCCAGCGACCCGCCAAGGCGGCCGCCTTCTGTACGCCTTCAACAGGTGGGGGTGCTGAGTGATGCAAGCGCCCTCTGCCACGTTTTCAGTGCCTGCTGAACCGGCACGATCGCTCGCAAGTCCAGCGCTGAATGGATCGCTGCCACCTACTGGCCTCGCGCCCCGGGACTGACAATAACCTATGTCGAAAACCAGAAGTGGCGCCAGAAGTGCGCCAGACCAGAGGACCAGCGGCGCCCAAGACGCCCGATCACACTGCGGAATTCGCGTCTCGATCATCTGGGGCGTTCCGGCAAGAGCTCGATCATTCTCTCAGAGATGCGCCTCGATTGGGCGATGCCCGATACCCGAATCCATCAACGCGCTAATCTCCGTCAAGAACTTCGTGGGATCAACACGATCCGGATCAATCAAGACGCGGTCGGATTTGTATCCTCGGCGCACCCGGAATGACTCGAGCATTTCCGAAGCGATTCGATAGGCATATGGATTTGCGACCTGGTGAAGGATCTTCTTCCATCTCGATATGTCTTGGGACTTCCACATAGCCCAACGCCCCGTCGCGAATTTCGTCCAGGTCTTGTCGTAGTCGGACTGAATGACACTCAACTGGTCCACCCAACCAATCTTGGTCGAGAAAACCAGTACCATCATTCGCTCCTCGAACGGGATTTGGTTCCGCCGTTGGAGCACCACAGGGCGCTTGATTAGATGCCACAGCTTGGGACGAAACGTATTGACCAGAAAGACGCTCGTGTCCCGAAAGCCGTTGCGCTCACAGAAGACGCTATAGAAGAATTCCGGAGAGTACTGGAACAGCCCGTGCGCGGGAAAGCCGTTCGCATTTGTGGCCAGCAATATCGAGCCACCGGTCTTCACCATCTTGACGATGTTTTCGATTACCTGGGCAACATCGAAAATGTGCTCCATCGAGCCGAAATCCAAGAACGCGTCAAATTGATTATGGAGGCTGTCCGGAACCGGGCAGTTGAAATCGTGAATGCATGACGCGCCTTCAAACGCGGACGCATCGACGGACGTGATTTTTTTAGCGCCGAGTTTTTGCAGCAGAGGCTCGCAGAAGGCGCCGACCGTCAAGGTTTCATCATAGTCAAAATTGAAATCTTTTCGTACCGCCTCGAATTCTTGCTTCCAGAAGTGAATTTCGTGCCGGCCGAGCGTTGCGCTGTTACAAAAGTTGAAGTTATAAACCCGGCTGGCGAAACTCAGGGCTCGAAGCCCCGTCAGATCAATGCCCACGACTTGCTCCATCAAAGGTACACTAACTCATCTGGTGGATCGTTCAGCTCCGCAACCAAAACCAGTTTGGCAGCCTCGGTTCTTCAGGATATGGCAAGCGGGTTCAACCCGCAGCCGGGCTCCACATCTTTGTGAAGCCCGATCTCGCGTAATAGACCCGTCTCCGTGCGCCGCGAATGATCCGCAGACTTTCGCGACCAAGCGACAATGGCAGTGAAGGCGGCAGAACAACGTGCCCTTGCGGTTCAAGCCACGCACTAATTTGCGGATGTCCAGGCTTGAGCGTGGCAAGCAGCTTGTCCCACATCTCCGGATTCATCGAGTCGTGGAAATGCAGCACGCTCACGTCGATCACTTTTGCAGGACTATAGTTGCCGGGCAGAAAGCTGCACACGGGGAAATTGCTTTTGTCAGGCAGAGCACGCCACACGAGGCCCAGCCGAAGTACGGTCAACCCCAACACGACCTGATCCATGAAGTGAACTTGCGAGTGTGTTCTGGCAACATGCCGATCAAGAAAGGTCTTGAAGCCGGCGAGGAACTCTCGGCCAAAGCGTGCAGTGCGCCGGTACACATAAAGCCCGGCATTCCAGTAGAATCGAATGCGATGTCCGTCACCCGTCTGAAGCCAGGGAAGGTCGTCCGCGACCTTCCCGATAAGCGCGGCGGAGCGGCCCCAGAATGGGTCATTCGGATCGGTTACGCCTCTCGACCCAATCACTCCGGCATCCGGAGCGCTCGCAAGGAAGTCTACCCCAGGCAGGAGCTCAAGATCGTTTGGCTCTCGCAAGAACAGGATGTCACTGTCGACCCAAGCAATTGCGTCCGTCGTCACCCTCTCCTCAACGGCAGCAATCGCTTCCGCCTTGTTCATGTAGTGATGCCAGGCGTAGGGATTCCTTGGCGACACTCGCAAGTGCTTGATCCCAAGTTCGATCATTCGACGGCGCGTTTCCAACGTAAGAGGCGGCGTAAGACGGGGCGTTACCGCAATGACGTCCAGATTTGCAAACCGGCCGCCAAAGCGACGAAGGCTTTCCACCATCCGCAGCGTAAGCAGTTCCAGAAGGCCCGACTCAATGCAAACTACAATTGTCATCGATAGCGGTGCAGCGCCGTCCGCCGGGACCGAGGTTTCTCCGGAGCGATCCGTCAAACGCAGTCCTCCCTGGCCGCGAACCCGAGCTCCCTCGCGATCGATTCGGGAGACTCGACCATTGGATGCAAGGTAGACGCTCGCAACAGAGCCTTGTACCTCAAGCGGAGGCCGCGAAGCAGCAGCGGCAACGGATTCCTTGTCAACCGCACGATCACAGTTGGCAACGGAAGTAGTACTCTCCACTTCTGAACCATGAAGCGGTAAGCGGCAACGTAAGTGCCGTCGAGCCGAACACCGGCCTTGCTGTTATGAATAACGGGTAGATTGATCGCATAGGATTTCATGCCCAATCGGTGGGCTTCGAGCACGATGTCCGTTCCGTACAAATGGAAGGAGGGCAACCCCGGATCAAAGGAGATTTCCGAAGCCCGGCGCAGGATCAAAACGACTTCATCGAGGCTCGTCACCTGTCGCGGCACATCGAACGGCGCCCCGCATACGGCGCCGAGGCCAGCGTCCCACAGATGACCGACGAACTCTCCATCGTTCGTCATGCCACAAAGACCAGCTACGGCCCAACACGGGTCCGCCGAACTGAGCCTTTCACAAGCCACATTCAGTTGGGAAAACCAACCTTCGGGAAAGTAAACGTCCTGATGAGCAAAAACGACAACGTCCGCGTGAGCCCT
Source organism: Bradyrhizobium canariense (assembly GCF_019402665.1). Taxonomy (GTDB): domain Bacteria; phylum Pseudomonadota; class Alphaproteobacteria; order Rhizobiales; family Xanthobacteraceae; genus Bradyrhizobium; species Bradyrhizobium canariense. Next base: position 37,053 of record NZ_VSST01000048.1, read on the forward strand.
CGCAACTGCCTCGCGATACGCCACCGAAGCGGCCTTTGCGCCCCAGATCACCGAAAGCTCGATCGGGCCGCCGGCAATATCAGGCGAGGCCTGCAGATTCCGCCGGAGAATCGCCTCATCGTTTGCGACGCAATAAACCTGCACCGACCACGTCATCGTCACTTACACCTCGGGCGGATCAGAGCGTGAGTTACCTCGATCGTGACCAGATCGATGCCAGCCTATTTAATTTACAAGCCAGAGTAAATTATATATCAACTAAAATAGCAATTAATGTTTTAATGTAAATCACGACATTTTTTCGAGGGGAGCGGATTGGCTGTCCAGAGCACTTACGGAGTCAGCTTTGCGAGGCGTCCGCCGGCGCAGGGAGTCGTCGTTCCGGCCCATGATCCCGGGCGATCGGTCGCGTCGCGCGGCTTTGTTGCGTGGATCGTACTGATCGGTATTGCCCTGCCATCCAATATGACGTTTTTCCTGGCCGGTGCGAAGTTTACACCCGCCCGATTAGTTATTTGCCTCCTGATGCTTCCCGGGCTGGCCGAACTCGTTCGAAAAGGGCGACACCTCGCCGCATCGGACTTGTTTGTTTGCTTGGCCATGGCCTGGATGTTCCTAGCTGTCTCCCAGACCGACGAATCATGGTCGTCGACAGCCGCGCTGATATTCGAATTCGGTGGCGGCTATTTGGTTGCCCGCGCTTATTTCCATGGACGCCCCGCACTCGGAACATTCGTTCGAGCGCTCAAAGCCATCTCCATCATGGTCATCGGCTTGGCAATCCTTGAACAGCTGCTTCACTACCATATCGGCGCTGCACTATTTGGCTTAACAATTTCAGGTTACGAGTACAGATATGGCTGGTTGCGTTCGTTCTCAACGTTTCCTCATCCGATATTGTACGGCACGTTCTGTGCCAGTACGGGCACCATCTTCTTGTATTCGGAACGAAGCTTTCTCGGTCGAATTTTCTACGGAGGCTTGTGCTTCTTCGGATGTCTGCTGGCAATGTCGTCCGCGCCACTCATGTCCTTCGTCATTGCAGTTCTTGTCGGTCTTTATGACAGTATTTTGCATTCATGGCGCTGGCGTTGGCAGGCCCTAGTGGCAGGCATCAGTGCCCTTCTGGTTGCCGTATCTTTCGCGGCCAGCCGGCCGGTCTCGTGGATCATCGCAAATCTCACTCTTGATCCATCCACCGGATACTTCCGTGTCGCCACTTGGGACAGCTCCTTCTTTTATATCGGCGCGTCTCCTTACTTCGGATATGGCTTCAATCAATACGCGCCCGTTGAGGACTTCTTTGGCAATGTATCAGTCGACTCCACCTGGCTCGTGATGGCGCTTCGGTTTGGCCTTCCTTCGATTGCCCTTCTTTTGACGGCCAACGTCACATCATTCTTCAGCGGCGGCTCGAACTCCGTACGATGCTCCAGCGATCCCTTCATCCGCGACCTGCGTACCGGGTTTACCTTGACGCTTGTCGTGCTGATGTTCGTCGGTTTGACGGTGCATTATTGGAACAACGTTTGGCTGTTCTGGGGCGTCTGCCTTGGCATCCGCGTATCACTTCAGGAGCTACGCCTTAACACCCGATCCTATCCGATGTTGCTCGGCGATCGACCAGAACTCGAATCTGTACAAGGCCATCGCGCTCGATGAGCGCAACACTTTCCAGCACTTTGTAGCGTGACACACCCAATTTTGCTGGGTGGCTCGAACCCCGATGTCACAGGCCAATGCACTTGGAAGAAGCAGCGGTGCATCGATCTGCATGGGCTGGCCGGATGAACCAAATGCCGCGCGTCCACGGGTTGTGAACTGAAAATTCTGGACATCGGTCAATAGGCACCGGCATTCCAGGGACCAACGGTCGGTCGTGAACGGACAGGATTCGCGGGATGAGCTACAACTTTTTCAGATCCGTCAAGGACACCCAAGGTTGTGGTACCGCAGAGTGCGGGAGCTGACTGGCATACAAGGGAAAGATTGAGGCCGCGACCGATTGTACTTCCTGCAACTGCAAGGTAGCTACCCGCGGTAGTATAGCCTTCAAAGTCCGCCTGGGATTTGGTTTGAAGGATATTACCGCCTTCATCATGGAAGTCGCAGCGCGCCGCGGCGCGACAGTCTACACCAGCGCTCAGGCTTGAATATCCGACCAGATGATTGTTTGCAAAATGCACCGGTCCGGACCAGGAAGGCGTGGTGCTGTTGGCGCCATTGAAGTGAATATGGCAGGGCGACTCGAACGTGTTATTGTAAACGTGAGAAGTTGCGGATCCAACTCCCGCGCTGAAGCCCGGCGGATTCTGCATCAAGCAGTTCATCGGATTGTCTATGTCAGAGAAGACGTTATTGAAGACGTATAGGACCGAGCCCTGCAACCAGATCGTCACTCCCTCGTTGGTATGACGAATGACGTTGTTGTAAAAATATGTTCTTCCCTCCGCGAGACCTCCAAGGGACTCCACGACGTTGCCGTGAGCGAAATGGCGCTCGACAGGATTGTACAAGAATTCAAACAGATTGTCGTGCACGTATGTCGGATTCGAACAGACGGCCCCGTTCGAGAGGCGGCGAAAGACATTGTTGTGAACGTCGTAGCATTCGGCGTAGATTCCAAAACCGCTGGACCTTTTTGACGTGGTGCCCAACGAGGAATCTGATCCATCAAAGATGTTGGAAACGACCACGTTGTCCGTAATGCCACTTCCCGCACCCAAAATCATATAGTGCGTATCATCGCCGGCATGCGTAGCCATCGTCCATCCATGAAAATAGGAATTTGAAATCGTGATGGAGGAACCGCTGCGAAAGATCGACGCTCCGCGAGGTACTGCGCCCCAGCATTTTCCCGTAAACTCGAAGCCGTCAAAGTCGACGTGATGTACATTCTTGAGAGTCAGGGCAGTGATGTCAGAGTCGTCATAAGCGCAGCTTTCGGGTCGATCTGTGCTCAAGGGATTGTCCATATCGAGAACAGGACGACTCCAGGATGGGCCACTGAACCAAGTGTGGTCTACTCCTATGTAGATGTGATCCCGGCTGGTTCCGCTCCAGGTCCAGACCCACGGGATTCCTTGAACGAGACCATTAGCGGCATGCCATGTCTCTCGGCCGCGAAACAGGAAACGGTCACCTGGTTTCGGAATGGTCGTCGCGCAGGTCGCACTGCAATCCGGCATACCAGGTGCATGCAGCCAGGCGGTACTCTTAGTGATACCATCGTGTGAATCTGCGCCCTCCGCTGAAACATAGTAGGTGGATCCGAACGAACGGTTACCGCCGATGATGGACCACAGTAAACTTGTGGCTCCGATCACAGCTAGCGTTCTCGCAAGACTACCCTTCGTCATTTTTGGCATTCCCGCGCCGATGAAGAGGCCACCGACGGACGCTTGTGCGCCTGGGAACGGATCCGAGGAGCGGCTCACTTTCCAAGGGAGCTATGGACGCATCGATAATTCCGCTTTGGCGCCTCAAGCCTGCCTGTCCGGCCGACACAGCGTTCGGACGCAAATGGCACGCGGCCCTCCCGGGTTGATCCTCCACAACCTTCATCTTTACACACCACCCGAGCAATCTTAGCCAAGCCGGGCAAACTTCAACCGATCCACTGACGGAAGCAGACGCAACAGAGCAGCTCTTTCCTGCTGTGTAGTCGCCCAAAACAAGCTGAGTGCGCCATACGTGCAAAGAGACACGATGCACAAGATTGCTAAGTTGCCAAGACTATTTGCGTAGGGACGAAAATAGAACAGCATAGCAAGTTGAACCGTGGCACAGATCAGAGGTCGTAGAAAACCGTGAGAGACAAGTTCCCAATGCGAAGCTCCAATCATGCGCGTAATCGTAAATACGAACAGTGGAACCACTAACATCTGAGGCACCAGCGCAGCAAACGCAGCACCGTTGATGCCGTACGCAGGAACAAGCACCAAGTTTGCGAGGAGCGTGACACCTGATGAGGAGAATGCAAAAATCGCCGGTACCCAGGCCTGGCCGACGCCCAAGGAAGTCACAGTAGCCACCCCGCTGATGGCGCTCAAGAAGGTTGCAGCTCCCAGTGCGCGAAGAACGACAGCTCCTTGCTCGGCATATTCGCTGCCGAGCCACAGCTGGAGTATTGGGCCTGGCAAGCTCAGCAGAATGACAGTGAAAGGCAAAGTGATAAGTGTAAGGATTTTGGTCGAGCGAAGATACAGCTCATGGATTTTGTCGTGAGCGCCCATAGAGTGCAGTTCACTCGTGAAGGGAAATACCACCGAAGTTATGTTCGCCGCACTGGCAGATGCTTTGTCGGAAATCAGAGAAGGCAGCGTATAGTACGTGACGGCAGCGAGCGGCAGATAGTACGCCAGGATTAGACGATCGACCTTGGCGACGATCAGAGAGAATATCGCGGATAAGAACAGCGGAAGAGAAAGACTGAGTAGCCTGCGGAAGGCCGACGAACTAAACCTCGGCACAAAGCTCAAGCCCGGTATGAAGCTTTTGCTGGCAAACGCAAAAGCGCCCACCGCCAAAAGATTCGACGCGAGAATTACGACGAGAACCGCCCTGATTGAATACCCGCAAGCGAGCACCGCAACCGGTCCTAGACACCTCACCGCGCCGACCATGACATTGATCGCATTAAGGACTCCAAACCGCTGCACCGCGATCGGGAGGGACGAGATCGCTTCCAGGAGCATCGTGGTGAACAGGCCAAGGGCGGCCAAATAAATGGCAAAGCTGGCTACAGCATCAACGTCCGGTCCGCCGCGAAAAAAGAGCCCCCCAATGAGTTGTCTTGGTACGATTAATACAATCAGTCCGATTAGGCCCGCCACCAAACATGTAGCCCAAGCCGTCTGAAATAGTTGACCGATCGTCTGGAATTCGCCCTTCCAGTAGAGCTCGGATACGTATTTTGTCAGGGCACGTCCAATCCCGAGGTTCAGCAGACTGCCAAAACCCGCGATGACTTGAACGAGAGCCACTATCCCAAAGAGCTCCGGACCGAGGCGACGAACGGTATAGGGCGTGGTGGCAAGGGTCAGTATCAGGATCAGACCTTGTCCGACGTAGTTCAAAATCGTGTTGCTGAAAAACAAACCGCTTACGCTGCGATCTCCCGCTGAGGGATCCGCCACACGCGCAGGTGTGGCGGCAATCTGCAACTGGGGCAAATTCATTAGAGTCCGCCTGTCCAATTTTTCCAGCGAGCGCTCCCGCGACGCAATTCCTTTTGCCTCTCCGCAAAGCAGCTGCTCACCGGCGTTCGCGTCCGGCATTGGTCGCGCGCTTGCTCAGCGCGTCCTCCAGAACGGATTCGAAGCTCATCACCGCCCGGTCCCATGTAAATTGTTGAATATGCGAATGCCCCTGCCGAGCCAATCGCAACCTCAGCTCTCGGCTTTGCACCATTTCCACAATGTTCGCCGCCAACGCATCAGGATCTTTCGGCGAGCTCAAAAGCGCCGTTTCCCTGTCCCGCGCATATTCGTGGTGGCCCCCGATGTCCGTTGCGGCCAACGCCGAGCCGCACTGGAGAGCCTCAGCGGGTGGAAGCGGCCATCCTTCTGTCCAGCTCGGGGCCACAAAGATCGCGGCTCGGTTGTAAATCCCGCGCAGCTCCGCCTGAGCCGGGTTATGATGGTACTCGACCCAGTTCGGCAGGCCGGCAGGAGGAGGAAAAATTCCAAAGATTATCGCCTTCAGTTCTGGCACTTTTTGTTTGACCTTACGAAGAGCGGCGAGGCCATCAGATGACCCTTTCCAATCCGACATGTGATAAAGCATTGCGACCGTATTCGGATCGCGCTCCTCCGGCGCAACGTCCAGCCCAAATGTCCGGAAGTTCAGACCATTCGGGATATACTGAGCCGACTCACCGAGCGATTGCGCGACTTCTTCAAGCCATCGAGAGATGACCACCTTTTGCAGAGGAAGTTTCCAGGTGGCGATGACATCCGCCTCTGCGGCGGACCAAGTTTCCAAATGTTGGATCAGATAGGCGCGAGCACCAGGATAGGTTGCTACCCACTTAGCCGTGTACCAGTAGGTAGCCACCCAAACATCTGATGCTGGCATGCAGCTCGGATGGGGCGTTTGAGAGCAAATAAGCTCCACCCCTGGACCGATCTCAAACCACCTATCTGGACGGTACTTTCCCGTGATTCTGCGACGTTGGTAGCCGAGCCACCGCCGTCCGCGGCCGACAAGGTCGGTCCGTAATTCTTCGATCTCTTCCATGGTCAGAATGTGGGGGTGGACCACTCTCACTTTCCAACCGCGCCGTGCCAGACCGTTCGCATACTCATACGCCACTTTAAAGCCGCCGACGGGCGCGTTTCCGCTCCCCGGCAAAAGGAAGCTAACCGTCCTTGCTCTGGGCTCGGCCTTGTGTTCAGGCATGATCTATCTGACCCAAGAGTTGTTCCGCGAAACCGAGAACTCTGACTGGCGGCGGTCTGCGTTGCGCGTGCCGTCGGGATCCAGGACCCTCTCTGTAGAAGGGGCTGTGTGCCCCCAGCCTAACGAGCCAACCTTCCCGCAAAGATTCCCGGAGGAATGGAACGAGAGATCTACGCAGGCCCTGCAACGCCGGCCGGCAACTGCAAACAACAACCAAAATAACCGATTCCATTGGATTTCATTTTTTTCATTATATATTCAGATTATAAGACGATTAATTATTTAATCAAGCGCCATCCATTATTGATGGCGCGAATCTCCGGCTACATTTGTAGCCGCGACAATTTTGCGGTGCCGGCATGCGGCTAGTTTCGAATTTCGGCCGGATCCGGCTCGGGGGCATCCTTCAGTGACTTGCCCGCATGTTCGAACCTGCTCGCCCTTTTGCATCTCAGGCCTCTTGCACCAATGATGGCGTCGACGAGCTTTCATTCAAAGCGGCTCCTTGAACGAACAGCACGCGCTGTTCAATTGGTTGCGGGGGAACGGCCCTGCTGTCGTTCATCCAGAGCCTGATACTTCGCCACTTTCTCGTGGCTTGCCCGAACCGGAAGAAGCAAAAGATCACCTGCTGCGCCACTTGCAAGATTCGCCTCTGCTTGACTGCGGGATAAAATCCGCGGGTGGCAACTACGGAGGGCCTTTGCGGTTGCGTACTTCTGTGCGACACCTCCTCTATTGAAGTCCGGGATTGGATTGTCAGTATGGATGCAGTCGGAGGCTCGCGCGTGATCGACGCAGATCCGGTTCGGGTAGCGGTTCTGATTGTAAGCTTTCGTAATCCGCAGGATGTACGGGCGTGCCTCGCCGCGCTCTCCCGTTCGACCGAAGCCCCTGGCTTCGACGTTTTTGTATGCGAGAATGGCGGGTATGCTTCGTTTCAAGAGCTCTGCGAGATATTGACGGATCCGGAAGCTCCATGCAATGCCGACTCGGACGACTTGACGGACCCGCTGGTTGCTGCCTCCGGTCGGCTGGTTGAGGTGAAGCGCCTCACCCTCAAAACTCGCCGCTCGCGAGTATGGATCGGCTGCGCCGAGCAGAATCTTGGTTATGCTGGCGGCATCAACGTCTGGATCGATAGGCTCCTCCCAAGGCCGGAGTGGACTGGACTCTGGGTCCTCAACCCCGACTCAGAACCGGAGCCTCGCGCTTTGCAGACTTTAGTTGAGCGCGCCGCCGTGGCGAACAAAGGCATGGTCGGCAGCACGATCGTGTCATCTGCTAACCGGGATTTTGTTCACTGTCGCGCCGGTCACCACTGGCGCAAGCTTCGGTCTAGCTTTTCCCTTATTGGCCTCGGGGAGCCGGTCAACGCGCCGATAGACCTCGAGGCGATCGAGCGCGCTCTCGATTGCATCGCGGGTGGATCGATGTATGTCACACGAGCATGCCTCGAAAAGATCGGTCCAATGGACGAGAGATTCTTCTTGTTTTACGAGGATGCTGACTGGTCTATTCGCGCCAAGAAATTCGGCTTGGGGTACGCGCCTGCTTCCATCATTCCTCACAGCGGCGGGACGACGATCGGATCATCCAGACTACGTGCCGAACGATCGCGCCTTTCCGTTTATCTCGAAAGCCGCAACAACCTGCACTTCGTTGGCATGTATTGGCGCCGTTATTTGCCCTTCGCATTGCTTTTCGGATGCGTGCACGCGGCCAGTTACCTTTTTGTTCTGTCTCCCAATAATTTCAGAGCAGCCCTCGAAGGACTAATCGCGGGACTGAAGGGAGAGACAGGCCGGCCAACGTTCCACGAATAAAGAACGAGCGATAGTCACCCGTGATCGGGATGCGCAGATCGCCGGCCCTGAAATGCCGCCTCAGCGAGATGGCGGATCCTCGGCGCTTGTTTTCCGAACAAGGACCTCAACGCTTTCGTCCACGGCGCCGTGTAGCTGGTCCATTGGTATGCGCCGCTGAACTTCAGAAAGAACTCAAGCGGCCCATCGGATGGATCAACCTTTGTCCGTCCTCTCAAAAGGTCAGAAGTCGTTGTATCGATCTCTTGGGGCGCGATCGAGTATGCAAAATTGTAACCCGCCGCCCCGCACATTGCGACCGCCGACTGATCATGCTCGCCGTAGGGGAACGAAAACTCGACAATCTCGCGACCGCTCAATTGCGCCAATTGCTGGCGCGAGTCTTCGATTTCCGCTCGCGCCTGCTCGGTGTCTAGTTCTATGATCGAAGAATGACTTAGACTATGGGAGCCGAGTGAGACTAGCGAGGCTGGTAGCGCTTTCAATTGCTCGAATGACATAACCCGGTCCGTCAGCTTGGAATTGACAACCTCCCCGTGGGCAGCGTCGTCGCCCGTCATTGCCCATGCCGGAGTTTGGCCAATCCACCCCACCGGAACGAATATCGTTGAGTGAAATGAATGCCTGGTCAGCTCTGGAAGAGCATTCGCGGCAACACTGATAAAGGCGTCGTCAAAAGTGATTGCAACGCATTTTCCTCCTTGGGGCAGCTTCCCCCGGTATGATGCCGGGACCACGTGGACTCCGCGACTCAGGCGGTTCATCTGGCGTGCAAAACCGCTCCGCTCCTGGGGCGAGATACCGTGGTAATAGAGGACGGTGAGCCGCTCCGTGGGCGGTCGTCCTGCGAGACCACGAAAACAGCGGAACGCACCCCGTAAAATGTAATAGATTGAGCTTACAGCAATTTTCACGTCACGCCTGAATTGGGGTCGCCTCATCGTACAGCACCCGCCCCTTTCTACGGTGACCCTCATAGTCTCGAGGCCACCGTGCGGCCCCGAGGCGCTCAGGGCGCCGCCGACGCCACTTATCCTAGAGTATTGCTTTCCTTGTACAACAAATAACATCTTTCGACCCTGAAAATATAATGCTTGCCGATTTAAACACACAAAGGTTACGATATTTAAATCGCGCGTTATTATAGTCTCGGATTAATTCCCGAGGAGCTCGGCTGGTAAAAGATCCGTTCCAAACCCTCTTTTTTGACACCCTTAGGCGGTCGGGAGGCAATCTGTGTCTTTGACGGAAATCATAACAAACCGTTCGGAGCAGCACCGCTCCGACCCCTGGGATTCCTTAACCGAGCACGAGCGGGCGCAACTACGCCGGTGGAACGACACAGATGCCGACTTCCCGCAGGTCTGCACGCACGAGCTATTTGAGCTTCAGGTCGGCCTCGATCCTGAGGCCGTCGCGATCATCTTCGGCAAACGCGAGCTCAGCTATCGAGAGCTGAACGAGGGGGCGAACAAGATCGCCCACTATCTTCGCCGGCGGGGCGTTGGTCCTGACGCATTGGTGGGGGTTTGCCTGGAGCGCTCACCGGAATTGGTGATGGCGTTATTGGCCGTCTGGAAAGCCGGAGGGGCTTACGTCCCGTTGGATCCCTCTTATCCGACAGAGCGGCTGTCCTTCATGATCGACGACGCCCAGCCGCTTCTGCTTCTGACGGATAAGAGAGGCCTCCCGTTCCTTTCTTCCTGGGGCGATAAGCTCGTCTGCATCGATGCGGACCTGCCAATGTTCAGACAGGAGTCTGCTGACAATCCGGCGACGGATGCCTGCCCCTCAAATCTCGCTTACATCATGTATACCTCAGGCTCCACGGGCAAGCCGAAGGGAGCCATGATCGTGCATCGCGGCTTGGTAAACTACCTGTATTGGGCGAAAGGCGCCTACGCTGTACAGCCTGGAGAGGCGGTTCCGGTTCATACCTCGATCTCCTTCGATTTGACGGTTACGAGCCTTTACACCACTCTGCTCGGAGGCGGCAAAGTAGAGTTACTGCCGGAGGGTGTCGCCGCGCAGAGCCTGCTATTTGCACTTCTGAATGCCCGCAACCATGGGCTCGTCAAGATTACGCCGGCTCACCTCGAACTGCTCACCTCTCAGATTGACGCCGGACAAGCATCGGGCGTTGCGAGAGCGTTCGTGATCGGGGGCGAAAACCTGGTTGCCGAAACCCTTCGGCTTTGGCGTGACCATGCACCATTGACGCGCTTGTTCAATGAGTATGGTCCGACGGAAACGGTCGTCGGTTGCTGTGTTCACGAAGTGCGGGCTTCGGACCCATACAGCGGGTCTGTTTCCATAGGGCGGCCAATCGCGAACACGCAATTGTACGTGCTAGACGAGAACATGCGCCCGGCGGCGCCGGGCGTGACCGGCGAACTGTTCATCGGGGGCGTCGGCGTAGGCCGCGGATACTTGAACAGGCCAGAGCTTACTGCTGAGCGATTCCTGCCAGATGGTTTCAGCGGTGTACCGGGCGCACGCCTCTACAAGAGTGGAGACTTGGCCCGATTCCGCAATGATGGGACCCTCGAGTATCTTGGCCGCGCGGACGATCAAGTCAAGATTCGCGGCTATCGCATCGAACTTGGCGAGATTGAAGCAAACCTCGCGGCGGCGCCGGACGTTCAGGCTTGCGTCGTTCTGGCCCGCGAGGACGAGCCGGGAAACAAGCAGCTGGTGGGCTACGCAGTGTCGCGAAATGGCTGGCGATCCGACGGGGATGAGCTGCGAACATTCCTACGGGCCAAGCTTCCGGAATACATGATCCCGGCGCGCTTTGTGTTCCTGGACAAGTTACCACTCACCTCCAACGGAAAGGTCGACCGGAAGGCACTGCCAGTTCCATCCGGTACGAGCACCGGCATAGGCGGGCCACCCAGGACAGCAACGGAGCAGATAATTGCCGCGATGTGGAGCGAGCTACTCCGCCTCGATCTTATCGGTATCCATGATGATTTTTTCCACCTCGGAGGCCAATCCATGACGGCGACGGGGCTTGTCGCACGGCTTCGTGCTGCCTTCGATGTCAACATCGAACTCGCAACCTTGTTCGAACGTCCAACGATTGCCGGACTTTCGGAAGCTATCGACATGCTCGTAGTGACGAGCAACCGCATCCCTTCGAGATCCTCGTTGGGAGCACGTGAGGAGTTCGATCTGTGATGGATACCACCGCCCTTCTTTCGGCTCTTCGCGCCCGGGACGTCAGATTGTGGATCGAGAATTCGCGACTCAAATGCAGCGCTCCGACCGGTGCGCTCGACGCGAACCTGCGGGAGGCGCTGTCCGGCCGCAAGCAAGAGATCATAGCTTTCCTCCAGAGGGCGGAGGCGCTGAAGAGCGGCCCATCGGCAATCGTGCCGATCAAGCCGGAGGGATGTCGGCCACCGATTTTCGCGGTGTCGGGCCACGGTGCCGACGTCTTCTGCATCCTACCCTTGGCACGTTGCCTGCCCATAGAGCAGCCCGTGATCGGCGTGCAGCCGCCGGGCTTGGACGGCTCGGATCCCGTCAGGTCTCTAGAGGCCCTGGCACGTCGCGAGATCGAACAGATACGCAGCTACCGGCCGCACGGACCGTACCTCTTAATCGGGCACTGCGCGGGCGGAGCCCTCGCCTACGAGGTAGCGCAACAACTCATCGCCGCGGGTCAGGAGGTGGCGCTACTAGCGCTCATCGGCAGCCCGTTTCCTACGATGTTCGGACGAGCGTCATTGGCGTGGGTCCGTTTCTCCGGATACACGAGTGCGCTCACGCCAGGTGGGTTTACGCGCAGGTTGCAGCTGCGAGCCGAACGGCGAAAGGCCCAAGCGATCGCTGGCTTCCCAGCGCTGGCCGCGAGGCGCCGGGTAGAGAGCGCAACTGTCGCGGCAGTCCGCAACTACACGCCGCGACCCTACACCGGACATATCGATCTCTTCGTCACGGCAGACCGTTGGCATCGATCTCACCTGTGGAAATCATTGGCCGGAACGTTACAGGAGCACCGTCTCGATAACTTCGAAGTAAATGATCTGCTGCTTGGGCAAAACGTGAGCGTCCTAGCCGCATGCTTACAGCAAAGACTCGAGCAGATTTGGTGCGCGGATCTCGCAACTGGCAAAGTATCTTGATTGCGGATCGTCCCTTTCTATCTGCAATTTGCGATCGCGGTATGAAATTGGGTGTCACTCACCCTGTGTGAGCGGCCGCGTTTCAACGTTTGAACTCTCAAGGCCACAATGTCGCTGGCTGCTGGTTACGACCAGCAACACCGCGGATGCGAGGCTCAGATTGAGGAGCTTATAACTTCTTTCAAAACCTCATTAGCGCCGCCGTAGATGCGCTGCACCCGACTGTCCGCCCACATACGCGCGATGGGAGACTCCTGCATATACCCATACCCGCCGTGCAGCTGAACGCATTCATCAAGTACCCGCCACTGACATTCGGTAAGCCAGTACTTCGCCATCGCAGCCGTAACGGAATCGAACCGGCCATCGATAAATTTCTGGATGCAATCGTCCACAAACGTGCGAGCGATGTGCGCCTCAGTCTTACATTCCGCGAGTTTGAAACGCGTATTTTGCAGGTCTAGCAGAGGCTTACCGAATGCATGTCGCTCCTTGACGTAATTCGCGGTGAGTTCCAGAGCGCGCTCCGCCGTGGCAACTGCGCTGAGACCGATCGATAGTCGTTCGTAGCGGAACTGATCCATCATCTGAAACAACCCACGGCCCTCGCCTGGACCCAGCAGATTTTCGGCAGGCACGAGCACGTCATTGAAGAACAGTTCGCAGGTATCTTGCGCATGTCGGCCGATTTTCTCAAGCGGGCGGTTAACTCGGTAGCCTGGCAAATCCCTCGTCTCGAGCACCAACAACGAAAGCGCCCGCGGACCGGCGGCCTTGGAATCGGTTCGTACGGCGAGGCAGACGAGGCCTGCTTGCCATCCATTCGAGATGAATGTCTTGGAGCCGTTGACCACGTAGTGACCGCCACCATTTCTGGCGGTCGTCCTGATCGCCTGTAGGTCAGAGCCGGAGTGAGACTCTGTTAACCCGACGGCTCCGACGAGTTCACCGCATGCCATCCGTGGAAGCCAGCGGTGCTTCTGCTCTTCGCTACCGTATGCAAGAATGTAGTGAGCCACAATGCTTTGAATGCTGAGGCCAAAGTGCAACCCACTGCGAGAGATCTCTTCGACAACAATGGCCTCATGAGCAAACGTCCCGCCTCCGCCTCCATATTCCATCGGTACGTCGGGGAGCAACACACCCATCTCGCCAGCTTTAATCCAAGCCGCCGCATCGGGATGGCCCTGCATGGCCCAACGTGCGTGGTGAGGCGCGACCTCCGCCTCGATAAACTTACGGACTGTCTTTTGAAAGATCCTTATCTCGTCGGTCATCCAAGGAGATTCGTGCCGTACTGATGTCATTGGCTCGGTCTCGATTGCAGTCCATAAGCGGCTCGGCTTTTCACGTCAGCACAACGAAACGGGCCGGCCCGCCGCGGGCCTACGATGCCGTATCCGCAGCACTCTTGGCAAGAGCCCTTTCCCGTTGGACCGATCATCGATACACTGGGCATGTAATAGGCGGCCGCTCACGCGATCAGGGGACAGAGAGTAAAACTACGATTGCGGGCTCATCCTCTCCATGAGCACAGAGTCAGGTTGGGTGCCATGACACAGGATCAGGAGTTTGCTCGGTCACTGCACGAGATCGAATCGCCCAGCATTGCGGTTGCGCATCGTGTAATAGCCATCGGCGATGAGCACGCGCTACTGCCAGAGGAAGCAAATTCATTCGAACGCTATGGGGTTCGAGCGCGGCGGGCCAGCGGAGCCGCACGCATCGTTGCACGCGCCCTCCTCCACGGCCTGGGAAAAGAAATAGCGGCGCTGCCGAAATCATCCGATGGCGTGCCGATCTGGCCAAAGGGATCTTTGGGCTCCCTTGCGCATGACTCCCGGGTCGCGGTCGCTGCGGCGAGCGCCTCTCGATATCTCGCCGGCTTGGGTATAGATGTCGAGCCAGCCGAAGACCTACCAGCCGATTTGATAAGTCTGGTCACGACCCCGCGAGAACGCGCAAACCTTCGATCAGATCCTTTTCGAGGCCGGCTGCTGTTTGTCGCTAAAGAGGCGGCCTACAAAGCAGTCTACCCCCTGGACCAGTTGTTACTCGGCCATCACGACATTGAAGTCGATCTAGCCAACCGGCGGGCTATTTTTCGGAACGGCCGGGTCGTTCACCTCAGGTTTTCAATTTCCAAGCACTTGGTGGCGCTCGCCTTGCTTCTCTCGCGATAGCGGACGCCCGTCGCTCAAATCGCGAGCTTCTTACGACCGCACCATTTAAATAACTCGACGGCGCAATAAATCAGAGTAATATACGACGAAACCGAAATTTAACGTAATTGTTTCTGCGATCGCAAGTCAATCAAAATCAGTTGCGCCGCGAAACGCCGGCATTCATCGTCACGGCTCCCGGCGCGGTGACGGTCAGACCACAGAGAAGGGGGCTGCTTTGTGCGGTTTTGTCGGTATTTTTGAATTTATTGAGTCGCTCGAAGCAGTGCGTGTCTTGGCGTTAGAGATGGCGAAGACAATCAGACACCGGGGGCCCGACTGGAGCGGAATTTACGTCCATGATCGCGCTGTGCTCGCGCACGAACGGCTCTCGATCATAGACGTCGAGCACGGGGCGCAACCCCTTCTCGATGTAGTTGCAGGCCGCGCACTTGCAGTAAATGGCGAGATATATAACCATATTGCGTTGCGCGAGAAGCTGAGGCGGCCCCACGCATGGAAGACAAAGTCAGACTGCGAGATCATTCTGTATCTTTATGACGAATACGGGCCGGACTTATGCAAAATGCTCAGCGGAATTTTTGCCTTTGCCCTTTTCGATGAAACACGGCAGACCTACTTTCTGGCACGCGACCACATAGGCATCGTTCCTCTCTACATAGGATGGGGCGCGGATGGCACGACCTATGTCGCAAGCGAAATGAAGGCTATCGATGGCGTATGCAGCACACTTCAAGAGTTCCCGCCGGGACACTACTATACCAGCACCGAAAAACAATTCGTCAAATGGTACGATCCCGAGTGGGCCCGCACCGTGCCGACGGAGAAAGTCTCCTTGCCCAAACTGCGGGCTGCGCTTGACGCGGCCGTTAAACAGCAACTGATGTGCGACGTTCCGTACGGAGTGCTCATATCGGGAGGCCTCGACTCCTCCCTCATTGCGGCGATCGCGGCACAGCACCGGTTCAAGAGAATAGAGACGGGCGAAACCGAAGAAGCGTGGTGGCCGAGATTGCACTCCTTTTCGGTCGGCCTCGAAGGTTCTCCGGACATGGCGTTTGCACGCAAGGTAGCGGTGCATATCGGCACAGTTCATCATGAGATCATCTTTACGATCCAGGAGGGACTCGATGCTTTAAAAGACGTCATCCTCCATCTTGAAACCTTCGACGTCACGTCTATCCGAGCGGGCACGCCCATGTACCTTATGGCGCGCAAGATAAAGTCGATGGGCATCAAGATGGTATTATCGGGAGAAGGCGCGGATGAAGTATTCGGAGGCTATCTCTATTTTCACAAGGCCCCGACGGCGCGTGACTTTCATGAGGAAACTGTGCGCAAACTGTTCGCACTCAGCAAGTACGATTGCTGTCGCGCAAACAAGGCGACAGCTGCTTGGGGCATCGAGGCGCGAGTTCCGTTCCTGGACAAGGACTTCCTCGACTACGCTATGTCGATCGACCCAGCGGACAAGATGTGCCCAGGTAACGCGATTGAGAAACGGATATTGCGCGGGGCGTTCCGAGACCTTCTTCCCGAGGAGGTCCTCTGGCGGCAAAAGGAACAATTTTCCGATGGTGTCGGATACGCCTGGATCGACGGCTTGAAGCGCCGCGCAGAGGAAAAGGTTTCCGATCAGATGATGGCACAGGCAGCGGAGCGATTTCCGCAGCAAACGCCCACGTCCAAGGAAGGATATTTGTACAGAACGCTCTTTGACGGCTTATTCACCAATCCAACAGCCAGCCTTACGGTACCTGTCGGCCCTTCGATTGCGTGTTCGACACCTACGGCATTTCGCTGGTCTCAGGAGTTTGCGAAAATGGACGATCCATCAGGCAGAGCGGTGAAGGGCGTACACCTCCATGCTATCGATGCGCTCAAGATCTAATCTAACGGCGAAAATGCCCGATCCGGCGTGGTCCTTCGCGTTAAAGCAATAGGTTGTTACCGAGCAGCCACTCTGGTATCCGCCACCTTACTCGCCTGACCTCGCTCCCATCGCGCAGCCTTCACCAAGATCAAGCATGGATGTGCATCGATCAGAAGCGCACCCTCGGAGATAGTTGGCAACATCCGGTGAGCTGTCTCCACCATTCAACCTCGCGAATGCAGCAACTACTTCGCAGATGCCGGATACGCTTCGGTCAAAACGTGAAACGCTCTAGGAGGTTATTTCCTGCCGTGGACGCCCGGCCGCGAGCCCGCGTTCAGCACGCCACCATCTCGCAAGCTCGGCGAGCCCCTGCTCGAGCGAAACGGTCGCGTGGAAATCCAGCAGACGCTGCGCTTTCCCGGTCGAGGCCTGCAAGCGCGGCACCGGATTGACCCAGCGCTCCGGCGCGAATTCCGGCGTCAACCTGCGTCGCCCCATCGCCGACGTTAGCGATTCAGCCAGTTGGGCAAGACTGGTCTCCGTGCCGCTACCCACGTTGAATACTTCGTCGGTGACGTTTGCTCTGGCCGCAATGATATTGGCGCGTGCTACGTCGCGGACATGCACGAGATCCATGGTTTGCCGACCATCGCCAAAGATAATCGGAGGCATCCCCGCTTCCACCCGCTCCATCCAACGAATCAGTAGGTCCGTATAGCGCACGTGGATATTCATCCTGCTGCCGTAGACGTTGAAGTAGCGGAGCGCTATGTAGTCCAGCCCATATATGTCGTTGTACGCGCGCAGCAGACCTTCGTTGAAGGCTTTCGCAGCTCCATAGACGGTGCGGTTGCGGTAGGGACTTTCCCGTTCGGTGGTGGGCAACTCCTCGGCCGCGCCGTACACCGACGCCGACGACGCAGCGACAATCTTCTCCACACCGTGCTTCACACAGAGCTCGAGCAGATCGAACGTGCCGTCCACCATCACGCGCATAGCGAGCCGTGGTTCAGCTTCGCAATGCGAATTGCGCAGTGACGCTTGGTGAAACACGATATCGGTTGCCTTCACCAACTCTCCCATCAGCTTGCCGTCTCGCATGTCGCCACGGACAAGTCGCACCGGCCCGTGCGCTAGGGCTCGCTGCAGGTTTTCCGGTCGACCTGTGAGCATGTTGTCGAGTGCTACGATTTCGACGCAGCCCTCGTCGCACAGCAAGTCGATGATGTGCGAGCCGATGAAGCCCGCGCCCCCAGTAACGAGGATGCGTTTGCCTTTCAGGTCAATCAATCCAGTTATCCTGTTTCTCCGAAACCGGGCCGTTCGATGCCTCGCTCACCATCACAGAATGTCTCTGCCTCCGCTCATCAATTCGGAGAGTGCGGCCACTTTCGCCGGTAAACGGTCCCATGTACTTCACGCATCTCACTCCAGCATCAACAGTCCACTCTATTCAGCGAGCTAACGTCTTAGTCGCAATTTATCCGCGCATCATGCGGGCACTACGTCCTCAACGGCATATCCTGCCAAATACCGCGCGTGTCGATGACGTCTAGATGACGACGCTCGGCGAGCGGTATCATCCTGAACTCGTCATGGTCGACCAGGAGAAGGGCGATCTCACACACACGTAGCGCCTCATCGATGTTCAAGAAGCCGATTTCGTACTCGGCAAGTTCCGGCGGTAGCCGCCGCAAATTCGGTTCAACGGCCTTGATACGCTCTCCGTACTTCTTGGCCAGGTGTATCGCGATCTCCATCGCCGGGCTCTCACGCAAATCGTCAACGTTCGCTTTGAATGTCAGACCGCAGCAGGCCACGTTGGCATAGGGATGATCGTCGATCAGAGCCTCAGCCCGCTCAATAATGCTCCGCGTCTTGGCATTGTTGACCTCGCGACTCGTTCGCATTACGCGCGCGAGGTCCGGTGCCGAGTCGATAATGAACCACGGATCGACTGCGATGCAGTGCCCACCCACACCTGGGCCGGGCCGCAACACGTTCACGCGCGGGTGACGATTGGCAATATCGATCACCTCCCAGACATTGATGTCGAACCTATCGCAAATCAGCGAGAGTTCATTGGCAAACGCAATATTCGTGTCACGGAACGCGTTCTCCGTCAGCTTAACCAACTCGGCGGCGCGCGCGGTGGTTGCAACACAGGCGCCACGAACGAACATCTTGTAGAAGCGCTGAGCGCGACGCGCGCAGGCCGGGGTGATCCCGCCGATGCATCGATCGTTATTGATGAGTTCGCTCAAGATCCGCCCAGGCAATACGCGCTCAGGGCAGTAGGCGACGTACACCGCTCCTTCTTCGCTGCCGTTGATGCCAATCCTCAGGTCCGGCCTGCAATCACTGATCCGCTTTGCAATACCTTCAGTTGTTCCGATCGGCGAGGTCGATTCGAGAATGACGAGATTGTCTGGAACCAGCAAATCCAGGATTGTCTCTACCGCAGCGTTCACGTTGGACAAATCCGGCCGATTGTCGCTGTCGATAGGCGTGGGGACCGCGATGATGAAGACGTCGGCCGGCTGCGGCTTGCTCGAGACCGTCAACGCCCCGCTCGACACGACTTTGGAAACGAGACCATCGAGGTCTGGCTCTGAAATGTGAATGGCTCCGGAGCCCACCGTCCTGACCACATATTCCTTTGTGTCCACGCCAATCACCTGCAGGCCACGGCTGGCTATCAGCGCGGAGGTCGGTAGCCCAATATAACCAAGTCCGATGACGCAAATTTTCTGAAACTCAGCCATCGAGAAGCACCTTCACGATCCGCTCGCTGGCATGCCCATCGCCAAAAGGATTGTGGGAGCGGGCCATGGCGGCATAACTCTCATCGTCGTCAAGCAGGCGGAATGTCTCTTCGACGATCCTGTCGTGGTTCGCGCCGACCAGGCGAGCGGTTCCCGCTTCGACCCCTTCCGGACGTTCGGTCGTCTCACGCATCACAAGGACCGGTTTGCCGAACGTCGGCGCCTCTTCCTGCACGCCGCCCGAGTCAGTCAGCACCAGGTGGGACAGTGACAGGAGACTCACAAAATCGGTGTACTCTTGAGGGGAAATGAGCGCGACACGCGGATGCTCGCCGAGCCGCATTGAGAACACGTCGTGGACATTCGGGTTCGGGTGAACCGGAAGCACTACGGCAACGTCCTCCCTGCGCAAGATAGTCTGCAATGCATTCGCGATGTTGAGAACTCCCTCGCCGAAATTTTCTCGGCGATGGCAGGTGACAAGGATGATTCGGCGATTGCCGTGACGTTTCTTGATCCCATCCCAGCGGGAGGACAGATGCGGATCGGCGTCAACCATGGCTTTAGCGAAGATCAGCGCATCAATGACAGTGTTTCCGGTAACGTGAATGCGATCGTTTGAGACGTTCTCGGACCGCAGCGCTCTCGCGGCACGTTCGGTCGGCGCGAAATGTTGATCCGCAATCGAACCAACGATCTTCCGGTTCACCTCCTCAGGCCAAGGCGCGAAAATATCTCCACTCCGCAGCCCCGCCTCGACGTGGGAGACCGGAATACGGCGGTAGTACGATGCCAGCGCACCCGTCATCGCAGTCGTGGTGTCGCCCTGGACGACAACTCTAGTGGGCTTCACCCTCTCCAGGACTTCTCCGATCTGCGCCAATAGTCGGCCCGTGAGGTTCTCGAGCGTCTGATCGACCGTCATGACGTTGAGATCGAAATTTGGGACTACCTTGGCAAGCTTGAGAACCTGGTCGAGCAGCTCACGGTGCTGCGCTGTCGCACAGACCGTGAAGACGACGTCCTTGCGGTTTTCGGCCTTGAGCCGATTGATTATCGGAAATAGCTTGATCGCCTCCGGTCTCGTTCCCAACAGGATGAGAAAATGCTTGAGCACGTCTCACCCTCCGATCCGTCCCGCCCCGGGCGGGAGCGTACCATATGCCGTGGGATGCCCTCGCAGCGCCTGCTGCACCAGGGCTTGCGCCAAGACGCCGGCAAACAACGTATTCGTCCTGGCATACCGCCACCACATGCGCCGGGGCTCCTGATAGATGCGGTACACCCACTCCAGACCAAATTGCTGCATTTGAACGGGAGCTCGCAGGACTGCGCCTGCGAGAACGTCGAACGCGCCACCGACACCCATGATGAAGGGTACCCCGAGTTCGTCGCGATGGGCGGCGAGGAAACGTTCCTTTCGCGGCGTTGGCATACCGATGAACAGGCAATCGGCCCCGGCGGATTGGATGTCGGAGATGACATCGCACTCCTGCTCGCTGGTAAAGTAACCATGCTTAAGCCCGGCAAAGACAAGTGAAGGATGCTTGTCTCGCACACGCTGCACCGCCTGTTGCAAGACAGTAGCTGTGGCTCCCAGGAAATAGGGCCGGAAGCCCTCGCGCGCGCAAACTTCGAGCAGTTCGCTTAGTAAATCCACGCCAGTGACACGCGATGTGACCGGCAGACCAAGCGCTCGCGCCCCCCAAACGATACCCATTCCGTCTATGCCGACAATGTCACTGTTAGCGACGTCAGCGGCGAGCATCGGATCAGACCGCATGCTAACGAACTTCGCGACGTTGAGGGCCACATGCTGTAGGCGCTGACGGCTTCGCATAGCTTGGCGCGCAAGATTGACCGTTTCGGCCATCGTCAAGATATCGATGGGACAGCCCAGGAATGACGCACGCATCGGTTCCTCCAGCCCTTAAAACTCATCTCGGGCGACGCGGTACGCCCCTCGGTTGAAAATGAATTAATAATAAATATAATACTGACGGCATATTTAATTGCAAGTTATATCTGGATCATTATTGAAGCTTTAAATACAAACCGCTACGGATCCCAGCCTCACATTATCGAACATCGCGATCGGCGCGCGCATTAAATGGAGATTAAACGTCATGATTTCAGTGATTATTCCGCATCTAAATCAGCTCAGCGCCCTTGACGTCTGTCTGGCCAGTCTCGAGGCGCAGCGTCTCCCCCGCGAGGCGTTCGAGATCATTGTCGTTGACAACGGTTCAACTACCTTGCCGACAGATATCGTCGCCCGCCATCCCGGCGTACGGCTCTTGCATGAGGTGCAGCCCGGCCCTGGTCCGGCTCGTAACACTGGTGTAGCCGGCGGAAACGGCGAGGTGCTGGCATTCATCGACGCCGATTGCAGGGCGCATCCGGACTGGCTAAGCAGCATATGGCGCTCATTGCATTCATCGCCAGCCGGCACGGTCCTCGGGGGAGACGTCCGTATTTGGCAAGGCGCCAATTCCCACCTCGATGCAATCGCGGCTTATGAGAGCGTCTTCGCCTATCGATTCAAACTCTACATCGAGCGCCATGGCTATTCCGGCACCGGCAATATGGCAATGCTCCGCCGCGATTTCGAATTTGTAGGTCCCTTCGCAGGGATCGAAGTTGCGGAGGATATGGAGTGGGGACAGCGCGCACGACGTTGCGGGCTTCGATTTCGGTACACGCCTGAGATGATCGTATTCCACCCGGCGCGGAGTTCTCTACAGGAGCTTTACGTCAAGTGGGACCGGCAAATCATGCATTACCGCAACATGGCTGAGGGTACCCCTGGCTGGAGATTGCGCTGGATTGCGCAAGCTTTTGTGGTGCTGGCCTCTCCCGCACCGAGCATCGTAACGGCTCTTACGAGCGACCGGCTCCAGGGCACTGGGTCTCGCATCAAAGCTATCGCAGTCATGTGTGCGGTACGACTACATCGGGCGGTGACCATGCTGTCGTTGCTACGCAAACGGCAGGCCGCCGCATGGAACCGCTAGACGGAACAGACATCGCAATCGCGGCATCAGGTCTGCGTTCGCGCTCTGCCAAAAGCCGGGCTGCAGGCCAGCTCCGGCACGTCGCAGCGCTGGCCAAACGACCACAACATCCAACCCAATTCGTAGCTGCGGCATTCTAGCCGAAGCCCCACACCAGAACTCTCGACCAGCCGCGACTCCCGTCGGCCGCAGGCATTCCCGATCGCACGCATCATCCTGGGCGCTCTCGTTGTCAGTTCGTGCTTCCGAACCTGCGATCGGATCGTTAATCCGAGATCGGGTACCAGCATCGAGCAGCGAAGCTGGTTCTCGCCGAATATCCAATTAAATCCATTGATTAAGGCATTCCGCGCGCCTGGAACGTGATAGCGCTCTGCCCATTCTAGCAGCGCAGGGGCCATGCCATATTGATGGACAGAGTAGACTTCATAGAAGTCAAGCACGCGGCCTGTGAGGGCATCGAAAAACCAGGGCCACTCGCCTTGGGGCCCCTGAAGCGCAATCAGCTTGCGTGCGCAGGAGCCTGCCATCGCAAGGGCGGCTGAATCCCCCGCGAACTCGCCGTAATGATAGCAAGCGATGGACAGATAGATCTGGGTCGCGAACGAGGCGAAACGCCGCCGCAAGCCGAGCGGCGCGTCGAAGAACAGGTCTGATCCGCTATGAAACCGCTGCCTGAGAAAACGATAGAGTGGATCGGCGAAGCAAGCCCATTCCTGGCGGCTGGCCCTGGCTTGAGCCACCACGCCCGTCAATAGCATGCCCAAGTCCTGCGCATGGAATGTTTTCCACCTCGCTTGATCGGCTAGAAGCGCCCTGACTTCGCGCCTCACCTGCTCGGGTACTTCGAAGCCAAGTTCTGCCGCAGCCCAAAGTGCCATGCCCAGCGCATATTTTCGCACCGGAAGGACGGTCAGCTGGACGGCGTTTCGGTAGAATACTTCCGACAGGCTGATGCTGCTCGGAACCACCTTGATCCTCGACATTCCGAGCAGAACGTTGAGCGTGTAGAACACATCGCTGTAGGGCAACGACTCGTTCGGCGAGGCACGCCCGTCCAGATGGTAGATGTGGGACCAGCGGCCGTGCTCAGGCAGCCAACACTGTTCCAGTCCTTTGAGCGCATAGCGGACTAACACAGAATTCTGCGACACGTCGCCCATCAAAGTTACACCAACAATCGGACCAATATTCGTCAGGGTACGGTGGGTTGAACTTACTTCAATATTTTGGACGACTTCATCCGACCTCACACCAAAATAGATCGGGGCCCGGCCACACTGCGCTGCCCTATATTTTCGACGAGCGCGATTTCGCGCAAATATTGACCGTAACCGCTCTTCTCCAATGGTCGCGCCAGCACTTCGATCTGGTCAAGATCGATGAAGCCCTGCCTAAGCGCGATCTCCTCGAGGCAGGCGACCTTCATCCCTTGCCTTTTCTCGATAGTCTGCACGAACATCGCCGCATCGATCAGCGATTCCACCGTCCCCGTATCCAGCCAAGCGAACCCACGTCCCATCCGCTCAACGTGGAGAGCATTTGCCGAAAGATAGCGCATCTGCAGATCCGTGATCTCGAGCTCGCCGCGTGCCGATGGCTCGATGCGACGTGCATATCGTACGACCGCGTTGTCGAAGAAATACAAACCCGTGATCGCCCAGTTTGATTTCGTGAACCTAGGTTTTTCCTCAATTCGAACCGGTCGACCGGTCTCATCAAAGCTAACCACGCCATATCTCTCGGGATCCCGCACGTGATAGGCGAAAACCGTTGCACCGTCTTCACGAGCCGCAGCCTTGGCGAGCAATCCACTCAGGCCCTCTCCGAAGAAAATATTGTCGCCAAGTACCATCGCAACCCGATCGTTCCCGATGAAATCGGCTCCGATAATGAAGGCTTCAGCCAGGCCGGCGGGACGGGGTTGCTCCGCATAACCGAGCTGAATCCCCCATTGACTGCCGTCACCCAGCAACTGCTCAAACTGGAACCGATCTGAAGGCGTGGTAATGACAAGTATTTCGCGGATGCCCGCCAGCATGAGGGTCGACAACGGATAGTAGATCATTGGTTTGTCATAGACCGGCAGCAACTGCTTGCTGACCGCTCGCGTGATCGGATAAAGTCGGGTTCCGCTGCCGCCAGCCAAGACGATTCCCTTCAGCATCGGTATCTCCTTTTCCGACAACTTGGTCGAGACAGATTTCGAGAGAATGGCGCCAGGCTGGCAACCGAATTCCAAACACACGTTCCGCTTTCGATGAGTCCAGCCGCGAGTTCGGCGGCCTGCGCGCAGCGCTCGGATACTGCTCGGTCGTGATCGCTTCCAGCTTGGGAGGCTGCACCCCACGACGCGACAGACCGTCGAAGATTGCCTCGGCAAAACCGTGCCAGGTGGTCGCCCCTTGGCCGGTGAGGTGAAATATGCCGGCGGCGGTGCGGCGGTCATCGGTAAGCGACCGCTCCGCGATCCGCAGGAGCGCCGCCGCCAGCTCCGCCGCCGAAGTCGGGTTACCCTGCTGGTCGTTAACGACCCCTACAATCGAGCGCGTTTCGGCCAGCCGCAACATCGTCCGAACAAAGTTAGCGCCAACCGGGCTGTAGATCCAAGAAGATCTCACGACGGTCGCAAGCGGATGCGCTGCCAAGACAGCCGCCTCGCCGGCAAGCTTCGACGCGCCGTATGCGCTCAACGGTGCCGGAACGTCCGCTTCGTCGTAAGCCCCATGCTTCGCGCCGTCAAAGACATAGTCGGTCGACATATGTAGAAATGGAACATTCCTCTGCCACGCGATATCAGCCAACGCCGCCGCACCATCGCGGTTGATGCTGAAGGCCTTTCCAATTTCGGATTCTGCTTGATCCACCGCCGTATAGGCAGCGACGTTGATGATGATGCAGGGGGCGATCGAGGCGACGGTCCTATCGATCCCCTCCCGGATTTCGAGGTCGAGCTCCTGACGTCCGAGCGCCACCGCAGGTAAGCCACGAACAGCAGCGAGATCACGAAGGCAGTTAGCCAATTGGCCATTTCGTCCAGCAATCAGAATCGGTCGTTCGATCATTGTGCCACCTCAGTGTTGCGTGGCTAGAAGGCCGAGACGTGCCCCGTCGTAGACACCGTTGCGAGCCCACGCCAACCACGAGGCGCCCCTGGCGAAATACCAATCCACGGTGTCGGCGAGACCTTGCTCGAAGCTTCGGGTCGGTTGCCATCCCAGCTCGCGGTGGGCTTTTGACGCATCGATCGCGTAACGTGCGTCGTGCCCCGGGCGATCCGGCACGAACGCAATCAACGATCGCCTCCTTGCCGAGCCTGGACATAACCGATCAAGCACGTCGCAAATCTGGTTGACGACCTCCAGATTGGATCGTTCGCTATCGCCGCCGAAATTGTACTTCTCTCCCGGCCTGCCTTCGAACAGCAGCTTTATCAGACCTGCTGCGTGGTCCTCGACATAAAGCCAGTCACGCACGTTGCTGCCGTCGCCATAAACAGGCAATGGCTTGTACTCCATCGCGTTCAGAATCGTCAGCGGAATGAGCTTTTCCGGAAATTGGAACGGTCCATAATTGTTCGAGCAATTCGACACGATGACCGGCAAGCCATAGGTCTTGTACCAGGCGAGCGCTAGGTGATCCGAGGCCGCTTTGCTCGCCGAATAGGGCGAACTCGGTCGATAAGCCGTATCTTCCCGGAAGCGGCCGAACGAGTCCAACGAGTCCAACGAGCCGTAGACCTCGTCCGTCGACACGTGAATGAACCTGAACTGTTTCCGCCTCGGGTGCGGCAACCCGTCATAGTATCGCCTGGCTGCCTCTAAGAGAGTATACGTGCCGACTATGTTGGTACCGATGAACGTTGCCGAGCCTGTAATCGACCGGTCCACATGGCTCTCCGCGGCCAGGTGAATGACCGCGCTTGGCTCCCATCTGGCAAATAGACTATTTACAGCCTCCTGATCGCAGATGTCGTGCTGCTCAAACCGATAGCAACTAGTACCGTCGATCGATGCCAGCGACGCCAAGTTGGCGGCATATGTCAGTTTATCGATATTGACGACCGTGGCCCCTGCCTCCGACACCAGCTGTCGGCAGACCGCAGAACCGATAAATCCCGCTCCACCCGTCACTAGGACACGCATCCGACGTCCTCTATTCAAACATTGAAGCGAGCTGGCGGAAGGCCGGAAGCGTTCGGTCCTTCGGTGAAAGCTGGGCCTCCGGAGCCTTGACCGGCCACTCGATCGCCAGTTCGGGATCGGCCCAATAAATCCCACCATCGTGGGCGGGAGAGTAAATCTCATCAACCTTGTAAAAGACCGCGGTCTGGGGCTGGAGCGTGCAGAAGCCATGCGCGAACCCTTTTGGGACGAACAACTGCTCTTCGCTCTCGCCGTCTAACTTGACCGAGACGTGCCTACCGAATGTCGGTGACAAGCGCCGAAGATCTACCACCACATCGAGGATCGCCCCTCTTAACACCCGGACCAGCTTGGCCTGGGCGAATGGAGGGTGCTGGAAGTGCAAACCGCGAACAGTCCCGACCCGCTCCGAGCACGACTGGTTGTCCTGAACAAAATCGTGGGGAATTCCCTTTTCGGCAAATGCAGAGCGACGAAATGTCTCGCAAAAATAGCCGCGGGCGTCGGAATGACGTTTCGTTCGTATCATTTTGACATCAGGGATGGCTAAGCTTCGCACTTCAAGCATTTAAGGGACCTCTGATAGGCCGGCAAAACAATTGGTCTTTCCGTCAACTCGTCGAATTTCCGAGCACCTCTGCGGGGAGATTGCTATTTCTGACGTGAACCGAGGAACTGCAACCTCATTGAAATTTAGAAATAACTCCGAACGCACGAAATCCTTGACTTTTCTTAGAACTAGCGTGCCTCATCACCGCGTCGACAATTAATATCCGATTATAATTCAATTTGGCAACCGATTTATAATCGTATATATAACATTTAATTTCACGTCTATCTGACACGGCCTTTCGGCCCGAGATTCGACTGCCAGTCCACCCTGACAGGGAACCCGATGCTACAAAGCAATCTTGTACAGACCGACAGAACAGGTCTTCCGTTCGAGACGCGGTCGCAGCCCGATCAAACAGAGGGCGGTATCGGCGATCTCATCAAATTCGGATTCGCGTTTCTACGGCGCCAGTACATGATGATCATCGTCATCACTGGGCTCGCTATCGCGACTAGTATGCTCTACCTGCGATTGACGCCGCCAACTTACAGCGCGCAGGTTCAGGTTTTGCTCAGCAATCCTCGGGCACAGTTTGTCCAGCAACAGTCAATTCTAGCGGAGCCGGCTTTCGACCTCAACCAAATCGAGACGCAGCTTCAGCTTCTGAAATCGAGGGCCACGGCCGCTGTTGTCCTCGAACGGTTGAAGTTGGCCGACGATCCGGAGTTTAGCGGATCCGCGCCCTCTTCTTCCTTGTGGCAACGACTTCTGGCGCGGGTTTCGCCTCCGCCCAAGGATCGCCCATCCGATCCAGAGCGCCAGCCCTCGGAAGCGACCATCGACACATTTCTCGTCCGGCTCACAGCGATCCGTGTCGGCTACAGCAACGTTATTGAGATCAGTTTCAATTCGAGTAGCGCCGATCGAGCAGCGGAGATCGTCAATGCAGTTGCCGACGCCTACATTGCGGCCCAGTTGGATACGAAATTCGAGGCCAATCGCAAGGCTACGGCCTGGCTGCAGGAGCGGCTGCGCGATCTTGGAGAGCAAGCGCTGACTGCCCAACGCGCCGTCGACGCCTACAAGACCCAACACAACATCATTTCGTCCGACGGAAAGCCCATTGGCGAGCAGCAGATCACGGATCTCAGTGCCCGCCTGGCTGTTGCCCGCGCGCAGACCTCAGAGGCGACTGCCAAGTTGAGTCGCTATGAGAGCCTTCTTAGCTTCGATCCAGCGAAACCGTCGCCGGTTGGCAATCTGGACGCCATTGGTGCCGATGCAACGAACAGTCAGATCATCACCGTTCTGCGCCAGCAGTATCTTGAGCTCGCGAGGCGAGAAGCCGAGTTGTCAGCGCGGGTCGGTCATGATCACTTGGCAGTCGTAAATATCAGGAATCGGATGCGCGAATATCGCAACTCTATCCTTGAAGAGGTCAAGAGGCTTGCCGAGATCAGTCGAAGTGAATTCGAGTTTGCCAAACAGCGGCAGCAAGAAATTGAGAAGCAACTCGCGAAGGCAGTGTCTCAGTCGCAATCGACGAACTCAGCTGAACTGACGATCAAGGATTTGGAAGGTCGGGCAAAGACTTTGCGGAGCCTCTATGAGAGCTTCCTGCAGCGGTACATGGGCTCTGCGCAGCAGGAGACGTTCCCGATTTCGGAGACGCGGGTGATCTTTCCCGCCTCACCGCCGCAGAGCAAGAGCAAACCGAACACAAACTTGGTGCTGGGCCTCGGAATTGTCGGGGGCCTTGCGCTTGGCATAGCCCTTGCTTTTCTGAGAGACGTGATGGACCGGGTCTTTCGTACCTCGTCACAGGTTGAGACCACATTGGAATTGCCCTGCCTGTCTCTCGTCCCTTTGCTGCCGGCCTCCAAAACGCCGAAATCCGCAGCTCGAGGTGCGTCAGCAGATGAAGACTTGCGGCAACGAACAATTTCGAACGTTCCGGCAATTCATCGCACCGTTGTCGGGATGCCCCTGTCTCGATATACCGAGGCTATCCGTTCGATCAAGCTTGCTATCGACCACAGTCCAGCTAAGGGCCCCAACCAAGTCATCGGCATCACGTCAGCCCTGCCGGACGAAGGTAAAACCACGATTGCAGCCTCCGTCGCGCAACTCATCGGACAGAGTGGCAAACGGGCTATCATGGTCGATTGCGATTTGAGAAATCCCTCGCTCTCTGCCAGAGTTGCTCCAAAAGCTGCCGCCGGTATCGTCGAAATCGCGAATGGCAGCCGCTCGCTTGAGGAAACAATCTGGCGAGATCCAGAGACCAACCTGGCATTCTTGCCGGCCGTGCGTTGCGGAACTCTGTATCACACCAGCGAGATCCTATCCGCCGATACCATGTGCAAGCTATTCGAACGTTTGCGACAAACTTACGATTACGTCATTGTGGATCTCCCGCCTCTGACACCTTTGGTCGATGTGAGAGTCACCACGCCATTCATCGACTGCTACGTCTTGGTCATAGAATGGGGCCGGACGAAGATCGATGTCGTTCAACACGCGCTGCACACAGCGCCAACTATCTCGGATTCACTGCTCGGCGCAGTCCTTAATAAGACTGACATCAGGGCAATGGCCCGATACGATGCTTACCGAAGCGACTACTACAGCAACAGCCACTATACCCGCTATGGTTTTTCCGACTCTTGAGACCGGCCTTTCTTTCGACGCTTCATCCAGAGCCGACTGCCGGAGCTTGCGACCCACCACGTGTTTGAGCGCCGCCCCATGTTCTCCGCGTTCGTAGCCACCGCTTCCACATTCGCAATGGTTGGACCCTTACAGATTTTGGGAGCTGTATCGGCCATTCTGGCGGTGGCCATGTTCGCGATCGCTATCTTGATACCAGCTCCCGCGCTGACCCAGTTAGCAAGGCTGCTGCGACCCGTGTTCATCATCACCCTCGCCGCGCCGGCGCTCTGGATGATTCTTCAGGTCATTCCGATCCCAGTGCGCGAGTTTGGTAATCCGATCTGGGCAACCGCGGCGGCGGCCTTGAACGAACCACTTGCTGCTCGACTCACGGTGGACGTCCACGCAACTATGCTGTCGCTCGCTCAGTATATCGCTGTCATCGCTGCCGCGCTCATCACCGCACTCGTTGCTCTGGATCGAGAACGCGCGGCGCACTTCCTGTATGTCTTCACATCAATCGGCGCCTTCGTTTCAGCATTTCTGGTCTCGAGAGCAATTAGCAGTTTCGCTATCACGTCTGCGGGCGAGCAGTCTCGCACTCAGACGAATGGCTCCGTCGCAGCCGTACTCGGGGCCCTCCTCGCCGCCGGGATTGCCATTCGTGCGGCCGATCAGTTGCTGCGCCGCCCGCAGCCGCGACGTTCCGCCGTTGGCGCAATCATCACTCTGACAGGCGCTATTCTTTCATTGGCTGTCTGCACGGCGGCGATCCTTGCTTCCTCCGATGCCGCGATCGCCGTGGCTACTCTCATCGGAGCTGGAACCCTGGTCGCCGTGTACTCTATCCGCAAATGGTTCTTCGGTGTCTGGGGAACAGCCGGTGTTCTCGCCACCGCTGCAGTCATTCTTCTCGCAAGCTACACAGTCATTCCAATCAAGAGAGATACCGACGTACTCATCGCCTTGTCGACCCAGAACCAGACCGCGACTGAAAGGATGCTGCAAGATACCGGTCCCACCGGATCCGGTGCGGGCGCATTTCAGGCACTTCTGCCGATTTATCGAGACATTGGCATGAGCGCAATGCGCGAACGGCCGACGGTAGCCGCCGCAATTGCGGTCGGGATGGGTCGGCCGTTCCTTTATGGGCTAATGGCCGTTTTCATGCTGGTTGCCTTCATCCTGTTCAAACGATCTCTGTCGCGGCGTTCTGATTACATATACGCAGCCGTGGGCGCCGCCACTTCGGTGTCACTGCCGATATTGGCGCTTGCAGAGGGCGGCGCGACTGATTTGGCCTCCTCGTTCCTGGTCGCGGCACTTTATGGAATGGCTTTCGCCCAGAGCCTCCCGAGTGCGCCTCATAATGCCGGCTCCCTGCATGCCCGAGAGCTTTCGGATAGGCTCCCTGATCGATCTGTGAAAGATTGGCAAGCTCTCACAATATTCGGCGAGGGCATATGGACCCGGGCTGCACTGGTGTCGATCGGAGTGGTGTTGGCCACTCAAACGGCGTGGATTCTATCAAACCGCTGGCATTTTGGTGGTGCCTTTCCGATCGAAGCAACCAGCACCAGCGATGCGTCGAGGGGCAAGAAGTCCGAGGCGATGTCGATCGGATGCTCGGGATGGAAATTTGCGCAACTGAAGACGCCGGAGGCTGCAAATTCCAGTTGGCATTGTAGTGCATCTGCCTCGCAGATCTTTGCGGACGCATTGCGTTACTCGCCGTTGCGGGGCGATCTATGGCTCATGCTTGCAGCCATGTCGAAGGAGTACAAGTCGACCGGGTATGATGTCGTGGCCCTCCTGAAGTTGTCATACTACACGGCACCAAATGACCTCGACCTGCTGCCGCTGCGACTATCCATCGCTCTCGGCACGAGCGCCGCGGTAAGCGAGCCCGAACTGCGCGATCTGATAAAGCGTGACGTCAAGATAGCCCTCACGACCCGACCTGGTCTCAAGCCGGCCATCACGGCCGCCTATCAATCGGCCTCGGTTGACGGAAAGGCCTTTGCCGACAATCTCATTTCCGAGCTGGATCCGGGCTACCTGCAGAGCATGCGCGTACGGCGTCCCTAACGCGGCCGCCTCCCTTACCGAGAATAATCCGGCATGTGGAGCGGGATAGGTCGCATGAGCTCTGTCTGGGCAGGCATCCTGCATTAATATTCGCAGCGACGCATTTTTAACTTGATCCAATTAATAACTTAATAATAAATTAACTACTTATTTCCGAGTGCCGCCGCTATGAATTTCATAAACCGACATTTCCCTGATCAGGAAGATACGGACCGTATCGGCCAGGACCCGTCCGTATCCCGCCAGCACAAATGGCCCCTCCGTTACGACTCGATCGAATACGTGGCGCTCTGCGCGGATATCGCGACCATTCTTTTAGCGAGCGTTCTTTCGACTTGGCTGTGCCAGGCTTGGAATGGGTGGGCTGCAGGCGACTTAAGCAACGCACTTGGCCTGGCGCTAGTCAGCGCAACATGTCTCGTTTGCCTATTGAAGACGCACGGCCTTTATCGGCCAGCCGAGCTTCTCGTCCTGCGAAGTCAAATGCGCGCCGTCTGGATTGCATGGGCGTCATTGTTGTTCCCGATATGGGCCGGGTACGGCTTTGCAATTGGTTCGGGCTTTTCTCACCAAGCGGGCACACTTTTCGCTGTCCTGGGCCTGGGCTTGCTTATGGCCGAGCGGTGGGGAGTGAGAGCGCTTCTCGGGAAGGGCTTGAGCGGCAGAAAATTCGCCAGCACAAACATTGTTCTGGTCAGCGACCAGCCGCTATCGAAAAACGCCGGACTGTCTGAAACGCTGGCGATGCATGGCTATTGTGTCCGAGGCCGGTTCAGCTTGCCCCCAATCGGCTTCAGTCCTGCCTGTCGAAGGCGGCTCACGGCTCGCATGATCGACTACATTCGCAGCTCCGAGCTCGACCAAGTGGTGGTGGAAGCGAACCCGGAGCGATGGCCCGAACTTCGGGCCTTCGTTGCCGACTTACGGGTGTTGCCGCTGCCGGTTGTGTTCGTGCCAGTCGGTACGACCTCCGAATTGCTTCGACACCCAACGCGAAGCCTTGGAAGTGCGGTTTGCGTTGAACTCCAGCGTGGGCCGCTTACGCAGCTGGACTGTGCGACCAAACGAATCATTGATCTTTTCGGCGCCGCGCTCGCCTTGACGATATTTGCCCCGCTGCTTGTGCTGGCCGCACTTGCAATCAAGCTGGACTCGCCCGGCCCCATATTCTTTCGACAACAACGCTGTGGTTTTAATGGCCGGATCTTCCTGATCCGCAAATTCCGGACGATGCATGTACTCGAGGACGGACCCGCGATCCTTCAGGCCCATCGCCTCGACCGACGCGTTACCCGCGTCGGCAAATGGCTGCGTCGGACAAGCTTCGATGAACTGCCACAGCTGTTAAATGTTCTCGACGGCAGCATGTCGCTGGTAGGTCCGCGTCCTCATGCCCTGGCTCATGACGGAGAATTTGACAAGCTCGTGCGGAACTACGCCCTACGCCGCAGGGTCAGGCCAGGACTGACCGGATGGGCCCAAGTCCATGGCTGCCGCGGTCCAACCCCCACAGCCATTACGGTCGAAACACGCGTACAATACGATCTCTGGTACATCGACAACTGGAGCCTTCGGCTTGATCTCGTAATCCTGCTGCGAACTCCCCTCGAAGTGCTGCGGGGACGCAACGCCTATTAGGCCCACAGGATCACGTGCACTGCGGCGGCCATTTAACCCCAGCCACCCCGTCGAACAGTGCAGATCAGGTTACGCGCGCTGACGAAGCTTCGGACTTGCATCTCCTATGCGAAAGTCCTCAATTCTCCGGCCAGACTTCACGGCAGCAACCAACCACCGCGGCCGCTTGCCGCGCCCCGACCAGGTCTCGGAGGTCTGGGGGTTCCGGTATTTCGGCAGCACACGCGGATATTTGCGTCTCGCCTTGACAGTCGGAGACACTCCCGGTCCGCTTGAGTCCGCCAAAACAGCCACCCCGCCCCCGAGAACCGCCAAGCGCTTCTCCAGTTCGTGCTTTTCTGCCTTAATCCGGTCCGATAAGATCCCGCTAATTTCCTCATGAAGCGACCAGAGATCGTCAAGGGACATTGATTCTAACTCGAGTTTCTTAGCTGGCATGCTCGCACCCTGTAGTTGCGCCAAACTTAATATGCCCCGAATCGACATTAATCAAGATGGTGAACTCGATTTACCCAACAAAATGTATGGAACCGTACTTAAATCCGCATCCCAGATAACTGCGTCGCAACAATCAATCAAGCCGAAACAATGGGCTATCCGCATAATTTAATTGCGGAACGGGTAAATTTCACACGTCCAGCGGGCAGCCGTGGGACCATTCAAGCGAACCGATGTGACGGGATCACATCGAGCGCCGGTACAAGTCATCTGCACCACAATATTCTCGATGAATATGGTTGGCGCGTAGGCGGCCCCTCGTTTTGGGCAATTTCGTTCTCGAACGCCTTCGGATATGCGCAAGCGGGCGCCAACCAACTCAATGTCCGTCACCCCAAACCGCCCATGCTCGATTTGAGCTCCAGGTCCCGAATGTCCGAGGGTAAAGCCGGGGGAAGATGCTCCGACTGTGCCGCCAAGAGGAACTCGATCGAGATCTTCCCGTTTCTTGCTCTGCGGCAAGTCATTGATCTGCCTATCCCCATTAATAAAATAACCCTCGCCACAATCAATTAAATAATATATTATTTATTCATTGTCGCGTCGATTTGAAACACTGACTTTGGTCCATCGTTGATTCGGGTGCTGGGGCAATAATTGCTCGAAAGCTGAGGATGACAGATGGATCAGGAGTCAGTCGAACGGTGACGAGAATGCTATGCGTCGGCAAGATCTCGAAGCCATGGACTTTGAGGAACTTTGGCTCCTTCACGAAGAGCTAACAAAGATACTTGCCGAAAAGATCACAGTCGAGAAGCGAGAGCTCGAAAAGCGTCTTGCGCAACTCAACCAGCCGGATCAATTCGGTGAAGCTGAACGCCGGGCCGCCAACGCTGGAACGAGCGAGCCGCCGCGCCGCAAATACCCGAAAGTCGTGCCAAAATACTTCAATCCACTCCGCCCGACTGAGACTTGGTCGGGGCGTGGTAAACAGCCGCGCTGGCTAGTTGCCGCGCTCCAATCGGGGCACACGCTCGAAGAGTTCAGGATTCGCGAGAACGATGCGTCGTCCGATCGGAATGCCGGTGGACAAGGGCATTAACTCCGCGCAACTGCAGACATGTCGTTTGCTAAAACTGTTTGGCCTTGAAGGCGTGCGAGCGTTGCTGGCTTTACACCTTTCCGACACGAACGGCGGTGGCGGCCCTCAACAGGAACTGTAAGGTATCCGTTCTTGGCACGGACCACAATCCAGGCCGGCGCATGCCGGTTTGCGTGCAACCAGAGGTCGCCTCCCGCCGGTAGTTTCTGAGGTCCAGGACCGTCATTGCGAGGAACGGCACACGTGTGGCCGGAAAGCGCGCTTGCATTAATTGTCGCATGAACTGCAGACGAGGAATCAGCCGGGTGCGCATTGAGCGCGGGATATCGACCCCAAGCAGCGCAGCAAGGGCGAGCAGTTGGGTTTCGACCGCGTTTTTCATCAGTTCGCCCGAGACATGAGAGGCAAGTTCTTGCCAGTCCAGCCCTTCGGAATCATTCAAGTCGCGCAACTCAACCAGATGTCGCAGATCGAGTTCGCCAAGCCAGTAGCCGTAGTCTTGAAACTGATCGTGGATGATCAACATCAGCGCTCGATAAGTGGGCGTCGGGACGTACACGCGTCCC
Source organism: Bradyrhizobium canariense (assembly GCF_019402665.1). Lineage (GTDB taxonomy): Bacteria > Pseudomonadota > Alphaproteobacteria > Rhizobiales > Xanthobacteraceae > Bradyrhizobium > Bradyrhizobium canariense. The sequence continues at coordinate 72,431 of NZ_VSST01000048.1, forward strand.
CGCCCCAGTGGCGCGGGGACGCAATGGTTCAGAGCATGTCCAGAGCCAGCATAGAGGTGCGCGGGGCCTGGGGCGGTCCGCTGCAGATCGATGGTTCCGACATCCCGCGATCGACTTAGCTCGACATACCACTTCCCGCTTTCGGGCCGTGCTTGATCGTGAATTTCATAGCCAATTGCACCCAGAGCGGCGACCGCCCTTTCAGCTTCGTCCGGCACGACCATGATGTCCAGATCGGACATCAGCCGAACTCCTCGCCGCTCGACAGGTGCTGTGGCTAGCGTTGCCGCACCTTTGAGCAACACCGGGGTAACTCCCTGGCTGTTCATCGCAATGACAGCCTCTTCCAATTGAGCGGCCAACCGGTCGTTGCGCAGCACGTTTCGGCGATGGATCTGGCGGATATATGTGCACACGTCGTCCGGCAGCACCGATGCAAATTCATCGACGAAGTCAATGAGCGCAGGCGTCGTCAACGTCTGGTTTGCGAGCCCGATTACGGAGGTCCAGTCCACTTCGACGGGCGGCAAGCTTCGCAAGCAATTGCAAAGGCTTGTCAGTGCCGCACTATGCCTTGTCATTGCACAAGTCCATCAACAGCTCTCGAGCCTGCGCCGATTCCGAATAGGCAAGTTGGAATGATCGTGCGCCCGCAACAATCCGCTTCAAAGCGAAAAAGCCGGACTGCGACAGCTTCCCGTCTGCGGCAAAAGCGCCCTCAATCAGCCGCTTGATCGAATCAAGCTGATCCAGAGGGGTCAGCTCGACGGGGCCGCTTGCAACCCGGTTCAGAAAGATGATCCAGTTGGCAGAGAGGCTCCCATTGTGCGCATCCGGAATCGGCAAATACCGCACTTCGGCGCCATCGGACCGGCGGTGCGTCACGTCGTTCCAATCGCCATACAGTCGGGATAGCAACCGCCACGATCCCTGCTTGAGGGTGAGGGCAAATGGGATGCCGCAGATCGTTCCGTCAGCCCCAATCAGCGCAACATCATCGCCGGCATACTGAAATCCAGCGTCTACCAGTTCTAGCGCCAGCGTCGACTTGCCGGCTCCCGGTTGGCCGCACAGCAGCAAGCCCCTGCCGCGCTTTGCAAGAGAAGCGGCGTGGAGCGCGAAAGCCCACTGATTGCTTCGGATAAGTCGCTCGGTGATGTGAGCTTTGATTGTAGGGGCCAGAGCTGCGGCTTCACATCTTTGGATGCTCGCGTCATTCCCGCGGAAGAATACCCGATCGCCGAGCATCATTGTCTCGATCGCAATATCCTCCTCCTCGCCCTCGCCGCTGTCGTCCGTAACACAAAACAGCGAAATCAACTGTTGCGAGAGGTCCCGATTTGCAGCCCGGACGCTGATCCTGCGCTGACCAAGAACCGTTGAGAAGGCACAATCGGCCGACATTCGCCAGTCCAGATCGAGCACCCCTCGATCGATCCAGACGTTCATCGCCTGCCACGTGAACTCACGCGCTGTGCGCTCGCCAACGCCTAGCTGCCCGAGCTCCTGATGGACGTCTTCCAAAGAAGCGCCTTGTGCCAACTTGCACCAAATGAATGCCCCTAGCTGGTCCAACTCATAGAGCTTCTGCCTTGTCTCGCTAAAAAGCACCAATCGACCTTCCAACAGCGCGAAGACTGCACCCGCGGCGGGTCTCAACACCATCTCTGCCGATGTTTTTTCCAGCACGGCTATGCCCGATATCAACGATGTCTGTCTCGCCGCCGTGTCGACGGGGTGGCGAGAATATCCTGCAATGTACTGTCCGCGGCGCGGTCGAACGAGCTGCAGTTGCCGAGGAAATTCGGCTTGATCGCCGTGCAGCAGCGGCGCAAATCCACATTCAGTGCGGATGCACATCGCCTGACTGAGCTTCGTTTCGAATGACCATACGGCCCCGGGTCACGCCGCCAGCTGACCCCCCTCGTTCACCCCAGATGGAGAAATATTCAACACTTGTCCTCCGAGAAAGGTCGCCGGCGCGGTCAAGCGGTGAGAGTCCAGCAGATAGCGGTAAACTTCGCGAGCAGCACTCCGCTCTCGTAGAACGCGCTCCCTCTCGCTGATGCTCGCTAGTTTCTCGCGCATTTGAGCCAACTGCTTCGCAGCCGAGGTGGAGTTGCGCTTCTTCTGGACTGATTCCCGCATCGTCTCCTCCGACCAAAAAAATGACGAAAACAGCTTACGTCATTGACAACAATTAACAACGAGATTTATATGATCTCAATACAATCAATATTTATTTCATGTTTGAACCGGATGCAACCATTCAAATACCAAGAAGCGGGCCCTGCATCGAAATAACAGCCGACCGAGAACAGCGTCACAGAAATCGCCGCGATGATCTTGGCCTCCTGTGTGCAGGACAGAAAAAATAAAACTTGACGAGAGTCGCAAACCGGACCGACAGCGCAAGGCTTAATTTGCAGGATTAACTTCTAACGAAGAATATTTCGCTGACGAGAGTGGAGTGAAACCGGTGATCGAATTAGCCAATTTGCCCATCACGGGCGACATGATCGTCTTCGTCGCGAGCGGCATAGCACGCGCAAAACTCCCACCCGCTCAGATTGGCCCATTTTCGGTGACGCCCCAGGAGCTTTCGAGAAACGCATAATCAACGCCCGCGCTGCCGAGCCAAAGAGCGGCGGCGTCCAAGGAATCGCTCAAGCAGCGATCCGGCCGGTTGGAAAAACGTCGTCACGAGCAACCCGCCCTGCTCGAACAAGCACTCCCAGTGTGCGATGCCCCCCAAGTAACCCGCACTGAGATGACGACGCACTCCAGCCGGCCGGTTCTCTTTCGTTCAACAACGAATAATTTCCTAGGGAGGCTCGCATGGGAATGATCATGGTCAAATGTCCGCAAACCGGTCGCGCGATTCCTACCGGTATTAGGTCGGACCGTGAGGCTTTCCTGCGGAGCGTTGTGTTTTATGGCAATACTCGTTGCCCGGTCTGTCGCGCCAATCACAACTGGTTCGCTCGCGAGGCCTGGGTCGATGAGCCGGTCGTGCGGCCCAGGGAGATATTCGAGGAAGCGCCGCTGTGCTGATGCGTAGCGGGCTTCGGTATAGACGCGGAGCCGAACTTACTAGCATTACACGAATTTGGGCCGACCGCCTCATTTGGCGCCGCGTGTGCGGAGTTGACCTGTTGCGGCATGGCTGCCGCACCGGCTGGGAACTCGTCTTGGTACGGACTGGATGCGCTCAATCATGGCGCAGCGTTCATCCAGATTCCTGTCTTGGCGGCTATTTTCTGCCAGGACTTACTGGAGGAATGCGAAATATTTTGGCCTATCGTCGTAAAACGAACTGACGCCCTCATGAACCGTAAGTTAAGCGTCACACCGGCGGGTCGGCGCATACTAACACTTCCGATCGCTTATCCTACAAGGGCCTGTTTCGGGGGTATTGTAGTGAGTAGTGGGGTTTGCAGCCGCTTGGCTGTTCTGCGTCAAACGGCGATGGAGCTCGTTAGCCTGCTTGCCCAATTGCAGAGGCTACGAGAGCAAGTGCGAAGGGCGGAAGGGCGAAGCCTCGGAGACAGCGCGAGATTAGGGCCGGCGTCACGGATGCGTAGGCGCCGGTTTGGGACGAGTTGCCGCACGCGGATTCAATAATGATGGCGAGCGGCGCGCGTAATTTTAGTGAACTCGAAGACGATCGTTTCACGGATCGACCTTGAAGCCTCCGATAACCCTTTGGCACAGCTCCAAGCCGCCCGATCGCTCCCCAATGAGGCGTGCGCGCAGCGGAGTTTCAAGGCAGGCCGATGCGAGTGAAGGCTCTGTGCCAGGAAAGTGCTGCACTTGGATCCGACGTCCCTTTCCGGCTCTGACCGAGATCATCCACGAGCGGCATGCTGCGGATCATGTCCCGCACCTGAGTTGGTTTAAGCCTGACTTTGTATCTGTTTTTAGTTTTATGAAGCAGCGCTTCATCTGAAAGACAATTTGAAAGCAAAGCGAAGGTCGTTCGCGTCAACTCGTTTCGGCAGCCGCGCCATCGAAGGCAAATTTAGTTATTTGGCATAATCATAATTAATATGACGCAAAACGGAAAATAAGGTGAGGGAAAACTAATGGGAGGAGTAGATGGAGACCGTACGCCGCTTGCGCGCGATGGCGTCGCTGTGCCGACAGACTTCTGCGCATCATCCTGATCGAAGCTGGAAGCTTCTCGCCGAAGCTGAGTTCTGGGAGCACTTGGCCAATGACATGCTTCGCGAGCATTTCAAACAATGCACGGCTGGCTCCTCGCTCCGACCGATCGGACATGATCCGAATGCCGCGGAATCGAGCGCTCGCATAACCGCGTGAATGCCCTCGCCTAGCCCAAATCCCGCTCGGCCGTGTGCCGGGCGTCAGTTCTCTTCAGGGCGCCCCATGGAGAACCAAGCCCTGCCGGCGCCTTCGTCTGGCGGCGCGCAGACCTGAGCAGGGACGCCAAAGCGCGCTCGGTTGCCCGGCTCGGTCCGCTCAGACTACCGAGTTCTGTTTTCTGGGTAGGGAATGCGCTTATGCGAAACTGTCGTTCGCCGTTGGACTTGCACTTTGGCGTCCAGCACTTTTTCCCCAGCTCGTGCGGCGCGCGGCCGGCTCACCTGGTCCGAAAGGCTGGAGCCCCTACCAACCATTCCAGCGATATTTCCGTCGACCTTCGCTGCCGGTATTTTTCGGTTAGGTGACGGTCCAACGATCATCTGCTCCTCGTTGCTCGTGCCGGTGCCAATAGCTCCGATCGGCAGACCATTTTGAGCGTGGCCAGCGCCGGCATTTCTTTTGGCCTGCGCCGCCGCCCGCGACTTCGACGTTGAACGTCCGGGCTGTTGGTTTGACTGGTGCGGTTCAGGTTTGCACCGATACCAACGTCTCGTGTCCCCATTCCTGGAGGCGCTGATGGACCAGGGTTGGCGCTGCTCGCATTTGTACCCATGCCAGTGTTGGCGCTGCCCGTGCACGTGCCCGTCCCGGTGCCGGCACCCGCGGAGCCCGCCACTGCGCCGCCTCCTTGGGCCAGGGCCAGCACAGATAGGATTCGCTGGAGCATTGGACGATCTCCTTCTCAACCGACCAGCCGCATCAGCCGCAAGTTTAATTAACGATACAAACCATTGAATAAACGATAATATGGGTTTAATTTGCCTATGGATAAACTGAATTGAGAAACGGATTGGCACATTAATGTCGCGGATGCGGGCACAAGCGCCGATGCAGGCAGGGTTGGGCCTTGGATCGCCCGTTCGCCGCGCAGACGTGTGGATTGCTTCGGATTGCGTTCGTAGCTGTGCGCGCACCTGCGCAACAAGGTCGGCGTGGGTTGCACCGACTGTGCTGACGGTAATATCGGTCTTGACGATACCCGTTCTCGCGCAGCAGCCAAATCGCCCGGCGAGCGACGCCCATGTCATGGCGACGCACGTGCGCGGCGAGACCGGCTCGGGAGGGTGGCGCGCGGCGCAGCTGAAACAATCTGCCGACACGACACTCCTGAAGCTCGCACAAGCCACAATCAGCAATACCGAGCGATCACGGCAAGCGCTCGCCGCAGAACAGGAGAGGATACAGGCCCTTGCTGCTGACCTTCGAACATGCCGACGGGAGCAGGATACCGTGCTGGGGCTATTGCAGCATGCACGCGAGCAATGGACCAGCATTGCGGAGGCCACCGAGAATGAAACCGATAAGCTGCAGCAATCGGTCCGGGAAGAGCGATTGCACACGCAGCGTCTAGAACGGGAACTTGCGAAGGCGCGCAACGATCTCGAAGTGCAAGCACGGCTAAGCCGCGAAATCGGCACCGAGGGTCGCGAACCCGAACACCCGGCACAGAGTGATCCGAGAGAGCTGCAACAAGCTGTCGAGCGAGAGAAAGATCGGGCAAACCGGCTGGAGCAAAATCTGACAGCCGCTCATCACGACCTGGAGACCCAGTCGGCAGAGATAATCAGACAAGCCGCAGAGATCAGTGCAAAAGAGGCAGCGGAGGCCCAGGTACAGGCAAGCCTCCGACAGGAGCACGATCGTACCAAACAGCTGGAGGAGACGCTCGCGACGACGCGAATCGAGCTCGACAGCCGATCCCAGCAGATCGCGAAGGCAACCGAAGAAACGGTGCAGACGATGCGAACAGCGGAGAATACCTCGGCTAAACTGAAACTCTCATTAAGGGAGGAGCACGAAAGAGCAGATGCGCTGGCGCAAGAGCTCTCGTTGGCGCGTTCCAAGCTGTTCGCGTATGAAGCGCAAGCTGCGGCAAACGATGATCGAGCCGAACAGTTGAAAAAGCAGCTCCGGCGAGAATGCCACCAGTCCAGCCGAGATGAGCAAGAACTTGCCGCAGCGCGCCCGAATGTCGGACCGTGGCTACCCGCCGGGGTGTCGGGTCAAGGCGGAGCCGGCAATTCGCCAACAAGGGAACTGCTTCGAACACTGCTGGTGGGATCGCCGCAGCCGCCGCCCGCGCAATCCGCGCGAGAGCTCGTGGTCACAGCAGCCGAGCCGAAGGCGCCACCGCCGGTTCTCGGGAACGAGCAAGCCGCCGAGCTCGCGCGATTGATCGGTCGCGCAACCGGATTGCTTCGACAAGGCGACATTGGCGCGGCGCGAATCGTCCTTGAGCGTGCTGCTGAATTAGGGAGTGCACCGGCAAGTTTCGCGCTCGCCGAAACATATGATCCGAGCCTGCTTGCAAAATGGGGCGCGAGCGGAACGCGCGGCGACACGTCCAAGGCGCGAGAGCTTTACGCCAGAGCAGCAGCCGGAGGGGTCAAGGAGGCAAAGGAGCGGTTCGACGCACTCGGTCATTAGTAGCATCGGTCAGACAAATGGTCGTGCGATGTATCGACCTGTCAGACGAAACTTAAACTTACGTGTTGAAGTGAAGAGCCCAGCGGACAAAACAGAATAGACGTTCCTAGGGGAGCCGGATCGATGAAGCAGCTGGTTGGAATACGCTCTTGGTTTCTCCTCATCGTGATAGCCGCTCCGCTTCTGATCGTGGGCTGTTGCCTGGCAATGGCCCAGCAGACTTCGCGGGCGCGTGCGGATCATGCAAGGCCGGAAATTGCGGCCATGAACGATTGGACTGTTGGAATTGCCGGAGGTCTGCTGGAAGGAGCTCCCATTCGGCTTGCCGCGGAAATGGCGCGAGTGGCCGATGATGGAACGGACCTCCACGTGCTGCCCATCGTGACCCGTGGCGCGACCGAAAACGTCAATTCGCTGCTGTATTTGCGGGGCATTGATGCAGCAATCATCAATTCCGACGCACTTGACGAGTACAAGAGCCAAGTGCCGGACATCCAGCGACGGATCACCTATGTGCTCAACCTATTTCCGTCTGAACTGCACATATTCGTCAGGCCCGAAATTCAGGGCTTGAGTGATCTGGTCGGAAAGAAGGTCAATTTCAACACCCAAGGTACCGCCGCAGCTTATTCGGGCCCGCTGATTTTCAGCCGGCTTGGGATCGAGGTCGATAAGGCATTCATCCCCCATCAGGTTGCGATGGAACAAATGCGCAGGGGTGAGCTGGCCGCCGTCGTTTTCATAACATCGAAGCCGGTGGACGCATTCATACGTGGTCGTTGGGAGGCCGGCTTCAAGTTCCTGCCGGTCCCCTACGAGAGCAAGTTCGAAGATTATTATCTGCCATCTTGGCTGGACTCGGCTGATTACCCGAACTTGATCAGGCAGGGGGAACGCGTGGCAACTATTGCCGTTCCAACCGTGCTGGTCGCTTTCAATTGGCCGATCAAATCCAATCGCTTTCATCGTGTGGCGCGCTTTGTTGACCGCCTGTTCTCGCGGATCGACAAGCTGCAGGAGCCCGGTTTCGATCCGAAATGGAAGTCGATCAACTTGGCGGCGACGGTCCCTGGCCTGACGCGCTTTCCCGCGGCGCAGGCCTGGCTCGATCGTCTGCCGCGTTCGAGCCAGGCGGCACAATGACGTTCACCCTGATCGCTCTCGTCGTGACGCTCGCGATCGCAAATGACCTCGCTCGGGCCCGACGCGCCGAAGACCCTATGGCGCCGGTTCGCGTCTCGGATCGGCCCGCAAATGGAGTCGGGGCGTGGATCGTCAGCGAGACCACCTCGCCGGTTGATTATTCATCGATCATCAAGGCTACGCTACCATCTCGAGGGGGCAGCTCCGACGCCCCCATGAACCTGTCGATACGGTGTCGCGGCGGCCTGACCGAAGTGTTGCTTGATGGAGCCGGCTTGTCAGGCCGCCGCGAGGACTACACTCTGTCCCTGCGCATCAATGATGATCCACCTTTTCAGGTCTCGACAATCACGTCGGCGCGCGGTGTCGCGCTTGAAAGCGATGTCGTTCGCCTTTTGCAATCGATCCCCGGCCACAGCGAACTTTCTGTGCATGTGTCACGCCGGACGGAGGCCGGCGCCGGTGCAGTGTTCGCTCTCGATGGTATCGAGAACGTGCGTGCAAAATTGGCGGCAACATGCAAATGGCCACGCGCGATCGCGAAGCCCAACAATTGATCATGAACCTCAGCTTGCTTGGAGAAACAACAGAATGCCCACATTTCCGAAGATTATCGCAGCGATGATCGCGACAATCATCTCGCTCCTGGTCGGGCTGTATAATTCCGCGGCACAGGAGGCTCTCCAGCTCCCGGCACAGACTAGTTGGCCTGCCGCCTCAACACATAGCGCGGCAAGAACGCACGCGAGTTCATCGGTGAGGGACGCGACGCAAAAACAATTTAAGCTAGCGCGCATCGCGCCACCGTCTGCTGCCAAGAAAGAGCACCGCTTAATCCTTCAGGTCAACACAAGCGACTCCGCATCAATGAATCTTGCACTGAACAATGCACTCAACGTCGCGCAATACTACAAGGAGGTTGGTGAAGGGGTGAAAGTTGAGGTGATTACCTTCGGCCCGGGCCTCCATATGCTCCGCGATGACACGTCGCCGGTGAAAGCGCGAATCGAGGAAATGGCTCTGAGCACGCCGGAAGTATCATTCAAAGCCTGTGGAAACACGCAAGAGAAAATGCAAAAGGCCGAAAATAAAGACATTCCGATCGTTGCCCACGCCCAAGTGGTGAGGTCGGGCGTCGTTAGGGTGATGCAGTTGCAGGAGCAGGGATGGACCTACGTCAAGCCATGAAATGGCGACCAGACAATGCCTATCGAGCGCGAGGTGCCGACACCCCGATCGAGTGGGTCGCCGCAGCCGATGCAAATTGAACTGACCTCGATCGGGGACAGATCTATCGCGCGCTATTCACTGGGCAGCACCAGACCGCCTGTCTGATCATGCGCACGAGAGCGACTTCGGGAGAGGGTTGAGCGAACATCGGTTCGTCTCAGTCACTTGCGAGGTCTGGTAGCAATTTTGCGGGGCAGCCCCTGGCCCGCCCATCCTACTCGGCCGCCTGCTAAGGTCGATTGTCCCGTAACAGCATAAGGTATCGGAGACGCAGCACGGCGCGAGCTGTGACGCACGGTGCTTCGATTTACGTCAGTTCTGATGACCTCTTTTTCGGAGGCAAGCGATTAAATTCCACTGGATTTTATTTTGTTAACACGTCAGATTTCTAGACTTAAAGCGAGTCGATTTTACGTTGGGGGATGTTAAATGGCAAAACCTGCCGTTTCCCGTAATACCTTTCGAGGGTTATTCGCTTTTTCTGCGAAAGATGATCACAACCACGATGGCGAATACTGTGTGTTGAAGCTGTTTGGATCCGCTCAAGACATTCCCGTTCGGCTGCTACAGCGATTGTGGCACGAAGCTGATCTACCCGGCGCGGAAGCCATCGCCAGCACCCTGGAGCCGCCCACCCGCGAGATCGTAAATGGTCGTAAACGCTATGACCACGCCAGCGACTTTCTCCACGTGCTGCTGAGAGACCCAGAGCTAAGGGAACACTGAAGAGACGTCGCTGCGTCAGGCTCCGCGAGGTCTTGCAGACTTGAATGATAATGCCTTTTGCCTCGGCGCTCTACATGCACCAGACTGCTATTCCAATGCCGGGCAGCCGGCCCATTTTGTCGACATAGTGCTCGCATGCCGAGGTCGATTTACCAGCCATTGCATGAAAGGCTGCGAACGGAGAACGGTCAAAGTCTCCGCCTGACCTTTTCAGAAATTGAAGCGATCTTGGGGAAGCCTCTGCCGAAATCAGCTTACACCTTCACTGCGTGGTGGAGCACACTGAAGAGAGCAGGTCCTCAAGCGAGAGCGTGGATATCCGCTGGTTATCGTGTCCGAGTCTCAATGAAGCACCGCATCGTCGAATTCTATCGCTCTGATGTGGACACCAATGATCCTCATGGAACGCCCAGGCTGCATTGACGCTTCCCATGATGGCGGACCTATCAACCTCGGTGTTCGGGACCAACTGCGAGAACAAGCCGGCGCAGAATCAAGTTGCAACTTCAGGGCCGCAGCGAAAACTGCTGCGGCCCTGTCTTTGAGCGGAAGCCGCGAGCCGGATGCTCCGGAACGTGGCGAGAAATATCTAATGGGAACGCTGCGCGATGGCCCTAGGCCGCATGGGGGTTGACGATGGTGTACCCTCGCAGGGAGCGCGGGTGAATTCGCGTTGCGTGCCCACCTGAGTTGGCATCGTACGCCTTCCAGATGTCACCGGCGATGTGCTGTTCAAGGACGAAGACGTGCCCACGTCGCGCGGCAACCATTCCCGGTGCTGGCGAGGTGCGGGGAAAGCGCAGCCAATTGGCTGCGAGGTTCAGTTCCGGTACTACCCGACCAAACACTCGGATCGCCGCACCACACCCGCAGAACGATCGAGGGCAACCGGCCGGACGACCGCTGACGATCTCACTACTTGAGGCCCCTGAGCTGGCCACAGACATCCGTAGGCTAGCAACCGCGCTTCGCTGCAGGCGCGGTGCCGGTCTCGTGTATCTCTGCGCCTGCACCAGCGAAGATGAAAAGTCGCATGGCATAATCACGTTGCATTCAGGCGGCGAAGCGGCGCGCAAGGGGCGCGCTTCACAAGAAATGGATGTCGCAAAAGCGAGCAATAAAGCTACGACTACTCGATTGAACATGCAGGACTCCGGGTTAATAGCCCCTGCCCCGGTGCGCAGAAAGCGCGTTGTAATTTGGCGAAATTAAGCCGCCGAAACAGAATTAAATGAAATTTTGAGACCAAATTGCGGATTCCGGGGATTGCGGCCAGGGATTCCGATTGAACGCGACCATGCATTCCGATCGAAGGCGGCCACCTGTTCCGACGAAGGCGGCCGGAGTGTCGTTGCCGGCATGAGGAGTTGGGTCAGGTTTTCTTGGCTGCGTCAAGATTGGCGCGCTG
>NZ_VSST01000005.1 GCF_019402665.1 Bradyrhizobium canariense
CCTTCAAGGCGTGGACGACCAATACGGGACGCTGCGTCAGGCTGAGATCGCGCAGCAAGAATGCTATTGCCCGGTCGATTTGAAAGTCATTTCAGGCGCGGCGCATTCTCCGCATCGCGAAGCTCCGGCAGCGACGCTTGATGCGATTGAGCAATTTGCAGAAGCGGCCTTACGAGATGACATGCAACAAAATGCATGTGGGAGCCGTTAAGGACTAGACGCGCGCAATAATATGCATTATTGTGCATCTAACGGTAAAACCAAAACGAACTCAAGGGTGGCCCATGGCCGGGGAAGATCGACGCCTCTCAGGCGGCGCGACATTCATCGATTTCCAGACCGAGCCGTCCCGCTACCGGCACTGGAAGCTCGCGGTCGACGGTGACGTCGCCACGTTGACCATGGACGTCGACGAGAACGGCGGCCTGTTCGAGGGCTATCTGCTCAAGCTCAATTCCTACGATCTCGGCGTCGACATCGAGCTTGCCGACGCGGTTCAGCGCCTGCGCTTCGAGCACCCCGAGGTGAAGGTCGTGGTGATGCGCTCGGCCAAGAACAGGGTGTTCTGCGCCGGCGCCAACATCCGCATGCTCGCGGGCTCGACCCATGCCCACAAGGTCAATTTCTGCAAGTTCACCAACGAGACCCGCAATGGCATGGAAGACTCGTCGGAGAATTCCGGCCAGCGCTTCATCACCGTCGTGAACGGCTCGGCCGCCGGCGGTGGCTATGAGCTCGCGCTCGCCACCGACTACATCATGCTCGCCGACGATGGCGCATCGGCCGTTGCCCTGCCCGAAGTGCCGCTGCTCGCGGTGCTGCCGGGCACCGGCGGCCTCACCCGTGTGGTCGACAAGCGCAAGGTGCGCCGCGATCACGCCGATTTCTTCTGCACCATCGAAGAAGGCGTGAAGGGCAAGCGCGCCGTGCAATGGCGCCTGGTCGACGAGATCGCGCCGAACAGCAAGCTCGAAGGCAAGGTTGCCGAGCGCGCGAGGGAATTCGCCGACAGCTCGAAGCGCAAGGGCAGCGGCAAGGGCATCGCGCTGACGCCGCTCAAGCGCATCATCGACGAGACCAGCATCCGCTACGGCTTTGTCACGGTCGATATCGACCGCGCGGCGCGGATCGCCACGATCTCGATCAAGGCGCCTGAAGCCGCGCCGCCCGCCGACATCGACGGCATGATGGCGCAGGGTGTCGCGTTCTGGCCGCTTCAGGTCGCGCGCGAACTCGACGACGCCATCCTGCATCTGCGCATCAACGAGCTCGAGATCGCCATGCTGGTGTTCAAAAGCCATGGCGACCGCGCCCATGTGCTCGCCTGCGACGCCTTCCTCGAAGCCAACAAGGCGCACTGGCTGGTCAACGAAATCAGGCACTACTGGAAGCGTGTCTTGAAGCGCATCGACGTCACCTCGCGGACGCTGGTGACGCTGGTCGAGCCCGGCTCCTGCTTTGCCGGCACGCTCGCCGAATTCGTCTTCGCCGCCGACCGCTCCTACATGCTGATCGGTACGCGCCAGGGCGACAACCGCCCGCCGCCGTCGATCGAACTGTCAGCGATGAATTTTGGCCCGTATCCGATGAGTCATGGCCTGACGCGGCTTCAGTCGCGCTTCCAGGCCGATCCGTCCGATGTGGAACGCGCGGAAGCCACGATGGGAACGGCGCTGGACGCCGAGCAGGCCGAAGAGCTCGGCCTCGTCACCTTCGCGCTCGACGACATCGACTGGGATGATGAAGTTCGCGTGTTCCTGGAAGAGCGCGCCAGCTTCTCGCCCGACAGCCTCACCGGCATGGAAGCGAGCCTTCGCTTCGTCGGCCCCGAGACGATGGAATCGAAAATCTTCTCGCGCCTCACCGCGTGGCAGAACTGGATCTTCCAGCGCCCGAACGCGGTCGGCGAGGAAGGCGCGCTGCGCCGCTACGGCAGCGGCCAGAAGCCGAAATTCGATATGACGCGGGTGTAACGATTCTCGTGTCCCGGGCGCGCTGCGGCACCAAAAGCGCAACGCGCGTCTTCAACGCGCTATGGTGACGCTGCGCAGAACCGGGACCCATGTGGACCGAACAATGGGTCCCGGCTCTGCAGCGCACCGCTTCGCGCTGCGCAGCGTCCGGGACAGAAGACAGACCAAGGAGCACGGCCATGAACATGAACATCATGAACGTCGACTACTCGACCAAGATTCCGAACAACGTCAATCTCGCCGAAGACCGCCAGGTGCTCAAAGCGCTGGAGGGCTGGCATCCCGGCTACATGGACTGGTGGAAAGACATGGGGCCGGAAGGCTTCCAGGAATCGCTGGTGTACTTGCGCACCGCCTATTCGGTCGATCCGCGCGGCTGGGCCAAGTTCGATTACGTGCGGATGCCCGAGTATCGCTGGGGCATTCTCCTTGCTCCCCAGGAAGAGAACCGGGTCGTGCCGTTCGGCGAGCATTTTGGCGAGCCGGCCTGGCAGGAAGTCCCGGGTGAATATCGCGCCATGCTGCGCCGTCTGATCGTGATCCAGGGCGACACCGAGCCTGCCTCCGTCGAGCAGCAACGCCACCTCGGCAAGACCGCGCCCTCGCTGTACGACATGCGCAATCTGTTCCAGGTCAATGTCGAGGAAGGCCGTCACCTCTGGGCGATGGTGTACCTGCTGCAGAAGTACTTCGGGCGCGACGGACGTGAAGAGGCTGACGATTTGTTGCGCCGCCGCTCGGGTGACGCTGACTCGCCGCGCATGCTGGGCGCCTTCAACGAGGCGACCCCGGACTGGCTGTCCTTCTTCATGTTCACCTATTTCACCGACCGCGACGGCAAGATGCAGCTGCATTCGCTGGCGCAGTCCGGCTTCGATCCCTTGTCACGCACCTGCCGCTTCATGCTGACGGAAGAAGCGCACCACATGTTCGTCGGCGAGACCGGCATCACCCGCGTCGTGCAGCGCACCTGCGATGCGATGCGCGAAGCCGGCATCACCGATCCCACCGACATCGCGAAGGTCCGCGCGCTCGGCGTGATCGACCTGCCGACCATCCAGAAGAAGCTGAACCTGCACTATACGCTGTCGCTCGATCTGTTTGGCTCGGAAGTCTCCACCAACGCGGCGAACGCCTTCAACACCGGCATCAAGGGCCGCTATCACGAGACCCAGATCGACGACGATCATCAGCTCAAGAACGCCACCTATCCGGTGCTGAAGTTCATCGACGGCGAGATCAAGCTGGTGGACGAGCCGGCGCTCACCGCGCTCAACATGCGCCTGCGCGACGACTACAGCCAGGATTGCGTCAAGGGCATGCTGCGCTGGAACAAGGTGATCTCGACCGCGGGCTACCAGTTTCAGCTCAAGCTGCCCAACGTCGCCTTCCATCGCCATATCGGCGAGTTCAAGGGCATCCACGCGACGCCGGATGGTCTGTTGATCGACGACGCCACCTGGGCGAAGCGCAAGGACGAATGGCTGCCATCGACCGCCGACGGCGACTTCATCACCTCGCTGATGCAGCCCGTCACCGAGACCGGCCAGTTCGCCTCCTGGATCTCGCCGCCGAAAGTCGGCATCGACAACAAGCCCGGCGATTTCGAGTATGTGAGGATCGAGTCGTAGGTATCTTCTTCACCTCTCCTCGCTTGCGGGGAGAGGTCGGATCGCTCTTGCGATCCGGGTGAGGGGGTACAGGTGCGGCGACAATCTCACGCGCGGACAGTGCGCTCCCTCTCCCCGTAAGAACGGGGCGAGGGAGCGCACTGTCCGCGCGGCGGGCTCGAGCCCCTACCCCGCGATCTCCAGCCCCGCGTTCGCGTACACCACGCCGCCATCCACCGCGATGGTGTTGCCGACCACGTAGTCACCCGCGCGCGAGGCGAGATAGATCGCCACGCCGGCCATGTCCTCGTCGGTTCCGATTCGCCGCGCCGGAATGCGCTTGGCGACATCCTCCGAATGGTCGCGCGCAGCCCGGTTCATGTCTGACTTGAACGCGCCGGGCGCGATCGCGGTGACATTGATGTTGTCCTTGATCAGTTTCGTCGCCATGCGCCGCGTCAAATGGATCACCGCGGCCTTGCTCGCGGCATAGGAGTAGGTCTCGCCGGGATTGACGAAGATGCCGTCAACCGAGGCGATGTTGATGACCTTGGCGGGCCGCTCATGCGAAGCCGCCGCGCGCAGCGGCTTGGCCAGCGCCTTGGTCAGGAAGAACAGCGACTTGACGTTGAGGTCCATCACCTTGTCCCAGCCGCTTTCGGGGAATTCGTCGAACTCCGCGCCCCAGGCAGCCCCTGCATTGTTGACGAGGATGTCGAGCTTCGGCTCCAGCTTGATGATTTCGCCAGCGAGCCTGTCGCAGCCGTCGACGGTCGAGATGTCGATCGGCAGCGCGATGCACTCACCGTCATATCGGCCTGACAGCTCGTTCGCGGTGGCTTCGCAAGGCCCGGCCTTGCGCGCGGTGATATAGACCTTCGCGGCCCCCGCGCTGAGAAATCCCGCCGCGATCATCTTGCCGATGCCGCGCGAACCGCCGGTCACCAGTGCGACGCGGCCTTTGAGCGAGAACAGATCGTTGAACATGGTGCCTCCCTTTGTTTGCGCCGGTTGTGGGCGGGGTGGGGAGGGGAGTCAAGGAAGGCGCCGCATCGTCGTCCTGGCGAAAGCCAGGACCCATTACCCCAGGATAGAGTTGTTTGAATGAGCTGTGGCCCGAGCGCGTCGCAAAATGGACAGCGGTGGCAATGGGTCCTGGCTTTCGCCAGGACGACGGCTGAATTCGGGACGACAGAGGAGATTCGAAACTACGCCGCCGCGATCCTGCGGAAGCCGTTCCACATCGCGGTCGCAGCGCCCGAGGTCAGCACCGGCAGAATCCGCGTGTCCTGGTAATTGCCGTTGAGCGAGACCCGTGGCAGCGCCGTCATGTGGCCGGCGTTTTCGGCGAACAGCATGCCGGGCCGCGTCGTCACCGCGGTCTTGAAGCCGGCGGATGCAGCGAGCACGAATTCACGCTCGCCCGCCGCCTCGCGATCGCCATAGGGATAGGCCAGATGTTGAACGTTGCGGCCCAGCGCCTGCTCGATTCGCGCGCGGCTCACGGCCATCTCCTGCGTGGCGATCGCTTCGCTTTGCTTGGCGAGATTGCAATGGCTGACGGAATGCGCGCCGATCGTGACCAGGGGATCGGCGGCAAATGTCTTCACCTCCTCCCAGGACAGGCAGAGGCTGCGGCACAGCGCGGCCATGTCGACGCCGTATTTCGTGCAGAGCGCCTCGATCTCGCGCTTGAGATCGTGCTCGCCGGGCAGCGCGCGCAACCAGTCGTGCAGGCGGTCGAACGCCGCCTGCTTGGCGGCTGGCGTCGTCGCATCGAGCCGCAGCGCGGCATTGCCGATCGTCACCTCGATCTGCTCGGTCTTGGCGATAACGGCCTCCAGCGCCTCCCACCACAGCCGGCCCGTGCCCTCCGCGAAATCGCTGGCGACATAGACCGCCAGAGGCGCGTCAAATTCGCGCAGAACCGGCAGCGCAAAATCGAGATTGTCGCGATAGCCATCGTCGAGCGTGAAGGCGGCGAAGCGGCGGTCGAACCGGCGCCGCACCAGCCGCTCATGCAGCTCGTCCATGCTGACGATGTCGATCTCGCGCGAGCGCAGATGACGCAGGGTCGCGCGCAGGAATTCGGGGGTGACTTCGAGATGCCTGTTCGGCTGGAACGCCGCCGCGCGGGCCGGCCGCACGTGATGCAGCATGAAAATGGCGCCGACGCCCGACAAAAGCGGCCGCAACAGGTGGTGGGCGCCGCTGAAATAGAGTGCTTCCAGCCCGGCGCGGATGACGTTGTTACGGAGTTGTTTCATGACCCGCTGGCGGACTTTGGCATTCCGCCTTCAACTTACGGAAGAACCCTTGAAGAAAAAGTTATTCCAATTGTCCACGCCCGGCCTTCGGAAGGGCGTCATTTCCGGTTTGACAGCCCGCCAAGGGTTTGTTTTGTCTCCGGTTCCAGAGTTCGGGTCGTCGAATGCAGAAGCTTTTCAGGTGGGCCAGCAAATGGTGGCCGGGGCTCATCCCCCTGGCCGTCATGTGGGGATTTGCGGCCTGGAATAACACTTTGCCGGTCGAGGCGGACCTTTCCGCCCGCAGCTCGGCGGCTCTGAAGGACACCGTTCTGGACAAGACCCGGATCGCGGTGGACGGCCGCGACGTCAGCCTGGCTGCGGACGCGTTTTCCGAGGAGGGTCGCCGCGACGCTGTTGTGGCGGTCGAGACCGTGCCCGGCGTGCGCCTGGTCGACGACCGGACCCGCCTTGTGCCCGAGGCAAAGCCCTTCGTCTGGAACGCCGAACGCGACGTGGTGCGGGTCACGCTGTCAGGCTCCGCGCCCCTGCCGTCGATGAAGGGCCGCCTGACTGAGGCGGCCCGCAAGGAGGTCGCCGGTACCGAGGTGGCCGATCAGATGGGTTTGGCGCGCGGTGCACCGCCGCGGTTCGAGGCGGCTGCGATGCTGCTGCTCGATCAGATCGGCAAGCTCAAGGACGGCAAGATCACGATCACGGACACCAAAGTCACTCTGTCGGGGATGGCGCGCGATCTCGGCGGCCGCGAAGCGGTCGCAGCGGCGCTGAAAAACCTGCCCGAGGGCTTTTCGATCGCCGCCAACGACGTCAAGGCGCCGCCTTACGTCTTCCAGGCCTACAAGGATCCGGTGGCCGCGACGGTGACGCTGACCGGCTATGTTCCCGACAACAATGTCCACGCGGCCATCGCCACCAGCGCGTCGCGGAAATTCTTCAACGAAAAAATCGTCGACAATCTCAAGGCCAGCGTCGGCGCGCCCGGCTCCTTCAGCCCCGCCGTGGTCGCGGCGCTCGGCGCGCTGTCGCGACTGTCGACCGGCACGCTCGTCGTGTCCGACCGCGAGGTGAAGCTGTCGGGCGATGCGCTCTATGAAGGTGCCGCCAACGACATCCGCGCAAGCCTCGGCAAGGATTTTCCGAAAAACTGGCAGTACAAGCCGGAAATCACGGTGAAACCCGCGGCCGGGCCGGTCGACGGCACCGTGTGCCAGCAATTGTTCTCCGAGCTTTTGGCCAAGGCCAAGATTCGCTTCGGGGCGAAGCGCGCCGAGATCGATCCGGATTCCGCCGGCATTCTCGATCATCTGATCGAGACGGCATTGCGCTGTCCCACCACAAATATCGAGGTCGCCGGGCATACCGATGCCGACGGCGAGGATTCCTTCAACCAGGCACTCTCGGAGAAGCGCGCGCAGGCGGTGATCGACTATCTGGTCAAGGCTGGCCTGCCTGCCAGCCGCTTCACCGCGGTCGGCTACGGCAGCACGCAGCCGGTCGCCGGTAATGACAGCGAAGACGCCAAGGCGCAGAACCGCCGCATCGAATTTCTGGTGAGGTGACGATGCCCTATCTCGTCTCGTTCCATCTGGGCTGGCTGATCGGCTCGCTGCTACTCGGCTTCTGCATGGGCTGGATCTCGGTGGTCCAACGCGGCAACGGCACCTCGAAGGTGACCGCGCGCTGGCTCGCCGTGTTTGTTGCCGGCCTGGTCGCGGCCTCGTTCGCGCATGTGGTCCCCGGCCGCTTCGGCTACTGGCTCGACCTCGGCCTGATCATGTTCGCCTGCTATCTCGTCGGCGGCGCCATTGGCGCCTGGCTGCGCGATCGGGTGGTCGCGCGCAGCATGCCGCCGGCCTGAGCGGCTGAGCTGAGAGGCAAACGCGCGCCCGCTATCGCGCTCATCACCTGCTCCGCCATCAGATTTCAAGGGCGAGGATGTGGCGCTTGACATCAATACGTACGTACGTATTATAACGCCATGCCAAAGCCCTCACTCAAAGACGCCATTCTCGACGCCGGCCTGAAGGTCATGTTTCGGACCGGCTATCACGGCACCAGCGTGCGCGACGTCACCACTGCTGCGGGCGCGCCGCAGGGGTCCTTCACCAATCATTTCCGCTCAAAGGAAGCATTCGCCTCCGAGGTGCTCGACCGCTACTTCGAGATCACAAGGGCGCTGGTCGCCGAGGCGCTCGACGACACCTCGCTGACCCCGCGGGCGCGGCTGAAGCGCTACCTGGACATCATCACTGGCCGGCTCGAAGCGGACGGCTACGGCCGCGGCTGCCTGATTGGCGATCTCAGTCTGGAGGCGACCGGCAGCAGCGAGATGCTGCGCGGGCGCCTCGCGGCCATCTTTGCTGAATGGCGCATGCCGTTCGCCGCCTGCATCAGGGATGCCCAAACCAGCGGCGAGATTGCCTCCGATTTCGAGCCTGAGGAGCTCGCCGACTTCCTGCTCGCGTCCTGGCAGGGCGCGATCCTGCGCATGAAGGTCGACCGCAATCCCAAAGCGCTCGAACGTTTCAAGACCATCGCATTCCAAACCGTGTTCAAGGAGCTGACATGACCAAGCAGATCGAGATCAAGATTCGCAAAGCGTCCGTCCTCGGAAGCAGCATGGCCTATCGTGAGGCAGGCGCGCAGAACGCGCCGGTCGCGCTCTTCCTGCACGGCAATCCGACTTCCTCGTACATCTGGCGCAACATCATGCCCTTGGTGTCACCGGTCGCGCATTGCCTCGCGCCCGACAACATCGGCTTCGGTCAGTCCGACAAGCCCGACATCGACTACCGCTTCTTCGACCACGTCCGCTATGTCGATGCCTTCATCGAACAGCGCGGCCTTACGTCGGCCTATCTGGTCGCGCAGGATTGGGGCACGGCGCTCGCATTTCATCTTGCGGAGCGCCGCCCGGATTTTGTGCGCGGCCTCGCTTTCATGGAGTTCATCCGTCCGATGCCGACCTGGCAGGACTTCCACGACACCGAGGTTGCCGAAGAGCAGGAGCATGCCGAGGCGGCGCGGGCGGCCTTCCGTAAATTCAGGACGCCGGGCGAGGGCGAGGCGATGATCCTCGAGGCGAATGCCTTCGTCGAGCGCGTGCTGCCGGGCGGCATCGTGCGCAAGCTCAGCGAGGACGAGATGGCGCCCTATCGCACGCCGTTCCCGACGCCGGAGAGCCGCCGGCCCGTACTTGCGCTTCCGCGCGAACTGCCGATCGGAGGCGAGCCTGCTGACGTCTATGAGGCGCTCCAGTCCGCGCATGCAGCGCTGGCCGCGTCGTCCTATCCAAAGCTCCTGTTCACCGGCGAGCCCGGAGCTCTGGTCGCACCGGAATTTGCCGAACGGTTTGCAGCCTCCCTGAAGCACTGCGCGCTGGTTCGTCTCGGCGCCGGCCTGCATTTCCTCCAGGAGGATCACCCCGAGGCGATCGGGCGCTCCGTGGCCGGCTGGATCGCGGGCATCGAGGCGGTGCGCCCGCAGCTTGCGGCCTGAGCAGAACGCTACCTCCGAACGACATGCTCATCGCGGCCGCTGGCCGGCGGCCGCGATGACGTCTGTGATGTCGCAGTGCAACCGGATGATCGAGCGCGAGCCGTCGGCCACGTAATCGTGCGCGCCGCAGCGGCCGCGCGCGGAGCGACCCTCTTTCAACAGCGGAATCCCGCCCATAGATTGATTTCGACTTAAGCCGCGACGGAACATTGTACGGCCGAAATCATCAAAACTTCATGGCGTCTGCGCAGGATTGCCATGGAGATTCGCGTCAGGCTTGCCGCCGAAAGCGCCAAACCGTGCATCAGGAGCCCGCAACCTGCCTAAAACCTTGAAGCCACGACTTTTTGTTCGAATTGTCGAATTCCACTCCGCCCCAAAACGCGCTAGTGGAGGGGCAGGGGGCATGCGCGATGCCGGAGCCGCTGACGAGGATTCGTCGAGTGCCCGTGCGTCGTCCGCCTGTTCGCTGGCCACCCCGGCCGCTGAAGCGTTGTTCGAGGTCTAGATGCTGGAAGCCATACGCAGAGCGATGACGTTTCTGCGCCAGAAGCAAATCCTGCATAAGCTTGGAGTTGTGATCAGCGTCGCTGTCATCGGCATCGCTTGCTATGTGCTCTACCACATGCTGCGCGGCATCGATGTCAACGAAGTCCTCGAAGCGATCAAGAGCACCGAGCCGAGCCAGATTGCGCTGGCGGCTTTGTTCGTCGCCGCGGGCTATTTCACGCTGACCTTCTACGACCTGTTCGCCGTGCGCGCGATCGGCCACGCCCACGTCCCCTATCGCATCAACGCGCTCGCCGCCTTCACCAGCTATTCGATCGGCCACAATGTCGGCGCCAGCGTCTTCACCGGCGGCGCGGTGCGCTACCGCATCTATTCCGCCTACGGCCTGAACGCGATCGACGTCGCAAAGATCTGCTTCCTCGCCGGCCTGACCTTCTGGCTCGGCAATGCCGCGGTGCTGGGCCTCGGCATCTCCTATCATCCGGAGGCCGCGGCCTCGATCGACATGCTTCCGCCGTGGCTGAACCGGATGCTGGCGATGATGATCATCGTCGGGCTGGTCGCCTACGTGGTCTGGGTCTGGACCCAGCCCCGGATGGTCGGCCGCGGGCCCTGGACCGTGATGCTGCCGGGCGGCCCGCTGACGCTGCTCCAGATCGCGATCGGCATCATCGATCTCGGCTTCTGCGCGCTGGCGATGTACGTGCTGGTCCCGGACGAGCCCAATCTCGGCTTCGTGGTGGTCGCGGTGATCTTCGTCTCGGCCACGCTGCTCGGCTTTGCCAGCCATTCGCCCGGAGGCCTTGGCGTGTTCGACGCGGCCATGCTGGTCGGGCTCTGGCAGATGGACCGCGAGGAGCTGCTGGGCGGGATGCTGCTGTTCCGCGTCCTCTATTATCTGTCCCCTTTCGTCATATCTGTAATCTTGCTGACGTTTCGCGAAGTTATCATCGGCGCACGATCGAAGCGCCTGCAGCAGGCGGCGCTCAAGCTCGACCCCGGGCCCGCGCCTAAAGCCGCTTACGTGAGAAAGCGCAGCGACAGCGGCGCCTGACCGGCGCAACGTCCTTTGGAGAAGCCCGCCCCGATGGCGATCGACGCCCCATCTTCTCCCTCCTCCCAGCCCTGGTCCGACCGGCTGCGGCACTCGACCGTCATCCTGATCGCCGCGGCGCTGGCGCTGTCGGTGGTGGTCTCGCTGGGCGAATTGTCGGCACTGCATGCGATTGCGGTGTTCTTCTGCGTCGCGGCCGCAGCGCTGATCCCGTGGCGCCTGCACGATACTGCCGCCTCGCGCGAAGAGACCCGCCGCGTCAACCCGGTCGAGAGCGCGGCGGTCGCCGCGGTGGTTGCCGGCATGCCCGATCCCGCGGTGCTGCTCGACCGCGCCGGCCGCGTCATCCATCTCAACGCCGCAGCCGCCCAGCTCGCGCCGGCGCTGCGCCGAAATGAGCTCGCTCAGTTCGCGCTGCGCTCGCCCGAGATCATCACGGCGCTGCGCGAGTCGATCGCGACCACCGAGCCGCGGCGCGCGACCTATCTCGACCATGTCCCGGTCGATCGCTGGATGGAGCTGACCATCACGCCGGTGCCGGTGCCGACCACCTTCGGCGGCGCCGACAAATGCATGCTGATGACCTTTCACGACCAGACGCCGCTGCGTCGGGTCGAGGAGATGCGGGCCGATTTCGTCGCCAATGCCAGCCACGAGCTGCGCACGCCGCTGGCCGCACTGTCCGGCTTCATCGACACGCTTCAGGGGCAGGCCAAGGACGATCCCAAGGCGCGCGAGCGCTTCCTCGGCATCATGCACAACCAAGCCACCCGGATGGCGCGGCTGATCGACGATCTGCTGTCGCTGTCGCGGGTGGAGCTGTCGGCCCATGTGCGGCCCGACACCCTCGTCGACCTGCTGCCGATCATCTTGCAGGTCGCCGACGGGCTCGAGCCGCTGGCGCGGGAACGCCAGGTCGAGGTCGAGACCCAGCTCCCTGAGACCCCGGTACTGATCGCGGGGGACCGCGAGGAGCTGCTCCGCCTGTTCGAGAATTTGATCGAGAACGCGCTCAAATACGGCGCCGCGGGCGGTCGCGTCATCGTGTCGCTGATGCCAGGCGCCGCCCCTGATGGAACTCAGGAAATCCGGGTCCTGGTCCGGGATTTCGGCCCCGGCATCGCGCCGGAGCATCTGCCGCGGCTGACCGAACGGTTCTACCGGGTCGATGTCGGCGACAGCCGCTCGCAGGGCGGCACCGGCCTCGGATTATCGCTGGTGAAACATATTCTTAACCGCCATCGCGGCCGGCTTTTGATCGAAAGCGTGCCCAAACAGGGCGCCACTTTCACCGCCTGTTTCCCCCAGGGCAAGCCTGCGGCTCTGAGCTAAATTCCAGCGATTTCAGCTGCTTAACGCTGTCATCCGACTGTCACCAAACCTTCGTAAAAGCTCAGCTGTCCGCTCCTAAAGGGGCGGCACGGGGAGCGCGATCGGGCGCGGATGGCGCTTCGCTCCCCTGTATGGAGACCAGCATGAATTTCCTCAAAACACTCGTCGCTGCTGGCATCGTCGCCGCATCGACGACGGCGGCCTTTGCTGCCGATATCACCGGTGCCGGTGCGACGTTCCCGTTCCCGATCTATTCCAAATGGGCTGACGCCTATAAGAAGGAGACCGGCAACGGTCTGAACTACCAGTCGATCGGCTCCGGCGGCGGCATCAAGCAGATCCAGGCCAAGACCGTGACCTTCGGCGCCAGCGACGCGCCGCTCAAGGCCGAGCAGCTCGAGAAGGACGGCCTCGTCCAGTGGCCGATGGTGATGGGTGCCATCGTTCCCGTCGTCAACATCGAGGGCGTGAAGCCCGGCGAGATGGTGTTCGACGGCGAGACGCTGGCCAGCATCTATCTCGGCAAGATCACCAAATGGGATGACGCCGCGATCAAGAAGCTCAACCCGAACGTGAAGCTGCCCTCGGAGGCCATCACCGTGGTCCGCCGTTCGGACGGCTCTGGCACCACCTTCAACTTCACCAACTACCTCGCCAAGGCCAGCGCGGACTGGAAGAGCAAGGTCGGTGAGGGTACCGCGGTCGAGTGGCCGGTCGGCGTCGGCGCCAAGGGCAACGAAGGCGTGTCCGGCAACATCAGCCAGACCAAGAACTCGATCGGCTACGTCGAGTACGCCTATGCCAAGCAGAACAAGCTGACCTACACCGGTCTCGTCAACAAGGCCGGCAAGCCGGTGCAGCCCACCGTCGAAGCCTTCCAGGCGGCCGCCTCCAACGCCGACTGGGCCAAGGCTCCCGGCTACTACGTCATCCTGACCGACCAGCCCGGCGAGAAGTCCTGGCCGATCACGGCGGCGACGTTCATCCTGATGCACAAGGACGCCACCGACAAGGCGGCCTCGCAGGAAGCCATCAAGTTCTTCCGCTGGGCCTTCAAGAACGGCGGCAAGGCGGCTGAAGAGCTCGACTACATCCCGATGCCGGACCCGGTCGTTCAGCTGATCGAGAAGACCTGGGCTGCCGAAATCAAGAGCTAGCTTCGCGACGCTCGTGCCCCGGATGCGATGCGCCGCATCCGGGGCACGGACCAACAAAAAAACGTATGCTATTCAGTACAGGGGATCGGCGTGGCAGAGATGGCCGTTCAGAGCGATGTAATCGACGACGCCGGACCGTATGATCGCGCCAAGGCCTTGAGCGCGTTCAAGCTCGGCGACGTTACCTTCTACTGGATCACGCGGCTCTCCGCGATCTCGGTGCTTCTGATCCTCGGCGGCATCATCATTTCGCTGATCGTCGGCGCCTTCCCGGCGATGAAGGAATTCGGGGTCTCGTTCCTGTGGACGCAGCGCTGGGCGCCGTCGGCCGATCCGCCGGTGCTCGGCGCGCTCGGGCCAATGTACGGCACGCTCGTCACCTCCTTCATCGCGATGCTGATCGCCATTCCCGTGGGTCTCGGCATTGCGATCTTCCTCACCGAGCTCTGCCCGCAATGGCTGCGCCGCCCGATCGGCATGGCGATCGAGCTGCTCGCCGGCATCCCCTCGATCATCTACGGCATGTGGGGCTTCTTCGTGTTGGGTCCGTTCCTCGCCAACACGTTCCAGCCCTTCATGATCAAGATCTTCGACGGCGTGCCCGTGCTGGGCGCGATCTTCGCAGGTCCCCCGTCCTATCTCAGCCTGTTCAATGCCGCGCTGATCCTCGCCATCATGGTGCTGCCCTTCATCACCTCGATCTCAGTCGACGTGTTCAAGACCGTGCCTCCGGTGCTGAAGGAAGCCGCCTACGGCGTCGGCTGCACCACCTGGGAAGTCGTCCGCAGCGTGGTGATCCCCTACACCCGCGTCGGCGTCATCGGCGGCGTCATGCTGGCGCTGGGCCGGGCGCTCGGCGAGACCATGGCGGTGACCTTCATCATCGGCAACTCGTTCCGGATCTCGTCGTCGATCTTCGCGCCGGGCACCACGATCTCGGCGGCGATCGCATCCGAGTTCGCCGAGAGCGACGGCCTGCACCAGTCCGGCCTGATCCTGCTCGGTCTCCTGCTGTTCGTGCTGACCTTCTTCGTGCTTGCAGCGGCGCGGCTGATGCTGATGCGGCTGGAAAAGAAGGCGGGGAACTAGCGCCATGAATCCGATCTATTCACGCCGCCGCCGCAAGGACATCGTCGTTCGCGGGCTCTGCATCGCCGCAACGGCCTTCGGCGTCACCTGGCTCGCGCTGATCCTGATCACGCTGCTCTACAATGGACTGGCGGGACTCAATGTCCAGCTGTTCACCGAGAACACGCCGCCTCCCGGATCGAACGAGGGCGGCCTGCTCAACGCCATCGTCGGCTCGCTGATCATGACCGTGATCGGCGTCGGCATCGGCGCGCCGCTCGGCATGTTCGCCGGCACCTATCTCGCCGAATACGGCCGCAATGACCGGCTGACCTCGGTGATCCGCTTCATCAACGACATCCTGCTCTCGGCGCCCTCGATCATCATCGGCCTGTTCATCTACGGCGCGGTGGTGGTGCCGATGCGCGGCTTCTCGGCGATCGCAGGCTCGCTCGCGCTCGCGGTCATCGTGATCCCGGTGGTGCTGCGCACGACCGAGGACATGCTGCTGCTGGTGCCGAACGCGCTGCGCGAGGCGGCCTCGGCGCTCGGCCTGCCGCGTTCGCTGGTGATCAAGCGGATCGCTTATCGCGCCGCGCGCTCCGGCCTCATCACCGGCGTGCTGCTCGCAACCGCTCGCGTCGCCGGTGAAACTGCGCCGCTGCTGTTCACCGCGCTGTCGAACCAGTTCTTCAGCCTCGGCCTGAATAAGACGATGGCGAACCTGCCTGTCACCATCAACAACTTCGTGCAGAGCCCCTATGCCTATTGGAAGCAATTGGCCTGGAGCGGGGCGCTGCTCATCACCCTGACCGTTCTTGCCCTTAATATTGGCGCGCGCATCCTTGGCGCCGAGAGGACCGCAAAATGAGTGATCTTTCCGTATCGATGAGCGCGGCCGGTGGGCTGCCCCACGCGCCGGTGCTGCCGGAGGCGCCCCCGAAGGTGACCGTGCGCAACCTGAACTTCTATTACGGCGAGCACCACGCGCTGAAGAACATCAACCTGACGCTGGGCGCCAATCGCGTCACGGCGTTCATCGGTCCGTCGGGCTGCGGCAAGTCGACCCTGCTGCGCATCTTCAACCGGATGTACGACCTCTATCCCGGCCAGCGCGCCACTGGTCAGCTGATGCTCGACCAGACCAACATCCTCGACGGCAAGCTGGACCTCAATTTGCTGCGCGCCCGCGTCGGCATGGTGTTCCAGAAGCCGACGCCGTTCCCGATGACGATCTACGAGAACATCGCGTTCGGCATCCGCCTGTATGAGAAGATCTCGAAGTCCGAAATGGACGGCCGCGTCGAGAAGGCGCTGCGCGGCGGCGCGCTGTGGAACGAGGTCAAGGACAAGCTCAACGCCTCCGGCCTGTCGCTCTCCGGCGGCCAGCAGCAGCGCCTCTGCATCGCCCGCACCGTCGCGGTGCGGCCCGAGGTGATCCTGTTCGACGAACCCTGTTCGGCGCTCGACCCGATCTCGACCGCCAAGGTCGAGGAGCTGATCCAGGAGCTGTCCGAGGATTACACGATCGCGATCGTCACCCACAACATGCAGCAGGCGGCGCGCGTCTCCGACAAGACCGCCTTCATGTATCTCGGCGAGCTGATCGAGTTCGACGACACCAGCAAGATCTTCACGTCGCCGACCGACCGGCGCACGCAGGATTACATCACCGGCCGGTTCGGCTGAGGAGACGCGACATGGCTTCCGAACATACCGCAAAGGCTTTCGACACCGACCTCCAGGAACTCACCCGCCTGGTCGCCGAGATGGGCGGCATCGCCGAGCGCATGATCGTCGAGTCCGTCGACGCGCTGATCCGCCGCGACGTCCCGCTCGGCCAGCGCGTCGTCGCCATCGACACCGAGCTCGACGCGCTGCAGAAGCGCATCGAGGAGCGTGCGGTGCTCACCATCGCCCGCCGCCAGCCGATGGCGGTCGATCTGCGCGAGATCGTCGGCGCCATGCGCGTCGCGACCGATCTCGAGCGCATCGGCGACCTCGCCAAGAACATGGGCAAGCGCGTCGCGGCGCTGGAGACGGACTTCCATCCGCTCAAGCTGTTCCGCGGCCTCGAGCACATGACCGACCTCGTGCAGCAGCAGGTCAAGTCGGTGCTGGACGCCTATGCCGCGCATGATTTGCCGGCGGCGATGGCCGTGTGGAAGGGCGACGAGGAAGTCGACGCCATCTGCACCTCGCTGTTCCGCGAGCTCCTCACCTACATGATGGAGGATCCGCGCAAC
Organism: Bradyrhizobium canariense; assembly: GCF_019402665.1. Classification (GTDB taxonomy): domain Bacteria; phylum Pseudomonadota; class Alphaproteobacteria; order Rhizobiales; family Xanthobacteraceae; genus Bradyrhizobium; species Bradyrhizobium canariense. The sequence goes on from NZ_VSST01000005.1 coordinate 16,716, forward strand.
ATCTCGTTCTGTATTCACCTGATGTTCTGCGCCAAGAACATCGAGCGGATCGGCGACCACGCCACCAACATCGCCGAGACCGTGTTCTACATGATCGAGGGCCAGGCGATCACCGACAAGCGGCCGAAGGGCGACATGACGACCTTCGCCAACACGGTACCGAACACCTGAAGACTTAAGGGAGCGACGACCCGATGGGCGCACGCATTATGGTGGTTGAGGACGAGGAAGCCCTGACCGAGCTTCTCCGCTACAACCTCGAAGGCGACGGCTATGACGTCGAGACGGTGATGCGCGGCGACGACGCCGACACCCGCCTCAAGGAGCACATCCCCGATCTGATCGTGCTCGACTGGATGCTGCCGGGCCTGTCAGGCATCGAACTGTGCCGCCGGCTTCGCACCCGTCCCGAGACCAAGCAGCTCCCGATCATCATGCTCACCGCGCGCGGCGAGGAGAGCGAGCGGGTGCGGGGTCTTGCGACCGGCGCCGACGATTACATCGTCAAGCCGTTCTCGGTGCCGGAGCTGCTGGCGCGCGTGAAGGGCCTGCTGCGGCGCGCGAGCCCCGAGCGGCTCGCCACCGTGCTTGCTTTTGGCGACATCGAGCTCGACCGCGACAAGCGCCGCGTGGCGCGCTCAGGCCGGCCGATCGATCTCGGTCCGACCGAATATCGCCTGCTGGAGTTCTTCCTGGAGCACCCGGGCCGGGTGTTCTCGCGCGAGCAACTGCTCGACAGCGTCTGGGGCCGCGACATCTATATCGACGAGCGTACCGTCGACGTGCATATCGGCCGCCTGCGCAAGCTGCTCAATCTCGGCCGCGAGCAAGACCCGATCCGCACCGTCCGCGGCGCCGGCTACGCGCTGGATGATCGGTTTGCGAAGGCGGAGCAGGTGTAGGGTTGCAGGCTTGTTTGTTGGCGAGCTGTCCCTGCATTCTCCGATGTCGTCCCGGACAAGCGAGCGCTGATCCGGGACCCATAACCACAGGGAGTGGTTTGGCGAAGACTCCGAGTTACCCCTTTCGCACGACTACTGCGTGCTCGGAGTATGGGTCCTGGCTTTCGCCAGGACGACACTGAAATTATTGAACTGTCTTTGCGCGACGACTTGCCGTGATTACCGCGGACCCGGCTTCACCGGTGCGCGGCGCCGATCCGACGCCGGCTGGTACGCAACACGCGAGTGCTGGGCGCAATAGGGCAGGCCGGACAGCGCCCGTCCACCGCAGAAGAAGAAGTCCGGGCTCGAGGGATCGCCGACCGGCCAGTGGCAGGTCGCCTCGTTCAATTCGAGCAGCGACAGCCGCTGGCTCATCGGCACCACGTTGTCGTAGGTGACCGGATCCGGCTCAGCCTCGACCTCGAAGGCCTGCGCCAGCGCGGTGTTGCCGCGCGAGATCGGGCGGCTCACCCGCATCATGTGCTGCGCGGGGCGCGCCTTGCGCGGCCGGGGCGCTGCCGATGATGGGCTCTTGGCGCGGCCCGAAAGACCGAGCCTGTGCACTTTGCCGATCACGGCATTGCGGGTCACATTGCCGAGCTCCGCCGCGATCTGGCTGGCCGAAAGTCCGGCCTCCCAGAGCTTTTTCAGCTGCTCGACGCGATCATCGGACCAGGTCAAAACCGTCATTGCACCCTTTCCCTCGCTGCGCGCCAGCCATCCTGGGGCCTCGCAGCGAATGCCTAAGCCTTCAAAAACCCGTGCCGCCAGAATCCCTTAAGGCTCGCCGGGCGCGTCTTGAACGCCCGAACGTTTACGCCGGTACATAAGGACTTAAAGATCAGAACCACTGCACGAGATGTCGTATCTGACAATCCAAACGCTACAATATGGCGTGACTCCCGCGCAAGAGTCCGCCGACTCGCTTCCACATGTTCCGTGGCTAAATCCCGCAAAATCGGCACCGCAAGACTACGGATTCAGCGTTTCGCGAGGCTTTCCGGGCGGCATTGACACCCGTTTCACCAGGCCTAAGATAGTCGCACGTGCCGCCCTCAAGAGGCGGCACGTTTCGTTTTCCGGGCCGGTCGATGGTGCGTTGCGTAATGCACGCTCACACCGTCCGCAACATTCAAGTGACCGTCATGACTAACAGCGCAGCGCCGCATTTGCTCCCCGTTTTCGCCAGGTCCGACCTCGGTTTCGAGCGTGGCGAAGGCTGCTGGCTGATCGCGACCAATGGCGAGCGCTATCTCGATTTCACCTCCGGGGTGGCGGTGAATGCGCTCGGCCATGCCCATCCGGCGCTGGTCGCGGCGTTGCAGGAACAGGCCACGAAGCTCTGGCACATGTCGAACCTGTTCCAGAGCCCGGACGGCGAAAAGCTTGCCGCGCGCCTGTGCAATGAAAGTTTCGCGGACTTCGTGTTCTTCTGCAATTCCGGCGCCGAAGCGCTGGAATGCGTGATCAAGGTCGTGCGCCGCTATCACGCCGCGAAGGGCCATCCAGACCGCTATCGCATGATTACCTTCGAAGGCGCCTTCCATGGCCGCACGCTGGCGACGCTGGCCGCGACGGGTTCGGCAAAATATCTCGAAGGTTTCGGCCCACCCATGGAGGGCTTCGACCAGGTTGCGCATGGCGATCTCGAGGCAGTGAAAAAGGCGATCGGTCCGCAGACCGCCGGCATCCTGATCGAGCCGATCCAGGGCGAGGGCGGTGTGCGTTCGGCAACGCCCGCCTTCCTGAGGGCGTTGCGCCAGCTCTGCGACGAGCGCGGCCTGTTGCTCGCCTTCGACGAGGTGCAGACCGGCATGGGCCGCACCGGCGATCTGTTCGCATACCGCCGCCTTGGCGTCGAACCTGACGTGATGTCGCTGGCCAAGGCGCTCGGCGGCGGCTTCCCGATCGGCGCTTGCCTTGCGACCGCGGAAGCGGCGTCCGGCATGACGCCGGGCTCGCACGGCTCGACCTTCGGCGGCAATCCGCTCGCGATCGCGGCGGCGAACGCCGTGCTCGACGTCATGCTCAAGCCCGGCTTCTTCGACCACGTGCAGAGGATGTCGCTGCTGCTCAAGCAGAAGCTCGCCTCCGTGATCGACCGTCATGGCGATGTCGTCAGCGAAGTGCGCGGCGAGGGCCTCCTGATCGGCATCAAGGCCGTGGTGCCTTCCGGCGATCTCGTTGCCGCCTTGCGCGCAGAAAAGCTGCTCACCGTCGGTGCCGGCGACAATGTCGTGCGTTTCCTGCCGCCTTTGATCGTCACCGAAGCCGAGATCGAGGACAGCGTCGGGCGGCTCGAGCGCGCCTGCACGGCGTTGTCCGGCAACAAGCGGGCGGCAAGCTGATGAGCACGTCGCCCGATAAAACGCCCAAGAAAACACCGAAGCACTTCCTCGATATCAACGAGCTGCCGCTGTCGGAGCTCAAGCGCATGCTGGCCGCGTCCTCCGCGATGAAGGCGAAGCAGAAGGCGCATCAGCCGGTCAGGCCGCTCGAAGGCAAGACGCTGGCGATGATCTTCGAGCGCCCCTCGACGCGGACGCGGGTGTCTTTCGATGTCGCCATGCGCCAGCTCGGCGGCGAGCCGATCATGCTCACCGGCGCCGAGATGCAGCTCGGCCGCGGCGAAACCATCGCCGACACCGCGCGGGTGCTGTCGCGCTATGTCGACGCCATCATGATCCGCATCCTCAATCACGATGCGCTGCTGGAGCTTGCGGCGAACGCCACCGTGCCCGTTATCAACGGCCTGACGCGGCGCTCGCATCCCTGCCAGGTGATGGCCGACCTGATGACCTACGAGGAACATCGCGGCCCGATCGAGGGCAAGACGGTGGCCTGGACCGGCGACGACAACAACGTGCTGGCGTCCTGGGCGCACGCCGCCGAGCGCTTCAAGTTCCAGCTCAATGTCGCGACGCCTCCGGAGCTCGCGCCGAAAAAAGCGATGCGCGACTTCATCAAGGCGACCGGCGCGCCGATCATGCTCGGCACGGATGCCGAAGCCGCCGTGAAGGGCGCCGATTGTGTCGTGACCGACACTTGGGTGTCGATGGGCGACAAGGAAGGCGAGCACCGCCATAACGTGCTCAAGCCCTATCAGGTCAATGCCCAGCTGATGTCGCTGGCCAAGCCCGATGCGCTGTTCATGCACTGCCTGCCCGCCCATCGCGGCGAGGAGGTCACCGACGAGGTGATCGACGGTCCGCAATCCGTCGTGTTCGACGAGGCCGAAAACCGCCTGCACGCGCAGAAGGGCATTCTGGCCTGGTGCTTCGACGCGGTGAAGTAACGCGGGCCGGTGAAGTAGCTTTGGATCGTCGTCCTGGCGAAAGCCAGGACCCATTACCACCGGCCGTGGTTTGGCGAAGATTGGCAATGGCCATCCCCTGCCACGACCGCTTCCTGGGGTAATGGGTCCTGGCCTTCGCGAGGACGACACCGAGTTTGCCGTGCTTGCGTACGATCCGTTCTGCATTCCGGATGCAGCCGCCCCCCTTCCAATTCCGCCTTCCGACCCCAGATAAAGCGCCATGGTTTCCCAATCCCCTGACATGAAAACCGGGCCCGAAGGCCCGGTTCGCGCGCCATCCGCGGTTCCCATCGATGACGCCGTGCTGCCCTACGAGGTCGACGCGCTCGACGTGCGCGGTCGCCTGGTGCGGCTTGGTCCGGCGCTCGACGAGATCCTGACCAAGCACGATTATCCGGCGCCGGTCGGCAAGCTGCTCGGCGAGGCCATCGTGCTGACCACGCTGCTCGGCTCGTCGCTGAAGTTCGAAGGCCGCTTCATCCTCCAGGCCCAGACCGACGGTCCGGTGTCGTTCCTGGTCGTGGACTATCAGGCGCCGGATCGTCTGCGCGCCTATGCGCGTTATGATGCCGCGCGCCTCGGCGAAGTCCAGGATTCCGGCAAGACTTCCGGCGCGCTGCTGGGCCACGGTCATCTGGCCATGACCATCGACCAGGGCCCCGACATGAGCCGCTACCAGGGCCTGGTCGCGCTCGACGGCGGCAGCCTCGAAGACGCCGCTCACGAATATTTCCTGCGCTCCGAGCAGATCCCGACACGCGTGCGTCTCGCCGTGGGCGAGGAGTGGCGTTCGAACGACGGCGGCAAGCATCGCTGGCGTGCCGGCGGCATGCTGATGCAGTTCCTGCCGAAGGCGCCCGAGCGCGCGCGGCAGGCCGATCTGCATCCCGGCGATGCGCCCGAGGGCGTCGAGGTCCATGCCGTCGCTGAAGACGATGCCTGGGTCGAGGCGCGCTCGCTGATCGAAACCGTCGAAGACGTCGAGCTGATCGATCCCGAGCTGTCCGGCGAGCGGTTGCTCTACCGTCTCTTCCACGAACGCGGCGTGCGCGTGTTCAATCCGCTGCCCTTGAAGGCGCAATGCTCCTGCTCGCGCGATGCGGTCGCATCGATGCTGAAGAGCTTTTCGTCCGACGACCGTGCCGCAATGGTCAAGGACGACAAGGTCGTCGTGACCTGCGAGTTCTGCAGCTCGGTGTACGAGTTCACACCGGATGAGGCGGGCGTCGAGGACGCGTAGCGCGGTGCCGTAGGGTGGGCAAAGCGAAGCGTGCCCACCATTTCCAGCGCTAGTTCAACACCCGCTTGTTATCCGGGCTGTCCAGCGAGAACGTCGGCACGTCGATCTCGAAGCGTTCGCCGCTTGCGCTGACCATCTGGTAGCGGCCGGTCATGAAGCCCGAGGCGGTCGTGAGCGGCACGCCGGAGGTGTATTCGAAGCGTTCGCCGGGCGCGAGCGTCGGCTGCTCGCCGACGACGCCCTCGCCTTTCACCTCCTGCTGCCGGCCGGTGGCATCGGTGATGATCCAGTGCCGCGTCTTGAGCTGCACGGTCTCATCGCCGGAATTGGTGATGACGATGGTGTAGGCCCAGAAATAACGGGAGCGGTCGGCCGACGACTGCTCCGGAACAAAGTTCGGCTCGACGGTCACTTCGATCTGGCGGGTCACGGCGCGGTACATGATTGCCATCATACCGAAAACCGCCCGGGAACCAAACGCCGGAGGCGGCCTTGGCGACATCGTCCCGCCTGAATTCGCAGGGAAGTACACGTCCAAGTGTAGGTCCAAACGTACTTGCATGTGATCCGGTGGCTTTGCGAGATGACGGCCGGACCGGTACACTCCTTGCCACGTCGCGATTTGCGGAAGGGTTTTTAGGCCCCCGATGACTATTGCCGACCAAGTGACGGGATCGACGATCGCGGGAACCGCTAAACCTGTGGAGGTCAAGTCCGCGGGGGCAAAGCGGCGCGCGGCCGCGCCGGCCATTTCGCTGCCCGCCATCGGGGAGCGCGAGCTCCGGCTCGACCTGTTCCGCGGCCTTGCGCTGTGGCTGATCTTCATCGACCATTTGCCGCCGAGCCTTCTGACCTGGTTCACGATCCGCAATTACGGCTTCAGCGACGCCACCGAGATCTTCATCTTCATCTCCGGCTATACCGCCGCCTTCGTGTACGGTCGGGCGATGCTGGAGTCCGGCATTGTCGTCGCCACCGCGCGCATCCTGCGGCGCGTCTGGCAGATCTATGTCGCCCACGTCTTCCTGTTCACGATCTTCCTTGCCGAAATCTCCTACGTCGCGACCAGGTTCGAGAACCCGCTCTACACCGAAGAGATGGGCATCATGGATTTCCTCAAGCAGCCCGACGTGACGATCGTGCAGGCGCTGCTGCTGCGCTTCCGTCCGGTCAACATGGACGTGCTGCCGCTCTATATCGTGCTGATGCTGGCGCTGCCCTTGATCCTGTGGCTGATGAAATGGCGCCCCGACGTGACGCTCGGCCTCTCGGTCGCGCTCTACGCGGTGACCTGGGAATACGACCTCTATCTGTCCGCCTATCCGAACGGCTTCTGGGCCTTCAATCCCTTCGCCTGGCAATTGCTGTTCGTGTTCGGGGCATGGTGCGCGCTCGGGGGTGCGCGACGCATGTCGCGCATTCTGGCTTCGCGGGTGACGATGTGGATCGCGATCGCCTATCTGGTCGCGGCATTCTACGTGACGCTGACCTGGTATGTGCCGCAGCTCTCCCATTTCATGCCGAAGCGGCTCGAGCAGTGGATGTATCCGATCGACAAGGCCGACCTGGACGTGCTGCGCTTCACGCATTTCCTGGCGCTGGCCGCGCTCACCGTACGCGTCCTGCCGCGGGACTGGCCGGGCCTGAAATCGCCATGGCTGCGGCCGCTGATCCTGTGCGGCTCGCATTCCCTGGAGATATTCTGTCTCGGCGTCTTCCTCGCCTTTGCCGGCCATTTCATCCTGGCCGAGGTCTCGGGCGGCCCGGTCATGCATGCGCTAATTAGTCTCTCCGGAATTCTGATCATGTGGGCCATGGCCTGGCTGATTTCGTGGTACAAGCGGGTGGCTGACAAGAGCGGTTCGAAAACCAAAAGCGCCGTCGGCAGCGCCGATATGGCGGGAGGGGGCTGATGAAGGCGAAGGTTTTCCTGAGCCTGATCCTGCTGTGCGGTGGTCTCGCCGCGCCTCCGGCGCGCGCGGACGATGCTGCGCCGGCTGCTTCAGCCGCGCCCGCAGCCTGTGAAGTGCCGTCCTATCTGCTCACCAGCGAAAGCCAGCTTCCCAAGGTCGCCGATGCCGTGAAGGCCGGCAAGCCGCTCGAAATCCTGGTCATCGGCAGTCGCTCGACCACAATTCCGGCTTCCGAGGACGCCTCTTATCCGGCGCGGATGCAGGCCATTCTGAAGGACAAGCTGTCGCCGTCCGAGATAGTCCACGTCTCCGTAGAAATACAGAGCAAGAAAACGGCCGAGGAGGCGGCCGCCAGTTTCGTTAAGCTGATGGAAGCAAAAGCACCTACTTTGGTTATCTGGCAGACCGGGACTGTCGATGCTATCCGAGCCATCGATCCCGATGATTTTCGCGGCGCAGTGACCGGAGGGGTTGTTGCGCTGCAAAAGGCAGGGGCTGACGTCGTCTTGATGAACTTGCAGTACAGTCCGCGTACCGAAACCATGATCTCGGTGCCGCCATACCTCGACAATATGCGGGTGGTGGCGCAGGAGCACGATATTCCGCTGTTCGATCGTTTCGCGATCATGCGGCAGTGGAATGACCAGGGGCAGTTCGACCTGTTCAGCCCGTCGCGCGGGCCTGAGCTGGCGAAGCAGGTCCATGATTGCCTTGGCCGGGCGTTGGCACAGTTCGTGATCGACGCTGCGCATCTGGAGCCGGCCCAGCAGCAAAATTGAGGTCTAGCGTTAATGAGTTCTCTCCGCCCTTTTTGCCTGACGGCATGGCTGGCTGCGCCTGCAGCAGCGGTGCTGCTGTTGCTGAGTCCGGCCTCGCAATCGCACGCGCAGACGCAGGGCGCGCAGGCAACGCCGGCCCCGCAGCAGTCGGCTAATCCGGCTCCCGCTTCACCGTCCCAGACGACCGTCGCAGCGACGTCCCCCGACCAGCGCGGCATCACGGCGCGCGCCATCGACAAGGTGAAGCAGGTCGCGAAATCCGCCGGCGACGTCTTCAGCCGCGTGCCCTGCCTGTCGCCGAAGGGCGGCGCTAAGGCGATGGGCTCGCTGCCGCATGTCGCGGGCAAGCTCGTCGCCGGCCAGCCCGTTGTCATCGTCGCATTCGGCTCGTCCTCGACCGCGGGATTCGGTGCGAGCTCGCCGGAGTTCAACTATCCCAATCGTCTTGCCGCGCAGCTGCACCGGCACTATCCGACAGCCGACATCACCGTCGTCAATGCCGGCGTCGGCGGCGAGGACGCGCCCGAGATGATGAAGCGCCTTCAGAAGGAGGTGATCGACGTGCATCCGGATCTGGTGATCTGGCAGGTCGGCACCAATGCGGTGCTGCGCAATCTCGATCCCGGCGATACCGCCAAGCTCGTCGAGGACGGCATCAGCCGCATCCAGGCTGCCGGCGGCACCGACGTCGTGCTGGTCGATCCGCAGTATTCGCCAGCCGTCAACCAGCGCGCCGAGAGCGCCGGCAAGATGGTGAAGCTGCTCGGCAAGGTCGCTGAGCTCCGTCACGTCGGCATCTTCCCGCGCTTCGAGGTGATGCGCGACTGGCACGAGAAGCAGTCGCTTCCGGTCGAGAGCTTTGTGATCGCCGACGGCCTGCACATGAACGATTGGGGCTACGCCTGCTTCGCCCAGCTCCTCGGCGACGACATCATCCGCTCCGTCGGCCAGATCAAGCTCGGCGTGAACGTGCCCGCGGACGTGCGGACGTACCGGCCGATGTAGCTTGGTGCCGTAGGGTGGGCAAAGGCGCGCTCTTCGCGCGCCGTGCCCACCATCTATCGGCACCGCGATCGTGAAGGGTGGGCACGCTTCGCTTTGCCCACCCTACGATTCCGAGTGTGTGGCTACGCCTTCTCCAGCGCCGCGGTCAGATCCTCGATTAGATCATCCGCGTGCTCCAGCCCCGCCGAGAAGCGGATGAATCCCTCGCTGATGCCGAGCGCGGCGCGGTCCTCCGGCTTGAGGCGCTGATGCGTCGTGGTGGCGGGGTGCGTGACGAGGCTCTTGGCGTCGCCGAGATTGTTCGAGATCTTGGCAAGCTTGAGCTCGTTGAGCACGCGGAACGCCGCCTGCTTGCCGCCCTTGACCTCGAGGCCGACCAGCGTCGAGCCGCCGCGCATCTGCTTCTTCACCAATGCCGCCTGCGGATGATCGGCGCGGCCGGGAAACACCAGCCGCGAAATCTTCGGATGGCTCGCCAGCACGTCCGCGATGCGCGCGGCCGTCTCGGTCTGAGCGCGCACGCGCACGGCGAGCGTCTCCAGGCCCTTGAGCAGCACCCAGGCGTTGAACGGCGAGATCGACGGGCCGGTCTGGCGCATGAAATTGTGGATGTGCTCGGCGATGAACGCCTCCGAGGACAGGATGATGCCGCCGAGACAGCGGCCCTGGCCGTCGATGTGCTTGGTCGCGGAATAGACCACGACGTCGGCGCCGAGCGCGAGCGGGCTCTGCCAGATCGGCGTGGCGAACACGTTGTCGACGACGAGCCGCGCGCCGCCGCTGTGCGCGATCTCGGCAATGCCGGGAATGTCGAGCACGTCGAGCGTCGGATTGGTCGGGCTCTCCAGGAAAAACGTCTTGGTGTTCGGCTTCATGGCGCGCTGCCACTGGTCAAGATCGAGGCCGTCGACCAGCGTGGTCTCGATGCCGTAGCGCGGCAGCAAATCCTGCACGACGTAGAGACACGAACCGAACAGCGCGCGCGAGGCCACGACGTGATCGCCGGCCTTCAGCGGCGCCAGGATCGCCGTCGTCACCGCGGCCATGCCGGTCGCGGCGGAACGTGCCGCTTCGGCGCCTTCGAGCTCGATCATGCGGCGCTCGAACATCGCGATGGTCGGATTGGAGTAGCGTGAATAGATGAAGCCGGGGTCCTCGCCCTTGAACCGCGCCTCGCACTCCTCGGCGCTGTTGTAGACGTAGCCCTGGGTCAGGAACAGCGACTCCGAGGTCTCGCCATATTGCGAGCGCAGGGTGCCGGAATGAACCAGGCGAGTTTCGGGACGGTATTGCGCGGTTGGCGGCGGGGACTTCGACATAGGACCTCCTGAAGTGACCATCGAAAATGGCCACAAAAAAACCGGCCTGGAATATTTCCACGGGCCGGGATCACAGAGGTCCCCGGCCTGTTTAGCGACTTATTTAACGTGGCTGCAAGCCGGCCGGCTCAAATCACCACGGGATAAGTCATGCTCATATTCCGCAATGCCCTTTCCGTCAAGACGTCCATCGGATAGCCGTAAAACGCTCATATTTCCCGCATGTCGGGATGTGTTTGATCCCTGATGAGGACCCCCGGTTGACGTTCACGGTCGCCGCCGACGCCAATGGTATCCTGCCCGACCGCATGATCGCGGCGATGGCGGAGGGCGGTCTCATCCTGCCCGCTTACGACTTCGTCGAAAGCCAGATCCAGCCGGCGAGCCTCGATTTGCGTCTTGGCGACATCGCCTATCGCGTTCGTGCCAGCTTCCTGCCTGGTCCCGGCGCCACCGTTGCCGAGCGCATCGACGAATTGAAGCTGCACGAGTTCAGCCTCGCCGACGGCGCGGTGCTGGAGACCAACTGCGTCTACATCGTGCCGCTGCTCGAAAGCCTCGCGCTGCCGCCGGAGATCGTCGCGGCCGCCAACCCGAAGAGCTCGACCGGTCGGCTCGACGTCTTCACCCGCGTGATCGCCGACGGCACCCGCCGCTTCGACATGATCGGTGCCGGCTATCACGGCCCGCTCTATGCCGAGATCAGCCCCAAGACGTTCCCGGTGCTGGTCAGCGAGGGCTCGCGCCTGAGCCAGGTACGCTTCCGCACCGGCGATGCCATCCTCAACATCGACGACCTCGAGGCGCTGCACGCGACCGAACGTCTCGTCGATATCGACGATGCCGATCTCACCGGCGGCGTCGCCGTCTCCGTAGATCTCTCCGGCGAGAAGAGCGGCGGCTTCGTCGGCTACCGCGCCAAGCGCCACACCGGCGTGATCGACGTCGATCGCCGCGCCGGCTATTCCGTCGAGGAGTTCTGGGAGCCGATCTCGGCCCGTCCCGACGGCAGCCTGATCCTCGATCCCGGCGAGTTCTATATCCTGGCGTCGAAAGAGGCGGTGCAGGTGCCGCCCGATTACGCCGCGGAGATGGTGCCGTTCGATCCGCTGGTCGGCGAGTTCCGCGTGCATTATGCCGGATTCTTCGATCCCGGCTTCGGCTATGCCGGCGCCGGCGGGTTGGGGTCGCGCGCCGTGCTCGAAGTGCGCTCGCGCGAGGTGCCGTTCATCCTCGAGCACGGCCAGATCGTCGGCCGCCTCGTCTATGAAAAGATGCTGGCGCGCCCCGACGCCATGTACGGCCAGCGCATCGGCTCAAATTACCAGGCCCAGGGGCTGAAGCTGAGCAAGCATTTCCGGGTGTAGGGATAGGCTCACCTTCCGCTGTCATGCCCCGGCTTGACCGGGGCATCCAGTACGCCGCAGCCTATCGGTTCGATCACATCCGCCTCTGGAATACTGGATCGCCCGATCAAGTCGGGCGATGACACCGAATCTGTGTCAGGATAAGAAGCGAATCCGGGCTACGTCCGAGGTGGCGAAATGACAGATCAATCCGAACTCGACGCAAAAATCCTCGACGACGTCGCAGACGCGCTGATCTATTCGGATCGCTCCGGCACGATCATGCGGTGGAATCGCGCATCGTCCGCACTGTTCGGATTCTCCGCGGACGAAGCGCTGGGTCAGAATCTCGACCTCATCATTCCCGAACATCTGCGTGCCGCGCACTGGAAAGGCTTCGAGGCCGCGCTTGCCAGCGGCGCGATGAAGCTTGCGGGCAAACCGACACTGACCCGCGCGCTGCACAAGGAGGGACGCAAGCTCTACATCGAGATGACCTTTGCGCTGGTGCGGGATGCCGCTGGCGTGGTGCAGGGGTCGGTGGCGATGGCCCGCGACGTCACCGAGCGCGTCGAACGCGAGCGTGCCGCCAAAGCCGCGCAAATCTAAGCCTGCGCAAAATTCGTGATGCGGAATTGGCGAGCCGGCGTGCAGGGCGCCCTGCATGCGGCTCAGCTTGTCCGTCACCGGATGCAGTGACACACTCGATCAAAACAACGATCGGGAGCGAACATGACCGCCGCATCTGACCCCGCGCAGGAAGCTCAATGGAAACGCTGGCGCGCGGTTGCCGATCTCAATCACGCCTATTTCACCGGTCTGATCCTCACCGTGGTCACGCGTCGCGGCACGGCGGATGCTGCGGAGTTCGTCTTTCGCGTGTTCCGCCGCCAGCAGCAGGAGCGCTTTCTGCCGGGGCTGGAGAAGCTCGGGTTGACCCATCTGCCGCCCGCCGTGGCGGCCGCGCAATATCACTACCTCTCCAACTGGATCGGCGGCGTGCACGTCGAATACATGTATGAGAGTGATCGCAAAGCCTGGATCCGCTATCCGCCGCCGCGCTGGATCTGGAAGGGCACCGCCATCTGCGGCGTGCCGGGCGAAGTCTCGCGCGCGATGCTGCGCGGCTGGCACGCCAACAACGGTGTGGCGCTCGGCGATACCAGATTAGGGTTCGTCTGCACCAAGCAGAGCGTCGACGGCCAGGATGGGCTCGAAGGCTACTATTATCAATATGACCAGCCCCTCGAACTCGACCAGCGCCTCGTGTTCGCGCGGCATCTCGAAGCGCCGCCGTTCGATGCCGCCGCCGCTCCGGCGTTGCCAGTCGCAAGCTGGCCCAGACCGCGACTGGAAAAAGCCTATCGCAACTATGCGATGGAATATGTGCGCACCGCCGCGCCCGTGATGGTGCAGCTGTTCGGTCCGGAGGATGCCGGCTATCTCCTGCACCTCACGGGCAAGCTGATCGGGATGCAATATTTCGATGAGGTCGCTGCGGCGCTGTCGATGGGCCGCGGCGGTGCGAGCGAATTCGCGACGTTCCTCAACGCGCTGTTGGTCGCGCAGGACGATGTGGCTGAGACGACGCAATCCGAAGGCATGTTCGAAATCCGTCAGCAGAGCTGGAAGTTGATGGACGGCGTCGCCGATGACCACCCTGCCTGCACCAAGGTGCTGGCGGGGTTGTTCGAAGGGCTCGCGGCCGGATGCGGGCGGCACATCGGAGTGCACCTGTCCCCGACATCGCGCGGCCGTCCGCCATTGCTCTGGACGATTGGGTAATGCCGCGCGGGCGTTGGCCTCGTGGTTCGAGACGCCAGCTTCGCGGGCTCCTCACCATGAGGGTCCGACATGTTACCGCGAAACAAGACCTCATCCTGAGGAGCCCGCGACGCGGGCGTCTCGAAGGATGGCCCCACGGAGACTGAGAGCCGCAATTCCACGGGCTGAAATGCGCTGCCGCAGGGCACGCCTGCACCTAGCGCAGGAGGAATCGCTGCGCATCGTGCTAACAAGCCTGTCGTTGCGCCCTGCGCGCGAACCAATTCATTGGTACACCCAAGCATTGCCGCGCCGCAAATGGCGCTTTCGCCCGGAGAGGACATGTCAGACATCGCCGAAATCCCGGTCGATGAACAAGAGCGTCCGCTGCCGCCGCCCCCGCGCCCTGTGAGGAGCGCGCTGATGGACGGGCCGATCCTGCGCACGCTGCTCGGACTGGCCTGGCCCAACGTCGTCGCGCTCTCCGCCGGCACTTGCACGGTGATTGCGGAGACCTCCTATATCGGACGTCTTGGTGTGGAAGCGCTGGCCGCGATGGCGCTGGTGTTTCCGACAGTGATCCTGACCATGACCATGTCGGGCGGTGCGATGGGCGGCGCGGTGGCCTCCGCCATCGCGCGCGCGCTCGGCGCCGGTGATCGCGAGCGTGCCGAGACGCTCGCCGCGCACGCGCTGCTGATCGGAATCAGCTTCGGCCTCGTCTTCATGCTGGGCATGCTGATCTTCGGACCGCGCGTTCTGGAAATGCTCGGTGGCCGCGGCGACGTGCTGACGCATGCGATCGCCTACACCCAGGTGTTTTTCGGCGGCGCCGTGCTGCCCTGGCTACTCAACACCATGGCCGGGGTCCTCCGCGGCACCGGCAACATGAAGCTGCCGTCGCTGTTGATCCTCAATTCTGCGGCCTGGCAGATCGTGCTTGGCGGCACGCTCGGCCTCGGGCTCGGTCCGGTGCCGCAATTCGGCATGCGCGGCGTCGCCGCCGGCGCGCTGATTGCCTATTGCATGAACATCGGCGTGATGGGCTGCTACCTGTTCTCCGGCCGCGCCCGCGTGACGCCGAAACTGCGCGGACTTCGGATCCAATGGGCGATGTTTTTCGACATCCTGAAGGTCGGCGCCATCGCCTGCTTCTCGCCGCTGCAATCGGTGCTGACGATCTCGATCTTCACCCACATGCTTGCGAAATTCGGCACCGCGATCCTCGCCGGCTACGGCATCGGTGCGCGGCTGGAATTCCTGCTGACCTCGATCGCGTTCTCGTTCGGCATCGCCTCGGTGCCGATGATCGGCATGGCGGTCGGCGCCGGTCGCATCGCCCGCGCGCGGCGCATCGCCTGGATCGCGGCCGCGAGCGCCTTCGTCGCCGTCGGTGCACCGGCTTGCCTGGTCGCGATGTTCCCCGATCTCTGGGTCAACATCTTCACCGACAGCGCGACCGTGCGCGCCACCAGCCATCAATATTTGTCGACGGTGGCGCCGTTCTACGCCTTCATCGGCCTTGCCTCGACGATGTATTTCTCGTCGCAGGGCGCTGCCAAGGTAATCGGCCCGGTGCTAGCGCAGACCGCGCGGCTGATCTACATCTCGGCGGTCGGCTGGTGGCTGTCGACGCACGATGCCACCGCGCAAAGCTTCTTCTGGCTGGCGGCGAGCTCGATGGTCGTGCTCGGCCTGCTCTCGTCCTCCAGCGTGGTGCTGACGCGCTGGGGACCGCGCCAAACCAAACCTGCGATCAGGCCGGCTCTGTCGGCCGCTGCGGATTAGCGATGCCTGTGGCGGCGATGGCCGCCACCGCCGCCGACATTGGCGAGCCGCATCAGTTGCGGAATCATCGCCATCATGTCGCCGCCACCGGCGCCGCCGAGCATGCCCATGATATCGCCGCCGCCCATGCCGCTCATTCCAGTCGGCATATATCCGCCTCCGCCCATCGGTGCGTAGCCGCCGTAATTGGGCGCCCCGAAACCGCCGCCGAGATTGCCGCCGCCGAGGCCGCCAATTCCGCCGCCGCCATTCTCCATCATGCGGCTCATCATTGGGCCCATGGTCTGCATCATCATGCCGAAGCGGCGCTTGCCCATCTTGGCCTTCATCATCTCCAGCATCGGCGCCATCTGGGTCATCATGTCCTCGCCGCCGGCACCGCCGCCGCCGAGGAATTGCGCCTTTGCCGGCGCGCTCGAAATCGAAAACATCAGCAGCACGGCGGCCGCCTGGCAGATCGCCTTGTCCGCACCTCTCATGGCCTGTTCCTCGCGTGCGTGGCGCCGCCGGGAGAGCGGAGCCAACCGGGCGCACGCCGCCATGGTTACGGCGGACAAGGGCGGGGCTCTGTGAGAAATATCACGCAGCCGCCGCTGGAAACGCTCGGTGTATGGCGGCGACAGCGTCCTTGGTCTGTCCCTGCACATAGGGCGCGAGCTCATTCGGCAGCATGTCGATGATCCAGACCAGGCGGCATCTCGCCTCGCCCTCGGCGATCACCTGCACCGAGGCGCTGTAATGCTTCAGCCGCTCGTTGTTGATCGCGTAGACCAGCCGCTGCCGCGCATCGTCGCAATCGACCAGCACCTCGCGCGCCACCGATCCATTGGCGAAGGTGACGACGCGCGCGTCGCCGTCGAGCGCGCAGGCCGTGACGAAGCCCGGCGCCAGCCGCCGATGCAGCGCGCCGAAATCACGCACCGCATCCCAGACGTCGCGCGCCGGGGCGTTGAGGGGAATGTCGTTGTGGATGGAGGCCATTGGTAAGTATCCTTGATTTGCGACGGTGGTTGCCAAGCACGCCGTCATTGCGAGCGCAGCGAAGCAATCCAGAAATGATTCCGCGGAGGCAGTCTGGATTGCTTCGTCGCAAGGGCTCCTCGCAATGACGGAGCCTGTGGTTCACACACAAACCGCCTCGACATTGTTGCCATCGGGATCGATCAAAAACGCCGCGTAGTAAGTCGGGCTGTAATCCTTGCGCGGGCCGGCGCCGCCATTGTCGCGACCGCCGCTCTTCAGGCCCTCGCTATGGAATGCCTTGACCGAATCATGATCCCCAGCGCGAAACGCGATATGCGCGCCATCGGCTTTCCGCCCCTTGTTCAGGTGCAGCCACAGCGCCGGCGCGCCCTGCGGTCCGAAGCCGGCATAACCGTCGCCGCTTGAGCACAGGACATAACCGAGCGGCGCCAGCACTGCGGTGTAGAAGCGCGTTGCGGCGTCGAGGTCGGCAACGCGCAATCCGATATGGTCGTACATGGTCGTCTCCATTTCCAAAGCGCGCCGCAATCGGCGCGCGCCGGAGACGAACCTAGTCAGTTGAGGGCGAGCTGCTCTTGGAGAATCTTGCGCTCTCCCTTCGAGGCCTGACGGAACTTGGTCGGCGAGACGCCGGCGGCGCGGTGGAAGGTGCGGACGAAGTTGGAGAGATCGCCGAAGCCGACGTCATAGGCGATGTCAGTGACTGCGATGTCGTCGTCGGTCAGCAGCCGCGCCGCATGCCGCAGCCGCGAGCGCACCAAATATTGATGCGGGGTGACGCCGAGTACGGCCGAGAACAGCCGCAGGAAGTGGAAGGGGCTGAGGCCTGCCTGCCGCGCGGCCTGTTCGAGGTCGACCTCGGCGTGCGAGTTGGCGTCGATCCACAGCGCGGCTTCCACGGCGCGGCGGCGGTCGCGCGCGGTCGGCGTCGTCGGCTTGCGCGCCTTGCCCGAGACGACATCGACGAAACGGCCGGCGAGGATCTGGCCGACCTCGTCGAGACCGAGGTCGCTGTTGCCATCTGCCGCCGTCTGGGCGAGCTCGCCCAGCACCATCAGCTCGGGCAGCGGCGGCGTTGCGCCGACCTGCCAGACGTCTCGCCGGCCGCCGAGCGCGTCGACCAGATCCTCGCCGAGGAAAAAGGACAGGCAGACGTCGCCGGCGACATGCTCATGCGTGCAGGTGTATTCCTCGCCCGGCGCACCGACCAGCATCGAGCCCGCGACCAGATCGAAGAAGCCGGCGCGGCAATGACAGCCAAAGCTTCCGGCGCGGACATAGGCAATGGAATGGCCGGTGCGACACTCCGCAAACGGGCTGTCGTCCGGTCCCGCGTCGCAGCGAAACTCGGAGACGGTCATCGAGGGGGTCGTCAGCAGCGTGGTTGCATCCATCCCGCCTATCTAGGTGGAGGGCCTCGGCGAGGCAACGGGCAGCAGCACGTCGAACAGCGTCTTGCTGGCGATCGGATGGGCGCCCTCCAGCGACAGCAGCCGCCGCTTGGAGATCACCCCGCCATAGGGCGAGAGCCGGTCGGTGTAATTGCCGGCCTCCAGCACCCGGTGGCAGGGCACGATCAGCATGTAGGGATTTTTCGCGATCGCCTGGGCCACAGAATGCGCGGCGCCGGAGGCGCCCAGCGCCTTGGCGATCTCGTGATAGGTGCGCGTCTCCCCGCGCGGGATGGCGCAGGCGGCTTCATAGACCCGCCGGTTGAAGCCGGGCACCCCGCTCGCATCCAGGCTGACCTCGGAAAAATCGGCATCGCTGCCTTGCAGCAAGCCCACGATGCCCTCGATCGCAAACGCGGCGTTCGCGGAAGGCCGCTGCTCGCGCGCCTCGGGATGGACCTGGAAAATCCGGCGGCGGGTGTCGATCTCCCGCGCCTCCGGCAATTGCACGGCGACGACCCCGGTGCTGCTCCAGATGATGCCGCAGCGCCCTATGGTCGTGTCGAATATCGCGTAGCCACACCCCACCATGCACACGCCCCACTCAGTGCACGTCTCCCCAGACAGGCGATCATAACACCGCCACAATCCGGCGCACCCAAAATCTTACCGGAAACTTAAGAAGGGTCAGGCGGCCTGCGCCAAAGCGCTTGGCGAGATGCGCCGTCTCGGCTAATCAGAGCGGGCGCAGGCTGCGCATCCGCGGGCGTAGTTCAATGGTAGAACGGCAGCTTCCCAAGCTGCATACGAGGGTTCGATTCCCTTCGCCCGCTCCATCCTTTAGTTCGGCAGGCTCCGCAGAAATTCCACGATCGCCGCATTCACCTCCGCCGGCCGTTCCTGCTGCGTCCAGTGTCCGCAGCCCGGCAACATCTTGATCTCGCGCAGTTGCGGCACAGACTGCTTCATGTTGGCGATCTGCTCTCCGGCGCCGGGGAAGGAAACGACCATATCGTGGTCGCCGGCGATGAAGAGCGCGGGCACGACCACCTTGACGCCCTCGAAGGCGCCCATCAGCTCCCAGTTGCGATCGATGTTGCGATAGTAGTTGAGCGGTCCGCGAAACCCACTGTGGGCAAATTCGGCACCGTAATAGTCGAGGTCCGCGCTACTCAGCCACGGCGGCAGCGGCACCTGCATTTTCGGTAGCAAGCCGTCCTTGCGAGAGACCATGCCGACACCGGCGGTCCGCCCTTGACGCTCGGCATTGGCGCGGATCACCGCCGCGCCTTCGCCGGAACCGCCATAGAGCATGGCGCCGAGCGTTGCGCGCGGATCCCTTTCGAATTCCGCTTCGGCGACACCCGGCTCCTGGAAATACAGTTGATAGAACTGCGCGTCCGACGTCTGTGGCATTACACTCGTCGGCGGCACCGGACCGCGCGGTCGATAGGGCACGCTGAGAATGGCGGCGGCGCGGAAGCGATCGGGCCGCAGGCGCGCCGTGTGCCAGGCGATCGTCGCGCCCCAGTCGTGCCCGACGATGACGGCGTCCTTCGCCTCGAAAGCGTCGAGCACGCCGACGAGGTCGCCGACCATGTGGAGGATCGTATACTGGTCGATCGCCTCGGGCTTGTCGCTCTTGCCGTAGCCGCGCATGTCGGGCGCGACAGCGTGGTAGCCGGCCGCGGCCAGCGCCGCGAGTTGGTGACGCCAGGAATACCAACCTTCCGGAAAGCCGTGGCAGAGTAGCACCAGCGGCCCTTCGCCCTGTTCGGCGACGTTGAGGCTGATGCCGTTGGCCTTGATGATCCGTTGCGTCGGTCCGTTCATGCCACACCTCCCGCTGCATCGTGATTGCGCCCATCCTAGACGTTGCTGCCCGGCGCGCAAAGATTCCAATATATTAGCCCCTCGATCCCGGCATACGCCGCTGCTCCGGCCTAATCTTCTCGTCCGGCGGATGCGGTCCCTGCGACGGGCAACGTTTGGATCAGAGATCATGGACCAGCAAAAGCTCGACCGCGCGATCGGTCGCCGATTGAAGACGGTGCGGACGCAGGCCGGAATGACGCTGAATGAGCTTGCCACGCGCTCCGGCGTCAGCCGGGCCATGATCGGGCGGGTGGAGCGGGCGCAGAGCAGTGCGACGGCGTCGCTGCTCAACAAGCTCTGCGCGGCGCTCGATGTGTCCTTGAGCGACGTGGTGGCGCTGGCCGAGAAGCCGCCGGAGCGGCTGGTGCGGCTCGCCGACCAACCGCACTGGCGCGATCCCGACAGCGGCTATCGCCGCCGTCACGCCTCGCCGACGGACGCGGCGAGCGGCATCGAGGTTATCGTCGTCGATTTGCCGGCCGGCGCGCGGGTGCCGTACAGCCCCTGGGGGCGCAACGCCTTCACCCAGCAGCTGCTGATGCTGGAGGGCGCGATCGCCGTGCACATCGACGCCAAGGCGGTTCGCCTGCGCGAAGGCGACTGTCTCGACTTCGACGTGATGCGCGCGGTGATCTTCGAGAACGAGACCAGACAGGACGCGCGCTACGTCATCATCACGCGCCGCGGCGCGTCCTACGGCAAGATGTGAGGCCCTGACGATGCAGATCCGCACCGGCGACACCTTTGATCCGCGCGTCATCGCGCTGCTCGACCATCACGTTGCGGCGGCGCGAGCACAGACCGCGCCGGGCAGTGCGCATGCGCTTGATCTCGCCGGGCTTCGTGCCCCGGAAGTCGCGTTCTGGACCGGCTGGGACGGCGACACGCTGGTCGCCACCGGTGCGCTGAAGTCGCTGTCGGGAGCGCATGGTGAGGTGAAGTCGATGCACACGCTCCAGACCACGCGGCGGCGCGGCTTTGGCGGTGAGATGCTCCGCCACATCATCACGGAAGCCCGCGCGCGCGGCATGGCGCGGCTCAGCCTCGAAACCGGCTCCTGGGACTATTTCAAGCCGGCGCACGCGCTCTACCAGGCGCATGGCTTTGTCCTCTGCGGCCCGTTCCAGGGCTATGTCGAGGATCCCAACAGCCTGTTCCTGACTCTGGATCTGTCGGCGAGCCGATAGCTCAGGAGCGCGTCTCCTCGATCCTGTCGAGCACGCGCTCGGGGGCGATGTCCCGGCTTGCCTCCTCCAGATCGCGCTTCGAATCGGGCTGGACGTCGAGCCGCTCGGCGATCTGCGTGAGCAGGCGGGCAACCTTGGTCAATTCGTGCTCGGCGAGAAGGCTGATCTGGAGATCGAGATCGGCGCGCTTGTCCGCTGCTGCGCTCATGCGGTTCTGCGAGATCAGCACGAATGTCGACAGGAAGATCGCCTCGACCGAAGCAATCATCGCCAGCACCACGAAGCTCTCGTCCCAGGCCGGGATTCCCGGCAGCCAGTGCAGATTGGCGATGATCCAGAAGCCGAACACCGCGACATGGAGATAGACGAACGCCATGCTGCCGGTGAACGCCGTGATCGCATCGGCAAGTTTTTCCTGACCCCTGGCACCGCGCTGCTCGCGGCGGCGGCGCTCGACCAGGGCCTGGATGTTGCGCTCGAGCGTCGGGCTCAATCCCTCACCGGGATCATGGGTGATATCGTTATGCACGGGGCAGCAACGGCGGACGGGAAAAGCTGTTCCTGGGCTCAGCCGAGGGAAAATGCTCGCCGCCCCTCAAAATGAGTTGCGTACCTCAAAACACCTCTGCTAGCCTTCAGCCATGGCCGAGACGCTCACCACGACTGCGCTGACGCTGAAGGACATCGCCCGCCAGGCCGGCGTCAGCCTCGCGACGGTGGACCGCGTCCTGCACAATCGTCCGGGCGTGCGGCCGGATACGGTCCGGCGCGTCAAGGAGGCGATCGAGCGCAATTCGTTCCAGCCGCACGTGGCCGCCGCCGAGCTCGCCCGCGGCCGCGCCCGCCGTTTCGCCTTCGTGATGCCGTCGGGGCCGAACCCGTTCATGCAGCAGATCCAGGACTATCTCGGCGAGATGTCGGGCTGGCTGTCGTCCCGCCGCCTCGGCGTCGAGACGGTCGCGACCGACGTGTTCGATCCGTCCGTGCTCGCCGCTTCCCTTGAAGGGCTCTCGGATGATTACGACGGCATCGCCGTGGTCGCGTTGGACCATCCCGGCGTCCGCGCCGCCATCGACGATCTCGTCGATGCCGGCGCCAAGGTCGTGACGCTGGTCTCGGACGTGCCGTCGTCGCGCCGGCACCATTATGTCGGTATCGACAACATTGCCGCGGGGCGCACCGCCGGCGCGCTGGTCGGGCGGCTGGTCGGACAAAAGTCCGGCAAGGTTGCGATCGTCGCGGGCTCGCAGGGCCTTCGCGACCATGCCGAGCGCATTTTTGGCTTCAACCAGGTGATGGCGTCGGAATTCCCCGGCCTCAGCGTGCTGCCGGTGCTCGAAGGACGCGACGAGGACGCGCGTTCGGAACAATTGTTGGCGCGGCTGCTGGGCAGGCATACCGATATTGTGGGTCTTTATAATGTCGGCGCCGGCACGCAAGGCGTCGCCAACGCGTTGAATGAGAAGGCCTTGAGCGATGCCGGCCGCGACAGGCAGGTGGTGTTCGTCGGACACGACCTCACCGCGCTGACGCGCCGGCTGCTGCTGCAGGGCGTGATGCATGCCGCGATCTCGCAGAACCCCGGACACGAAGCGCGCGCCGCCGTGCGCGTGCTGCTCGCGCTCGCCCGTGGCGAGCCGATCTTGCGCGAACAGGAGAAGATCAGGATCGACATCGTGATGCGAGACAATCTGCCTTAACGGCAGGTGGAATTCAAAACGACCCCGTTGCGGATAAGGCGACCTTGAGTTCGCGCACCGCAACAGGCGAAAGGGAGGACGGCGTGTTTCTCGGAATCGACATCGGCACATCAGGTGTGAAAGCGGTGCTCGTCAGCGAAGCCGGCGCGGTTGTCGCGACGGCGGCGCGAGAGCTCGCGCTGTCGCATCCCGCGCCGCTGTGGTCCGAGCAGGATCCCGATGGCTGGGTCGATGCGGCGGTCGGCGCGGTCGACGATCTTGCCGCCCGCCATCCGCGCGAGGTCGCGCGGATGCGCGGCATCGGGCTATCCGGCCAGATGCATGGCGCGACGCTGCTGGACGAGGACGGACGGCCGCTGCGTCCCGCGATCCTCTGGAACGACGGCCGCTCGCACGCCGAATGCGTCGCGCTGGAGCGGCGCTGCCCCTCGTTGCACACCATCGCCGGTAATCTGGCCATGCCCGGCTTCACCGCGCCGAAGCTGCTC
The DNA here is from genome assembly GCF_019402665.1 of Bradyrhizobium canariense. Taxonomy (GTDB): domain Bacteria; phylum Pseudomonadota; class Alphaproteobacteria; order Rhizobiales; family Xanthobacteraceae; genus Bradyrhizobium; species Bradyrhizobium canariense. Next base: position 39,755 of record NZ_VSST01000005.1, read on the forward strand.
TGGGTCGCCAGGCATGAGCCAAAAATCTTCGCGCGCGTCGCAAAGGTGCTGCTGCCGAAGGCCTATGTGCGCTATCGACTGACCGGCGAGATGATCGAGGACATGTCGGACGCAGCCGGCACGCTGTGGCTCGACGTCGGTCTGCGCCGCTGGTCGGCGCTGCTGCTGCATGCCACCGGGCTCGATCTCCACCACATGCCGCGCCTGGTCGAGGGCAGCGAGGTCAGCGCGACGCTCGCGCCGGATTACGCCCAACGCTGGGGCATGGCAAAGAATGTCGTGGTCGCCGGCGGCGCCGGCGACAATGCCGCGAGCGCGATCGGGCTCGGCGCCATCGCGCCGGGCGATGCCTTCCTGTCGCTTGGCACATCCGGCGTGGTGTTCCGCGTCACTGATCGGTTCGCGCCGGCGCCGGCCTCGGCGGTCCATGCGTTCTGTCACGCGCTGCCCGGCCGCTGGCATCAGATGGGCGTGATGCTGTCGGCCGCGGCTTCGCTGGCCTGGCTCGCCGGCGTGATGGAGGTTCCGGCCGCAGCGCTGCTGGCGCCGCTCGGCGAGCGCGTCGATGGACCGAGTCCGGTCAAATTCCTGCCCTATCTCGACGGCGAGCGCACGCCGCACAACGATGCCGCCGCCAGCGGTGCCTTTGTCGGCCTGCGCGGTGCGACCGGGCGCTCCCAGATCGTTCAGGCCGTGCTCGAAGGCGTCGCCTTCGCCGCGCGCGACAATCTGGCGGCGCTGAGCGCGGCCGGCGGACCGCTTGCCGAGGTCGATCTCGTCGGCGGCGGCTCGCGCTCGCCGCTGTGGGCGCAGATCTGCGCAGATGTGCTCGGCATTCCCGTCCACCGCGTCGAGGAGGGCGAGGTCGGGGCGGCGCTCGGCGCCGCCAGGCTCGGACGGCTCGCCGCCACCGGCGAAGACGCGGCTGCGGTTTGCACCCGTCCGCGCCGGCTCGCGAGCTTTACGCCTCGCCCATCGGTCAGCGCGGCCTATGACGAGGCCTATCGCCGCTGGCGCGAACTTTATCCCGCCTTGAAGGAGTGTGCCTAAGTGACTGCGTCAGCGAAATTCTTCGATACAAGCGTACCTGTCGCCTTCGCCGGCGGGGATGCGAGAAACGCGCCTGCTTTCCGCTGGTACGATAAGGACCGCCTCGTCCATGGCCGCAGGATGGAGGACCATCTGCGCTTTGCGGTCTGCTATTGGCATTCGTTGTGCTGGCCCGGCGGCGATCCCTTTGGCGGCGAGACGTTCCTGCGACCCTGGCATCACGGCGCCGATGCGATGGCGCAGGCGCGCGCCAAGGCTGAGGTCGCCTTCGAGCTGTTTCGCCTGCTCGACGTGCCCTTCTTCACCTTCCACGACGTCGATGCGGCGCCGGAAGGCAACTCGCTTGGCGAATCCGTCGCCAACCTCAATGCCATCGCCGATCTGTTCGAAGCGAAGATGGCCTCGAGCAAAGTGCGCCTGCTCTGGGGCACCGCCAATTTGTTCACGCATCGCCGCTACATGGCGGGCGCGGCCACCAATCCCGACCCCGAGATCTTCACCTATGCCGCCGGCCAGGTCCGCGCCGCGCTGGAGGTGACGCACCGTCTCGGCGGTCAGAACTACGTGCTGTGGGGCGGGCGCGAGGGTTACGAGACGCTGCTCAACACCGATCTCAAGCGCGAGCTCGACCAGCTCGGCCGCTTCGTCTCGCTGGTCGTCGAGCACAAGCACAAGATCGGCTTCAAGGGACCAATCCTGATCGAGCCGAAGCCGAAGGAGCCGACCAAGCATCAATATGATTTCGACGTCGCCACCTGCTACGGCTTCCTCGCACGTTACGACCTGCTGAAGGACGTCAAGCTCAACATCGAGCAGAACCACGCCATCCTCGCCGGGCACTCGTTCCATCACGAGGTCGCGCTCGCGGAGGCGCTGGGCGTGTTCGGCTCGCTCGACATCAACCGCGGCGACGATCTGCTCGGCTGGGACACTGACCAGTTCGCGATGAACGTTCCCGAGCTTGCCCTGGTGTTCCACGAGCTCCTGAGCCGCGGCGGCTTCAGCTCGGGCGGGCTGAATTTCGACGCCAAGATCCGGCGCCAGTCGATCGATCCCGACGATCTGATCCATGCCCATGTCGGCTCGATGGACGCCTGCGCGCGGGCATTGCTCGCCGCCGCGGACATGCTCGATGCGGGCGTGCTCACTGCGCCGCTCGCGAAACGCTATGAGGGATGGGCCGGGCCTGAGGGCCGCGCCATTCTCGGCGGCCAGCGCTCGCTCGCAGAACTTGCCGACCGCGCGCACGGCCCGGGCTTTGACCCGCAGCCGCGCTCGGGTCGGCAGGAATATCTGGAATCGCTCGTCAATCGCTATGTCTGAGGAAGGTCGCTGATGGCAACTGCGCAAGCAACACCGGTCCTGCAACTGACTGGGATCGGCAAGGAGTTCGGCGCGATCCGCGCGCTGCATGATGTCGACATGCAGGTCCTCCCCGGCGAGGTCGTCGGCCTGATGGGCGACAACGGCGCGGGCAAGTCGACACTGGTCAAGATCATCGCCGGCAATTTCCGCCCCAGCCACGGCGAAATCCGCTTCGCCGGCAGCGCGGTTCATTTCAACCGGCCCATCGATGCCCGCGGCGTCGGCATCGAGGTGGTCTATCAGGACCTTGCGCTCGCCGACAATCTCACCGCAGCGGCCAACGTCTTTCTCGGCCGCGAGCTGAAGCGCAGGATCGGGCCGTTCGCGTTGCTCGATCACAAGGCGATGGCGGCGCGTGCGCTGGAGCTGTTCGGCGAGCTGCGTTCGGAAACGCGTCCCGACGATCTCGTCAAGCAGATGTCGGGCGGCCAGCGCCAGGCGGTTGCGATCGCGCGGACGCGGCTCTCCAACGCGAAGCTGGTCATGATGGACGAGCCCACGGCCGCGATCTCGGTCCGCCAGGTCGAGCAGGTGCTCGGCCTGATCCACCGGCTGAAGGAGCAGGGCGTTGCCGTGATGCTGATCTCGCATCGCATGCCCGACGTGTTCGCGGTGTGCGATCGCGTCATCGTCATGCGCCGCGGCGAAAAGCGGGCCGACAAGCCCATCCACCAGACCTCTCCCGAGGAGGTCACCGCCCTGATCACTGGCGCGAAGGAGGCGGCGTGATGGCCATGCCCTTGGAATCCCCGATCACCTTTTCGAACATCGGCAAGATCAGATGGTGGCAGCGCGGCATCTTCGCGTCCCAGACCGGCTATGTCCTGCTCGCGCTGGCAGTGCTGCTGGTGGTCATGCATTTCGCCAGCCCGTACTTCTTCACCGAAGGCAACATGCAGAACGTGGCGAAGAATTTCTCCTTCATCGCCATTGCGACGCTCGGCGTCACCTTCGTAATCATCACCGGCGGCATCGATCTGTCGGTGGGCTCGATGATGTGCTTCTCCGCCATGGTCACCTCGATGGTGATGACCGAGCTGTCGGCGCCCGGCTCGCCGGCAGGCTCCCTGTTCGTGCACATGGCGGCCGACGGCAAGACCGTGCTCGCCAATGTCCCCGGCCTGATCCTGGTGGTTTCGCTTCTCGCCGGCCTCGGCGTCGCGCTGCTCGCCGGCCTCGTCAACGGCTTCTGTATCGCGGTGCTCGGCCTGTCGCCGTTCGTCACCACGCTCGGCATGCTCTCGATCGTGCGCGGGCTCGGCTATGTCGTCTCCAACGGACGCGGCAGCTTTCCAGGTGGGCCGGATGCCGATTATTTCTACGCGCTCACCTCGGGCGACGTGCTCGGCGTGCCGGTGCCATTCATTTATCTGATCGTCCTCGCGCTGGCGATGGCCGTGGTGCTGCACCACAGCGCGTTCGGCCGTCACGTGTTCGCGCTCGGCGGCAACGAGAAGGCGGCCGAACTCACCGGCATCCCGGTCGTGCGGGTGAAGATCGAGGTTTATGTGATCTGCGCGCTCGCCGCAGGCCTCCAGGGCATCATCATCTCCGGCTGGCTCGGATCGGCGCCGGCCAACATGGCGACGTCCTACGAGCTCAATGTGATCGCTGCGGCCGTCATCGGCGGTGCCAATCTCGCTGGCGGCATCGGTGGTCCACTCGGCGCCATCGTCGGCTGCGTGCTGCTCGAAGTGATCCGCAACGGCCTCGTGCTCGCCCAGGTCAGCTCCTACTGGCAGCAGACGCTGGTGGGCGTGATCATCATCCTGGCCGTATTGGTCGACCGCATCCGTTCGCGGATGATCTGAAACGACGTCGTTCCGGGACGGCAACGAAAATGCCGCCTGTCCGCTTCCCGGACGATCTCAAGAGGACAGGCGTCAAAGAAGGGTGGAGGAGACGATGAGGAAATTTATTCTTGCCGGCATTGCGGTCGCGATGATGGCTACGCCGGCGTTTGCCGCAAACTACCGGTTCGTGATCGTGCCCAAGGCGATGAACAATCCGTTCTTCGACTTCGCGCGCGACGGGTGCCTGAAGCGTGCCAAGGAGCTCGGCAATATCGAGTGCATCTACAAGGGGCCGGTCGAACACGAGCCGGCGACGCAGGCCCAGATCATCCAGGACTTCGTCACCCAGAAGGTCGACGGCCTCGCCATTTCGGTTGCCGACGTCGCGGCGATGACCAAGTCGATCGACGCGGCGACGGCGGCCGGCATCCCCGTCATCACCTTCGACGCCGATGCGCCCGGCGCCAAGCGCATCGCCTATATCGGCACCAACAACAAGGAGTTCGGCGTCGCCCTCGGCAAGCAGCTCCTGAAGCTGCGGCCCGACGGCGGCAAATACGCCATGGTCTCGGGTGGTCCCGGCGCCAAGAACCTCGCCGAACGCGTCGACGGCGTCCGCGAGGCGTTGAAGGGCTCGAAATGGACCGAGGTCGCGGGCTCGCCGACGTTCTGCAACGACGATCCCGCGCTGGCGGTTCAGCAGATGACTGACATGCGCACCGCGACGCCCGACCTCGCCGCGATCGTTCCCATTGGCGGCTGGCCGATGTTCGCCCCGGAAGGCTTCAAGGCCTTCGCGTCCAGGTACAAGAAGGATATCGATTCCGGCAAGTTCACGCTTGTCGTCGCCGATACGCTGAAGATGCAGCTCGAGCTGTTGCGCGATGGCTATGCCAATGCGCTGGTCGGCCAGCGTCCGTTCGAGATGGGCGAGAAGGCGATGGACACGCTGCTCGCGATCAAGAAGGGCGAGAAGGTGCCGGAGATCGTCTATACCGGCCTCGATCTCGTCACCAAGGACAACGTTGCCCAGATGTTGAAGTAGGAGCGTCGCCAGCCCCGCGCTCCTGCGTGCCTCTCCCGCTTGCGCTTGTCGCAAGCGGGAGAGATGATTTTGGTTGTCGGGGAAGACTGTTGAGGCAATGGGAATGAAAAGGTCGCGGCTCGGCTCTCTCGATGTCACCTCACTCGGCCTCGGTTCCGCCCCGCTCGGCGGATTGTTCACCCCCGTCAGCGATGCCGATGCGGAAGCGACCATCGCCCGCGCCTGGTCGCTCGGAATCCGCTTCTTCGACACCGCGCCGCTCTACGGCTTTGGCCTCGCGGAGCGACGCCTTGGCGCATTCCTGCGGCAACAACCCCGTGACTCCTTCGCCATCTCGACCAAGGTCGATCGCCTGCTCGACGAGCTCTGCCGCAAGCACGGCACGCAGATGAGCTGGGAGCTGCGTGGGCGAAAACTCGTCGATGCCCGCGCGCCATTGCCGGGCGGAGCGTAAGGCATGATCGTCGACGCTCACCAGCATTTCTGGGATCCCGCGCGCGCCGACTATCCCTGGATGGACGCGCCCGAGCTCACGCCGATCCGGCGTGCCTTCGGTCCGGCCGATCTCGCGCCGCTCTTGAAAGCCAACGGCATCGACGCGAGCATCCTGGTGCAGTGCCGCTCCGCACTGGCGGAGACCGAGGAATTTTTGCGAATCGCGCATGCGACGCCCTCAGTGATTGGCATCGTCGGCTGGGCCGATCTGACCGACGCTGAACTTGGCGAGACGCTGGAGCAGTTGCGTGCTTCGCCCGGCGGCGACAAGCTGGTCGGCATCCGCCACCAGGTCCATGACGAGGCCGACCCGGATTGGCTGTTGCGCGAGGACGTCCAGCGCGGCCTCACGGCCGTGTTCGCGCACGATCTCGCCTACGATTTCCTGGTCCGCACCCGCGAGCTGCCGGCCGCGATCGCAACCGCACAAGCGTTCCCGCAGGCGCGCTTCGTGCTCGACCACGCAGCCAAGCCGCCGATCGCCGATGGCGGAAGCACTGAATGGTCCAATGGCATCGCGGCACTCGCGGCCTGCGGCAATGTCTGGTGCAAGGTCTCGGGGCTGGCGACGGAAGCGGTGTGGAGCGACTGGAATGCGGAGCGGCTGTTTCCATTCGTCGCGCACGCCGCGACCTGCTTTGGCGAGAATCGCCTGATCTTCGGCTCGGACTGGCCGGTATGTTTGCTCGCGGGAAGCTATGGCGAGATCAAGGGCGCGCTGGAGGCCTGCCTGACGAAGCTCGGGCCGCAGGTGAGGGAGAAGGCGTTCGGCGTGAATGCCAAGGCTGCGTATCGGCTGCCGGTGAGTTGAAGTCGCCAGCGCGCGTGTCGCTCAGTGTTCGTCCCCAAACACCCGATCCAGCGCCGCATCGTACGTCGTCTGCACCAGCTCCGGATGCAGCTTCGCCAGCGTCTCCATCATCACGCCTGAGTTGATCTCGAGCACACGCCAGACGCCGTCGACGTGCACGAGGTCGATCGATGCGAAGGTGATGCCGATGGCATTGGCGGCATCGATGGCGAGCTTTGCGCAGGCTGCGCGTAGATCGTCGTCCCGCATCAGCACGGGCGTTGCACCCGCATCGAGATTGTGCCGCCAATCCGGGCCAAGCTGCTTGCTGTAGACGACGAGTGGCACATCGTCGAGCAGTACCACGCGAACTTCATCCTCGATCACGACATAGGGTGAGATCACGAGTCCGGCGCTCATCGAAAAGGCTTCGCCAACCGCATGATCGAGCTCTGTTTCCGTCGTTACCCTGAAGACGGATCGTCCCGACGTCCCGTCGTTCGGCTTCACCACCACGCCTTGCGGATTGTCGTGAAGCAACGCCAGCATGGTCTCTCGCCAGGCGACGCCGACAACCTTCCCGCCCAACTTCGGATTGAGGAAAAGGCGATGGGGAATGCAGGGCACGCCCTCGAGCGCCAGCACCTCGGCGGCGGCCGATTTGTCGTTGGCCAGGCGGTGCGCGATGGCGCTGTTGAGGCCGATGTCGTAGCCGAACGCGAAGCGGCGCTGCTCGCCCCGGCGCATCGCGAGCAGCCAGCCATCGGCGCGGACTTCGAGCGCGATGCCATGGGTTGCGCAATAGCGCTTGATCGCCTGCACGAAGGTCCGCTCGCCACTCGCCATGTGTCTCAGTCGCCAGTCCCAGTCGTCAGTTCCAGTCGATCTTGGCGCCAAAAGCCGCAAAAATCCGGGAAACGGCGCCAAACGGGGGTGAAATCAGAGCTATTCTTAATGAAATTCTCGCGAGCACTACGGAAATTAAGTGCTGTATTCGAGCCCCGGAGGGAAAAGAAATTGCCCTCCGCATGCGCCGGACAGCAGATCCATTAATGGTGTGACCATTTCCGCCGCAAATGCCGGTTTGACCGGCATCAATTGCATCCGGAACGAGGTTGATTATTGGTCTCAATGGCGTAGATCACACTCGCGAAATCCTCCGCCATGGCAATGGTGTCCGCTCCGCTTTCAGGGGCCGGGCAACGCTTTTGCCCTAAAACCGCAATTATTCGGAATATCGAAAATCATGAGCGCGTTTTACCGAGAGAAGGTTCTTTCCGTCCAGCACTGGACCGACACCCTGTTCAGCTTTCGCGCAACCCGCGATTCCGGCTTCCGCTTCCAGAACGGCCAGTTCGCGATGATCGGCCTCGAGGTTGAGGGCCGCCCGCTGCTCCGCGCCTACAGCATGGCGAGCGCCAACCACGAGGAAGAGCTCGAGTTCTTCTCGATCAAGGTTCAGGACGGCCCGCTGACGTCGCGTCTCCAGAAGATCAAGGAAGGCGACACCATCCTGGTCGGCCGCAAGGCGACCGGCACGCTGATCACCGACAACCTCATCCCCGGCAAGCGGCTGATGCTGCTCTCGACCGGCACGGGCTTGGCGCCCTTCGCCAGCCTGATCAAGGACCCCGAGGTTTACGACCAGTTCGACAGCATCGTGCTGGTGCATGGCTGCCGTCAGGTCTCCGAGCTCGCCTATGGCGAGAAGCTCGTCGCCGGTCTTCGCGAGGACGAACTGTTCGGGGAGTTGCTTGCGGACAAGCTCATCTACTACCCGACCGTGACCCGCGAGCCGTTCAAGAACCGCGGCCGCATCACCGATCTCATCAGCTCCGAGCAGATCTTCAACGACATCGGCCAGGGTCCGCTCGACATTGCGACCGACCGCATCATGATGTGCGGCAGCCCGGCGATGCTCGAAGAGCTGAAACTGATGTTCGAGGGCCGCGACTTCGTCGAGGGCTCCGGCAACAAGCCCGGCCATTTCGTGATCGAAAAGGCCTTCGTCGAGCGGTAGGCCCTCTCGGCGTCGTCCTGGCGAAAGCCAGGACGCTTGCCTGGGTAAAGCACCTTGACCGGTTAATGGCCATCCATTCCGGGCTCTGCTGCACCGCAGCAGCCCGCCCATCGGGCTGATTGATTTGTCCCCGCCGAATTCGCTAGCCTGAAACAACCGCCGCGTCATATCCGTATGACAGGCGCGGGCGTATCGTACCGCCTCATGCTGGCGAGAGGATGGGAATCGTGGCCGACGAGAATAAGACGCAGGAATCGCCTCACTTATCGGCCAACGTATCCGCCAAACGGCTGCCGCTGGTGGAAGAGGGGATCATGGAAACCCTGCTGCTGCCATTCTCCCCGCGCTTCATCGTCCTGACGATCTGCGCGGTGGTCACCGCGCTGCTAATCGGCATCGGCATCGCCGACCGCAAGATCTTCGACATCCTGCTGATCCCGATTCTGATCTTCGGCGCGTTGACGCTGCTGGGCGTCCGCGACCTCATGCAGAAGGGCCACGCCGTCCTGCGCAACTACCCGATCTCGGCGCATATCCGCTTCCTGCTCGAAGAAATTCGCCCGGAGATGCGGCAGTATTTCTTCGAGAGCGAGAAGGACGGCATGCCGTTCTCGCGCGACATTCGTGCGGTGGTCTATCAGCGCGCCAAGATGCAGCTCGACAAGCGTCCGTTCGGCACCCAGGAGGACGTCTACCGCGAGGGTTATGAGTGGATGCATCACTCGGTCTCGCCGAAGACGCATGCCGAGGAGAAATTCCGCGTCACCATCGGCGGCCCGGATTGCGCCAAGCCGTATTCGGCTTCGGTGTTCAACATCTCCGCGATGAGTTTTGGCGCGCTCAGCCCGAACGCCGTGCGCGCGCTGAATGCCGGCGCCAAGAAGGGCGGCTTCGCGCACGACACCGGCGAGGGCGGCTTCAGCCCCTATCACGCGGAGATGGGCGGCGACATCATCTGGGAGATCGGTTCGGGCTATTTCGGCTGCCGCCATCTCGACGGCGCCTTCGATCCCGAAGCCTTCGCGCGCGTCGCGAGCCAGGACCAGATCAAGATGGTCGAGCTCAAGATCAGCCAGGGCGCCAAGCCCGGTCATGGCGGCGTGCTGCCGGCGGCGAAAGTCTCGGAGGAGATTTCCAAGATCCGCGGCGTCGCGATGGGTGAGGATTGTATCTCGCCGGCCTCGCATCGCGCCTTCTCGACACCCTTCGGCATGATGCAGTTCATCGGCGAGATGCGAAAGCTCGCCGGCGGCAAGCCGACCGGCTTCAAGCTGTGCATCGGCCATCCCTGGGAATTTTTGGCGATCTGCAAGGCAATGATCGAGACCGGCATCTATCCTGACTTCATCGTGGTCGACGGCAACGAGGGCGGCACCGGCGCCGCGCCGCTCGAGTTCATGGACCATTTGGGCATGCCGATGCGGGAGGGCGTCAATTTCGTCCACAACGCTCTGATAGGCATCAACGCACGCGACCGCATCAAGATCGGCGCCTCCGGCAAGATCGCCACCGCGTTCGACATGGCACGTGCCATGTCGATCGGCGCGGACTACTGCAATTCGGCGCGCGGCTTCATGTTCTCGCTCGGCTGCATCCAGTCGCTGAGCTGCCACACCGACCGTTGCCCGACCGGCGTCGCGACGCAGGACCCGACGCGTGCGCGTGCGCTCTATGTGCCGCTCAAGATCGACCGCGTGCACAATTATCACCTTGCGACGCTGCACTCGCTGACCGAGCTGATCGCCGCGGCCGGTCTCGAACATCCGCAGCAGCTGCGCCCGATCCATTTCTCGCAGCGCACCTCGACGACGGACGTGAAATCGTTCGCGCAGCTTTATCCGTCGCTGCGTCCGGGCGAACTGCTCGAAGGCACCGAAGACCCGCGCTTCCGCGACGCCTGGCGGATGGCGCGGACAGAGACGTTCCAGCCGGCGCTGTAGGCGCCGGTCCACTTGCAAGGCCGCAGGCCCCGCGCGCAAAAGCATCGCAACGAGGACTGCGTTTAACGTTTGGTTCAACTTTGGGTTAGATTGTCGCCATGGATGAGCGGCGCGACAAGGCAAGGCATCGCGTGCTGAAGGCCGGAACGATCGAGTTCGGCGGCGGCGGCGCGATCGACTGCACCATCCGCAACCTGTCCGATACCGGCGCCGCGCTCGACGTCAGCAGTCCCGTCGGCATCCCCGACCGTTTCAGCCTGTTCGTCCAGGCCGACGGAACACATCTCGCCTGCACCGTGATCTGGCGCAAGGAAAAGCGGATCGGGGTGAGGTTCGGGTGAGGGCTCCAGCGCACTAGGCCGGGACGACGTGAAGCTTAGTGCGGCGATCTGCATTTCAACACGTCGCCGCTCGCTCACCCCGTTTCTACTTCGCTCCGCCGGCTCGCGAGAATCTTGTCGATCCTCCGTCCGTCGAGATCGACCACCTCGATGTGCCAGTCGCCGAAGTCGAAGGCGTCGCCGACATCAGGCAGCACGTTGAACTGTTGCAGCACGAGGCCGGCGACGGTGTTGTAGCGGTGCGGCGGCAGTTCGATGCCGAGCAGCTCGCCGAATTCGTCGACCGGCATCCAGCCTGAGACCAGCAGCGAATCGTCCGCGCGCTTGACGTAGGCCGGTTCCGGCGGGCCTTCCTCTGAATGGAAGGCGCCGACGATCGATTCCAGAATGTCAGCCGTCGTCACGATGCCTTCGAAGGCGCCGTATTCGTCGTAGACGAGGCCCACATGCACCGGCGCAGCCTTGAGGATCGCCAGCACGTCGCGGGCATCGGCCGAGGCGGGAATGCCCGGCGCCTCGCGAACCAGCACGCGCAAATCCGGCGTGCGCTCGTTCATGAAGGCGACCAGCAGGTCCTTGGCCTGGAGCACGCCAATCGGCTTGTCGCGGTCGCCGTCGGAGACGGGAAAGCGTGAATGCGGACTCTTGGCGATGGTCGCTCGAATGCTCTCCGGCGTATCGTTCAGGTCGATCTCGTTGACCTCCGTGCGCGGCGTCATGATCGCGCCGACCGGCCGATCGCCGAGCCGCATCACGCCCGCGATCATCTCCTTTTCACCTGACTCGAGCACGCCCGCGCTTTCGGCTTCGCTGACGAGATGATGGATCTCGTCTTCCGAGACCTTCTCTTCGGACTTGCCGCCATGGCCGAGCAGCGTGAGGATCAGCTTGCCGGAGAGATCGAGCAGGAAGACCAGCGGCAGCGAGACCTTCGCAAGCACGTGCATCGCGGGTGCAACCCTGACCGCGATGCTCTCGGGGTCACGCAGCGCCACCTGCTTCGGCACCAGCTCGCCGACGATCAGGGTGGCGTAGGTGATGAGCGTGACAACCAGGCCCACGCCGACGATGTCGGCAATTCCTGCGGACAGGCCGAGCTCGAGCAGCCATTGCGTCAGCCGCTGTCCGAGCGTCGCGCCCGAGAACGCGCCGGAGAGGACGCCGACCAGTGTGATCCCGATCTGCACCGTCGAGAGGAATTTGCCGGGATCGGCCGCGAGCGTCAGCGCCCGCTCGGCGCCGCGGACGCCCTTGGCGGCGAGCATCGACAGCCGGGCCGGACGTGACGAGACCACGGCCAGCTCGGACATGGACAGCAAGCCGTTGATGACGATCAGGACGACGACGATGGCGAGTTCGGCGGAGAGCATTGATGTTCCGAGGTAATGGAGTGTGGCGCGGATGGCGACACAGGCCTTGATATAGGTATTCGGGGGAGAAATGCCGACGATTCTGTCGTATCCGGCATCGCGAAGGAACTTCGGCGACACCGTCCGGAAGGCACTCGAAGCCCAATACTCCGCGGAACTACGGGCATGCCGTTGCTTAACGGGCTCTTAGCGGCAACCGGCTAAGTTTTCGGCATTTGCAGGAATGTATTCGGGGGATCAGATGCGGATCGGGAAGCTCTTTGCGCTGTCGATGCTGACGGTGACGGTTTTTGCAGTCATCCTTGGCGCCGAGGTGCTGATACCCCAGGCGCGCATCTTCGCGAACCGCTCCGACGCGATCAAGACGGTCAACGCCTTTGGTGCGACCCTGACGGTCAGTCAGCACATTGCTAGCCTTCGTGCCCCCTACATTTCCCCGATTTTCCAGGAGAACGCTGCGACCCAGGTCCAGATCGAAGCCGCCGCGAAGGCGGCGAAAGCGGTCGATGTCGCGTTCGAGGGGGCAAGGCGCGCCATCATGGTGCTGGATGATTCCGGGCCAATGATCGAAAACCTGGACCGTACCGCGCGGCGGCTCAAGGATATCACCACCGCGGCAGATCGCGCGATGAGCGTTCCGCTGGCGACGCGCGACAGCGCTGCGATCAAGGGCTTCCTTCCGGGCGTTGCCGAGGTCATCGGCAATATCGAGCCGATCATGAACCGGCTCGAAGCGAAGGTCATCAATGCCGATTCCTCGCTTGCGGCACTGTTGAGCCTGGCGCGAACGGCGCAGGATCTGCGCGTCTCGGCCGGTAGCCGCGCCGCCTCGCTGTCGCCGGCGCTGAGCGCACGCCGACCGCTCACGGCGGTCGAATTCTCGCTGATGGATCGGATGCAGGGACGTGTCGAGGCCGACCGCGAGCGCATCGAGGCCGGCATCGACCAGCTCGGAAGCCCGCCCCGCATCGCCAGCGCGCAGAAGGCGGCGACGGATTCTTATTTCGGGAAAGCAGCGCTCATCGTGGACAAGGAGATGCCCGCGGCACGTGGCGACGGCAAGTACGGCATCAACGCCGAAGAGTTGGCCAACGTCATCGTACCCGCCATCCAGATGTTCTACGGCGTGCGCGATGCCGCCTTGGTCGAAGCTGCCGAGCGCGCCTCGGCCGCGCGCGACGGCGCGCTTGCGATGCTCGCGCTCGCGGGCGTGGCGGTGCTGGCGTTGCTGGGGACACTCGCTGGCGTGACCATGATGCTGCGCCGGCGCGTGGTGACGCCGCTGGGCCGGCTCGCGGACGTGATCGCAACGCTTGCGGCTGGGCAGCACGAGGTCGAGATTCCCGTGACGGGCCGCAATGACGAGATCAGCCAGGTGGCGGGCTCGCTCCAGCACTTCAAGGACTCGCTCTCCGCCAAGAAGGCCGCCGACGAGGCCGCCGCGGTCGAAGCCGAGGCGAAGCTCCAGCGTAGCCAGCGCATGGACCAGATCGCGCGCGATTTCGAAGCGTTGATCGGCGACGTCATCAACACTGTGTCGTCGGCATCGTCGGAGCTGGAAGTGTCGGCGGGAACGCTGACGAGTACCGCCGATCAATCGGAAAAGGTCACCGCGACGGTCGCGGCCGCCTCCGAACAGGCCTCCACCAACGTGCAGACCGTTGCCGCGGCCGCGGAGGAAATGGCGTCCTCGGTCGACGAGATCGGCCGTCAGGTCCAGGATTCCGCGCGGGTGGCCAGCGAAGCGGTGCAGCAGGCCGCGCGGACCAACGACTATGTCGGCGAGCTCGCCAAGGCTGCCGGCCGGATCGGCGACGTGGTCGAGCTCATCAGCCAGATCGCGGGCCAGACCAATCTTCTGGCGCTCAATGCAACGATCGAGGCGGCGCGCGCCGGCGAGGCCGGGCGCGGCTTCGCCGTGGTCGCCTCCGAGGTCAAGGCGCTGGCCGAGCAGACCGCCAAGGCCACCGGCGAGATCAGCCAGCAGATCACGGGAATTCAGAGCGCGACGGAGGATTCGGTCGGCGCCATCAAGTCGATCAGCGACACCATCACCCGCATGTCCGAGATCGCATCGGCGATCGCTTCCGCGGTCGAGGAGCAGGGCGCGGCGACGCGGGAGATTTCCCGCAATGTGCAGCAGGCGGCACGCGGCACCCAACAGGTCTCCGCCAGCATCGTCGACGTGCAGCGCGGCGCGAGCCAGACCGGATCGGCCTCCTCCACCGTGCTTGCGTCAGCGAAGTCGCTGTCCGGCGAGAGCAGCCGCCTCAAGGTCGAGGTCGGGAAGTTCCTGGACGCGATCCGGGCCGCCTAAGAAGGTCATTGTCGAGGGAAGCGGCTTCACCTAGGCTCGCACCACCGGGGATGTCGCAGCCTCCCCGTGAAGTGGTGATCCCACGCAAGCGCTGCTCGCTGACGTTTGGAGCGAGCAATGGACGGGATCACAGTCGAACTACCGCTTTTCCTGTTGGCCACCTTCGCCGGTGCATTCGTCGCCGGCCTCTCCGGCTTTGCCTTCGGCCTCGTCGCGGCATCGCTGTGGCTTTACGTGCTGACGCCGCTTCAGAGCGCCAGCCTGATCGTCGGCTTCGGCCTCCTGGTTCAGGGCTACTCGGTCTGGAAGCTGCGCGGCGCGCTCGACTGGCGCCGGCTATGGCCCTTCATGGTCGGTGCCGTCGTGGGCGTGCCCGTCGGCGTGTCACTCCTGACTTCGGCCGATCCCAAGAATGTCCGCATCGCGGTTGGAGCGATCCTGATCGTCTACAGCCTCCATGCGTTCTTCAGGCCAAAACTCAAGGTCGCGACCATCGTGCCGCCGTCCGCCGAAATGACCATCGGTTTCGTCAACGGCCTGCTGGGTGGATTGACCGGCCTTGCCGGCATCATCATCACCATCTGGTGCAATCTGCGCGGTCTGCCCAAGGACGTCCAGCGCGCCACGTTCCAGCCCGTAGCAGTCGTGGTGTTCGCCACGGCGGCGCTCTTTCTGGGGACCAAGGGAGCGCTGACGTTCGAGACCGCAAAGCTGTTCGCGCTCGGCCTGCCGTTTCTCTTTGCGGGAACGTGGCTCGGGCTGAAACTGTTCGGCCGCATCGATGAGGCCGCGTTCCGCAAGATCGTGCTCGCGCTGCTGTTCGTCTCGGGCGTCGCGCTGTTGTTCTGAGCCGCGCTCAGAACTCGCCGTGCAGTCGTCCCGAGAACACCGACACCGGGCCGCGGTCGGCGTTGTAGGCGGGATTGACGATGAGCTGGTAGTCGGCGGTGAGGGTGAGACTCTTGTTCAGCGCGTAGGCGTAATAGGTTTCGAGGATGCGCTCGCGGCGGTAGTTGAGCGCGCCGTCGCCGATAAGAACACCGAGGCCGCCGGCGGCCAGGAAGTCGCGATAATCCTGCGAGATGGCATTGATGGCGCCGCCGACGCCAATCACGTCATCGGGCCGGCCCCATTTCGTGCCCTTGATCGAAAGACCACCGGACAGGCTGCGGTGAATGTCGGTGAAGGCCAGCGTCTCGGTCTTGCCGTCATTCCAGCTCCAACGGCCGAACAGACCGACATCCTCGGTGATCGCCTGCTCGAGGTTGAGCACGTAGCCATACTTCAGACGGCCGCGCCGGGTCTGCGCAATGTCGAGATTGAGCGCCGGATTGTTCAGCGTCTCGCGGAAGCTGCCCATATTGGCGCTGTCGAGCCAGCCTATGGTCCTGAGCTTGCCGGGCTGGCCAAGCAGCGAGAAGCGCGTTTCGAGCTCGAGCACGTACTGGCCGCGCTCGCCGACCCTGGTGTCGAAATGATTCGAATTGGACTCGGCGACCATCAGGAAGTAGCCGCCGCGCAACGCCCACTGCTTTTGGTTCAGCTCGGCGGTGACGCCGTAGGTGAGGCCAACCTTGTCGGCGGAATAGTCGAAGGCGCCTGGCGCCCACAGCGACCAGTTCATGAAGTCCTTGCGGGTGTCCTTGGCGTAGGCGTTGCCGTCGAACACGTCGATCACGGGGAATTTGCCGGCCTGCACCGTGAGCCTGGAAACGTCGACCTTCTGTCCGAGCTGCAACTGGCCGCTCGCGAGCTCTTCCTGCTCGCCGCCAAAGCCAAACGTCTGGCGCACGAACAGGCGCGAGGTGTTGTAATGCGGATAGGGAAAGTTCGACTTCTGCGCTTCGCCATTCGGGAAGCCGGCCGCACCGACGGTGTCGTTCAATCCAAATCCCTGCAGCAGTTCGGGATTGTAATAGACCTCGCCGCCGTCCCACAGCTTTGCGTTCAGGAACAGGCTGTTGCTCCAGGTCGCCTTGGCCTGCCGTGATGGCGAGAGCGAGTTCGGCCCGGTGTAGAGGGCGGGGAACGAAGGATAGCCTTGCGGCAGATACGTGCTCTGGCCGTGGATCTCCCAGCGATCCGATTCCGTGTCGATCAGCGAGCCGATTCCCGAGCTCTTGGGATTGTAGCTCGGCATGCCCGGCCAATCGACCTTGCGGTTGAGGCCAAGCCGGACCGACTGGAAGTCGAGCGATGAAGAATTGCATTGGGCGCCCGTGGAGAAGGCGACATTGCCGCCGTCGAAGCGGCTGTAGAGATATTCGACCCGTGCGCTCCAATGCGGCGCGAAACCGTATTCGATGCCAGCACCCGCGATCCAGCCGGGCCGCGTGTTCAGGATTTTCGGGACTGCTTCGCCTGCGGCTGGCGTGTCGAAATAGCGCTCACCCATCCAAGCAAAGCCGCCGGTGGCATAGACCAGCCATGGACCGCTGGTGTAGCCGAGGCGCCCGCGCACGCTCGCGGTGTAGTCCCATTGCTGCGTGACGGTGTTGGCGGGTGTCGCCAGGACGGAAACGATCGAGTTGGAGGTGATGTAGTTCGGAAAAGAAAAATCCCCTTCGACGCCGAGAAGCCAGCCGGAATTGAGACGGTAATTGTAGCCGGCCTGCACGCCGCCGATCATGCCGCTGAAGACGCCGCTGTCGTTGATGCCGGTGCCGTCGTTCAGCGCGGAGCGCGACGAGCCGAGGCTGTAGCCGGCATGCGCACCGATGTAGAGGCCGGTCCAGTCATAGACGGCCTTCAGCGCTGGTGCCTTCAGCGGCAGATCAGCCGCGCGGCTGGCGGCGGGCAAAGCCAAGACGCCCGAGGCAATCGCCGCGGCCGTCCGCAAATACCTGTAACGGTGACCCCTCAACGTCAAAACGCACGCCCCCAAAGCGAGTGTGTCCACTCGCCGCACTATCCCTGCCGATTCGCGGCGACCCTGTCATCAGGATTAGGTGCTCCGCGATCGAACGAGATGATCTCGATCCGGCCCGATTTCTTCCCAAGCTCCTGAGCCTGTTGCGAACCTTATTGCGATTAATTCGCAATAGCAACTGATGCGGATTGCCGCAGAGGATGGTTCGCACCGCTCTGTGACGGGACTGCAACAAATTCCGAGGCGCAAAAACAGTTGACCCCGCCCGGGGGGACATCCGGGCGGGGTCGGGGGCACGACACGGGGTGGATGAGGCGCCCGTGTCGGACGCGGGATCCACGTGAGATCGGCCTCAGGGACTCAAATCAGAAGCAGGTACGAACGCGGCCAACGTACTGGCCGTAGGCGTTGCACTGGGCGGCCCAGCCGCAGCGATGATAGCCGTTGTAATAGGGGTCGTTGCTGGCGGCGATCGCGGAGCCGACGACGGCGGCGGTGGCGATGCCCAGGCCGACGCCGACGCCCCAGCCGAGCGGCTTGGCTTGCGCCTGCGAGGTGGTGGCGACGACGCTGCCGGTCAGGGTGAGCGCGGTGAGGGCAACTGCGAAAATCTTGGTCTTGATCGACATGTGAAACTCCATCCGGGTTGAGGCGGTCCGTTGTGGCCCGCGTACCGAGTTGGACGGAGGCTCCGCGCGTCCGGTTCGAAACCGGCAAAAGCGGAGCTCGACTTTGAATCTTTCCCGAATGATTCCAGCAGGATAAGCGCTAACCGAGCGGGCCTTTGGCGAGCCTGTTCACGTCGAAGTTATCGACCTCGGCAAGCAGCTCGCAAAAAGCGCGGGCGCCCTGGTCGATCAGTTGCTCGCCCTTCGCGGCCACGGCCAGCGTCGCATTGCCGACCGCGCCGCTTGGGTTGAGATCCTGCGCCTGCCAGGCGAATGGTGCGGGTCGCTGCGTCGACAGCCAGCGATATTGCTGCTCCATCGCGATGCTGCTCGCGGGAAAATCCGCGATCGCATCACCGCGTACCTGATCGGGATAGCGCGCCAGCATGATTGAGGTCTCGACCGCGCCGCCATGAATGCCGTGGCGCACTTCGTCGGCCGGGAACAGGCTGTCCGCGCCCGACAACCGCGACCACGACGTCGTCACCACGAACAGCTTCTGATGCGCGCGAAGATCCTGCGCGATCAGCATCATGGCCGCGCTGTTGCCGCCATGGCTGGTGATGATGACGAGCTTCTTCAATCCGCGACGCGCGACATCTTCGCCAATCGCGGTCCATTTTTTCAACGCGATGTCGGTCGGCAGCGTCTGCGTGCCCGGATAGTCGATATGCTCGGTGGAAATCCCGATCGGTTCAACGGGCAGGAAACTGGCCGGAGCGCTCTCGGGCAGCAGCTCGCGCACCCGCGCGAGATAGGTGTCGGCGATCAGCACGTCGGTCTCGAGCGGCAGATGCGGGCCGTGCTGCTCGGTCGCCGCCAGCGGCAGCACTGCGATCCAGCGCGACACCTCGGCGGGGCTGGCATCGGCCCAGCGGATCTCGGTCCAGTCGCGGGAAGGCGTCATCAAGGTTTCTTTGCCCGAATTTGTCGCGTAATTTGGGGTATCAGGGGACGCGGGCCAGGCCGGCTCGCGTCCCTGAATGTCTTGCGGTTTTATCGCGTTGCTTGGACATCGGCTAGAAGCGATCGACGGAGTCCCATCATGAGCCCCTCTCATCTGCGGCGAGCCTTAACGGCGGGTCTGATGGCCGCTTTCGTCTCGGTGGTCCCGGCGCGCGCCGAGACCCTGGACAAGGTCACCTTCGGCACCAATTGGGTCGCCGAGGCCGAGCATGGCGGCTTTTTCCAGGCCGTCGCCGACGGCACTTACAAGAAATACGGCCTCGACGTCACCATCGTTCCCGGTGGTCCCAACGAAAACAACCGGATGCTCCTGATCGCCGGCAAGATCGATTTCTTCATGGCCGCGAACACGCTGATGTCGTTCGACGCGGTCGCCAACAACGTCCCGGTCGTCACGATCGCCGCGGTGTTCCAGAAGGATCCGCAGGTGATGCTGACGCAGCCCGATGCCAAGGTCACCAAGATCGAGGACCTCAAGCCGCTGACGCTGTTCGTCTCCAAGGAGGGCATGACCAGCTATTTCCAATGGCTGAAGTCCGAATACGGTTTCAGCGAGAAGAACGTTCGCCCCTACAATTTCAATCCGCAGCCCTTCATCGCCAATCCCAAGAGCGCGATGCAGGGCTACGTCACCTCCGAGCCCTTCGCGGTCGAGAAGGCCGCCGGCTTCAAGCCCAACGTGCTGCTGCTCGCCGATTACGGCTTCAACACCTATTCGACCCTGATCGAGAGCCGCCGCGACGTGGTCGAGAAGAAGCCCGACCTGGTGCAGCGCTTTGTCGATGCCTCCATGGTCGGCTGGTACAATTACATCTACCGCGACAATTCCGCGGGCAACGCCATGATCAAGAAGCTCAATCCGGAAATGACCGACGAGCTGCTCGCCTATTCTGTCGCCAAGATGAAGGAGTACGGCATCGTCGATTCCGGCGATTCGCTGAAGAACGGCATCGGCGCGATGAGCGACGAGCGCTACACCTCCTTCTTCAACAAGATGGTGAAGGCGGGCGTGGTGAAGGCGGACCTCGATTTCCGCAAATCCTATACGCTGCGCTTCGTCAACAAGGGCGTCGGCGCCGAGCTGCGCCCGAGCAAGCCGTAGCGCAAGGCCGATGTCATCAGTCCAAACGTCGGCGGGGGTCGAGGCCGGCCTGACGGCCCTGGCTGTCAGCCTGCGCGGCGTGACAAAGACCTATGATAACGGCGTGCTGGCGCTCGGCCCGCTCGATCTTGCGGTGCGCAAGGGCGAGTTCATCTCGCTGCTGGGCCCCTCAGGCTGCGGCAAATCCACCGCGCTGCGGTTGATTGCCGAGCTCAGCGCGCCGTCGTCCGGAATCGTGAGGCTGGCGCGTCGCGAGGGCAAGGTGCAGCCAAGTCTTGTTCAACCAGGTCATGGCATCGGCTTCGTGTTTCAGGAACCGACCCTGATGCCCTGGACCAGCGTGCGCGAGAACGTGCGATTGCCGCTGAAGCTCGCAGGCGTTCCGAAGGCGGAAGCGCGCGCGCGTGCCGACGAGGCGCTGGCAAGCGTCGGGCTTGCCGATTTCGCCGACGCCTTTCCGCGCGAGCTCTCCGGCGGCATGAAGATGCGGGTGTCGCTGGCGCGCGCGCTCGTCACCGACCCTGATATCCTCCTGATGGATGAGCCGTTCGCGGCGCTCGACGAAATCACGCGCTTCCGCCTCAACGACGATTTGCTCGCGCTATGGCGCCGGCTTGGTAAGACCGTCATCTTTGTCACGCATTCGGTGTTCGAATCCGTCTATCTGTCGCAGCGCGTGGTGGTCATGACGGCGCGGCCGGGCCGCATCCAGGCCGACTTCCGCATCGAGACGGTCGAGCCGCGTGGCGAGGAGTTTCGCACTTCAGTCGCCTATTCCGATTATTGCCGGAAAGTGTCGGCGGCGCTGGCGCCGTCCTATGCGGGGCAGTCGACGCTATGAACGCGCAAGCTTCCGTCACTGCGAAGCCGTCCGGCGCAAAACGCGCGGTGCGCTTCGTGCTGCCGGTCATCGTGTTCGCGGCGGGACTTCTCGCCTGGGAGCTCGTGGTCCGCATCAAGGACATCCCGCCTTACGTGCTGCCGGCGCCCTCCGTCATATTCGTGACACTGATCAAGGATTGGTCGGTGCTGTCACAATCGCTCGCCGCGACGCTGCTGACCACGCTTGAAGGTTTTGTCGCGGCCAGTATCGGCGGCATCGCGCTGGCGCTGCTGTTCAACCAGTCCAAATGGGTGGAAGCATCGCTGTTCCCCTATGCCGTGGTGCTTCAGGTCACGCCTGTCATCGCGATCGCGCCGCTGCTGCTGATCTATCTGGAGCAGCAGACCGCGGTCGTGGTCTGCGCCTTCATCGTCGCCTTTTTCCCGGTGCTGTCGAACACCACGCTCGGGCTCAATTCGGTCGATCGCAACCTCGCGGGCCTGTTCCAGCTCTATGGCGCCTCGCCGCAGCAGACCCTGCGCTTTCTCAAGCTGCCGGCGGCGCTGCCTTATATTCTCGGCGGCCTGCGCATTGCCGGCGGCCTGTCGCTGATCGGCGCGGTCGTGGCCGAGATTGCGGCGGGAACGGCCGGGGCCGGCTCCGGGCTCGCCTACAGGATCGCAGAATCCGGCTACCGCTTGAACATACCCCGCATGTTCGCAGCGCTGCTGCTGTTGTCGCTGGCCGGGATTGTCATCTATGGGGTGCTGGCGCTAGTTTCCCACCTCGTTTTACGGCGCTGGCACGAGAGCGCGCTTGGAAAGGACAACTGATGACCACCGGTTCGATTTCGTCCGAAAAGATCGACCTCCTGATTTATGGGCCGGTCCGGCCGATCCTCGAGAACGGGTTTTCCGATCATTTCGTCGTGCACAAGGCCGAGACGCGGGGCGATCTCGAGCGGCTGACGCCGGCAATCCGCGAAAAGATCCGCGGCGTCGCAGTGACCTATCACACCGTGCGTGCCGACAAGAGTTCCCTGTCGCAATTGCCCAAGATCGAGATGGTGGCGAGCTTCGGCGTCGGCTACGACCACGTCGATGCCAAATACGCCGCCGAGCACAACATCATCGTCACCAATACGCCCGATGTGCTGACCGAGGAGGTCGCCGACGTCGCGATGGGCCTTCTGATCTCCACGGTGCGTGAGTTCATCAAGGCCGACCGTTATGTGCGCTCCGGTCTCTGGCAGACCCAGAACTATCCGCTCAGCGTCGGCTCGCTGCGCGACCGCAAGGTCGGCATCGTCGGCATGGGCCGGATCGGACAGGCGATCGCACGGCGGCTCGATGCCTCGCTGGTGCCGGTGGTCTATCACACCCGCAATCCGTCCAAGGACGTCGCCTACAAGCATTACCCCGACCTGATCGAGATGGCGAAGGCAGTGGACACGCTGATGGTGATCGTGCCCGGTGGCGCCAGCACCAACAAGATGATCAACGCCGAGGTGCTGAAGGCGCTCGGTTCGCGCGGTGTGCTGGTCAACGTCGCGCGCGGCTCGGTGATCGACGAACCGGCGCTGGTCCAGGCGCTCAAGTCCGGCACCATCCTTGCCGCCGGCCTCGATGTGTTCGCGGCCGAGCCGAACGTGCCGGACGAGCTCAAGACCATGCAGAACGTCGTGCTGCTGCCGCATATCGGCTCGGCCTCGGTGGTGACGCGCAACGCGATGGATCAGCTCGTGGTCGACAATCTCAAGGCCTGGTTCTCAGGCAAGGCGCCATTGACGCCGGTTGCGGAAACGCCGTTTAGGGGACGCTGATGGGAGGTCTTCGGGTCCTAGCATCTGTGATCGCGGCATGCGTTGCCGCGATCGGCATCGCGCAGGCGCAGGATACGACGACCCTGAAGAAGGAGATGCCCGGGCAGTGGGAGCTCTCGACCACTGAGCGCAGCAAGACCTGCGTCGTCACGCTCAAGGCGGACGCCGCCGCTCAAGGCTTCAAGCTCGAGCTGGAGCCGGCCTGCAAGGCCGCGCTGCCTTTCACCAAGGACATCGTCGCCTGGAGCGTCAGGGGTCTCGACATCGTCCGCTTGCAGGATTCGAGTGGTGAAGCCGTGATCGACTTCACCGAGGTCGAGGCCGGCATCTTCGAGGGCCTGCGGCAGGGCGAGGGCGTCTACATCCTGCAGGACCTTGCCGCCGCCCGCTCGATGGCAAAGTCGATGGACCAGATGATCGGCGACTGGTCGATCGTGCGCGGCAACGGCCAGCCGGTCTGCGGGCTGACGCTGACCAACACGGAAGCCGGGCCGGACAATTTCCAGGTCTTCCTCAAGCCGAAATGCGATGCGGCGATCGCGCAGTTCAACCCGACGCAATGGCGGCTCGACCGCGGCCAGATCATCCTGCTGTCGAAGGCCGGTGAGGCCTGGCAGTTCGAGGCCGACGACAACGCGCAATGGCGGCGCGTCCCCGATACCGCCGATCCCCTGATCATGCTGCGTCAGTAGCGTTCGCCCGGCCTCGCAATTTTCCCGTTGCTGATGTCGATCCGGCGCTGGCTGGATCGTCATCCCAATAGCGAGCTGATTTCGCGGCCGAACTGGCCGCGTCTCGCCTCAACAGGAGTTTTGCATGCGTTTCATGTACATCGTTACTTCCCCGAAGCCCCTGGCAGGGCCGTCCCCGGCGCTGGCGGAGGCGATGCAAAGGATCTCCGAACGGGAGATCAAGGCCGGCCGGATGCTCGACAATGGCGGCCTGATGCCGCTTGCGACGGGCGCGCGGGTGTATGTCGCGGACGGCGAGCTCAGCGTCATCGACGGCCCGTTCGTGGAGGCCAAGGAGGTGATCGGCGGCTATGCCATTTTCGAATTGCGCGACAAGGACGAGGCCCTGGCGATGGCCAAGGAATTCATGCAGTTGCACCTCGACCACATGCCGGGCTGGGAAGGCACCTGCGAATTGCGGGCATTCGCGACGCCGGGCGTGGACGTGGCCTGTGAGGTCAACGCGCGTGCAGGGGTCGCCGCCCACGCCTGATGGACAACTCCGCTCGTCTCCTTCGGCGGCGATGACGGCCGCCGACACCGACATCGATCGTGTCATCCGCGCCACCTGGCGCGTCGTGCAGCCGCGGCTGATAGCCACGCTGTCGCGGATGCTGCGCGACGTGCCGCTGGCGGAAGAGCTGACCCAGGACGCGCTGGTTGCGGCGCTGGAATCCTGGCCCATCGTCGGCGTGCCCGAAAATCCCGGCGCCTGGCTCATGACCGCTGCCAGGCGCCGCGCGCTTGATCATTTGCGCCGCGGCAAGATGCTCGCGGAGAAGCACGACATGCTGGCGCGGGACATGTTGCAGGAGCAGGCGACCGTGCCGGATTTCGATGCCGCGCTCGACGACGACATCGGCGACGAATTGTTGCGGCTGATCTTCACGGCCTGTCATCCGATCCTGTCGCGCGAAGCCCGCGCGGCGCTGGCGCTACGCATGATCTGCGGCTTGACCACATCGGAGATTGCGCGCGCCTACCTCGTGCCGGAAGCAACGATCTCGCAGCGCATCGTCCGCGCCAAGCGAACGCTGTCGGAATCCGGCCTCGCCTACGAGACCCCGAGCGGCGAAGCTCTGTCGGAGCGTCTCGCCTCGGTGCTGGAGGTTGTCTATCTGATCTTCAACGAGGGCTATCTCGCGGCGCGGGGAGAGGAATGGTTGCGGCCGCAGCTCTGTGACGAGGCGTTGCGCATGGGCCGGGTGCTCGTCGGTCTGGCGCCGGACGAGCCGGAAGTTCACGGCCTCATCGCCCTGATGGACCTGAATGCTTCGCGTGCGCGTGCGCGCACCGATGCGAATGGTGATCCCATTCTGCTGATGGACCAGGATCGCACGCTCTGGGATCAATTGCAGATTCGTCACGGCCTGCGGTCGCTCGAACGTGCCTGCGAGCTCGGCGGCGCCGGAGGATTTTACGCGCTTCAGGCCGCAATCGCGGCGTGTCATGCCACGGCGGCGGATTCTGCTGCAGGCACGGACTGGCGGCGCATCGCGCAGCTCTATGCCGCGTTGGCGCTTCTGGTGCGCTCGCCGGTCATCGAGCTCAATCGCGCGGTCGCGGTCGGCATGGCGGAAGGATCGCAAGCCGGGCTCGACGTGCTGGACGCAATCGCCGTCGAGCCGGCGCTGACGGCCTATCATCATCTGCCGGCGGTTCGTGGCGACTTCCTGCAAAAGCTCGGGCGCCTCGCAGAGGCGCTGCTGGCGTTCGAAGCTGCCGCTACTCTTGCGACCAATGGGCGTGAGCGCGCGCTGATGCAGCGTCGCGCCGCGGCGCTGCGCGACCAGTGTCTCTAGGTCGTCGGCCTGGGCGGCGGCGCGGTGCCTTGGGCCCACTTCTCCATCTTGCCGAGTATGCCCCAGGCCGTGAGCGCCAGCGAGATCGGCATCGCGAACTGGCCGAGGCCCGGCACCGCCGACACGAGCGTCCCGAGCAACCCGGCAATGCCTCCCGCGTTGGGGCTCGCCGTCACCGACGAGAGCAGCGCCGTGATCAGCGAGCCGCCGATGCCGAGCGCAGTCTTCTTGCCGTCGAGCATCTTGCCGATGGTATCGCCGAGCGCGCCATTGACCTGGCCGAGGACAGGCTTGCCGTCCCGGTTGAGCAAGGTGCCGAGCAGGTCGACGACCTGCTTCAACTGGTCGACGGGAGCGGTGCTGGTCGGGGTGAGGGGGCCTGGCATGGGGGCTGTCTTGTTGACGAGGGAGAAGAGCCGTTCGAACAGGCTGATCGGATCATTGGTGGCGGGCAGTGTATTGCCCGATGTAGTCGTTGCCGGCGTCACACCGCCGACCGGCGGCCGCAGCAATTGCGCGAGGTCCTCGAGCCGCTTCATGATCCGGGACACATCGCCGGTCGGTCCGGTGGGGGCCGACTGCGTCGCGCGCGTGAGGGCGGCGACCGTGGCGCCGTCGAGAAGTCCGGTATCTCTCAGGCCGTTCTGCTGCTGAAATTGCGAGACCGCGGTTCTGGTCTTCGGTCCGCTGATGCCGTCCTCGGCGAGCGGCGGATTGGCGCCGAGCTTGTTGAGCGCCTGCTGCATGAGAACGATCGTCGACGCCGCGTCGTCTTCCGGCTCCGCGCGGCTCGCGAATTGCGGGCTGTCGTCGAGGGTGATCGAGGAATCCAGCGACATCATGGCATGCAGGATTACCGCGGTGCCGAGCTGGGAATCGACGTGGTTCGAATCGAACACGTGATCGCGAACGAATTTGCCGGCCCTTGCCTCGGGCGGGCCATACAGCGTCGAACCGCCATAGAGATAGGGCGAATTGCAGCCCTTGGCGTGATAGCCGAAGCCGTTGAACGCTTCGAGCCGGAACAGAATCCGCGCGATCCCCCAGTCGTGAGCGCCGACGAAATTCTCGATCCTGAAGGCGTCTACGGCGCCGTCCACGAACGTGGCAAACGGACCGCGCCCCTTCGGAACGAGCGCCGTCACGCGATGAAGCGTTTCGCCGTTGCCGAGATAGGTGTCGAAATCGAAATTGGACTCGCGGTAATGGCAGAGGGCAGCGAAATGCCAGGGGACGCCGGTCAACCGTTCGATCTGCTGATAGGTCGCCTTGCCGTTGATGGCCTTGCGCGCGACCGCATTCGCGTCGGACAGGCGCGAAGGCCGGATCTCGAGATTGGACCAATTGCGCTCGTATTCGCTTTTCAAACTCTCGAATGAAATCATTTTCCGCTCCCACAATGAATGAACTATCGCAACTCCGCGTCAGACGAAGTGAACCAGGTGCCGTGATCAGGGCGTGAGGCCAGCGTGATCTCCCGCAAGTCTGGCAGGCCGCCGCGGCGCCGCGTGTGAAGTGGGTTACAACCTCGCCGGGAAAATGAGCGGCAGGACCGGGATCAGGGCGGCCGCCCGCGAGGGAACCGGCAGGGCCGCTGCCCCGTTAGCGACGCGAGACAGTCCGGCCAAGGAGCCCTGCATGACCACGCGCGTCCTCGCGATCGGCATCGAACCCGGCAATGCGGACTACAGCGCATTCCCGCAGCTCACGCCGGAGCTCGTGCGCAACTATATCGATGCGCAGCTGCTGCGCCTGCGCGATCTCGGTTACGAGGTCACGAGTTGCCTGATCGATCTCGATGCCGCGGCGGAAGCCGCCGTCACGGCGGCGTTGCGCGAGGAGAATTTCGACTGCATCGTGATCGGCGCGGGGCTGCGCGAGCCGAAGGAGCGCCTGCTGCTGTTCGAGAAGGTGCTCAACCTCGTCCACCGCCTGGCGCCGGATGCGGCGATCTGCTTCAACACCACGCCGGCCGACACCGCCGAGGCCGTGCAGCGCTGGGTCGATGCATGAGATGAAGCATCCGGCCGCGCGGCGCACGCGGCATGGCCTGAGCCGCCTTCGAGCCGAGCCTCCGACGCCATCGCGAGACGTGCCGGGTCCCGGCATGGTGATTTTTCTGGTCCGAATCCGGTTGCGGCGCTATGACTCGTCTGACCACAGGGGAGGGCGAGCATGCTTCGAGGTCTTCGCATTGGAAGTTTCGCTATCGCGGCATGTCTGGCGGTCGTAATCGCGATGCCGGCTCATGAAGCGGCGGCGCAGGACGCAATTGGCGGTGCCATCCTCGGCGGCGTCGGTGGAGCGATCGTGGGTGGCGCCATCGGCGGAGGCCGCGGAGCCGCCATCGGCGCTGTCGTCGGTGCCGGCACGGGCGCCGCGATCGCCTCCGAGGGCGAACGCCGCCGCTCCGGCTATTACGCCTATCAGCGCGGCTGCTACATGCAGCGCCGGGACGGCTCCTATGTCCCGGTCGATCCGCGATATTGTTACTAGATCAACCGCATCCCGCGCAAACTCGCATGCCCGCTCTTGCCCACGATGATGTGGTCGTGGACGGCGATGCCGAGCGGCTTGGCGATGTCGATGATCGCCTTGGTCATCTGGATGTCGGCCTGCGAGGGCGAGGGATCGCCTGAGGGGTGGTTGTGCACCAGGATCAGCGCGGTCGCGGATAATTCCAACGCGCGCTTGATCACCTCGCGCGGATAGACCGGGGTGTGATCGACGGTGCCGGTCTGCTGCACCTCGTCGGCGATGAGCTGGTTGCGCTTGTCGAGGAACAGCAGGCGAAACTGCTCCTTCTCGGCAAACGCCATGCTGGTGCGGCAATAGTCGATCACCTCGTTCCAGGACGACAGCGCGTTGCGGCTGTTGACCCCGCCCTTGGCGACGCGGTGCGCCGCCGCCGCGAGCAGCTTGAGCTGGTGGATCGCGGATTCGCCGACGCCGTCCACCTCGCGCAGGCGCGCCACCGGCGCGTGCACGACCTCGGCAAACGAGCCAAAGGTCTTGATCAGCGACTTCGCCAGCGGCTTGGTGTCACGCCGCGGCAGTGCCGGAAACAGCGCCATCTCCAGCAGCTCGTAGTCGCTGAGCGCGTCCGCACCCGCGCTGTAGAAGCGCTCGCGCAGCCGTTCGCGATGGCCGAGATAGTGCGGCGGCGCGTCCTCCGGCTTGCTCTTGTCATGGTCGGTCTTGGCGGGCATCGGCCGCCAGCATTGCTGCGGGTAATCGTTTTTGCAACCGTCAATTGCGCCTGCGGCGCGCTGGTCCCGACAGCTGGCCCAGAAGATGGTGGCTCAGCCTATCGGCTTCTTGGCGCTGTGCGCCGGCGGGGACACCGTAATCGCCACCACGCCGACAAGAATGAGCGCCATGCCGGCAAGGCTGGACCAGCTGAAGTGCTCGCCGAGCCATACGGTGCCGAGCGCCACGGCAAAGCCCGCACGCAGGTAGCTCCCACTGGTCGTGCCAAGCGGGCCGAGCATGCGGATCAAGCGGAAGTAGATCACCATCGCAAGGGCCGTACAGACAATCGCGAGCGTGATGACCGCTGCGATCGCGCTCGCGGGCGGTGGCGGGAGGGTCCAGGGCCGTTCGATGGCGGTGGCCGCGGGCAGCATCAGCGCTGCGGCGCAACTCATGGCGCCGGCCGCGGTGACGATTGCGGGCAGGCCCGAGAAGCGTTGTCCCCATATCGGTGCGAGCGCGTAGCAGAGGCTCGCGCACAGCACGGCCGCCTGCGCCAGCGGTGCCGTCGTGCCGATCCCCGAGAGCGCGTCGGCGCCCATGGTTAGGGCAACGCCCGCAAGCCCGAGCGCGATGCCGATGATCTTCCGGCTACTCATGGCTTGCCGCCCCGGCCCGGTCATCAACGCGATCGCGAGCACGAACATCGGCGGGGTCGCATTGAGCACGCCGGCAAGACCGCTTGCGATATGCATCTCGCCCCAACTGATCAGGGTGAACGGCAAGGCGCTTTGCAGCAGCCCTTGCACGAAGAAAGCCGCCCATACCGATCCACGGCCGGGAAGGGCGTGTCCCTGCGCGCGAGCGACCGCAATCAGGAGAATGGCCGCGATCGTCACACGCGCGGCAACCATCGTGAAGGGCGGGATCGTCGGGACCGCGACCTTGATCAGCGTGAACGAGCTGCCCCAGATCAGCGAGAGCAGCAGCAGAAGCCCGATATCGAGCGCGAGAGTGGTTTGTTCTGTCGTGTGTTGCGCCTGCGGGCTCATGCGAATCTGCTCCGGGATGGACCGGGACCATGATCCGGCGCGGCGGCGCAGGCTGGCTGGATTCGGACCTCATCGCCCGACCGAGTCCGATTTCGGCTACTCGGCGTGCAGCGCGGGCATTATTGTCGCGCAATGGCGACAGGTTCGGAACATCGGCAGACGCTGCCACCGCATCTCGACTGGGACACTTGCGATCGCGCGCGCCTCGCGCGTGCGCGCGCATTCGACGGCCTGTTCTTTTCGGGTGTCCGCTCGACGCGGATCTACTGCCGGCCGGTCTGCCCGGTTCGCCCCGCGCGCTCCGAAAACGTCACCTTCTATCCGACCGCCGCCGCCGCCGAACGTGCCGGCTTTCGCCCGTGTCTGCGCTGCCGGCCGGAAACCGCGCCGGGGTCGCCGGCCTGGATGGGAACGGCGAGCACCGTTGCGCGCGGCGTGCGCCTGATCAATGAAGGTTTCCTGGATCGTGCATCCATGGCGGAGCTTGCAGAAGCCCTTGGCGTTGGGCCGCGCCATCTGCTCCGCCTGTTCATGCGCCATGCCGGGGCGAGCCCGAGCGAGATCGCGGCGACGCGGCGCGTGCAGGAAGCCAAGCGCCTGATCGACCAGACCAGCATGACATTGGCGGAGATCGCCTTCGCCGCAGGCTTCGGCAGCGTTCGCAGATTCAACGATGCCTTTGCCGCGACCTACAAGCGGCGGCCGTCGTCGTTCCGCCGGCCGCGATAAGCGCGCGGTGGGATCACCCGATCTGCTTCTCGCCGTGCCGCTCCGACAGCGTGAAAATCTCGACGCCGGTGGCGGTAACGCCCACCGAATGCTCGAACTGCGCCGACAGCGAGCGGTCACGGGTCACGGCGGTCCAGCCGTCGGAGAGGATCTTCACATGCGGCTTGCCGAGATTGATCATCGGCTCGATGGTGAAGAACATGCCGGGCTTGAGCTGCACGCCTTCGCCGGGCCGGCCGATATGGATGATGTTCGGCTCGTCGTGGAACATGCGCCCGAGGCCATGGCCGCAGAAATCGCGCACCACGCTCATGGCCTGCGGCTCGACGAAACTCTGGATGGCGTGGCCGATGTCGCCGGTGGTGGCGCCGGGCTTCACTGCGGCGATGCCGCGCATCATCGCCTCATAGGTCACCTCGATCAGCCGCTCCGCCTTGCGCGCGATCGGGCCGACCGCATACATCCGGCTGGAATCGCCGTACCAGCCGTCGACGATGAAGGTGACGTCGATGTTGACGATGTCGCCCTCTTTCAGCGGACGGTCGCCAGGCATGCCGTGGCAGACCACGTGGTTGAGCGAGGTGCAGGTCGAATAGCGGTAGCCGCGATACATCAGCGTCGCCGGATAGGCATTGTTGCTGAAGGCGAAGTCGCGGACGAACTGGTCGATGCGCTCGGTCGGAACGCCGGGCCCGACGATGTCGGTGAGCTCGTCGAGGCACTTCGCCACCAGCGCGCCCGCCTTGCGCATGCCGGCAAAGGCGCTTGGCCCATGCAGCTTGATCTGTCCGGTCTTGCGCAGGGAGGTATCGGAGGCTTCGACGTAGCTCATGCGGGCGCAATCTTCTGAGGTGGGCTCGATATCGGCGGAAAGGCTTGATTTCGCGCCCCAATTTAATGATTGCGCGCCTTCATGCAAGTCAGGCCTGCCTGCCTTGCGCCCCTAAGCTGGCCTAATTCGGGACTTCCATGATGGTTTCCACCGGCAGGGCACCGCCGCGGACGCGGATTTCGCGGACCGGGTAGGGAACCCGGATGCCCTCGCGCTTGAAGGCGTCCCACAGCGCCAGCATCACGTCGCTCTTGACGTTGTCCATGCCGTCGGGGTCGGCGATCCAGAAGGTCAGCGAGAACTTCATCCCGGCTTCCGCGAACTCGGTCAGGATGCAATTCGGCGGCTTGCCCTTCTGGGCGCGCGGATGCGCGGCCGCGGTCTCGGCGGCGAGCTTGCAGACCAGCCGCGGGTCCGCGTCGTAATTGGTGCCGAAGGCGATCTTCACCAGCGTGTTCTTGTCGGTGTAGGTCCAGTTGACGACCTTCTGCGTCACCAGATCCTCGTTCGGCACCAGGAATTCGCGGCCATCGCCCGCGGCGACGGAAATATAGCGCGTCTTCATCGCGCTGATTCGCCCGGTGTTGTCGCCGATGGTGACGAGATCGCCGGGCTTCACCGATTTGTCAGCGAGCAGGATGATCCCCGAGATGAAATTGGCGACGATCTTCTGCAGGCCGATGCCGATGCCGACGCCGACCGCGCCGGAGAACACCGCGAGCGCCGAGAGATCGATGCCGACCGTGCCGAGCGCGATCACGATCGCGACCGCAAGCAGGCCGATGCGGATGATCTTGACCAGCAGCACCTGTACCGACGGGGTCAGATCGGTGGTCGAGTTGATCCGGCTCTCGGCGAAATTGCTGGCGATGTTGGTGAGCCAGAGCGCGATGAGCAGCAGCGCGCCGGCCTTGATCACCAGCAGCGGTGTCAGCCGCAGCCCGCCGAGCACGATGGCGAAGGAATCGAGCAGGTCGACCGTCGCATCGAGCTGGCCGAGGATCGAGAGCGCCGCGACGAACCAGGCCGTGATCGACACCAGCTTGACGATGAAGGCGTTGCGCAGCACCGAGGTCACCAGCCGGACCGCGAGCCAGGCCAGGCCGAGCTTGGCGGCGACCATCAGCAGATAGGAGCGGCTCGGCCAGGTGGCGTGGTACATGACCACGCGCGAGATGATCACGAGCAGGGTGAACACCGCCGTCGAGGCGCTGGAGACCATCACCCGGGCGAAGTGCCGGAGCGGCAGCGGCCAGCGCATCGCCAGCGAGGTGATGTCGACCCGGCTGCGAACGGCGGCTTCGGCGGCATAGGCGATGCCGGCCGCGGCCAGAATGAGCCCGAACTGCAGGTAGAACCAGGGCGAGGAGATTTCGGCCCCGACGCTGCGCGCGGTGGTCTGCACGAACTCCATGAAGTCTTTGAGGTCCATGTCTATCGGTCTCGTCGGGGAGCGGCGGGAGGCATTGATTCGAGCGCGCCGGAGAATCCCACAAAGGGCCCGGCCGGGCCACCGATACACCGCTAAGTAAAGCGCGTTAAGGCCGCAAAATGCGGGCAGATTGCCGCGAGCGGGAGAAAATGGGTTGGCGTGGGAGTCCGCCGACGATAAGGATGCAATTCCAGCGATTTCGTACCCGGAAGGTGGATGGCTTCCCTCGACACTGTCAGCCTCGCCATATTGCTCGGCGCCGTCCTGGTGTTGGCCGGGATCCTGTCAAGCCTGCTTGCGCTGCGCTTCGGCGCGCCCCTTCTGCTCGTCTTCCTCGCGATCGGCATGCTCGCGGGCGATTCCGGTCCCGGACAGCTGCAGTTCGACGACGTCCGAACCACCTATCTGGTCGGCTCGGTCGCGCTCGCACTGATCCTGTTCGATGGTGGCTTGCGGACCCGATTTGCCAGCATTCGCACCGTGCTCGCGCCTTCCATGGTGCTCGCGACCGTCGGCGTGCTGCTGACCGCGCTGATCACGGCGCCGTTCGCTAAATACGCGCTCGACCTCAACTGGACGGAGTCGCTGCTGGTCGGCGCGGTGGTGGCCTCGACTGACGCGGCCGCAGTGTTCCTGCTGGTGCATACCCAGGGCCTGCGCCTGCGCCCGCGCGTCGGGGCGACGCTGGAGGTCGAATCCGGCACCAATGATCCCTTCGCGATCTTCCTGACCCTGATGCTGGTCGAATACATCTCGCTCGGAACGGGCACGGCCGCGCATGTGCTGATGGAGTTCGCCCAGGAGGCCGTGCTGGGCGCCGTCGTCGGGGTGATCGGCGGGCGTCTGGTGGTCATCGCGCTCAACAAGGTCGCGCTGCCGCAGGGCCTCCATGCGCCGTTTGTCACCACCGCCGCGCTCGTCATCTTCGGCGGCTCGCAGATCATGCACGCCTCGGGCTTCCTCGCGGTCTATCTCGCCGGTATTATCATCGGCAACCGGCCGACGCGTGCGCATAATTCGGTGGTGGCCTTCCTAGACGCCGCGACCTGGCTCGCGCAGATCGTGATGTTCGTGCTGCTCGGCCTGCTGGTCTCGCCGAGCCGGCTTGGCGGCAGCGTGCTGCCGGCGGTCGGGATCGCATTCGTCCTGATGCTGGTGGCGCGGCCGATCGCGGTGTTCGTGTGCCTGGCGCCGTTCCGCTTCAACTGGCGCGAAAAGATCTTCATCGCCTGGACCGGTCTGCGCGGCGCGGTCGCGATCTTCCTGGCCTCGATCCCGATGCTGGTCGGGCTGTCGAAGGCCTATCTCTATTTCGACGTCGCCTTCGTCGTCGTCATCATCTCGCTCCTGCTGCAAGGCTGGACGCTGGCGCCGGCCGCGCGCAAGCTGCACGTGGCGCTGCCGCGCGCCGAGCGTGGCCCGCGCCGTGTCGAATTGGATCTGCCCGGCCAGCTCGAGCAGCAGCTCGTCGGCTATCCGGTGCGGTCCAAGAGCCTGTATTTTCGCCGCGGCCTGATCCCGTCCTGGTCGAAGCCGACGCTGGTGATCCGCAACGAGAACATCTTGACGCCGATTGAAGCCGAGCCGATCGCGCCCGGCGATTACATCTATCTGCTGGCGCCCCCGGAAAAGGCCGAATCGCTCGACCGCTTCTTCGTCGACATGCAGCCGAGCTCGGCGCCGGACCCGCATCTGCTGGGCGACTTCATGGTCTCCGGCGAGCACACGCTCGCCGAGCTCGCGGAGATCTACGGCGTGAAGGTCGGCGAGGACGAGAGCGGGCACACGCTCGCTGATTATTTCGACGTCCATCTCGACCGCGCGCCGAAAGAGGGGGCGGAGCTCGTGCTGGATCCGATCGTGCTTGTGGCGCGCTCGATCTCCGGTGGCCGAGTCAACGTCGTCGGCCTGCGCCTGCCGGAAGATGAGGAAACCCCCGCCCCGCTGACGCGCATGCAGGTCCTGCGGCGCAAGCTCGCGGATTTGTGGAGCTCGGTGGCGGGGGTTTAACGCTACATCCGCGTCGGCGGTCATTGATGAAGCGCACGTCTGCTTCTTCGTCGTCCTGGCCTAGTGCGCAATTGCGCACGGGGGCCAGGACCCATAACCACCGCCAGCTGTTTCGCGAAGGCTGGTGGTGACGATCTGCCCCACCCGCTTCTCCCTAGGGTAATGGGTCCTGCCTTTCGCCAGGACGACGGCGGGGTCCGTGGCGACAGCGCGGGAACCGCCACCAAATCGCCGCAACCGCCGAAGATTTGCGCGTCTTCGTGACCGCCGCTCCCGGAACGCTCCGCGATGCCGCTCGTTCTTAGCGGCGTAAACGCAGCTGACAGGAGTAATCCATGCGAAAGCTCATCTTGCCGGCGATCGTTGCGATCGGCCTCGGATCGGCCGCGCCCGCGATGGCCTATGACACCGGAGATCAGATCTCGATGCAGGTCGCGCTCGATGTCGCCACCGATATCGGCGTCATGACCGTCTCGCACACCGAGTTCCTAGGCGATGAATGGCAGATCGAAGGCCGTGATCGCGCCGGCCGCTGGATGGAGGTCGACGTGGACGCCCGAACGGGCGAGGTGCGCAACGTCGATCGCGGCTGGTAGTTGCGGTTCCCGGTAGCAGAGCGCGCCGCCGCAACGCGCGGCGACCGCGTCGCCTCGGTGCGGCTGTCGAGCGCGCTCCACGTTCATCTGGTGGAAGCGCTCGGCAATGCGGAGCTGTCGCACTTCCTCGCCGATCTGCTCAGCCGGTCCTCGGTGATGGTCTCGGTCTACGAGTCCGCCCCAACGTCGTCCTGGCGAAAGCCAGGACCCATTACCCCGGGGAGTAGTTTTGCGAACACGGGCAGTTACGTTTTCTTCGCTGGTACGCACACCACCTGCCGCTGATAGATCACGCGGTATGGGTCCTGGCTTTCGCCAGGACGACGGCGGAGGGTGGGCCGGCGGCTTGCCTCATCCGTTGCCTGCTCAACCGCCCCTCACGTCAGCACCTTCACCCCGCCGAACGACGTCACGCGGCCGTGCTTCAGCATCACGATCTGCGTCGCGAGCTGGCGCAGCTCGGCGGCGTCGTGGCTGACATAGACCATGGGGACGTTGGCCTCGTCGCGCAGCCGCACCAGATAGGGCAGGATCTCCAGCTTGCGGCCCTCGTCGAGCGCGCCGAGCGGTTCGTCGAGCAGCAGCAGGCGCGGCCTCGACAGCAGCGCGCGGCCGAGCGCGACCCGCTGCCGCTCGCCGCCGGAGAGTTTTCCGGGACGGCGACCCTGCAGTGCGCCGATGTCGAGCAGCTCGATGACGCGCTTGTGCTGCGCCGGATCGGGCGCGAGGCGGTTCATCCGCCTGCCATAGTCGAGATTTTGCGCGACGTTGAGATGCGGAAACAGCCGCGCATCCTGAAACACATAGCCGATGCGACGGCGCCAGGTCGGGACATGAATGCCGGCCACGCTGTCGTCGACAGTCTCGCCGTCGATCACGATGGTGCCGCGGTCGGGCCGCAGCAGCCCCGCGATCATGTTGACCAGCGAGGTCTTGCCGGCGCCCGACGCTCCGAACAGGCCGATGACGCGGCCCTCGCTCGCGAAGGCGGCGGACAGCGAGAATTCGCCGAGCTGCTTTTCGATGTCGACACGCAGCATGGTCAATTCCCGTGCAGGCGCGCGGTGGCGCGGCGGGCGAACCATTCGGCGGCAATCAGCGCACCGAGCGCCAGCACGATCGAGACGATCACGAGCCGTCCCGCGGCGGCGTCGCCGTCCGGGGTCTGGATCAGCGAATAGATCGCGGACGAAATCGTTTGGGTCTCGCCGGGAATGTTGGAGACGAAGGTGATGGTGGCGCCGAATTCGCCGATCGCCTTGGCAAAGCCAAGCACCATGCCGGCGAGCACGCCGGGCAGCGCCAGCGGCAGCGTCACCGTGAAGAACACTTTGAAAGGAGTGGCGCCGAGCGTCTCGGCGGCCTGCTCGAGCCGGCGGTCGATCGCCTCGATCGACAATCGCATCGGACGCACCAGCAGCGGAAACGCCATCAGGCCGCAGGCAAGCGCGGCACCGGTCCAGCGGAAGGCGAAGACGATGCCGAGATGGTCCGCCAGGAAGCCGCCGACGAGTCCGCGGCGGCCGAAAGTGAGCAGCAGCAGATATCCGGTGACGACGGGCGGCAGCACCAGCGGCAGATGCACCAGCGCATCGAGCACCGACTTGCCCCAGAACTCACGCCGCGCGAGCAGCCACGCCAGCGCAATGCCGAACGGCGTTGCCACCAGCGTTGCGATCACGGCGACCCTGAGCGAGAGCAGGATCGCCGTCCATTCGGCGGGAGAGATGTCGAGCATCAAATCGCAAAATTAAGTGGAGGGGCTGATCAGGAACTTGAAACCGTATTTTTCCAGAATGGTCTTGGCGGCGGTCGAGCGCAGGAAGGCGAGATAGTCGCTGGTCTCGCCCTTGGCTGTCGTGGTCGCAGCGACGGGATAGATGATCGCGGGATGCGAATCCGTCGGGAAGGTGCCGACGATCTTCACGCCGGGCTCGACCTTGGCATCGGTGGAATAGACGATGCCGAGATTGGCCTCGCCACGCGCGACCAGCGTCAGCGCGGCACGCACGCTCTCGGCCATGGCGAATTTCGGCTCCGCCGCCTGCCAGGCGCCGAGCTTTTCCAGCGCCGCCTTGGCATATTTCCCGACCGGCACCGACTTGACGTCGCCGGTCGCGATCCTGCCATCGCCGGCGAGTTTTGCGAGGTCGAAGCCCTGCGCGATGGTGACATTGTCGAGTCTGGAATCCTTCGGCGCAATCAGCACGATGCTGTTGCCGAGCAGATTGACCCGGGTCGGCTCGTTGATGGTCTTCTTGGAGATCGCGTAGTCCATCCAGTCGGTGTCGGCGGAGACGAACACATCGGCCGGCGCGCCCTGCTCGATCTGCCTGGCGAGCACGGAGCTTGCGGCATAGCTGACGCTGAACTTGACGCCGGTCCT
Organism: Bradyrhizobium canariense; assembly: GCF_019402665.1. Taxonomy (GTDB): domain Bacteria; phylum Pseudomonadota; class Alphaproteobacteria; order Rhizobiales; family Xanthobacteraceae; genus Bradyrhizobium; species Bradyrhizobium canariense. The sequence goes on from NZ_VSST01000005.1 coordinate 77,293, forward strand.
CGCGGTGTAGGCCGCGTCGACCTCGTCGAGCGCGTTCTTCATCGAGGCTGCCGCGAACACGGTGATGGTCTTGTCCTCGGCGGCGGCAGGCGAAAGGCCCGCGCCCGCGAGGATCACGAAAGCGGTGAAAAGTCCGGCAATACGAATCATGGATGCGCTCCGTGCGAGATCGCGCGCGCAAGAAGCACGCGCAGATCCGGCGTTGGTGGGTCTGAGCGACGAGCGGAAGCGCTGTTCCACGGGTCCCGGCGGCGGCTTACGGCCGGCAGGGATATCGCTACTCTCGAAGATAGCAGGCCAGGGCCTCAGGTCAAAGGCGACCGCTTGGCTCATTGCGCCGGTAGGATGGCGATTGAGAGCGAATTGTCCTTGGCGCCGCTGACCTGGAGCACGACGGGCTGGCCCGACAGCTCGTATTTCATGGTCTTGCGGATGCCGTCGCAATCGGTCGCGCCACTGAACGCCACGGGCTTGAGGGCATGCCCGTCCTGGACCAAATCGACCCACGCGCCCGAGGACAGGCTGACCGTGTAGAGCCCGGCCTTCGGGGCCTTGATGCCAGTGAAGCCGGCAAATGTGCCGTCCTTTGGCGCGCGCTCCGGAGGCGTCGGCAGTTTTGCCTCCGCGGACGCGACCAGCCCCAGCGTGATGGCCGACGACGGCAACGCGGCCTGCTCGCTTCCCGATGCCATCTTGACACCGTCGGGCGCGGTCAGCGCGGCGCGCTCGCGCTCGATCGACCATTTGAATTTGTCGCAGCCGCTGGGTTCTTCCGCCGCAAAGGTGGGCGCGATACCGAGCAACAGCAATCCAAGCAGCAGAGGGATGCGCATCTCAGTCCACCGCGATCATCACATCGGAGGCCTTGATCACCACCGTGACCTGCCCCTTCGCCTTGATGCCGAGGTCGTCGACCGCCTCGTTGGTGATCGAGGAGGTCACGATCGTACCGTTGCCGATGTCGACACGGACGTGGGACGTCGTGGCGCCCTTCGTGACTTCGATGACCGTTCCCTTGATCTGGTTGCGTGCACTGATGCGCATGGGCTCTCACAATGGCTGGCGCGCGCGACGAAGCCGCACGCGTGAGGAGGGATTTGGTTGATGAGGGCGGGATTGCATCCCGGCAGGGCCGACCCGCTTACGGCAGGGCAGCGCCGCACTCTAACGCATTTGGAGATCCGAGGACTAGCCGCTGACGAAGTTGTTACAGCCTGACCGGCTACGGCTTCGCATTGCCCGCGTGCAGCACGGCCTTGCAGGCCGCCGGCATCTGCGCCAGCGTCATCGGCGGTTTCGGCTTCGGTGGCTCCGGCGGGGGTTTGGGGTGCAGCACGCCGTCGCTGAACCAGTAGGCGAGATCGGACGGCTTGCAGCCTTCGTCCTCGGATTGCGACGGCTGGCCCTCGCAGTCGCTCGCGCCCGCCGGGCAGTGCATGCGGATGTGGAAGTGGTAGTCGTGGCCCCACCACGGCCGGATCTTCGACAGCCAGGAACGGTCGCCCTTGGCCTCGCGGCACAGCGCCTTCTTGATCGCGGCATTGACGAAGATGCGCTGCACCGCCGGCTCCTGCGCCGCGTCGCGCAGCACCAGCACATGCCCCGGCGTGAACACCTTCGGATCGATGTCGAGCCGGTCCGGCCGCACCATCATCACCGCCGACATGTCCTCGCGCTCTTCGCGCGAGAGCCGATGGTCGGGCATCGGCGTCAGCCAGATGTCGGCATCGAGGCCGATCTGGTGGCTGGCATGGCCGGACAGCGCCGGCCCGCCGCGCGGCTGGGCGATGTCGCCGACCAGGATGCCCGGCCATCCCGCGTCCTTGTGCGCCCTCGCCGCAAGCCGCTTGATCAGCGCGATCATCGCGGGGTGACCATAGCTGCGATTGCGCGATAACCGCATCACCTGCCAATTGTCGCCATTGAGCGGCATCTGCTCGGCGCCGCCGATGCAGCCCTTCACATAGGAGCCGATGACGTGCGCCGGTCCCTTCGACGGCAGCAGCTTTCGCGCGAACAGCTCCTTGGCACCAATACTCGGATCGTTCGGATTAGCGAGCGGCGGCAGCGGTTTTGGGTTGATGCTGCCCTTGTCCTGGGCCAGCGCGTCGCCGGCGGCCAGGAGCGTCATGACGAGCAGGAGAGGGGCGAGGCGGCGGGGACTCATGTTGACATTCTTATAGCCCAACACCGCGTCAGGGTTAAGGAACAGTCCAGCAGATGAAATCTCGTTCAAAAGTCGCAGTTCCGCAGCGTCGGCCGGCCGATTCTTAACGACGCGATAACCCTCTTATGCATTGACCAAAATTCGTGCGCGGGACGCGTGCTCACTCCCTTCTGCATGCAATCGCGCGCGATCGCGGAAATGATTCAAGGCAGCGCGCAATTTTGCGCCATCTCGTTCTCCGATGACGACAATGCGATGCGCCTGGAGCGCCCATCGGCACTGCCGCGCCTTGCAAACGGGCAATGAGGGCTGTTTTTTCGAGACTGCCAGACCGTGCGTCCCACCGCCATGCCACCCAAGATTACCTTTTTTTCAGACACTTGCCCCAAGAGTTGCGGTGGCTGGGCGCGACTGGGGCGAGTGAAGTTGAGTTTGGGGTTTCGAAAGCCAAAAAAGCGAAAGGGAAGCGTGCTTGGCAGGTCCGGCCTGCACCCGCGCAAGCCGCGCTTTGCGCGCGCCCCTCATCCTCCGTCCGAACGCGACGAAGCTTTGCGCAGCCGTGCCGAGGCTGCGATCGCGGAAGCGCGCAAATCCCATGAGCGCCTGCGCCAGGCCATCGACATCCTGCCGCAAGGCATCGTGTTTCTCGATGCCGAGGGCCGCTATGTCCTCTGGAACAAGCAATACGCGGAGATCTACAGCAAGACCGCCGATCTGTTCGAGGAGGGCGCCCGCCTGGAGGACACGCTCCGCATCGGCGTCGCCCGCGGCGACTATCCCGAAGCTGCCGGCCATGAGGAAGAATGGATCGCGGAGCGGCTGCAAAAGCTCTATCAGCCCGGCTCGCGCCACGAGCAGAAGCTGGCGGACGGCCGCGTCATCCTAATCGACGAGCGGCTAACCGAGGACGGCGGCGTCGTCGGCCTGCGCGTCGACATCACCGAGTTGAAGCAGCGCGAGGCCTCGTTCCGGCTGCTGTTCGACGGCAATCCGGTCCCCATGATCGTCTGCGCGCTGGACGACGAGCGCATCCTCGGCGTCAACGATGCCGCGGTCGCCCATTACGGCTATAGCCGCGCCGAGTTCGAGCGGCTGACGATCCGTTCCCTTCAGGCTTTCGACAATGAGCCGCCCTGGACCGCCGCTTCGGCCGGTGAGGAGCAGGCCGGACGCACCTGGAAGCACGTCAAGGCCGATGGCGCCCTGATCGACCTTGCGATCTATTCCCGCGAACTGACCTATGCCGAGCGGCCCGCGGTGCTGCTCGCGCTGATGGACATCACCGAGCGCAAGCGCGCCGAGGCGCGGCTCGCCTTCATGGCCCAGCATGACGGGCTGACCGGTCTGCCGAACCGCAATCTGCTGCGCCAGCAGGTCGACGAGATGCTGCTGCATACGAGGCGCAGCACCGACAAGGTCGCCCTGCTGATGCTGGGGCTCGACAATTTCAAGGCGGTCAACGACACGCTGGGGCACGCGGTCGGCGACAAGCTGCTGCGCGGCGTCGCCAAGCGGCTGCGTTCGTCCTTGCGCGAGGACGACGCGCTGGCGCGGCTGAACTCGGACGAGTTCGCGATCGTGCAGAGCGGCCTGACGCGTCCCGAGGATGCGGTGCTGCTGGCCAAGCGCCTGCTCGAAGCCATCGCCGATCCCTATCTGCTCGACGGCCATTCCGTGGTGATAAGCGCCTCCATCGGCATCGCGATGGCGCCGGGCGACGGCGACGATTCCGAAAAGCTGCTCAAGAGCGCCGACATGGCGCTGTCGCGCGCGAAGCTGGATGCGCGCGGCTCGTTCGCGTTCTTCGAGGCGGCGCTCGATGCGAAAGCGCAGACCCGCCGCAAGATCGAGGTCGAGCTGCGCGACGCCATCCAGAACGACGTGCTGCGGCCGTATTACCAGCCGCTGATCGACCTCCAGAGCGGCCGCATCACCGGCTTCGAGGCGCTGGTGCGCTGGCCGCATGCCGAGCGCGGCATGGTTTCGCCGGCCGAGTTCATTCCGGTCGCGGAAGAAACCGGGCTGATCAATCCGCTCGGCGGCCTGATGCTGCGCCGGGCCTGTCACGACGCAGCGACCTGGCCGGACGACGTCCGCGTCGCCGTCAACCTGTCGCCGCTCCAGTTCCGCAGCGGCAATCTGCTTTCGGTGGTGACGGATGCGCTGAAGCATTCCGGCCTGCCGCCGCGGCGGCTCGAGCTCGAGATCACGGAAACGCTGCTGCTGGAAAAGAGCGCCCAGGTGCTGGCGACGCTGCATGCGCTGCGCGCGCTCGGCGTGCGCATCTCGATGGACGATTTCGGCACCGGCTATTCCAGCCTGAGCTATCTGCGCAGCTTCCCCTTCGACAAGATCAAGATCGACCAGTCCTTCGTGCGCGATCTCGGCGCCAATCGCGAGGCCCAGGCGATCATCCGCTCCATCGTCAGCCTCGGCAAAGGCCTCGGCGTCACCATCACCGCCGAAGGCGTCGAGACCGAAGCCGAGCTGAGCTGCCTGCGTGCCGAAGGCTGCGACGAAGGCCAGGGCTTTCTGTTCAGCAAGGCCCGGCCGAATGCCGAGATCATCAGCCTGCTCGCCGCGCAGCGCGGCATCGACGGTGCCGAGGAAGACGCCGCGCTGGTGGCCTAGAGTTAGGATGCTGACCTGTTGTCTCGCGTCTCGACATGCCCAAACCTGGAAGCTCACCGACCGACAAGTGTTACGGCCTCTTGCTCCTCGGCAGGAGCGGTTTCATGGGACCGCACGAATACGAACCGGGATGCCGCGGGGATCTGTGCCTCGGCACTCCCATCCTGGCCGATGAGGATGAGTCCCGCGCCGCCATTGGCGACATTCAAGATGACGGGCGCGCCCTGCCAGGTCCCGATTGGCTCCATTCCGATGATGAGAAACTCACCGATCGGCTGGTCGAAATATTGAAGCCTCAGTTGTGGTCCGACTTCTGCAGCCGCCAGGCCGAAACCCAATTGTTTGGCGCGCGCATAGATGTCCGCCAGCAACGCCGTGTCGGTCCGAAAGCCCAGTTCGGCTGCCGACACCGTGAAAAGCTCTACACTCGTTTTCGTGGCGCTAACGGTAAACGTTGGCCGCGCGAGAATTTCGCCGGCCGAGTTTCCGATGCCACAACCTGCCGCATCCAAAGCGTTACTGAGGGCGAAGAAGTTTGCAAACGTCCCGATCCTGATCGTCTTCCACGCGGGGAGATCGACGGCGGATTTGATTGGGACTTGCGGCCGATCAGACGGCGCCTGCTTGAGCTTCAGCTGATTCCGCAGGACGTCTCGCGCCGAGCATTGCGCCACGGCTTCGCTCGCAAACAGGAGAGTGCAGAGGGTGGCAACAAAGAGGATGCCACCATGGTGCCATCCCGGCGCATGACCCTGAATGGCATGGCAACTGACTTTCCTGCCAGCTGTTCGGCCCATAACGGACCTCTCTTGCGCAAATGCCGCGCGCTAAAAACAATTCGGAATTATCGCTTCCATATGGTCGGCGCGGTCACGGCGGAAAAGCCGTCGTCCTGTAGCTATAGAAATTAGTCGGAGAAAATTCACCAAGGTTCAGCGACGAAGACGCCGGATGGCGAACTCAATATAGGTCAGCGTGCGTGCACTTTCGCAACTGGTCGACGTCAGCGGTCCCCTGAAAGGATCATCTTACCGACATCCTCGTAATGCGTGTCGCGCGCCTGGATCTGCTGGGCGATGGCGTGCATGTCGCGAAAGCGGCGCTCGAACGGATTGCTGCGGAATACGGCCGTGGCGCCGGCCATGTGGTAGGCGGTGTCGACCACCTTGGCCGACTGGTGAATGGTCCAGGTCGCGGCGAGGCGAACCGAGCTCCGATGCGCCGCGCCGAACGCGCCGGTCGCGCAGAGATCGCGCCACATCGCACTTGCCGTCGCATAGAGATAGGCGCGCGCGGCCCGCAGGTCGCCCTCGGTGCGGCCGATCAGGCCCTGGACCGCCGGGTTGTCGTGCATGGCGCTGGCCGCCAGCGACTGATGCTTGCCGCGCGCCAGCGCGATCGCGGCATCCAGCGTGGCGCGCGCCACGCCGAGCGACACCGCGGCAAAGCCGAGGCTGAAGGTCGAGCCGGTGCCGATCCTGTAAAGTGGACCCTGCTCGCGTAGCGCGGACGGCACGTCACGAAACGCGGTGAAGCGCTCGGGGACGAACAGGTCGGCGACCTCGTAGGAATCGGTGCCGGTGCCGGCGAGCCCGATCGCCTGCCAGACGTCGTGCAGCACGGCGCTGGCGACCGGAAACAGGATGGTGCGCACCTCCGCCGAGCCGTCGGCATTTTTCCGCGGCGTGCCGTCAGCGCCGACGATGCGGACATGCGCCCCGAGCCAGCTCGCCTGCCGCGAGCCCGAGGCAAAATCCCAGCGCGCCGTGACGCGATAGCCGCCCTCGACCGCCCGCGCCTCATGCGCGATTGCGCCCCAGGCGAGGATGCCCGGCGCCGTGTTGAAGATCTCCTGCGCGGTGTCGTGGTCGAGCGAGGCCGCGATCATCGCACAGACGCTGCATTGGCCGAGACACCAGGCGGTGGAGGCATCCGCTTTCGAGATCTCCTCCAGCATCTGCATGAAGGCTTCCGGCGGCGCTTCGACGCCGCCAAGACTCTGCGGCAGCAGCGCGCGATAGAGCCCGTTCTCGATCAGCGCGTCGACGACGGCCGGCGTCAGCCGCCGCGTCCGCTCGATATCGTCAGCCTCGCCCGCGATGAGCGGCGCGACGGCGCGGGCGCGTTCGCCCAGATCGACGCCGGAAATAGTGTTCATTCGCGTTTCCTCGCCCCTTCTGCCGTGAGCGGTAAGTGGTGCGATGGTGGTCTATCTGGCAGGGAGGATCAAGCTGTCGCGCAATTTCGCGCGCACGCGGATGACATCACAGCGCGGGCAAGCCCGGCGGCGGCTTGCGAGCGTTGCTTGCTTGCTCGAAGGCATACGCCAGACGCAGCAGCTTGTGCTCGCTCCAGGCGCGCCCTGCGAAGGTGACGCCGAGCGGATAATCAGGCGTGTCTTTGCCGTCGAACGTTCCCGAGATGAAGCCGCCGGGCACCATGACGCTGGGATAGCCCGCCTTGGCGGCGATCGCCGCGCCAGTTGCGCCTGGGAATAGCACGGCGTCGAGCTCGTGCCGGTTCATGTAGGCGTCCATACCGTGCGTCTTGGCGGAGAGCAGATCCATGGCACGTGCAGATTTGTACACGCGTTCGCTCAAGTCGCCTCTGGTCAGGTCGGCGGCGAGGAAGAAGTCCTGGCCGAAGCGCAGCGCCTTTCCCGCGTTCGCGTTGTTGAAGGCCACGACGTCGGCAATGGTCTTGATGTCAGTATTGGTGGCCCAGTCCCTCAGATAGAGATTAAGATCACTCTTCAACTCGTAAAGGAAGACGACCGGCGGCCGCACGACCGTGCCTTTTTGGCTGCTTAGGGGATTGCAATTGAGCACCGCCATAGTTGTGCCCGGCCCACCGATCCAGCCGAGCGTCGGCATGTTGGCGCGCACGATGACGGCGCCGAGATCTTCCAGCGTCTTGATCGTTTCGGTCATCAGCTTGAACCTGTCGGGCAGCAGCTTGCCGTAATAGCAATCGTTCAGCGGGTCAGCGGGGTCGCTCGGCACGCCGATGCGCGCGCCCTTAACGGCGTCCGACGCGAGGCCGGCGGTGTAGTCGGCCGGGCGCCGCTGCGCTTGCGTCACTGGGTCGAGCGGGTCCTTGGCAGCCAGCACATTCAGCAGCATCGCCGCATCGCGCACCGTGCGCGTCATAGGCCCGGCGGTGTCCTGGCTGTGCGCGAGCGGCAGGATGCCGGCACGGCTGATCAGCCCGACCGTCGGCTTCACGGTGACCAGTCCGTTCAGGCTGGCAGGAAACAGCAGCGAGCCCGAGGTTTCGGTACCGATCGAGGCCGCGCACAGTCCGGCTGCCACCGCGACGGCCGAACCCGAGCTTGAGCCCCCTGGGGTCAGAACCGGGATGCCGTGCTCGTCCATCAGGCCTGGTGAGTAGGGGTTCTTCACCTGCCCGCCCAGCGATGAATAGCCCGAGGGCATGTCGATCGCGAGCATGTTGGCGAACTCCGTCAGGTTCGCCTTGCCCAGGAGCACCGCGCCGGCGCTCCGCAGCAGCTTGACGATGGTGGCATCATCCCTGGCGTGCGCGCCCTCGAGCGCCAGCGAGCCCGCCGTGGTCGGCTGTTCGTCGCCGGTCGCGATATTGTCCTTCAGCAGGATCGGTACGCCCGCCAGCGGCCGCTGGACCGACGGCCTCGTGCCGTCGAGCGTGCCCGCGAGCGCATCGGGATTGAGCGCGCGGACCGAGTTGAGTTTAGGCCCATCGCGGTCATAGACCGCGATGCGGGCAAGATAGAATTCGGCCAGTGCCCTCGCGGTGATCCGCCCGCCGGCCAGGGCATCGACGATGTCGCTCATCGGCGCGTGCGCGAGCATCTGCATGGTCGGTGCCGACGGCGTCCGTTCAGTCAGGCCAGCTCCAGGAAGCTCGGACATGCGCGTTTCCTCGCCCATTCTGCCGTGAGCGGTCAATCGCGCGATGGTGATCTATTTGCAGAGGAGGATCAAGGTGGTGTGGCGTCAATCCGGCAATCACTACGTGAAGTGCGGAATCGGAGATGATGGCGCAAGCTCGAAGAGCTCACGCCGGCCCCAAGAAACTATTGGTGCTGCTCGGACATTATCGTTGTCCAGAAGAGCATGATACTGTTCCGAAACAGGCAGCGATTTTGACCTCCAACCGGCAGCGGCAAATGTCCTCGTCTGATGCTCCGATGAAACGCGGTGACGCAGCCCGCCGAGGGCGGAGACAGACGAAGACCCTACTGCTGATTTTAGCCATCGGATTTCTCGTTTTCGGTGCCGCTGCGGGTACATTGTATTACGCGCTGCGGCCGATAACTCTTCGGATTGCCGTCGGACCGCCGGGAAGCAACGATCACAAAGTGATCGAGGCGATGACCGAGGCCTTTATCAACGAGAGCAGGACCGTGAGGCTGTCTCCGATCACGACCGCCGGAGCGGCCGAAGCTCTCGCTCTGCTCGGTGCCGGCAAGGTCGACCTTGCGGTGGGTCGCGGCGATCTGGAAATGCCCGCCGACGCGCAAACAGTCGTCATCTTGCGCAAGAACTTCGTCGTGCTGTGGTCTTCTTCGGGACCGGCGGGCAAGGGCTCCAAGCGAAAGCCGGCGGCGAAAATCAAGGAGGTCGCCGATCTCGCGGGACACAAGGTGGGGGTGATCGGCGCGACCCCGGCGAACGCCGCGTTGCTGAGGGTGATCCTGAGCGCCGCCGGTGTGGAGCCGGACAAGGTCACGGTCACTCAATTCGGCACGGGCCAGTTCGAGGAGCTGGCGCGCGACCCGAGCCTCGACGCCTTCATGGCGGTCGGTCCGCTCGACAGCAAGATAACCGCCGACGCGATTGCCGCGACCGCCCGGACGCGGGGCGAGCCGAAATTTCTCGCGATCGACGCATCGGAAGCCATCGCCCTAAAGCATCCTCGTTATGAATCGGAGGAAATTCCGCCAAGCATTTTCAATGCGAATCCAGCCCGGCCGGATGACAAGGTGGAGACCGTCAGTGTCAGCCATTTGATCGTCGCACGGAAAGCCTTGTCCGAGACGACAGTGTCAGCCTTTTACCGACAGCAATTCGCCCTCCGCCAGTCAATTGCCAGGCAGGTGCCTGGCGCTGCGCAAATCACCAAGCCGGACACCGAGAAGGAAGCCGAGCTGCCGGTTCACCGGGGAGCGGCGGCGGTGATCGACGGGACCGAGCGCACCTTCCTCGACAGGTACGGCGACTATTTCTGGTTTGCGCTCCTGCTTCTCTCCGGCATTGGCTCGGCCGGCGCCTGGTTGCGTCAATATCTGAATCGGGACGAAAGGGACGAGAACACCAGCCATCGCAACAGAATCCTGGCCCTGGTTTCCAAGGTGCGCACCGCGGAGTTCGACCACGAACTGCTGGCCATGCAGCAGGAGGTTGACAGCATCATCGAGGAAACGCTTGGCTGCTACGATGACGGCGCCATCGAGGAGGAGGAGCTGGCAGCCTTCGGCCTTGTGCTCGAACTGTTCGACCATGCCCTCAGTGAGAGGCGCGCAGCGTTGCAAACCCCTCCTTCGAACGTGCTCGCTGCGCGGCGCTAGGCGATACTGGCTTTGGTATCTTGAGCTTCGCTCAATCGATAGCGCGCCGCCCTCAATCCAATGCCGCGTAGAAGGTCTCAGCGGTGACTGAGAAAGCTCGTAGGATGGGTTGAGCGGAAGCGAAACCCATCAAACTTCTAGACTGCGCTCGTCGAGCGATGGGTTTCGCAAGAGCTCAACCCATCCTGCTCCAGTCGGCGCGCCGGGTTCGCTCCGTGAAAAGCGCAATGACCCCTCGCTATTGCAGTCCCAGACCGCTGCAGTACCACGCCATGTCTTCGTGTCTCCAGCCGCGCTTGACGCCTGATTCCTTGCATTCATTGTAGGACTTAAAGTTTGCTCCGTTTCGGCAGCCTGACGGGTAGCTCCCGAAGCCGCCACCCGAGGTGGAACATGCGACCGGGCTGGCTGCCGTGGTCGGGGCGGCCGTGGCTTTGGGAGCTGCGTTCGCTGATGTGATCGACAAAATGATCAAACCCCCTAACGCTAAAACCGAAGCTTTCATTGCCTTCTCCTGATCGCAGGGATGCGTCATGCTATCCCAGGATGTGTTGTAGCAGAAGATGCAACCGAGATGAAGGAGCACTGTGCTGCGCGCGCTTTCTGGTTGTGCCATTCAACAGCAAACCCCCACTGCGTCGGTTCCTTCGGAGGAACGGTCATCAGCTCCAGGCGTTTGAGGTAGCGAAAGGACACTTGCATGACCGAGAAATTCGATCCGGCGCCGCCGGACAAGAACGCGGAAGATCTCAAGCGTGGCATCCGACGCGACAAGGCCAAGGACGACGAATTGGAAAAGGGCTTGAAGGACAGTTTCCCGGCGTCGGACCCGGTGAGCAGCACCCAGGCGTCGAAGGCGACGCCGGACGCATGAAGGAGGGATAGATTATGGGCATCGCAGCCTATGATATTGTTGGCAGGGATGGTGCATGGCACGTCGACCACGATGGTGAAATCAGGAACACTTACCAGACCAAGGAAGCCGCTTTCGAGGCGGCTGTTGCGGCGGCATCGCTTGCCATGCGGCAGGGTCACTCCGTCCGGCTGACGGTGCCGGAGAGCGAGAACGCCGTCGGCGCGGAAAATTCGGGCGGATGACCTTCGAGGAAATCCCCGTTCTACACGGCCGCCAGCAAATGAGCTGGCACAAACGGCTTGCGCAAAAAAATCGTGTTGGGCGGCAGCGGCGCCATCATTGTCCCGGACATCAGCACGATGTTCAGCCCCGGATGGGCACTGCGAGCGTACTCTGCGAGCTCGAGCCCGGTCATTCTCCCTGCGAGGTTGTGATCGGTGATGAGCGCCCGCAGCTCCGTGCCCGTCGACGCCACGATAAGCTCCGCCGCTTCTGCGGTGGCACATTCGACGACTTCGAACCCTTCGTCCTTGAGGAGGTCGGATAGAACTTCGCGCTGGAGCGAGTCATCCTCGACCAGCAGCATGACGAAATTCGACATGCGGTCATTCCCAACTTATCGGATGTTAATGCGCATCCCGGAAGATTGTTCGGTTGTGATGTCTTCGTTCGCAGCGACCTGCGCACGGCATGATCAGTCGAACATGTTGCATTCTCCTTGAGGCTTCGACGGAGGCGCCGAAGCGGGGATCGGACAGGAGTGGCAATGGCAATCGTCTTCATCACGGGCAGCACGGACGGTCTGGGCCGCGCAGCTGCCCAGTCTCTCCTCGAACAGGGCCACCAAATCGTCCTGCACGCACGATCGGCGGAACGTGCGGCGGCAATCTCCGAGCTTGACTCGCATTCCGCACGGGTCGTGATCGGCGATCTCAAGAGCGCCGCCCAGACGAGGCATGTGGCAGATCAGGTCAACGCGATCGGACGAATGGACGCGGTCATCCACAACGCCGGCGTCTATACCGAGCGCAGCCGCGGCCCGACGCCCGAAGGCCACGCCTCCACCCTGGCGGTCAACACGCTCGCGCCCTATGTGCTCACCGCCCTGATGAAGCGCCCCGATCGGCTGGTGTATCTCAGCAGCGGGCTTCATCGCGGCGGAGAGGGATCGTTGAACGATCTCGACTGGACGAGGCGAGCCTGGGATCCAGCCCAGGCGTACGCGGAGAGCAAGTTGCACATGGTCGCACTGGCCTTTGCCTTGGCGCGGCGTTGGCCGCAGGTGCTGAGCAACGCCGTCGATCCCGGCTGGGCGCGCACCAAAATGGGCGGTGCCGGAGCGCCGGTCGGCGTGGCCACCGGACAACGGACGCAGACCTGGCTCGCTGTGAGCGATGATCCCGCCGCCCTGGTCAGCGGTCGTTACTGGCATGACCTCCGGCAACAAGAGCCGGCGCACGAAGCGACCGATCCCGATTTTCAGGACAGGCTTCTCGACAGACTGGGCGAGTTGACGGGGGTGATGCTGCCCCCGGCGTAGAAGCAATTCGCCTGATGCTCGTAGGATGGGTAGAGCGCAAGCGAAACCCATCAAACTTCCAGACAGCGCTCGTCGGCCGATGGGTTTCGCAAGAGCTCAACCGATCCTACGAGCTGATCGGGCGTTGGTCCAAATGACCGGAATGTGCACCGATGCCTCGTCGAGCCGGTGTTCCTCCAATCGCACCGAAGACCTCGCGTGAGGTCCGTCAGACGTCCGCTATCGGAAACACTTCCAGCTTGGCTGCTGATTTTTCCAGCAACGAGGCCTGACCTGTCCGCCGAGGGTCATTCCGATAGTTTTGAAAGTCCTCATCGGATGCGAAGCTGACGATGTGCATCTCGATGGTGCCATCCGGAGTTCGAAGCCGACGGTCCAGACGTCCGTTGAACTCGGGCAATAGCGGCAGAACCGCGCCCTCGTAGGCTCGAAAGTCCGCGATACCCTCTGCCGGTATTCGGGCCACGAGCACGACTGGTTTGCTTTGATGGGACATCGCCGCCTGCCGACCGCACCGCTGCCATGATGCTCCTGTTTTGCCCGACGAGTCAAACAGGATTCGTAAAATCGGAAGTTGGAAAAACCTTGTGCCAACAACGTGCCGGCTACTGTGCATGGGGTTGTTTTCGCGTTTTTTGTTATCCGGCCCCAAACATCCCTACCGGACCTGTGTTGTTTCGCTCGAGCCGGGCTAGGCCCCCGCCTCAGCTATCCACCTTCAGCGCGGCAATGAAGGCTTCCTGCGGGATGTCGACCTTGCCGAACTGCCGCATCTTCTTCTTGCCTTCCTTCTGCTTCTCCAGAAGTTTTCGTTTGCGCGTGATGTCGCCGCCGTAGCACTTTGCGGTGACGTCCTTGCGCAGCGCGCGCACCGTCTCGCGGGCGATCACCTTGCCGCCGATCGCCGCCTGGATCGGGATCTGGAACATGTGCGGCGGGATCAAATCCTTCATCTTCTCGACCATGGCGCGGCCGCGCCCCTCCGCGCGGGTGCGGTGGACCAGCATCGAGAGCGCGTCGACCGGCTCGTTGTTGACGAGGATCTGCATCTTCACCAGATCGGCCGGCTTGTAGTCGGTGAGATGATAGTCGAACGAGGCGTAGCCTTTGGAGACCGACTTGAGGCGGTCGTAGAAGTCGAACACGACCTCGTTGAGCGGCAGATCGTATTTCACCATGGCGCGGGAGCCGACATAGGTCAGCTCCTTCTGCACGCCGCGGCGGTCCTGGCACAGCTTGAGCACGCTGCCGAGATATTCGTCAGGCGTGAGAATCGTGGCCTCGATCCAGGGCTCCTGGATCTCCGCGATCTTGACCACATCAGGCATGTCGACAGGATTGTGGATCGAGATTTCCTGCCCGTCGGTCAGGCTCATCTTGTAGATCACGCTCGGCGCGGTCGCGATCAGATTGAGATCGAATTCGCGCGACAGACGCTCCTGGATGATCTCCAGATGCAACAGCCCGAGGAAGCCGCAGCGGAAGCCGAAGCCGAGTGCGGCCGAGGTCTCCATCTCGTAGGAGAAGCTGGCATCGTTGAGGCGCAGCTTGCCCATCGCCGCGCGCAAGGTCTCGAAGTCGTCGGCGTCGGCGGGGAACAGGCCGCAGAACACCACGGGAATGGCCGGCTTGAAGCCCGCCAGCATCTCGGTGACAGGCTTCTTGTCGTCGGTGATGGTGTCGCCGACGCGGGTGTCGGCCACTTCTTTGATCGCGGCGGTGATGAAGCCGATCTCGCCGGGGCCGAGCTCGTCGACCTGCGTCATCTTCGGGGTGAAGAAGCCGACGCGCTCGATGTCATAGGCCGCGCCCGTGCCCATCATGCGAACCCGGCTGCCCTTCTTCATGACACCGTCGACGACGCGGATCAGCACGACGACGCCGAGATAGACGTCGTACCAGCTGTCGACCAGCAGCGCCTTCAGCGTCGCCTCGCGGTCGCCCTTCGGCGGCGGCAGGCGGGTGACGATCGCTTCCAGCACATCGGGCACGCCGAGGCCGGTCTTGGCCGAGATCATCACGGATTCGGAGGCGTCGATGCCGATGACGTCCTCGATCTGTTGCTTGACCTTCTCGGGCTCTGCGGCGGGGAGGTCGACCTTGTTCAGGACCGGAACGATCTCATGCCCCGCATCGAGCGCGTGGTAGACGTTGGCGAGCGTCTGCGCCTCGACGCCCTGGCTGGCGTCGACCACCAGCAGGGAACCCTCGCAGGCCGCCAGCGACCGCGAGACTTCGTAGGCGAAGTCGACATGGCCGGGCGTGTCCATCAGGTTGAAGATGTAATCCTTGCCGTCCTTGGCGCGGTAGGCGAGGCGCACCGTCTGCGCCTTGATGGTGATGCCGCGCTCGCGCTCGATGTCCATGGAATCGAGCACCTGCTCCTTGCCCGCCATTTCCCGGTCGGTGAGGCCGCCGGTCATCTGAATCAGGCGGTCGGCCAGCGTCGATTTGCCATGGTCGATATGGGCGACGATGGAGAAATTGCGGATGTTGGAAATGGGGACGGTCGTCATGGGCGCGGGATACCACTCACATCCCCGTGCGGCAACCATATTGCTGTATTTTCAGGGCCTTTGTTCACGCCAAGCTGATTCCACGACAGCCCGAAACGCGCTACGCAACGCCTGATGTCCAGGCCCATGTCGACGACCTCGATCCCGTCTGCCCGAGCGCGCGCGAAGACCCGGGTGAGCTATGCCCGCTTTCGGGCCTGGCTGGTTGCCAGCGCGACCCGCCCCGAGGCGCGCCTCTGGCTGGTGATCCAGCTCGCCATCCTGCATGCGGTGCTCTGGACCTTCATCCTGATCAATCTCAAGGCCGCGCAGGACGTTCACATGGACGTCGCGGAAGCCTGGGGCTGGGGCCAGAAATTCCTCTGGGGCTACGGCAAGCACCCGCCGCTGTCCGGCTGGGTCGCCGGCCTCTGGTTCACATTGTTCCCGCCGACGGACTGGGCGACCTATGCGCTGGCGATGACGACCGTCAGCACCGGTATGGTGATCTGCTGGCTCATCGCGCTACGCGTCGTGGATGCGCGGCGCGCGTTCCTGGTCGTGGTGATGGTCGCGCTCTACCCGATCTTCAATTTCAAGGGTTTCAAGTACAATCCCGATCTGCTCCAGCTCGTCACCTTGCCGCTCCTCGTGCTCGCTTATCTCAATGCGTTCGAGAAGCGGAGCTGGCAATCCGGGATCTTGCTCGGCCTTGCCGGCGCGCTGGCGCTGATGACCAAATACTGGGTGCTGACCATGATCGGCGCCATCGGGCTCGCCGCGCTGATCCATCCGGAGCGGATGAGATTCCTGTCGTCGCCGGCGCCATGGGTTGCGATCGCGTCGATGGTGGTGGCGATGATCCCGCACATCGTCTGGCTGGCGGACGCGCATTTCGTGCCGCTGACCTATGCGGGCGATACTTACAGCCTCGAGGACAGCGGCCAGGTGCATCAGCTCGTGGCCGGCTATGCCCTGCATAATGTCGCGCTGCTGGCATTGCCGGTGGCGCTGGCTGCACTGGCGATGGCGCTGGTGCCGCCTTGGTTCAGGCTGCTCCTGCGTGCGCCCTTGCGCATCGTCACGCGGGCCTGGGCGCGCGGCGCGAATGTGAGCGTGAACCTTTCGCAGGCGCGCAACGTCTGGATTATCCAGATCATCGTCGCGGTCGGCCCGGCGCTCGGCGCGCTGGCCTTCAGCATCTACATGAAGACCGATTGGGGCATCTCGCTGTTCTTTCTGGTGCCGCTCTCGCTGGTCGCGATCCCGGCGTTGCGGGTGCAGAGTGCGGCGCTGTTCAACATTGTCGCGATCTGGCTCGTGCTCAGCGTTGCCACGCTCGCTGCCTCGCCGTGGATCGCCGCGCGCGAGATGGCGGCCAATGCCGGCAACACGGCGACTTATGGCGCGCGCTCGGATCTCGCACGCGAGCTGACGCAGGCCTGGCACGCGCGCTTCGCCTCGCGCTGGGCGGTCGTCGCCGGCACCATGGAGTCGATCCAGCCGATGGTGTTCTACAGCCCGGATCATCCGGCCGCGTTCACGCCGCTCGAAGCCTGGGGGTCCGGGTTGATTTCGCCCGATGACGTCAAGCGATACGGCTTCATCGGCGTGTTCGACCCGGCCGACGGCCGCCTGCCGGCGTTCGAGAAATGGGTGTCCGAAGTTGCGCCAAACGCCGAGCGCATCGTCATGACGACGCGCCGTTTCACCCACGGCAAGGCCGGTCCGTCGATGAGCTGGAACATCTACATCGCGCCGCCGGGGAAATGATCGAGGCGAAGCCGCCTAAATCCCTTCCTCGTTGAATTTGCTTTCAACGAGTTCGGTGATCGCCGCGAGCGCGGCTTCGGCATCGTCGCCGGAAGCGGCGACCGTGATGGTGGTGCCGGGACCGGCGGCGAGCATCATCAGGCCCATGATCGAGGTGCCGCCGACGGTTTCGCCGCCGCGCGTCACCCAGACCTGCGCGTTGAAGCGCTCGACGGCCTGGACGAACTTGGCGGAGGCCCGCGCGTGCAGGCCGCGCTTGTTGATGATCAGGAGGTCCTTGGAGATCGCGCCCGCGGGCACGCCCGTCCCGGCTTGCGGCGCCTCGTCGCTCATTTGCCGGCGAGGACGCGGCTGGCGATGGTGACGTATTTGCGGCCGGCTTCCTGGGCCATCGCGATCGCGTCGGGGAGCGGACGCTCCTCGCGCACCTTGGCGAGCTTCACCAGCATGGGAAGGTTGATGCCCGCGAGCACTTCGACCTTCGGCCGGCTCATGCAGGATATTGCCAAATTGGACGGCGTGCCGCCGAACATGTCGGTGAGGATCGCGACGCCGTCGCCGGAATCGACGCGGTTAACCGCCTCGATAATGTCGCTTCGACAGAGATCGGAATCATCTTCGGCGCCGATCGTGATCGCTTCGATTTGCTTTTGTGGGCCCATGACATGTTCAAGCGCTGCCTTGAATTCGTCGGCAAGGCGCCCGTGGGTCACAAGTACTAGACCAATCATCGGAAAACTCCTCGCGGGCGCTTTTGGTGCACCGCACGAACGCGCCACTTTGACCATCCAGAGCCCCCGCGCAAGAGGGGATGTTGCGTATCTCCCTGAATCTAGACGGATGGATAAGGGGAGCTGCGCCGGTCTATTCGGTCGCGAGTGTGGGGTTCATATGGTTACCATTTCCCTTCAAACAATCGGCTGAAGGGTTAACGGAAGATGAACTCTTGGTAGTGGTCAAGGCCGCGACAACCAGAGGGAGGGGCAAATAGTCGCGGCCCACAGGTATTCGCGGTATTTCGACACCGAAAATGACTGCTTTTAAGGATTCTGCCGGCGGCAGCCGCTCCGCATCCGCGGCGTCCAGATCGACCACGAGGCCGACGGTCGCATGCTCCACAAAGTCGCAGCGGCGGATTCCCAGCCCCCGGATCTCGATCAGGCCGGCCAGGAGCTGAGCGGGGCGGACCTCAATTTCGCGGCCGAGTGTCGCCAGATGGACACGGTCATCACCGATCAGAACGGCCCTTTCGAGCACGCCGCTACGCCCCGCCATGATCAAATCGAAGGCAAGGCGCGACTTGCCGGAGCCCGAGGGCCCGCGGATCAGCACCGCCAGATCTCCAACCTTGACCGCCGAGGCGTGAATGCTGGGGCCGCCGTCGCTCATAGCGCCGGCAGCCTCACCACGAAGCGCGCGCCGACAACACTAGGCGCTCCGTCCTCGTCCGCCGGGCCGGGGCGGTTCTCGGCCCAGATGCGTCCGCCATGCGCGTCGACGATCTGCTTGGAGATCGACAGGCCGAGGCCGGAGTTCTGGCCAAAGCCCTGATGAGGTCGGTCGGTGTAGAAGCGCTCGAAGATGCGCTCCAGCGCGTCGTCGCGGATTCCGGGGCCGTCGTCGTCGACCACGATCTCGATCTCTCCGCGCACGCGGCGGCAGGTGAGGCGCACCTTGTTGCCGGGCTCGGAGAAGGACTGTGCGTTCGAGAGCAGGTTGGAGACCACCTGTCCGAGCCGCGAATCGTGGCCGGTCACGGCGAAATTGTCGGTCGGGCTGCGGCCCTCGAAACGCATTTCGACCGCGACGTCATGGCCGAGCTTGGTTTCATTGGCGACGGAGACGAGCGTCGTCAGCAGGCGGCGCAGGTCGACCGGGATCGCATCCTGGCGCTGCAGTTCGGCATCGAGACGGCTGGCGTCGGAGATGTCCGAGATCAGCCGGTCGAGCCGCTTGACGTCATGCTCGATCACCTCGAGCAGCCGCGCGCGGCTGTTCTCGTTGCGCGCCAGCGGCAACGTCTCGACCGCGGAGCGCAACGAGGTCAACGGGTTCTTCAATTCGTGGGCGACGTCGGCGGCGAACATCTCGATCGCTTCGATGCGGCTGTAGAGTGCACTGGTCATGTCGCGCAGCGCACCGGAGAGATGGCCGATCTCGTCGCGACGACGTGTGAAGTCGGGAATTTCGACCCGGGTCCTGATGCGGCGGCGGATCAGCTCGGCGCTGTCTGCGAGCCGGCGGACCGGACCTGCGATCGTGCTGGCGAGCAGCAGCGACAGCATGATCATGACCGCGGCGGCGACACCGCCCACCTTGAGGATCGCGAGGCGCTCCGCGGTGACCATCTGGTCGATGTCGTCGCCCTGCGTCGACAGCATCAGCGCGCCATGGATGGCGCGCGAGCGCAGCACGGGGACCGCGACCGAGACGATCACCTCGCCGCGCGCATTGACCCGCACCATCGAGCGCTTCTGGCCCTGAAGCGCGTCGCCCACCTCCGCATAGCCATTGCCGTTCTCGGGGCCGAGCTCGCGATAGAGCGGCAGGTCGCCGCGATTGAGCCAAGTACGAACCGCGACCATGCCGCGTTCGACCATGCCCGGCTTCTCGGCGGAGACTGACGGCAGGGGGAAGCGCACCACGGTATCGAGGCTGCGGCTGTCGACCAACAGGCTGCCGTTCGGGTCGTAGATGCGGGCGCGCGTCTTGGTCGGCGAGATCAGCGTGCGCAGCACCGGCGCCACGCGCTCCGGATTGATCGGAAAATCCAGCGGGGAATACTCGTCCGACCCGCCATAGGTCTCGCCCGGCTTGAGGTCGAGCAACCGGTCGGGGTCGATGGTGATGGCGTTGGTCTGCACCGTCGCGGAGGCCGCGATCGCGCCGGCGATGATCTCCGCCTGCACCAGCAGGCTCTGCGCGCGCGCGTCGATCAGGCCGGCGCGGAATTGCGACAGATAGAGGATGCTCGCCACCAGCGCGACGAGGCCGGCGAGGTTGAGCGAAACGATGCGGCGGGTCAGGCTCGAGAAGGACAGCGCGAAGAAGAACTGCCCGGCGCGTTTCAGCCAGTTCAGCGGACGCCAGCCCCGCACGGCCGGCTTGTCATCGGCCAATTGATCCGGAGCGCCGCGGGCGGTGACGTCCTCGGCGTTCTGGTTCTCGTCAGGCTGCGTTCGGTCAAGCAATGCTCACGCCCGCGTTAGGACAGCTCGTGCGAAGGTCCCCGCATCCTAGAGCCATCCCGGTCCCGATGGAATCAGAACCGGCGATGCTCTCGGTCTTTCGTGGAGGCGCGCGCGCCTCAGGCTTCCTTGAAGCGGTAGCCGACGCCGTAGAGCGTCTCGATCATCTCGAACTCGTTGTCGACGACCTTGAACTTCTTGCGCAGCCGCTTGATGTGGCTGTCGATGGTGCGGTCGTCGACATAGACCTGGTCGTCATAGGCGGCGTCCATCAGCGCGTTGCGGCTCTTCACCACGCCGGGCCGGGTCGCGAGCGCCTGCAGGATCAGGAATTCGGTGACGGTCAGCGTCACCGGCTCATTTTTCCAGGTGCAGGTGTGCCGTTCAGGATCCATGCGCAGCAGGCCGCGGTCGAGCGCCTTGGCGTCGTTCTCCTTCGGCGTGACGGTCGGATCCTTCGGCGCCGAGCGGCGCAGCACCGCCTTGACGCGCTCGACCAGCAGGCGCTGCGAGAACGGTTTGCGGATGAAGTCGTCGGCGCCCATCTTGAGGCCGAACAGCTCGTCGATCTCTTCGTCCTTGGAGGTCAGGAAGATCACCGGCAGATCGGATTTCTGCCGCAGCCGGCGCAACGTCTCCATGCCGTCCATGCGCGGCATCTTGATGTCGAGGATGGCAAGATCGGGCTGGGTGGTGCGGAAACCGTCGAGCGCCGAGGCGCCGTCGGTATAGGTCATGATGCGGTAGCCTTCGGCCTCCAGCGCGATCGAGACGGATGTGAGAATGTTGCGGTCGTCGTCGACCAAAGCGATTGTGGGCATGAGCCTCTGCTTTCTGCTTTCCGTTTGGGTCGTGGCTTGAAAACGGCGAGCAATCCACTGATGCGCCGCATACATGGGTGCCGATGTTGGCATTCGAACCTTGTCACCGAGCAATGCAAGCTAGGCTGAAGTGTGACCAAGTTCCACGAAACACGGCAGATTCGCCGCATCTCGACCCATATCCGGGCCCCGGTTTACCCGAAAAAAGGCCCTCCATGCAACCACCTGACCCGAGAAAGCCGATGCAACCGACCTCCGATTTCGACCCCGGAAAGCTCGCCAAATCGCTGCTGCGGCGGTCACGGCAGGGGGCCCTGGCGACATTGATGGCCGGCAGCGGCGATCCCTATTGTTCCCTGGTCAATCTGGCGAGCCATCCGGATGGCTCCCCGATCCTGCTGATCTCGGGATTGGCCGTGCACACCAGGAACATCCTGGCCGACAGCCGGGTGTCCCTGATGCTGGATGAGCGGGCGGCGGGCGATCCGCTGGAAGGTGCCCGAATCATGCTGTCCGGCCATGCCGAGCCGGCCGATGCGGACAAGGATCTGCTCCGGCGACGGTATCTCAATGCTCATCCCTCAGCGGAAGCCTTTGTTTCGTTTAAGGATTTTTCTTTCTTTCGGATCCGACCTACGGGAACCCATCTGGTCGCCGGCTTCGGCCGGATCGTCGATCTCAAGCCGGAGCAATTCCTGACGGACCTCACGGGGGCCGAGGACTTGCTGGCGGCGGAGCAGGGCGCGGTCGAGCACATGAATGCCGACCACCGCGAGGCCATGGGCCTCTATGCAACAAAACTGCTGGGCGCTGCCGCGGGCGACTGGCGCTGCACCGGCTGCGATCCGGAGGGCCTCGACATGCAGGACGGCCAGACCGCCTTGCGGCTGGACTTCCCGGAGCGGGTTACTGATGGCACCGCGCTGCGCAAGATGCTGGTTCGCCTCGCCGGCGAAGCGCGCACCAGGATGGACCAGAGCGCAAAAGATTGAACGCTGCTGCCCATCGCCGCGACCCAAGACCATAATTGGTCAGAAGACGGCGGCGAGAGCGTCATGGCAGAATGGAATAGACTGACGCTGGTTGCGGGTTTGACGCTCGCGATCACCGCATCGCTTGTCACGCCCGGCCTTGCCCAGACAAGCCTTGCTCAGAAAGGTCTCGCCGCGGAGGGCGAGCGGATCAACGCACTGATGAGCGCCGGCAGATATTCGGAAGCACTGCCGTTGGCGCAAGGCATGGTCGCGAGCCTGGAGAAGAGCGATACCGGTCGCGACCTCGCCGCCGCGCTGAACAACCTTGGCCAGGTTCATGCCGGTCAGGGCCACGACGATCTGGCGGAGCCGCTCTACAAGCGCGCCATCATGCTGATGGAAAAGTCGCTCGGTTTCGAAACCCCGTTGATTGGAGCCGAACTGAGCAATCTCGCCGCGCTTTACCAGCGGCAGAGTCGCTACGCCGAGGCCGAGCCGCTGTTCAGGCGAGCGCTCGCCGTTCGCGAGAAGGGGCTGTCGCGCGAGCATCCCGATGTCGGGCAGTCGCTCAATAATCTCGCCACGCTCTATGTGAAGCAGAAGCACTATGCAGACGCCGAACCGTTGTTTCACCGGGCGCTCGCGATCTATCAGAAGGCCGGCGGCCCCGAGCATCCGGCGGTGGCGACGGTCCTGAACAATCTCGGCCAAGTCTATCGCGATCTCAACCGCGATGCCGACGCGGAAGCGCCGATCAAGCGCTCGCTCGCGATCCGCGAGAAGGTGCTGGGACCGGATCATCCCGACGTCGCCCGCTCGCTGAACAATCTCGCAGGCCTCTACGAGCACCAGCAGCGCTACGGCGACGCCGAGCCGCTCTATCGCCGCGCGCTGCTCATCCGCGAACGCGCGCTTGGGCCTGATCATCCCGAGGTCATGACCTCGACCAGCAATCTCGCTTATTTCCTCTACGTGGCCGGGCGCACCGCGGACGCATTGCCGTTCGCGGAAAGGACGCTTCGGGGCGATCGCGCCCAGTTGCGCGTCGTGTTGCCGGTCCTGTTTGCCGCACGCCAACAAGATCTGCTGCCCGGCGACAAGGCGCTGGACGAGGCCCTCGCCGCGATCCAGCGCGGCACACAATCCTCCGCCGCATCAGCCGTGAACAAGCTCGCGGTTCGGCTTGCCGCCGGCAGCGACCGGCTCGCCGAGCTGGTTCGCCGGGACCAGGATCTTGCGGCTGAATCCGAGGCACTCGACAAGGCGATCGTCACCGCAGTGTCGAAGCAATCCGCGCAGCGCGATCTCGCAACCGAGCAGCGCAGCCGCGCGCGGATTGCAACGATTGCCAACGAGCGTGCGGGCTTGCAGAAGACGCTCGCGGTCGAGTTTCCCGACTACGCGTCGCTCTCCAATCCCCAGCCGTTGACGGCAAAGGACATCCAGCTGCTGCTATCAGCCGACGAAGCGATGGTGCTCTACTCCGTCGTCGACAAGCAGAGCTATGTCATCGCGATCACGCGCGAGGGCGTCGACTGGATGGCCATCCCACTCGGCGCGGATGCGCTGACGCAGAAGGTGACGGCATTCCGCAAGGGACTCGACGTCGGCAAGGCGCGCGATGCCTCCGGCAAATCCGGATTGTTCGATCTCGCGCTCGCCAACGAACTCCATGTCGCGCTGCTCGGTCCGGTCGAGGCGTTGACAAAGGACAAGCGCAGCCTGCTGGTGGTGCCGTCGGCTGCGCTGACCGCATTACCGTTTCATCTGCTCGTCACCGAGAAGCCGCAGGCTGCGATCCCCGACACGCTCGAAGGCTATCGCAGCGCTGCCTGGCTGCTGCGGCGTCAGGCCGTCTCGGTGCTGCCGTCGGTGGTCAGTCTGAAATCGTTGCGGGCCTTTGCGCGTCGGGACCAAAGCGTGAAGCCGATGACCGGCTTCGGCGATCCCGTGTTCAATCCTGCACTGGAAGCGCCCGCCGAGCGGCGCGCCGCGAACGGCAAGGTCGCCGCGCGCAGCATCGCGACCATTGCCTATAGCGATTTCTGGCGCGGTGCCGGCGTCGATCGCGCGCGGCTTGCGCAGGCGTTGCCGCAACTGCCCGACACCGCCGACGAGTTGAACGCGGTGGCCAGGGATGTCGGCGCTGCCGAGGCCGATATTCATCTCGGCCGCGACGCCAGCGAGACGACGCTCAAGCGTGCAGCGCTTGCTCAATACGGCATCATCTACTTTGCCACCCACGGCCTCGTTGCCGGCGACATCAAGGGACTGGGTGAGCCCTCGCTCGCGCTCTCCATTCCCGATCAGCCGACAGAGCTCGACGACGGTCTCCTCACTGCAAGTGAAGTCGCTCAGCTCAAGCTCAATGCGGATTGGGTTGTGCTGTCGGCCTGCAATACCATTGCAGGCGACAAGCCGGGCGCCGAGGCTCTGTCGGGACTGGCGCGCTCGTTCTTCTACGCCGGTGCGCGCGCACTCCTGGTCTCGCATTGGGCCGTGGATTCGGAAGCTGCCACCCGCCTGACCACGATGACTTTCGAGCTGCTCAAAAACGAACCAAAAATGGGGCGTGCCGAAGCCTTGCGCCGCGCGATGTTAACCTACGTTGACGACACCTCGTCACCGCGCAACGCCTATCCTGCGATGTGGGGGCCCTTCGCGCTCATCGGCGAAGGCGCGGTAAGATAGGGTGGGCTTGGAAATTTCGTCGAGACTCTATTCGGCGTTGTGCGTCGCAATAACCTTGGGAAACGCCGAAACGCCTATTTGGTTGCGCGATCATTGTTGATTTTTTGGTGCGCCTGCTCAGAGCTGACATGCGCGACGTTTGGCGCGGTCCTTGAATAAACCAAATCCTAAGGGATCAGCTTGGCAACGCCAGCGTTCATCAGTATTAGGTCGTTCCAACCGAGGCCGGACGGCCTGTTATTCACGGTGACTGCGATGGCGCCAAAGCATGATCGCGCTGAGTGTCGCGGGTTCTAGGAGGGTTTTTCGTGCAAGAGACGGGCGTGCGCAACGGTGCCTTCGGTGCCGACAAATTTGGCTTAAAGAATCTCAAGCAGGTTCACTGGAACCTGGGTGCGCCGCAACTCTATCAATACTCGCTCGCAGCGGGCGAGGCGGTGTTGTCTGCCGACGGCGCGCTCTGCGCCGACACCGGCGAGTTCACCGGCCGCAGCCCCAAGGACAAGTTCACGGTGCGTGACGCCACCACCGACAAGAAGATGTGGTGGGCCGGCAACCAGTCGATCACAGCGGAGCAGTTCGAGACGCTCTACCAGGACTTCCTCAAGCATGCCGAAGGCAAGTCGCTGTTCGCGCAGGACCTCTATGGCGGCGCTGATCCGGCTTATCGCATCAAGACCCGCGTCTTCACCGAGCTCGCCTGGCACTCGCTGTTCATCCGCACGCTGCTGATCCGTCCCGAGGCGGTCGAGCTCTCGGCGTTCGTGCCCGAGCTCACCATCATCGACATGCCGAGCTTCCGCGCTGATCCGAAGCGCCATGGCTGCAAGTCGGAGAACGTCGTCGCGATCGATTTCGCCCGCAAGATCGTGCTGATCGGCGGGTCTTATTATGCCGGCGAGATGAAGAAGTCGGTCTTCACCACGCTGAACTACTATCTGCCCGAGCGTGGCGTGATGCCGATGCATTGCTCGGCCAATGTCGGCGCCAAGGGCGATGCCGCGATCTTCTTCGGCCTGTCCGGCACCGGCAAGACCACGCTGTCCGCCGATCCGAACCGCACGCTGATCGGCGATGACGAGCACGGCTGGGGCCCGAACGGCGTCTTCAACTTCGAAGGCGGCTGCTACGCCAAGTGCATCAAGCTGTCGCAGGAAGCCGAGCCCGAGATCTACGCGGCGTCGACGCGCTTCGGCGCGGTGCTCGAGAACTGCGTGCTCGACGAAGACACCCGCGTGGTCGATTTCGACGACGGCTCCAAGACCGAGAACACGCGCTCGGCGTATCCGCTCGAATTCATCCCGAACGCCTCGCGCACCGGCCGCGCGCCGCAGCCGAAGAACGTGGTGATGCTCGCCGCCGACGCCTTCGGCGTGCTGCCGCCGATCGCCAAGCTCTCGCCGGCGCAGGCGATGTATCACTTCCTGTCGGGCTACACCGCCAAGGTCGCGGGCACCGAGCGCGGTCTTGGCAACGAGCCGCAGCCGGAATTCTCGACCTGCTTCGGTTCGCCCTTCCTGCCGCTCGACCCCTCCGTCTACGGCAACATGCTGCGCGACCTGATCGCCCAGCACAATGTCGACTGCTGGCTGGTCAACACGGGGTGGACCGGCGGCAAGTACGGTGTCGGCTCGCGCATGCCGATCAAGGTGACGCGCGCGCTGCTCACCGCTGCGCTCGACGGCTCGCTTCGCAACGTCCAATTCCGCACCGACAAATATTTCGGCTTCGCGGTCCCGACCGCGCTGCCGGGCGTGCCGAGCGAGATCCTCAACCCGGTCAATACCTGGAAGGACAAGGACGAGTTCGACAAGACCGCCCGCGCGCTGGTCGGGATGTTCCAGAAGAACTTTGCGAAGTTCGAAGCCCAGGTCGACGCCGAAGTCCGCGCCGCAGCGCCGGACGTGAAGCTCGCGGCGGAGTAAGATCGCCGCGCTTGAAATCGAAAAGGGCGGCCGCGAGGCCGCCCTTTTTTATCTTTCCTTCTCCCCTTGCGGGAGAAGGTGGCGCGAAGTGCCGGATGAGGGGTTCTCTCCGCGCGTTCAACCGCAAGAGAAGCGCTCGCGGAGAGAATCCCTCACCCGTCTCGTCGCTTCGCGACGAGCCACCCTCTCCCGCAAGGGGAGAGGGGAAGCAGCTACGCTTTGAAATACGCGATCTGCGTGCTCGTCGCGAGCAGCCTTCCGTTCGGCGACCACAGCTCGGCGTTCTGGTCGGCGTAGCTCTTGTGCATGATTTTTGAATCTGCGGTCGCCAGCACGCGCGTGATGTCCTCGGCCGCGAGCTCTTCGCTGTCGGTGTGGAAATACGTCGTCAGCGACACCGTGCCGAACGGCACCAGCTCGCGCCGCGCATGGAAGATGCGGCCGAAGAAGGCGTCCGACATCGACATCAGCGACGGCATGTCGAGCTTGCGCGGCTCGCGATCACTGATCCAGAGCTTTGAGTAAGTGCTGGCGAGCTCGGCCCGCGGCGGGCCGATCCGCATCTCGCCCTCGACGAAGCGGAATTCATACTGGTTGGCCCAGGACGCCGCGATCTTCGGGAACGGCATCGTCTGTTCGAACGGCTTTGCATCGGGATATTGCGCCACCCTGTGCTCCCAGGACGGCCGGCGTTCGGCGAATACGGCGGTGGCGAGCGTTGCGACCTCGCCGCCGCCTTGCGACAGTTCGACGCTCCAGTGCTGGCTGGAGCGGTTGGCCTTCACCAGCCGCACGTCGAGATCGAACGGTCCCTTCGCGATCGGCGCGCAGTAATTCACGGTGAGCGCCAGCGGATCGCCGGCACGTTCCGGATGCTCGATCAGCGCACGCAAAATGGTCGCAGCAGTGGCGCCGCCGAACGGGCCGACAAAGGCCCAATAGTCGTCGCTGGTGTGTCCCTGCCAGCTCGAGTCACCGGCGGTGACGCGGGTGGCGTCGTCGAAAGGGTGCGGGAGCTTGGCGTGCATCGTTTGATCCGGCGTTCAATGACGGACGTCATATCACGCCCGCCGCCGGCTTGTGCAATTATCTCGCGGGTAACCGATTTCACGCAGCGGAAAATCAGCCCGCGACGTCGCGCAGGGTCGGCAGCAGCGGTGTGGTCGGATTCACCGGCACGTTCCAGATCTCCTCGGCGTATTCGCGGATGGTGCGGTCGGAGGAGAACCATGCCATGCGCGCGACGTTGAGGATCGAGGCGCGGGTCCAGGCCGGCGCCACCTGCCAACGCGCATCGACGCTGCGCTGCGCCTCGTAATAGGAATCGAAGTCCGCGCTGACCATGTAATGGTCGAGATAACGCAGCGCGTGCGCGATCGATTCGAAGCGGCCGGGATCGCCGGGCGAGAACTCGCCGGCGCCGATCGCGTTGATGGCGCGCTGGAGCTTTGGCGAATTGCGGATCACGTCGGAAGCGTCCAGCCCCTGCTTGCGCCGGATCATGACGTCGCCGGCTTCCATGCCGAAGATCGCGATGTTCTCCGCGCCGACATGGTCGCGGATCTCGATGTTGGCGCCGTCGAGCGTGCCGATGGTGAGGGCGCCGTTCAGCGACAGCTTCATGTTGCCGGTGCCGGAGGCTTCCATGCCGGCCGTCGAGATCTGCTCGGACAGGTCGGCGGCGGGAATGATCACCTCGGCAAGGCTGACATTGTAGTCGGGCAGGAAGACGACCTTGAGCTTGCCGCCGATCGCGGGATCGTTGTTGACGGCTTCCGCAACGTCGTTGATCAGCTTGATGATCAGCTTGGCGTAACGGTAGCTCGCCGCAGCCTTGCCCGCAAAGATCTTCACCCGCGGCACCCAATTGCCGTTGGGATCGTCCTTGATCGCCTGGTACAGCGCGACGGTCTCGATGACGTTCAGGAGCTGGCGCTTGTATTCGTGGATGCGCTTGATCTGCACGTCGAACAGCGCGGTCGGATCGACCTTGATGCCGAGCCGCTCGCCGATCAGGCGCGCCAGCGCGGTCTTGTTGTGATGTTTGACGGCGCGGAACTTCTTCTGGAATTCGACGTCGCTGGCGCGGGCCTCGATCAGGCTGAGCTGCGTCGGATCGTCGAGCACGGCATCGCCGCAGGTCTCGCGCAACAGATCGGTCAGCTTCGGGTTCGCCAGCATCAGCCAGCGGCGGAAGGTGATGCCGTTGGTCTTGTTGGTGATGCGACCGGGATAGAGATGGTTGAGGTCGTGGAACACGGTCTCGCGCATCAGGTCTGAATGCATCGCGGAGACGCCGTTGATGCGGTGCGAGCCGACGAAGGCGAGCTGGCCCATGCGCACGCGCCGCCCGCTCCTCTCGTCGATCAGCGAGACCGAGGCGCGGAAGTCGATGTCGCCGGGGGCGCGCGCCTCTGCGAGCGCGAGATGCTGCACGTTGATGCGGTAGATGATCTCGAGATGCCGCGGCAACAGCCGTTCGAACAGCTCGACCGGCCAGGTCTCCAGCGCTTCGGGCAGCAGCGTGTGGTTGGTGTAGGACAGCGTGGCGACCGTGATCTTCCAGGCCTCGTCCCAACGGAAATTGTGGTCGTCGATCAGGATCCGCATCAGCTCGGTGACGGCGAGGCTCGGATGGGTGTCGTTGAGCTGCACCGCGACCTTGCTCGACAGGCTGCGGAGTTGGCCGTCCGACGCAAGATGCCGCTTGATCAGGTCCTGCAGCGAAGCCGAGACGAAGAAATATTCCTGGCGCAGGCGCAGCTCGCGGCCCGCCGGGCTCTCGTCGTTCGGATAGAGGAATTTACAAATGGCTTCCGCGCGCGACTGCTCGGCGCTGGCGCTGACATAGTCGCCGGTGTTGAAGGCGTCGAGCTTCAACGGATCGGGCGAACGTGCCGACCACAGCCGCAGCGCGTTGACGTGCTGGCCGCGCCAGCCGACGATCGGCGTGTCATAGGCCATCGCCTGCACGGTCTCGGACGGATGCCAGATCGCGCGATCCCGGCCCTTGTCTTCGACGTGCTCGACACCGCCGCCGAAGCGAATGTCATAGATCACTTCGGGCCGCTGCAATTCCCAGGGGTTGCCGAAGCCGAGCCATTCGTCCGGGTATTCCTGCTGCCAGCCCTGATTGATGATCTGGCGGAACAGGCCGTAATCATAACGGATGCCGTAGCCGATCGCGGGGATCGACAGCGTCGCCATGCTTTCCATGAAGCAGGCGGCGAGACGGCCCAGGCCGCCGTTGCCGAGCGCCGCGTCCGGCTCGCATTTGCGCAGCTCAGGCAAGGAGACGCCGAGATCGCCGAGCGCGACCTCGAAGATCTTCAGCAGCCCCATATTGTTCAGCGCGTCGCTGAAGAGGCGGCCGATCAGGAATTCGAGCGAGAGATAGTAGACGCGCTTGCGTCCCGCATCGTAGCTGTGCTTCTCGGCCGTGAGCCAGCGATGCACGATGCGGTCGCGCAGCGCCAGCGCGGCGGCCTGGTACCAGTCGTGCTTGGTCGCCATGCCCGCATCCTTGCCGATGGCAAGGCGCAGCTTCGCCAGAATCGCGCCCTTGATCTCAGCCAGCGCGAGCTCGTCGATGGGCTGGTTGGCGGCGGGAAAATTGGGCTGGAACGATGAATCTTGCAAAGTCGTCACTTCCTGGTCGCGAGAACACTACTGACCCTACGCATCTTGCCTCTGTACCGGAACCATTGCTGGTGCGACCGTGCACTGCGCTGGCGTAAAATTATGCAAGGAACGGGCCGATTTGGGAACCCGGACGCATACGGGGAAACGTGGATTTGGTGCTAGAATGGCGGCCAATTCAGCCATCAGTGTGGAGGAGACATCCATGAAAGCTCTGATGAGACCTGTGACGCGACGGCTGATCGAAATCGCAGCGGCCATCTTTCTCGTCGTCTGCATCACCGCCTCCAGCGCCGCCTTCGCCGCCGGCAAGATCGGCCGCAGCGTCGACGGCCTGAGCTGCGCCGTCACACTCCCGCAAAACGCATCACCCGCCGCCCGCTGCGCCGCCATCAAGCGCCAATGCGGCGGTAAGTTTTACGCGAGCGCGTGTGGGGACAGGTTGATGTCGGCGGCGAATTGAGCATGACCGGTGCAACGGCCCGACCGATCATTCCAATCGGGATTTTCTTGCTCGATCAGCTTGATCTTCCAATCGCGCTTCCAGGATTTCAATTGCTTCTCGCGCGCGATAGCTTCCTGGGGAGTCGCGAATGCTTCGACGTGAACGAGGCGGAATGTCTTGTACTTCAGCACGAACTTCGAACCCCGACCCGAGCGGTGTAATTCAAGCCGCGCGCGGATGTCGTTGGTGACGCCAATATAAATTGTCCCGTGGTGGCGGCTCGCCAAGATGTAGACGTAGTAGCTGCTTGCGCTCATGGCCTCAGCTCGCAAGGGCAACGCTGACCGGGGTAATGGGTCCTGGCTTTCGCCAGGACGACGCTCTCCAACAATCGCGCCTAGCCTCAGAACAAATTAAGAACACTTTAGCAAGTCTTTGATATATCATTGTGATTCGGCGCGTTGCCGACACAATATCTAGCGTCCGCCAGACTTCGCGAGGACTACATGTCCACCATTGCCTTCGACCAGTTTGCCCTCACCAGGATCGCCGATTTCGCGCGCTCGCTGTCGCGGCTGCATCAGGCGGCGCGGCGCTACGCGGTCGATGACGACCAGTTCGACCGCGAGTTCAATGCGGTGTGCCAGTCGATCTGGGGCTACACCATCGACGACGTCAGCGACGATCTGTTTTCTGCCGAGGACCATCTGTTCCTCGACACGCTGGACGAAGCGCAAGCGCGCATCTTCGCCGCCGAGCAGGGTTATGACCTCGTCGACGATCAGGGCATGCTCACCGACTGGTGGGGGTTTTGCTGGATGATCCTGGCCGAGAAGCGCGGCCTGCTCACGGCAGACAACCGCGCCGCCGCGCGCGCGGCGATCGAGGAGAAATATCTGGCGGCGCCGAACGTGATCGGCGTGATCATCGGACGTTGACGGTCTCAACCCTCATCCTGAGGAGCTTGCGCAGCAAGCGTCTCGAAGGATGAAGGCCGAGCCGTAGCAGCCGGGCCTTCATGGTTCGAGACGCGCGTTCCGCGCTCCTCACCATGAGGATTTCAGTCCAGCCCCGCCCGCTTCGCTGGCTTTTGCGTTTTCGGCACCGTCACGTCGGGCAGCGTCTCGCGCACGATCTCCGTGGCGGGGCCATCCGCCGCCACCGTGTCGGCGCGCACCGGCGCCACCTTCATCTCGCCGAGCCGTGCGCGGACCTGCGCGGTGAGACCGGGATAGGAGGCGACCGGCGTGAAGTCCGCGGCCTGGTCGTTGCCGACGCGAATGCCGGTATAGGCGACGAGGCCGTCGCTGGTGGCGATCACGTCGCCGGGTTTTAGCGACGAATCCAGCGCCAGATCGACCGGAGCAAGTCCGACCGGCTCGCGGCCGTTGCAGGTGCAGTCGGCGCGCAGCGCCTTGCGATAGGCGAACGCGTTCTCGCTATCGGCGTAGCGCTCGCCGGTCTGCGACGCCGCGCCGTCGATCGAGGAGCCGAAATAGATCTTTGTGGTGCTGGCAGGACAGAAGGCCTGACACATCTGCGCGGGCGAGGTGAGACCGCGCATCAGCGGAAAATATTTGCCGTCGCAGCTGCGCACGCAGAACGCCGGTCCCGAGCCGCCGGCTGCGGCCGAACGTGTCGGCGGCACGTATTGCGGGGCTGCGGCATTCTGCTGGCCGGTGAAGGGGTCGGCGTAGGAGCTCGCCTGCTGCGGCACCTCACGCTGGGGCCGTTGCTGCTGCTGCTGCTGCTGCATTCCGCCGAAGAAGAAATCGAACAGGCCTTCGGCCGAAACCGGGGCCGGAGCTGCAAGCAGCGGTGCTGCCAGTGTCGCGGCTACGAGCATCGCGCGATTCCGGCGCGCATGGGACATGACTGTACGCAAACGCTTACTCCACCCGACGCTACCCAACCGGCCGGGACCATCAGGTCTCAGCACATGATTCACCATAGAGCGGGATGGTAAATGAGCGGTTGAGGGGGGAGCGGTGTCGCCGGACGGGGTGGACCTCGTCATGGCCGGGCTTGTCCCGGCCATCCACGATCTCTGGTGCGGCAAAGACGTGGATGCCCGGGTACGACGGCGGAGAAAGTCTAGCCGCTCAAGCCTTCAAGAACTCCGACGCCTTGTACAGCGAGCGGAATGGCAGCCCGGCCGCGCCAAAAGTGTCGTCGGCGCCTTCCTCGCGGTCGACCATGGTCAGCACCAGCACCACCTCGGCGCCGGTCTCGCGCACCGCTTCCACTGCCTTCATCGCCGAGCCGCCGGTGGTGGTGACATCCTCGACTATCACGACGCGCTTGCCCTCCAGCGTCTCGCCCCTGGGCAGCCCCTCGATCGCGAGCTTGGCGCCGTGCTCCTTCGGCTTCTTGCGCACGAAGAACGCCGCGATCGGATGGCCCTTGATCCAGGAAATCTGCGCCAGCGCGCCAGCCAGCGGCACCGCGCCCATCTCGAGCCCGCCGATGAAATCGAGATTGTCGTCCTTCAGCGCCTCATAGGTCAGCTCGGCCAGCAGGGTCGCGCCCTCCGGGTCCAACATGGTCGGCTTGAGGTTGAAGTAGAAGTCGCTCTTGCGGCCCGACGCGAGCGTCACCTCGCCGCGGCCGAAGGAGCGCCGGCGGATGATCTCGAACAGGCGGGCGCGGGAGGCTGATTTAGACACGGCGGGCCCTCGGGAGCATTTTTGGAAGTGGCGGAATTTATCCGCGACGGCCCCGACATTCCAGAGGGGGCTTCCCCCGTCAACAGGGATCGGCCATCCCGGCCCGCCGGTTGTGGGGGTGCAACCTTCTGGAGTAGGTGGATGCCGGATATCTTGGGCAAGAAAACCGGCAAGAAGGCTGGGCAAGGACACGCGAAAATGACCATCGAGCTGCACACCTGGAATACGCCGAATGGCCGCAAGATCTCGGTCGCGCTGGAGGAGATGGGGCTGCCCTACAGGGTGATCCCGGTGAATATCAGCAAGGGCGAACAAATGGCGCCGCAGTTCCTGAAGCTCTCGCCCAACAACAAGATCCCCGCGATCCTCGATCCTGATGGCCCGGACGGCAAGCCCGTCAGCATCTTCGAGTCGGGCGCGATCCTGCTTTATCTCGGCGAGAAGACCGGCAAATTCCTGCCGAAATCGCTTTCAGGCCGCATCCCCGTCTATGAATGGCTGATGTGGCAGATGGGCGGTTTCGGGCCGATGCCGGGCCAGGTGCACCATTTCATCGCGCTCGAGAACGAGCAGGACCGCGCCTACGGCCTCAAGCGCTACATGGCGGAGACGCGACGGCTCTACGGCGTCCTCGATCGCCGGCTAGAGGCCCGCGATTTCGTCGCCGGCGAGCTCTCGGTTGCCGATTTTGCCATCCTGGGCTGGGCCTGGCGTCACCCTCGCCACAAGGTTGACCTGGCCGACTTCCCCCACGTGAAGCGCTGGTACGAGGCCCTGATGGCACGCCCGGCGGTGAAGCGGGGCATGGAGGCGAAGCTGGATTGAACTGACGGTGTCATCGCCCGCGAAGTGTTTAGACCGGAGACATAG
>NZ_VSST01000049.1 GCF_019402665.1 Bradyrhizobium canariense
GTCGAGGCGTTCTCGTTGCCCCCGACGCGGAGCACGGTCTGGGAGAATTCGCCGACCGGATGCTTCGATGTGCCCTTGAACATCAGGTGCTCGAGGAAGTGCGCGAGCCCGGACTTGCCCGGCGTCTCGTCCGCCGAGCCGACCTTGTACCAGATCATTTCCGTGACGACGGGCGTGCGGTGGTCGGGAATCACCACGACCTGCATGCCGTTTCCAAGCGTGAAGCTGGCGGGCGGAGCCGATGTCACCGTGGTCTGCGCAAGAGATGCGCCGGCCGTGAGGACACTCGTCGAAAGCAGCGCGGCAAGGAGGCGGGCAGCCGATCGGTAAGAGGACATCATGATCCTTATGAAAGGCCGAGCCCGGATGTCCGGCTCGGAGGCACGGCATGGTACACCGTGCGGCAAACGCTTCGCGTCACGAAGCAGAGAACTCAACTCGGGCGCAAGTTACTGATAAGCAATTAAAGACCGCGTCCGGCGCGCACGAGCCGTCGGCGCGGGACCGCGTCTGTCGGGATATCGCAAAGTGACAGGAGCGTTATTGTTCCTTGTCCTTCCCGGACATGATGTCGAAATAGGTCCGCCTCGTCTTGTCCTCTCCGGCGCCATAGGCGTAGCTCGGCGACGGCGTCTGGTAGCCCGGCGGCGGCTCGACCAGCGACTGGCGCGGCGGCTCGGTCGTGAATTGCTTGGCCTCGCCCTTGTTGTTCGACATCATGCCCCATAGACCGCCGGTGAAACCGAGCTGAGCGGGGCTGAGCGACGGGTTACCGTTGGTGCCCGGCTGGATGGGGTCGTTGCTCGTGCGCTCGGGTGCAGCTGTTCTGCCGACCTCCATCTCGGCGGGCGACAACGTCCGGCCTGCCTGCCAATTCTCCGTCGCCTTGACGGCCTTTTTCCGCTGGGCGATGGCCTCCTTGCGGCGCTTTTCGTCCGGGTCCTTCGGCCAGTTCGGCGCGTTCTTGGCTTCGGTGCCGGCGGGCGGCGGCAGGTCGAGCTTGGGCGGTACCACCAGCGGCGACCGCTCACGGTACTCAATACCCTTCTTCTCCATGCTCTTGGCGCCGATGCCCGACATCAGATTGTCGATGAGCTTCTCTTCGAAGGTCATATCGTCATCGTCCTCGCCGTCGTCACCGGCGCGGGCGGCGCCAGCCGACATGACGAGACCGATGCCGAGTGCGACAGCGGACAATTTCAATGCCCGCCAGAACCCTTGCCCGGGATCTCCAACCATCGAACTGCTGGTCTTCGAGCTGCGCATCACTGTACCTGTTCCAAATTGTGGCAGTTTGCCGCTCTCGCGCGGCATAATCCCTCGCAAAAACAAGGGTCCGCCTGCCGGTCCGTATCGGCCGGGATCAGGGCGCTTTTGCGGCGGGTACCCCCAGGAAGGAATCATACAATAGCGCCGCCACGCCAGCAACGATGGCCACGTCCGCGAGGTTGAACACGTACCAATTATAGGTCTTTCCGCCGATCTCGACGTGAAACAGGGCGAAATCGACCACCGCGCCATAGGCGAGGCGATCGATCCCATTGCCGATGGCGCCGCCGATGATCAGGCCGAGCGCGATGGTTGCCAGCAGGGTGTGCGAGCGGGCCATCCAGATCGCCAGCGCAACCACGGCTAGGACCTTCACGGCCATCAGCGCCAGTTGCGCAGCCTGGCCGTCGTTCTGGAGCCAGCCGAAGCTGATGCCGATGTTCCAGGCCAGCACCAGGTCGAAGAACGGCGTCACCTCGACCGCGCCGCGACGGGCAAGGTCGAACACATTCAGCAGCCAGAGCTTTGAAGCCTGGTCGGCCACCAGCGTGAGCAGGGCCGCGAGGATGCCGGCGCGGAGCGGGGTCATGCAGGGGAGATCTCTATCTCCACTACAAACACCGCCGTCGTCCCGGCGAAGGCCGGGACCCATACTCCGAGGCGGAAGTTGTTTGAGGGACTCGTGGTCATCAGCCTTCGCTGCAATCGGCGGTCGTGGTTATGGGTCCCGGCCTCCGCCGGGACGACACGAAGTTAGACACTCACCCCCAGCGCCTTCCATTCGCGCAGCGCCTTGGCGTCGCGCGGGGTGACGTCGGGGTATTCGGGGTCTTCACCCACCGTCGGCGAAATCTTCCAGGAACGGGCGCATTTGGTGCCGACCGCCTTCTCCACCACGACAGCGATGCCGGGAACGGCATCGAGACGGAATGCGGAAGCCGGCGCCTCGTCCTCGCGCACCTCGTAGTTCGAGGTGATGCAGATCTCGGCGAGGTCGGTGTCGAACAGCGTCGCAAGCATGTCGCGGTCGGCGACATAGATCACCGGCGAGGCCTCCAGCGACGAGCCGATGTTCTTGGCGGCGCGTTCGAGCTCCAGCGCACCGGTGACGACGCGGCGGACGTTGCGGATCGCTTCCCACTTCGCGGCGAGCTTGTCGTCGCGCAGGCTTTCGAGGTCGTCGGGAAACTGCGTCAGGTGCACCGAGGGCTCGGCGCCGGGCCTGTACATGCGCCAGGCTTCCTCCGCGGTGAAGCTGAGGATCGGCGCCAGCCATTTCAGGATCGAGCTGCACAACAGATCGATCGTGGTCAGCGCCGCCTTGCGCGTCGGCGAGGAGGGCGGATCGCAATACAGCGTGTCCTTGCGGATGTCGAAATAGAACGCGGAGAGCTCACTGTTCAGGAATGCGGACAAGGTTGCGACCACCGTCTTGTAGTCGAACTCCTGATAGGCCTTGCGGACGACGGCAGCACGGACCGCGAGCTCGTGCAGCATCAGCCGTTCGAGCTCAGGCATGTCGGCGGGTGCGACTGCGTCGGCGGGCTTGTAGTGATCCAGCGTTCCCAGCATCCAGCGCACGGTGTTGCGCAGCTTGCGATAGGTCTCGATGGTGTTCTTCAGGATCTCCGGGCCGATGCGCTGGTCGTCGGCATAGTCAGTGGCGCAGACCCACAGGCGCAGGATATCCGCGCCCGAATCCTTGATCACCTTCTGTGGCTCGACGGTGTTGCCGATCGACTTCGACATCTTGCGGCCGTTCTCGTCGAGCGTGAAGCCGTGGGTGAGCACGATGTCATAGGGCGCGCGGCCGCGCGTGCCGGCGCTCTCCAGCAGCGAGGAATGAAACCAGCCGCGATGCTGGTCGCTGCCTTCGAGATACATCACGGTGTCGTCGCCGCCGTCGACCTTGCGAACGATGTTGCCGAGCTGCGGGAAATTCTGGCGGTCCTCGAGCACGAAGGCGTGCGTGGAGCCGGAATCGAACCAGACGTCGCAGATGTCGTCGATCTTCTTCCAGTCTTCGCTCGCGCGCGATCCAAGGAAGCGCTCGCGGGCGCCTTCCATGTACCAGGCGTCGGCGCCTTCCTCCATGAAGGCCTCGGCGATGCGCTGGTTGACGATCTCGTCCTGCAGGATCTCGGCCGAGCCGTCGCTCTTCTCGCGCACGAACACGGCGATCGGAACGCCCCAGGCGCGCTGGCGCGAGATCACCCAGTCCGGACGGTTGGCGATCATACCGTTGATGCGGTTCTCACCCGACGGCGGCACCCATTGCGTGACCGAGATCGCATGCAGCGCACGGGCCCGCAGTGTATCGCCCTTCTTGGCATGGCCATCTTCGCTGATGTCCTTGTCCATCGCGATGAACCATTGCGGCGTGTTGCGGAAAATGACCGGCTTCTTCGAGCGCCAGGAATGCGGATATTGGTGCTTGAGGCGGCCGCGCGCGAGCAGCTTGCCGGCCTCGATCAACGCCTTGATCACGGCCTCATTGGCATCGCCCTTCTCGCCCTTGTCGTTGAGCACGCGCTTGCCGGTGAAGCCGGGGGCCTGCGCGGTATAGGCGCCGTTCTCGTCGACAGTGTAGGGGATCGCGGTCGAGATGCCGCGTTCATCGAGCTCGCGGGTATTGGCCATCCAGACGTCGAAGTCCTCGCGGCCGTGGCTCGGCGCGGTGTGCACGAAGCCGGTGCCGGTATCGTCGGTGACATGCTCGCCGGCGAGCAGCGGCACGATAAACGCGTAACCGCCATCGAGGCCGCGCAAGGGATGAGCGCACTCCACGGCGTCCAGCGTATCGCCGGGAATGTCGCGCAGCTTCTCATAGGCCGTGACGCGCGCCTGCTTGAACACCTCTGCGGCAAGCGCATCGGCCAGGATCAGGAGATCGCCGGTCTTCGCCCAATTGTCCGCGGCTGCATCCGTCACCTTGTAGAGGCCGTAGGCGATCTTCGGTGAGAACGAGATCGCGCGGTTGCCGGGCAGTGTCCAGGGCGTGGTGGTCCAGATCACGACCGAAGCATTGGCGAGCGCACCATGTGCCGGGGACGTGACGGGGAACTTCACCCACACCATGTCGGAGGTGTAGTCCTCGTACTCGACCTCGGCCTCGGCGAGCGCGGTCTTCTCGACCACGCTCCACATCACCGGCTTGGAGCCGCGATACAGCGTACCGTTGGCGGCGAACTTCATCAGCTCGCGGGCGATCTGCGCTTCGGCGGGATAGCTCATCGTCTGATAGGGATGATCCCAGTCGCCGATGATGCCGAGGCGCTTGAATTCCTCGCGCTGCACGTTGATCCAGTGCGTCGCATAGGCGCGGCATTCCTTGCGGAACGCCACCATCGCGGCGGAGTCGCGGAAGTCGGGCTTCTGCTTGCCCTTGGAGCGGTAGTTCTCTTCCTCGATCTTCCATTCGATCGGCAGGCCGTGGCAGTCCCAGCCAGGCACATAGTTGGAGTCGAAGCCGAGCATCTGCTGGCTCTTGGTCACGACGTCCTTGAGGATCTTGTTCAGCGCGTGCCCGATATGGATGTTGCCGTTGGCGTAGGGCGGGCCGTCATGCAGCACGAATTTGGCGCGGCCCTGGGCTTGCTGGCGCAGTCTGTCGTAGAGGCCGATGTCGTTCCAGTATTTCAGCAGCTCCGGCTCGCGCTGCGGCAGGCCGGCGCGCATCGGGAATTCGGTCTGCGGCAGGAACAGGGTTTTCGAATAGTCTTTGGCTTCGGATTTTTGGGACTTTTGTGGCTTGTCGGACATGAGGCTGACTGGCTCGGAAGGGCGCGGGAACGGATGGCGATGCGGAATCGCGGGTGAAACGACAACATCCCGGTCTTGCGCCGAGCCGAAGGCTCAGGCGGAAGCCGGGCCGCTAATCCCTATGATGCGCCGCGCAAACATGGGCTCTCCATAGCAGGGGGCTAAGGGAAGCGCAAAAGGTTCGGGGGCCGGTTTCCGGCCTCAATCGATGATGCCAAGCCGCGGAAACGCGTCCGGGGCGGCGGCGAGCATGGCGCGGGCGCGGGCGGAATCGTCGTCCATCTGGCGGATCAGGGCATCCAGGCCGTCGAATTTCAGCTCCTCGCGGATGAAGCCGATAAAGGCGCAGTCGAGCGTCTGTCCGTAAAGATCGCCCTTGAAGTCGAACAGGAAGATTTCCAGCAGCGGCGCGCCGTTATCGAAGGTCGGGCGGCGGCCGAAGCTTGCCACCCCGTCCAGCCGCTCCGCGCCGCGGCCGACCCGCACCGCATAGATGCCGTGCTTGAGGCCGCAATTGGCATCGAGGCGGATATTGGCGGTGGGATAACCGAGGTCGCGGCCGCGCTTCTCGCCGTGGATGACCTCGCCGGTGATGAACCAGGGCGCGCCGAGCATGGCCGTGGCCTCGTCGATCTGGCCTTCTGCGAGCGCGATCCGGATCGCGCTGGACGAGACCGGCCGCTCGTCGATGTCGACATGCGGCTGCACGTCGACCTCGATGCCGAGCCGGGGCGCCTCGTTGACCAGGAGGCTCGGCGAGCCGACGCGACCCTTGCCGAAGTGGAAGTCGTAGCCGACGGCGATTCCGCCGATGCCCAGGCGCCCGATCAGGTCATGGTGAATGAAGTCTTGCGCGCTGGTCCCGGCGCGGGACTTGTCGAAGGTCATGACCACGGCGCCGTCAAGTCCGGTGCCGGCCAGAAGCCGCAGCTTGGCACGCTCGTCCGTCAGGCGGAATTGCGGGGTGTTGGGGCTGAAAAACCGCCGCGGATGCGGCTCGAAGGTCAATGCCAGCGCAGGGCGGCCATGGATCCTGCCCATTTCCAGGGCTGCGGCGATCACGGCGCGATGGCCGAGATGAACGCCGTCGAAATTGCCCATGGCGACCACGGCCCCCCTTGCAATGGCGGAGTCCGGCGTGGTGTCGCGGATAACGGTAAAATGCGGAGCCATCAGGGGAATTCTCGAACCGGCGGGACCGGCCGGGACCGTGGCGCGACGGGCCGGATGAAGTCAAGCGGGAGGGGGGCGGCCGCATCGAAGGTGATTTCAGTCCACCGGGGGCGTTCCCAGTTAACGCGCTGTTTAACGCCTTGGTGCTAGTCCTTGGAGCGTGGAACCGCGGGGCTCCGGCCCGGCAGGTCCGATCGTAATATTTCCTGGGTTTGCGTTGGGGGAGTCGAGATGGCGGTTGATTTGTCGATGTCGGTTCTGGTGGTTGACGACTACAGCACCATGATCCGTATCATCAGGAACCTCCTGAAGCAGCTTGGCTTCGAGAATATCGATGATGCAAGCGACGGTTCGGCAGCGCTGAACAAGATGCGTGGCAAGAAGTACGGTCTCGTGATTTCCGACTGGAACATGGAGCCGATGACGGGTTACGACCTGCTGCGCGAAGTGCGCGCGGATCCGAACCTCGCCACCACGCCCTTCATCATGATCACGGCCGAATCAAAGACCGAGAACGTGATCGCGGCCAAGAAGGCCGGCGTGAACAACTACATCGTCAAGCCGTTCAACGCGGCGACGCTGAAGACCAAGATCGAGGCGGTCTTCCCGGACATGGCGAGCGCGTAAGGCGCGCTCGAAGCCATCGGTTGAATTCGGAAGGCCCGGGCGGTTGTCCCGGGCTTTCTGCGTCTGGTTCGTCGTTCTGGAATCGATGCCCGATATCAAGCCGGAATGACGATCAACTCGCTACCACTTCAGTTCGCGCATCAGCGCCTTTGGCGGATGGCCGAACAATTCCAGCACCGAAGCCGGGTCGAGCTGGTCGAGACCCTCGAACTCCTCGGCATGGATGCCGCGGGTCACGAATAGGCAATCGATGCCGAACTCGCGCGCGCCGGTGAGGTCGGTCCGGACGGAATCGCCGATCGCGAGCACCTTTTTGCGGTCGATCTGGTGGCCCTGGCGTTCGCCGGCGAGCGCCATCGCGCGCTCGTAGATCGGCCGGTGCGGCTTGCCGTAGAAGATCACCTCGCCGCCGAGCTCGCGATAGAGCTCCGCGATCGCGCCGGCGCAATAGATCAGGCGGTCGCCGCGTTCCACCACGATGTCGGGGTTGGCACAAACCAGCGTCAGCTTGCGCTCGCGCGCCTTCAGCATCATGCCGCGATAGTCTTCCGCCGTCTCGGTCTCGTCGTCATAGAGACCGGTGCAGACGATGTAGTCTGCCTCCTCCAGCGGCGCGGTCACCGCATCGAGGCCGCGGTAGATCGAGTTGTCGCGCTCGGGGCCGAGCCAGAACATCTTGCGGCCGGGATGGTCGGCGACATAGAGCCGCGTCAGATCGCCTGAAGACACGATCGCGTCGTAGGTCTCGTCGGCGACGCCGAGCTTGCGCAATTGACGCTGCACGGAGTCGGCCGGGCGCGGCGCGTTGGTGATCAGGATGACCGTACCGCCGCGGCTGCGATAGGTGTGCAGCGCGTCGCAGGCTTCGGGGAAGGATTCGAGGCCGTTATGGACCACGCCCCAGATGTCGCTGAGCACGACGTCCACGCCCGCCACGAGTTCACGCAGGCTTTCAGCGAAATGCAGCGTGGTCATGATGCGTGGGGCCGATCAGATGCGGCGCGCGAGCGCGGCGCTGCCGGTGACGCGCTGTGGCGCAGACGCAGCCGACGTTGCGCTTGAGCTCGGTATGCCGGAGCCATTGGATCCCTGAGTGTCCTGTGCCTGGTTCGGCGCGGCGGTAGCAGATGACCCCTCCGGCCGCAATGGCCGGGGCGGCGCGAACAGGAACCCCTGGCCGAACCGCACGTCATAGTCGAGCAGGTCGATCACGGCGCGCTCGCCCTCGATCCGCTCGGCGATCAGGTCGATGCCGAAGCGGCCGAGCAGGTCGGAGAGATCGGACGGGTGGATATCCGAGGCCGAAGCCTGCCTGGGGTCGAGCAGGAGCGAGGCAGGCACCTTGATGAAGCGCACGCCGCGATCGGCGAGCTCGCGCGGTTCGATCCGCAAATCGGTGACATGGTCGATCGAGAAACGGAAACCGCGCTGGGCGAGCGCGGCGAGATTCTCGGTCTCGGCCGGACCGAGATTGCGGAAGGTCGATTGCTTGAATTCCAGCACCAGCGAGGGCGCCAGCGCCCGGTTGGCCTCGAGGAAATCGAGGTATTGCGCGAAGGTCGTGGAATTGCCGAGCGTGGAAGCCGCGACGTTGCAGAACACGCCGACCTCCTTGTTGCGTACCATCAGGCGTCGCAGCACCTGCACGCACCGCAGCATCACCATGTTGTCGATGCGCCCGATCAGGCCGGAGGCCTCCGCAATGCTGATGAACTCCTCGGCCGCGACCAGCTGGTCACGCTCGTCGCGCAGGCGCGTCACGGCCTCGTAGAAGCGGA
This sequence comes from Bradyrhizobium canariense, assembly GCF_019402665.1. GTDB lineage: Bacteria > Pseudomonadota > Alphaproteobacteria > Rhizobiales > Xanthobacteraceae > Bradyrhizobium > Bradyrhizobium canariense. The sequence continues at coordinate 8,610 of NZ_VSST01000049.1, forward strand.
CCTTGCGCTGCGGCAGCGTCACCATCGGCTGGAGGAAGATGTCGATGCGGTTCTCGTCGATCGCGTTGCGGAGCGTCGCCAGCAATTGGGTCTGGTTGCGGCCGTTGGCGGTCTGAACCGGATTGGCGCTCTGGGTCTGGATCGCCGGTGCCGCCGGCCGTGGCGTCGGCGCGGGTGCCGGGGGAGGGGCAGCCGACCGCTCCTCTTCGAACGGGGCCATCAGGTCGAGCGACGCGTCCTGCTCCTGCCTTGCGACCGGAGCTGGGGCCGGGAGCGGCGCGTTGCCGGCCATCAGATCCTCATGAGCCGAGACGGTGGTGGCGAGCTGCCTGACCAATCCGCCGAGCTCGTTGATCTCGCCGACCACCGCCTGAATGCGGTCTGAGTTGGCCGAATTGGAGGAGGCGATGCGTGCTTCGATCGTGGCAAGCCGGCGGCCGAACTCGGCGACCTGGCGGGCGAGGTCGGCGGTGCCGCGCGAAAGATCGGTGATCTGGCCGCCGACGTCGCTGCGGTCGCGCAGGCGCATCGAGACTGCATTGTAGAGGATCAGGAAGGTCAGCGCCGTTAGCGCCACGATCGCGGATTCGGTTCCGCTGATGCCGGCGACCGCGTAGAGCACGAGCCCGAGCGAGGCGGCGACCAGAACCATGCAGATGGCGATGAAGATCGTCGAAATACGAATCATGCCGCGCGTTACGCCTCAAGTGCTGACTGCCTGACCGGGAAAACACGGGTGGCGTCTCGAACCCGTCACGCCGCATGCTCCCCCAAGCGGCATGAGCTTAACATCATTGTTGATTCGAGGGGATAGCGACCCAATCGCGGAGTCAGGATGGCGCCGCAGCGCCGACCGTGTCGGCCGAGACGGCCTCGCGGGTGCCAAGCGGCTTGGGTGCCCCGGTGGTCGTGTCGCGCAGGGTCTGCCGTTCGATCTCCGAATTCAGCTCGGCCCCGAACATGATGACGATCGCCGACATCCACATCCACATCATCAAGCCGATCGCAGCGCCGAGCGAACCGTAGGTCGCATTGTAATTGGCGAACTCCGAAAGGTACCAGGACAGCAGCGCCGAGCCGGCGATCCAGAGGATCGCGGCCGTCACCGCGCCGGGGCTCAGCCATTGCCAGCGCGGGGCATCGCGGCTGGGCGCGAAGCGGTAGAGGACGGCGAGCGCCGCAAGGAGAATGACGAACAGCACCGGCCATCGCGCCAGCGCCACGATCAGCTTGCTTTCGGGCGCCATGCCGAGGTGGTTGAGCGCGAGCGGGAAGGCGACGACGGCGCCCACCATCAGCAGCAGGGCAACGATGCCACCGACCGTGAAGGCCAGCGAGACCGTGTTCAGCCGGATGAAGCTGCGCTTTTCACGCTCCTCATAGGCGACGTTGAGGGCATCGAAGATGGCTTTGACGCCGGCATTGGCGCTCCAGATCGCGAGCACGAGGCCAAACAGGAAGGTGACACCAAGCGTCGCACCGCCGTGCGACACGACGCGCGCCACCTGGTCCTCGACGATCTGGAACGCACCCTCGGGCAGCATCATCGCGAGCGATTGCAGGTTGGAACTGATTGTCGAGGGATCGGCGAACAGGCCATAGAATGAAACCAAAGCTGTGATGGCGGGAAAGATCGCGAGCAGCCCGAAAAAGACGACGCCGCCGGCGGTCGCGAGCAGGCGATCCTCGTCGATGCGCTGATAGGTGCGCCAGAAGATGTCCTTCCAGCCTGCCCACGGGATTGCGAACGGGTTTTTCGCGCGGCGGCCGCGGCCGGGCTGCGAGGCTGCGCCCGTCGGGCTCGTTTCCGGCGAATTCGCCTCGCCGTTGCGGTGGTCTTGCGGAGGTCCCGCCCTGACCAGGCCAGAATCCTGGAAATACCGTTCCGCGGTGAGCACGAACACGGTCGTGGCTGCCACTAACAGCCAGCTGTCGAATTGCTCGGCGCGCCGCATACGCATTTTCAGGTATCCGCTCGGTGGCCGTGACGCCGCCGGCGCGCGGCCGTGAGCCCGACCAGCCCAACGGCCGCGAGCATCAGCCCGAGTTGCACGGGCCGGTTGGACCGAGCCGGCCACGTGCTGCCGCCATGTCCTCCTTCATGTCCGCGTTCGCCCGGCGCGAGCGGCGCCAGGGGAATTGTGGTCGCGACCTCCTTCACCGCCTCCTTCACCGTTCCGCGCGGGATGCGCGGGGTGGCGATAGCCACGCGCAGGCGGCTGGCAAGCGGCACGATCGGCTTGGTCTTGCGCTTCATCTGGGCCATGGCCACGCCGGCGCAGGCGGCGGCCAGGACCAGGAGCACGCCGCCGACGGCGCCGAACCCCCAGAATTGCCCGTAATGGATTGCAATCCAGCGGTACAGGGCAATTAGGCCGACGAAGAAGGCTGCGACGACAAACAAGCCCGCAACCGCGAGCAGTCCGGCCGCAGCCGCATACGACGTCATGCGGCCCGTGGCCTGGTTGCTCCGGTCACGGGCATAGGACTGGGCAGCGCGCTTGAGATGGTTGAGCTTGAGCGCGACGCCGGCGCGCAGCAATTCGCCCGATGGCGCAAGCATGCGGTTATCCTCCGAGTGCGAGAAAATTCGTCGGGGGATGAACGTGGCGGTATTTGACTTGTTCCGACGAGGTCTGCCCGCCGTGATGGATCAGCCGAGATCGGCGGCCGCGATCCAGAACACTTCGCCCTCTGAGTCCTCGGTGTCGAGCCAGAGCAGCGGTAATTCAGGAAAGGCCTCGTCGACCAGTTCGCGGCCGCGTCCGATCTCGCAGATCAGCCCGCCATCCGGCGTCAGGTGGTCGGGCGCGTCGCGCAGGATCCGGCGCACCACGTCGAGACCGTCGGCGCCGCCGTCAAAGGCGAGCTTCGGCTCGGCCCGGCACTCCGGCGGCAGCGCCGCCATGCCTTCGGCATCGACATAAGGCGGGTTGGTGATGATCAGGTCGTATTTGGCGTCACCGAGCGGGGCGAACAGGTCGCCGCGATGCAGGCTGATCCGGTCATCGAGCCCGTATTCGCCGACATTCCGTCTGGCGACGTCGATCGCGCCCTTGGAGATATCGACGGCGTCGATCGTGGCGTTCGGAAAATGATGCGCGGCGAGGATCGCGAGGCATCCCGATCCCGTGCAGAGATCGAGCACGCGCTCGACGGCGCTGGGATCGTCGATCAGCGAGCCGGCTTCGCCGTCGCCGCCGAAATGCGACTCCAAGAGCTCGCCGATGAAGGAGCGGGGAACGATGACGCGCTCGTCGACATAGAACGGCAGGCCGCGCATGTAGATCTTGTTGACGAGATAGGCGGCCGGTTTGCGCGTGGTGACGCGCTGATGAATGAGATCGATGATGATCCTGCCCTCGGCGGCCGTGACGCGCGCGTTGGCAAAAATCTCGAACTGCTCGGGATGCAGATGCAGGGCTTCACAGACCAGGAAGGCCGCTTCCGCGACCGGATCGGGCGTGCCATGGGCAAAGGCAAGCTTGGCCTCATTGAAGCGGCTCACCGCATAGCGGACGAAATCGACGAGCGTGAGAAGCTCGCCGCGGCCCACTTTCGCGAGCTTTGGCGCGGCGCGGCCGCGCACGGTCTTTTTGGATGTTGTTGCCATCAGGATCGGGTCCAGCGTGCGGCGGCTTCGTCGTCGCGGGCTTGGGCCTCGACCCAGCCGGTGCCGGTGGCGCTCTCTTCCTTCTTCCAGAACGGCGCGTTGGTCTTGAGATAATCCATCAGGAACTCGGCTGCCTGGAACGCGGCCTGGCGGTGCTGAGAGGCGGTCAGCACCAGCACGATGTTCTGGCCGGGCATGAACCGGCCGACGCGATGGATCACCGTGACGCCGTTGAGAGGCCAGCGCGAGGTGGCCTCGTCGGCATGGCGCCTGATCTCTTCCTCGGCCATGCCAGGATAATGCTCGAGCGAGAGTGCGGCGATCTTCGCGCTGTCCTCGTCGCCGCGGCAGATGCCGGAAAAGCTCACGACCGCACCGATGTCGGTGCGGTTCCCGGTCAGGACCGCGATCTCGCGCGCGATGTCGAAATCGTCTTGCTGGATACGGATGGTGACGGGGCAGGTGGCGACGGGCATGGTCTAGCCGCCGGTCATCGGCGGGAAGAACGCGATCTCGCGAGCGCCCGCGATCGCGGCGTCCGACTTGACGTGGGCATGGTCGATCGCGGCGCGGATCACCTTCGGCTTCTCGAAGGCGTAGGCGTAGGCTTCGCTTTGGCCGGACAGCCAGGCGATCAGCTCTTCCACGGTGCGCACGGTTGCGGGCGGCTCGATGGTCTCCTCGGCCTTGCCGACGCGCTCGCGCACCCAGGCGAAGTACTTCACCTTCATCCCTCATCCTCCTTGATGAGGTGATGGATGCCGGCGCCGAAATAATCGTAGCCGGTGTACATGGTGAGGATCGCCGAGGCCCAGAGCAGCGCCAGCCCGATCATCGAGACCATGGGCACCACCTCATCGCCGGCCGGACCAGCCAGCAGGAAGCCGATGGCGATCAGCTGAACCGTCGTCTTCCACTTCGCAAGCTTGGTCACGGGCACGCTGACGCGCAGCGCGGCAAGATATTCCCGCAGGCCCGAGACCAGGATCTCGCGGCACAGGATCACGATGGCGGCCCACAGCGACCAGCCGTGAATGATGCCGTCGGCGGCCAGCATCAGCAGGCACGAGGCGACCAGAAGCTTGTCGGCGATCGGATCGAGCATGCGGCCGAACGCCGATTGCTGATTCCAGATTCGCGCGTAATAGCCGTCGAGGTAATCGGTGACCGCAGCCGCGATGAAAATGGCGACCGCAACCCAGCGCAGCCACAGCGGGCCGTCCATGATCGACTGTGCGTAGATGCACCCGACCACGACCGGGATCGCGGCGATCCGGCCGTAGGTCAGGATGTTCGGGAGGGACATCGCGCGGCTGGTGGTCCCTCGTGTCGTGGCGATGTTCATCCGTCCTACCAATACCGCTGCAGCCTGAAGGTCAACCGTTCCGCTCGCCAAATGGGGTGCGGGATGCGACGACCATATGACCGCGGCCCCCCTTTATTTCACCCCGGCTGGGGATGGAAATACTCGAAAATCCTGCGAGCGCTCTCGGCGCTCACCCCCGGAACCTTGCCGAGATCGGTGATCGAAGCCCGTTCGATCTCCTTCAGGGTTCCGAAATGGTGCAGCAAGGCACGTTTGCGTGACGGACCGATGCCCGGAATCTCCTGCAAGCCGGCCTCGCGGATATCCTTCTTGCGCAGCTTGCGGTGCGAACCGATGACGAAGCGGTGCGCCTCGTCCCGCAGCCGCTGGATGAAATAGAGCACGGGGTCGCGCGGCTCCAGCTTGATCGCCTCGCGCTCCGGCATGAACAGGGTCTCGCGGCCGGCGTCCCGGTCCGGCCCCTTGGCCACCGACATCAGCGCCACCTGGGTCAGGCCGAGATTTGCAAAGATTTCCCGGACGGCGTTGAGCTGGCCGCGGCCTCCGTCGATGATCACGAGATCGGGCCATTGCGGGAAGTCGTCGTCCTTGGTTTTGGCCGCGCCCTCTTCGGGCGGGTTGATCAGGCGCTTGAAGCGGCGCTCCAGCACTTCGCGCATCATGGCGAAGTCGTCGCCCGGCGTGATCCCTTCCGACTTGATGTTGAACTTGCGGTACTGGTTTTTCACAAAACCGTCTGGGCCGGCGACGATCATGGCGCCGACCGCGTTGGTGCCCTGGATGTGGCTGTTGTCGTAGACTTCGATCCGCTTCGGCGCATGCGTCAGGTTCAGGGTCGTGGCCATGGCGTCGAGCAGACGGCTCTGCGTCGCGGTGTCCGCGAGCTTGCGGCCCAGGGCCTCGCGCGCGTTGGTGAGCGCGTGGGTGACGAGCTCCTTCTTCTCGCCGCGCTTCGGCGTGGACACCTCGACCTTGCGGCCGGCCTTGATCGACAGCGCGTTGCCGAGCAGCTCGCTCTCCTCGATCTCGTGCGAGAGCAGGATATTCCTCGGCGGCGGCTTGTCGTCGTAGAACTGGGCGAGGAAGGAGCCGAGCACCTCTTCCGGCGTATACGTCTTCTCCGCGCGCGGGAAATAGGCGCGGTTGCCCCAGTTCTGCCCGGTGCGGAAGAAGAACACCTCGACGCATGAGAAGCCGCCCTCCTGGTGGATGGCGAAGACGTCGGCTTCTTCCACCGTGCGCGGATTGATGCCCTGCTGCGACTGGATCGCGGACAACGCAGCGAGGCGGTCGCGGTAGAGCGCGGCGCTCTCGAATTCGAGCTCGCCGGAGGCCTTCTCCATCTCGGCGGCAAGCTCCTGTTTCACCGCATGGCTCCTGCCGGACAGGAAGTCGCTCGCCTCGCGCACCAGGGTCGTGTAGCCGGGGAAGTCGATCTCGCGGGTGCAGGGGCCGGCGCAACGGCGGATCTGGTAGAGCAGGCAGGGCCGCGAGCGGCTCTCGAAGAAGGAATCCGTGCAGGAGCGGATCAGGAACGCGCGCTGAAGTGCGGTGATGGTGCGGTTGACGGCGCCGGCTGAGGCGAACGGGCCGAAATAGCGACCGGGCCGCGTCTGGGCGCCGCGATGCTTCAGGATCTGCGGCGCCCAATGATCGCCCGTGATCAGGATATAGGGAAACGACTTGTCGTCGCGCAGCTGCACGTTGAAGCGCGGCCGAAGCTGCTTGATGAGGTTGGCCTCCAGCAGCAGCGCTTCGGTCTCGGTGTGGGTCGAGATGATTTCCACGGTCACCGTGGCGGCGATCATGCGCAGGATGCGGGCCGGCTGCGGCGCACTCTGGCGCGCATAGTTCGACAGGCGCTTTTTGACGTTCTTGGCCTTGCCGACATAGAGCACGTCGGCATTCGCATTGAGCATGCGGTAGACGCCGGGCGAGGTGGGAGCGAGGCGGACCGCGCGTTCGATCGCCTCGTGGCCGGTCGCCAGCGGCTCTTCGCCGACGGTGCCGCTCTCTTCCAGGATGTCCGGCAGCCGTGCGTCGTCCTCGTCGTCGCCGTTTGCTGTGGCGGGATCGAGGTCGGGCGGCGCCGCTTCGGTTTCCTGGGCCGGGACATCGGGTGCGTTGCCGCGCACGGGTTTGCGCGTGCGTGCGTCGTCCGGATTGTCGGTGGAATCGTGAACCATGGGTGCGAATTTAGGCGCTGCGGGTGCCGATTTGAAGTTCCGGCCGTGCGGCACGCACAGGATGGCGGCGCAGTTCCCGGTAACGCTTGCTTAAGCCTGTTAACAGCCCGGTAACCCGACTTAACAGGCCTTTAACTTAAAACTCTCGATAAATCTTACGCGAAAAAGTGGTGGTTCCGTAACCATGCGGTTTTGCCTCGCGCGGCGGCGCAGGCATCGCACCGGTGACGGCAGTTGCGTTGGAGTGTGTGATGAAGGCGCTCGTTGTGGGCGCAGCCGCGTTGGCTGCAGTCGGCTGGACGGCTTCGGCAGAGGCCGCCGATCTCAATTACGGGCAGCGTGCGCCCTATACGGTCAATCAGCCGCTCAATGCCTATAGCTGGGCCGGCCCGTATCTCGGTGCCAATCTCGGCTATGAATGGGGTTCGGTGAACAACAATCCCGCAAAGCCGTCAGGCTTCGTCGGCGGCGTTCAGGCCGGCTACAATTTCCAGACCGGCCCTTGGGTGTTCGGCGTCGAGGGCGAGATCCAGGCCGCCGGTGCCGACGACACCTTCGCGCCGTGGAAGTTCTCCAATCCGTGGTTCGGTACCCTGCGCGGCCGCGCCGGCTATGCCTTCAGCAACGTGCTGTTCTACGGCACGGCGGGCCTCGCCTTCGGCGAGCTGCGCGCGCAGACGTTCGGCTGGACCGAGTCGCACACCAGCGCCGGCTGGACCATCGGTGCCGGCGCGGAAGTCGGATTCGCGCCGAACTGGAGCGCCAAGCTCGAATATCTCTATATCGATCTGTCGACGAGTCAGTTCGCGATTACGGGCGTGTCAAACGGCTATAGCGCCAGCGTTGTGCGCGCAGGCGTGAACTATCACTTCTGATAGCTAAGAAGAAAATACCGGACCAACCTCCCGGCCGCTTGCGGCCGGGATTTTTTTTACGCCAGGCTCGCTAGGGAAGGATGACCAAATCGACCGCCTTCGGCCCCTTGCCCTTCTTGTCCGGTTCGACTTCGAAAGTAATACGCTGTCCTTCGGCAAGGTCCTTCAGTCCGGCCCGCTCCACAGCAGTAATATGTACGAAGACGTCGCGGCCCCCGTCGTCCGGCTTGATGAATCCGTAGCCGCGCTCACCGTTGAAAAACTTGACCGTTCCCGTCATGGCCATCGGGAAACTCCCCCTCATTGCTCCTCCGTCGTGACGCAGACGCACGTCACGACATGACCGGGCCTTACGAAGCCCGGGAGCTGGCCATCCTTGGGCAGACCATTTGGTCCGACTGGATCTTTCTTAGGCCTTCACTCCGCCGCAACCATTCGCGGAAGCGGAACGTAAAGCCAGTCACGGAAACAGCATAATACGGTTCTCCGCAGATTGACCACCGCTCCTGCATATTTTTCCCAAGATGCCGGAGTGTTACGGTCTCGGCACCTCTAATCGGAATCTGGCAGCGCCACCCTGGCCGAGCGGCATTTCCAGCTCGGGCAGGATCGTCTTGAGTTCACCCTGCAGCGTGTAAGGGGGATTGACGATCAAGAGCCCGGTGGAGGTGAGAGTTGCACCGTCGGCCTGCGGCGCCACGCTGAATTCGAGGCGCAGGCATTTTCCCGGCGGTTTTGCTGCGGCTGCGAGCCGCGCCACTGATTGCACCAGCGCGTCGGTGGCGCGCCGGCTCTTGGCGGGATACCAGATTACATAGATACCGGTCGGCCATTTCGCGAAAGCCGTCGAGAAGGCCTCGCCGAGCTTTTCGAACTCGTCCTTTGCCTCGAACGGCGGGTCGATCAGGACGATCCCGCGCCGTTCCTTCGGCGGCACGAAAGCCGGCAACGCCATCCAGCCGTCGAGGTCGACCACGCGGGCCTGCTCGTCATGGCGCAGCACGCCGATCAGCGCTTTCCGCGCCTTCGGCTCGAGTTCGCAGGCGACGAGGCGATCCTGCGGCCGCATCAGGGCGCGCGCGATCAGCGGCGAGCCCGGATAGGCCTTGAGCTCGCCTTTCGGATTGAAGGCGCGGACGATGTCGAGATAGGGCTTGGTCAGTGCCATGGCGTCGTTCGACAGCCGCGCCTGCATCAGCCGCGCAATGCCCGTCAGCCACTCGCCGCCGCGGCGCGCCTCGTCGCTTTCGAGATCGTAGAGGCCGGCGCCGGCATGGGTGTCGATGACGCGGAACGCGCCCGGCTTGTCCTGGAGATAGGTGATGATGCGCGCCAGCACGATGTGCTTGATGACATCGGCGAAGTTGCCGGCATGGAAGGCGTGGCGGTAATTCATGCAAGAGCACTACGCCACGTGGCGGCTTGAGCAAAGAGGCACGACGCCTGGACTACCCACCCCGGATCGGCGGCATCGCCACCTGGTCGCGGCGGCAGGCGCGGCGGTCGATCTCCTCGCAGGCGCGGAATTGCAGGTCCTTGCTGAGGCAGATGCGGACTTCCGATAGCCGCGTCCGGTTGCAGGTGATCGAGACGGCGGCATTGCTGAGGCCCGGATTGGCCTTGATGAAGGCTTCCTCCACCTCCGCCGGCGCCACGGTCTTGGCCTCCGACAGATCGAGATATTCAGCCGGAATCTTGATCGCGGCGCGCGCCTTCCGGATCGTTTCGAAATAGCTGCGGTCGGCCAGGCCCGAGCAGGTGCCGTGCTTGTCCCATTCGTTGAAGATCAGACCCGGCGCCGGCATCAGATCGAGCATGGAGGAGACGATGCTGCGGTTCAGCCGCGGCGAGGGCCGCTGGCAATATTCCGGAAAACCGTTCTCATATTGCGGCCACAGACCATGCACCACGAAAGCGTAGGGCCGTCCGCTGCACTGGGTCTGCGAGCGGCCGCCGCGCTCCGCCGCCTCCTCGCAGAAGGAGGGCGACCACGACAGCGACAGCACATAAAAATCGAATTCGCCGGGCGTGTTCTGCCGCTTGTCCTGGGCCTTGGCACCGCCGGCCAGCGCAGCCAGCCCGGCTGCAAGCGTCAGCGAGATCATAAGGCGGGAGAAAAAATGCAATCTGGAATGAAACATGGCGACGCCCCTCAACTAGACTGTGCAGAAGAGCCTAGCAGGCGGTAAGAACATTTCAAGAACAAAATTCGGACGACCGTCGTTCGGCCGCCTGATCGGTCCGGATCAGAACTTTTGCAATTATTGTTTGGCGGCGCGGCAGGCCGGGTTGTAGGCCCAGTTGCGGTCGAGCCCGACCACACACCATTCGACGCCCTGGCCGTAGCCGGCGAAGCCGCCATCCTCGACAATCGAGAAATGCACCTTGCGCAGCTTGCCATCCGTGAGCATAGCCTCGCCGGTGCAATAGCGGCGCGGGATGTTGTCGGACGCCCAGGGCCGGAACGCGGTCTCGTGAACGGCGGAGAAGCCGGTGATCTTCAACGAGGAATTCCAGAACGAGCTTTCTTTCTCCCAGAACTGGCTGGCGATCGTCGGCAGCGCCCTGTCGCATTCGGAGACGTTGCCGTCATAGCGCGGCCCGCTCAGCCAGAAATTCAGCTCCAGCGGATTGGCGGCCCTGGCCTCACCGAGCGACAACGCCCCAAACAGGAGGCCGAGCACGGCGGCAAAGCGGAGCGATTTCAGGAAGGTCGAGGCGCGCATGGGCAATCCAGACAGCATGATCTGCGAGGGTCCGACGGTGCCGTGAAGGCCGGGGGAGGTCAAGTGCAGCGCGGCAACACTTGCCGACGAGTTGACCGCAATGCTGCAATAGAGGGGTCTTCGGTTCTTTCCACCGCCGCGCCGGCACCGTAAACTGCCGCTAACCAATCGGAGTGACGGGAATGCGAATCATTGCGGCCGCGGGCCTACTTGCCTTGGGTATGATGGCGAGCCAGTCGGCGCGCGCCGATCTGCTTCCGGTGCCTCCGTTCAAGGGCAACGACACCGGCGGTATCATCGCCTATTCGATGGCAACCCAGGTCGATGCGCGGCAGGTCGCGGTCGATCACTGCGCGCGCTACGGCAAGGTCGCCAAATTCCTGGCGATGCAGGCCTATGAGGGCGGCTACATCTCGTTCTCCTGCCGCTGGGTGCCCTATGGCGCGGCCGACCAGCCGATCCGCACGCTCTACTGAGGCGCTTTCGCAGCGCCGCTACCTCTCAGCCGGGAGCTTCCCACATGACGCGCAAACTCGCTTTGCTCGGCTCCGCCCTTTGCCTCGTCGTGTCGGCAGGCAGCGCCCGCGCTGACGACCTGCCGGTGCGCAAGGCGGGCCTGTGGGAATTGAAGATGGTCAGGACCGGCACGCCGGTGCCCGAGATGACCATGCAGCACTGCACCGACGAGACCGTCGACAAGGAGATGAACAACAACGTCTCCCCGATGGCCAAGCAGATTTGCGCCAAGCAGGACATCAAGAAGACCGCGACCGGCTATGTCAGCGATTCCGAATGCAATGTCGCCGGCATCAGCACGACCTCGCATGCCGAGATCACCGGCGATTTCAATTCGGCCTATACAGTGAAGACGTCGTCGCACGCGCAAGGCGGCGCCGCCGGCGCAGCAGGCCGCGACACGACCCTGCAGCTCGAAGCGAAATGGCTGGGGGCCTGCAAGCCGGACCAGAAGCCCGGCGACATCGTGATGCCCGGCGGCTTCAAGATGAACGTGCGCGACATGGACAAGCTGAAAGCGCTGTTGCCGAAGTAAGACTCTTCCCTCTCCCCTTGCGGGAGAGGGTGGCTCGCCGCGTAGCGGCGAGACGGGTGAGGGGTCTGTCTCCGCGTGTGACTCTTTTCGCTTTTGAATTCGCGGAGAGAGACCCCTCATCAGGCGCTTCGCGCCACCTTCTCCCACAGGAGGGGGAGAAGGGAAGAGGCAGCTACACCGGTATCCGCACGCTTGCTCTCAATCCGCCCATCGGGCTGTCGCCAAGGGTGATGTCGCCGCCGTGCGAACGGGCGATGTCGCGGGCGATCGCGAGGCCAAGACCCGTGCCGCCTTCGTCCTGGTTGCGGGCGTTGTCCAGCCGCAGGAACGGCTTGAACACCTCTTCGCGTAAGTGCGCGGGAATACCCGGGCCGTCGTCGTCGACTGTCACGGTCAAATAACGGTGATCGCGCTGGCCGGTGATGGCGATGGCCTTGCCGTAGCGGGCGGCGTTGGTGACGAGGTTGGCGAGGCAGCGCTTGAACGAGGCCGGCTTCACCGTGACCACGGGCAGCCCGTTGAACGCGACGGTCGCAATGTGGCCGTGGCGTTCGGCGTCGCTGCGCAGCTCCTCGAGCGCCTGCGCCATGTCGGTCGGCTGCGACTGCTCGCCGGAATCGCCGCGGGCGAACGCGAGATAGTCCTCCAGCATCATCGACATCTCGTCGACGTCCTTGCGCATGCCCTCCATTTCGGGGCTGTCGCCGATCAGCGCCAGCTCGAGCTTGAACCGCGTCAGGATCGTGCGCAGATCGTGGCTCACGCCGGCGAGCATCGCGGTGCGCTGCTCCATCGTCCGCTCGATGCGCGACTTCATTTCGAGGAAGGCGACCGACGCGCGCCGCACCTCGCGCGCGCCGCGCGGACGGAAATTCGGCGCCTCGCGGCCCTTGCCGAAACTTTCGGCGGCATCGGCAAGTCGAAGGATCGGCTTGATCTGGTTGCGCAGGAATAGCACCGCGACGATCAGCAGAATCGAGGACGTTCCGACCATCCAGAACAGGAAGATCTCCGAGTTCGAGGCATAAGCCGCGCTGCGCTGCGCGAACACGCGCATCACGGCGTCGTCGAGCTGAATCCGGATCTCGACCAGGTTGGAGCGGCCGACCGTATCGATCCAGAAGGAGCGCCCGATCTGGCGGCCGAGCTGCACTGACAGCGTCTGGTCGAGCAGCGAGAAGAACGGCTTGGGTCCCGGCGGCGGCATGTCGCCGGCCGGGAGGAAATCGACGACGAGGCCCAGGCGCTGCTGCGCGATGCGGCGGATCTGGTCGCGATCCTTGTCTTGCGGATAGCCCTTGTAGACGTCGATCAGCGCGGCGATGTCTTGCACCACCGCGGCCGACAGGCGCCGTGTCACCGTGTTCCAGTGCCGCTCCATGAACACGAAGGCGACGACCGATTGCAGGATCACCATCGGCACGATCATGATCAGCAGCGCACGCGCGTAGAGGCCGGTCGGCATCCAGCCCTTGAACGCATTGCCCATCCAGCCATTGGCGGCGGAGACGCGGCCGGCGGCGCTCTTCAAAAGCGTCAGGCCGCTATCGATCGTGCTCATCGGTGGCGCTTTACTGCTTTATGGCGAGGCTACCAGCCGGTAGCCAATCCCGCGCACGGCCTGGAGGAACAGCGGATTGGCGGGATCGGTCTCGATCTTGCGCCGGAGGCGGTTGATCTGCACGTCGACGGCGCGCTCGTTGACGCTGCCATTGCCGGTCAGCGCGCTGCGCGGCACGGTCTCGCCCGGTGTCTCCGACAGGATCCGCAGCATCTCGCGCTCGCGGTCGGTGAGGTGAATGACGTCTTCGCCCTGGCGCAATTCGCCGCGCTCGAGGTGATAGATGTACGGGCCAAACGCGATCTTCTCCACTGCAGCGGCCTGCGGCGGCGGCGCAGCGCGCTTGAGGATGTTGTTGATGCGCAGCGCAAGCTCGCGCGGCTCGAACGGCTTTGCGACGTAATCGTCGGCGCCGATCTGCAGGCCTTCGATGCGCGCTTCGGCTTCATGCCGCGCCGTCAGCATCACGATCGGCACCGAGGACGAGGTCCGGATGAAACGGGCGAGATCGAAGCCGGTCTCGCCGGGCATCATGACATCCAGGATCAAGAGGTCGAAGTGCAGGCCCAAAAGCTTGGAACGGGCGTCGCTGGCGCTCGCGGCGGTCGAGACGCGATAGCCTTCGCCGGCAAGGAAGCGCGAGAGCAGATCGCGGATGCGGCGGTCGTCGTCGACCAGCAGGAGATGCGGGGCATCGTCGGCGGGGCGTGCCGGCGGGCGTGCGAGCGTTGCAGCGAGCGGCACGGTCACTCCTTGTCCTGATTGACGGTGGCAAAGATCGTCTCCAGCACCTTGTCCGGATCGTCGCGGTCGATCATCGCGCGCAGGAAGCGCTTGACGGTCTCGGCATCCTGCGGCGCCATCTCGGCGAGTGCCTTGGTGATGCGCGTGGTCTGCAGGCCTGCGAGCTTCTGCACCAGCGCCTCGCCCTTCGGTGTCGCAAACAGCAGGCGTTGGCGGCGATCATTGTCGCCGGTCTTCTGCACGATATAGCCCTCGTCCAGGAGCTGCTTGAGCACCCGGCCGAGCGATTGCTTGGTGATACGCAGGACGTCGAGGAGGTCGGCGACCTTGAGGCCGGGATAACGATAGACAAAGTGCATGACGCGGTGATGGGCCCGGCCGAAGCCGAACGCCTCCAGCTCCTGGTCGGGATCGCCGACGAAATCGCGATAAGCGAAGAACAGCAGTTCGATAATATCCCAGCGCAAATTGCCTCCGTCGTCTGCGGCCGGCCGCGGCCCGGCAGCGTCTTGAGAAGGAGTCGCGAAATTTATGTCAGGCATATTGACGTATCTTGGTCTCAATGTTACAAAACGATCAGCCCGCACGAAATTTTAGATCGTTTCGCGTCGGGTGGGCATCGAAGCAAGGCCGCCGCAGTGGGCCGGACGGGCGGCGACGGCCGGAGCAGATCTACCGTGCGATTGTCGAACGGCATTTCGGCAAAACATACTGGACTTCCGTCTTCCGCAAAAGCATGTCCTCGGTGACATGCTGGCCACGGAAACCGGCCGTAACAAGGCTGGCGGCGGTCCGGCCAGAAACCAATCGAGCCAGCCGGGCCCAAATCAGGGCAGGTGGGTGCCACAACGGCACCGCCACCGGCAGCGGGAGGCAAGGACATGAGCATGAAATTCGACATCCAGCCCGCATCCAATCCGACCCCCGAGAAGGATCGGGTCGCCAAGCTGGTCGATCCCGGTTTCGGGCGCGTCTTCACCGACCACATGGCGGTGGTCCGCTACAACCAGGCCAAGGGCGGCTGGTACGAGGCGCGTGTCGAGGCCCGCGCCAATTTCCAGATCGATCCGGCCGGCGCCGTCCTCCACTACGCCCAGGAAATTTTTGAAGGCCTCAAGGCCTACAAGCGCGACGACGGCGGCGTGAACCTGTTTCGCCCCGACGCCAATGCACGGCGCTTCAAGGACTCGGCGGACCGCATGGCGATGGCGCAGCTCCCCGAAGACGTCTTCATCGAGGCGGTCGAGCAAATCGTGCGCATCGACCGCGCCTGGATGCCGGGCGGCGAGGGCAGCCTTTACCTGCGCCCCTTCATGATCGCGAGCGAGACCTTCCTCGGCGTCAAGCCGTCGTCCGAATACATTTTCGCGGTGATCGCCTCGCCGGTCGGCTCCTACTTCAAGGGCGGCCCTGCGCCGGTCTCGATCTGGGTGTCCGAGAATTACACGCGCGCCGCGGTCGGCGGCACCGGCGCCGTCAAATGCGGCGGCAACTATGCCGCGAGCCTGCGCGCCCAGGCCGAAGCGATCCAGCACGGCTGCGACCAGGTCGTGTTCCTCGATGCGATCGAGCGCCGCTATATCGAAGAGCTCGGCGGCATGAACGTGTTCTTCGTGTTCGACGACGGCTCGCTCTCGACCCCGCCGCTCGGCACCATCCTGCCCGGCATCACCCGCGATTCCATCATCGCGCTGGCCAAAGATGCCGGCAAGACGGTGCGCGAGGAGCCGTACTCGCTCGATCAGTGGCGCAAGGATGCGGCAAGCGGCAAGCTGAAGGAAGCGTTTGCCTGCGGCACCGCCGCCGTGATCTCGCCGATCGGCACGGTGCGCTCGGTGAGCGGCGATTTCGAGATCAGCGGCGGCGCCGCGGGCCCGGTCGCCATGGGCCTGCGCAAGCAACTCGTCGACATCCAGTACGGCCGCACCAACGATCCGCACAACTGGATCCGCAATCTGTCTTGATTTTTGCCCTCTCTCTCCCCGCGCGCGGGGAGAGAGAGGCGCCATGAACGCGACACGATGATCGTGCGACAAAGTCCGAGACCTCGAATACTCGAACATCGAGTCATCTGGACATCGCGATCATGGCATCCACTCTTCCCCAACCCCTGAAATGGGTCGTTCTCGCCGCGATCACCGGCGTCACCGTCTTTGGCATTCTGACCATCGGCCCCCAGCCGGATGTCTCCGCTGAGGGACGTTCGCCCGTCGTCGACGTGCGCACCACCGATCCGGAGATGAACACCGCGATCGCGCGCGCCCGCGGCACGCTGCCGACATTCTGGGCCTCCTACGAGGCGCCGAAGCCGTCGGAGACGGGGCATGCCCTGAAGGTGCACTTTTCGACCCGCAAAGGCGGTGAGCACATCTGGATGGCCGAGGTGAAGAAGCTAGCAAACGGGGCTTATTCCGGCCTCTTCGCCAACGAGCCACGCGATCTGCCCGGCAAGCGGGCAGGCGACAAGGTCGAATTCACCGAAGCCGATATCTCGGACTGGATGTTCATGCGCAACGGCAAGATCGTCGGCGGCGAAACCATCAAGCCAACGCTGAAGTCGCTGCCGAAAGCGGATGCCGACGCGCTCCGGGCGCGGATGGAGCAGCCGTAAGAGCCTACCCGGCAGTTGCCGCCTCGCGCGTCGGCTGGTAAATGCCGCGCATGGCCGAAAAATCCAAAAAACCCCAGAAACTGAAGGCGCGCCTGCCGCGCGGGCTCGAGGATCGCGATCCCGCCGCGATCCGGGCGACGCGGGAGATGGTGGAGAAGATCCGGACCGTCTATGAGCTCTACGGGTTCGAGCCCGTGGAAACGCCGGCGATGGAATACACCGATGCGCTCGGCAAGTTCCTGCCCGACCAGGATCGTCCGAACGAGGGCGTGTTCTCGTTCCAGGACGACGACGAGCAGTGGATCAGCTTGCGCTACGACCTGACCGCGCCGCTCGCGCGCTACGTTGGCGAGCGCTACGGTACCGACGGTCTTGTATTGCCCTATCGCAGCTATCGCGTCGGTTACGTCTTCCGCAACGAGAAGCCCGGCCCCGGCCGATTCCGCCAGTTCATGCAGTTCGACGCGGACACGGTGGGCTCGGCAACACCGGCGGCCGATGCCGAGATCTGCATGATGGCGGCCGACACGATGGAGGCGCTGGGCGTTGCGCGCGGCTCGTATGTCGTGAGGGTGAACAATCGCAAGGTGCTTGACGGCGTTCTGGAAGCAATCGGGCTCGGTGGCGAAGAGAACGCAGCACGCAGACTGACCGTGTTGCGCGCGATCGATAAGCTCGACAAGTTTCCCGCCGAGGAAGTTCGCAAGCTGCTCGGTCCCGGCAGATGGGATGGCGGCGAAGAAGGCAAGGGCGACTTCACGAAGGGCGCCAATTTGAGCGCGTCGGAAGCTGACGTCGTTCTCGCCATCACCAAACCGCACGACGACTGGAAAGAGGCGATCGCCGCGGCGGAAACCTATCTCGCCAAGAGCGAAGTCGGTCAGGCCGGCGTGAGCGAGCTGGAAGAAATCGCCAAACTGGTGACGGCTTCGGGATACGGCGCAGACCGCATCCGCATCGATCCCTCCGTCGTGCGCGGCCTCGAATATTACACCGGCCCCGTCTACGAGGTCGAACTGCTGCTCGAGACCAAGGACGACAAAGGCCGTCCGGTCCGGTTTGGCTCGGTCGGCGGTGGTGGCCGCTATGATGGTCTGGTCTCGCGCTTCCGCGGCGAGCCGGTGCCGGCGACCGGATTCTCGATCGGCGTGTCCAGGCTTCAGGCCGCGCTGACGCTGCTTGGCAAGCTCGACACGAAGCCAGAGTTCGGCCCCGTCGTTGTCACCGTGTTCGAGCGCGAGCGCGTCGCCGACTACCAGAAGATGGTCGCATCGTTGCGAACCGCCGGCATCCGCGCCGAACTCTATCTCGGCAATCCCAAGAACATGGGCAACCAGCTCAAATATGCCGACCGCCGCAATGCGCCCTGCGTCATCATCCAGGGCTCCGATGAAAAAGCGCGTGGCGAGGTGCAGATCAAGGATCTGATCGAGGGCGCGAAGGCGGCGGCCGCGATCGCTTCCAACCAGGAATGGCGGGAGAGCCGCCCGGCGCAGTTCTCGTGCAGCGAGGCCGACCTCGTCGCCAAAGTGCGCGAGGTGTTGGCGCGCCATGACGTGAGCTGGGGCTAGCTATTCGCTGGTGCGCCATGCCCGGGCTTGTCCCGGGCATCCACCTCCTGTTTGATGACGACCGTCAATGGCCGGTGTGCGGCCCAAGGGAGAGAAAAAATGCCTGAGATCACTGTCAGCATGGCCGTGGGCCGCACCGACGAGCAGAAGGCCGGCATGATGCGCGACATCACCCAGGCGCTGGTGAAGAATCTCGGCGTCGATGCCGACGCCGTCGTCATCCAGATCAACGAAGCCCCGCTCGCCCATAAGATGAAGGGCGGCAAGACGTTCGTGGAGCGCGCGGCGGCTGCGAAGAAGTAGCCATCGCTGTAGCTGCAAACGCAACTGTCGTCCTGGCCTAGTGCGCAATTGCGCACGGGGGCCAGGACCCATTACCCCAAGCGGCAGTTGTTGCAGCAGGTCGAGTTCAGACCGCGCATAAAAGTGTTGTGTCGGGGTAATGGGTCCTGGATCGGCGCTCGCTTTGCTCGCTTGTCCAGGACGACGGGGGAGGCCCCATGGACGCACGCGACTTCATCAAGGCCGGCATGAGCGCCGAGCGCACGCTGGTGGTGCCGGTGGAGCGCACGGTCGGGCATTTCGTGCCCGGCATGCCGATGGTCTATGCGACGCCGATGATGATTCTGGAAATGGAGATGACGTCGGGCGATGCGATCCGTAGCGTCCTTCAGCCCGGCTGGGTCACCGTCGGCACCGAGGTCGACATCCGCCATCTTGCAGCAGCTCTCGTCGGTGCGACGGTGCGGACTACCGCGAAGGTGGTCGCGGTCGAGCGCCGCGTCATCCGCTTCGAGGTCGAGGCCTTCGAGGGCTCGCGAAAACTCGGCGAAGGCCGCCACGCGCGCGGGCTCATTAATGTCGCGATGTTCAACAAGCGGCTGGGGACGAGCTAGGAGCCGCTTGCTCCGCCCTCATCCTGAGGAGACCGCGCCGCGGTCGTCTCGAAGGATCGCCACAGGCGAGAGCCGGGCCTGCATGGTTCGAGACGGCGCTTCGCGCCTCCTCACCATGAGGGGATAGCTTCCTTACTTCGCCAATTCCTTCGACCGTTTCGTCGCCGCCGCGATCGCACGGATCATCAGATCGCGCAGGCCGGGCTCGCCCATCAGCACGCCGAGTGCCGCAGCCGTGGTGCCGCCGGGCGAGGTGACGTTCTGGCGCAGCGTGCCGGAGGCAAGCTCCGACTGGTGGAGAAGTTCACCGGAGCCGGCGACGGTTTCGCGCGCGAGTTTTGTCGCGAGCGCCTCGGGCAATCCCGCCTCGACACCGGCGCGCGCGAGCTCTTCGGCCAGCAGAAACACATAGGCCGGGCCCGAGCCGGACACCGCGGTCACCGCGTCCATCAGGCTCTCATCGTCGACCCATTCGACCGAGCCGGTGGCGCGTAGCAGCGCATCGGCCACCGCGCGTTGCTGTGCGCTGACATTGTTCGCGGCGACAGCCACCGTGATGCCGCGACCGATCGCGGCCGGTGTGTTCGGCATCGCGCGCACCACCGCGCCGCCGCAGACCTCCTCGAGGGAGGCGATCGTGGTTCCCGCCATGATCGACACCACCGCGGTCTTATCGGAGACGAATGGCTTCAGCTTGGCGCCGGCCTCGCGGAACATCTGCGGCTTCACCGCGACCACGAGCGTCTCGACCTGGCCCGCCGTCGTCACGTCGGGATTGAGCGCAACCCCCTTGGCGGCAAGTGCGGTGATCTCGGCCGAGATGTGAGGATCAATCACCGCGACGCGGCGCGGGTCGAGCCCACCCGAAAGCCATCCGGTCAGCATCGCGCCGCCCATCTTGCCGGCGCCGGCGAGCAGGATGGTGCCGGTGATGTTTTGGAGAGTGCTGTTCGCCATCGCTGTCGCCACCGCCGTCGTCCTGGCCTAGTGTGCAATTGCGCACGGGGGGCCAGGACCCATTACCACGGCTGGTTCTAGTGGAAGGATGGCAGGGCAACAAGCATCGCGAGACACGGAGAGACCTCGCGATATGGGTCCTGGCTTTCGCCAGGACGACGATGGAGAAAGCTGGGCTCGCTCGCCGCCTCAGGAGAGCGCGCTTAAGCCTCGCCCACCGTGTCGAACATGGCCGCGTCCATGGCTTCCGCCGTGGACTTGCCGGCCCACACCACGAACTGGAACGCCGGGAAATAGCGTTCGCAGGCGTGGATGGCGCCGGCGAGCATGGCTTCGCACTGGCCGGTGGAGGCGATGAGCCCGCCCGGCAGCACCAGGGCCTGCCGGTGCATGATCATGCCGGTGGTGGTCCACAGGTCGAAGTGCCCGACCCACAGCTGCTCGTTGACCGCGGCGACGAGCCGCTGGACCTCAGATCGCCGCGCAACCGGAATCTTCATGTCGAATGCGCAGGCCAGATGCAGCGCCTCGATCTCGCCCATCCAGGTGAAGGAGATCTGGTAGTCGGTCCATTGTCCCTTGGAGACAATCGTGAGTTCGTCTTCGCCGGAGCGTTCGAACGGCCAGTTATTGCTGGCAGCGATATCCTCGACCACCGCGAGCGGATGGTTTTTGGAATCGATAGTGCCTTCGAGCAGGGACATGCCGTCTCGACCTCTTGCCTTTTTGTTGTCTTTGATACGCACGCGGTTGGTCCGGCGCGCGCTCCCTTAAATTTGCTAAGGCGATCCGTTCGGATCAGCGCGGGCTTGTCGCGGATCAACTGATGTGATTTGCGGAATCTGCGCAACTGGCTGCCGAGTCCGTCCACAAGTCAGGACTCGTTCGTCCACAGCTCATCTCGGCCACAATTATTAACGGGAAGAACAAATCGGAATCGGATTCGGCGGCCGCCCCCGATCGTTAATTCCGCGGCGTGCCCCCTGGACCGCCTTCGCGGTATGGGACCATGCGATTTTCCCATGCGGAACCCGCTTGCCGCGGCCCCGAACCGGCGTCATATTTCGGTCAGGCCGTTCATTCCGGACGGCCGATGTTCTCAGGGCGGGGTGAAAGTCCCCACCGGCGGTAAGGGCCGTAAGGCCCAAGCCCGCGAGCGCCTTCCTCAAAGCCTGTTGCTGCGGGGAAGGGTCAGCAGATTCGGTGCAACTCCGAAGCCGACGGTTAAAGTCCGGATGAAAGAGAACGGTCGGTGGCAGACGCATCGCAGGATGCGGCTGTTTGTCGTTCCGTGTGCCCTGATTCTGGTCCTTAACTGAGGAAAGCCATGAATCAGATGTTGCAAGATCCCCAAGCCGAAACCTCCCAACCAACCCAAACGCCACCGCCGGTTCCACAGGACCCGGCGCCCGACCACCCGCGCTTCGCGAAACCGCAGCGGGTGGCCTTCGTGCAGGCCTGCTGGCACCGCGACGTGGTCGAGGAGGCCCGTATCGCCTTCGTGAAGGAGGCAGAAGCGCGCCACCTCAATCATGTCGACGTGTTCGAGGTGCCGGGCTCGTTCGAGATCCCGCTGCATGCGCAGATCCTCGCCAAGACGCGGCGCTACACCGCGATCGTCGCGGCCGGCCTCGTCGTCGACGGCGGCATCTACCGCCATGAATTCGTCGCCGACACCGTGATCAAGGCGTTGATGGACGTGCAGCTGCGTACCGAGGTGCCCGTGTTCTCCGCGGTGCTGACGCCGCAGCAATTCCACGAGACCGAGGTGCACTACGATTTCTTCCGCAGGCATTTTGCGATCAAGGGCGTCGAAGTGGCGGCCGCCTGTGCGGAGACATTGCTCGGGCTCGAACGCCTGCGCGGCCAGGTCGCCGCGGGAATCGTGTAACGCCGCGCAACGACCATCCCTCATCCCGAGGGGCGCGAAGCGCGTCCCGAAGGATGAGGGGTGATCGCAGCCGTCATCACCCCAATGACACGCCCGCTTTGGCGCGGCTGATTCCGAGCGCCAGGATGCGCTGCAGGAGAGCCGGATATTTCAGCCCGTCATGTAGAGCGGCCGTGGCGAATTCCTGGCTCTTGGCGATCTCGGGATTTGGATTGGCTTCGATGAAATACGGCGTGCCGTCGGCGGTGAGACGAAAATCGATACGCGCGTAGCCGTCGAGGCCAAGCACCCGGTAGATGCGTTTCGCGGCCCGCTGGATCCTGGCGGTCACTTCCGGCGCCAGATCCTTCGCAGGCCCGTCGACGATGCCGACCTTCTCCTGATAGTCGGTGTCGTGCTTGGCTTTCTCCGTGGCGATGTGCCGTGACGAGCGGCCGCCCATGCTGCCGAATTTCAACTCCCAGACCGGCAGGACTCGTAAGCGGTTGTTGCCGAGCACGCCGACGTAAAGCTCTCGTCCTTCGATGAACTGCTCGGCGATGGCGGCGGATTCGACCCGTTCGTGGATGAAGGCGACCCGCTCGGCCAGCTTCTCGTCGGTGTCGACGATCGATGCTTGCGAGATGCCGAACGAGCCATCCATGTTCAGGCTCTTGACGATCAGCGGCAGCGCAAGACGCGTCGGGCGTTTCACCTTGCGGCGCATCGGGAAGACGGCAAAGGCCGGCGCGGCGATCCGGCGGTGATGCACCAGCGTCTTGGACAGATCCTTGCCGCGGGCCAGGGTCAGGCCGCGCGGATTGCACCCGGTATAAGGGACCTTCATCAGCTCGAGATAGCTCGCGATGTGCTGGTCGAAGGCGACGTTGTTGTGGAATTCCTCCAGCAGCGTGAAAACCACGTGCGGCTTGAACTCCTCGATCGCCTCGCGCACCGGCTTGATTTCCTCCTGCGCGCCGAGCGGTCGAACCTCATGGCCGGCTGCGCGCAAGGTGCTCACCACGTCGTATTCGGTTTTCCACGCATTGATTTCCTGCGCGGTGTGCCCGTCGCTGGAGTCCGGCGGCACGAAGTCCGGATGCATGAGCACCAGAATGCGCAGACGTCTCATAGCGCGATCCATTTTCGTCGAGATGGGCCAAACATCGTGTGCATCGTCTTGGCGGTCACGAGGACGATGAAGTCGAGAACGAGCTTCTGTTCAGGACCGACGGCGCGCAGGTCGAGCTCGCGGCAGCGGGAGATCATCTCGTCAAGCACGGCATCGAGCGTAAGCTGATTCTCGCCGGTCCATCGCGCGACCAATTGCCTGATCTGGGAGCGGTGGCGCCTGATCAGGGTCGAAGCCGGCTTTGAGCGGTGATGCCGCGGATCGGCCGAAAACAGCCGGGAGAGATCGCGGTCGTAGGTCTTGGGAGGCGTGAAGGCGTAGAACGCCTGCTTCTTCTTGTAGTGCTCTTCCAGCGTTTGGCTGAGCCGACCCAGCGGATCGACACGCTCCCGCGTCGTGATCGGCGGCCGCTTGCCCGCAATCTCGCCCATCAGCTCGTCGACATATTCGAGCTTCTTCAGTGCCGGCCAACCAGCGTATCGCGTCCGCCAGTTCGAACGGGGCCGTAGCCACACCGCAAACGTCTCGGCGAAATCCTCGTCCGGATGGCTCTGCGCGTACCAGAGCCGTAGATGCTGGACATAGCGCCGGCTGGCCGGATTGGGCCGGTAATAGCGCGGATAATGTTTCGACGACGGGCCGAACAGTTGCTGCCAGCGCCGGCGGCGCTGCAACTGGTAGCCGTGCTGTATGGCGTGGCCCGCTTCGTGACGGAGGATGGCCATGCATTCGCGCCAGGTTCCGCCCTCGACGTCGAACATCATCTTCTTCTCGAGCTTCATCAGGCGGGGATGAGCGAGATAGAACGGAATGGCGATGCCGGGAACGCCGCCCGGGCTGAACCATTCGCTCGACATCCAGGTGTGCGGCCGCAGCCGGATGCCGCGCTCCTCGAGCTCCTCGTACAGCGTGCTGACGCAATCCTCGAGCCAGGTGCCTTCGACCGTAACCCTCAGGCTGGAGAGGCGTTGCTTGAGCAACTCGTCATCCGACAGCTTCTCCCAGGCAAATTTCCGGCGTGGCATCGGGCATCCAGAGGGCAGAGATGACTCGGGATTCGGATGATGTCATGGGCGGTCGTTGGCAACAATGGGGAGCGGCGGCGCGTGAGGGAGCCGTAGGGTGGGTTAGGCGCAGCCGTAACCCGCCTCTTACTTTCCGCGGGGGTAGAAGTGGTGGGTTACGCCGAGCGGTCTGCGCTTCGCGCAGTCCGCAGGGCTAACCCACCCTACGAGGTCAGCGTGCTCAGTCGAACAGGCTCGACACCGACTCTTCCGCGGCGGTGCGGGCGATCGCGTCGGAGATCAGGCTGGCGATCGGCAGCGTGCGGATGTTCGGGGCCTTGCTCACCGCCTCGGTCGGCAGGATTGAGTCGGTGATCACCAGTTCCTTCAGCCTGGAGTTCGTGATCCGGGCGGCCGCGCCGCCGGAGAGCACGCCGTGGGTAATGTAGGCGTAGACGTCCTTGGCGCCCTTGGCGATCAGCGCGTCGGCCGCGTTCACCAGCGTGCCGCCGGAGTCCACGATGTCGTCGATCAGGATGCAGGTGTAGCCGGCGACGTCGCCGATCACGTTCATGACCTCGGATTCACCCGCCCTCTCGCGGCGCTTGTCGACGATCGCGAGCGGGGTGTTGATGCGCTTGGCGAGACCGCGTGCGCGCGCCACGCCGCCGACGTCGGGCGAGATCACCATCGTCCTGGAGAGGTCGAACTTGTCCTTGATGTCGCGCACCATCAGCGGCGCCGCGTAGAGGTTGTCGGTCGGGATGTCGAAGAAGCCTTGGATCTGGCCGGCATGCAGGTCGAGCGTCATGACGCGGTCGACGCCGGCCTGCGTGATCAAATTGGCGACGAGTTTAGCCGAGATCGGCGTGCGCGAACCCGATTTGCGGTCCTGCCGGGCGTAGCCGAAATAGGGCAGCACCGCAGTGATGCGGCGCGCCGAGGAGCGGCGCAGTGCGTCGGTGATGATCAGCAATTCCATCAGATGGTCGTTCGCCGGGAACGAGGTCGACTGGATGACGAAGGCATCCGAGCCGCGCACGTTCTCCTGGATCTCGACGAAGATCTCCATGTCGGCGAAGCGCCGTACCACCGCCTTGGTCAGCGGCAGGTCGAGACCTTGCGCGATGGCCTGTGCGAGAGCCGGGTTGGAGTTGCCGGCGACGAGCTTGATGGAGCCGTTCTTGGCCGACATGGACGCTTCCTCCCGCGCTTTGCTGGACACGATGTTCAACATCAAACAATACCCACTGGAAGCACGGTTACGACGGGCGAGGAAATATCAGGCCGGGGGCTGCAATGGCAACCCGGGACGCTACGTTTTCCCTGCGAAATCCCGAATCCGGCCAACGGTTTGGCCGGAAGTTGGGGCCGTGGTTTCGCGGGGGTTATCGCTCGGCATAGCCCAGCGCCGAGGCCGGCATCCCGGTCGCCGGAGCCTCCGGGATCACGCTCGCCACAGCCGGCCCGCGCAAGCCGGGAGCCGAGCCCGGCGCATCCGGCGTACCGTTGATCATGTTGGAAAGTCCGCTGAATCCGGCCTGGGCGATCTTCCGCAGCACGAGATCGTCGGCAGCTCCCCAAGGATCCCGGGCAGCGTCGCGGCCGCCCTTGGCCGCCGTAGGTTCCTCGCCGGAAAGGCGCAGCGCCCGCTGCTGGTTGGCGTCGTAGACGTCCCAGACCCAGGCGATCACGGTCTTGCCGCGCACGATCTGGGCGGAGAGGTAGCTGCGCACGCGGTAGGCAGCCGTCCCCTCGCGGGAGACCACGGACAGGCTGCGCAGCTTGGATTCGGTGTCGAGCACGCCGACCATGCGGTCGAACACTTGCGGCGGCGGCCCGTCGATCGATTCGAACGCGACTGTCGCTCCGGAGCCGGCGCTCGGCGCCATGGCGTAGGAGTTTGCGGCACCACCGCCACCGGCACAGCCGCCAAGCGCGGTCGCAGCCGTCAGCAGCATGACCGCCAGCACGCGCGAACCTGCGCGGCGCAAGATGAATGACGCGTCCCTCATTATGGAGGGCAGCGATATCGTTAAAACGCATTAACGTCTAGGGCGGGGGCGCCACAGCCCACTGTCATCGCGCGCAGGCATAGCCCCGGAATGACACGGGGTTGCCTTTGTGTTCACGCTTCGAGCGCGATCGCGTGAACGTGGCGGCCGTAATCCGGCTCCTTGCGATGCACCGAGCGGCGGTAGCTGAAGAAGCGTTCGTCGGCGTAGGTGTCCAGACCGAGATCGTCGATCATCAGGATGCCCGCGGCTTCCAGACGCTTGCGGATGAAGCCGGCGAGGTCGAACATCGCGTGTCCCTCGCGCACCGACGGGATGAAAAACATCGTGTTGTCCGCATCCGCCTCGATGAAGCGCGCCACGAACTCGTTGCCGACTTCATAACTGTCCTGGCGGATCAGCGGGCCGATCGCGGCGATGATGCCGCTCCGCGAGGCGCCGAGTTTTTCCATCGCTGAAATGGTCTGCTCCAGCACGCCGGTGAGCGCGCCCTTCCAGCCGGCATGCGCGCCGCCGATCACGCCCGCATTGGGGTCGACGAACAGCACGGGCCCGCAGTCGGCGGTGGAGACGCCGAGCGCGATGCCGGGCACCTTCGTCACCAGCGCATCGCCCTTCGGTCGCGGCCCGCTCGGCCACGGAGCGTCGGCCACTAGCACGTCGGGCGAATGGATCTGGTGCAGGCTGAGAAAGCGTTCCGGCGCGACGCCGACATGCTCGGCCATGCGGCGGCGGTTCTCCGCGACAAGGGCCTGATCGTCGTTGGAGCCGAGCCCGCCGTTAAGCGCGGAATAGATGCCGCCCGAGACGCCGCCCTCGCGGGTGAAGAAGGCGTGGCGCAGGCCGGGCACCGCTGAGAGCAGCGAGGAGGCAAGCGTCATGAATGGTCTCCGGCGCGTTCGAGATCGCTCAGTCCCGCAAGGCCCGTCAAGCGCGGCTCAGAGATGCCGAGCACCTTGAACATCGAACCCATGCCGCTGCGCCCGGTTTCAGTCAGGCGCTTGAGCGCGATCGAAATGTCGGTGGCAACGTCGGGCGCCGCCTTCTGCATCAAGGCGGCGGCACGGGTCTCGATGCCGACGCGCTTGAGGAAATCGCCCTGCGTCACCGGCCCGTGCACGCGGGCGCCCACGTCCTCCGCCCCGCGCGCGAGCGCCTGGAAGTCGACATGGGCCGTGACGTCGGCTTGGCCCGGCGCCTTCAGGGGATCGGTGAAGGTGTGGCGCGCGATCGCCTGGAAGGTGTCGCCGGCATCGCTGCGCAGATGGCCGTAATCGATGATCAGCGCCGCGCCGTCCTGGTCGCGCACGCGGCTGGCGAGCTTCATAATCTCGGCATCGGGCCGCCACTCGAACACGGCCCCGACGGGCGCGGCGCGCACCAGAGGCGGCAGCAGCACCTCGAAGCGTGGGGTCGGCTCGGCCGCCGCGCCGAATTGAAGTTTTCCGTTGGCGTCCACCTCGATCACGCGCTCGTGCCAGCCGTTCTCGTGACGGACCATCTGGTGGATCGGCAGCACGTCGAAATATTCGTTGGCGAGAATGATGCTCGGTCCGTCCGGCACGTCGTCGATGCTGTCGTGCCAGGCAATGTTGCGCACGCCCGACAGCGTCGCACTCTGCCGCTCGCGCAGGACCGGATTGACCTCGACCATGTGGATGTGGAGCGCCTGGTAGAGCGGCGGCAGCACGCGGAGCGCACGCAGCGCATCGGCCATCATGGTGCCGCGGCCAGGACCGAGCTCGATCAGCCGCAGGAATTGCGGCGAGCCCATCTGCTTCCACACCGAGGCGGTCCATAGGCCCAACAGCTCGCCGAACATCTGGCTGACCTCGGGCGCGGTGGTGAAGTCGCCTTCTCGTCCCAACGGATCGCGCGAGACGTAATAGCCATAGCGCGGATGCATCAGGCACAGTTCCATGTACCGCCAGACCGGCATGGGGCCTGAGGATTTGATCAGCGCCTTGATCTCGTCGAGTAACGGCTGGTCGGTCACGGCCTATCTTCTCAAAAGGAATTAACGAATAGCCCTTGCGGGCTCGGGCGCACCGCGCCTCACTGCCAATACAATAAGTATGCCGCCCACAATAAGCATCGGAATCGACAACAGCATGCCCATGGTTAATCCGCCCCAGAGGAAGCCGAGCTGGACGTCCGGTTCACGGAAATGCTCGCCGGCGATCCGGCTCAGACCATAGATCAGGATGAACGCGCCGAGGATCATGCCCGGCCGCTTCAGGGCGCCGAAGCGGATCATGATCGCGAGCACCGTGAACAGCAAAATGCCCTCCATGCCGGCCTCGTAGAGCTGGCTCGGATGACGCGGCAGTTGGGTGGGATCGTTGGGGAAGATCATCGCCCAGGGCAGCTCCGGCCCGGCGGTGCGGCCCCACAATTCGCCATTGATGAAATTGGCGATGCGGCCGAGCAGCAGCCCGACCGGGGCGACGGCGGTGGTGATGTCGCCGAGCGACAGGATCGAGATGCGGTTGCGATAGGCGAACCACATCACCGCGACGACGCAGCCGAGGAAGCCGCCGTGGAAGGACATGCCGCCTTCCCACAGCCTGAAGATCGCGGCGGGATGGTCGATGAAGAAGGGCAGATTGTAGAACAGCACATAGCCGGTGCGGCCGCCGAGGATGATGCCGAGCGTGACCCACAGAATGAAGTCGTCGATCTGCACCAACGACATCGGCGCCGGGCCGCCCCACAGCCGCTCTTTCTTCAGGAGCGAGCGCGCATAGAGCCAACCGAACACGATGCCGCAGATATAAGCCAGCGCATACCAGCGGATCGCGAACGGACCGATCTCGATCGCGATCGGCTTGAAGGCGGGAAAGTCGATGAGCAGAAAGGGCATCGCGCCTTCTATGTCTAGACGAGATTGCGGCGATAGAGCGCCAGCAGACGCTCCCAATGCCGCTCGGCGGCGTCGCGGTGATAGACCGGACGCTTGGGGAAGGCGAAGCCGTGATGGGTGTCGGGATAGATCTCGACTTCGGCTTTGGCGCCGCTCATGCCCTGCTTCACCTGCTCGATGATCTCGGCCGGTGCGTAGATGTCGGTCTCGGCGCAGGCGAAGTAGAGTTCGGCCTTGGTCTTGGCGGCCGCGAGATGCGGGCTGTCGTCCTGGTCGGTTGCGAGTTGCGTGCCGTAGACCGAGGCAGCGGCTTTGACGCGATCGGGAAAATGCGTGGCGGCGTTGATCGCGTAGCGGCCGCTCATGCAGTAACCGACAGTGCCGATCAGTTTGGTGTTCGCGGCCGCCTGGCCCTCGGCATAGGTCAGCAGCGCCCGCGTGTCGTCCATGATCATGGGGATCGTGAGCGATCCCATCAGCGCAAACATGCGCTTGCGTTCCGGAGCGTTCGGATCGGCCGGCAGCGCGCCGAGCTCCATCACGCCGGAACGGTAATAGAGGTTCGGCAGCATCACGTAATAACCCGATGTCGCGAGCCGGCGTGCCATGTCGCGCAGCTCCTCGCGGATCGCCGGCGCGTCCATGTAGAACAGGACGACCGGAAACGGCCCGCCGCGTTCGGGATGGCTGATGAAGGTTGCGGTGTGACCGTCCTTGGTGGGGATCGCGATCTGCTGGTCGATCATCTCGAGCGCCTTTTGTGATTCTTCTTATGCAGGGACGTTGAATACGATTGCAAGGAAACCGGGGCATGACAAGGATACCGCCGATCGGCCCTTGAACCGGCCCAATCGGATTGCCATTGTCTCCCCGCGCGTTCGCGCAGAGTTCATCGAAAGCCGCCAGGAGACCGACATGACCCAGACCAACAACCGGTTTTTCGACGAGATCGGCCGCCTGATGAACGATGCCGCCGGTGCCGCGCAGGGCGTCAAGCGCGAGTTCGACACGGTGATGCGCACCCAGGCCGAAAAATTCCTGCGCGACATGGACCTCGTCAAGCGCGAGGAGTTTGAGGCGGTCAAGGACATGGCGCGCCTGGCGCGTGAGGAGAACGAGGCTCTGAAGGCGCGCATCGCGGCGCTGGAGGCCAAGCTCGGCGGCTAACTCCGCCGGCTCCATCCGGGCGATCCGGTTCCGCCCACCAGCCCATTCTCCTTGTCATTTCCGCGTCTTCCGGGTAAAAGCCCGCCACGTCCGCAGCCCCCGCACCCCTGGAGGCTTGCTGCGGCGTATGCCATGGGCCGCGTTGCGGCCCATTAACTTTTGCAAAAACAAGGACTTAACGTTATGGCGACCGTCAAGGAATTGAAGGCGACCGCACGTCCGAAGAGCGGCAAGGGGGCCGCCCGGGCTGAGCGTCGCGCCGGGAGAGTGCCCGGAGTGATCTATGGCAACAACCAGCCCCCGCTGACCATCTCGGTTGACGATCGCGAACTGCGCTCGCGCATCCTCGCCGGCCGGTTCCTGACCACGCTGGTCGACATCGACCTCGAAGGCAACAAGCACCGCGTGATTCCGCGCGACTACCACCTCGATCCGGTCAAGGACTTCCCGATCCACGTCGACTTCATGCGGCTCGGCGAAGGCGCCACCATCCGCATCAGCGTTCCCTTGCACGTGGTGAAGGCTGAAGGTTCGCCCGGCGTGAAGCGCGGCGGCGCCGTGAACATCGTTGCGCACGCGATCGAGCTCGAGTGCGGCGTGGAGAACATCCCGCAGTTCATCGAGGCCGACGTCGGTTCGCTCGAGATCGGCCACTCGCTGCATCTCTCCGACATCAAGCTGCCGGCCGGCGTGAAGGCGCTGACCTCCGAGGACGCGACCCTCGTCACCATCGTGCCGCCGTCCGGCTACGCCGAAGAGCAGAAGGCTGCGGCTGCTGCTCCGGCTGCGGGTGCTGCTGCTCCGGCGGCTGGTGCTGCTCCGGCTGCGGGTGCTGCTGCTCCGGCAGCGGCTGCCAAGGCCCCGGCTGCCAAGGCCCCCGCCGGCGGCGACAAGAAGAAGTAATCTCTCAAAGCTGGCGCGCGGTCCCTGACCGCGCGCCGAGCGAGGGGCGCGCCGCGTCATGCGACTGTTTGTTGGGCTCGGCAATCCCGGCCCGAAATTCGCACGTAACCGGCACAATGTCGGCTTCATGGCCGTCGACGAGATCGCGCGGCGTCATGGGTTCGCACCCTGGCGCCGCAGGTTTCAGGGCGAGACCTCGGAAGGCACGCTCGGCACCGAGCGCGTGATCCTGCTCAAGCCGATGACCTACATGAACGAGTCCGGCCGCAGCGTTCAAGAAGCGGCAAGCTTCTTCAAGATCGCGCCGGGCGACGTCACCGTATTCCATGACGAACTCGAACTGCCGCCGGGCAAGGTGCGGGTGAAGATCGGCGGCGGCATCGCCGGCCACAATGGCCTGCGCTCGATCTCCGCCCATATCGGCAACGACTACCGCCGGGTGCGGCTCGGCATCGGTCATCCCGGCGTGAAGGAATTGGTGCACGGCCACGTGCTGTCGGACTTCGCCAAAGCGGACAACGACTGGGTGGCGACGCTCTGCGACGCGGTGGCCGAGCACGCGGCACTGGTTGCCAAGGGCACGGACGCGACTTTCGCCAACAGGGTGCACCTCGCCATGCAGGCGAAGGGATTTTTGACCAAGGACGACAACGGCAAGGATTAACGCTCGTGGGATTTAAATGCGGGATCGTCGGATTGCCCAATGTCGGCAAATCGACCTTGTTCAACGCGCTGACCGAGACGGCCGCGGCGCAGGCGGCGAACTATCCGTTCTGCACGATCGAGCCGAATGTCGGCGAGGTCGCTGTGCCGGATCCGCGGCTCGATAAGCTCGCAGCGATCGCCAAGTCGGGCCAGATCATCCCGACCCGGCTGACCTTCGTGGACATCGCCGGCCTCGTGCGCGGCGCGTCCAAGGGTGAAGGCCTCGGCAACCAGTTCCTCGCCAACATCCGCGAGGTCGACGCCATCGCGCATGTCGTGCGCTGCTTCGAGGATTCCGACATCACCCATGTCGAGGGCAAGATCGCCCCGCTCGCCGACATCGAGACCATCGAGACCGAACTGATGCTCGCCGATCTCGACAGCCTCGAAAAGCGCGTCGACAATTTGGCCAAGAAGGCCAAGGGCAACGACAAAGACGCCAAGGAGCAGCTCGACCTCGTCAATCGCACCCTGGTGCTGCTGCGCGAGGGCAAGCCCGCGCGTCTCGTCGAGCGCAAGGCCGAGGAGGAGCGCGCCTTCGGCATGCTGGGCCTGCTGTCGTCCAAGCCCGTGCTCTACGTCTGCAACGTCGAGGAAGGCTCGGCCGCATCAGGCAATTCGTTCTCGAAGGCGGTGCAGGACCAAGCCGCCAAGGAAGGCGCCATCGCCGTCGTCATCTCGGCAAAAATCGAATCCGAGATCGCCACCATCTCACGTGACGAACGCGCCGACTTCCTGGAGACGCTGGGTCTCGAAGAGGCCGGCCTCGATCGCCTGATCCGCGCCGGCTACACGCTGCTCGACCTCATCACCTATTTCACGGTGGGCCCGAAGGAAGCGCGCGCCTGGACCATCTATCGCGGCACCAAGGCGCCGGGCGCGGCCGGTGTGATCCACACCGACTTCGAGAAGGGGTTTATCCGCGCCGAGACCATTGCGTATGAAGACTACGTCGCGCTCGGCGGCGAAGCCGGCGCCCGCGATGCCGGCAAGCTCCGCCTCGAAGGCAAGGAATACGTCGTCGCCGACGGCGACGTGATGCATTTCAGGTTCAATACGTAAGATCTGGATAGGTTCGTAGGGTGTGTTAGCGCAGCGTACCCCACCATGCTTCCTCGTTTGCGGAACGAAGTTGGTGGGTTATGCCTTCGGCTAACCCACCCTACGGCACCTGCGCTTGCCTCACCGCACCCCGCCGCCCTGATCCCTGATCGCGCCGAGATGCTCGTTGATGCGGAAGATGATCAGGATCAGCTCGGCGAGAATGCGCGAGAACACGATTCCGACGACGACGCTGGCGATCGACGACAGCAGCATCAGGAAGCCGCCGAACGGGCTGATCGCCATCATTGCGAGGCCGGAGAAGATGCCAGAGAGGCCGAACAGGCAGATCAGCGCGATCACCAGCCAGTAGAAGGTCTTGATGATCGTCGGCGTGATAAAGCGGTCCCATTGAAACAGATCGCTGAATGAAAACATTGCTCTCCCCAGGGCAATTCGGGTGTTGTCGGGCCTTGCAAATGGATCGTGGCCCCTGATCGATCCGACTCAAGACCGACGCCGGCGCGCCGAATGTAGCACGAGCCATGCGGGCCGGCGGGTTGAGATTGCCGCAAAGTGCGGCCACAATCTGTCATTTCCTCAAACCTTTCCCAAGATGACCCTGACCTTCGAAGATTTCCCGCCCGGCCGGTTCGGAACATTCGGCCCGCGCCATGTCACGCGCGACGAGATCGTGGCCTTTGCCGCCGAGTTCGATCCGCAGCCGATGCACCTCGACGAGGAGGCCGCCAGCAAGAGCATGCTGCGGGGCCTGTCCGGCTCGGGCTGGCATCTCTGTTCGCTGATGATGCGGATGATGGCCGACGGTTTCATTACCCGCGCCGCTTCGCTGGGATCTCCCGGCGTCGACGAAGTGCGGTGGTTGTCGCCCTTGAGGCCAGGCGACGACCTCATGCTCGATGTCGATGTCGTGGAGGCCCGCACCTCGAAGAGCCGCCCGGAGCTCGGCATCGTCAAGTTCAAATGCACCGTGCGTAACGCCAGGGGTGATGCGCTGTGCGAGATGACGTCGCCGATCCTGATCAAGCGGCGCGAGGGGGCGGTCTGATGCCGTTTTTCGAGGAGATCGAGATTGGGCATCGCCGCGAGATCGGCGCCTATACGTTCACGGCGGAGTCGATCAAGACATTCGCCGCAAAGTTCGATCCGCAGCGTTTTCACCTCGACGAGGAGGAGGGCAAGAACTCCTTGTTTGGCGGGCTCGCGGCCTCGGGCTGGCATGTCGGCTCGGCCTGCATGAGCCTGCTTGTCGCCGACGGCCAGCGTCTGGCGCGGGAAGCCGTTTCGCGCGGCGAGGAGGTCGCGGTGTGGGGCCCGTCGCCCGGCTTTCGCGATTTGCGCTGGATCAGGCCGGTGCTCGCCGGCGACATCGTCACCTACGTCAACGTCGTCATCGACAAACGCAGCTCCGCCTCGCGACCCGGCTGGGGCATCCTGACCGCGCGCACCACCGGCACCAACCAGCGAGGCGAGGACGTCTACGCCATCACCGCAACGGCCTTCGTGCCGATGCGTGCGAACGGCGGTTAGATTCGTTCCAGGATGAACGGCGAAAACAGCGTGCGAGTGTTGCTTCCGCGCTATGGACGCGATTCCGGGGGGCTGCCATAAGCCTGCGCAACATGGTTTTCCCGCGAAGCAGTGTGCGGAACCATCGAGTTGCTAACCAATTATGAACCTGTCGCTGTCTATTTGAACGAACTGGGCAGAGTACAGGGGACGAGGACCATGGCAGACCGCGGCGCACTCAAGCTGGTCGGATTCATCTTTGCTACCGCGACGCTGGCCGTGATGCTGGTCGCCGGCATGGTGGTGAAGGGCTATGCCGACGGCGCCTACACCCTGGAAGCCTCGACCGTGGAAGCCGCCCGGTAAGATTTCGTTAACTCCGCGGGGCCGCAACGCGGCCTCCGCCCTCAGCGGCTATAGACGAACGCCAATATCGCGATCGCAACCGCCAGCAATCCGACAAAACGCAGCATGATCGTGCCGAACTGGTTCGGCGCGGGCCGCAGCGGTATCGGGTCGGTGGTGTCGGGCCGAATGCTTTCCATGACATGTCCCCGGGCCCGCCGCGATGGCAGGAGCGCTTGGCGTTAGTCGTCGGGTGGCGGTGGGGGGTTCAAAACCCTCCGCTGTCATGCCCCGCGAAAGCGGGGGCATCCAGTACGCCGCGGCGTCTCGGTAGCACATCACCGCCTCTGGAATACTGGATCATCCGCCTTCGCGGATGATGACGTTACATTGAGGGTGCCCCCCAGACTCAAAACCGCCGCGCCCCTTTCGGAACGCGGCGGCCGGTGATGCGTGATGTCAGCGATCAGCTGTTGCGCAGGCCGTCGGCGGCGCGCTTCCACTGCGAGACGTTGTCGGCGATCATGCGGGTCGACTTCATCGCGGCCTGGCTGAGCTGGGCGTAGCCGGAGATCTCGCGCTGGACGCGCTGGCCTTCGGCGTGGAGCAGGTCGCGCAGGCTCTCAAGCTCGGAGATCAGATTCTCGATCTCGGCGAGCGAGGTGCCGGCGACGCGCTGGATCAGCGAGTTGACGTTGGTGACGGTGGCCTCCGCGCTCGGATCGAGCGGCGGCGCGTCCGTGGCGGTCGCTGCCGGACGGCGCAGATAGGCGATGTCGTTGCGGACGAAGTCACGGATGCCGGCTTCGACTTCCGTCACGGCGGCGAGGTTGGTGTCGATGGTCTCGGTCTCGGTGGTTTCGGTCTTTTCCGGACGCATGGCGTTCATCGTTATTCCCCTGTTCGCGTTGAGCGCAGCGCGAGTGTCCCCCGCACGACGACGTCAGCCTGGGACTAGGGCGTCGGATTTTGGCCGCAACTTGGCCGAGGTGCGGCAAGGGCGGTCCATTCGGGGGCTTTGCCGTGGCGTATGGTTACGGAAGTCTGAACGCGGCCGCACCGGCGAACTTTGTAGCTCCTCATGGTGAGGAGCGCGAAGCGCGTCTCGAACCATGCAGGCCCAACTGTAGCAGCGGGGGCCTCGATCCTTCGAGACGCGCGCAAGAGCGCGCTCCTCAGGATGAGGAGAAAGATTAGCGCCCAACTACCAGCTCTTCTTGAAACCCGCCGTCAGGCTCTTGTTGATCGCCCCTTGCGAGGTTTCGCCGACCGAGCCGGAGACGGTGACGTTGTCGAACAGCTTTTGCTCGGCGCCGACCTTGCGCAGCCATTTGTCGTCGGTGGTCGACAGCGACTGGCCCGCGGTGATGCTGGTGCCGGTGTCGGTGAGAGTGACCTTGGCCGACTGCTCGGTCTCGTAATTCCGCGTGATGTGACCGCCGACTCCGGGGAGCGCCGTGGTGCCCTGCTGGTTGACGCTGTAGCCGTTCTGGAGCGTCAGCGACGTGTCGCCCGATAGCGGCACCGATTTGATCAGCGCCGCCCCGAGTTTGCTCTGTTCGGCGCCGGGATCGACGCGGGCCTCCACCGCGGTCTTGTCCCAGATCGCGCCTGCGCCCGGCGCGGTCGCAGCCGCCCAGGCGCTGCCGGACGATTGAGGCACGTTGCCGCCATTGGTGGCCTTCTGTGCCAGCAGCTCGGACATCGTCCGCGGCTCGCTCGTCACCGTCATGTCGGCGCCGATGCGGGCGTCCCAGAATGAGGATACCGACTGCTTCACCGTCACGGCCGAGGTGCCGTTGGCGTTGGCGTTCGTCGCCCAGTTCAGCCCGTCCTTGGCGGCGGCCTGCGCGCGCTTCTTGGCGGCGATGATGTCGTTGAGCGTCCCGGCGTCGATCGCGAGCTGGCCCCAGTCGAGCTTGTCGACGTCGATGCCGCTCAGCACGTCGGGATCGTTGACATCAGGGGCCTCCGCCGTCTCGGCCTCGTCGTCGGGCGCTGCGGCCGGGCCGGGGGAGAAGGGCGGAATGATCTGCGCCGACACCGTCAGCACCGATCCCAAGATGAAAGCGGCCGCCAGCATCGGCAGCCTGGTCAAGCCAAACCCTGTCGAGAATTCCATCGTCCTGCCCGTCAGCCCAGTTCTCGCCGAGGATGCGGAACCATCGTCGCGAAATTGTGGCGGCTCCATCAAGCGCGAACCAACGGGCCGCGCGAAAGGCGCGCGCCCCATGACGAGCTTCTCCACGATTGCATCCGGCGGGGCTGGAGGCCAGGACGCGTCGCGGGGAGCATCAGCCATCGGTCCCGAAGTGCGGGGCCCGTTGGTGTTCCGTTCAGCCGACGCCGGTCATCTTCGGCAGATGAATGGCGCGGCCGAGTGCCTGCTCGACCAGATCGAACGTGTCGATCAGCACGCGCATGCTGGTGAGTTTGCCTGCCCTGAACTGGGCGAACTGCGCCACTCGCAAGCTGATCGGCTTGTTGGAATCCAGCGCGGTCAGCGAATAGCGCAGCATCGAGGCGGCGGAATCGACGCCGAGCATGATGCTCTCGCGGTCGAAGCGGCGGACCTCGAAATTGTCGGCGAGTTGGTGGATGACATCGAGCACGGCATCCTTGCCCTGGCGCGCGCCGAGGAACGGAAACATGTCGATCGGGCCGTAGAGCGCCCACTCGACGTCCTCGTCGATCAGGGCCTCGATGTCCTCGAAATGCCGGTCGTTGATCGCGCGGTGCAATGCGCGCGAGAAACGCCAGAGGCTGTGCTCTGTCATTTTGGGCAGTCCTGAAGCTGGCTTGCAAAAACAAAAATCAACCCCAGCGCACAGAAATGGTGCCGCGGGGTCGCTCAACTCATTTGTATACGAACAAAATACGCCAATTCGGCCAAAACGCAATTCACGTTTTCGCAATGCACAATTGATCCCGGCGTGTGAGATTTACAATAGGAGCCCGTATTTTCCCGGTCCGGGCCGGTTTGGAGAGAGCTAGCCCCCGTCCACCCGCTCGCCCACGATCAGCGGGCCGATCTCACGTTCCAGCACCTGCTGCACCAAGTCGTAGGAATCGATGATCTCGCGGATCTGCGCCACCTGGCCGTTGCGGAAAGTGTAGAATATGGCCATGTCGACCTGAATGATGCGGTCGTGGCTGCGCTTCCTGAAGAACACGCGCAGATAGGCCGCGACCGTGTCGCCTTCGGCGACGATCTGCGGCACCTCGTAGCGGATTTCGGCGTATCGCTCCTGCACGGTGCGCCAGAATTCGCCGAGCTCCTTCTTGCCGTGGCAGGGGCCCATGTGCGGCAGCACGTCGATCGGCGCGTGGGTGAGAAAATCGACGTCGTCGGTGCAGCACGACAGCGCGGCCTCGAGATCGCTGCGCCCGATGGCGTCGAGCAGGTGCAGCACGCGCTGGCGATTGAGCTTCTCGACCGTCATTCCGCCCGTCCTCATTGGCCGTGTGGAGTTTGCGCAAAGCTAACGCGCGGCTTCGGACACCGGCAATCCGCAAAACCACAGGGGATGTTGCAGACGATTTGACGCGCAAA
Organism: Bradyrhizobium canariense; assembly: GCF_019402665.1. Lineage (GTDB taxonomy): Bacteria > Pseudomonadota > Alphaproteobacteria > Rhizobiales > Xanthobacteraceae > Bradyrhizobium > Bradyrhizobium canariense. Next base: position 46,856 of record NZ_VSST01000049.1, read on the forward strand.
CGCAATGCCAGGTTCATGACTGCAACTGGCGGTTGAGTTACCGTGCGCCTACACGAATTCGCACGGCGTTCGGCTGCATGGGCTCGCGCTGCCCAACGCGCGGCAGCGAACACGGGAACAGGGACGGGTCCGTGCCCGTTGAGATTGCGACACCGATCCGGAGACATCGATCCATGAAATCCCTTGCCGCCATCGCCGCCGCACTTCTCATCTGTGGCGCGACCTCCGCCGCCAACGCCAAGGGCTGCATCAAGGGCGCCGTCGTCGGCGGCGTCGCCGGCCACTATGCCGGCCATCACGGCGTCCTCGGCGCCGCCGCCGGCTGCCTCTACGGCCGCCACCATGCCAAGGAGCAGCAAGAGCAGGAGAGGCAGCGACAACAGCAGAGCCAGGTCAACGGCCAGGGCAAGCTGTAACGGCACGGAAAACTGTGCTCCCGCCGTCTTCTATCCGGCATGCTTCGATGGTAAATTCCATTCGCGAACGCTGGGATTGAACCAGGCGAGGGAACGATGGACGTCGGGAAGTCCTTGTGGGGTTTAGTCCTCGCAATCCTGTTCCTGTATTTCGTCGTCGCTTTTCTGGGGAAGGCTTCCCGTTCTGCGGGCGTCAAATACAATTGGATCGGCGTCTTGCTGTCATTCTCGACGATCGGCCTCGCCATCTATCTCGTTTTCTTTCGCCAGCTTTGAGCCTGTCCCGGCTGCCTCACGTCCCGGGCTCTGGGCCGGGCGTGAGCCAGCTCACATCGCGCGCTTTCCCCTGTGGCTATCGTCCTCCCCATGTCATCAGGGAGCGTGCCATGGCCGCCATCGCCAGAGTCAGAAAGTCCAGCCTGTACAACGCGATCGAAGGCCTCGCGCTGACCGCGACGCTGCAGAGCTTCCCGACCTTCGCCGCCGCCGCCTTCCTGCTCAAGCTGGTCGGCAATCACGACCTGGTCGGCGATCCCGGCGTCGCCATCTTCGTCGCCATCGCCTCACTCGCCCATGCGCTGCTTGCGGTGACCTTCGGGCCGAGCTTCCCGACATTCTTCAAGACCGTCTACGAACCGAAGTTCTTCGAGGCCCATCTGTCGCTCGCCGAAAAAATCACGGCATGGCGCACCCAGCCGGTCGCCTCGCTGCAACTGATGACGATCGTGCTGCTGCTGTCGGTGATGGCGGTGGTGACGGCGAGCGTGGGGTGAGCGCATCATGCCCTTCATCACCGCGTCGAAATCCGGCCCGCTCAACTGGCTCGAAGGCTTTGCGCTCACCACGATCCTTCAAGGTTTTCCGATCTTCGCCGCGGCGTCGCTGATGGTAAAACTCCTGGGACATGACCGCGGTGGCAATCATGTCCTCACCATCGCGATGGCGTCGATCTTCTACAGCTGTCTCGCCATCTGGGCGGGATCGACATTCCCGGGATTTGCAAAAAACGCCTACGAACCGCTGTTCTTCGACGCCAGCCTGTCCTTCTCCGACAAGATCGCCTGCTGGCGCGCCAAGCCCGCGACGTCGATGCAGCTGGTGGCGTCAGTGCTGCTGCTGTCGCTGCTGGCGGCAAGCGTGGGGTGAGTGCGCGTTCTCATCATTCTCGGATGCCGCCATCAATAACCATGGGCGGCGCCGGCGCTCCGCGCCCCCTATCTCTTCTTCCAACCACCTCTATGCCCCGGCGCCCCTCCGCTCGACCGCGGCGATGGCCCAAACTCCGGGCCTGACTGCCGCGAATCCGTCGGCTGGATGATGCGGCTTTCGCCGCCGAACGGTTTTGAGGGCAGCGCGCGGTCGCCCCGATACGGCAACGACTCCGGGCCGTGCATCTCGTCGAGATGCGGCTTGTGGATTCGCGAGCCCTTGCTGCCGCTCGCCTTGAGCGCCGTGGCAGCGCTCTTGTTCTTCAGCGCGCTGACCGGCAGGTTAGCGGCGTCGCCGTATTTCTTCGCGCCCGCATAGGCGCCGGCTTTACCCTGCACCGTGCGCTGCTTGACGGTGGGATCGTCGACCACCGCGAGCTCGGTGGCGCGCAGGCGCTTGACCTCGTCGCGCAGCCGCGCGGCTTCCTCGAAGTTCAGATCGGCGGCGGCCTCGCGCATCCTTGTTTCGAGATCGCCGAGCACGGCCTCGAAATTGTGGCCGATCGAGATGACGTCGTCGGTCATGTCATGGCCGCCGATCTCGACCAGCACATGATCGCGCTCGTAGACGCTGTTCATGATGTCGCCGATCGACTTCTTGATGCTCTCCGGCGTGATGCCATGCGCCGTGTTGTACTCGACCTGCTTCTCGCGGCGGCGGTCGGTTTCGGCGATGGCGCGCTCCATCGAGCCCGTCATCTGGTCGGCATAGAGGATCACCTTGCCGTCGACGTTGCGCGCGGCGCGGCCGATGGTCTGGATCAGCGAGGTCTCGCTGCGCAAAAAACCTTCCTTGTCGGCGTCGAGGATCGCAACCAGCGCGCATTCGGGAATGTCGAGGCCTTCGCGCAGCAAATTGATGCCGACCAGCGCGTCGAACGCGCCGAGGCGCAGATCGCGGATGATCTCGATGCGCTCGATGGTGTCGATATCGCTGTGCATGTAGCGGACGCGAATGCCCTGCTCATGCAGATATTCGGTGAGGTCCTCCGCCATGCGCTTGGTCAGCACCGTGATCAGCGAGCGATAGCCGGCCTTCGCGGTGGCGCGGACCTCGCCGACGAGGTCGTCGACCTGGGTGCGGGCCGGGCGGATGTTGACGGGAGGATCAATCAGACCGGTGGGGCGGATCACCTGCTCGACGAACACGCCGCCGCTCTCGTTGATCTCCCAGGCGCTGGGCGTGGCGGAGACCGCGATCGTCTGCGGCCGCATCATGTCCCATTCCTCGAAGCGCAGCGGGCGGTTGTCCATGCAGGAGGGCAGGCGGAAGCCATATTCGGCGAGCGTCGCCTTGCGGCGGAAGTCGCCGCGGAACATGCCGCCGATCTGGGGAACGGTGACGTGGCTCTCGTCGGCGAACACCAGCGCGTTGTCGGGCACATATTCGAACAGCGTCGGCGGCGGCTCGCCGGGCAGGCGCCCGGTGAGATAGCGCGAATAGTTTTCGATGCCGGCGCAGCTTCCGGTCGCCTCCATCATCTCGAGGTCGAACGTGGTGCGCTGCTCCAGCCGCTGCGCTTCCAGCAGGCGGCCCTGGTCGTGGAGCTGGTCGAGCCGCATCTTCAATTCGGATTTGATCGACTTGATCGCCTGCACCAGCGTCGGGCGCGGCGTCACATAGTGGGAGTTGGCGTAGATCTTGATGAATTCGAGCTCGTCCTGCTTGTGGCCGGTGAGCGGGTCGAACTCCTCGATGGTCTCGACGGTGTCGCCGAACAGGTTCACGCGCCAGGCGCGGTCTTCATAGTGCGCCGGGAAGATGTCGATGACATCGCCGCGCACACGAAATGTGCCGCGGGTAAAATCGGCCTGGGTGCGCTTGTACTGGAGCGCGACGAGGTCGGCGATGAGCTGGCGCTGGTCGATGCGCTCGCCCTTCTTCAGGGCAAAGGTCATCGCGGTGTAGGTTTCGACTGAGCCGATACCGTAGATGCACGACACCGAGGCAACGATGATGACGTCGTCGCGTTCGAGCAGCGCGCGCGTCGCCGAGTGGCGCATGCGGTCGATCTGCTCGTTGATCGAGGAATCCTTTTCGATGTACGTGTCCGTGCGAGGGACATACGCTTCCGGTTGGTAATAGTCGTAATAGCTGACGAAATACTCGACCGCGTTGTCGGGGAAGAAGCTCTTGAACTCGCCATAGAGCTGGGCGGCGAGCGTCTTGTTCGGCGCCAGGATGATGGCGGGGCGCTGTGTCGCCTCGATCACCTTGGCCATGGTGTAGGTCTTGCCGGAGCCGGTGACGCCGAGCAGCACCTGCGAGCGGTCGTTGCGGTTGATGCCCTCGACCAGCTCGGCGATCGCAGTCGGCTGGTCGCCGCGCGGCTCGTAGTGCGACTTGATCTCGAAGCGCACGCCGCCTTCGGACTTTTCCGGCCGCGGCGGCCGATGCGGGGTCCACACCCTGGTGGAGCCGTCGTCCTTGCGGAACTCCGGCCGTCCCTCGCGGATCAGTGACTCCAGCGCGTCGGCGGTCGCCTTGACGCCGAGCGCCTCCATCTTGCTGCGCGGCGGACGCGCCAGGGCTTCGGCGTCGTCCTCTTCGGTGGGAAGGCCGAGCTGCCGCGCCAGCTCCGGATCGAGCGTCGGGATCGTGGCCGCGGTTCCGTAATTGGCCTGCGGCGCCTCGCCAAGACCTTCGGCCTCTCTGCTCCCTCCCCCCTTGTGGGGGAGGGCCGGGGAGAGGGGTAAGCCGCGAGTCGCGCTGCCCTTTGCGATGTCCTGCGGAAACTCCTTCGGCGTCGAGGCCCGCGCGCGATGCGCGGCGGCCTCGCCTCCGGAGCGGCGGTCGCGCGAATTGTCCGGCGGCGGCTGCAGGCCGGTGCCCGATCCGAGCCCGGCATCGCCGCGATTGATCGCGGGATTGAGCAACTCGGCCAGCGCCGGCCCGATCGGCTGCACGTCCGGGCGGGACGCCTTGGAATTCGGCGCCTTGGCGTTCGGAGCCTTGGTCTTGGGGGATTTGCCGGATTTTTCGGAGGATGCAGGTTTCTTCGCCATGCTCCGAATATGGGGCGAGTCCGCCTCGCAATAAAGAGCGAATGCCCTTCCCGGATCAGACTGCTGACAGCAGGTTGGCAGCAGGCTTGGGATCACGGCAGGCCTTGAGATCCCGGATCTCGCGATTAGGCCGCCGGCGACGGTCCCTCATCGTCCCCGGCTGCCTGATGCGGCTCGAGGATGTCGAGATGGATGCCGCCGCAATCCGTGCAGCGCATGGCCCAATACTCGCTTCCGGCACGGCCGCCGATCACCCGGAGCACGGCGAGATCGCCGTCGCATTCCGGGCAGCTGGACAACACATTGCGGGTGTAAATCCTCGGCCGCGGCGTGTCTTCGAATTCGATGACTGACATGATCGATTGCCCCCTTTGACCCTGCGCCGTTCCTTGGTCGCCTGCAGTCCCGCTCGCTTATTCGTCGTCGCTGTCGTCGGCCCGCCGGCGGAAGCGATCGATGTGATGCTTGGCATGGGCAATGGCGGCATCGGGATCGGGCCAGGCGAAGCCGACTTCCATGGCCGGAAACAGCACGCCGTCGATGGCAACCGGGCTGAAATCGGCACGCCTGATACGGGCGTGCCACAGCCCCTGGCCAGCTTCGAAGGATTCGATGTCAAAGCCGTCGTAGAGGGTCGTCATTGCAGTCCCCAAAATGTTTTGTTCGAGCGCCTTGTTGGAGGGTCAGGGGACCACGTTTGCGGATTTCAGAATGTGAAGCCGTTCACAAGCGGCGGGCTTTTTTGTCTGCGGACCAATGAATTCGGTTCCGCAAACCCGGTGCGCTCCCTCTCCCGCTTGCGGGCGAGGGTTGGGGCGGGGTGTTTCCACAGAGAGATTCCCCAACGTGGAGGGAACCCTCACCCGGCGTTTCGCGCCGACCTCCCCCGCAAGCAAGCGGGAGAGGTGCACCGCATTCCGGGCGCGCGGCTTCAGCAAACCTGTTCGTGTGGATGATCAGTTCCGCGCGCTGGTGCGGCCGGTCCGCCGGGCGGGACGGGCGGCGGGTTCCGACGCCGCGCGCATGATCCAGCGGCGGAACGCGGCAAAGTCGCGCTGCTCGGTCTGGAAGCTGCGATAAAGCAGGTACCAGCGCATGCCCTTGGGCACCGAGAGCTCGAATGGCGCCACCAGCCGGCCGGCGGCGAGATCGTCGTCGATATAGGGCCGAATGCCCATGGCGATGCCGAGCCCGTCGGCGGCAGCCTGAAGCGCCTGACCGTAGAACTGGAACTCCGGTCCCCGCGCGTTGATGCGCGCGAGGTTCGCGGCCTTGAGCCAGATCGGCCAGTCCTCGGGCGAATGCGCGACGCGGATCAGGCTCGGTCCCCTAAGATCGGCCGGGCGCTTCAGCGAGGACGCGAGGCGGGGCACGCAGACCGGTGTGAGGTCGCCGGCGAACAGCGGCTCGGCGACCAGCCCCGGCCAGTCGCCGGTCCCGAGCTGGATGCCGCAGCTCCAGTCCTCGCCGAACGGCACCGACGCGCCGCCGGTGGTGAAGCGCACCTCGATGTCGGGCTCCTCGTTGCGAAACTCCGACAGGCGCGGGATCAGCCAGCGCATCGCAAAGGTGTGGCCGATGCCGATGGTGAGCACGCGGACGCTCGAGGGCGCCGTCACCTGGGCGGTGAGGCTTGCGAGCGCGTCGAAGATCGGCGTCAGCCCGCTCTGGTAGGCGCGGCCCGCCTGCGTGAGAAGCAGCTTGTTGGCCTTGCGCTCGAACAGCGCGACGCCGAGCCGTTCTTCCAGGATGTGCACCATGCGGCTGACCGCCGCCGCCGATACGCTCAGCTCAAGGCCGGCCGCGGCAAAGCTGCCGGCCCGCGCCGCGGCTTCGAATGCCTTGATGCCGTTGAGAAACAGCAAGCGCCGCAAATGACCAACCCTCAGGAAAGCTGATGCCAGGCCAAGATAACTCAGTTTGCGTAGACGGGGCAAGCGGGGCACGTTTCCCTTCGCTTCGCGCCGCGAGCGGGGAGAAGGCCAATCGGAGATTTTTGCGTGACGCCCATCATGATCGCTGCCCTTGGATTGCTGATGGTCGGCACCGCGTTCCTGTCGGGGCTGTTCGGGATGGCGGGAGGGCTGATCCTGATCGGCGTGCTGCTGGCTCTGATGCCGCTGCCGACAGCGATGGTGTTGCATGCGATCACGCAGATGGCCTCGAACGGCTGGCGGGCCTTTCTCTGGCGCGCGCATATCCGCTGGCGGCCGGTCGCGAACTATATGGTCGGCGCCGCCGTCGCGCTTGCGGCGTGGTCGCTCACCCGCTACGTGCCGGACAAGCCGGTCGCGCTACTGCTGCTCGGCATCACGCCGTTCATGGCGCGGCTGCTGCCGCCGAACATCAAGCCGGATCCCGATCGACTCTGGCAAGGCACCGTCTACGGCACGATCTGCATGGGCCTCATGCTGATGACCGGCGTATCGGGGCCGCTGCTCGACACTTTCTTCCTCGGCGGCGATTTCGGCCGGCGCGAGAAGGTGGCGACCAAGGCGATGTGCCAGCTCGTCAGCCATTTCACCAAGCTGATTTATTTCGGCAGCATCATCGACCAGGCGGCGACGCTCGATCCCGTGCTCGCCGGGGTCGCGATCGCGGCGTCCATGCTCGGCACCACGCTGGCGCGGCGCATCCTCGAGGCCATGACCGACCAGCAATTCGTGGCCTGGTCGATGAAGCTGATCACCACTATCGCCTGCTACTATATTGCCTATGGCGGCTGGCTGCTGGTCCGCACGCCCGTGCTGGCCGCCTTCGACAAGGGAGGTTTGCAATGAGCGAGACTGCCGACCCGCTGGTGCTGGACTTCGTCGAATGGGTTGCGCGTGAGCCCCGCGCCTATGCCGAGGTGATCGCGACCTGGAAGACCTCGTGCCCGCGCCTCACCATCTGGGAAGACGCCGCCGACCGCGGCTATGTCGCGCGCGAGACGCTGCCCGGAATGGGGCTGGTGATCGCGGTGACGGAGGACGGCGAGAGACTGCTGCGCACGAACGGGCGCTAGCTCCCGCCACATCCGTCATTGCGAGCGCAAGCGAAGCAATCCAGAATGTTTCCGCGGCGGCAGTCCTGGATTGCTTCGCTTCGCTCGCAATGACGGAATACCGGGAGACCCCTTTCATGTCGTTCAAACTGTTCGAACTTGTCGGCACCGATCCCTCGCGACCGTTCAGCCCGTTCTGCTGGCGCACGCGGATGGCGCTGGCGCACAAGGGCCTTTCGGCGGAAACGCTGCCCTGGCGCTTCACCGAGAAGAGCGCGATCGCGCCGCACGGCTCGGAGAAGGTTCCGGTGCTGCTGCATCACGACCAGCCGGTGGTCGATTCCTGGACGATCGCGAATTATCTTGAGGATCATTTTCCGGACCGTCCGTCGCTGTTCGGCGGCGAGGGCGGCCGCGCCATGGCGCGCATGCTCAATGCCTGGGGCGACATCGCCATCGTCGGCGGCATCTTTCCATTGATCATCGCCGACATTCCGAAGAATCTGGACGCGGTGGACGCCGCCTATTTCCGCCAGTCGCGCGAGGCGCGTTTCGGCAAGAGTCTGGAAGAGGTGATGTCGGGCCGCGATGCCGGCGTGGTCGCCTTCCGCAAATCGCTCGAGCCGATGCGGCAGGCCCTGAAGAAGCAGCCCTTCATCGGCGGCGCCGCACCGAACTATGCCGACTACATCGTGTTCGGTGGTTTTCAGTGGGCGCGCGTGACCAGCCCGTTCAAGCTGCTGGAAGCGGACGACCCGGTCTACGCCTGGCGCGAAAAGCTGCTGGATGGGTTTGATGGAATGGCTCGGAGATCGCCGGGGCACGCGGTGTAGTTGTCGCGAGCTGTCTCTCCTCAGCGTCGTCCTGGCGAAAGCCAGGACCCATACCGCGGAATCTGTCGATGGCGTTCGGTAGACGTTCCGAACGACGAGTCTTCGCCAAACAACTCCGTGGGGTAATGGGTCCTGGCTTTCGCCAGGACGACGCGGAGGATTACGTTGCCTCCGCCGCCTCGCGCAAGCACGCCCGGCACAAACAATCCTCGCCCTTGACCGGCATCGGCAGCCGCGCCGTTTCTTCCGCGCACCAACAGGTGCCCGACAGGTCGCAGCCGAATTCGGCGCCGCAGCGGGAGCAGGCGAGGCGGCGCGGTTCCTGCACTGGAATGTCTTGCGGATTTGTCATGATTTGCGCAAAAGCCGTGCTGTCATTTTCATGTCGGGTTCATCTGCCCCTGCGGTATATTACGCCTCGCGCACGTATCAGGAAAGCGGTTGGCAACGCGCGAAGGACACATCGATGGCCCGCGATTCCCAAGCCGCGCTCGTCGCGCTCAACCGTTTCGGCTTCGGCGCTCGCGGTGGCGCATCCGGCGATCTCATCAACGCCGCCTCCGATCCTCGCGGTTTTGTGAAGGCGGAACTGGCTCGTCCTATCGCTGTGCTGCTGGAGGCGCCGGGCCTGCAATCCACGCCGCAGCTCGGGCAGGCGGTGTTTGCCTATCAGGATCAGGTCAAGCAGGCGCGCGAGGCCGCCGCCAAAGCCGGCGCGCCGGCCGAGGCCCCGTCGCAAGCGCCGGCGGATCAGAAGCCCGGACCGCGCCGCAATCTCTCGCTGAACGCCGTGGCAACCGAGATCGCCGGCCAGATGGCCGAGGCCAAGCCGACTGACAATAAGCCTGCTGACAAGAAGCCGGCGGACGATATGGCGAAGCCGGACACCATGCAGCCCAACGCGGCCGCGCCGGCTGCCGCAAAACCCGCCCCGCAGCCGCTCAACGTCATCCAAAAGACCTTTCGCGCCGAGGCGTTGGCGCGGTTGCAGCGCGCGACCCTGGTCGAGTGCGGCTTCACGGAACGTCTGGTCGTGTTCTGGTCCAACCATTTCTGCATCTCCGCCGGCAAGGGCGAGCTGGCGCGAATATGGGCCGGCGCGTTCGAGCGCGAGGCGATCAGGCCGCATGTGCTCGGGCGTTTCGCCGACATGCTGAAAGCGGTGGAGCAGCATCCGGCGATGCTGTTCTTCCTCGACAACCAGCAATCGCTCGGACCGGACTCGCGCGCGGGCCAGAACCGCAAGCGCGGGCTCAACGAAAATCTCGCGCGCGAGATCATGGAGCTGCATACGCTCGGCGTCGGCGGCGGCTACACGCAGGACGACGTCACCTCGCTCGCGCGCATCATCACCGGCTGGACCTTCGCCGGCCGGCAGGGACAGCTGGGAGCGCCCGGTTCGTTCGTGTTCAACGTCAATGCGCACCAGCCCGGGTCGCAAATGCTGCTCGGCAAGAGCTACGAGCCGACCGGCCTTGCGCAAGGCGAAGCCGCACTCGCGGACATCGCACGTCATCCCTCGACCGCGAACTTCATCGCCACCAAATTCGTCCGCCACTTCGTCGCCGACGATGCGCCGCCGGCGCTGGTGGCGCGATTGCGCGATGTCTTCATCAAGACCGACGGGGATCTCAAGGCGCTCGCAACGGCACTGGTTGATTCCGACGAGGCGTGGAAGGCGCCGCTGACGAAGATGCGCAGCCCCTATGATTTCCTGGTCGCGAGCGGCCGGTTGCTCGCGCGCGTGCCGGAGGATCCCGGCGCCTACCTCAACAACCTCAATCTGCTGGGCCAGCCGCTGTGGTCGCCGGCCGGCCCGAATGGTTTCGCCGACACCAGCGCCGCGTGGGCTGCGCCGGAAGGCATCAAGCTCCGCCTCGACATCGCCGCGCAAATGGGCGCGCGGCTCGGGCCCAACATCGATCCGCTCGATCTGTTGGAATTTGCCGCCGCAGATGCGGCCTCGATCGAAACGCGGCGCACCATCGAACGGGCGGAGTCGCGGCAGCAGGCGCTGGCGCTGCTGTTGATGTCGCCGGAAATGCAGAGGAGATGATGATGATCGACTGCGTCGAGAACCGGCTCCTCACCTCGCGCCGCGGCCTCCTGCTCGGCGGCGCCTCGTTCGCGGCCTGGGCGTACTTGCCGAAATTCGCACGCGCGGCTGACGGCCGCGATCCCAGGCTGATCGTGGTGATCCTGCGCGGCGCGCTCGATGGTCTCTCGACCGTCGCGCCGGTCGGCGATCCCGATTATGCCGGCCTGCACGGGGCGATCGCGCTCACTGCGGACGGCGCCCATCCCGCCATCATGCTCGATGCTTTCTTCGCGCTGCATCCGTCGATGCCTGAGTTCGCACGCATGTATCGCGACAAGCATGCCGCGGTGATCCACGCGGTGGCGACGCCCTATCGCGACCGTTCGCATTTCGACGGCCAGGACGTGCTCGAAAGCGGCTATGCCGGCCCGGGTCGCGTGCAATCCGGCTGGCTCAACCGCGCGCTGGAGGCGCTGCCGCGCGGCGAGCGGGTGTCGAGTGCTCTTGCCGTCGGCCCGACCACGCCGCTGGTGCTGCGCGGCAATGCGCCGACCGTCGGCTGGGCGCCGGTAGCGCTGCCGCAGGCCGATGACGACACCGCGATGCGTCTGGTCGAGCTCTATCGTCACCGCGATCCCGCGCTGGCGGCCGTGCTGTCGCAGGGCCTTCAGCTGGAAAAGGCCGCGAGCGGCGACGACATGAAGCCGAAGCCGGGCAATGCGGTCGCGCAGATGCGCCAGGTCGCGCGTGGCGCCGCAAAACTGATGGCGTCGGACGACGGCCCGCGCATCGCGGCGCTCGCGTTCGATGGCTGGGATACGCACGCCAATGAAGGCGGGCCGGTCGGTCGCCTCGCATTTCTGCTCGGCGGGCTCGACGGCGCGCTCGCCGAATTCGAAAGCGGCTTAGGGGAACGCTGGCGCGACACCGTCGTGGTGGTCGCGACCGAATTCGGCCGCACCGCGCGCATCAACGGCACCGACGGCACCGATCACGGCACGGGAACGATCGCGCTGCTCGCCGGCGGCGCGGTGAAGGGCGGTCGTGTCGTCGCCGACTGGCCAGGTCTCAAGCCCGCCAATCTCTTCGAGGCCCGCGATCTCAAGCCCACCACCGATCTGCGCTCCGTGATCAAAGGCGTGCTGCAGGGCCAGTTCGGCCTGTCCGATCGCGTGCTGGCCGAGACGGTGTTTCCGGACAGTGCGGGAGCACGGCCGATGAAGGGGCTGGTTGCTTAAACTGCGATTCCGGGCCCGCGCCTTGCGGCGCGTCTCGGAATGACGACATGATGAGCCGAACATCAGGAGACCCTTCGCATGTACATCGCCATGAACCGCTTCCGCGTCGCCAAGGGCTCCGAGGCCGCCTTCGAGCAGGTCTGGCTTTCGCGCGATACCCATTTGGACAAGGTGCCGGGTTTCGTCGAGTTTCATCTGCTGCGCGGCCCCGAGCTCGAGGACCACACGCTGTACGCCTCGCACACGGTGTGGGCGAACCATGCGGCGTTTGAGGCCTGGACCAAATCGGATGCTTTTCGTGCCGCGCATGCGCGGGCCGGCGATACCAAGCCGACCTATCTCGGCCATCCCCAGTTCGAGGGCTTCGAGGTGATGCAGACGGTGGGGCGCGGCGCCAAGTAGCGCGCCACGCCGTAACGATCAGCCCAGCGTGATCTTGTCGATCTCCGCCATCTCCTCCGGACTGAGCTTCCAGGCAATCGCCTTCACGTTCTCCTCGACCTGCTCGACGCGGGTGGCGCCGGCAATCACGCTCGACACTTGCGGGCGCGCGGCGAGCCAGAAGAAGGCGAGCTCGAGCATGCTGTGCCCGCGCGCTTTCGCGAATGCCGTGAGCTTCTCGACGATGTCCTCATTGCGCGGCGTGACATAGCGGTCACGCAACGCCGGTACCTTGCCGAAGCGCGTATCGGTCGGGGCGGCCGCGCCGCGCTGGTACTTGCCGGTGAGGAGCCCGCTTGCGAGCGGGAAGAACGGCAGGAGACCGAGCTTGTACTCTTGTGCGGCCGGCAGCAGGTCCTTCTCGATGTCGCGCACCAGCAGGCTGTATTCGTCCTGGCAGGAGACGAAGCGGCTGACATTCATCGCGCGCGCGGTGAATTCGGCCTCCGCCATGCGCCAGGCCGGAAAGTTGGAATTGCCGATGTAGCGCACCTTGCCCTGACGGACGAGATCGTCGAGCGCGCGCAGCGTCTCCTCCATCGGCGTCAGCGGGTCGTAATCGTGCTGCTGATAGAGATCGATGTAGTCGGTCTTGAGCCGCGTCAGGCTCGCCTCGACTGCGTTCATGATGTAGCGGCGCGAAGCGCCCTGCTTGGTTCCGTCGGTCGCCATCGGCTTGGAAAATTTGGTGGCGAGCACGATCTCCTTGCGGCGGTCGCCAAGCACGGTGCCGAGCACCGTTTCCGAACCGCCCATGCCGGCATAGATGTCGGCGGTGTCGAACAGCGTGATGCCGAGATCGAGCGCGCGATGGATCACCTTGCGCGAGGTCTCCAAATCCGTGCGCTGGCCGAAATTGTTGCAGCCGAGCCCGACCGCAGACACGCGCAGGCCGGAGGCGCCGAGATTACGAATTTCCATGGGAGATCCCTGTCGGAGATGGGCAGGGGCTTATTGTGACTGCGGTACGCCGCCGCAGCAAGCCGCGCGCCGCGTTGCTGCCATGCTGACAAGGAACTGCGGACAACGACTGCCGACAAAAAAATGCGGCCCCTGTCAGACGCGGCGACTGACGGGGACCGCTTTGGGGCGCTTGATCGGTGACGGGGGGCTGACCAGACGCAGCTGCAGCCTAGTCCCGCTATGTTACGCGCGGGTGACAGGCAGAGTTATCCACAGGCGTCGCGATCGCGAGGATCAGAAGATCTTGCGATAGACGATGAACCCGGAACGCTCGGCGACCTTGTCGTACAGGCGCTGCGCCGTGACGTTGGTCTCGTGCGTTTGCCAGTACACGCGCGGCGATCCCACGAGCTTTGCGCGCTCGTAGACGCCATGGATCAGCGCCGAGCCGACACCCTTGCCGCGTGCGGCCTCGGTCGTGAACAGGTCCTGCAAATAGCAGGACGGCTCGATCGCGGTGGTGCTGCGGTGAAACAGGTAATTCGTCATCCCGAGCAGGCGGCCGTCGCTCTCGGCGACCAATCCGTGCACCGGCTCATAGGCATCGAAAAAGCGCTGCCATGTCGCGCGCGTGATGTCGGGCGAGAGCGCGGTCGGACCGGAGCGGCCGTAGAAGGCGTTGTAGCCGTCCCACAACGGCAGCCATTGTTCGTAGTCCTGCCTCGTGACGGAGCGAATGGTGAGCGACATATGGATTCCCGCGATCGATGAGGTGTCCTTCATACGTGATGAGGGACGTGCTGATCAATCGCGCATCACTCCGCGAAGCGCAGATACCGGATCAGCTTGCGGCCTGTGGGATCGCGCAGTGAGCGGTAGTAGTCGGCGCGAGACGGCGCATCGGTGTGGCGCACGAGGTCGGTCACGGGCGTGTAGCTCAGCATGCGCCCGCCATCGGGCAGCGCAGCACAGACGAAGCGCAACACCGCGCCATTGCGCAAGGCGATGTCGATCGGCGTGGCATCGCCGATCCGCACCATCTCCATACGCTGTGCGATGAAAGTGCCGAGCTCGTCCTCGGGCAATTCGAACGCGCCGGTGTCGCGGCCATGATACATCAGCGCGATGAACGGCGGCTTGTCGTCGGCGATGTCGTCCGGCACCGCAAAATAATCGCGGAACGCGCGGTTGATGAATTCGGCGCGCGTCTCGGCATCGAGCAGCACGATGCCGATATCGACCTGGTCGAGCGCGGCCGACAGCCGCGCGGCGGTGGCGTGGCTCCGACGTTCGGCGGCAAACGTGCCGAGCAGCCGCTGGCGCATCAGGCCGGTGATGGCTGCGGTGCCCGCGGCCGTCGCGGCCAGGACGCCGAGCCGGATCATATCCGCGATGGTAAAACCTGCAACGCCGTGTCGGCTGAGGAGCAGCAGTGCCGCGCCGATGACGGCGATGGCTGCGCTGGCGACGGCGGAAGCGGGACCCGAGAGCGCGCCGGCGAGCGCCACGATGCAGACGAGCAGCGGCGCGGGCGAGGGAGTGGGGACGAAGCGATCGAAAAACATCGCCAGCAGCAAAGTCGCTGCCGTCAGCGCCGGACCGGAGATCGCACGCCATCCCAACCGCATGGGCCTGTCTCGCTCCTCCCTGAACGCGGTAAGGCGGCAACACTGACTGATTATCGCGCCAGTGCGATGCGGTTTCGCGCGGTGTGCTTAAGGTGCGCTTTGATTCATGCGCAAAGCTTTCGGATGATTTTAGACCAAGTGCGCGTGCTTGAGACGTTGTTGCAGCGCGGGCGCATTCAGCGTCGACGTCCCCTGGCCCTTGCGCGTGCCGACGAAGATCAACAGCGACGCCGCGACCAGGATGGCCGCGGTCAGGGTGATTGCAACGATGACCACAGGTGATTTCATCGAAATCCTGTCGCGATGCCGGTCGGCGCGGGCGACGCTTCGCCTTGAAGGCGTGTCCAGGATGAAGCGGGAATCAGACCGGCAGGCCCATCGCCATGGTCGCCTTGGTCGACAGCACCGTCAGGGTGACGATCAGGCACAGCGAGAGCGCGGCGACGGCGAGCGAGGCCGCGACCGCGTTGGTCAGCCGGGAAGACGAAACGGTTGCGGGTTGGCCTTGAAAGCCCGCCGTGCCGGACGCCCGAATCATGGTCTAAATCCTTCAACGCGCGATCGAATCACCCGCGACATCGAACAATTTCACTGTTGCAATCGGCAATATTGCGGCGGCCAATCGGGTGAAAATGGCGAGATTGCGGCAATGGTGACCCTTATGCCCGCTATTCGCCAGAGCGCGATCGCCCCTCAGGCGCCGGCGGCGATGCTGGCGGGGTCCTCGATGTCGGCCGGCCGCCAGTCCATTGCGACGAAGCCGGGGGCCGCTTCCACGCGCTTCAGCCACTCCCGGATCGCCGGGAAGGTCGAGAGGTCGAAGTCGCAGCGGTCGGCGAGGTGGGTATAGCCGTACAGCGCGATGTCGGCGACCGTGAGCTGGCGGGCGGCGAAATAGGCGTTGGTCTTGAGGTGATTCTCCATCACCTGGAGCGCGCCATAGCCGCGCTCCATCCAGTCCTCCAGCGAATGAGTCTGGAGGTCGCGGCCGCCCCTCACCAGCGACAGCCAGAAATAGGCCGCGCCGATGTTCGGCTCCAGCGCGTGCTGCTCGAAGAACATCCATTGCAGCGCGTCGGCGCGATCGATGCGGTTCTCCGGCGCGAGCGGCGTGCCGACGGCGACATACCAGAGAATGGCGTTGGACTCGGCGAGATAGCGATCGTCGCCGACCTCGAGCAGCGGCACCTGACCGGATGGGTTCTTGGCCAGGAAGTCCGGGGTGCGGCTCTCGCCGCGCAGAATGTCCACCTCGACCGCTTCGTAAGGCAAGTTCAGCAGCGCCAGCGCAAGGCGGACCTTGTAGCTGTTGCCCGAGCGCTGCATCGAATAGAGCTTGTACATTCTAGGGATGATTCCGGAAGACGGGAGGGCGCGGCGCTTGTTGCCCCGCAACGCGGCTAAACAATGATGCCGATGCGAATCCGCCGCAAGACCCGGCCAATAGAAAAACTCGAAAACCCTACCGCATTGCAATGCGGCGGAAGATCATTTCCGTGCGACCATCCAACTCAGTTCACGCTTGCGTCAATGCGGCCGCATTGCTCGGCGCATTTGTGTGAGAGGGTTGAAGGTCGTGATCGCCTCGGCCGCTGGTCTCTCAAGCGCCGGACTGCCGTCAGCTTTATGGGCGTCTTGAAGCGCGCAAAATTGCTCCGAGGACACGCCTTGTCGGATATGTGGGATTTGCCCGGCAAAGTTGCGGAAAATTGCGGAAAGTCACGCCTTGATGCGCGCCAGACACGTAAACTTTTGCGGGATCGGACCGAAGTTTCTTGCGGCGCAACGGCACTCGTTTTAGGGTGGCTCATTCCCACAATCGGAGTCGTGAAGCCAAAGGGTTCACGACGCTTGTCAGGAGATGACGATGTCCTTCCTTGCCGCTGCGCTCGACCGTGTGAAGCCGTCCGCGACCATCGCGGTCACGGATAAAGCACGTGCGCTGAAAGCGGCGGGCCGCAACGTCATCGGCTTAGGTGCCGGCGAGCCCGACTTCGACACGCCCGCGAACATCAAGCTGGCCGCGATCCACGCCATCGAAGCCGGCAAGACCAAGTACACCGCGGTCGACGGCATTCCCGAGTTGAAGGAAGCCATCATCGCCAAGTTTCAGCGCGAGAACGGCGTCGTCTACAAGGCGAACCAGATCATCGTCGGCACCGGCGGCAAGCAGGTGCTCTACAACGCGCTGATGGCAACCATCAATCCGGGCGACGAGGTGATCATCCCCGCGCCGTACTGGGTCAGCTATCCCGAAATGGTGGCGCTCGCCGGCGGCGAGCCGGTGCCGGTGGTCTGCACCGCCGCGACCGGCTTCAAGCTCCAGGCCGAGGCGCTCGAGCGCGCGATCACGCCGAAGACCAAATGGGTGATCCTGTGCTCGCCGTCGAATCCGACGGGAGCTGCCTACACCAGGACCGAGCTGAAGGCGCTGACCGACGTGCTGGTGAAGCATCCTCACGTCTGGGTCATGACCGACGACATGTACGAGCATCTCGTCTATGACGATTTCCAGTTCACCACGGTCGCGCAGGTCGAGCCGAAACTCTACGACCGCACGCTCACCGTGAACGGCGTGTCGAAGGCCTATTGCATGACCGGCTGGCGCATCGGCTATGCCGGCGGTCCGGCGCAGCTGATCAAGGCGATGTCGACGATCCAGTCGCAGTCGACCTCGAACCCGTCGTCCATTGCGCAATGGGCCGCGGTCGAGGCGCTGAACGGTCCGCAGGACTTCATCCCCGCCAACAACAAGGTGTTCAAGGAGCGTCGCGACCTCGTCGTCTCCATGCTCAACCAGGCCAAGGGCATCGAATGCCCGCGGCCCGAGGGCGCCTTCTACGTCTATCCGTCCTGCGCCGGCACGATCGGCAAGACTGCGCCGTCCGGCAAGGTGATCGACAATGACGAGACGTTCGTCACCGAACTCTTGGAGACCGAAGGCGTCGCCGTGGTGCAGGGCTCGGCGTTCGGCCTCGGCCCGGCGTTCCGTATCTCCTACGCGACCAAGACCTCCGACCTCGAAGACGCCTGCAAGCGCATCCAGCGCTTCTGCGGCAATCTGCGGTAAGGCTGTCGCGACAGTGCAAATTGGAAAGGCCCGCTTCGCGCGGGCCTTTTTTATGCGTGCTTCGATGAGTGAAGTTGGATGGACTATTGCTTGGGCCGATGCTGTGCCCTGCCCCTCACCCGGATCGCTTTGGCGCGCACTTGCGCGCCAAAGCGATCCGACCTCCCCCCGCAAAGAGCGGGGAGAGGTTAAGGGCGCTCGCGGCGTCCCGTTGAAGTTCGATGGGCCCATGAAGTGAGGGACACACTGCTCGTGCACTCCCTCGCCCCGTTCTTACGGGGAGAGGGTGGGGTGAGGGGCTCTCTCCGCGAACTCGCTTTTAGACGCGTTCGATCTGGCACCGCCAAAACTATTGTGGCATAGACCATCGCGCATCACGGGTGGGGCGCTCTCTCTGCTCGCATCACATTCATCGCCGGAGATATTCATGCGCCGTTCACTCCTCCTCGCCGGGCTTGCCGTTGCGAGCTTCGTTGCCTCCTTTGCGGGTGCCAGCGCGCAGTCCCGGATGGTGCAGGTGGGCGTGCTCGAATGCCGCGGCGGCGCCAGCGTAGGCTTCATCGTGGGATCGGTAACCAATCTCGGCTGCGTGCTGCGCGTCGATGGTTTGCCGGACGACCGTTACGTCGCGACGATCCGCAAGGTGGGCCTCGACCTCGGCATCACCCAGGAAACGGCACTCGCCTGGGGCGTGTTCGCGCCGGTGAACCGGCTCGGCCCGGGCGACCTCGCCGGCACCTACGCCGGTGCGCAGGGCAGCGCATCGGTCGGCGTCGGCCTCGGCGGCAACGTGCTGGTCGGCGGCTCCAATAATTCGATCGCGCTCCAGCCACTCAGCGTGCAGGGCCAGGTCGGCCTCAACGTCGCCGCCGGCCTCGAGAGCCTGGAACTCCACCCGGGCCGTTGACAACTCCCGTGTGCGAATCGCGTCGCTCCGACGCGATTCCGGCAACGACGCACCGCAGCGACGTTTGATGCTTGCCAAATCTCGGGGACGGGCAGAGCATCGGCGTTTGCCGACCCAATCATGGGCCGAGCTCCACACCAAGGAGGCGGCGAATGGGACAAGACGTCAGAAGTCCCCGAGGTCCACGGTGCATCGCGCTGGTGGGCCCTTTCCAAAGCGGTAAAACCACACTTCTCGAAGCCATCCTGGCGCGAACCGGCGCAATCCCACGCGCCGGCAGCGTCGACGCCGGAACCTCCGTCGGCGACGCCGCGCCAGAGGCCCGTCATCACAAGATGACGGTCGGGCTGACTGCCGTCACCACGAGTTTCATGGGCGACAGCTACACCTTCCTCGATTGTCCCGGTTCCGTCGAATTTGCCCACGACATGCGCGCCGCGCTGCCCGCGGTTGATGCCGCAATCGTGGTCTGCGAAGCCGACGAGAAGAAGCTGCCGCAGCTTCAGATCATTCTGCGCGAGCTGGAAGAACTGAAGATCCCGCGTTTCCTGTTCCTCAACAAGATCGACCGCGCCAACAAGCGCATCCGCGAGACGCTCGAGATACTCCAGCCCGCCTCGCGCGTGCCGCTGGTGCTGCGCCAGATCCCGATCTGGAAGGACGATCTGATCGAGGGCTTCGTCGATCTCGCGCTGGAGCGTGCGTTCATTTACCGCGAGCACAAGGCCTCCGAAGTCGTCGCGCTCCAAGGCGGCGATCTCGATCGCGAGAAGGAGGCCCGCTTCTCGATGCTGGAGAAGCTCGCCGATCATGACGATGCGCTGATGGAGCAGCTGCTCGAGGACATCCAGCCGCCGCGCGACGCCGTGTTCGACGATCTCGCGCGCGAATTGCGCGACGGGCTGATCTGCCCCGTGCTGCTGGGCGCCGCCGCACGCGAAAACGGCGTGCTGCGTTTGATGAAAGCGCTGCGCCACGAGGCGCCCGGTATCGCGGAGACCGCAAAGCGTCTCGGCGTTCCCGAGACCAGAGACGTCCTCGGCTTCGTCTTCAAGACTCTGCATTCGCAGCACGGCGGCAAGCTCTCGCTGACGCGGATGCTCGCGGGCCATCTCGACGACGGTGCTACGCTGCAATCCTCCTCCGGCGGGGTCAGCCGCATCTCCGGCATCCTCGCCGTCACCGGGGCCTACGACACCAAGCGTGCCGCGGCGGAAGCCGGCGACACGGTGGCGCTCGCTAAGCTCGACCCGATCAAGACCGGCGACACGGTTTCGAACGGCAAGACCCCGCCGGCAGCGCTTGCCGCCAGCGAGCCCACTCCGCCGGTGCTCGCGATCTCGGTTGCGGCCACCGACCGCAAGGACGACGTCAAGCTCGGCCAGGCGCTGATGCGGCTGCACGAGGAGGATCCCTCGCTCGTCTTCGTGATGAACGCCCAGACCCACGACACCGTGCTGTGGGGTCAGGGCGAGATGCACTTGCGCGTCGCGAGCGAGCGGCTGCGCGATCGTTTCGGCGTCAAGGTCGCCTCGCATCCGCCTGCGATCGGCTATCAGGAAACCATCCGCAAGCCGATCGTCCAGCGCGGCCGCCACAAGAAACAGTCCGGCGGGCATGGCCAGTTCGGTGACGTCGTGCTCGACATCAGGCCGCTGCCGCGCGGCGAGGGCTTCAAGTTCGCCGAGAAGGTGGTCGGCGGCGCGGTGCCGCGCAACTACATCGGCGCGGTGGAAGAGGGCGTCGTCGACGGGCTCGCCCGCGGCCCGCTCGGTTTCCCGGTCACCGATTTGCAGGTGACGCTGACCGACGGCTCCTATCACAGCGTCGATTCCTCCGACCTCGCCTTCCGCACGGCGGCGCGGGTCGGGCTCACCGAGGGCCTGCCGCAATGCCAGTCGGTGCTGCTGGAGCCGATCCACGTGGTCGAGATCGTCTGCCCGACCGACGCCACCGCCAAGATCAACGCGATCCTGTCGGCACGGCGCGGCCAGATCCTCGGCTTCGACACCCGCGACGGCTGGAGCGGATGGGACTGCGTCCGCGCCATGATGCCGGAAGCCGAGATCGGCGAGTTGATCGTCGAACTGCGCTCGGCCACGGCAGGCGCCGGCAGCTTCACCCGCCAGTTCGACCACATGGCCGAAGTCACGGGGCGCGCCGCCGACCAGATCATCGCCGCGCATCAACACGCGGCGTGATCGGTCTGCCGAAGTAAGGGACGCATCACTCTCTCGCACCCTCTGCCCGTTCTTTACGGGGAGAGGGTGGGGTGAGGGGCTGCCTCGCCACCCCGTCATTGCGAGCGCAGCGAAGCAATCCAGAATCCCTCCGCGGGGACAGCCTGGATTGCTTCGCTGCGCTCGCAATGACGGTGGAGACAGACGGGAGCGATAAAGTGCTTGCGCACGGCCTTGAATGATGTATTTTACATCATTGTACATGCTTCAGATATCACTTATAAACGCTGACACGTGAGGCCGAGGTGATCACGTCGTTCCAGATGCGGGCAGCGCGCGCGCTGCTCGGCATTGACCAGAGGGCCTTGGCGGAGCTCGCAGGCGTTTCGCTGCCGACCATTCAGCGGATGGAGGCGAGCACCGGCAACGTCCGCGGCGTGGTCGAGACCTTGATGAAGGTGGTCGAAGCCTTTGATCGGGCCGGCGTCGAGCTGATCGGCGAACAGGTGCGCAGCGAAGGCGGCGGACGCGGCGTTCGGCTCAAGGAGCCGGGGCCGCCGCGTCGGGTGGGAGCATGATCCCGCAATGATCATGCTCGGAAGCAGTCTTGACTAACGCACCGTCGCGCCCCGATACGCGGCCGCACGATGCATCGGGGCGTTGTGGGCAGCGGAGCATTTTGCTGAAATGAGCATCACAGGCGAACACGCAGGCAAGCTGCACCAGCTTCGTCGGCCGACCTTTACCGAACTCTATCTGCCAAAGCTCGTCACCGTCTGGCGCGAGGGCTATGGCCTATCGGATTTCCGCGCCGATGTGTTCGCGGGCCTCACGGTCGCGATCGTCGCGTTGCCGCTGTCGATGGCCATCGCGATCGCCTCGGGCGTGACGCCGGACCGCGGACTCTACACCGCTGTCGTCGGCGGCTTCATTGCCTCACTGCTCGGCGGCAGCCGATTCCAGATCGGCGGTCCCGCCGGCGCCTTCATCGTGCTGGTTGCGGCGACCGCCGACCGTCACGGGGTTGATGGCGTGATCCTGGCCACGCTGATGGCGGGCCTGTTCCTGATCGCTGCGGGCTTCCTGCGGGTCGGCACTTATATCAAGTTCATTCCGTATCCTGTGACGGTCGGCTTCACGGCCGGCATCGCCGTCATCATCTTCGCCAGCCAGCTGCGCGATCTCGGCGGGATCACGCTCCTCGCGAAGGAGCCGAGCGAGTTCGTTCCGAAACTGGTCGCGCTCGCCGGGGGCCTGCACACCGTCAATCCGTCGGCCGTCGCGGTCGCGATCGTCAGCATTGCCATTATCGCGGGCCTGCGACGCTGGCTGCCGTCCTGGCCGGGTATCCTGATCGCGGTCGTGCTCGCGGCGCTCGCATGTGCCGTGCTGTCGCTGCCGGTCGAGACCGTCGGCTCGCGCTTCGGCGGCATTCCGCGCGAACTGCCCTCGCCGGCCTTGCCTGCGTTCTCGCTCGCGAAGGCGACCGCCGTGCTGCCGGATGCGATCTCCTTCGCGCTGCTCGCCGCCATCGAATCGCTGCTGTCGGCGGTGGTGGCCGACGGCATGACCGGGCGCCGTCACCGCTCCAATTGCGAGCTGGTGGCGCAAGGCGCCGCCAATGTCGGCGCGGCGCTGTTCGGCGGCATCTGCGTCACCGGGCTGATCGCGCGCACCGCGACCAACATCCGCGCCGGCGCGCGGGGGCCGCTGGCGGGCATGCTGCATTCGGTCTTCCTGCTGCTGTTCATGCTGATCGCAGCGCCGCTCGCGAGCTACATCCCGCTGGCCGCGCTCGCCGCCGTGCTCGTCGTGGTGGCCTGGACCATGGCAGAGAAGCACGAATTCGCGACGCTCCTGCGCTCGTCATGGGGCGATGCCGTCGTGCTGCTCGCAACCTTCCTGCTCACCATCTTCCGCGATCTGACCGAAGGCATTTTGGTCGGCTTCGCGCTTGGCGCGGTCCTGTTCATCCATCGCATGGCGGAAATGACCGGCATCGAGGAACGTTCGCCGCTGGTGGCCGCCGATCGTCCCGACGACGATAATGGCGGGCGCGTGCCCTACGACCCCGCCCTCGCGGTCGATCGCGACGTGCTGGTCTATCGCATCACCGGCGCATTCTTTTTCGGTGCAGCCTCGGCGATCGGCGGCGTGCTCGACGGCATCGCCGACAAGCGCAAGGGATTCGTGGTCGATTTCGCCGCGGTGCCGTTCCTGGATTCGACCGCGGCCAACGTGCTCGGCCGCGTCGCCGCCAAGGCCCACCGCCAGGGCATCCGGCTGTTCATCACGGGGGCATCGCCAACGGTTCGCCGCGCGCTGCTCACCCATGGCGTCACGCCGCCACGCGCCCGCTATCGCGAGACCATCGCGCGTGCGGTCGCCGACATCAAGGGCGGCGCGGCGCACCCCGCGGCCGGTGAGGCGGGCACGACCTGACGCCGAGCCTCTCCCGAGACGCCCGCGCGCTTGACAGGGCTTGCGGGACGCGAAATGGATCGCCTCCGAAACGAACCCAGGGGAGGACGACCGTGACCAAGGCTCCCGCAGCCTGTCTGATCGGATGGCCGGCTGCGCATTCGCGCTCGCCGCTGATCCATCGTTACTGGCTGCGCACGCTCGGGATCGAGGGCGGCTATGTCATCGAGGCGGTTCCACCCGATAATTTGCGCGACTTCGTGCTGCGGCTGTCGCTGCGCGGCTTCGTCGGCGCCAACGTCACCATCCCGCACAAAGAGGGCGTGCTTGAGCTCTCGACGCCCGATGCCCGCGCGCGGGCTGTCGGTGCGGCCAACACGCTGTGGTTTGCGGACGGCGAGCTGCGCTCGACCAACACCGACGTCGAGGGCTTTATCGGCAATCTCGATGCCAGCGCGCCCGGCTGGGACGCAGCCGAAGAGGCGCTGGTGCTCGGCGCCGGCGGCTCCTCGCGCGCCATCGTGTTCGGGTTGCTCGAACGCGGCATCAGCCGCGTGCATCTCGCCAACCGCACCATCGCCCGGGCCGAGATGATTGCACGCGAGTTCGGGCCGAAGGTGCATCCTGTTGCCTGGGACGGGATCGATGACATCCTGTCGCGTGCAAGACTTCTCGTGAACACGACCTCGCTCGGCATGCACGGTCAGCCTTCACTCGACCTTGACGTGGCGCGCCTGCCGGATGGCGCCGTGATCGCCGATCTCGTCTATGTCCCGCTGGCGACGCCGCTGCTCGCGGCCGCAAAGGCGCGCGGGCTGAAGACCGCCGACGGGCTCGGCATGCTGCTGCATCAGGCGGTCCGCGGCTTCGAGCTGTGGTTCGGCCAGCGGCCGCAGGTCACGGCCGAGCTGCGTGCGCTGGTCGAGGCCGATCTCACAAAGACTTGAGAGAATAGCGCGTAACCTCCGGAGTTCTATGTCCGTAAGGGGACAATAGGGACAATCGGAGACCGTCATGTCTGTTCAACGTGCAACTTTCACACGTCCGCTCATTGCCGTCGCGATGGTGGCCGTCTCGACCCTCTCGGCACTTGCGCAAAGGGCGCCGGTGCCGACGCGCATCCGCGGCACGATCGAAAGCGTCAATGGCGACACCATGCAGGTCAAGGCGCGCAGCGGCGAGGACGTCAAGCTGCACATCGCCTCCGACGTGAACGTGTCGGGCATTACCAAGATTTCACTTGCCGACATCAAGCCCGGCTCCTTCGTCGGCGCCACCACCGTGCCGGGACCGGACGGCGGCGCGAACGCGGTCGAGGTCCACGTGTTTCCTGAGAGCATGCGCGGCACCGGCGAGGGCTCGCGACCTTATGACCTCAAGCCCAACTCCAGCATGACCAATGCGACCGTGTCGGAGAGCGTGGTCGGCAACGACGGCCATACGCTGCTGGTCAAGTACAAGGACGGCGAGAAGAAGGTGTTCGTCGCCGACAATACGCCGGTGGTGACCTTCGTGCCCGGCGACAAATCCGATCTGAAGGCCGGCGCCAAGGTGATCGCCTTCATGAAGCAGCTGCCGGACGGCTCGTTCGAAACCAACCGCGTCAGCGTCGGCCGCGACGGCCTGACGCCGCCGATGTAAATGGAGACTAACAACATGTCGAAGAGAACCTGGATATCACGCATTGGCATGGCCGCATTCGCGGCCTGCATCGTCACGTCATCCGCCCTGGCGCAGCAGACGCCGACGGTGCGCATCCGCGGCACCATCGAGAGCGTCGACGGCAACACGCTCGGCATCAAGACCCGCGAAGGCAGCGACGTGAAGGTGCGCATGACCGACAACGTCGCCGTCTTCGCGGTGGTGAAGACGTCGTTGTCGGAGATCAAGGACGGCTCCTATATCGGCGTCACCGGCCTGCCGGAGCCCGACGGCACCCAGAAGGCGATCGCGGTGCACATCTTCCCCGAAAACCAGCGCGGCGCGGCCGAAGGCTTTCGTCCCTGGGACGCGCGCGCCAACTCGACCATGACCAACGCCACCGTGGCGCAGACGGTGAAGGGCACCGACGGCCAGAACATCACGGTCAAGTACAAGGACGGCGAGAAGAAAGTCGTGGTGCCTCCGGACACGCCGATCGTCACCTTCGTCGCCAGCGACAAATCCGAGCTCAAGCCCGGCGCCAAGCTGATCATTTTCGGCGCGGTGAAGAAGGACGATGGTTCGCTGGAAGCCAACCGCGTCAACGTCGGCCGCGATGGGGTGACGCCGCCGATGTGAGGAGCGCGCCAAGCGGAGATTTGTAGGGTGGGTTAGGCGAAGCCGTAACCCACCATGCTTCCGCAAATGCGGACCGAAGTTGGTGGGTTACGCTCAGCGACCGCGCTTCGCGCAGCCGCAGAGCTAACCCACCCTACAGCACTGCCGCTGCGGTTCACATCGCAATGATATGTTCGTCGATCTCGTCAATCCTGTTGACGCCGCACAGGCCCATGGTGGTGAGCAGCTCCTTCTGGATGATGTCGATCGCCTTGGCGACGCCGGCCTGGCCGCCGGCGCCCAGGCCATAGGCGTAAGCGCGGCCGATCATGCAGGACTTTGCGCCGAGCGCGAGCGCGCGCATCACGTCTTGACCGGAGCGGATGCCGCCGTCGAACATGATCTCCATCCTGTCACCGACCGCCTCGGCGATCTCGGGCAGCACCTCGATCGATGACGGCGCGCCGTCGAGCTGACGGCCGCCGTGGTTCGATACGACGAGAGCCTGCGCGCCGGTCTTGGCGGCTTCCTCCGCGTCCTCGACGTCCAGAATGCCCTTGATGATCAGCTTGCCCGGCCAGATGCTGCGGACCCACTCGACGTCCTTCCAGTTCAACGACGTGTCGAACTGCGACGCCGTCCACTCGGCGAGGCGATTGAGATCCCCGGTGTTCTTCACATGTCCGGCGATGTTACCGAAGGTGCGGCGCTTGCCCCGGAGCACGCCCGACACCCAGGTCGGCTTGGTGGCAAAGTCGATCAGCTTCGAGAGCGACCATTCCGGCGGAACCGTCATGCCGTTCTTGATGTCGGCGTGGCGCTGGCCGATGACCTGGAGATCGACTGTCAGCACCAGCGCGGAGCATTTCGCCGCGATCGCGCGCTGGATCAGTTCCTTGATGAAGCCGCGGTCCTTCATCACGTAGAGCTGGAACCAGAACGGCTTCTCGACACTGGCCGCGATGTCTTCGATCGAGCAGATCGACATCGTCGACTGCGTGAACGGGATACCGGCGGCTTGCGCGGCGCGGCAGGCATGGATCTCGCCATCGCCATGCTGCATGCCGAGCAGGCCTACCGGCGCCAGTATCAGCGGCATGGTCGAGGGCTCGCCGAGGATCGTGCTCGCGGTGTCGCGTTTGGAGACGTCGACCAGGATGCGCTGGCGGAACTTGATGGCCTGCATGTCATCGCGGTTGGCGCGCAGCGTTTCCTCGGCGTAGGAGCCGCGGTCGCAATAATCGAAAAACGCCTTCGGCACGCGGCGCTGATGCAGTGTGCGAAGATCGTCGATACAGGTGATGTGCTTCATGAACGTTTCCCCGGCCCGTCTTCTATCAAGAGTCTTGTACTGGAAGACTCTTGCATCGGAAGATCGAGGGGTCATCTAGCATGGTTGGATGCACAGCCAAATCGTTTGAAAATCTTTTGGAGGAGGGCGCCATGACCAGGCCGCACACCGGACCGACGCCGGAGGAGATCAAGGAGAAGCATGATCTCGAGGAGGCGCTGGAAGAAGGTCTGGAAGAGACCTTTCCGGGCTCCGATCCCGTCAATGTCACCCAGCCGGCGCCGAGCCGCGGGGACGGCCATGTGAAGCGCTCGGACTAGGCGCGGTTCCGCCCTGTTCCGGCGTCCTCACCGGAAATATAACGTTAACAAGGCGTTATCGGGGCCGGGGTACGTCCGGTTCCGTAATGATTCATCATATTTTTTGAAGCCAAGTTAGCCGCGATGGCTTTATAAGACCTCAGCAAATCAGGGATGCGGGTCCCGCCAGGGCACCCGCAGGTTGTCTTGGGATCCCTGGTTGTCGCGTGGGGGACGATATGAGCCGCAAATATTTCGGGACGGACGGGATCCGGGGCCGCGCCAACGGGCTGATCACGCCGGAGCTCGCGCTCAAGGTCGGCCAAGCCGCAGGCCTGGCGTTTCAGCGCGGTGACCACCGCCACAGGGTCGTGATCGGCAAGGACACCCGCTTGTCCGGCTACATGATCGAATACGCCATGGTTGCGGGCTTCACCTCGGTCGGCATGGATGTGCTGCTGGTCGGCCCGATGCCGACACCGGCGGTCGCGATGCTGACCAAGTCGATGCGCGCCGATCTCGGCGTGATGATCTCCGCGTCGCACAACCTGTTCGAGGACAACGGCATCAAGCTGTTCGGCCCGCAGGGCTTCAAGCTCTCCGACGACGTCGAGAAGCAGATCGAGCAGCTGCTCGACGAGCCCATCGACAAGCGTCTTGCCCAGAGCGCCAGCCTCGGCCGCGCCCGCCGCATCGATGGCGTGCATGATCGCTACATCGAATTCGCCAAGCGCACGCTGCCGCGCGATCTGTCGCTCGACGGCCTGCGCGTCGTGGTCGATTGCGCCAACGGCGCCGCCTACAAGGTGGTACCGGAAGCGCTGTGGGAGCTGGGCGCCGACGTGATTGCGATCGGAGTCGAGCCCGACGGCTTCAACATCAACAAGGAATGCGGCTCCACCTCGCCGGAAGCGCTGTCGAAGAAGGTGCGCGAGATGCGCGCCGACATCGGCATCGCGCTCGACGGTGACGCCGATCGCGTCATCCTGGTCGACGAGCGCGGCCACATCGTCGATGGCGACCAGCTGCTCGCGGTGATCGCGCAGAGCTGGAAGGAAGACGGCCGGCTGTCGCGATCGGGCATCGTCGCCACCGTGATGTCGAACCTCGGGCTCGAGCGCTTCCTCAATGCGCAGGGGCTCGATCTCGTGCGCACGCCGGTCGGCGATCGCTACGTGCTCGAGCAGATGCTGAACGGCGGCTACAATCTCGGGGGCGAGCAGTCCGGCCACATCATCCTGTCCGACTACGCCACCACCGGCGACGGCTTCGTGGCCGCATTGCAGGTGCTTGCCGTGGTGCAGAAGCTGCGCCGGCCGGTGTCGGAAGTCTGCCACCGCTTCGATCCGCTGCCGCAGATCCTGAAGAACGTCCGTCACAAGGGCGGCAAGCCGCTCGACAATTCCGACGTCAAATCGGCGATCTCCGACGGCGAGCAGCGGCTCAACGGCCACGGCCGCCTGCTGATCCGCTCCTCCGGCACCGAGCCGGTGATCCGCGTCATGGGCGAGGGTGAGGATCGCATCCTGGTCGAGGACGTCGTCGACACCATCGTTTCCGCACTCGGGCAGGCCGCGGCTTAAGGCGCATCGCGAAGCACGATCGTAGCCCGGATGGAGCGCAGCGAAATCCGGGAATCGTGCAACAGGCGAACGGCCCCGGATTGCGCTGCGCTCCATCCGGGCTACGAACTCCCTCAGGCGGGAAGAGCGAAGCGCATCCCAGCCATCGACGATTGGCGGTGGATCGCTCGCCGCGCGCA
Organism: Bradyrhizobium canariense; assembly: GCF_019402665.1. GTDB lineage: Bacteria > Pseudomonadota > Alphaproteobacteria > Rhizobiales > Xanthobacteraceae > Bradyrhizobium > Bradyrhizobium canariense. Next base: position 75,742 of record NZ_VSST01000049.1, read on the forward strand.
GCGTAACTAGCTTGTCGCGGCAATCTGCCGCGCCGGCCGGGATGCTCCATTGAACAAGCCAGTCGTCGTCTCAGAGGAAACGCTGACCGAGCCCGTCATCGTCAGCGACGTGGCATCCGCCGCCAAGGCCGCAGGGCCGGCCTATGTCGTGCTTGCCGGCATCAGCTTCTCGCACTTTCTCAACGACACCATGCAGTCGCTGATCGCTTCCGTGTATCCGATCCTGAAGGACACCTACGCACTCGACTTCGCGCAGATCGGCATGATCACGCTGGCCTTCCAGTTCACGGCCTCGCTGCTCCAGCCGGTGGTCGGCCACTACACCGACAAGAAGGCGCAGCCCTATTCGCTGTCGATCGGCATGGCCTCGACCTTCTTCGGTCTGTTGCTGCTCAGTGCCGCCCACCAATATCTCGTCATCCTCGTCGCCGCCGCGCTGGTCGGCCTCGGCTCGGCGGTGTTTCACCCGGAATCGGCACGCATCGCGCGGCTCGCCTCCGGCGGCCGCTACGGTTTTGCGCAATCGGTGTTCCAGCTCGGCGGCAGTTTTGGCACCTCGATGGGACCGGTGCTCGCCGCGCTCATCGTCGTGCCGTTCGGGCAGGGCAGCATCGCCTGGTTCTCCTCGATCGCCTTCCTCGCGATCCTCATCCTCTGGCGCATCGGCCGCTGGTACGAACCGCAGATCAAGGCGAAGAAGACCGCGGTCGCTCAAGCCCATCCCGACGCGCCGAGCTCGCGTCGCGTCGTCGTTGCGCTCCTCGTGCTGGTCGCGCTGCTGTTCTCGAAACAGCTCTACGTCTCGAGCCTGTCGAGCTACTACATCTTTTATCTGATCGACCGCTTCGGCGTGTCGACGCAAGCCGCGCAGATGTATCTCTTCATTTTTCTCGCCGCGAACGCGGTCGGCGCTTTTCTCGGTGGTCCCCTGGGCGATCGCTTCGGCCGCAAGATCGTGATCTGGATCTCGATCCTGGGGGCGCTGCCGTTCACGCTGGCGCTGCCCTATGCCGGGCTCTATGCGAGCGCGGTGCTATCAGTGATCATCGGCCTGATCATCTCCTCGACGACGTCATCGATCATCGTGTTCGCGCAGGAGCTGGTGCCGCATCGCTTCGGCATGATCTCCGGCGTGTTCTTCGGTGTCGCCTTCGGCATCGGCGGCTTGGGCGCCGCCGTGCTCGGCAAGCTCGCCGACCACACCTCGATCGCGTTCGTCTACCAGGTCTGCGCTTACCTCCCGGCGATCGGCCTGCTTGCGGTGTTCCTGCCCAAGCTGCCGCGGCACGCGCGTTAACATATCCTGTCTTGCTGCAACGCGGCTTCATACATCGTTAGGAAATGCGGCGACGGCGTCGTATTTGCGCTGCATTTTTGCAACGCTCGCGCCGCACGCGCGTGTGCAGTTAGAAAAAATCAACCTTAAAAATTAGGGTTAAGTGGCGCTTAAACATTTGCTGGCATCGTCCGGGCCGTGAGTTTCCAGAACGTGAGGCGCCGTATTTGCCTCACCGGCCAAAAGGACGAAGCCAATGCGTAGCGTTAAGTCTCTCCTTGCCGCGGGTGCGGCAACCCTGATCTCATCGATGGCGTTCGCCGCCGACATGCCGATCGCGGCGCCCCCTCCGATGTACGCGCCCCCGGCTCCGCCCGCCGATTTCGGTGGCTGGTATCTGCGCGGCGATGTCGGCTTCAGCAATCAGAAGACAAGCGATCTCCACTACGGTCGCGAGTCCGCCTATTCGCAGCTCACCTCGTTCAATCAGCAGGCGTCGTTCGACACGGCCGGCATCTTTGGGCTCGGCGCGGGTTACCGGTTCAACAATTGGTTCCGCGCGGACGTGACCGGGCAGTATCGCGGCAATTCGAATTTCAAGGGAACGGATCGTTTCACCGGAACCGCGGGCGGCGTGCCCTACAGCGGGATCGACAATTACAGTGCATCCAAGTCCGAATGGCTGGTGTTGGCGAACGCGTATGTCGACCTGGGCACCTGGTGGTGCATCACGCCGTTCATCGGCGCGGGCGTTGGCGGCGCACGCGTCTCCATCTCGAACTTCACCGACACCGGCATCAACGATCTTGCGTTCTCGACCGCGAGCTTCTCGAGCGCACCGACCGGTTCGAAGTGGAACTTGGCGTGGGCTGCCCACGCGGGTCTCGCATACAAGGTCAATCCCAACCTCGTCCTCGAACTTGCCTATAGCTATGTCGATATGGGTGAGGGGCAAACCGGTGTTTTGTCGACCTACACCGGGGGAACCACGGGCAACGTCTTCAAGTTCAAGGACATCACCTCGCACGACCTGAAGCTCGGCGTGCGCTGGAATCTCGACAGCCCGCCGGCCTACATGCCGCCGCTCGTCACCAAGGGCTGATCGTCAGCCTGATCGGTTAGGACTTCTTAACGGCGCGGGATCATCCCGCGCCGTTTTGCTTTGCGTATTTTTCATGGCGGGCGGCGACGAAAGGCTCCGACGCAACCATTGGTTAAGGTTAACGAGCCATGATCACGAGCGAAAGTTCGAGTTCGATGGAGCGTTCGATGCGTAGGCTTTTGTTGGCGGCGGCGATGTTGGGGACGATCTCTGCGGCGCACGCGGCTGATCTCTCTGACCTGCCGATCCTGCGCGGCGGCTTCACAGACGGCTTGAGCAACTCCAACGTCAACTGGCAAGGAAGCTATATCGGCGCCCAGGGAAGCTACGGGACATCCGATATGAATTTCACCGGTTCTACTAGAACTGTTGCGGCTGCCTTGCTTGCCAATACTTCGATTGAAGCCGGCGGACAGGTATCGAGCTGGCCAGTGGGCGGCGGCAAGGTGTCATCACATGGTCATGGCTATGGCGCCTTCGCCGGTTACAACGGGCAATGGGACGATGTCGTGCTCGGCGTCGAGGTCAATTACATACATGGCAAGTTCGGCGGCTCGGCGACCGGCACCATGGGGCGCTCCTTTGTCGATCCTCTGAGTTTTCTGGACGACATCACGTACAAAAGCACGAGCTCGATAGCGATCTCCGATATGGGAACGCTCCGCATTCGCGGCGGCTACGCCGTCGGCTCTTTCTTGCCTTATCTGTTCGGAGGCATTGCACTTGGGCAAGCCAACATCACCAAGACTGCCGAGATCACCGGGACTCAGTTCAACCAGTCGGCGCCCTTTCAAACAATCAATGTCAATCTGTCCGCCACAGATGGTCTCTATAGTCACCTGATCTATGGCTACTCCACCGGTATTGGTGTCGATGCGATGCTGTGTGCAGGCCTGTTTCTGCGGGCGGAGTGGGAATACGTTCGCTTCACGTCATCGGTTGACACCAGTATCAACACCGTTCGCGCCGGCCTCGGCTACAAGTTCTGAAGGCACTGCGGTGTCGTCGGTTGACAGGTTTGCCTCGTCCTGATGCTCTGTTGCCGGAAGACGGGGCAGTAGCGATGAAGATCTACGGCGATACCAATTCCGGCAATTGTCTGAAGGTGAAGTGGGTCTGCGATAAGCTCGCGCTGCCCTATCAGTGGATCGAGATCGACACTCGCAAGGGCGAAAGCCGCACGCCGCAATTCCTGAGGATGAACGGCGCCGGCCAGGTGCCGACGGTGGCCTTCGACGAAGGTGGCACGCTGGCGCAATCCAATGCCATCATCCGCTATCTCGCGCGCGACAGTGCGCTCATTCCGCGCGATGCCTTCACTGCCGCGAAGATGGACGAATGGCTGTTCTGGGAACAATACAGCCACGAGCCCTATATCGCGGTGTGCCGCTTCCAGCTCGTCTATCTCGGCAGGGACGCCTCCGAGCTCGATCCCGAAAAGGTCAAGCGCGGCTATGCGGCGCTCGACCGCATGGAGCAGCATCTGGCGGCAAGCCGCTTCTTCGCCGGTGATGACGTTTCGCTTGCCGACGTCTCGCTGCTTGCCTATACGCGCGTCGCGCATGAGGGCGGCTTCGATCTCGGTCGTTATGCCGCCATCCGCCGCTGGATCGGCGAAGCCGAGACCTTTCTCGGGCTTCCCAAGGTGCGTTAGGCGCGCTGAGGCAGGAGTAACTCAATGAACACCGAATCCGTTTCCATTCGTCCCGCGCGCCGTGAGGATGTTGCTGCGATCGTGGCGATGCTCGCCGACGATCATCTCGGGAGCGCACGCGAGCGCGTGGAAGATCCGTTGCCTGCATCCTATTACGAGGCATTCGCGCGGGTCGAGCGCGATCAAAATATCCAGCTCGTGGTCGCCGAGAGCGAGGGCAGGGTGGTCGGCTGCCTGCAGCTCGCGATCCTGCCGGGTCTCAGCTCGCAAGGCGGCTTGCGCGGTCTGCTCGAAGACGTCCGCGTCGCTTCCGATTGCCGTAGCCGCGGCATCGGCGAGCAATTGGTGCAATGGGCGGTGACGGAAGCGAAAGCGCGCGGTTGCAATCTGGTCGAGCTGCTGACGCATCAGACGCGAACAGATGCGCAGCGCTTCTACAAGCGGCTTGGGTTCACGGCGAGTCACGTCGGCATGACTGTCCGCTTTTGACGCAGTACGACAATGAGCGTTGCGCGATCAGCGAAATCGGATCGCGCATACGTTCATATTAAGAGCTGATAAACCACCGCTACGGCGTTCACGTTGGCTAGGGAACGAACGGTGCTACGGGACGTCGAAACCGGGCTCGATCGGTTCGGGGATTTCGATGACAAGCTATTCGATGATCAAGGTCGGCAACGACTACGTCGTGCAGGCCAACGACAAATGCATTTTGAAAGTCGGCAGCCGCCGCCGCGCCGCGCAATTGATCAACGATGCCACCGACTTGTTGAACGCGCTGGCCGTGGTCGAATCCCCTAAAATCGCACCGGAGGCGCCATCATTCGCGCGTGAGGTCCCGGAACTTCCTTGACTGGTCTTCCCGATTCCCGTATCAGCCGCGGCGGGACACCTCCCCCCAACGGGAGGCTTACTATCTGGAAGGGTAGACGATGACTGTAGCGAAGCCCGCTTCGCGGCCGAACGTGCCGCATTTTTCCTCCGGCCCCTGCGCCAAGCGCCCCGGATGGAATGCCCAAAACCTCAAGGACGCAGCGCTCGGCCGTTCGCATCGCGCGAAGGTCGGCAAGACCAAGCTCAAGCTCGCGATCGATTTGACGCGCGAGGTGCTCGAAGTGCCCGCCGATTATCGCATCGGCATCGTGCCGGCGTCCGATACCGGCGCGGTCGAGATGGCACTGTGGTCGATGCTGGGTGCGCGGCCCGTCACCACGCTCGCTTGGGAATCCTTCGGCGAGGGCTGGGTCAGCGACATCGTCAAGGAATTGAAGCTCAAGGACGTCACCAAGCTCAATGCGGCTTACGGTGAACTCCCGGATCTCTCCAAGGTCGATCCGAAGTCCGACGTCGTCTTCACCTGGAACGGCACCACCTCGGGCGTGCGCGTGCCGAACGCCGACTGGATCAGCGCGACCCGCGAAGGCCTGACCATTTGCGACGCCACCTCGGCCGCGTTCGCACAACCCCTCGACTGGGCCAAGCTCGACGTCGTCACCTTCTCCTGGCAGAAGGCGCTCGGCGGCGAAGCCGCGCACGGCATGCTGATCCTGTCGCCCCGCGCGGTGGAGCGGCTCGAAACCTACAAGCCGGCCTGGCCGCTTCCGAAGATTTTCCGCATGACCAAGGGCGGCAAGATCAACGAAGGCATTTTCGTCGGCGAGACCATCAACACGCCGTCGATGCTCTGCGTCGAGGATTATCTCGACGCGCTGAACTGGGCCAAGTCGATCGGCGGCCTGAAGGCGCTGATCGCGCGCGCCGACGCCAACACCAAGGTGCTCGCCGACTGGAAGGCGAAGACGCCCTGGATCGACTTCCTCGCCAAGGACGCCGCGATCCGCTCCAACACTTCGGTGTGCCTGAAGTTCACCGATCCCGCGATCACCTCGCTCTCCGAGGACGCGCAGGCCGACTTCTCCAAGAAGCTGGTGGCGCTGGTCGAGAAGGAAGGCGCGGGCTACGACTTCGCCTACTACCGCGATGCGCCCGCCGGCCTGCGGATCTGGTGCGGCGCCACCGTCGAGGCCAGCGATGTCGCGCTGCTGACCCAGTGGATCGACTGGGCTTTTGCCGAGACCAAGGCCGCGCTCGCCAAGGCGGCGTAGGTTTCTTTCTTCGCTTCTCCCCGTAAGAACGGGGGGAGGGAGAAGTGCTCCGAGACATTCATCCAATCCGGTCTAAGGCCCTTCCCTTGAGGAAGGCAGAGGACACATTCCCATGACCAAACCCAAAGTTCTCATTTCCGACGCGCTCTCTCCCGCCGCCGTACAGATCTTCAAAGACCGCGGTGTCGAGGTCGACTTCCAGCCCAACCTCGGCAAGGACAAGGACAAGCTCGCCGAGATCATCGGCAATTACGACGGCCTCGCGATCCGCTCGGCGACCAAGGCGACCGCGAAGATCCTCGAGAAGGCGAGCAACCTCAAGGTGATCGGCCGCGCCGGCATCGGCGTCGACAACGTCGAGATTCCCGCCGCCACGGCCAAGGGCATCATCGTGATGAACACGCCGTTCGGCAATTCGATCACGACCGCCGAGCACGCCATCACCCTGATGCTGGCGCTGGCGCGCGAGATTCCGCAGGCGGACGCTTCGACCCAGGCCGGCAAATGGGAGAAGAACCGCTTCATGGGCGTCGAGATCACCGGCAAGGTGCTCGGCGTCGTCGGCTGCGGCAACATCGGCTCGATCGTCGCCGACCGCGCGCTCGGCCTGCGCATGAAGGTGATCGCGTTCGATCCGTTCCTGTCGCCGGAACGCGCCAGGGACATCGGCGTTGAGAAGGTCGAGCTCGACGATCTCTTGAAGCGTGCCGACTTCATCACGCTGCACACCCCGCTGACCGAGAAGACCAAGAACATCATCGACGCATCCGCGATCGCCAAGATGAAGAAGGGCGTGCGCCTGATCAACTGCGCCCGCGGCGGCCTCGTCGACGAGCAGGCCGTGGTCGACGCTTTGAATTCCAAGCACATCGCAGGTGCCGCCTTCGACGTCTTCGTCGAGGAGCCCGCCACCGCGAACGTGCTGTTCGGTCATCCCAACGTGATCTGCACGCCGCATCTCGGCGCGTCCACCACCGAAGCGCAGGAGAACGTCGCGCTTCAGGTCGCCGAGCAGATGTCGGACTACCTGCTCACCGGCGCGATCTCGAATGCCGTCAACTTCCCCTCGATCACGGCGGAAGAGGCCCCGAAGCTGAAGCCTTTCATCGCGCTCGCCGAAAAGCTCGGCTCGTTCGCCGGCCAGTTGACCGAGAGCGGCATCCTCAAAGTCGAGATCACCTATGAGGGCCACGTCGCCGAGATGAAGATCAAGGCGATCACGTCCGCCGTGCTGTCCGGCCTGCTGCGGCCGATGCTGGGCGAGGTCAACGTCGTCTCCGCGCCCGTCGTCGCCAAGGAGCGCGGCATGGTGGTGGACGAGATCGTCCGCGCCGCCCAGAGCGACTATGAAAGCCTGATCACCGTCACGGTCACCACCGAGCGGCAGGAGCGGTCGGTTTCGGGCACCGTCTATGCCGACGGCAAGCCGCGCCTGGTCGACATCAAGGGCATCCGCGTCGACGCCGAATTTGGCAAGTCGATGATCTACGTGACCAACGAGGACAAGCCGGGCTTCATCGGCAAGTTCGCAAGCCTCTTGGGCGATGCCAAGATCAACATCGCGACCTTCCATCTCGGCCGCGTCGCGCCGGGCTCCGATGCCATCGCGCTGATCGAGGTCGACGGCGCGGTGCCGGCCGATCTGCTCGCCAAGGTGCAGGCGCTGCCGCAGGTCAAGCAGGTCAAGGCGCTGACGTTCTGATACGCCGACATATTCCGACCCGCGGAACAACGCCGCCCTCTCGCGAGGGCGGCGTTTTTATTTCTCCCGCGACCGCCGGACATTGTGTACCAATGGCGCCGAGAAGACGTCGACCGACGCTCCGTTCAAAATCGTTCGAAAAGGGAGAAAACAATGCGTGAAGCCGTCATCGTTTCCTATGCACGCACGGGCCTCGCGAAATCCGGCCGCGGCGGGTTCAACATCACCCCGCCGATGTCGCTCGCGGCCCACGCCATCCACCACGCGGTCGATCGCGCCGGCGTCGAGAAGGGCTATGTCGAGGATTGCTATCTCGGCAATTGCGCCCATGGCGCGCCGAACATCGGCCGCCAGGCCGCGCTGCTGGCAGGAATGCCGAAATCGACCGGGGGCGTCTCGGTGAACCGGTTCTGCTCGTCCGGTCTCCAGACCATTGCGATGGCCGCCAACTCGATCCGCTCGGACGGTTCCGACTGCATCGTCGCAGGCGGCGTCGAGAGCATCTCGATGCCGGGCGGCGGCACGCCGAAGGAATCGATCGATCCCGAGCTGCTCAAGACGGCGCCGGCGATCTTCATGGCGATGATCGACACCGCCGACATCGTCGCCGAGCGCTACAATCTCAGCCGTGAATATCAGGACGAGTATTCGCTGGAATCGCAGCGCCGCATGGCCGCCGCGCAGCAGGCGGGCAAGTTCAAGGACGAGATCGTTCCGATGAAGACCAAGATGAAAGTGGTCGACAAGGCGACCAAAGCGGAGTCGATCGTCGATTACGTCGTCGACCGCGACGAGTGCAACCGGCCCGAGACCACGCTGGAAGGTCTCGCCAAGCTCGAGCCCGTCAGGGGTCCCGGCAAGTTCGTCACGGCGGGCAACGCCAGCCAGCTGTCGGACGGCGCCGCGGCCGTGGTGCTGATGGAAGCCAAGGACGTGGAGAAGCGCGGCCTCAATCCCATGGGCCGCTTCGTCGCCTGGGCGGCGGCGGGTTGCGAGCCGGACGAGATGGGCATCGGCCCGATCTTTGCCGTGCCGAAGCTGTTGAAGCGTCATGGCCTGAAGATCGACGACATTGATCTGTGGGAGCTCAACGAAGCCTTCGCCAGCCAGTGTCTCTATTCGCGCGACAAGCTCGGCATCGATCCCGCCAAGTACAACGTCAACGGCGGCTCGATCGCGATCGGCCATCCCTTCGGCATGACCGGCGCACGTCTCACCGGCCACATCCTTCAGGAAGGCAAGCGCCGCAAGGCCAAATGGGGCGTCGTGACCATGTGCATCGGCGGCGGCCAGGGCGGCGCCGGACTGTTCGAAATCTACAGCTGAGGCGAAGACTCATTGAATGCGAAGGGCACGGCGCCGCAAGCGCCGTGCCCTTTTTGTTTGGGCGATTTGTGCTTGTGGGCTCTCTCAACGCGGGTCGTCCCGGGCCTTCGCCGGGACGACGATGTGGCGAAGGTTAAGCCTGCGCCAGCGCCGGTGCGAACACCACCTCGATCAGCGAGCCGGAGTTCGCCGCGCTCTTGATGTTGAACCGGGCGCGGTTGGCTTCGACCAGGGCCTTGGTCAGCGACAGGCTCAGCGCCGAATTGTCCTCGGCGTCGCCGGGCGGTGGCGTCCGGAACGGCTCCATCGCGGCGGCGACTTCGCGCTCGCTGAGGCCGTGGCCGGTGTCGCGGATCCGAAGTGCGACCTCGCCGCGGTCGGTGAGGGCGGTCGAGACGATGACCTGGCCGCCGGCGCTGGCGAGCCGGATCGAGTTGGAGATCAAGTTCATGGTGATCTGCCGCATCGCGCGCGCATCCGCGCTCACCTGCGGCAGCGCATGGCCGAGCGAGGTGCGGATGATGATGCGCTCGCGATTGGCCTGCGGCTGCATCACCACCACGCAGGCCTCGACCAGATCGTTGAGGTTGAGGTTGGCGAAGGTGAGGTCGAGCTTGCCGGTCTCGATCCGCGACAGCTCGAGCAGGTCGTCGATGATGGCGATCACGCGCTCCCCGGAGGCGCGGATGTCCTTCATGTACTCGCCGTAGCGCTCGTTGCCGAGCGTGCCGAAGCGCTCCGAGATCATCACCTCCGAGAAGCCGATGATGGCATTGAGCGGTGTGCGGATCTCGTGGCTGATCCGCGCCAGCATGTCGGCCTTGGCATTGGCCGCGCCGTCGACCAGGCGTCGCGCCTGCGTCAGCTCGCTCTCGCCCTGCTTGCTGTGCGAGAGGTCGCGGAACACGGCGAAGAAGTTCGGGCCGTCGGGCCGGGTGCGGCCCATGATCATGGCGAGCGGAATGACGCCGCCCTTCTTCTCGCGCCCCAGCACCTCGCGGCCGTGGTCGAGCAGGCTCGCGATGTCCTGGCTCTTGAGGTTTTCCAGATAGTCGATGACGACATGCTGGCTCTCCGGCGCGAACAGCGTCACCAGATTCTGCTGCATCAGCGTCTCGCCGTCATAGCCGAACAGCGCCTCGGCGCTGCGGTTGCAGGCGTGGATGTTGCCTTCGGCATCGAACATCACGATGCCCTCGGCCGTGGTGTCGAGGATCGCGGCGAGATCTTCCGCGTCCGCCTCGCCGACGTCGGGCTCGGGCGGGAAGGTCTCGGGGACAATGGTCTCTGCGATCACGGTCTCCGCAACGACGGGCGCAGCGGGTGCTGCTTGCGGCAGCGCGCAGATCAGCGCGTGCGCGCTCTCGCCGTCCCAGTCGATCGCGTGCAGATGCGCTTCGGTGGTCGGCAGCGGCGCTTCGCCATTGGCGAGCGTCGCGCTGATCGTGACAGGCGTGCCTGCTTGCGATGTGCTGCTGGCCGCCGACACGCCCGGCTCGACATAGAGCGCATCCAGCCCGCCGGCGTTCTCCAGGGCGCTCAGGCTGGCATAGCCCATGCGCGCGAGAAACGCGGGGTTGGCGTAGAGCAGGCGGTCGAGCCGGTAGATCAGGATGCCTGATGGCAGCAGGTCGAGCAGCGCGCGGTCGCGCGGGCTGTGGCCGTGCGCCGGCGGCGCGGGCGCGCTCAGCCATTCGGCTGGCGTGTGCGGCGTCTCAGACTTGGGCTCGGGCTCCGGCGTCGGCGCTTCGGGCGTGATCTCGGCATCCGGCGGTTCAGCCGATGCCGCGATGGTTTCCTTGTCGCGTTCGAGGCGCTCGGACAATTGCCGGGCAAGCTCGTTGAACGCACTGTTCTCGACCGGCGTCAGCGTCGGCGATCGCGTGTCGCCGGGCGCGCGGAACGGCAGGACATTGGGAGGCGTTTCCACTGGGGTTTCCGGATCGGTTGGATGTGAATTCGCGTCGGTTGCGGGTTCGGGCAGTTCAGCTTCAGGCTCAGGCTCAGGCTCAGGCTCAGGTGCGGGCGGCTCGATCGGCGGAGGCGGCGCCTCTGGCTCTCGCTCGGGCTCCGGCTCGACCATATCGGCGGACAGGCTTTGCGGCGCCGTCGGTTCGGCCAGCAGTTCAAAACGCCTGAGCGCATCGAGCCGGTTGAGGCCATCGAGATCGCGGCAGACGCCAAATCCCCTGAAGCCCGCGAAATTGCGGTCGCCGTCATAAACCGGAAGTCCGGCAAGCTCGACCGGCAGATGCTCGCCGCAATCGACCGGCCAGTTCACGGTGATCCCGGCCCAGGTGTCCTTGCTCGCAAGCGCCTGCGCCACGCGGCTTTCAGGGTCGAGCGCGAAGGCGTCGGCGATCTCGTGCCAGGGGCGGTTAAAGCCGGCGGCCGTGCGCGGACCGATCAGGTGGATGAACTCGTCGGACAAAAGCGCAAAGCGGCCCTCTGCATCCACCTTCCAGAGGAAGCGCAGCGGATGCTGACGCGGTGCGGGCGGCTCTTCGTGGCCCGACGGCGGCTCGACCATGCCTGTTACGGTCGGCGCGTCCTGCGGCGACACCATGGCTTCGGCCGAGTTTTCAACCGGAGTTTCTGGCGCGGCTTCCGCCGCGTCCTCGACGGCTTGCTGGATCGTCACGATCTCCGTCGCAGGCTCGCGCGCGGGCGGATCGTGCGCGATCGTTGCTTCCGGCGCGTCGACCGGCTCGGCAAAGGCGTCGAACAGCGCGATTTCGGATGGCGCCTCGTGCGACGGCGCTGCCTGCACATGCTCCGGCACGGGGGCGGGAGCAGGGGGCGGCGCGGACTCAGGCTGAACGATGTCTTCGCGCGCGACCTCTTCAGCGGTCTCGGCTTTAACGTCATCAGTCGCCGCCGCGGCCTGCTGCACGGCAGGCTCGATCAGCGCGACCAGCCCGACATCGGCCCCGCTGCCGACCCGCTGCAGCACCATCTGGCCGATGCCGATCGGCGTCTCGGCGCGGCCCTGGCGAAGCGCATCGCTGCGCGCCTGTTCGAGGCCGGCTTCGCCGAGATCGCGGAAGCCGAGCAGGGTGCGGGCGGTTTCGCTGGCGCCGACGAACAGGCCGTCGGGCGCGAATGCCGCCATCGGCGTCTTGGCGCCGTCGACGAGACGAAGCAGCCGTTCGACCAGGGGCATCGAGCGCAGCATCGGATCCATCGCGGTAACGAGCACAGCGCGGCCGCCATCGGCGAAGTCCAGCCGGGCACAGGCGCAGGTCATCAGCGTGCCGAGCCGCGCGCCGAAGCCGCGCAGCCGTTCGAGCCGGATCGCCCCGCTCGGAGGCAGCCGGCCGGCCAGCCGGACGATCTGGCGGCGGTGGCTGTCGGCGGGGCCGAAAATCTTCTCCGCCAGCGCCGTGGCATTGGCCGCGCCGAACAGTCTTGCCCCGACCGGATTGGCCCAGAGCACGCGCGTGCCGTCGATCGACCAGAGCCAGGCGGGCAGCGGCGAGGTCGCGTGCACGGCCAGCCGGGGATCGCCCACGCCTCGCAACTGGAAATCCGAACTCGTCATCCGACCGGCTTCGCGTCCCGCTTGTGCGCATGGCTGCCGGGAATGGCAGCCTTAAGAAAGGGTTAGTATCGCCCGCAGCCGCGGGCAGGTCCACGTCCCAAGCCTATGCGCCAAGCCCTAAAGCCGCGATAACCTTAATGTCCCCGACCCCGCAAGGCGTGCCAGCGCTGCATCCGCAGGATTCGCGCGTGGCAAATGTCAGTCGCATCAACCCGAACTCGCGCCCCACCCCAACTGCGTTCCCTCCCCCCTTGTGGGGGAGGGCTAGGGAGAGGGGTAAGCCCAGCAAAAGGTCTCAGTCGTTGCCCCGAGGCCCAGAGCGCGACGGACAGAATCCCCGTGTGGCACCCCCCTCCCTGACAAGGGGGGAGGGAACGGAGAGAGCGCTGCTGGCCGTCGCAAACCCCCTCAACCACCGGTTCCCCTGCCCGGGAACCTCATCCTCCCCGAGATTAAATTTTGCAACGCACCCTCCAAACCCATTGCGTTGCACAATGTTGACATTTTAGGCAGCCATGGTCCCCCGCGCTGGGCGAGCCATCATTCGTTTCGTGTTTCCAGTCTTCGCACCCGTCACCCGGTTGGCCGGCGGGCGCGCCTGAAGGCTCACTCCGTTTTTTCATTAGTGTGAGGGACAAACCATGACAGGTACGACTGATCCGTTCTCCGCCTCCGTCATTCCGTTCGAGATGCCGGAGCAGGTGCGTGCGTTCGCCGAAAAGGGCGTATCGCAGGCCCGCGAGAACTACGCCAAGTTCAAGGACGCCGCCGAGACCCACAACGGCACGGTCGAGGCCGTGTTCGCGTCCGCCCACAAGGGCGTGAGCGAATACACCGCCAAGCTGATGGAGTTCGCGAAGGCCAACACCAAGGCCCATCTCGACTTCACCCAGGAGCTGTTCAGCGTGAAGGCGCCGCAGGATGCGTTCGCGCTGTGGACCGGCCATTCCAAGACGCAGCTCGAGACCTTCCAGGCCCAGGCCCGGGAGCTCGCCGAGATCGCCCAGCGCGCGGCCACTGCCGCCGCCGAGCCGATCAAGGCCTCTGCCGCGAAGCTCTACACGCCCCCCGCCGCCTGATTGGGTTGGGACGTCTGAATTAAGAAACCCGGGCCTAGAGCCCGGGTTTTGCTTTGGAAATAACCTCGTTTGCGGGACGTTTTGAGGGGGTTGCGGCCTTGCCAAAAACGCCCGTTGCACCTAGTTTCCGCCCCGTCCAGCCCCCCTCGGTGACCGGCCCTATCAAGGGCGCCCCTCGGGCGGCTCGCAAGGATGCAGTTGTAGCTCAGTTGGTTAGAGCGCCTGTCTGTGGAACAGGAGGTCGGTGGTTCGAGCCCACCCAACTGTACCAGCGCTGCGGATGATTTAGCCCGAACATTAAGGAACGGATTGGTGGCTGCCCGCCTATGGCCGCCGCGCTATCATCGTTTCGCGAACTGCGTATAACTTCTTGCGTTGCGACAGGCTGGATCGGCCCGGCTCTGGGTGGCGTCTCCAACACTCGATTTCCATTCTGAAAAAGAAACATTCGACTTTAAGTCAATACCTCTTGCATACTGGAACCGCATCTCTACGTTGAAATCTCCGCTGGCAATGACCTGGCGACATCGGACGTTTCGTACGTAGTACGTGGCGTTCGGTTCGGACAACTGATGCGACTTGCGAACCATGGCGTATCAGGTGCTTCTCGGTTGACGACTCCATATACTTGGGTCGCGGGTAGCTGGCGGTGAACTATGGAGATGCCGCATGCGCAAATTTTTAGCACGTGTGGCGACCCTTACCCGCAAGATCGCGGAATGGTTGGTGCCGGTCCTGACTGTCATCAAGCTTCTGATCGAAATCGCGGGTAAGGTCGCCAACTGCCATGATCGTCAACTACGAGTTCAAGTATCGGTCGCGCGGTAAGTGGTTCTTCGTTCCGAATGATAAGTGCGAGCGGCGTGGTCGGCGAATGCTTGCTTATTTCAAGCGCCTGACGTTTCCCGAGTACATGTATCACTTCAAGAAAGGTGGCCACGTCGCGGCGTTGCATGCCCACCTCAACAATCATTTCTTCTTCAAAATCGACATCCAGAACTTCTACTATTCTATCGCGCGTATGCGGGTGACGCGCGCGCTCCGCCAGTGGGGTTATCCAGGCGCAAACACCTTCGCCATGTGGTCCTGCGTTCGAAATCCATTGCCCGGACCAAAGCACGCGCTACCGATCGGTTTTGTGCAGTCTCCGCTGCTTGCAAGCCTAGCGCTGATGAAGTCGGAAGTTGCCGACGCAATGGAGCGCGCGAGGGCGAAAGGAGTATGTATCACCGTCTATCTCGACGACTTCATTGGCTCCCATGACGACGAAGTACTGCTGACGGCAGCATATGAGGATATCCGCGATACATGCGTTGCTGCGGGCTTCATTCCAAATCCCGGCAAGCTAGTGTCGCCACAAGTTGCGATAACGGCGTTCAACTGTGATCTTACGAATGGCTCCGCAGAAGTAATGGGGGCTCGGGTCGCAAAGTATTTCGAGAGAGCGGACCGTACACTTCTCTCGGATGTAGGCTTTGACGAGTACCGGAATCTCGTGCGGTCAAAGAACGTGCCTTAAAAGGAAAGGACGCCCTGTTGCCAAGGCCTCCCTTCCGTTCAAAATAATCTAGACAGCAGGCGATCATCGAGGCCAGATGCAGACTGCATCCCACGCCAATACGATACGTCTTACTATTCGGCTGGCGGGCTTCGAAAAAGGCCGCCCTGCCTTACAGGCAGAATCAGGTTATCCTTCAACAGGAAAATAAGCAGTTTAAGCGCGGGTGTCGGTCGGGATGGGGCAGCATCGGCATTTCTAGGTACCTAAACGCAGCACAGCGTGAGGTTCTATTTGCATCCTTACTCTCGGCTCTAACGGGGCTGGCCGTTGCTGTCTTGACTGAATCGCATAGCAAGCCGTTGATCGTAGGGAGCGGAATATTTACAGCGCTTTCTTTGTTTCTATTGCGGCTGCGCTTTCGATTTCTGTATGGCGCTATCGAAGTCGGCTTCGGCTTATATGTTCTGTGGAATGCTGCCGATAAGGGACAAGGAGGTTTCAGCTCAGGTTTTAGCTCGGGGTTCGATACATTCCAAATCTCGGTGGTTTTGATACAGACCTTCGGCGCAATCTACATTCTCGTTCGTGGCCTAGATAATTTGCTACAAGGCCTCCCGGTTGAAACAAGAACTAAGTTTGAAGAACGAGTACGGAAATGGCAGGTGTGATTTAGAGCTTTTCTCTCAGGATTACGGTGGCAGTGCATGAAACTCCCGATCGCACCGGGTGCTCGCTGTCTGCAACGCCTGGTCAATGTCAATTTCGTGCACTGTCTCCGTAACGAAGCGTTGCAGCCACTCGAACGAGTGCTTCCTCGAAAATGGCGTCAATCCGTCCCTGATCGATCACCGGAAAACAGAGGTTGTTATCCTGGCCGAGCCAAAGCTCATAAGAATTCGCGTTCATGGCATAATCGACTTGCGTGGGACATTATGAGGGGCCAACCATTAGGTGTATAATCGTTCGCGCAATTGTAGCGGTACTTAGCGATCAGTCGAAAATGCCCACCCTCTATCTCGATCATAGCATCATCACACACCCCGCTTCATGGACGCCGGTCGATGACGTTCTCACTGCCGGAAAAGTCCAACTGGCGCTGTCCCTTTGGAACTTGTTCGAAATCGGATCGGCTTCCGACAGGGCGCAGCAGGACCAGCGGCTCGCCTTTCTAATGAAGGCCAAGCCACTATGGATCTTGGAGCGCGTGCAGATCGAGCGGCGCGAGGTGAGGGCCTTTCTTTGGAAGCAAAAACTTCAGATCGCGCCGGAGCCAGTTGATGCCTTTCGGCGTCATCTCTCCGAAGTCGAGTCCTTCATGGTTGGCTCGCAAACGCGGATCGGGGTTACCCCGAGGCAGTGGATCGATACCATCGATTTTAAGCGATACGCCCCATCCAAGGAGCTTGCGCCGACTGCGCTGCGTCAGCTTCAAACGCTGGGGCCTAAGAAGGTCGCCGAGCGGCAGGATGAAATCTTTGAGAAATGGATTCACGGCCTGCTTCCGACGAAGTTGCCGGATGGCTCGGCTTGCTCGAAGGCGGAGCTGTTGGCGTTTTCAAAGTTCTGTCTAGACAACCAAGCAGCGTTCTACGCGGCGTGCCCGGCGATGGCCGTCGAGAATGCCCTAACGCGCGCCCGCACTGCTACGGCGTCTCGTATTCCGCAAAATTCTGACGGAATTGATCTCATGCACGCGGTCGTCGCGCTTGCTTATTGCGACTATTTCTTACTGCGAGACGGTTTCGTGTTTCAATGTTGCGAACACGCGCGCAAGGAGTTAGCGGGCAGGCCGCTTGCAGCCGTATTCCGGGACGCTGAGGACCTTAAGAAGGCACTTCCTTAGCCTCGGCGCTCTGATCCGTCGGCGCGCCCTTGTCCTTGGCCTCCGCCGCTAGCTCGTTTATGGGCTTATTCATCACATGCGTAACGCAGGACAAGACGCCTTTTAAGGCCTGGCTCCAAGGCACGCCAACGATTGGAATGATGCCGCCGTGATAGCGGGCCTTCAGGCCGACCATGAAGTCGGTCGTATCGATGATCTGTTCTGGGGTGCAGTTCTCGATCGGGCGCCCTTCGCAAATGCGCTCTAGCCGCTTTTCTTGGATTTTGTCGACCAGTTGAACAAACAGGTGATAGACCCGCGCGGCGTCTTCAGCGATGTCCAGATCTTCAAGGATGATCTGCTGTGTCAGTGCGTCGCCAGCCGTAAGGTCGAGATCGCACGAGTTTGTTGTCGCGGCAAGCTTGGTGCCGAGCTTTGAACCGTGTTCATCGCCATAGATTTCAGCTTGGTTGAAAAGAAAATCATGAACGTCGCTGACGGCATTGGAGGTCTCGGAGAATTTGTATCCGAACGCTCGCACGGAGGCGACCTCGTCGAGCGCATCCACTTCCATCTTCTCAGCCTTGGCTAAAAACCGGATTCCGGAATCAACGACAGCAAGCGCCTCACGAACGCGAGCCGTGGCGACGCCCGGGTCCATCTCGAACTTCTCGTACCGAGAAGATAGCCATTCCTTGTAGTAACCTTCGAGGCTCTTCCAATCGGCGCCGGGCGAAAAGGTCCACGAATTGCCGTCCTGAACGGTCTCGGCGGCGAAGGCATTGGGGAATGCCTTCTGGGCGGTGTCGAATTTCACTTTGTGATTTCGGGGAGGTTCTTGGCCGCTGTGGAACAGGAGCGCCGAGAGCATAGCATCTACCGCCGAATAGCCGTCAGCAATCGCTTGGCGTGGGGTGCCCGCAAAACGCGCGTGGTGCGCGTACTGTTTTGCGAGCGCGAGCTGCAACAAAATGTCCTCGTTCATGGCAGCATTCCGAAGGCAGGAGGGCCTTAAATCCGGCGCCAAGAAAAGGGCAATTTGGGGCGCTCGGTAAGGGGTGCCGTTATTCTACATGGCGCTCCTCGATCAATGCAATTTGTCTTCAAGCTGCGCGAAACTGTTCGGCTGTTTAGCCGCTTTTTATGGGCAGAAAGGTCCATGAATCGTTGCGCAAGCTTGGTACAACAGTCATCGTCGCCGATTCCGCTACCGGGTTACGGACGTCGATGTCAGGCTCTGGCCGCCGAAATCCGCAAGCGCAGCCAGGAATTACGGTGAAAGTGCACTAAACTTCCGGCGCGGGAGCGCCCTATTCCGCAACGTTGCTCAAAGCCAGTTTTGTCCGCAGTCACCGTAGCTCCTCCGCCCGCAATGCGCTATCGGTAGCTTGCCAAAGACATTCATGGACAAGCAGGCCGGGTAGACAAGATCGTGAGTTTCTTCGAGCGTCTCAAGACAGCCGCATCCGTTGAGTGGCGGGCCTACACCGAGCATCCCTTCACGAACGGATTGGCAGACGGCTCGCTCCCCGAGGCGGCGTTTCGTCACTACCTCGTTCAGGACTATTTGTTCCTCATCGAGTTTGCGCGCGCCTACGCGCTCGCGGTCTACAAGTCGCCCAGACTTGCCGACATGCGTGAAGCCGCGGCCGGTCTTTCGGCCATCCTCGATGTCGAGATGAACCTGCATGTGAAGCTCTGTGCCGATTGGGGTCTGTCCTCGACCGACCTTGAGCAGGCCCCTCCGGCGGCCGAGATGCTGGCCTATACACGCTACGTGCTCGACGCGGGAATGCGCGGCGACCTGCTGGCACTCAAGGTGGCGCTTGCCCCCTGCGTGATCGGGTATGCGGAGATCGCCACGCGGCTCGCCTCGCTTCCCCTCGCGGACGCCTCAGCGAACGCCTACCGCGTCTGGATCGCCGAGTACGTCGGCGCGCCGTACCAGGAGGTCGCTGCCAAAGCGCGGGCGCATATGGAGCATCTCGCCGATCTCTACGCCACGCCGGCGCGAGAGGCAGAACTGATTGCGATCTTCAAGGAAGCCACCAGACTCGAGGCAGACTTCTGGGAGATGGCCTGGCGTGAGGGCCAGCGTGTTCAATAGCCCTTTCAGGCATTGTCTGAGCTCCCCGGCATGAGGTCGCGAGAGCACCGCCGCGCTTGAATCCGGCAGCCCATGTGCTTAAATGCCACTTGGCTGTATTTTTTAGGCGTTTGGCATTACGGCGGACCAATGGCAAAGAACGAGCGGACTGGCAAAGGCGTTGGTTCAACTTCCCGCGGGCTTCGTGCCTCCGGCTCGCTGACCAACAAACGGATCAAGACGATCGCGGCGGCAGCCCTGACCCAGCGACCTGACCGCAAGCCATCATCGAAGCCGACGCACAAATCTCCTCCCGACAAATCGCGCGGGGGGGCGGCAATTGAACGCTTGTTCGCCTCCGAGCAGGACCACACCTATCAACCGCAAGCCGGCGCCATTGTCGTGCAGGGGCATTTCGATGCGGTCACGGGGCTCTCCACCGTCACCGACGCGCCTTCGCTCGGGCTGGGCAGGGGCGGGACGGATGAATCGCAGCCGTCGGCCGAGCTGTTCAATGTCGTTATCGACGCCAACAGCCTGTTTCGCATCGAACCTGCCGCGCTCAAGCGCCTCGCCAATTACAGCGACGACGAAATTCACGCGCTTGTCGTGCCGAAGCGCACACTGGCGCGGCGGCTGTCGGAGGGCGAGCCGCTGACGGTCGAGGAGACCGACAAAGCCGTGCGGCTGGCGCGGGTTGACCGATTGGCCGCCAACGTGTTCGGCGAGCCTGCGAAGGCGCACCGCTGGTTGCGCAAGCCCAAGAAGTTGCTTCGCGGGGAAACGCCACTTGCTTACCTCGCGACGGAGGCGGGCGCGCGCGTCGTCGAAGAGATGCTGCACCGGATCGATCACGGCATCCTTGCGTAAGGATTTGCCGTGAGGATCTGGCGGATCTCCAACTTCGACGATCTGTCTGGCGTGGGCGGCCTCAAGGCGGACGGCCGCTGGCATGATCGCGGCCGGCACGCGGTCTACGCAGCGGATCATCCGGCGTCGGCACTGCTCGAAGTGATGGTGCATCTGGAAATCGATTTCGAGGACCTGCCGACGAGCTACCAACTGCTCGGCATCGACGTGCCTGATGACCTCGCCGTCGAGACGGTGAGCCGGGCCGACATCGAGAGTATATCGCCGGATTGGGCTGACGATCCCAGGGTGAGCCGCGACGTGTTGCGGACCTGGTTCACTGAGGTGCGCACGGCGATGGTGTCGGTGCCATCGGTCATCGTGCCATTCGCGCAAAACTACCTCATCAATCCCAGGCACAAGGACGCGGCGCGCATCCGCGTGGCGCATGTCGCGCGCTATCCCCATGACCTCAGGCTGTTCGGCCAATGGCCGGCCAACGCTACCTAACCCCCGCCACCACCCACACCACCACCGGCAACGTCACCGCCGCCAGCAGCGTCCCCAGCGCCACCGCGCCCGACACCGGGTTCACCAGCCGCTGGTACTGCACCGCGAAGATGTACGCGTTCGCGCCGGTCGGCATCGCCGCGAACAGCACGACGACGCCGGCCGCGAGCGGCGGCAGGTCGAGCAGCTTTGCCAGCACGAAGGCGGCCGCCGGCATCGCCAGCAGTTTGAGTGCGCTCATCACGACGACGCTCAACATCTCGCCTTTGACCTCGAACCGGAACAGGTTGATGCCGAGCGCGATCAGCGCCGCCGGCGATCCCGCCTGCGCCAGCAGCTCGACGGTCCGGTCGACGACCGGATGAAGGCCGAGGCCGGTGAGGCGCCAGACGAGGCCGAAGCCGATCGCGAGCATGATCGGGTTACGGGCGAGATCGCGCAGCACCGGCACGATCAGCGACGCCGCCGAGGCGGTCTGCTTGCGGTCCACCAGCTCCATCTGCAGCGTGCCGCAGAGCCAGAGCAGTGGCGTGTTCACCGACAGGATCAGCGCCATCGGGCCCGCCGCCTCGTTGCCCAGCGCCGAGAGCGTCAGGGGAATGCCGAGCATCACGATGTTGCCGTAGACCGAGCCGATCGCGAACACGACGCCGTCCTCGCGGTCCTCGCGCCGTTGCCGCAGCAGCGCTGACAGCGCCAGCGCCGCGATCCAGGTCAGCGCGAGCGCGCCGTAATAGGCGCCCCACATCCGCCACGGGCTGACGCCGGAGAATTCCGAGACGACGATGGTGCGGAACAGCAGGGCGGGAATGGCGATGCTGAAGGCGAATTCGGAGATGCCCTTGTGCGCGGTCTCCGAGACGAAGCGAAACAACACCGCGGCATAGCCGGCCGCGATCAGCGCAAACACCGGCGCGACGATCAGCACTGTGGCCATGCGCGGCTACGACCCCATCTCGATGATCCGGCGCGCCATGCGCACATTGGCATAGTCGATCATCTTGCCGTCGAGCGTCACCGCGCCCTGGCCCTGCGCCTCGGCCTGCTCCATGGCCTCGACGACCCGCCGCGCGTGCGCGAGCTCGGTGTCGGACGGGACGAACGCCCGCAGCGTCGGTTCGATCTGGTCGGGATGGATCACCTGCTTGCCGTCAAAACCCATCGCAGCCGCCTTGAGCGCGCTGCTTTCAGTCAGTCTGGCATCGCGGAACGCGCCGCACGGACCGTCGATGGCGCGCAGGCCGAACGCACGCGCGGCCACCAGCAGGCGCATCATCGGATAGGCGAACAGGTCGAGCGGGGCCGAGGCATAGCCGCTCTGGGCGGAGCCGACGTGGCGATAGCCGTCCGGCGACGCGCCGATTTCCGAAGAACGGGCGCCGATCGAGGCGGCGAAATCGCCGACACCGAGATGAAGGGCGGCGACGCTCTCGTGCGCGGCGGCGAGCGCGTCGACATTGACGAGACCCAGCGCGGTCTCGATCAGCAGTTCGAGCGCGGCCGGGGAAGAGCGGCCGGGCGCGGCCGCGCGCAGCTGATCGGCAATGGCGGCGATGTCGCTCGCGCGCTCCGCCTTCGGCACGATCACCGAATCCAGCCGGGGCAGCGCAGCGAGCATGCTGACTTCCTGCGCGATGAACGGGCTGTCGACGGCGTTGATCCTGACCGCGACGACCTTGTTGCCCCAATCCAGAGAAGATAACGACCCCGCTGCTTCCTCCAGCGCCGCGCTCTTCTCAGACGGCGGCACCGCGTCTTCGAGATCCATGAACACCGCGTCCGCGGCCGAGCCAGCAGCCTTGGCGACGAGACGGGAGCGATGCGCGGGAACGGCCAGATAGACCCGCGTCGGCCGTAGACGGACCATCGTCATGTCTCCTTTGCGAGACCGAGCTCGCTGAGGATGGATTGGTTGTGCTGGCCGACGTCAGGCACCGGATCCATCCTGGGCGACAGGCCGGGAATGGTGAGAGCCGGCAGGAAGCTCATCACCGGGCCGCAACCAGTGCCCACCGTTTGCACCCGGGAGCGGGCGCGGAGCTGCTCGTGCTCCAGGAACGCCTCGACTGAATTCAGATGCGCGTTGGCGATCGAGGCCTCGTCGAGCAGCCGCAGCACCTCGTCACTGGTCATCGCGGCAAAACACTGCTCGATATGGACCTGCAGATCGTCCCTGTTCTGCATGCGCAGCGGATTGGTGCGGAAGCGGGGGTGGTCGGCAAAGGCGGCCTCGCCAAGCACGATGGCGCACAGCGATCGCCATTCCCGGTCGTTCTGGATGCCGAAGAAGATCGTGTTGCCGTCGCCGACGCGGAAAGGGCCATACGGCGCTATCGTTGCGTGCTTGGCCCCGGTTCGCGGCAGCGGCCGGCCTGTACTTGCCGTGTAGAAGGCGGGATAGCTCATCCAGTCCGTGATGGAATCGAACAGCGAGGCCTGGAAGGCGGTGCCCTTGCCGGTGCGCTCGCGGCGATACAGCGCCATCAGCACGCCGTTGAGGATGTACATGCCGGTGGCGATATCGACCACCGAAAGCCCGACCTTGGCGGGCTCCGCCTCGGTGCCGTTGATGGCGAGGACGCCGGCCTCGCACTGCACCAGCAGATCGTAGGCCTTCTTGTCGCTGTAGGGTCCGCCCGCGCCATAGCCCGACACGTCGCAGGCGATAATCCGGGGAAACTTCCGCAGCAGCGATGCGGCATCGAGGCCGAGCCGCTCCGCCGCGCCGGGCGCCAGGTTCTGGATGAAGACGTCGGCCTGCGGCAGCAAGGCGTCGAGCACCTTCTGGCCTTCAGGACTCTTGATGTCGATGGCGAGGCTCTCCTTCGACCTGTTGGTCCAGACGAACTGGCTCGACATCCCGTTCATCACGTGATCGTAGTCGCGGCAGAAATCGCCATCGCCCGGCCGCTCGATCTTGATGACGCGCGCGCCCCAATCCGCAAGATGCCGGCTGGCAAGAGGAGCGGCGATCGCCTGCTCGAGCGAGACCACCGTCACCCCCGACAACGGCAGCTCCGCCTCATTCCGCTCCATGCAATCGTCTCCGCTCCCGCTCACGCTTTTGTCCAGCGCAGGAGACAAGCCGACCACCCCACGCACGTTCTGTGATGATGGCATCATGCTCCTGTTTTGCCCGACGAGTCAAATCTAATTTCGTAAAATCCGCAAAACGCGATCTGCAAAGTTCAATTCCGACAGGGACTTGGCTACTGTGCATGGGGTTGTTTTCGCGGTTTTTGTTTTAGGGGGCGCCCTGTTGCCGAGACCGCACAGGTCCCGGCTTTCGCATCTCGCCTCGGTTGCCAACGAACCGCCGTTCACCCACTATCCGCTCCGACTCGACATTTGGGGGGATCGATGCCGGCGTTCCGTTTCAAGAAATCTTTCGCTGCTGCGGTCACGGGGCTCGCTCTGGCCGTCCTGATCCACCCGAGCGAAGGCTTTGCCTACTCCCAGGAGGAGCAGCAGGCCTGCACCCCCGATGCGATGCGGCTGTGCGGCGAGTTCGTTCCGAACGTCGACGCCATCACCGCCTGCATGATCCAGAAGAAGTCGCAGCTCTCGCCGCAGTGCCGGGTGTTCTTCCGGCCGGGACCGGAGCCGGGCATGGCGGCCGCGCCACGCGCCGGCAAGCCGACCAGCATCGCGCCCAAGAGCTCGACCCGGACGGCGAAGAAGAGCACCAAGCCGGCCAAGAAGAAGAAAGCCAGCGAAGGCTGAACGCGGACACCGCGTTCCCTCTTTGAAACTCGATCATGCCCGGGCCAAAGCGCGCAGTGCGTTTGAAGTCCCGGGCATTTGCGTGTCCGGCCCTCGTTCGCTGTCCCCTTGAGTCAAACTGACCAGGGCATCAGCCCCACACCAGCCACCGGACTCCTTTTGTTCGCCTCCGTGTGCGGACGCTTGCGACAAGGCGGGATGGAAACGGTTAGCGAAGCGGATTGCGCGGCGAGGTTGCATTCCGCTTCGTCCCGCCGCACTGCTCAAAAAACGCACGATTGATGGCGTGAAGCGGTCGTCGCACGCAGTAGTGTGACTCAAAAGCCAACGCGCTTTGTTATTTCATGGCGCCAGCATAACTTATGATAAATTTTTCTTTCCCGAATCACCGCGGTGATTCATTTTCGCCGCCTGGGGTCAATCTGGAGGCAGAGGTATGAACGTTATTGTTTTTGCATCGCGTAAAGGTGGCTCAGGCAAGAGTACGCTGGCCGCGCATCTCGCCGCGCAGATCAAGGCGACCAAGCCGATCCTGCTCGTCGATGCGGATCCGCAAGGCTCGCTCACGCTGTGGCACAAGCTGCGTGGCACCAACGAACCGCCGATCAAGTCCGCGGTGAACTCGGTCAGCGGCATCGTCTCCGCTGCCAAGCGCGACGGTTATGAATGGGTGTTGATCGACACGCCGCCGAACCTCTCGGCCGTCGTCGACGACGCCATCCGCAATGCCACCATGGTGGTGATCCCCGCCCGTCCCGGCGTGTTCGACGTCAACGCGGTGCAGGAAACCATCCAGATGTGCCGTGCGGCGCGCAAACCCTACGCGGTCGTGCTCAACGGTGCGCCGGCGCGCCGCGACGAGTCCGAGAGCCCGATCGTCACCATCGCCCGCGAAGCGCTGGCGAAGTTCCGTGCTCCGGTGTGGGGCGGCCAGATCACCAACCGTTCGGATCTGCTGATGGCGCTGAGCCACGGCGAGGGCGCGCGGGAATATCAGGCCGAGAGCCGTGCGGCGCAGGAAATCGCAAGGCTGTGGGCGGCGATCGAACGTTCGGTAAAGGCTATTCGCGGCACGGCGTCGGCGTCCGGCGCAATGCACAAGCAGGCGGCGTAATTTTCATAAATCATTCCCCGGACGAAAAACGCGCGGACATCCGCGCGTTTTGCGTTTCTGGAGATCGCTGTGGAGGCTATGCCACCATCAGCATGTAGAACACGATCACCGGCGACAAAGTGAGGATCACCGACCAGATGCCGGCGGCCCAGAGAATGTCCTCGGTGGTGAAGCCCTGCTGTCCAGCGTCGTAATGCGACGCCATTTCGTTATGACTATTCACAAACGCCCCCGCGATTTCTTCGCTTATGGGCATGAACGCTACACGGGATGATTTAAAAATCCGGGTCGCAGTTTCGCGCGCTTTCGAACACAGGTGCTACCACGGGTTAACCATCCCGACCTGCGCTTGCATCACGCCAGCCAGACTCGAAACACCAGCACCGGCATCAGGCCGAGCATCACCGCCCAGAAGCCAAACGACGACACCACCAGAATTCCCCGCAAGAAATCGGCCGACGCGAACATGTCTGCCGCCGTCGGGCGGATGCGCTGCCCCATGATCGTTCCCCCATTTGAAAAGACTTTGAATGAAGACGATAGGCGCGTTTGCGTAAACGAGCCGTGGATGCGCCATGCGGCAGCAGCGAAGGCCGTTCGGGCGCGGTTAACCAAGCACTCCGCTCTCTCACTCCCTCTCCCCGTTCTTACGGGGAGAGGGTGGGGTGAGGGGCCATCAGCTACGCCGCGACTTGCGTCCGCCGTTCGATCTCGCGGTCGAGCTGGACGGCGAGTTCGCTGCCGATCTCGACCATCGGCAGGCGCACTTCGGGGCTGTCGATCAGGCCCGTGCGCCACAGCCAGTATTTTGCCGGTGCGGGACTGGGCTCGGTGAACAACAGCCGCGTCAGGTCCGCGACCTCCTGCCAGCGCGCCAGCGCCGCATCGTGATTGCCGCGCTTCAGCTCGGCATGGACAGCCGCAAATGTCGCGGTCTCGAGATGGGCTGACAGCACGATGCCGCCGTCGGCGCCGTCGCTGAGCGCGTCGAAATAATTCGCATCCTCGCCGGTCAGCACGCGAAAATCCCTCGGACGGTCGCGCAGCAACGCGATGGATTGCTCGCGGCTCGCGCCGCAATCCTTCAGGCCGATGATGTTCGGATGCCCGGCAAGCCGCAGCAGGGTCTGGTTGGTGATGTTGACTGAGGTGCGATAGGGGATGTTGTAGAGCGCGAGCGGCCAGGCGGCGTGATCGGCGAGCGCTTCGAAATGCGCCAGCAACCCGCGTTGCGACGGCCGCACATAATACGGGCTCGCGATCAGATAACCGTCGATCGGCCAGTCCGCGGTCGCGTCGAGACGCTCCTTCAGCCGCGAAGTGTCCGCGCCTGAGAGTCCGAGGCAGATCGGAAGCTTGCTGTGGCCGGTGGTCAGCTCGTCGCGCACGATGGCGACGAGGCGTTCGAGCTCGGCGTCGCGCAGCGTCATGCCTTCACCGGAGGTCGCCCCCAGGATGAAGCCGTCGACAGCCTGTCCGCTGTAATGCCGTGTCAGCCGGCGCAGCGACCTCTCGTCGAGGGCGCCGTCGCGAAACGGCGTCACCAGCGGCAGCCAGAGCCCGTGCAATTGTTCCTGTAGTCCGGTCATGTTCCATCTCCTGCTCGGGAAAAGTCCTGAGACGAGGGCACATGAAAAAACCCCGTCCAGGCGGCGGGGTTTTCGAAGTTTCGGCTCGCGATGACGAAGGCTGTGTTAGCGCGTGCAAAAATCCGAGGTCCCCAGATGGGGGCCTTTTTTCGAGGCGATTGCCTGCGACGAGCTTACGCACGACTTCGTGATCATTTGCAAATCATGCGGGGTAAGCATGGAACTGTCAATACACGTGGAGGGCGAAGGCCGAATCCGCCAAAAAAAAGCCGGGCTCGATCGAGCCCGGCTTAAGGTATTGGCCACGTGAGGCCGACACAATCACCTTCCAAGAGGGATTACTGAACTCCCGCGCCACTGGAGGAGGGGGACAAATGCGCAACGCGAAGGCTCAGCGTGAAAAGATTATGGGCTAGCTTCGCGCCATGCATCAAGCGTCCAAGCCGCATGTCAGACATGCGGAAATCAGGACGGCCAGCGCTGCGCCTTGCTCACCACGAAGTCGCGGAACACTTGCACGCGCGCGACCGTCTTCAGCTCTTCCGGATAAACAAAATACGTATCGAGCTGGATCGAATCCGATTCGCCGAACAGCTGCACGAGGCGGCTCTGTTCTTCGATCAGATAGTCGGGCAGCGCGGCAATGCCGAGGCCCTGCTGACAGGCGCGGACGAGGCCGAGAATGTTGTTGACCCTGAAATAGGCCTCGCGCGGACCCGAGCCGTTGCGCCCCGCTTCGACCAGCCAGTTGCGGTTCTGAAGATGCGGCGCGAAGTTGCCGTCGGAGAGCGTGATGATGCGGTGGGAGTCGAGCTCCTCCAGCGTGCGCGGCGTGCCGAAGCGCTTGATGTAATCGGGCGAGCAATAGGCGTGGAAGCCCATCGCGAACAGCTTGCGCTGGATGAGATCCGGCTGCGTAGGCTTGCGGGTGCGGATCGCGACATCGGCCTCGCGCATCGACAGGTCGAGCTCCTCGTCTGTGACGATCAGCGAAATCCGGATTTCCGGATAGAGCGCGGTGAATTCGCCGAGCCTGGGGATCAGCCAGTTGATGCCGACGCCGGGCGTGGTGGTGATCTTGAGATCGCCGCTCGGCCGCTCGCGGCTGTCGGTCAGTTTGGCGCGCGCTGCCTGCAGCTGCATGAACACGTCATGGGCGGTGCGGAACAAGAGGTCGCCCTGTTCGGTGAGGATCAGGCCGCGGGCGTGGCGGTGGAACAGCGAGACCGAGAGCTCCTGCTCCAGTGCCGAGACCTGGCGTGACACCGCCGATTGCGACAGGCCGAGCTGCTCGCCCGCGTGCGTGAAGCTGCCCGCTTCCGCCGCGGCGTGAAACACCTTCAGCTTGTCCCAGTCCATATCCGTAAATCCGTCGCGTGTTCTTGCCATGATGTCTATTCCGCTGCCGCGCGCTCGCTGGCGCGCAGGGCCAAAAATCGTTCCGCCTCGAGCGCTGCCATGCAGCCGAGGCCGGCCGCCGTGACCGCTTGACGATAGGTCTCGTCGGCGACGTCGCCGGCGGCGAACAGGCCGGGGACCGAGGTGGCGGTCGAGTTCGGGGCGACCTCGACATAGCCCGACGGTTTCAGCTTGATCTGGCCGGCCACGAGCTCGGTCGCCGGGGCATGCCCGATCGCGATGAAGACGCCGTCGGTCGGCACGTCGGTCAAGGCGCCGGTCTTGACGTTCTTCAGTCGCACATGGGTGACCTTGTTCGGGTTCTCGGTGCCGCAGATCTCGTCGACGGCTGAGTCCCAGACCACTTTGATCTTTGGGTGCTTGAACAGACGCTCCTGCAGGATGCGTTCGGCGCGGAAATGATCGCGACGATGCACGATGGTG
This sequence comes from Bradyrhizobium canariense, assembly GCF_019402665.1. Lineage (GTDB taxonomy): Bacteria > Pseudomonadota > Alphaproteobacteria > Rhizobiales > Xanthobacteraceae > Bradyrhizobium > Bradyrhizobium canariense. The sequence continues at coordinate 104,563 of NZ_VSST01000049.1, forward strand.
ACCTGCGAGGCATGGTTGGTGAGGTACAGGGCTTCCTCGACCGCGGTATTGCCGCCGCCGACCACCACGACGTCCTTGTTGCGGTAGAAGAACCCGTCACAGGTGGCACAGGCCGACACGCCGCCGCCCTGGAATTTCGCTTCGGACGGCAGCCCGAGCCAGCGCGCCTGGGCGCCGGTGGCGAGGATGACGGTGTCGGCGAGATAGACGTCGCCGCTATCGCAGGTCAGGCGAAAGGGTCGCTGCGAGGTGTCGAGCTTCGTCACCAGATCGGTCTTGATCTGGGTGCCCACATGCAGCGCCTGCTTCTCCATCTGCTCCATCAGCCAGGGGCCCTGGATCACGTCGGCGAAACCGGGATAGTTCTCGACGTCGGTGGTGATGGTGAGCTGGCCGCCTGCCTGGATGCCCTGGATCAGGATCGGCTCGAGCATCGCGCGCGCGGCGTAGATCGCCGCCGTGTAGCCGGCGGGGCCGGAGCCGATGATGACGACCTTTGCATGGACAGCGGCGGACATTTCGACAGATGCCTTTCACGGGGGACTGCAGCGCGGGCGCGGAACGTGCCGGGAGGCCTCGCGGAGGCGCTGAAATATCAGAGGTAATCTAAGCCTTCTGGTGAGCTATGCAAGAATTGCATTCCCTGTCGGCGGATTTTTCCAACAGGGAACAAAAGTCGATTGCGCTGCACGCGCAATAAAATTGCGCCGGTCGTGCGGTCTGGGCTATGAGGATTGCGACAGACCCACCAATACCGCCGTAAAGGCCAGGAGTTCCAATCACGTGTCGCGGAACCTAGACGAGATCGACCTGAAGATTCTCACCGAGATTCAGGCCGACGGTCGAATCACGAATGTCGAGCTGGCCAAGCGCGTCGGCATTTCGCCACCGCCCTGCCTGCGCCGAGTCCGTGCGCTGGAGGAGGAGGGGTATATCCATGGCTATCGCGGGCTTCTGGACGCACGAAAGCTCGGCTTCGACGTCACGGTGTTTGCCGCAGTGCACCTCTCCAGCCAGGCCGAGGCCGATTTGCGCGCCTTCGAGGAGTTCGTCCGCGCCGAGCCGCTGGTGCGCGAGTGCTGGATGTTGTCCGGCGAGGTCGATTTCATCCTGAAATGCGTCGCGCCCGACATGGCCACCTTCCAGGATTTCGTCACCCATTTGACCGCCGCTCCACACGTCCGCAACGTGCGAACCTCGCTGGTGCTGCACAATTCGAAATACGAGGCGGCCGTGCCGCTGGACGTGAGGGGACGAAGGTAGCGCCTCCTCCGTCACTGCCAGCAACACGCAGCAACAAAAAGGCCGCGCAGTGCGCGGCCTTTTTCAAATCACACGCAACGGCAAATCGCTACCGCCACTCCACCTTGGTGATCTCATAAGCCTTGGCGCCGCCGGGTGCATTGACCTCGACGGTTGAGCCCTTCTTCTTGCCGATCAGCGCGCGCGCGAGCGGCGAGGTGATAGAGATGCGGCCCTTCTTGGCGTCGGCCTCGACCTCGCCGACGATCTGCCACACCGTCTTCTTCTCGGTGTCCTCGTCGACCAGCGTCACGGTCGCGCCGAACTTGATGGTGTCGCCGGACAGCTTCGAGATGTCGATGATGTCGGCGCGCGCGAGCTTGTCCTCGAGCTCGGCGATGCGGCCTTCATTGTGGGACTGCTCTTCCTTCGCGGCGTGGTATTCCGCGTTCTCCGAAAGGTCTCCGTGCGAGCGCGCCTCGGCGATATGCTCGATGATCCGCGGACGGTCCTCCGACTGGCGCTTCTTCAGTTCTTCCCCGAGTGCGGCAAAGCCGCCCGCTGTCATCGGTACCTTTTCCATCTCTTCTCTCGTCCTTCGGTCGCGCGCGCCCTGACATGTCAGCGCGCACGCAACTTGATTCGTCAGTTCTGTCCGGGGGCTCAACGCGCGTGCCGCCGAACGTTCATATGGGCTTGGCGCCGGAACAGAACAACCATATGGCCGGACAGTTCCTCCGGCCATAGTGGCTTCATCGCCAATCACTTAGCGGGAGATTGGGCCTCCCGCTCGCGATCAGGTTTCCGAAAAGTAGCTCTGCAGGGTCCGAACCTCAAGGTCCCCGCCCAGATAGGCGCGGATGCCCTGCGCGGCCGCCACGGCCCCAGAAAGAGTGGTGTAATACGGCACTTTATGCAAGAGGGCCGCGCGCCGCAGAGAACGGCTGTCGGCGAGCGCCTGCGGCCCTTCGGTGGTGTTGAAGACGAGCTGGACGTCGCCATTGGTGATGGCGTCGACGATGTGCGGCCGGCCCTCCAGCACCTTGTTCACCTTCTCGGTCGGGATGCCCTGGTCGGTCAGGAAGCGGGCCGTGCCCGACGTCGCCAGCACCTTGAAGCCGAGCGAATGCAGCTCGCGGACGGCCTCGGTGATGCGCGTCTTGTCGCTTTCGCGGACCGAGACGAACACCGTCCCCTTGCGCGGCACCCGTGTGCCGCCGCCGAGCTGGCTTTTCGCGAACGCCACCGCGAAGGAGCGGTCGATGCCCATGACCTCGCCGGTCGAGCGCATCTCGGGGCCGAGCACGGTATCGACGCCGGGGAAGCGGGCGAACGGAAATACCGATTCCTTCACGCCGACATGATCGAAGTTCGCCTTCTTCAGCTTGAAATCGGCAAGCTTCTCGCCGGCCATGACGCGCGCCGCGATCTTCGCAACGGGCGTGCCGACCACCTTGGCGACGAAGGGCACCGTGCGCGAGGCGCGCGGATTGACTTCGAGCACGTAGATCTCGCCGTCCTTGATGGCGTATTGCACGTTCATCAGGCCGACGACGTCGAGGCCGAGCGCCAGCTCGCGGGTCTGCCGCTCCAGCTCCTCGATCATCTTGTCGTCCAGCGAGTGCGGCGGCAGCGAGCAGGCGCTGTCGCCGGAATGGATGCCGGCTTCCTCGATGTGCTCCATGATGCCGACGATGAAGGTGTCCTTGCCGTCGCAGAGGCAGTCGACGTCGATCTCGGTCGCATCGGACAGATAGCGGTCGAACAGCAGCGGGTTCTTGCCGAGCACGGTGTTGATCTGGCCGGTCTTGTCGTTCGGGTAGCGCGCCTTGACGTCCCCCGGCACCAGCTCCGGCAGCGTGCCGAGCAGGTAATCACTGAGCTGGTTCTCCTCGCGGATGATTTGCATCGCGCGGCCGCCGAGCACGTAGGACGGGCGCACCACCAGCGGCAGGCCGAGATCGGTTGCGACCAGGCGCGCTTGCTCGACTGAATAGGCGATGCCGTTCTTGGGCTGCTTCAGCCGCAGCTTGTCGAGCACCCGCTTGAAGCGGTCGCGGTCTTCCGCAAGATCGATGGCGTCGGGCGAGGTGCCGAGGATCGGCACTTCGGCGGCTTCCAGCGCACGCGCGAGCTTGAGCGGGGTCTGGCCGCCGAACTGCACGATCACGCCGTGCAGCGTGCCGTTGGTGCGTTCCTTCGCGATGATCTCCAGCACATCCTCGGCGGTGAGCGGCTCGAAATAGAGCCGGTCAGCCGTGTCGTAGTCGGTCGACACCGTCTCCGGGTTGCAGTTGACCATGATGGATTCGTAGCCGGCGTCGTGCAGCGCGAAGCAGGCGTGACAGCAGCAATAGTCGAATTCGATGCCCTGGCCGATGCGGTTCGGTCCGCCGCCGAGGATGATGACCTTCTTCTTGTCGGACGGCGAGCTCTCGTCCGCAGGCGTGCCCGCGAACGGCGCCTCATAGGTCGAGTACATGTAGGCGGTGGGCGAGGCGAACTCGGCCGCGCAGGTGTCGATGCGTTTGTAGACCGGGCGAACGCCGAGCGCGTGGCGCTTCGCCGTGACCTCGGCCTCCGTCGTCTCCGCGATCACCGCGAGCCGGGCATCGGAGAAGCCCATGGCCTTGAGCGTGCGCATGCCGAAGGCGTTGCCCGGCAGGCCGTTCTTGCGGACCTTCGCTTCCATGTCGACGATGCCGCGCATCTCGCTGAGGAACCACGGATCGATCTTGCAGGAATTGAAGATCTCCTCGTCCGACCAGCCGAGCCGCATCGCCTGGGCGACCTGGAGCAGCCGGTTCGGCGTCGGCGTGCCTAGCGCAGCGCGGATCGCATTCTTGTCGTCGTCGCGACCGAGACCTTCGATCTCGATCTCGTCGAGGCCGGTGAGTCCGGTCTCGAGCCCGCGCAAGGCCTTCTGAAGGCTTTCCTGGAAGGTGCGGCCGATCGCCATGACTTCGCCGACCGACTTCATCGACGTGGTCAGCGTGGTGGAGGCACCGGGGAATTTCTCGAAGGCGAAACGCGGCACCTTGGTGACGACGTAGTCGATCGTCGGCTCGAACGAGGCCGGCGTGGCGCCGCCGGTGATGTCGTTGGCGATTTCGTCGAGCGTGTAGCCGACCGCAAGCTTGGCGGCGACCTTTGCGATCGGAAAGCCGGTGGCTTTCGAAGCCAGGGCGGAGGAACGCGACACGCGCGGATTCATCTCGATGACGACCATGCGGCCGTCTTCCGGGTTGACGCCGAACTGCACGTTGGAGCCGCCGGTCTCGACCCCGATCTCGCGCAGCACCGCAAGCGAGGCGTCGCGCATGATCTGGTATTCCTTGTCGGTCAACGTAAGCGCCGGCGCCACCGTGATGGAATCGCCGGTGTGCACGCCCATCGGATCGAGATTCTCGATCGAGCAGACGATGATGCAATTGTCTTTCTTGTCGCGCACCACCTCCATCTCGTACTCTTTCCAGCCGAGCACGGATTCTTCGATCAGCACTTCGTTGGTAGGAGACGCATCCAGGCCGCGCTCGATGATGTCGAGGAACTCTTCCTTGTTGTAGGCAATGCCGCCGCCGGTGCCGCCCATGGTGAAGGAGGGGCGGATGATCGCGGGCAGGCCGATCTCGGACAACGCCATCAGCGCCTGGCCGAGCGCATATTCCTGGTAGCGCTTGCGACGGTCGCTCTCGCCGAGCGTCCACTGCCGCTCGAGCTCTGCGAGCGCCGCGCCCGAGGCCTTCGCGCGATCGGCCTGGTACTTGTCGCGGAAGGACTTCTTCAGGGCGGAGGCGTTGGCGAGCCGCGACTTCGGTGTCTCAAGCCCGATCTTGGTCATGGCCTCGCGGAACAGCTGACGGTCTTCGGCCTTGTCGATCGCGTCCGCGGTGGCGCCGATCATCTCGACGTCGAACTTTTCCAGCGTGCCTTGCTGGCGCAGCGACAGCGCGCAGTTCAGCGCGGTCTGTCCGCCCATGGTCGGCAGCAGCGCGAAGCCGCCGGGAATGACGTGACGTTCCTTCTCGATGATTTTTGCGACGATCTCGGGCGTGATCGGCTCGATATAGGTCGCATCGGCCAATTCCGGGTCGGTCATGATGGTGGCCGGATTGGAATTGACGAGGACGATGCGATAGCCCTCTTCCTTCAGCGTCTTCACCGCCTGGGTGCCCGAATAGTCGAACTCGCAGGCCTGGCCGATCACGATGGGACCGGCGCCGATGATCAGGATGGTGGTGATGTCTGTACGTTTGGGCATCAACTCTCGCCGAAGTGGAATTTGGGCACAAAAAAAGGGCGCGCCTGCTGCGCGTCCCTTTGGCCGAGAGCGCGGTGGTCCCCCCTCGCGCGCGGGGTGGGTCTTAGACCAGTTTTCGGGGCGGCGAAACCCCGAAAAACGCCCATCAACCGGCAATTTTGACCGGTTTTGGCCTGGCCTGCCAGCCCCGGGCGAGATGGACCAGAAGAGCCGCCGAAACGCTCAATCCGCCGACCCAGCCGAGATCGGCCGGGCTCCACGCCGCAAGCACGGCGCCGCCCAAGGCACCGCCGATCGCAAAGCCGAGATACATGGCCGAGGCGTTGAGCGAGAGCGCGATCATCGAGGCCTGCGGCTCGATCCGGATGATGCTGGCGACCTGGGCCGGGTAGAACGCCCATCCCGAGATGCCCCAGAGGAAGATCGCGCCCAGCACCGCGTAATGCGCCTGTCCCGGCATCAGCTTCAGGACCAGCGAATGCAGGATCAGCGCGCTGGCCATGCCGGCAAGCCCGAGACCTGCTGTGGCGAGCGTGCCGAGCCGGTCGGCCAGGACGCCGCCGAGCATGTTCCCGATCGCGGCGGCGCCGCCGAACACCAGCAGCGCGAGGCTGATCTGCGACGCATCAAATCCAAGACCGCGCAGCGGGACCGCGAAATAGGTGAACACTGTGAAGCCGCCGAGCGCCCATAAGATCGTGATCAGAAGCGCCGTCAGGACATTGCGGTGACGCGCCACCGCCAGCCGATCGCTGAGCGAGGCCGTGTTGCGGGGCAGGCCGCGGGGCAGGCCGAGCAGGAGGCCGGCGAGCGCAACGGCACCGATCAGGGCGACCATGGCAAAGGTCGCGCGCCAGCCGAGCATGCTGCCGACGAGATTGCCGAGGGGAACGCCGATGACGGTCGCAACCGTGAGGCCCGAGGTGACGAGTGCCACCGCGCGGCCGCGTCGCTCCGGCGCGGCGACGGCCACGGATACGGCCAGCGCGGTCGGCATGCACAGCCCGGAGCCCAGCGCCATCAGCATGCGCGAGGCCAGCAGCAGGGCGTAATTCGACGCCACCATCGCCGCGAGGTTTCCGGCGATGAAGGTCGATAGCGCCAGGGCCAGCACGGTGCGGCGGTCGATATTGTTCAGCGTCACCGCCAGGATCGGGGAGCCGACCGCATAGGTGAGAGCATAGGCCGTGACCAACTGGCCGGCGGCGGGGACTGAAATCGCCAGGTCGGTGGCGATCGACGGCAAAAGCCCTGCAATGACAAAGCCTTCCGTGCCGATCGCAAAGGCCGCCAAGGCCAACCAGAATACGCTCATCCGAGAAATCCCGATGTTCAACGTTTATTGAACTATCGATGGGACGGGGTCAGGAGTCAATTGGTTCAAGAACTATTGAACATCGAGGCGATTTCACTATGATCCTCAGACCATGAGCCGCACGCCTCCCCACCCCACCCGCGAGCAGATCGAACTGCCGATGGTTCTGGATTGCCTGAGCGACCCGATCAGGTTGACGATTGTGTATCAGCTCGCGCAGCAGGAACGTGTCAGCGGCGAGCTGTGCTGCGGCGATTTCAACGGGCTCGCGGGCAAATCAAACCTCGCCTATCACTTCGCCAAGCTGCGCGAATGCGGCCTGATGCAGACCCGCGTCGCCGGCACCAACCGCTTCGTGCGGCTGCGCCGCGAGGATCTGGACGCACGTTTTCCGGGCCTGCTCGATGCCGTCATCGCCTCCGCGGCAAAGGATGCCGACCGGCTGCGACTCTTGCCTGAATGTGAAGTGGTCGAGGCGGAGTGAGGATTGGTCGGCCAGTCCGTCTACGCATGCGCTTCGCTCCAGCTACGCCGGACACGCTTCGCCCTTCGCCCTTCGGGCTTCGCGTGGCGGCGCCACGCGTAGCCCCCGCAGGGGCGAAGCGTGGAGACCCGGCCTGGATTTGAACCAGGATAAAGAGCGATGCATCGCCCTCGCGTAGACACTTCCGCCACCGGGCCGCGGCGATCATTGCCGATCAGGGTGCGACAAGCCACCTCAGGCAGACGTTATGCTTAACGAACCCAGGAAACTCACCGAACCCAAGAAACTTACCGAACCAACGGCGGCCGCGCGACGAACGTCATGCGCCAGCGATTGTGGCCGATATTGCGGTGAGCGCGCTGGACCGCGAAGCCGGCTATCTTGAGCTTGGCGGTGATCTCCTCCTCACTGTAGCGCTGCAGCCCGATGCGCGTGCGCAGATGACGGTAATCCGACAGTGCGGTGCTGATCAGCCCGATCAGCGCATCTTTCAAAAAGCCGTGACGCAGGCCGAAGCTGAGCAGCGCCGTGACGTCCCTGAACATGCCGACATTGGGCTGGAGGATGTCGCCGAGCACGAGCTTGCCGGAGGGCTTTAGGATACGCCGGAAATTGAGGAGCGCGGTGTCGAGCTCGTCCGGCGTCATGTATTGCGCGACCGAGTTCATCACGACGAGATCGATCGACTGCTCCTGCATGTTGTGGACGTCGTCGAGCGAGCGGACGCGGATTTTCGTGTTCGGGGCAAAGCGCGCGATCAACCGGCCGCGCACGCCGGGCGCGGGCTCGGCGAGGATCAGCTTTCCACAGGCCGCAGCGACCTCGCTCGCCGACAGCGCCTCGCCGCAGGCATAGTCGAGCACGGTCGCCTCGGGCGAAGAGATGTAGCCGATAATGTCCCGCGCGATAATCTGGAAGTGCAAGTCGCGATGCAGCTTGCTGACATAGATCGTGTGCGTCGAGTCGTAATAGTCGATCCAATCGTCCATGGTCGTCGAGGGTCCCGGCCAAACGGTTCCGATGCAGGAACCGGCGCTGCCCGCCTGCGTTAGGGGTGCGGCGGCGCGCCGTCAATGTCCGCGTCCTAACAGGAAGGTTTCCCGTGAGCAAAGCCCCACAAAAGGTCTCGCCCGACCTCGACACACCCACCGATCTGTCGTCCCAGGCGGTCAACAAGGTTTCGGAGGCGCTCAACGTGCTTCTGGCCGATGCGTTCGCGCTGTATCTGAAGACCAAGAATTTCCACTGGCATATCAGCGGCCGGCATTTCCGCGACTATCATTTGCTGCTCGACGAACAGTCCGACCAGATTTTCGCCACCACCGACCAACTCGCCGAGCGCGTCCGCAAGATCGGCGGTACCACGCTGAAATCGATCGGGCAGATCGCCAAGCTCCAGACCATCAAGGACAACAACGAAGATTATGTCCCGCCGCGCGAGATGCTGCGCGAGCTGATGCAGGACAACAAGCATGTCGCCGCGGCAATGCGCAAGGCACACGAGGTCTGCGACGACGCCGGTGACGTCGCCAGCGCCAGCATCCTCGAAAACTTCATCGACGAGACCGAGCGCCGCACCTGGTTCCTGTTCGAAGCCACGAGACAGGAAGGTGCGAACGAGGCGTAGGATAGGTCGTAGGGTGGATTAGCCGCAGGCGTAATCCACCGCCTCTGCCTCCGCGGAAACAGAAGAGGTGGGTTACGCTTCGCTAACCCACCCTACTGCAACGTCTTTGTAGCTACCGCCACAACCGCATCAGCGCGCCATTCTTGCCCGTCACCGGATCGGCCGGCGGCAGCGCGACCTTTGGAATCGTCTTCAGCGCCTTGGCGTGGTTCTCCGGCGTTGCGCGGGTGACCTCCATCTTCGCGCCCGGCGGATAGGCGCCGATCACACAGAAATCCGCGCTCGCCTTAATGCGTTGGTGACCTGTGCCGGCGGGCAGGATCGCGACGTCGCCGGCCTTGATCTCCAGCTCCTGGCCGTGGTCGCCGCCGAAGCGAACGCGGGCGCTGCCACGCGCAACCCCGAGCACCTCGTGCACCGTCGCATGATAATGCAGATAATCGAAGACGCCATTGCGCCACGTGCTGCCCCAGCCGTTCGCTTCGAACAAGCGTTCGATTGTCTCTTCCGGCTGTCTGGAATCAAGCTTCACTGCGGCCTGGTAGACCAGGAAGGGGAGGATATTGTTCGGCACGAGCCCGTCATCCTCAAACACGATGGCGAGCGGCTCGGCATTGTCGCGGACGACGGACATAAGGGCTCCTGCGTGAGCGTAGCAGGGATCAACGACAGGAATTGAGCGGCGTTCCTCGTTCCGCTGTCATTCCGGGTTCGCGCTGCGCTGCGCCCCGGAACGACAAAAGCCCGGGAGAAGACCCGGGCTCGATGTCGTCATAGCAGTTGCAGGAGAGCGCGCGCCTTACGCGCTCTTGTTCTGCCGCATCAGGTCCGCAAACCGCTGGAACAGATAGTGCGAGTCGCGCGGACCCGGTGAGGCCTCGGGGTGGTACTGCACCGAGAACACCGGCTTGCCGTCGAGCTGGATGCCGCAATTGGAGCCGTCGAACAGCGAGATGTGGGTCTGCGTCGCGCCCGTCGGCAGGGTGCTCTCGTCCACGGCAAAGCCGTGGTTCATCGAAGTGATCTCGACCTTGCCGGTGGTCTCGTCCTTGACGGGATGATTGGCGCCGTGATGGCCCTGGTGCATCTTCTTCGTCTTGGCGCCGACGGCGAGGCCGAGCATCTGATGGCCGAGACAAATTCCGAATGTCGGCGTGCCGGACTTGATCACGTCCTGGATCACGGGCACGGCATATTTGCCGGTCGCGGCCGGATCGCCGGGACCGTTCGACAGGAACACGCCATCCGGCTTCATCGCCAGGATATCCTCGGATGACGTCGTTGCCGGCACCACCGTGACCTTGCAGCCGACGCCGGCGAGCAGGCGCAGAATGTTGCGCTTGATGCCGTAGTCGATGGCGACGACGTTGAACTCAGGCTTGTCCTGACGGCCAAAGCCCTTCTCCCAGAGCCAGGGCGTCTCGTCCCAGGTGAAGCGCTGGCCGGAGGTGACCATCGGCACGAGGTCCATGCCCTCGAGGCCCGGCCATTCGCGCGCTTCTTCCTTCAGGCCGTGCAGGTCGAACTCGCCGTCTTTGGCGTGCGCGATCACGGCGTTGGGCATGCCCTTGTTGCGGATCAGTGCGGTCAGCGCGCGGGTGTCGATGCCGGAGAGGCCGATGATGCCGCGGGCCTTCAGCCACTGGTCGAGATGCTTGGTGGCGCGGTAGTTCGAGGGATCGGTGATCGCGGTGCGCAGGATCACGCCGCGCGCGCCTGGTGTCGCGGCCATGTTCACCGTCTCGATGTCGTCGTCGTTGGTGCCGACATTGCCGATATGCGGGAAGGTGAAGGTGATGAGCTGGCCGGCATAGGAGGGATCGGTGAGGATCTCCTCATAGCCGGTCATCGCGGTGTTGAAGCAGACCTCACCGACGGCTTGGCCTTCGGCGCCGAGGCCAAAGCCTTCCAGCACTGTGCCGTCGGCAAGCACCAACAGCGCGGTCGGTTTGTGGTCCGGCCAGGCGGTACCGTTTTCGGATTGTGTCATAAGCCCGGTTCATAGTCCCCGCGGGCGCTGCCGTCAAAGCGGAGAAGCGCGGATTCACATGCGTTTTTGCATATTTGACAGGTCGCCTTGGGCCCCTAAGCTCCGCGGCATAATTTCCGGCAAATTCCGGGGCTTGGGAGGCAATAATGGACCAGACGATGCCGATTCTGCTGGTTCCGGGATTAGCCTCCTCGTCCCGGATCTATGCGCCGGTGATCCCGGCGCTCTGGCGGTTCGGCCCGGTGATGGTCGCCAACCATGTTCGCGACAACAGCATGGCGGCAATCGCCCGGCGGGTGCTGAGCGAGGCGCCGCCGCGCTTCGCGCTCGCCGGCCATTCCATGGGCGGCTACATCGCCCTCGAGATCATGCGCCAGGCGCCCGAGCGGGTGACGAAGCTGGCGCTGATCAACACCCAGGCGCGGCCCGACACGGAGGAGGCGACCGCGCGCCGCCGCGGCCTGATGGAGCGGGCCAGGCGCGGCGAGCTGCGTGCCGCGCGCGAAGAGGTGTTTCCCGAACTGGTGCATCCCTCGCGCCGCGACGATTCCGGCATTCGCCAGCTCGTACACGAGCAGGGCGAGGACGTCGGCGTCGAAGGCTATCTGCGACAGCAAACCGCGATCATCGCGCGGGTGGATTCGCGGCCGACGCTTGCGACGATCAAATGCCCGACATTGGTGCTGACGGGAGATGCGGACAACGCGATTCCCAACGCATTCTCGAAGGAGATGGCGGAGGGCATTGCCGGCGCAAGGCTCGTCGTTCTGGAGAATTGCGGACACCTGCCGCAGCCGGAGCAGCCTGCGGCGACGGTGCGGACGCTGGTCGAATGGCTGGAAACCCCCGTTGTCTCAGGGCCGCGAACGGCCTAGATCAGGCGTCGGATATTCTAGGGGAGCACGACCATGCTGCGCGACGACATCAACAATGCGGTCAAGGAGGCCATGAAGGCCAAGGAAGAGCGCAAGCTGTCCACGCTACGTATGGTCAACTCGACCATCAAGAACGCCGACATCGAGGCGCGCGGCAGCGGCAAGCCGCCGCTCTCGGACGCGGACCTGCTCGGCGTGTTTCAGAAGATGATCAAGCAGCGCCAGGAGTCGGTCGAGCTCTACGAGAAGGGCGGCCGTGCCGAACTCGCCGCGCAGGAGCGCGACGAGATCGCGGTGATCTCGGCTTACTTGCCGAAGCAGATGTCGGACGACGACGTCAAGAAGGCGATCGCGGACGCGATCGCCGAGACCGGCGCCGCCGGCATGAAGGACATGGGCAAGGTGATTGCCGTGTTGAAGACGAAGTATGCCGGCCAGATGGATTTCGGCAAGGCGTCCGGTTTGGTGAAGGCTGCTCTGACGGGCTAGGCCGTCATTCCGGGGCGACGCATAGCGCCGAGCTATGATGCGCAATTGCGCATCTGAGAATCCATCGCGCCGCCGACTCTGTTGATCGATGGATTCCGGGCTCGTGCTCCGCACGCCCCGGAATGACAAGAAAAAATGGGGAGGCAACCGATGACCGCCATCAAGCCGTTTCGCATCGCCATCAGCGACGATATCCTCACCGACCTCAAGTCGCGCCTCGCTCGCACGCGCTGGCCGGAGGCGGAGCTGGTCGACGACTGGAGCCAGGGTGCGCCGCTGACATGGATCCAGGAGATCTGCACCTATTGGGCCGACGGCTACGACTGGCGCGCGCGTGAGGCCCAGCTCAACCGCTTCGAGCAGTTCACCACCGAGATCGACGGGCTCGACATCCACTTCCTGCATGCGCCCTCGAAGGAGCCGACGGCGCTGCCGCTGATCATCACTCATGGTTGGCCCGGCTCGATCGTCGAATTCCAGAAGGTAATCGCGCCGCTGGTCGATCCTGTCGCGCATGGCGGCAACCCCGCCGATGCCTTCCACGTCGTCTGTCCGTCGCTGCCGGGCTTTGGGTTCTCGGGCAAGCCGAACACCACCGGCTGGGGCGTCGATCGTATCGCCGCGACCTGGGCCAGGCTGATGGACCGGCTCGGCTACGCGCGTTATGGCGCGCAGGGCGGCGACTGGGGCTCGGCGGTGACGACCTCGCTTGGCATGCAGGACGCCGAGCATTGCGCCGCCATCCACATCACGCTCGCCTTCAACGCCGCGCCGAAAGTCGAGGGCGAACCGACACCGGAAGAGAAGCGCGCGCTCGCCGGCCTCAAGCATTACGTCGACCTCGACTCCGGCTATTCGAAGCAGCAATCGACGCGGCCGCAGACACTCGGCTATGGTCTGACGGATTCGCCGAGCGGGCAGGCGGCCTGGATTCTGGAAAAATTCTGGGCCTGGACCGATTGCAACGGTCATCCCGAAAACATCTTCACCAAGGACGAGCTGCTCGACAACGTCATGCTCTACTGGGCGACGGAGACGGCGACCTCGTCTGCGCGGCTCTATTGGGAAAGCTTCGGCAAGCGCCGGACCACGCCGATCGTCAAGGTGCCGACGGGCGTGGCTGTCTTCCCCAAGGAGATCATCACGCCGGTGCGGCGCTGGATGGAGCCGAACTTCCACAACATCACGCATTGGAGCGAGATGGAGAAGGGCGGGCATTTCGCCGCGTTCGAGCAGCCGGAGCTGTATGTCGGCGAGGTCAGGAAATTCTTCCGGACGGTGCGGTAGCCACAGCCGTCATGCCCGGGCTTGTCCCGGGCATCCACGCCCTTAAACTGGGGCCAAACAAGAACGTGGATGGCCGGAACAAGTCCGGCCATGATGACGCGGCCGGGAAACGACCATGCTCACCGAAGCCAGCACCTACGACGAACTCTACAGCAATTTCCGCTGGGAGATCCCGGCGCGCTTCAACCTGGCGGAGGCCTGCTGCGATCGCCACGCCGACGGCACCGGCCGGCTGGCGCTGGTCTATGTCGACGAGAACGGCGCCGTCACGCGCACATCCTTCGACGAGGTCGCGGAGATGTCGCGCCGCTTCGCCAATGTGCTGAAGGCGGATGGTCTTGCCCGCGGCGACCGCGTCGCGGTGTTCCTGTCGCAGTCGCTGGAGCTGCCGATCGCGCACATGGCCGCGTTCCGTTCGGCGATGATCTCCATTCCGCTGTTCGCGCTGTTCGGCGAAGACGCGCTGGAATTCCGTCTGTCGAACTCGCAGGCCAAGGCGATCGTCACCGACGCGGGAGGCTGGGAGAAGCTTTCGAAGATACGCGACCGTCTGCCGGAGCTGAAGAATGTCTACATCGTTGGCGAACGAACGCCGGCGGGCACGACATCGTTCTGGAATTCGGTCAAGGCGGCATCGCCCGACTTCACGCTGGTGGACACGTCTGCGGACGATCCCGCGCTGATCATCTACACCTCGGGCACGACAGGCAATCCGAAGGGCGCGCTGCACGCGCACCGCGTCGTGCTCGGACATCTCCCCAATGTCGAGATGTGCCACAACTTCCTGCCTCGTCCCGGCGATCTGATGTGGACGCCGGCAGACTGGGCCTGGATCGGCGGCCTCATCAACGGCCTGTTGGCATTCTGGTATCACGGCATTCCCCTGGTCGGCCACCGCGCACGAAAGTTCGAGCCACAAGCGGCGATGCAGATGATGGCCGATCTCGGAGTGCGCAATGTCTTCCTGCCGCCGACCGCGCTGAAGCTGATGCGGCAGGCCGGCGTGACGCATTCCGGCGTCAAGCTGCGCAGCATCTTTACCGGCGGTGAGTCCCTTGGCGGCGAGCTGCTCGGCTGGGTGCGCGAGACTTTCGGCGTCGACGCGCATGAGGTGTTCGGCCAGACCGAATGCAATCTCGTGATCGGCAGCAACGCGAATCTGTTTCCGATCCGCCCCGGTTCGATGGGCAAGGCGACGCCGGGTTTCGACGTCCGCATCGTCAACGACAGAGGCGAGGAGCAGCCACGTGGCCAGCGCGGCATCATCGGCGTGCGCCAACCCTGTCCTTGCGCGATGCTCGAATACTGGCGCAATCCGGAGGCGACGGCGAAGAAATATGCCGGCGAGTTCCTGCTCACCGGCGATCTCGGCGTGCAGGACCAGGACGGTTACTTCTGGTACGTCAGCCGCGAGGACGACGTCATCACCACCGCCGGCTATCGCGTCGGCCCGTCCGAGATCGAGCACACGCTGATGAAGCACCCGGCGGTGGCGATGGCGGCCGTGGTCGGCATCCCCGATCCGATCCGCACTGAATCGATCAAGGCCTGGATCGTGCTGCGCCCGGGCTTTGCCGCTGGCGACGCACTCGCGCGCCAGATCCAGGAATTCGTCAAGGTGCAACTCGCCGCCCACGAATATCCACGGTTCGTGGAATTCGCGGAGACATTGCCGATGACTGCCACCGGAAAGGTGCTGCGCCGCGAGCTGCGAGCGCTCGGGTAGAGCACACCGTCATCTCACCGCGACGGCGCCGACAGCGCGGACCGCAGCATCGCGGCGAGGTCTCGCCGCCGGAACGGCTTGGTCAGCACGCGGGCATCGCCAATCCCGTCGGGGGCCTTGACCGGATTTTGGCTGTAGCCGGAGGTGAAGAGCACCTTGAGCCCGGGCCGCAGCTGGATTGCTTGCCTGGCAAGCTCCGGCCCGAACATGCCGCCGGGCATCACGACGTCGGTGAACAGCAGGTCGATGTCCCCGGACTGGTGCAACAGGTCGAGCGCAGCCGGGCCGCTCGCGGCTGTGATGACGCGATAGCCGAGCGTCTTCAGCTCGCTTTCGACATAGGTCCGAACCATGTCGTTGTCCTCGACGACGAGAATGGTCTCGCTTCCTTCGCGCGCGACGATCCCTTCGGCGGGTGAGGCGTCCTCGTTTGGCGGCGTGGCCAGGCGGGGAAAGAACAGCCTGACTGCGCTGCCTTGCCTCGGCGCAGACTGCATCTGCACCAATCCGCCGGACTGCCGCACAAACCCGTAGACCATGCTCAGGCCAAGCCCGGTCCCCTTGCCGACCTCCTTCGTGGTGAAGAACGGCTCGAACGCCCGGCTCGCCACCTCGGCGGTCATGCCGCTGCCGGTGTCGGTCACGGCCACCATGACATAGTCGCCTGGTCGCGGTTCGCCATTGATGTCCAAGTCGGATTCGCCGAGCGAGACGTTGCGCGCCTCGATGGTCAGCCTGCCGCCCAACTGCATGACATCGCGCGCGTTGAGCACGAGATTGAGCAGCGCAGTCGTTAGCTGGCCGGGATCGACGCTGATCAACCACAGGTCCGGTGCGAGCGCGAAGGTGCATTCGATGTGCTCGCCCAAGGGGCGGCGCAACAAGTGCTCCATCTCTTGAATCTTCTCACCGATGTCAATGTCTCGCGGCCTCAGGGGCTGCTTGCGCGCGAAGGCGAGCAGGCTGCGCGTCAGGTCGGAGCCGCGTTCGGCGGCTGTCGCGATGTCGCCGGCGATCCGGTGCAATTCCTTGTTTCCCGTCAGCCTGTCGGCAAGGTGCTCCGAATTGCCGAGAATGACGGTGAGGAGGTTGTTGAAGTCATGCGCCACGCCGCCGGTGAGCTGGCCCATGGCCTCCATCTTCTGGGATTGGCTGAGCCTCTGGTTGAGGTCCGCGATGGCCGCGCGTTGCTGCTCAAGCGACTCGGCGGTGCCATTGAGCAGGGTCATCAATCCGCCCAGCTCGCCGCGCGGATGGGGAGGAGGAATTCGCGCGCTGAGATCGCCGAGCCCGAGTCTCTTCGCCATGTTGGCGAGCCGCCCGACCTGGCGCCCGACGCTCACGGTCGCGAGGATCCATACACCGGCGAGCAGCAGCAGCAAGGCCACCGCGAGGATCGCCATGTCCTCGTAGAGCCGGCGATTCGCCGCCGCGACCAATCCGTCCTTGGAGCGTCCGACCAGGATGTAGAGGCCGGCATCACGGATCGAAGGTGAGTGGGCGACGGCCCAGACTTGCGTGCGGCCGTCGCGATCGGTCACTTCCTGAAATGCCTTTTGATCGGGAGCCGCCGCGAAGCGGAGCAGATCGGATCCCGCAATCGACGCGCCCACGGGCGCGGTCCAGCCGTCTCCCGAGGGGGCGACAAGAACGGTGCCCTTGCCGTCGATGAGCAGGATATCCTTCTCGGCGAGCAGCCGCTTGTGGTGATACTCGGCGAATTTGCGCAGGTTGAACGAGGCGAGCAGCACCAGCTTCAGCGCACCCGCCTCCGATCGCACCGGATATGCGATCTGGAGCACCGATGTTCCGGTCAGCCGGCCGAATACCGGCTCAACCACGACGCTGCGCGAGACCAGGGCCTGCTTGAAATAGGCGCGATCCCTCAGATCGAGGGTGCGGTTGGTCCGCAGCGAGTCGCAGAACAGGCTGCCGTCCGGGTCGATCGTCAGGATTCCCGTGAACTGAGGGTATTCCTCGCGCACGTCCGACAGAAACGCCGAGCATGCCGCCTTGTCGCGCGTGTCGATGTCGCGCGCTCGGGCCAGACCGTAGTGAAGCTGCGCGGTTCCTTGAATCTTCTCACTCAGATCGCTGGCAATGTCGTCGGCCGACGCCGCCAGATTGGCCAGGGCGGCGTTGATCTCACTGCTCCGGTTCTGCACGAAACGCAGCCCGACGAGGCTCGCCGGCACCAGCATGGCCGCGATGACGAGTATCAGTAGCCGGGTACGCAAGCTCATCGGTCGGACGGTCCACTCTGGTCATCGCAGGTGCTCGTTCAAGGACCCAATTTGCGGCACCATCCTCCGCTCAGTCCATAGGCAACGGGCCGAAAAAGTCCTCGGCGGGAAAGATTCAGAGCCGCGTGCAGCACGGATGAGCTCCCCGAACGGAGCGCCGCCGCCGGCGCGACGGCTTTCCTCGGTCTGCGCCGGCGGCGTCGGGATACCGTCGTGCAGCAATCCAACTCGCGCGTGCGCGCTGGCCGCGGGGACGCTAAGATCAAGGTCAATCCGCGCGCGACGGAGATCGCGCCGGCCAACGAGGAGGTAGCTGATGTCCATTTCGGGCAAAGTCGATCCGGTGGTGCGTCCCGTCGCGGCGACCGACATCGCCGAGGCGCTGGTCGAAGGCCTGCGTGATTTCCAGGCGCTGCCGCTTTACGGCCTCTGCTTCGGTGGGCTCTACGCCGCCGGCGGCATCGCCATCATGCTGTGCTTCACTGCGTTCGGCATGGTTTATCTGGTCTATCCGCTGGCCGCCGGTTTCGCGCTGCTCGGGCCATTCGTGGCGATCGGGCTCTATGAAGTCAGCCGCCGCCGCGAACGCGGCGAGCCCGTCTCGCTCGGCGCGATCTGGTCGGCCGTGCGCGCGCGCAGCGAGATCGGCTGGATGGCCTTCGTTACGCTGTTCGTGTTCGTGGTCTGGATGTATCAGGTGCGGCTTCTGATCGCGCTGCTGCTTGGCCTGCATGCCTCGTTCTCGAGCCTACAGGAATTCATGACGGTGGTGCTGACCACGAACGAGGGCTTGCTGTTCCTGGGCATCGGCAACGCGGTTGGCGCGGTGCTGTCGCTGATCCTGTTCTCGCTGACCGTGGTGTCGTTTCCGCTGCTGCTCGACCGCGAGGTCGATTTCGTCACGGCGATGGTGACGAGCGTGCGCGCGGTCGTGGCCAGCCCGCTGCCGATGATTGGCTGGGCCGCGGTGATCGTGATGGTCCTGATCGTCTCGGCGCTGCCGTATTTTCTGGGGCTGGTGGTGACGTTGCCCGTGCTCGGGCACGCGACCTGGCATCTTTATCGGCGGATCGTGGTGCCGGTGGCGTAGCAGGAAGCCGAACGCAACGGCAGCGAGCTATTCACCCGATGCCAGCCGACGCTCGCCGGATGAGGTCAGTTCGAGTTCGCCGAGGCGCCTGATCGCATAACCGAGGTTGGTCAGGCGCTCGCCGTGCGCTTGCGGAATTTCGCCTTGTACCTTGCCCTTGCCGATCTCGGCCAAGGACGCAAATTCATCGGCGCTGAGCGCAACGCTGTTGTCTGTCATCAGGCAACCTCGTCGGTCCATACTTTGAAATTGAGCAGCTTATTCGGACCGAAGGTCTGGGTGATCGGGACGTCCGCGGCATCGCGTCCTTGTGCGATCAGCACGCGGCCGATCCGCGGCGTGTTGTTGCGGGGATCGAACATGTGCCAGCTTCCGCCGAGATAAGCCTCGAACCAGCCGGCGAAATCTCCCACGGCCCAGGGCTTCGGCGTGCCGATGTCGCTGAGATAGCCGGTGCAGTAGCGCGCCGGGATGTTCATGCAGCGGCAGAACGCGATGGCAAGATGAGCATAGTCGCGGCACACGCCCTTGCCTTCGTCGTAGACTTCCCGCGCCGTCTTGGTTGCGCGCGCGTGCTCATAGCCGAAAGCGATGTGACGATGAACGAAATCGCAGATGGCCTGCACCCGCGCCCAGCCTGGCGGCGTGTGCTCGAACAGTTTCCATGCGATATCCGACAGGCGATCGGTCTCGCAATAGCGACTGCCGAGCAGATAGACGAGCGTGTCGGTCGGCAGCGCCTCGACGGCGTGCTGAGCCGCGTTCGGGAACACCGGGTCGGGCAGGCCGCTGTCGCTCACGACGCCGTCGCCGGCAAGCCGAAAGGCGCCGGCCGGCGCCACGATGCGGCTGCACCAATTGCCGAAGAGGTCGCGATAGGGAGTGATCGGAACCGAGGGTCTGGTGGTCACCAGGTCGGGCACGATGACATCGGAGGCGCGCGTGAAGTGCGTGCCCAATACCATGATCATGGGCGTGGGCTGCGGGAATTCGTACAGCATCTCAAACCCGACGCGGAGCTTCATACGTTTTTCCCTTGGCTAAGCTCCCAACATGGCTACGAAGCGGCCGATCACAAGGCTTTGACGGCTTATTCGCTCGCGCGCGGCATTTGGCACTTCAAAAGTGCGGCACTGGTGAGAAAACGATAGCTAATTGCGGCGATTGCGCGCACGGTGCGGGAATGTCGAAAGATCTGTCGTTTCTGCGCCTATGCAGCGCCACGACTATTCGCGCGACGTGAAGCGCCTCATTCCCTCGCACCGGCGGAGCCGGCTCATCGCGACGTCGCAACAGCGGTCGTCGCGCATATTGCCCGCTCCAGCGGGTGAGTTGGACGCGGCAGCCTCGTGCCGCAGACGCCTGAAGGTTTCACCGCGATTCGATCATGAGATCGAACGCCAACCGAAAGCACCCGATGCAAGCTCTCTCCCCACGGCACGTCAAGACAGAAGAAGCGCTCCGGCTCGGCGTCGAGTCGGGCTGGTACGCGATCAAGGTCAGCGGGACCTTTGTCTCGGGCCCGCACGGCTCGGAAGCGGATTGCAGTCGCAAGATCGACGAAATCAATCCGCCTCCGGTGAAGAAGAAGCGATGACGGGGCGGAATTCGTCCGCTACGGCGTCTTGATACCCATCGCCTTCAACGCTTCCAGCATCTGCACCGGCGGCGCCATCTTGATCTGCGGCGCCTTGCCCGTTTCCAGCAGGCTCTTCAGCCCCGACAGGATTGCGGGCCAGCCGGTGCGGCCGCCGGAGAGGATGTCGTCGCTGAGCGGACGGTCGTGACGTTCGCTCATGGTGAGGCGGACGGCCTCGCCGGCTTGTTCGATCTCATAAGTGACAAGCGTGGTGCCGAGCTTCGCGACGAGGTCGGGCCAGTTGACGTTCCACGTCACCGTCAGCTTGGTCGGCGGATCGTATTCGAACACGTCACCCGAGATGTGTTCCGACCCGTCAGGCGCGCGGACGATGAATTTGCCGCCGAGTCTTGGCTCCATCTCAACCGCAAAGCCGGAAAAGTATTTGCGGCTGAACTCGGCGGAGGTCAGCGCCTCCCACACCTTGTCCGGCGTCGCGGCGATGTAAATCGTGTAGACGGTGAGCGGCTTGAACTCATCGAGGTTCATCTTGCATCGAATCCCTTGTTGAGGGCTGCACGCGGAATGGCCAGCACTTTGCCGCTTTCCAGCAGGCTCTTGAGACCGGACAGGATCGCCGGCCAGCCGTTGGAAACGGCGCCGAGATATTTGCCGCCTTCGACGAAGCCGTCATGCAGCACCGTCAAACGCACGAGCGAGCCGAACGGTTCGATGGTGAACACGACGCGCGAGATCGGCTCACTGCGCAGCTCCTCATATTTCTCATGCTTGAAGCTGTAGGACAACCGCCGCGGCGGATCGGCTTCGAGGATCTCGCCGGAATCCGTGGTCTCGCCATCCAGCAGCAGCGCGAAAGGGGAGCCGATTTTCCAGTCGGATCTGACCTCGGCGCCGAACCAGTATTGCTTGCTGAACTCGCTTGATGTCAGCGCCTCCCACAGCCTCGTTGGCGTGGTCTCGATGTAGGTGACATAGACGAATTGCGGCTTACTCATCACGCTTCTCCAACTGGCGTTTCAACTCGCCGAGTGCGGCGAGCTTGCCGCGCTCGAATTTCTTGATCCAGCGTTCGCCGATCTGATGGATCGGAACCGGATTGAGATAGTGCAGCTTCTCGCGGCCGTGCCTGATGGTCGTGACCAGATTGGCGTCTTCCAGAATGGCAAGGTGCTTGGTCACCGCCTGGCGCGTCATCGCGAGGCCTTCGCAGAGCTCGTTCAGCGTCTGGCCGTTCCTGGTGTGAAGCCTGTCGAGCAGCGACCGTCGTGACGCATCGGCGAGCGCTTTGAAGACCTCATCCATGGCGGCGATAATAGGCAACCAAATGGTTGCCTGTCAAGATGGTCTCTTTGGCGCCAGCAAATGGCTGTGCTAGCGTCAACGCTCAGCCAACACAGATTGGTTCCGGGAGGACTTTGATGTTCCGTTGGGTCCCGCTTGCGATAGGCCTCGCCGTTTCTGCCTGCAGCATCGCGGCACAGGCACAACAGGAGCAGACCATCGGCGCGCCGCCTGAAGCTTCCAACATGAAGCTGGTCGGTGTGAGCGACCTTCAGGCGCGCAGCGCGTATCAGCCGACCATTCATCACCAGGGCGACCGCTGGATCGCCTATATCGGTCATCACGGCGGCACTGACGATGTGCCCGCGCCCGTCAATCCGATGACGGGGCAGGCCGAGCCGAACGGAACCTCGATCGTCGACGTCACCGATCCCGCGAAGCCAAAGTATCTGCGGCACCTGCCGGGGCAGGAAGGCAAGTATGAATCTGGCGGCGCGCAGATGGTGCGGGTCTGCGACGGCAAATCGCTGCCGAAAGGGGATTCCAATGCGGTCTACATGCTGCGCACTTTCGGTGGTCAGGCGCATGAGATCTGGAACGTCTCCGATCCCGCAAGCCCGGTGCTCATCACGCGCATTGACGGTCTGAAGGACACGCACAAGAGCTGGTGGGAGTGCGACACCGGCATTGCCTTCCTGGTCTCGGGCGCGCCGGACTGGCGCACGCGGCGCATGACGCAGGTCTATGATCTCAGTGATCCCGCCCATCCACAGAAGATCAGGGATTTTGGCCTGCCCGGTCAGGAGCCCGGTTCGACCGGCCCGGTGCCGACCGAATTGCATGGACCGATCTCGACCGGGCCCAACGGCAATCGTGTCTTTTTCGGCTACGGCACCAACAAGGGCGGCATCCTGCAGATCGTCGATCGCGACAAGCTCTTGAACGGGCCGAAGGAGCCGACGCCGGACAATCTGCGTTTTCCGGAGATTTCGCGCCTGCCGATGTCCGCCTTCAACGGCGCACACACCACGTTTCCGATGCTCGACATGCCGGTTGCGGAATTTGCCGAGGACAAGGACGGCAAGACCCGAGACATCGTCATGATCGTCGACGAGGCGATCCTCAACGAATGCGGCGAGGCGCGGCAGATGGTCTGGTTTGCCGACGTCACCACCGAGACGCGGCCGATGATGATCTCGAGCTACACCGTGCCGGAGGCGAGCGGACAGTTCTGCCAGCGCGGCGGCCGCTTTGGTTCGCATTCCGCGAACGAGAGCATGGCGCCGGTCTATTACAAGAAGATGGCTTTCATCGCCTTCTTCAATGCCGGCGTGCGCGCGCTCGACATCCGCGACCCCTATCATCCTAAGGAAGTCGGCTACTTCATTCCGTCGATCACGAGCGCGACCGACAAGCGCTGCATCCCGATCGAGGGCGGCCAACGCTGCAAGGTCGCGATCCAGACCAACAATGTCGAGACCGACGACCGCGGATATGTCTACATCGTCGATCGCGCCAATACCGGCCTGCACATTCTCGAATTGACCGGATCCGCGCGCGCCGTCGCCGGTCTGCCGAAGACCTGACGATGCGGCGTGGGGCAGCGTTAGCAGCAATGGTGATCGCACTCGGTGTGTCCGGGGTCGCGACCTATCAGCTTGCGCCGGCACCCGCCGAAGAGACGGCGCGCTGGCGCGAGATCGCCTGGCCGTTCCCGCGCGACGGCTGGCCGTCCGGGCGCGCGTTCCGTTGCGATGGCGCCTGCGCCGGCACTGAGCTGTACCTGCGCGCAAAACGCGGCTTTTGCAGCTGTGACCGCGGTGTCGCCGATGACGACGAGGTCGATCGTGTTGCGGATATAGATCTGATCAGCCCGCGCTTTGCGGCCGTCGCGCCGGGTGAGGAAGTTGGCATTGGAGCGATGCGCGGCCGTGCCAGGCGCTATGATCTGGATAGGCCCGACCACACTCGTCACGCCGCGCTCGGCATCGCCGTCTCACGGGGCTGCGATCTCTTCGTTGCGGCTGCGCAGGGAAGCGGGGGAACAGGCGTGATGCAGCGCGCGGTGCTCGTGTTCCTGCAGACGCCGGAGATGAAGACGTGGGTGACGGCTGCGCTGGACGGAAACTGAGGGTCATGCATTAATGTCCCAAACCGCTCTCAGCGAGTCCTCCCCATGATGTCTCTGCAAGCCTATCTCGCCTTCCTTGCCGCCTGCATCGCGCTCGCGCTGCTGCCGGGGCCGATCGTCACCCTCGTCATCGCCAACGGGCTGCGTCACGGCACGCGTGCGGCGCTGACCAATGTGGCCGGTGCGCAGGCCGGCCTCGCCATCGTCATCGGTATCGTCGCGGTCGGCCTGACCTCGCTGATGGCGACCATGGGCTACTGGTTCGACTGGGTGCGCTTTGCCGGCGCCGCCTATCTGGTCTGGCTCGGCATCAAGCTGATCTGGGCGCCGGTCGAGGGCGTCAAGGTGGACGAGCCGCCGGCGCCGCCGCGCGGCGGATTCTTCCTGCAAGGTTTCCTGGTGCTGCTGTCGAACCCGAAAGTGCTGGTGTTCTTCGGCGCCTTCATCCCGCAGTTTATGGACATGAACCGCGACCACTTCCCGCAGGTCGCGCTGCTGGGAGCTACCTTCATGGTCACTGCGGTGATGACGGACGCGCTCTACGCCATCGCCGCCGGGCGTGCCCGAAAGTTCTTCTCGGCTCGCCGCACCCGCATGATGTCGCGCATCTCCGGCGGCTTCATGATCGGCGGCGGCATCTGGCTGGCGCTGACCAGGGCGAAATAACCGCCATCGGGCTAATCGACCAGCCTCGCCGCCCGCAGCTCCAGCTCGATCTCCGCGAAAATCCGCGCCAGCCGCTCGGCCCATTGTTGCTGGCCGGACTGGTCGGCGATCAGATCCTGGCGGATCTCGATGCCGGTGTTGACGAGGCCGCGGGCTTCGCCATGCACGGGGATGGTGTAGTCGGTGAGGTCGTTCACCGCATAGGGTTCGTTATCGCCGACGACGAGATCGCCCTCGCTGCGCAGATGTTTGAGCAGCAGCTGCGGCAGCACGGTGTCGCGATTGTAGAGCGCGCCGATGTGCCAGGGACGCGCGACGCCGGCGTAAACGGGGGTGAAGCTGTGCAGCGACACCAGCACCGTCGGCCGCTTGTCGTGCACGCGGCGGTCGATCGCGGCATCGATACGGCGGTGATAGGGCTCGAAAATCTCGCGCCTGCGCGCTTTGCGCTCCTGCTCCGAAATTCCCTCGTTGCGCAGGATCGCGGTTGCTTCGGAAATCACGGGGATCGAGCTCATGGCGGCCGGCGGCCGGTTGCAGTCGATCACCAGCCGCGAATAGCGCTGGGCGATCAGATGTGCGCCCAGCATCTCTGCCAGCCGGTCGGCAACCCCCGCGATGCCGATGTCCCAGGCAATGTGCCGCGTCAGCTCGCCTCCCGCGACGCCCAGATCGCCAAGCGTACGCGGCAGGACCCGTCCGTAGTGGTCCGAGGTGAGCAAAAAAGGCGATGTCCCTTGCGCATTCACCTCGTGCACGGGGGGGACGTCACCCTTGCTGAGGAGTTGATTGGTCGCCTCGATTGTGTCTAAAGCCATCCTGATTGCCTAATGAAACAGCAGTCACCCGAAAAATCGGGCTGGATTGCTATAGATTGGTCCGCCCGACATCACCATGATTGCCTGACGATGCCGCTGCTGACGATTCATCACAAGACCGAATATCGCTACACCCGCCCTGTGGCGTTCGGCGAACACAGGATCATGCTGCGTCCCAGCGACGGGCATGATCTGCGCGTGCTCGACTCCAGGCTCGAGATCTCGCCCGAGCCGATGTCGCTGCACTGGATCCACGACGTGTTCGGCAATTCGGTCGCGATCGCGAATTTCGACGAGCGCGCGGACACGCTGGTCTTCGACTGGCACGTCACAGTCGAGCACAATCCGGTCGAGGAGTTCGCGCTGACGCCGGACGACTCGGCCTATTTCTATCCGTTCGCCTATGACGACGAGGAATTTCCCGACCTCGTCCACTACATCACGCCGCAATATACCGATCCCGACGGCGAGATCGCCGAATGGGCGCGCGGCTTTCTCGACGAGGACGCGCCGACGCCGACCTTCAAGATCCTCAGCGGCATGACCCACGGCATCCGCGAGCGGTTCAAGTATCGCAAGCGCCACGAGCTGGGCACGCAGCATCCGCTCGACACCTTGCAGTCCGGTAGCGGAACCTGCCGCGACTACGCGCTGTTCATGATCGAGGCGCTGCGCCATCTCGGCATCGCCGCACGATTCGTCTCCGGCTACATCTTCCTGCCGGAGGATATCGCGCACCGCCATGTGGGCGGTGGTTCGACGCATGCCTGGGTCCAGGTCTACCTGCCGAGCGCGGGCTGGATCGAATTCGATCCGACCAATGGCATCGTCGGCACCCGCGATCTCATCCGCGTCGCGGTCGCCCGCGATCCGCGCCAGGCGATCCCGCTTCACGGCGTCTATATCGGCGCTGCGGGCGCGTTCGATGCCATGGACGTGACCATCAGGGTGGTGTCGGACGAGCAACGCAGCGGCGAGGAGCTGGAAGCCGAAGTTTCGTAGACGCTCACCGCCGTCGTCCTGGCGAAAGCCAGGACGACCATGGAATGTGTGGCGCTGTCGCTCTGCATCATTCGCAGCTATAGAGCCCGCATGATCTCCAATCGTCTTTTCGTCTACGGCACGTTGATGCGCGGCTTCGACCATCCGATGGCGCGGCTGCTTGCCGGGCACGCGGATTTTCTGAGTGAAGCGACCTGCCGCGGCCGGCTCGTTCTGGTGAAGCATTATCCGGGGCTGCTGCTCTCCGATGTGCCGTCCGACCGCGTCCACGGCGAACTCTTCCACCTGCGCGTACCCGACGAGCTCCTGCGCGAGCTCGACATGTACGAGGCCTGCGGTGAGGGCTTTCCCGAGCCGACCGAATATCTGCGCCGGCTGGTCGACGTGACAGGCGCGGACGGGGTGACGGCACCGGCCTGGACTTACATCTACAACTGGCCCGTCACCGATCTGCCGCGCATCGAATCCGGCCGCTTCCTCGATCACTAGGCCGAAAGCACTTCCTTCACCGCGCGCACGTCGACCTCGCGCTCGACATAGGTCCACTCCTCGGTCCGCCGGAGCATCGCGACCAGCTCCTCGAACAGCGAGGCGTGCGCGGGCGCGAATTCGAACCAGGTTAGGAAATCGAAGGGCCCGCCAAGGTCGCGGCAATGATAGAGCTGCCGCGCAATCGCAGGCAGGAAGCGCAGGCTGCTCGCGATGTGATGCGACTTGTCTTCAAATATCCTGCGGCGTTCTTCCTGGGTCAGATCCCACCAGGCCTGCGACTTGCGGATCGGGATCAGCGCGGCGCTGGTTGCTTCCAGCCGGCCGAGGCCGGCCTGCATGGCAGTGAGCTGCTCCTTCTCGCCGCGCTCGGTGTAGCGCAAGCTGCTCGCGACACCGACCAGCCGCCAGGCATTGCGCGAGGGCACCAGCGGCAATGCGATGGCCTCGCTGTCGGTGACCGACAGCGCCGGCATGAAGGCGAGGGGCTCGCCCGTGACGGGCGAAATCGAGGTGATGCGCCAACCCCCGCTCTGGCCGCCTCGGAAGGTCCTGAACATGGCCCATGGAAGCGTGGAACCGGGGCGGGTTCAAGGCTTCTGTCACGAGCCTCCGAAGATATTCTCCGGATCAAGCCCGCTTCTTCGGCTTCGACTTCTGCTGCATGAAGGAGCGCAGCACCGCATTGATGCGCCGCTGATAGCCCTCGCCATCGCGCTTGAAGAAGTCGAGCACGTCCTCGTCGAGGCGGATGGAGATCGCCTTCTTCCTCGGCGGCATCACCAGCACGGCGTCCGACCAGTCGACGTCCTTGAACTCCGCCCAGTCGGGATCATTTGCGATCGAGGCTTCCAATTCCTCGTCCGTCATTGCATCGACACGGGCCCAATCACTATTACCCTTGCGGCGATCTCCCCATCGACGCTTCACGATATGCTCTTTTTTCATCTGGCCTCGGACGTCGCGCTGAAATGATACGGATCGCTTTGTCTCTTCGCGTGAAGATCACTGTCAGAAGTCGGTCGTCGAGTTTTCCGATCGCGATCCACCGCTCTTCGTCGTTGCGATTCGACCGTTTGATGACGACACGTTCGTAGAAGACCTGACTGGCATCGTCGAAGCTGATGCCATGTTTGATCAGATTAGTCCGGTTCTTCTCTTCGTCCCATTCAAACCCGGCAGACGCGAGAGAGCTGAAATCCGGCATCAGTTTCTCTATATATACAATCGTATTTTTGGATTATCAAGCCTGTGGATATGGACTGAACATATCATGAACATTAAATAAGGCGTTGAAGCAAGGCCGGCGTTCGCCTTTCTGAGGTGGGCGCTTCACGCGGCCGAGCTGACAGAGTTCCATTCCGCCATGCGCTTCACGCCCCAATTCCTCGACGAGCTGCGTGCCCGGCTTTCGGTCTCCGAAGTCGTGGGCAAGCGCGTCAAGCTGAAGAAGGCGGGGCGCGAGTGGAAGGGGCTGTCGCCGTTCCAGCAGGAAAAGACGCCGTCCTTCTACGTCAACGACCAGAAGGGTTTTTACCACGACTTCTCCTCGGGCAAGCACGGCGACATCATCAGCTTCGTGATGGAGACCGACGGCCTGCCGTTCGCGGAGGCCGTGGAGCGGCTCGCCAATATGGCGGGCCTTCCGCTGCCGGCGGTGACGCCGGATGCGGCGCGTCAGGAGCAGCGGCGCCGCTCGCTGCACGACGTGATGGATCTCGCGGCGAAGTTCTTTGCCGAGACGCTGGCCTCGCGCGTCGGCGCCAAGGCGCGCGGCTATCTCGCCGATCGTGCGATCTCGCCGGCGACGCAATTGCAGTTTCGGCTGGGCTATGCGCCGCCCGATCGCTTCGCACTGAAAGAGCATCTCGGCAAGCTCGGCGTCTCCGTCGACGACATGATCGAGACCGGCATGCTGGTGGCAGGCAACGACATCCCGGTGCCCTATGATCGCTTCCGCGATCGCGTGATGTTTCCGATCACGGATCTGCGCGGCCGCGTCATCGCCTTCGGCGGGCGCGCGCTGGAGAAGGACGTTCCGGCCAAGTACCTGAACTCGCCGGAGACGCCGCTCTTTCACAAGGGCGACAATCTCTACAACCACCAGACCGCGCGCAAAGCCACCCATGACGGCAGCGCTCTCGTCGTGGTCGAAGGCTATGTCGACGTCATCGCCATGGTCACCGCGGGCTTTGCCGGCAGCGTGGCGCCGCTCGGCACCGCGCTCACCGAGAACCAGCTCGCGCTGCTCTGGAAGATGGCGGACGAGCCGATCCTCTGCTTCGACGGCGACCGCGCCGGCCAGAAGGCGGCTTATCGTGCCGCGGACCTCGCCTTGCCCTTCCTCGCACCGGGCAAGAGTCTTCGTTTTGCGCTGCTGCCGGAAGGGCAGGACCCCGACGATCTCGTGCGCTCCGGCGGTCGCGGCGCGATCGAGGAGGTGATCGCGGCGGCGCGTCCGCTCGCCGAGATGATCTGGTCGCGCGAGCTCGAAGGCGGCAATTTTGCCACGCCCGAGCGCCGCGCCGCGCTGGAGGCCCGCATCAAGGAGCTTTCCAACGGCATCCGCGACGAAGTAGTGCGGCGCTATTATCGGCAGGATCTTGCCGAGCGGCTTCAGCGCGCCTTTGCCCCCGAAGGCGGACGCGGCGGCTTTGGCGGCGGCCGTGGCAATTTCCGCCCTGGCTCGGCCGGTCGTCAGTTCCAGCCCCGCGGTGGGGGAGGCGCGAATCGATTCGGCGGTCAGGGATTTGGTGGCCGCCGCGGCCCGCCCGGTCCGAT
The DNA here is from genome assembly GCF_019402665.1 of Bradyrhizobium canariense. GTDB lineage: Bacteria > Pseudomonadota > Alphaproteobacteria > Rhizobiales > Xanthobacteraceae > Bradyrhizobium > Bradyrhizobium canariense. Next base: position 133,960 of record NZ_VSST01000049.1, read on the forward strand.
CCAGCTGCCCTCCGGGCCCTACCAAGCGGCGAGCGCGCAGCTCGCGGCAAGCCCGATCATGCGCGGCCAGCGCAGCGCCATCTCCCGCCGCGAGGCCCTGATCCTGCAAATCCTGATCAACCACCCCTGGCTGCTGCACGATCACCTCGAGGAGGTCGCCGCCCTGGAGCTCGCCCATCCCGAGGTCCATAAGCTCCGGGCCGGCATCATCGCCGCTTTTGCCAACGACCATCACCATTCGCCGGACCCTGGCGAGCTCGCCGAGAAAATGCGCAGCGACCTCGAGAAGGGCGGATTTTCGCAGGCTCTTCAACGGGTTGAGGGCGGCATCACGACGGCGGCGGTGTGGGGCGCCCGCGAGGGCGCGGCACGGGACGACGTTCTGTCCACGTGGCATCAGCTGGTCGCCTTGCATCGGCAGTACCATTCACTACTTAGAGAGCTGAAAGACGCCGAGCTGGCCTTGGGGGAAGATCCCAGCGAGGCCAACATGGCGTGGCTGCGCGACGTCAAGGCTCGGATAGGCGAAGTCGACGGCACCGAGGCCCTGATCGAGGGTTTTGGCGAGCTGTCGGGCCGGTTCCAGAAGAGCGTGTGATGAAAGAATCATGCGGACGGCCGGGACCGGAACCGCTAAAAGACTCGCCAAATCCGAGGTTTGGCGGCAAAAACAGGGTTAATCGAGGCTTAACGGTCTTGTAGCACTTTGGCCACCAGGCGGCCGCAGGCAGAACAGACGCGTCAGGAATGAATCCGCGCAATTGCTGTTGGCACTACACCTGCATCCGCTGCGACAAAGAGGCTCTACGAAGCGTTAGGCAAATCCGGCGAGTGAAAGGTCGGGGGTGGCGACAAGAGGTCCGCGCCGCCCTTTTCGTGTCGAGATCTGACGAAGCGAGAGCATCGAGCAACAGGTTCAAGTGATTTCACGCGGGCGCGGCGAACGTCTGTGTGAAACGCGTTTAGGAGCAATGGATGGCCACCAAGGCAAAGACGCTGCAGGCGAAGGACAAGGAAAAAGACGACAAGGCAGCGGACGCGCCGGAGAAGGACTCCCAGGACGCGCCCTCGCCGTTGCTCGATCTGTCCGACGCGGCCGTGAAGAAGATGATCAAGCAGGCCAAGAAGCGCGGCTTCGTGACCTTCGATCAGCTCAACGAAGTTTTGCCGTCCGACCAGACCTCGCCCGAGCAGATCGAGGACATCATGTCCATGCTCTCGGACATGGGCATCAACGTCACCGAAGCCGACGATAGCGAAGGCGAGGAAGACAAGGACGAGAGCGGCGAGGACGAGACCGACAACGAGCTGGTCGAAGTCACCCAGAAGGCCGTCACCGAGGTCAAGAAGAGCGAGCCGGGCGAGCGCACCGACGATCCCGTGCGCATGTATCTGCGCGAGATGGGCACCGTCGAGCTGCTGTCGCGCGAAGGCGAAATCGCGATTGCGAAGCGCATCGAGGCCGGCCGCGAGGCGATGATCGCAGGGCTGTGCGAAAGCCCGCTGACCTTCCAGGCCATCATCATCTGGCGCGACGAGCTCAACGAAGGAAAAATCTTCCTTCGCGACATCATCGATCTCGAAGCCACCTATGCCGGGCCCGACGCCAAGGCCGGCATGAACAATGCGATGATCGCGGGTCCCAACGGTGAGACCGGTGAAGCGCCGGCCGAAGGCGGCCAGGTCACCGGCGCCGCGCCCGCGCATGTCGCGCCGCCCGCCGCACCGCCGTCGCCGACCCCGTTCCGCGCCGCGCCTGTGCCCGGCAATGCCGGCGAAGCCGCGAAGGATCCGGCGGAGTCCGCCGCCGAAGCCGACATGGACGAGGACGACGAGTTCGAGAACCAGATGTCGCTTGCGGCGATCGAGGCCGAGCTCAAACCGAAGGTCGTCGAGATCTTCGACAAGATCGCCGACAGCTACAAGAAGCTGCGCAAGCTGCAAGAGCAGGACATCCAGAACCAGCTCGAGAGCACCTCGCACGGCCCCTCGCTGTCGCCGCACCAGGAGCGCAAGTACCGCAAGCTCAAGGACGAGATCATCGTCGAGGTGAAGTCGCTGCGCCTCAACCAGGCGCGTATCGACTCACTGGTCGAGCAGCTCTACGACATCAACAAGCGCCTCGTCTCGCATGAGGGCCGCCTGATGCGCCTCGCCGACAGCCACGGCGTCGCGCGCGAGGACTTCCTGCGCAACTACACCGGCTCGGAGCTCGATCCGCGGTGGCTCAACCGTGTCTCGAAGCTGTCGGCCAAGGGCTGGAAGAACTTCGTCCATCACGAGAAGGACCGCATCAAGGACCTTCGCCACGAGGTGCATCAGCTCGCGGCCCTGACCGGCTTGGAGATCATCGAGTTCCGCAAGATCGTGCACTCGGTGCAGAAGGGCGAGCGCGAAGCCCGCCAGGCCAAGAAGGAGATGGTGGAAGCCAACCTCCGTCTCGTGATCTCGATCGCCAAGAAATACACCAACCGCGGCCTGCAGTTCCTCGACCTGATCCAGGAAGGCAACATCGGCCTGATGAAGGCGGTCGACAAGTTCGAGTACCGCCGCGGCTACAAGTTCTCGACCTACGCCACGTGGTGGATCCGGCAGGCGATCACCCGCTCGATCGCCGACCAGGCGCGCACCATCCGCATTCCCGTGCACATGATCGAGACGATCAACAAGATCGTGCGCACCTCGCGCCAGATGCTCAACGAGATCGGCCGCGAGCCGACTCCTGAGGAATTGGCCGAAAAGCTCGGCATGCCGCTGGAGAAAGTGCGAAAAGTCCTCAAGATCGCCAAGGAGCCGTTGTCGCTGGAGACGCCCGTCGGTGACGAAGAGGATTCGCACCTCGGCGATTTCATCGAGGACAAAAACGCGATCCTGCCGATCGACGCCGCGATCCAGTCGAACCTGCGCGAGACCACCACGCGCGTGCTGGCCTCGCTCACCCCGCGCGAAGAGCGCGTGCTGCGCATGCGCTTCGGCATCGGCATGAACACCGACCACACGCTGGAAGAAGTCGGCCAGCAGTTCAGCGTGACCCGCGAGCGTATTCGTCAGATCGAGGCGAAGGCGCTGCGGAAGTTGAAGCATCCGTCGCGGTCGCGGAAGCTGCGGAGCTTCTTGGATAACTAGTTCAAGCGCCGCGACTTGGCGGTTGTTGAGACAATAACGGCGGGCGAAAGCCCGCCGTTTTCGTTCGCGCCTACTTCGACCGCGTTCAGCCAAAGAGCCTCATCAGCTTTCTATCGGATTATACTTCCGATGAGAAAGGTGCATCGATCTTGCAATGCCGAATGGATGGCTGCTGCCTCGACGTGGCGCAGATCGACATTTATGCTTCGATGATGCCGGCTCACCTCACCGTCTGGTACAACACCCGCTGCCCTGTCTGCGATGCCGGCATCGACTGGCAGCGCAACAAGCTGCTCGCGTTGGTGCGCGCGGGCACGATCGAATTCAGGGATATCAACGAGCAGCCCGATGCGCTGGCGCACTTTGGCGCCACGCTCGACGATATCAGGCGCCGCCTGCATGCGACCGATGAGGCCGGCCGACTTATCGTCGGCGCGGATGTCGCGATTGCGCTGTGGAGGCTGACGCCGGGAGAGGGGTGGCTTGCGGGGTTGTTCGGCAATCGCGTGGCGCTGCCGTTCACCCGGTTCTTCTATGACCGGTTTGCCGATCTGCTGTTTGCCTGGAACAGGCGGGCCGGGCGCTGGTGAGCGCCTGCCTGGATCGGCCTATTTCTTCTTCGCGCCGACCCGCTCGAGGTTCTTGATCTCCAGCGCCGGGCGGCCGGATTTTTCGGCGATCTCGCGGTCCTGCTCCATGATGAAGGCGCGGGCCGGCTCGTCGCCGTCGAGGCCGCCGAGCAATTCGGCGGGCACGCGCCGGTTGGAGCGTTGGGAGCCGTCTTCATAGAAGACGTTGAAAAAGGCGAATTCGCCCTTGGGATTGGTTCCGGGTTTTTTGGCCATGGCCGGCTTTTCGTCGATCAGGGGGCCATAGTCAAATGACTTTGGCAGGTTTCCGGAGGCCGGCTGCGGACGCTGCTGCGGCAGAACTGGCTGGGCGATCGATCGACGAACCCGTTTGCGCGGCGCTTGGATGTCGGGTGGAAGCGTCCAGCGCTTCGTAAAACCCGATGCGCTCCTTCGAGGAGATGATCTTCCCCCAAAAAAGTGGACATGGATCAAGCCGATTTTAGCTCCATCTCGACCGGGCTGATATAGCCGATGGCCGAGTGTCTTCGGGTCTGATTGTAGAAGCCTTCGACGTAAGCGAAGATGTCGCGCTCGGCTTCATTGCGGGTCTCATATTGACGGTGATGGATCAGTTCGGTCTTGAGGGTGTGGAAGAAGCTTTCCATC
>NZ_VSST01000050.1 GCF_019402665.1 Bradyrhizobium canariense
CCGCCGAGGTCTGCGAGAGGAATGAGACAACGATGGAGGATCGGTCTTCCCGGCGCATGCGAACACTGGTGACCCGAATGGCCCGTTCGAGGCCTGTCCGCTAATTAGCTCGAATGCGCGCTGATATCCATGATGGCCCGGAGCACAACACGCTCCAATCAGAGGCCGGATACATTGATGCAAGACCGCATCTGCCAGGTTGACGAAACCTCTTGCAACGCGCGGCCGGACCATACATGTGGGTCAAAATGCGAAGAAGAGCAAATCTGGTCCGCCATGCCTCACTGAGCGGACCTCAACCGGTGCGTTGCTACTTCGCTGATGGGCCAGCAGCGGTCAATCGGCCGAGTCGGCCCAAGTCGTCCTGACAGGCTGGGCCAAAGAAGCAGCTGCACTGACCTTTGTTGAACTGTTGTCGTTTTTGAACCTTCGCTCGAATTGCAGGACTCACGTCAGTAGACGATGGGGATGGACTATGCCATCACAGCGTCGAGCGATTTTGGCTACCGTCACTCATCAGCGGCAGTTGCAAAGGACTTAGTTTCCGGGTTGCCAGCCTAAGCCGCACCAAGCCAGCGGATCGGCCGGTGAATATCGCGGAGGCAAAGAGATGTTTCCAGCGAAACTTGCGGCATCGTTGCTTGGCTCAGCGTTGCTACTGACACCCGTACTGGCACGTGACGATGGCCGATACGACCACTCTCCGCTGAAGCCATGGTTCGAAAGCTTGCAGAGCGAATTTGGGAAGTGCTGTACCGATGCCGACGGGTACATAGTGTCCGATGCGGATTGGGAGTCCACTCGTGGGCGTTACCGCGTCCTCATTGACGACGAATGGGTGATCGTACCTGATGGCGCGGTTATCACAGAACCAAACCGTTTCGGCCGCACAATGGTCTGGAGGCACTACATAGACGGCCATCCGCGCGTCCGATGCTTCATGCCTGGCAGTATGACTTAATGCCCTTTGAAAGGTAATCCGCTTCGGTCAAAGGCTGCCCTCTCCAGCCAGCATGGCCTTGGTCGGGTCAGTTGCCCGAAGCGGACATGCCCGCGCTCCGGGCTGAGGTCAGCCACGGGCCACAACCAGACCTCAGGGCCGACATTGGCGAGCGATGCCAGGGATCTTTCCGAGCAATCAGTTACCGCGCCGGGATCGCCAAAACCTGATGCCAGCAGATACTGCCCTGTCGTAAGCTGCGAGGGCCGCGTCGGTTGATATCTCGACCATCTCTCGGAACCGTGCGTCGCTCACCTGCGTGAAGCTTTGGCTTATGGCGTCGGTGAGTTCATCATCGCTGACCGATGGCTCCTTGGGGATTGTTCGCCCCGTGAGCTGACAGAGCAAATTTAGCCGGTAGGTGTCTGCCGCAACTTGCGAAGCCCAGTCTTGCAGGTCCACTGCCTTCCGCATCTTTCCAGCTGCCCAGAACGGTCGATCATTCGGTCAGAATATCCTCAAACTTTCCCATATCAACTATAAGGTTCTCATCCGTTTGGCCCAGGCTAAGCAACGACTGCCGCCATGTCGTCAATGCGTCTAACTCTCGGCTCATCTTCTTCCGGAAGCACAAAAGCTCTCGCATCACACGCTGAAAGCCGAATTGAAATGTTCGCTAAGAAAGCATCGTTGCCCAAGCCAAATTCACAGTACTTGACCTAGACACGCCCTTTTCAAGGTGGTCAGCTTCCATGTCGAAACGCTTTTCCTAGCGATAGTCAGGTCATCTGTCGTTTTAATCGCGGGGTAAGCCTACTGAGTCACGGAGCCTACCCGCTAGCGCGAGGCCAGTCCCTATGGTTTGATCTCTTGGCTTAGATCATAGGGGTCCTTCGTGGCGGGCGAACGCATCGAGCGTCGACTAGCAGCTGTTGTAGCCGCTGACGTGGCGGGCTATTCGCGGCTTATGCACAAGGATGAAGAGGCGACGCATACCAGGCTGGCATCTCTCTTAGCGGAGGGTGTAGCCCCCGCGATCGCGGAGCATCGGGGCCGCTTCGTGAAGAACACCGGTGACGGTTTCCTGGCGGAGTTTCCAAGCGCGGTTGAGGCGGTTCGAGCTGCTTTGCAGTTCCAGACTCGAACCAAGGAACTTACAGCCGGTGAGATTGAAGAAAGACGTATAGCTTTCCGTGTGGGCGTCAATATTGGCGACGTAATCATCGAGGCCCATGACATCTTTGGAGACGGCGTCAATATCGCGGCTCGACTTGAGAGCATCGCGGAACCCGGTGGCATTTGCATCTCGTCTTTTGCCTACGATCAGGTTCGTGGCAAGGTCCCGGTTGAGTTCGTCGATCTAGGCGAGCAGAACCTTAAGAACATCGACCGGCCTGTTCGTACCTACGCAGCAAAATTGAAGGATGGAGCGGTTTCTGTGCCCGACCCATGGGCCAAGAAGCCGCTGGCGCTGCCCGACAAGCCTTCTATAGCTGTCCTGCCGTTCGAGAACATGTTGGGCGGTCCCGGCCAGGAATACTTCACGGATGGTATGGTCGAGGACATCATCACCGCGCTCTCTCGGTTCAGATCGCTGTTTGTGATCGCCCGCAACTCGACCTTCATTTACAAAGACAGAGTCGTCGACATCAAACAGGTCGGACGTGAATTGGGCGTGCGTTACGTACTTGAAGGGAGCGTTCGAAAGGCAGCTGGCAGGATTCGCATTACAGGACAACTTATAGACGCCGTCACTGGTTCTCACTTATGGGCGGACAAATTCGACCATCACGTTGCCGATGATGTTGAGAATATTTTCGATCTACAAGACGGCCTTGTCGCTCGGGTAGTAGGCGCCATTGCGCCTCGGATAGAGCAAGCCGAAATAGAACGAGCGAAGCAGAAATCCACCATCAGCCTTGATGCTTACGATCTCTACCTGCGTGGACTCTCGAGCTGGAATCGCTGGACCAAGGATGATAATGACCAAGCAAAGAAGCTTTTCTACGCGGCGATCGATCATGATCCTGAATTTACAACGCCTTACGGGCTAGCAATTTCTTGCTACATTATGGATCGATCAAGCCATTGGTCCAACCATCAAGATAAAAGAGAAATTGCGCGGCTAATTCATCGAGCGCGAGACATTGGGATGGATGATCCAATTGCGCTTTGTTGGGCGGCGCATGCGATGGCGATGTTCTTCGGTGAGAATGACGAGGCCATCTCCCTGGTTACGCGGGCCACCGAGTTGGATACCAATCTTTCTGTAGCATGGGCCCGCGCTGGATGGATCAACGCGTACGCAGGCGATGCTGACCGGGCGATCGACAGTGTGCATCGTGCTATAAGGCTCAATCCCTTAGATCCGCGTATCTTTCTTGCTTATTCCGCTATGGCATTCGCTCACTTTATTGGACGAAGAGAAGCAGAGGCAATTGAATGGGCTATCAAGGCGTTGCGGCTGAAGCCCGACTGGCCTCCGGCGCTTCGAGTGATCGCGGCCAGCAATTCGGTACTTGGATTTTACAGCGAGGCACAACGAGCCATTGCGAAGCTGTGTGCATTGATTTCCGATGAACGGATCTCCACAGGTTTAGTCAACTATCTCAAGAGACAGCAAGATAAGGAACATTACTCCAACGCGCTGCGTAAGGCCGGCCTCCAAGCGTGAGACGGAGCGAAATCCTAGCCGTGGGTGACGATGCACGACCGGAAGAGCCAGTTCCTGATAAAGAACCCGATCAACCGTTACTTGATCAACTCTCCAATGTTGTCGGGTGAAGAAAGACGCGGGCGGCACGGTGACGCTCTACATCCAAAAAGACAGCCCCGGTGCGTACAAGGAAGCAAACTGGCTCCCGGCTCTAGACGAGGGATGGCTCCAGCAAAGTCCAATCGACTTGGTTGTCGTTGTCAGGGGGGGCTGATAGCTCCTGCATTCCCGCTTAGTGGCGCGTGGCGACGGAGGCGAACAGACAAAGCGCCCCGTTCACGACGCCGAACGCGGCGCGACGGAGGATGTATCAAGCGTAATGGAGGCACACCGCGGGCGCTTCGCTCAACTTCTTCCACCAGATCTCGAAGATCTTGCAACTCTGAGAGCTGAGAAGCGAGTTCGCTAAGTCGTTCGTAAAGGATTGCGCGAGATCCTCGCATAAATGTCCTCCCCACCACAAAAATCACTATCAGGACAGCATCAGAGCAAATGAGAAGACTAAATCAGCGACCGCGCTCGGCTTCATTAAAGCATGTGAATCCCGTCTGCGAACCCGAGTAGTTCCGGAAATTCGGAACCCCACTGTCTCCACTCAGGTAGGGGGCTGCCGTCTGCTCAAAATGAATTTCTTGACTGCTTCAATCGTGCGAGCAAGCTGTCGCGGCCGGCGCGACCTACGCGGCGGAGTGACTAGCACAACGAAGAGCAGGTTCAGCAGCAGCCAGCAGCCGACCGCGATGAAAATGTACTTCATAACTCCTCAGAGGTACCCTCGGCGCGCCTGCGCCCGACTTCGCGATCGCATCCGACGTGAGGGATGTCGACTGGAGTAGGCTACGGCAGGTCGCCGATGGCGCCGACCCGCCATCAGCTCTTGGCAATCAATGGCGTTCAGCGCGGATCTCTCCTGACACCTTCTAGCTCACCCCACGGAAGTCCCTCGCCATTGCACGATGAGTTCACCGCTACGCTAATGACGGGCGTAATGTGCTTAATCAATCCAAGCTCGCGAAGAAATTTGGACCAAAAGTAATCGAGTACTGTCCAGAATACGGGCTGTTGGACGTACACCGTGCCGCGAAAGACAACGAACGAACGATCTGTACCTGCAGCAAGATGCCGAATGAGATCCCGGTTCGAGCCATCGGGAATAAGTGTCGCGATCTGCAGATGGCACGAGGCTCTGCTCGCCCGGATAATCGGCGTGTAATTCACGACCTCGTCGGTCACGACGACGTCGAAGTGGTTGCGTTCAAAGAATTTGATAAGGTCGTCCTTTAAATAGTTTTGAGTTTCGGGCTGGCTTGCGATCTTCCATCCAATCGTCAACAAAAGCACGGCAGCAATAGACCACCTAAATGCGCTGGAATAGTTCACGCCTCACCCCAAGAACACTGAAGCCGACTATTAGGCCGAGTATGATTGTGTTGCCGACCGTGTCTCCCCATGATCCATGGACGGTGGCGTAATGCCATTGGCTCAAACCCATCAAACTAATCCGCGCGACGTTCACTGCTATTACTGAAACGCAGGCCAAAAGGCACCACAACACGTCGTAAGCGGATTTCTTGGAGCCCGCTAATTGGCTCACGGTAACCCAACACAGTACTGCAAGAGACACGTTCGCAAGCGAAGAACAAGCTGGCCAGATTACAAGAACTCCGGATCCGTCAGCAAATTCCACGATGTCCCCGGTCCGATGCGTCCCCAGTATCCAACCAACGAGGGACGCGTCGATTTGCAATATTAGGTTGGCAAAAAACTGAAATAGCAACCGGCTCCAAAGCATGGGCACGGTGATAGCCAGTAATATGAAAGCGCCCCGTCGAGATGAGACGACATCGGCGGAGATAATGATGTAGAGACTAAGAGCGGTTACTGCGAGCCAGCTCAGGGCTCCGATCGGAAGAACGACGAGAAAGAGAAAACCTGCCCCCAGGGCCAGCTCTGACGGACGCACCCCAAACGTTCGGTCTCGATGAACAAGAGATACCCCGGCGGCACACGAGATCCACACAATTATGCTAATCCCGAAGGTATTGAAAAGTGCCTCCGCCCATCCAAGCCGGTTAACTGATTGGATGATGCGTGATGCGAGGCCACTTACACAACCGAGAGCGAATAGTCCCGCAAAGAATTCTCCGCGTGACAACTGCCTCGATATTCGCAATGTACCACGTGCAATCCACTCCTTTGAACATGCGACCACAATCCAGTGCCTCGCCTCGTTTCAGCCGCCGAGTGTTTCCCAGACCACGATAGAGCCTTGCTTGAGAACCGAAATCCCTTGAACTCTGGCGTAGACGAAAGCGGACACAACGATTTCGTCCGGCTAGTATCAGCGGAGATTGCGATTAGCTAACTGCAACGCCTCGCCTGCGCGGCGTGCTCATTATAACAGGCTAGCAATCGCTCTCTTCGGGATTGGCGTGCACCCCCTTGCGACCGCTTGAAGTACCCACCGAAATGTCAGGTAAGACAGGCTGCCCCGGGGCAGGCGAGCTACCAATGTCAGCCAACCTTACGACGGCGTTTAACCAACCAGTAGACACCGTAGCCAATGGCGAGAATCGGAAGGCCGGTGCCAGCAATCGGACCGGGGGCTCCCTTCACTTGGCCGGGCGCGTTTTCGCAATTTCCATTGCCGTTGCAGGCTAGGGCGGGCGGCGCAGAAATTATTAGAGTGAAGGCCAGAGCTAATGCAGACAAAACTCCCGAGGCGATCTTCATTGTTCTGCTCCACATTTTTAAACGGGTCAGATCTTGTTTTGCGCATTTATTGCGAGTTAATTTGCATTTATTTATAATTAATGCCTACCACAACGTCAATAGCTGGAAAACCCCCGAGTGGCAGTCATGCTGACCTTTAAGCGGCTCCTGCAGGATATCGCCTTTAACAAGATGTCGATTGGAATCGCGCATGCGCATCGTTTCCCCCTGCTGCATGAGAAGCATGCGCTCCGCGAACTGCTCGTCTATCTCGACGCCGATTGCGTTTTTGACGTTGGCGCAAACGAGGGGCAATATGCCGAGTTGCTGAGGTCTATCGGTTATGATGGCCAGATTGTTTCGTTCGAACCTATCCCGCAACTTGCGAAGGCGCTGCGCGAAAAAGCTGTCTACGATGCGAGTTGGTATGTTGAGAGCGTTGCGTTGGATTCAACGCGACGGCATGTCGAGTTTAATGTAGCATCGTCGCATTCCCTATCGTCTCTGCATACGCCGCTGTCGGGTGGCGTGTTTGAGCGGGATATAGCCGCGTCAGAAAGAATCGGCATCGACACAGACACGCTCGATGATTACTTTCGCAAATATCAAAAAGCGCTTGGGTTCAAGCGTGCCTTTCTGAAAATGGATACTCAAGGGCATGACCTCTCCGTTGCCGCGGGAGCCGGCGAGATGCTCTCAGAATTCTATGGCCTCCAATCCGAAGTGGCAATCGCTCCGTTGTACCAAGACCAACCGAGCCTGAGAGAAGCCGTAACATTTTACGAAGAACGGGGCTTTGCCGTAAATGCAGTCCTTCCCACGCACTACGCCTTTCCCACGCTGATCGAGGTCGATTTCCTATTCATAAACAGGCGTCGCATCCACACTGGCCCAACAACGAGCTATCGACGGCAGCGCCGTAAATCCGCTGAGGTATGGGCAGGCGCGAACGAAACTGACAAGGTCGGATAGGGGCCCAGTCGTTTTGGCAGCCTTCAGCGGTGGTCCTTCCGCACGGTAGATCTAAACCATTCAACTGCAGGCCGCACCAGCTGCCATCCTCGCAACCCAAGAACCTTCTTGCAGGCGAGAAACCACCAGAAGCGGGCGGGACCGGCTGAACAAGAAACGGCTGGGAGTGAACTTTCGGGCTACTGCGAGCGCGCTGCTCTCGCACGTTTCAAGCGCGATCTTCTGGGCCAGCATGACGTCTCCAAGCACGTACACTTCCATTGGATTCAGCGGATATGAGGAGCCAACAATTAAGCCGGCAGTGTCCCACAGCGCATCAATGTGCGTAATGTCATGGACTGTCAGATTGGGAAGGCAACTAGAGATTTTCTCAAGAATGCCTTTTACACGCTCCCGAAACACGATGAACGAGGTCTTTAGGCGAGTAGCCTTCTCGACGTCCTTCGGGTCGACATTTTTGAAGACGCGGCTCCAAATTTCACACTCTCTAAAATCGCTTGTCATCGAATCATTGACCTACCGTCTGCAGTCCAATCTGCCGAACCCAACCTAAACGGGCAAGCCGCTGCCCAAGCAGGTGACCTACAACCTTCGAACATGCGAACCCGCTCGGCGCTTCGCGAGCTATGCATCACGGGCTCACGATTCCAAATTAGCTCTACGCTCTCACGTCACAGCCTCTTCTTCTATCCATGCAGAAACGAATCGCTGGGATTCCAAAGTGGGCATTGATCCACTGCCCATATTCGTATCAATTTCTCAGGAATGACGTACGTTTGTTCGGCATAGGTAAGGCGTTCGCTTTTGAGGACCTCTTCAGCGGCCAACATTGGCGAGGACAAGGACAGCGGCCGAAGACAGCTGCAGGCCATGAGCGTTTTGCGAAGCGCGCCGGCATCGACCTCGTCGGCACCTATCATGATGAGGCTGTGAAGGTCTCCGACCCGATAGACACCCGGCTTGGGTTTGCCGAGATGCTGGAGGCTTTGGAGGCCAGCGCGGGACCTTATGGTTCAAGAGGTAGGTTCGCGCCGCTCAAGGCGCGCGGCTTTGATCTGATCGCTGCTGATTTCCCTCGCCGAAGAGACGCGCGTTGGCTGGACCGTCTGGCTCACCAGCTCAGCAACGTTTACCCCGCCGTGTACCCCACGCCGGCAGGCCTCACTGACCCGAGCTAGGTTTCCTAAGTAAGTCCTTGAAAATGCTGGCAGGAGTGGCAGGGCTCGAACCTGCGACCCCCGGTTTTGGAGACCGGTGCTCTACCAATTGAGCTACACTCCTACGGACCCTGCGTTGCCGCCCGGATCAGGCCGCTTTGAAGCACAGGGGGCGGCCGGATTGCAAGGGTGAAGCGCGCTGGCCTCGCTTGTTTGTGCCGCGCCTTCTGGGCCACAGTCCGCTCCGAACAATAATAAGCAACTGGGAGTGCCCATGACTGCCCAAGCCTTTGCGACTGCCCAAGCGTCCGCGACAGCCGCCCACCGCCCCTCGACCTCGCCGAAGACCCCGCCTCTGCCGGAATCCCGCCCTGAGACGCTGGGGCTGTCGCGCACCCGCCTCCAGGCCATGTCGGACGCCTTCAAGCGCGAGATCGACAAGGGAACCGTGCCGGGCGTCACCGTGCTGGTGGCGCGGCACGGCCAGGTCGGCTGGTTCGAGGCGCTCGGCAGGCAGAGCCCGACGGGCTCGGCGCCGATGGCGCATGATTCGATCTTCCGCATCTTCTCGATGACCAAGCCGATCGTGTCGGTCGGCATCATGACGCTGGTCGAGGACGGCCACCTGATTCTTGCCGACCCCGTCGCGAAATTCATTCCGGAGTTCGCCGATCAAAAGGTCGGCGTGGTCAGCGGCGGCAAGCTGGAACTGGTTCCGCCGAAACGCCCGATGACGGTGCAGGATCTTCTCCGCCACACCTCTGGCCTGACCTACGAGCACCAGGGCGACGGCCCCGTGCACAAGATCTACCAGGAGTCGCGGGTGCGCAGCCGCAAGATCACCAATGCCGAGCATGCCACCCTGGTGGCGAGCTTCCCGCTGGTCTGCCATCCCGGCGACGAGTTCAACTACAGCCGCTCCACCGACATCCTCGGTCGCATCATCGAAATCGTCAGCGGCAAGTCGCTCGGCACCTACCTCTCCGAGCGCATTCTCGCGCCCTTGCAGATGGCCGAGACCGGTTTTGCGACAGCGGAGGCCAATGTCGGCCGGCTCGCCGAGCCGTTCGCGGCCGATCCCTGGACCGGCGACAAGGTCGCGCTGTTCAACATGCTCGAGCAGCCAATCATGGAGTCCGGCGGCGGCGGCCTCGTCTCCACCACCATGGACTATGCCCGTTTCGCGCTGATGCTGCGCAATGGTGGCACGCTCGACGGCAACAGGATCATCGGCCGCAAGACGCTGGAGCTGATGGCCTCCGATCATCTCGGGCCTCACGTCGTGACCAACGGCACTCTGCTGTCGCCCGGCCACGGCTTCGGCCTCGGCTTCGCGGTGCGCCGCGAAGCCGGCATCGCGCCCTTCCCCGGCAGCGTCGGCCAGTTTTTCTGGAGCGGAATTGCGGGGACGTTCTTCTGGATCGATCCGAAGGAGGATCTGTTCGTCGTGTTCATGAGCCAAGGCCCGGGACAGCGCGATTTTACGCGGACGCTGGTGCGGTATCTGGTGTACGCGGCGGTGGATTGAGGGCTTCGCCTGATCGCAGCGTCGCACCTCCACACTCTCTGTCATGCCCCGCGAAGGCGGGGCATCCGGTACTCCGTGTCGGATGTGGTGAGAGCGAGCTCTCCAACGCAGGCCGCGGAGTACTGGATCGCCCGCCTTCGCGGGCGATGACAGCTACTGGGGCCTCAACTGATCGTCGCGCCGCCGTCGATCACCATGGTCTGGCCGGTCATGAAGTCGCCGGCCTTCGAGCCCAGGAACACCGCAGCGCCCGCGATCTCGTCGGGGATGCCGATGCGCAGCAGCGGCGAACGCGCGGTCGAGGCTTTCAGATTCTCCGGATTGTCCCACAACGCTTTCGCGAAATCGGTCTTGATCAGACCGGGCGCGATGCAGTTCACGCGGATGTTGTGCGGGCCGTATTCGCAGGCCAAATTGCGCGCGAGCTGCATGTCGGCGGCTTTCGAGATCGCGTAGGCGCCGAGGATGGTCGAGCCTTTCAGGCCGCCGATCGAGGAGACGATGATGATCGAGCCGTCCTTGCGCTCGATCATCTGCGGCACCACCATCGAGATCAGCCAGTTGTTGGCGACGATGTTGTTGTCCAGAATCTTCCTGAACTGATCGTCGGAGATGCCGGCGAGCGGTCCGTAATACGGGTTCGACGCGGCGTTGCAGACCAGCACGTCGATCTTGCCGAAGGCGCGGTTGCTCTCGTCGATGAGGTTTTGCAGGTTTTCCTTCGACGAGATGTTGGCGGCAATCGCGACCGCCGTGCCCTTGCCGAACTTGTCGTTGATGCCCTTCGCGACCTGGTCGCAGACGTCGGCCTTGCGCGAGGAGATCACCACCTTGGCGCCGTGCTCGGCCATGCGCTCGGCGATCGCAAGCCCGATGCCGCGCGTCGAGCCGGTGATGACGGCGACTTTCCCCTTCATGTCGAACAAGGTCATGTTTCTCTCCCAGATTGATCTTCGTGTTCATTGTCATTCCGGGCGGCGAGGCCGAACCCGGAATGACTGCTCAGTCAGGCGAGCTTCTTGACTTCCGGTCCCGCGGGTTGATGCATCGCCGCGTGCGCATCGTCCGCGATCCACGGCTGCTGGTTCACCATCGGCAGCCGCCAGACATTGCGCTCGGGGCTTACGAAATAGTCGAGCCGCGTCACCGAGCAATTGTCGATATCGAACGCGAGCCCCCGCTCCGGCTGATTGTCGAGCGCCAGCCCCAGCGCCGCCTTGATGGTGCCGCCATGTGCGACGGCGATCACGTCCTGCCCGGCTGCCTCGAGATTGATCCGATCGATGACGCGGCGGGCCCGGTTGTAGAGATCCATGAAGCTCTCACCGCCGGGCGCGGGCTCGTTGATGTCGGCAAACCAGCTCGATCCAACGGGACGGCTGGCGATGAACTCGGCGCGATTCATGCCCTGCCATCGCCCGAGATTTTGTTCGGCGAGGTCCGCTTCCCATGTCATCGCCGCAGGCCTCGGGAAGCCGGCCGCCCAGATGGCTTCGGCGGTCTGATGCGTGCGCATCAGATTGCTCGAATACCAGACCGCCTTGCGTGGCAGCACCTTGGCAACAGCATTGAAGACGTAGGTATCGCTGGTGTCGCAGGCGAGATCAGACTGACCGTAGATGTTGCCGCCGTCATTGCGCACGGGCGCGTGACGGACCCACCACCAGCGTGTCGTCACCACTTTGGGCTTGTCTGCACCTGCCATCGAAACCCTTCCATCCCGTTTGATGTCGCTGTACGTCAGTAGCGAACGTGTCTCAAGACACTTTACCGTTTGAAATCTTGTTTGAAATTCCGTCGCGCGGCAAGCGTCGCGTGCGAACCAAAGGGAGAAACCGCATGGGCCGTCTGCAAGGCAAATCCGTCATCATCACCGGTGCCGGCAGCGGCATCGGCCGCGCGGCCGCGCTGCTGTTCACCAGAGAAGGCGCCAAGCTGATCGCGGTCGATCGCACCGAGGCGGTGAAGGAGACCGTCGACGAGGTGAAGAAGGCCGGCGGTGTCGCGGAAGCGATGATCGCGGATGCAGGTTCCGAACAGGACGTCATGGCCGTGATCGACAAGGCGGTGAAGACGCACGGCCGGCTCGACGTGATCTGGGCCAATGCCGGCGTCTCCGGCGGACTCGTCCCGCTCGGCGAGCAGACCGTCGAGCAATGGCAGGAGGTCTTGCGCATCAATCTGATCGGGCCGTTTCTCGCGGTGAAGCATGCGATGCCGCACATGGTGAAGCAGCAGTCCGGCGCGATCGTGCTGACCGCGTCCGTGGCGGGCCTCAAGGCTGGCGCCAGCGGTCATCCCTATGCCGCGAGCAAGGCCGGCGTCATCTCCCTGGTGCAGACCACGGCGTATTCGCTCACCGGCACCGGTGTGCGCATCAACGCGGTGTGCCCCGGTCTGATCGAGACCGGCATGACCAAGCCGATCTTCGACCGCGCCAAGGAGCGCGGCACCGCCGACAAGATCGGCCAGCTCAATCCGCTCAAGCGCCCCGGCCAGCCGCACGAGCTCGCCGCGATGGGATTGTTTCTGGCCAGCGACGAGGCGTCGTATGTCAATGGCCAGGCCTTCCCGGTGGACGGCGGACTGACGGCGTCGATGCCCTATACGGGAAAGCCGGTTTAGTTCACGCGCTCTCGCGTCGCGGACGCGCCGCAACGTTCTTGGCGTTGCGCAGCGTCCGCGGCACGAGACAGGAGTTTTGTCGCGCAACTGCTTCAGCACCGTCATTGCGAGCGCAGCGGCGCAGCGAAGCAATCCAGAGTCTTTCCGCGGCCGCCCAGCGTTGACCGACAATTAGGGAGTTTTGCCCGACGGGCAATACAACGTCTCGTAGCCCGGATGAGCGAAGCGACATCCGGGATTCCGACTACGAGCTGTCCCGGGTATCGCTTCGCTCACCCGGGCTACGGGACCGACATGTTGATTTGCTCACAGGAGCACGACGTTGGTATGGTTCGTGCAAGCATCTCAGCTTCCATCCCCCTGACAAGAACGTGAAAATGCCGAGCTCAAGACCCGACCGTATTCGCAAGCTGCTCGCCGACCTCGTCGGCTTCGACACGATCAGCGATCGCTCCAACCTGCCCCTGATCGCGCATATTGAAAGCTATCTCGCCGCGCATGGCGTCAAGGGTGAGCGCATCGTCGACGAGACCGGACAGAAAGCCTCGCTATGGGTCACCATTGGACCCGAGGACCGCCCCGGCCTGGTGCTGTCGGGCCATACCGACGTGGTGCCCGTGGTCGGCCAGGACTGGAGCCACGATCCGTTCAAGCTGGTCGAGCGTGACGGCAGGCTCTATGGCCGCGGCACCACCGACATGAAGGGATTCGTCGCGGTGTGCCTTGCCATGGTGCCCGAGATGCTGGAGGCAAAGCTTGCGACGCCGATTCATCTCGCCATTTCCTATGACGAGGAGATCGGCTGCGTCGGCGTGCGGCCGATGCTGCACGAGGTCGCAAAAAAACGGATCAAACCGCTCGGCGCCTTCATCGGCGAGCCGACCGAGATGAAGGTCATCATCGGCCACAAGGGCAAGCACGGCGTGCGCGCGACCTTCAAGGGCCTCGCCCGCCACTCCTCGATCGCGCCTGAGGGCGTGAATGCGATCGAATATGCGGCCGAGCTGATCGTCGAAATCCGCCGCCGCGCGCTGCAACTCGCAAGCACGAAAGCAACGAACAGCCTCTACGACGTTCCGCACTCGACGCTGCTCACCAGCATCGTCCATGGCGGCGCCGCGCTGAACATCGTGCCGGATAGCTGCACGGTGGATTTCGAATGCCGCGGCATCGGCATCGCCGAGTCGCGGGAGGTCACGGATGCGATCGTCGCCTGGGCCAAGGCGGAGATTGAGCCGGCGATGAAAAAGCAGAATCCGGAGTGCGGCATCGATTTCGAGGAGATCCTCGACTACCCCGCGCTCGACACGGCGGCCGATGCGACCATCGTCACGCTGGCCAAGAGCCTTGCGGGGCGCAACGACCACGCCAAGGTCGCATTCGGCACGGAGGCAAGCCTGTTCGCCAGCATGGCCGATATCCCGTCCGTCGTGATCGGCCCCGGTTCGATCGCACAGGCTCATACACCGGACGAGTTCGTGGAAATCGCGGAGCTGGAGAAATGCGCAGGCTTCGTGGAGAAGCTGATCGCGCATTGCGCGAAGGGGTAAAGCTTCTCCTCGTCATTGCGAGCGAAGCGAAGCAATCCAGAATGGTTCCGCGGGGGCAGTCTGGATTTGCTTCGTTGCAAGAGCTCCTCGCAATGACGGGAGTATGTGGGGCAGCGCGTATCCCACGTGAGCGGTGCGCCTCATCGCTCCTGCAACGCCAGCCGCACGCCAATCGCGCAGTAGATGGTCCCGACCACCTTGCCCTGCCACTTAACCACGGCTGGATGGCGGCGTAGCAAATTGCCGAGGCGGCCGGCGCCGACGGCGAACACCACCGTGCTGACGAGGCCAAGCAACACGAACACAGCGCCGAGCAGCGCGAGCTGCAGCGTCGTCGAACCATGTTCGGGACGAACGAACTGTGGCAGGAACGCAAGGAAGAACAACGCGGTCTTCGGATTGAGCACCTCGGTCAGCACGGCCTGCCGGAATGCCCGCGCCGCGCTAATCGCGGGCGCGCCGCCATTCACCTCGAGCGGCGTCTTGTCGAGCATGGCGCGAATGCCGAGGTAGATCAGAAAGCCTGCGCCCGCGTATTTGACGACGCTGAACAGCAGCGCTGACGTTGCGATGATCGCAGAGAGGCCGACGATTGCCATGGTGGTGTGGACCACGTCACCGGCCGCAATTCCCGCGCCCGTCGCGATGCCGACCCTGGTGCCCGAGCTCGCGGCACGCGCCATGGTGAGGAGTGTCGCCGGTCCGGGAATGAAGACGAAGCCGAGGACGATGAGGATGTAGGTGATGAGGGTGGCGTGATCAATCATGCGGCCAGCTCTCTCGTCATTCTGTCCCGTGTCCCGGACACGAGAGGAACGCAAGCAAAGGCGCGGCCATCAGCCGCGCCCCTTCGGATTCCTTAAACTGCGCCCGCCTTCTGCGCGTATTCCCATGACGACTTCGACAGCGGCACGGTGCGCTTGGCTGACTCCAGCGCCTTGGCGTTCGCGGCGGTGCCGTCGCGGACCCGGCCGGCGATTCCTTGCGTGATGCCGGCGAGGCGGAACAGGTTGTAAGCAAAATACCAGTTGAGATCAGGCACCGTCATCTTGGTGACGTTGCAATAGATCTGCGCGGCCTCATCCACGCTCGGAATGTTGAGCGCCTTGAGGTCGGCGCCGTCCAGGCCGGGCATGACCCACTGCATCAGCAGATAGGTGAAGTCGGCCATGGGATCGCCGAGGGTCGACAATTCCCAATCGAGCACGGCCTGCACGCGCGGTTCCGTCGCATGGAAAATCATGTTGTCGAGGCGATAGTCGCCGTGGACGATCGAGACGCGGGCCTGCTCCGGCACGGTCTTCGGCAACCATTCGGCGACCTTCTCGAACTCCGGGATGGTCTGGGTCTCGGACGCGCGATACTGCTTCGTCCAACGATCGATCTGGCGCGCGAAATAATTGCCGGGCTTGCCGAAGTCGCCAAGACCGATTGCGACGGGATCGAACATATGGAGCTTGGCCAGCGTCTCGATCTTGCTGGCGAAGATTTTTCGACGATCTTCCGGCGTCTGGCTCGGCAGTGTCGGATCCCAGAACACCCGGCCGTCTTCCATCGACATGATGTAGAAGGCCGAGCCGATGATGCTGTCGTCCTGGCACAGCGCATAGGCCTTCGCGACCGGAAAGCCCTGCTTTCCCAGCGCCGCGATCACCCGATATTCGCGATCGACCGCATGCGCCGACGGCAACAATTTGCCGAACGGTTTTCTGCGCATCACATAGGAGCGGTTCGGCGTGTCCAGCCGATAGGTCGGGTTGGACTGGCCACCCCTAAACTGGAGGACGACCAGCGGTCCCTCATAGCCTTCGACGTTGTCGCGCATCCAGGCTTCGAGCCGCATCTCGTCGATACGATGACGCTCCTCGACGGGCTTGGTACCCGAGAATTCTTCGTCTTTCCTGACGCCGTCAGCCACGATGACGCTCCCTCTTCAGTCCGGACATGATCCTAATCGGTAACCCCCAGCGCACTTGCGTCAAGCGGTCATCCGATCACGGATCATGCCCTGTCGTTTCTTCAAATCGGGAGCGCCAGCATGCTCTCCCGCTTAATGACTGGAAGAGTTTGCATACTTCCGAACCTCGAGCCTGGCAATGGCGCGATTGTGCACCTCGTCCGGGCCGTCGGCGAGACGGAGCGTGCGGATGTGGGCGTAGTCCTTGGCAAGGCCGGCTTCGTCCGAGACGCCTGCACCGCCAAAGGCCTGGATCGCCTCGTCGATGATCTTCAGCGCCATGTTGGGGGCTGCGACCTTGATCATGGCGATCTCGGCCTGCGCGGTCTTGTTGCCGACCTTGTCCATCATGTCGGCGGCCTTGAGGCACAACAGCCGCGTCATCTCGATATTGGTGCGGGCCTCGCCGATGCGCTGCTCCCACACCGAATGCTCGACGATCCGCTTGCCGAAAGCGGTGCGCGAGGTGAGCCGCTTCACCATCTTCTCCAGCGCCTCCTCGGCCTTGCCGATGGTGCGCATGCAGTGATGGATGCGGCCGGGACCGAGGCGGCCCTGTGCGATCTCGAAGCCGCGGCCCTCGCCGAGCAGGATGTTCTCCTTCGGCACCCGCACGTTCTCGAGCAGCACCTGGGCGTGGCCATGCGGCGCGTCGTCGAAGCCGAACACGGGCAGCATCTTCTCGACCTTGATGCCGGGGGTGTCGAGCGGAACCAGAATTTGCGACTGCTGCTGGTGCTTGGCCGCCTTGAAATCGGTCTTGCCCATCAGGATCGCGATCTTGCAGCGGGGATCGCCGACGCCGGACGACCACCATTTGCGGCCGTTGATGACGTAATGGTCGCCGTCCTTTACGATGCTGGTCTCGATGTTGGTGGCGTCAGACGAGGCCACCGCCGGCTCCGTCATCAGAAAGGCGGAGCGGATTTCGCCGTCCATCAGCGGACGCAGCCATTTGCGCTTCTGCTCCTTGGAGCCGTAGCGCATGAACACTTCCATGTTGCCGGTGTCGGGCGCGGAACAGTTGAAGACTTCCGAAGCCCAGGAGATGTGGCCCATCTGCTCCGAGAGCAGCGCGTATTCAAGATTGGTCAGTCCCGCGCCGCGGAATTCGTCGTCCTCATGCTCGTTCGGCGGCATGAACATGTTCCAGAGGCCTTCGGCCTTCGCCTTCTTCTTGAGATCCTCGAGAACCGGGATCACCTTCCAGCGTTCGCCCGTGCGATCCTGCTCATCATAGACCGGCACCGCCGGGCGCACGTGCTTGGTCATGAAAGACCGCACGCGGTCGAGCCATTCCTTCTGCTTCGGCGACAGATCGAAATCCATGGGACGCTCCTCGTCTTTGCCAACTTGTTTTGGCGAACTTGTTTTGCGCCGGACTGTCCACCCGCATTGTGCGACCCGCAAGTGCGAATGCGCGGCTTGCGGATGCTCCGGAACCCACTCGCGCATTTGCGAACGAGTCCCGATTGCGGATTGACTTTGCCGACCTTCAAACGATAGTTTCATACAACTGTTTGAATTGCAACTCCCTCCCCGAGGGGCTCCCATGGCCAGCGATCATACCCGGACTGCCATCCTCGCCGCCGCCGAACGGCTCTATGCCGACCGCGGGTTCGGCGACGTGACGCTGCGCGACATCGTCGCGGAGGCCAACGTCAACCTCGCGGCGGTGAATTATCATTTCGGCTCGAAGGACGAGTTGATCGCGGAGCTGTTCGTGACACGCTCGATCGCCACCAACCGCGAGCGCCTGCGCGAATTGAAGGCGGCGGAAGAACAAGGCGGCGGCCGCGCGCCGATCGAGGTGATCCTGCATGCCCTGGTCGGCCCGACGCTGCGCGGCTGCCTTGGCCCCGAGAACCAGCGCTCGACCGCGGCGCGCTTCATGATCCGCGCCTCGATCGAATCCGTGCCGCCGATCCGCCGCATCAAGAATCGCGAGATCGACCATTTGCGCAAGTTCGCCGGCGCGATGCGAAGGTCCCTACCCGACCGCAGCGACATCGATATCTACTGGGGTCTGAATTTCGCGCTCGCCATGGCGCACCACACTATACGCGAGAGCGAGCGGCTGACGAAACTGTCGGAAGGCAAATGCGATCTCGACGATGTCGAGGACGTGGTCGCGCGCGTCGTCAGCGTGGCGACGATGGCGCTGACGGCGGGACGGACGGAGGCGAAGGCACCGTCACGGCTGGCTGCGCGTTAGCGCAACTCGTTGCCGCACTAACGGTGCGCTCCCTCGCCCCGTTCTTACGGGGAGAGGGTTGGGTGAGGGGCCTCTCTCCGCGCATGAGATCGTCGAGGGACCTGCACCCCCTCACCCGGATCGCTGACGCGATCCGACCTCTCCCCGCGAGCGGGGCGAGGTAAGTAAGCGCGGTCACATCATCGCGATGCAGTCGATCTCGACGTCGAAGGGGCCGAACCATTCCGGCGTGCAGAGGAAGATCCGCGCCGGCGGATCGCGCGGGAAATAGCGCGCATAGACGGCGTTGAACGCGGCCAAGTGTTTGGTCGAGGTGCAGTAGACGTTGCACTTCATGACATTGTCGAGGCTCGCGCCCGCCGTCTGAAGGCACAGCTTCATCTGCTCCATGATCAGTTCGCTCTGCCGCTCGATCGGCACGTCCGCGATCTCTCCCGTCTCGGGGTCGAATGGCGGCAGGCCGGCGACGAAGATCATGTTGCCGGCGCGCGTGACCGGCGAGACCGGGGCTTTCCAGCGGTCAAGGAACGTCGAGATCGGGTCGACGTGGAGCGCTTCGCGTTTAATTTCGAGATTCATGGGCGGTCACCTTCGGTGCAAGCGAGATGACGGCTTGCTACATCATCATGCAGCCGTCATGCTTCGCTTCTGATCGAAGTTTGCCCGCCGAGCCGCCTAGGCGTGCTGCGGCATCTCCTCGGCCTCTTCCTTGGCGAGCAGCAGCAGCATCTCGATGCCCATGTCGCCTTCCTGCGGCGAGCGGATGAACTTTATTTCGTCGGCGCTTTGCCGCAATGCGGCAACGATCGCGACGGCTTGGTTGGCCGTTGCCGCCTCGGTCGCCAGAATTGCCTTCTGGTTCTTGGCCTGAAACCCGATCGTGTAGGACATGCGTTCCCTCCCGGACTGAGTGGACCGATCGAATCTGAGTCGCGCGCCAAGCGGAAGCCTGTGTGAGTACGGACCGGGATTATCTGGGGATTGCGCGCAAGGCTCGCACAAGGCCGCAGGCGCGTCATGCTGACGTCACTTTTTTATCCAAATGGCGATCAGGCCAAACTGCGAGGGCCGCTTCGCCGAAGCTAGATAATGCCCTGCTGCTTCAGTGCCTCGATCTTGCCGGCATCGTAGCCGAGCTTGCCGGCGAGCACCTCCTGGGTGTGCTCACCCAGCAGCGGCGGGGCGCGGTAATCCTTGATCGGGGTTTCCGAGAGCGTCAGGGCGTTGCGGATCAGCGAGAGATCGGGCTGGAAGGGATGGTCGACCTTCACCCGCATGCCGCGCGACTGGACGTGCGGATCCGAAAACACCTGCTCGAAATTGTTGATCGGGCCCGAGGGAACGCCGGCCTCCTCCAGCCTGTCCAGCCAGTAGGCGACCGGCTGCTTCAGGAACAGGCCGGCGAAGATCGCCATGATCTCCTTGCCGTGTACGACACGGTCGTTGTTCTTGAGGAAGCGCTTGTCATTGGCGAGCTCGGGCTCGCCGAGCACGGCGCAGGTGCGCTGGAACTGGCCGTCATTGCCGACCACCAGCATCAGCTCGCCGTCGGTGCAGCGGAACACGCCGGCCGGCATGCCGCCATTGCCCCAGGTGCCGCGGCGCGGCGGCGTCTTGCCGTTGACGAGGTAGATCTGCAGCCAGTGCGACAACGATGCGATGACGGTGTCGAACAGGCAAACGTCGATATGCTGTCCCACGCCGTCATTGGCGTCGCGATGGTAGAGCGCCGAGAGAATCCCGATCGAGGTGTTCATGCCGGTCATGTAGTCGACGATCGAGGGGCCGACCTTCATCGGGCCCTCGCCGGGCTCGCCGTCGATATGGCCGGTGACGCTCATCAGGCCGCCCATCGCCTGCAGGATGGCGTCGTAGCCGGCGCGCGGCGCATAGGGGCCGGTCTGGCCGAAGCCGGTCACCGAGCAATAGATAATGCCGGGATTGATCGCCTTGATGGTCTCGTAGTCGAGGCCGTAGCGCTTGAGATCGCCGACCTTGTAGTTCTCCATGAAGACGTCGACGTCCTTGGCGAGCTCACGGATGATCGCCTGCCCCTCGGGCTTGGCGATGTTGACCGTGACCGACTTCTTGTTGCGGTTGGCGCAGAGGTAAAACGAGTTGTTGTTGTTGGTTCCGCCATCAGGGTCGGTCAGATAGGGCGGGCCGAAGGCCCGCGCGTCGTCGCCGGTGCCCGGCCGCTCGATCTTGATCACCTCCGCGCCCAAATCGCCCAGCATCTGGGCCGACAAAGGCCCGGCAAGCACGCGGGTGAGGTCAAGGATCTTGATGCCTGAGAGCGGCAGGGCCGACATGTCGAATTCCTCCGGGAACTGGATCTTGGCGCGGCCGCGAGATCGCGGGCCGCGCTCCCTGCGGATACACCATTTTGGCGGCCCGAGCACTGCACTGTGGGCATACGGCCATCCGCCCGCCCGCCCGGCGCAGGTCATCCGCCCGGTGAATTTCCGCCGCGCGAATATTCTCAGGTTACGGCCGCTGCGGCCACCTGCGGCCGTCGGCGGCCGAGCAGGACCAGGATCAGCACAGTGGCGCAGGAGCAGACCAAGGTGAGACCGAGCGCGCCGCGGCTGCCGAACTGGGTGAGCAGGCCGACAAGGAGCGGCGGCGAGAGCGCGGAGGCGAGATTGAGCGGCAGTGCGATCATCGACATGGCCTTGGCGAACTCGGTCTGATCGTAGAACACGAGCGGGATCGTCGCCCGCGCCACCGCCATCGCGCCGCTGCCCGCGCCATAGAGCAGGATGAAGGCCGCAACCGCCCAGGTCGCGCCCTCGCTCGTCATCAGCAGCAGCATGGCGACCGGGAGCGCCGTGCCGGCGACGAGCCCGGTCGTGATTCCGTCCCACCGCCCTCCGCCGAGAAAATCGAGCCCGCGGGCGCTGACCTGGATCACGCCCAGCATTGAACCGAACGCAAGCGCCTGCGCCGGGGGAAGCCCCTCCGCCCGGAGCAACTCGATCATGATGGCGCCGATGCCGAAATTGACGAAGGCGTTCAGTGTGATCGCGGCGGCGACGAGGCTGAAGGTGCTCCTGGGAATCGCAGGCGGCGGCGAGGATTTCACCGGCTCACCGCCATGATCACCGGCGATTTTCCGGCGCGGTGCGAGGAATGCGTAGAGCGGAAGGTTGATGACGATCATCATCGCCGCGTAGACGAGGCACGTCCCGCGCCAGCCGAGCAGACCGCTGAGGAACGACGTCGTCGGCCAGAAGATGCTGCTCGACAGGCCCGTCACCAGCATCAGCGCGCCGATGGCATTCTTGGCCTGCCGCCCGGCGACCTCGTTCAGCATGATATAGGCGCCGGTCGAAAGCGTGGCGCTGCCGGCGATGCCGAGGACGATCCACGCCGCGAAATACAGCAACGGCTCGCGCGCGAGGGACAGCAGGATGAAGCCCGGCACGGTGAGGACCGTACCTGAGATCATCACCTTTCGTGCGCCGTGCCGCGCAAACGACTTGGCGAGCCAGGGCGCGCACAGCCCCATCGACCCATAGAGAACGGACGTCCCGGCGAACACCGCCGGCAGGCTCATGCCGAGATCGGCCGCGAGATCGCGTCCGACAATGGCGGGAAGGCCGATCGTCCCCCACCCGACAAGCTGGGAGACCGCGAGCACCAGCAGGACCCCGATGAGCCTGCTGTCAGATTTCAGAAACCGCATTCCAACTGTCGCCTGCCCGGCAGGCGCAGATCACGCCTGTGACGGCAGTCTTACCCGGAGACTCAGCGCACGGAAACGCCGGCCGACGAATGGCAGCAGGCGGCCGGGAGCATGTCAGGAGGCGGCAGGAGCTCCCTGCCCCGCGAGCCCGAGCAGGGATCGCGCCTCGGCCGCAGTCGCCACGCGCCGGCCGTGGCGCGCGACAGCCTCACCGGCGATGGCCACGAGCTCCGCGTTGCTGGCCGCAAGGCGTGCCTTGTCGATCCTGATATTGTCCTCGAGTCCGGTGCGGACCGCATCGGCGCCCCGCGCCAGCGCCCAGCCCATGACCTCGGCCTGGTGGCGTCCGATCCCGGCTGCCGTCCACGTCGCCTTCGGGATCAGGCGCCTGAGCTCTCCCAGCAGGATGTCGAGGACATGCTCGTCCGCAGGCATGGCGTTCTTGACGCCCATGACGAACTGCACGTGCGGATGCTGGTCGATCAGCCCCGCCTCGATCAGACGGCGAGCGCCATGCAGATGCGACAGATCGAAGATCTCGATTTCCGGCCGGATGCCATTCGCCTTCATCCCGGTGGCGAGCGTCTCGACCAGCGCGGCACTGTTCTCGTAGACGATGGTCGGAAAGTTCACCGATCCCGTGGACAGCGAGGCCATGTCCGGCTTCAGGTAGAGCGACGATCCGCGCGCCGAGGGATCGCGGCCCCGCCCGCCGGTCGAGAACTGAACGATCATGTCAGGACAGTGCTTCTTGATCCCCGCCTGCACCAGGGCGAAACGTTCGGGATCGGAGGACGGCGTCTCGTCATCGTTGCGCACATGGATATGGACGAGCGTGGCACCGGCTTCGAACGCCTGGTGCGTCGACTCGATCTGCTCGGACGGCAGGATCGGGACGGCGGGATTGTCCTTCTTGCGCGGAACGGAGCCGGTGATTGCGACGGCAATGACAGCAGGGTTCATCTTGCAACCTCATATTGATTGCGCTCACGCGCACAAATTCGGATCGGCAGCCTGACTATGCAGTGAGGCCCTGCCGCCGCGAACATCATCGATCGCGGCGGCAGTTGCCTCTATCATACGCGTCAGGTCCGAACCGTGGCAGCCCCGCTCACCGCATCGCCGGCGCGCTGACGGTCATAATCTGCCCGCGGCATCGGAACAGCATTGGGATTGCCGAGATCGTCGATCCTGATCCGATAGGTTTCCCGCGCGGTCAGGGCCGCCAGCGCGGCGATGATCGTGATAGCGAAGGCAATCGCCCCCACCGTCAACGGAATGTTGGTCGAGCCGGGAGGCGCGACGGTCGCAAACAGGGCGGGAAGCAATGCAGTGATTGTCGTGCCGATGTTCTGCGAGATCGCCATGGCCGACACGCGGGTGCGGGTCGGAAACAGTTCGGGGTAGAAGCTCGGGAAAATCGCGTTGTAGCCCTGATAGACGACGCCCCACATCAGCAGCGACACCAATATTGCGAGCGGCACATTCCTGATGCTGATGGCATAGAGATAACAAAAGGCGAGCAAACCGGAGAGAAGCGCGCCGACGATGATCGGAGGCTTGCGGCCGACCTTGTCGGAGAGATTGCCGACGAAGGGAATGACGAACACGGCCAGCATGTTTCCGAGGACCGGGATCCACAGATAGACGTCCTTGGCAAAACCGATCCCGTAGGCCGGCTGCACCGCATAGGCCGCGCCGAAGATGGTTGCAACGACAGGAATGACATTCATCAGCGCCATGCAGATGACCCTGAGCATGTCGCGCCAGCTCAGCTTGATAGCCTGAACGATGGGCGCGCGCGGAGCTTCTCCCCGCTCGCCCTCGCGGGCAAAAGCAGGGGTCTCGTCGACTTCGCGACGAATGATGTAGCCCGCGACGATGACGAAGAAGCTGAGGAGGAAGGGAATCCGCCAGCCCCAGCTGTTGAAGGCCTCGGTCGGCATATAGGCCGCCAACGGCAGGAAGATTGCTGCGGCGAGGATCTGTCCGGCCTGCACCCCCTGAAGGGCGAAGCTGGCATAGAAGCCCCGCCGACCGAACGGCGCGTGCTCCAAGATCATCGAGCTTGCGCCTGAGATTTCGCCGGCAACGGCAAATCCCTGCACGAGGCGCAGAATGACGAGCAGAATTGGCGCCAGGATGCCAACCTGCTGGTAGGTCGGCAGGATACCCACGGCCATCGTCGAGATGCCCATCAGGAACATGCAGATGATGAGAACCGTCTTGCGGCCATGGGTGTCGCCCCAATGTCCGAGCACGAAGGCACCGATGGGACGAGCCACATAGCCGACGCCATAGGTCGCCAGCGACGCAACGATCGCGACGGTGGGATTCTCCGACGGGAAGAAGATTTGCGGGAAGATCAGCGACGCGGCGGTCGCGTAGATGAAGAAGTCATAATATTCGAGAGCCGACCCGATCCAGCCGCTGGCAGCGGCTTTCCTGGACTGACTCATCTGATGGATCGCGGTCATCTCAAGATTCCTCCCTTGGGTTTTGCTGACGTCCCGTTGACGGGCTTCGCTCAAAATTGGGCAGCACTCTCCGGCCGCTCTGCGGAGTTTCGCGAGCGCTTGTCATTGCCGATGGGTGTCTGCTTGGTGGCGACGATAGGCTTTCGCCGGGCTAACACAATTACCCAGTTATGCGACAAACCTAACATGATGTTATTTGCGCGCCAGGCGCAGATCACGCCTCTAAGGTCCTCTTAGCTGCAAATCGCAGAATAGAGGAATGTCGGTTCCGAATGGTGTGGAGCGCTCTTCGCAGAACAGCGGGGTGAGGCGGTTGACATTGGACCATTGCATGGTCCATTTTATGAAACTTGAGGAAGGACAATGAGATGCGGGTCTCCGTCACCGACGCAAAAGGACAATTGACCGATCTTGTCCGCCGCGCAGAGGCCGGCGACGAGGTGATCCTGACGCGGCATGGACATCCCGCGGTGCGGCTCGTCCCGGTCAGGCTTCCGCCGGACCGCGCCGCCCGCCGGACCGTGCTCGAGGCGGCGCGAAGGACCGGCGGGGCCAAAGCTATCCCCGGACCGAGCGCCGCGCGCAGTCAGGACTTTCTTTTCGGCGATGACGGACTGCCGGAATGATCGCGCTCGATACCTCCGCGCTGATGGCGATCGTGCTCGACGAACCGCAGGCCGATGCTTGCATCACCGCGTTGGAAACCGCCGACGAAATCCTGATCTCGGCGGCCTCCATTGCAGAAAGCCTGATCGTCGCGGCACGGCGGGGCGTCGACGAAGAAATGAACAAGCTGATCAACGATCTCGGTTTGAACGTGATCTCGGTGACCCAAGCATCGGCCGAACGCGTGGCGCAGATCTACTCGCGTTGGGGCAAAGGCATTCGTCCTGCCGGTCTCAACTTTGGTGACTGCTTCGCCTACGATGTCGCCAAGGAGCATGGCTGCGCACTTCTTTACGTCGGCGACGACTTTGCCAAGACGGATATCGTTGCGGCGGCGTAAGTCGACGACTGCCGCGGCGGCGACTTACCGGCCGAACAGAAAAGCCGCGGGGCACCCGTCAGGCTGTATGGCCGGGATCGACGTGCTTCGGCGTTTTCTTGTCGCGTTGGGGCGTCATCTTGGCCGGATCCGGCGCATCCGGCACGCCACGCGGCCCGAGCTGGTCGCGCTGAATGTCGTCTTCGGAGCGGGAGGGTTCAATGCCGTTCGGCTCACGGGGCTTGGTCATCGCAGCCTCCTGAAGTGTTCTGCTCGGAGTGTCCGGTCAAATTCCCAGCGCGTTCTCGCCGGCTTCGCGGCCGGGCACGCTGACATGGACTTCGTGTCCCTCGCGAAGCGCCAGCGATGCTGCGGCAACCGCCGACTCGAAAGCCGCCTCCTTGGTGCTGTATCTGTTCTTGACGTCGCCGTCGTGCAGCACGCCCCATTCGTCCTGCACCGGCACGATCGTGTATTGCGCGAGGCCCATGGTGTAACTCCTCGAGATCTATCGCTGCGTGAGCTGCGGGTGCGCGGCGGTCACGCGCCAAACCGTGTTGCCGCTGTCGTCGGCGACCAGCAGCGCGCCGGTCTTGTCGATGGCGACACCGACGGGCCGCCCGCGCGCGTGGTTGTCGCTGTTGAGGAAGCCGGTGACGACATCCTGCGGCGGGCCGCTCGGCTTGCCGTCCGTGAACGGCACGAACACGACCTTGTAGCCGTTCAAGACCTGCCTGTTCCAACTGCCGTGCTCGCCGACGAAGGCGCCGCCGCGATAGGCGGGCGGCAAACTCGCGCTCGTGTTGAAAGCCATTCCAAGCGGCGCGACATGCGAGCTCAGCGCGTAGTCAGGCACGATCGCTTTGGCAACGAGGTCGGGTCGCTCCGGCTTGACGCGAGGATCGACGTGCTGGCCGTAATAGCTGTAGGGCCAGCCATAGAAGCCGCCGTCCTTCACCGATGTCATGTAGTCCGGCACGAGATCGGGACCGAGCTCGTCGCGCTCGTTCACCACCGTCCATAGCGACCCGGTCTGCGGCTCGAAGCTGAGACCGTTGGGATTGCGCAAGCCGCTCGCGAAGATGCGCCAGCGGCCGCTGGCACGGTCGACCTCGAGGATCGCGGCGCGATTGTGCTCGGCCTCCATGCCGTTCTCGGTGATGTTGCTGTTGGAGCCGACGCCGGCATACAACTTTGAACCGTCGGGGCTCGCGACCAGGCTCTTGGTCCAGTGATGGTCAATCGGTCCGCCCGGCAGCGGCGTCAGTACCGTGCCCGGCGCGGTGATCTTGGTATCGCCTTCGGTGTAGGGATATCTGACGATCGCATCGGTGTTGGCGACATAGAGATCGTTGCCGACCAGCGCGACGCCGAACGGCGAGTTGAGATGGTCGAGGAAGACGCTTTGCGTATCCGGGACGCCGTCGCCGTTGCTGTCGCGCAGCAGCGTGATGCGGTTGCTCTCGCCGGTGTCGCCGCCGGATGTCGCCCAGGACTCGACATATCCCATCACGATTTCCTTGGGCCGCTTGATCGGAGCACCCTTCGGCGCCTTGGATTCCACCACCAGCACGTCGCCGTTGGGAAGCACGTAGAGAAATCGGGGGTGCTGCAAGCCGGTCGCGAAGGCCTTGGCCTGCAAGCCCTGCGCAACGGCCGGGGTCTCGTCCTTTTTCCAGCCGACGATGCGGGCGATGTGCATCGGGGGCAGCCAATATTGCTGGATGTCGGGCAGCGTCGGGTTGGCGCCGGTTTGCGCCTTGGGATCGCCACTGCCGTCATTGCAGCCGGCGAGACACAGCAGCGAGGCGCACAACAGCGCCCTAGCGATTGCGGAGTTCATCGCGCAACTCCTACACCGTGGCGATACACCATGGCCCAGCCGAGCCAGCCGGTGACCGGCAGGATCAATACGGTGATGGCTGAAAGAATGAGCCCGGTCGGCCACACCGAGGTCCAGGCATCGCGCGTGTGGATCAACGCATTGATGGTTGCCAGGATCAGCGCCAGCGCGTTGCCGATCAGATGCGGCCAGGCTGGCGCTTGTGCCCGCACCAGGCGGTTGCCGAGGAAATCGGTCAGGCCGGCGATGGCGGCCAGCACGCCGAAGATGACGCCGACGACCAGAAGCCAGGCCGAAAAATCCGCCCACATGATCTCGGCACTGACGACATAGGCGATGTCGGTCAGCAGCGCCCCGATGAAGCACGCGATTGGGATCGGCACCAGCATCGGATGAATCGGATGGCCTGCGATTTGCGCGGTCGAGCGCACACGCAAATTGTCTTGCACGATTGACCTCGTGTGACTTTCGCCCCGCCCGACGGCCAACTCATGCTGGCGGTGAAGGTTCCTACGCTTGCGCAGTCACCGGCGTGCCGCCTGATACGCCGCGGACGCCCGCTTCCCCGGGCTAACCGACGATTTGCATCAGATGCACGCAGGCATCCGCCATGTCGTCGCGAGCTCGTGCCCTCGAAAAACGCAACGCAATTTGAACTCAGTGATCCCCGATCCCCGCAACGCCGATACCGGTTATCGCAATGCCGCCCACACCGTCACCGGCCGTCCTGTCGAAATGCCAAGCTCCAGCCGACATTGGGACTGACCTGCCCCCGGAGAGGGTCGGTCCATCGAGATGCAACAATTGTTGGGATGGAGCGGGTGAAGGGAATCGAACCCTCGTATTCAGCTTGGAAGGCTGCTGCTCTACCATTGAGCTACACCCGCGACAGGGGCTCCCTAACACGGCCGGGCGGCGGTCTCAACTGCCCAAGATCAACGGCCCAACACAAGATCAACTGCCCAAGAGTCGGCTTTCCAGCGCCTTCCCGGCCCTGCGAACAGCCGCTGGTTCCTCCCGACCCGCCTCCCCTTAACAACACCGGAATTGCTGCCTATATTGAAATCTTCCGCAACCAACGAAAGGAGGTGATCCAGTGTCTTTTACCAAGCGCTGTCACCTCGCTGGGATCGCCCGCTAAGCTTTGAATAAAGGCTTGGCATCGGGGCGCTCTCAGCCCTGGACCAGCGAGCAACAAATCGGGCGCGACGGGGGCCTCTCCGCCGCGCCTTTTTCGTTGGCATCGCGCCTGCTGTTCAGGGGAGCGCCTCGCCGGCGAGCACCTCGCGGATCCTCAGTGACAGGTCCGCCTTCCGGTACGGCTTCCTCAGCAACGCAACGCCGGAACCGAGATGACCCTCGTGGTCGAGGGCGTTGTCGGTATAGCCGGACGTATAGAGCACTCTCATCCCCGGGCGGAGGCGCCGCACGGCCTCGGCCAATTCCTGCCCGTTCATGCCGCCGGGCATGATGATGTCGGTGAACAGCAGATCGAATTGGGCGCCCTGCTGCACCAGCGCAAGCGCGGTTGCGCCGTCGCCGGCCGCGAGGGTGCGATAGCCGAGGCTGCCAAGCTGGGCGATGACATAGCCCTGCACCAGCGGATCGTCCTCGACGACGAGAATCGTCTCGTGCCCGCGTGCCGCCGCGGGCGCCTGCAGTGGCCCGGTCCTCGTCTGCGCTCCGCCCGCAGATCGCGGCAGAAACAGCCGAATCACGGTGCCGCGGCCTTCCTCACTCTCGATCGCAACGCTGCCGCCGCTCTGCTTGGCGAAGCCGTAGACCATGCTGAGGCCGAGCCCGGTGCCGCGACCGACCCCTTTGGTGGTAAAGAACGGCTCGAACACGCGGTCGCGGAGGTCGGCGGGGATGCCATGACCGGTGTCGGCCACCGCGACCATGATGAAGGCGCCGCACGTAGCGTCGCCGTCACCAGCACCATCCAATTCGCGGTTTGCCGTCTCGAGCGTCAGCGTGCCGCCGCCAGCCATCGCATCGCGCGCATTGACGGCGAGATTGATGATCGCCGACGACAGCTGCGACGGATCGGCCATCGCCGCCCAGGCGTCGTCCGCGAGGCGGGTGACGATTTCGACGTTTCCGCCCAGGATCGGCTTCAACAGCTTCGCCGTCTCGAGCACGAGGCCGTTGACGTCAAGCTCGCGCGGCTCCAGCGGCTGGCGACGCGCAAAGGTCAGGAGCTGTGAGGTGATCTCCGCGCCTCGCGCCGCCGCATCGTCGATGAGCTGGGCGATCGCGGCGAGGTCGGGCTTGTCCGCCAGCCCCTCACGGATGATCTCGATGGTGCCGGTGATGACAGTGAGCACGTTGTTGAAGTCATGCGCGACGCCGCCGGTGAGCTGGCCGATCGCATCCATCTTCTGCGACTGGCGAAGCCGCTCCTCGGTCTCGTGCTGCTCGGTCAGATCGGTGGCCGAACCACGATACCCCATGAAGCGTCCGTCGGCGCTGAACACCGGCCGGCCGTTGACGCTGAAATGGCGCGCGCGGCCAGCCGCATCGCGGCCGCGATATTCGAACTTGCGGAACGGCTCGTGGCGATCCAGCGTCGCCAAGTGAGCGCGCCATTTCTGGGGCTCGGCATCGCGGTCGAAGGCGGCGTCTGAACGGCGCCTCCCGATCAGCGCCTTGTGGTCCATGCCGAAAGCATCGGCCCGATCTGAAATGTAGGTGAACACGTGATCCGGGCCGGTCTCCCAGAACCAGTCGGATGCGGTCTCGGCATAATCACGGAAGCGCTGCTCGCTCGCGCGGGCGTTCTCCTCGGCGCGCTGCCGGATCTTCAGGTCACGCTCGAGATTCCCATTGGCCTCGCGCAGCTCGCCATAGGCATGTTCGAGGTTGGCGCACATGGCGTTGAAAGCAACGACCACCTTGTCCAGCTCGTCGGCCTCGTAAGGCGACCGGCGCTCCAGGCGCAGCGGCGGCGGCGGCCGTCCGAGGCTGTATTTGCCGACGTACTCGGCGATGGCGACGAGATGCCGGGTCACCAGCAGATGAAACATGTAGATGATGAACAACGAGACGAGGAACGTCTTTGCCGCCTGGCTTGCCAGAATGACGAGGGCCCTGTTCAGCAATTGCTGATAGACGTCGGTCAGCGTCGCCTCGACCCGCAGCGTGCCGATGGCGCGCGAGGTCCCCTGCACCATGGTGCTCAGCGGAAATTCCCGGGTCATGATCGAACGGGTGTTTCGCTCGCCGACTTCGACACGGATCGGATTGGGCCGATCGACGATCTCGCGGACCTCCGCCGCACGGATGTCAGGCAGCCGCAGAATGCCATCGAGCTGGAGCTTGAGCTGGTTCTGGTCGAGATTCCATAGGCTCTCTCCGAGGCTGCCCGTGGTGCTGCGGCCGATCTCGTCTAGCCGCGTCTCGATCAGTCCGACCTCACGATTGTAATCCAGATAGAGCTGGAGCGCAGTCAGGGTCAGCGTCACGACCGATGAGAACAGCAGCACGGCGGCAAGCAGCCGGGGCCCGACGCCGCTGCGCGACCAGTTGAAGATCCGCGACAGGAGCGCCGCGAACATCGGAGGCGCGAGCGCGGCGCCGATGCCGGTCAAATCCTGCTTCGCAGCCACCGGCGCAATGGCGCGGCGGCGCTTGGTATCATCGTCACCTGCGTTGCCCATGCACCACGTCCCCGAAAATGGCGGCACCTGCTCAGCCGGCCGACCGCAACCGCGAGCAAAGTGAACGGTTGAGGCCCTGCCTCAGCACGCGGTGCGCGTGGCGATCCTGTCGGCCGATGATCCTATCGGCCCTTGATCCTGTCGGCCCTTGGGCGGCCTGAGTTCGACGGGGTCATATCTTGCGCCCAGCAGCAGGATTCCCGGGCAAAGTACCACCTCGCGTGCTAGAATGACATCGGTGAAAGTCCGGAGCTCGCCCGCACAGCGGGAACGTGCTGTCAACGTTGCGGACTGGCGCAGCTGCCATCTCCGGTAGATCGCGCGGCCCCGGAATCCGATGTTAGCAGGGCACGCCCAAAAGGCATGGCCAGGGAGATGCGTCATGAGGCGGATAGTCGTGGTCTGCCTGTTGCTGCTCGCGGCAGGCCCGTCGCAGGCGCAAGAAGTCATCCGGCTCGCACGCATCGCCGATATTCCCGACCAATATGTCGGCGGCGAGATGCTCCGCGCGGTTTATGCCAGGCTGAACATCAAGCTCAAATTCGAGGATGTCCCCGGCAAGCGCGCGCTCGCGCTGTCGAGCACCGGCCAGGTCGACGGCGAGGTCCAGCGGATCGGAACGCTCTCTCGCGACTACCCGACGCTGATCCAGGTGACACCTGCGATCAATTACATCGAGCCCGCTGTCTTCACCACGAAACTGCAGTTCGACGTCGCCGGCTGGAATTCAATCAGGGACTACAGCATCGGCATCGTACGCGGCGTCGGCTCGTCGGAAGCCGGTACGCGCGGCATGACCCGGGTCACGGCGACGACAAGCCTCGACAACATGGTCAAGATGCTCGATGCCGACCGCTTCGACGTGATGGTCACCGACCTCTTCAGCGGGTTGGCTGCGGTGAAGAAACTCAATCTCCAGGCCAGGATCCATCCGCTCTCGCCGCCACTCGAGCGCATCAGCATCTACCACCATCTGCATGAACGGCATCGCGATCTCGTGCCGAAGGTCGGAAGGATGATCGAGCAGATGGAGACGAGCGGCGAACTCGCCCGGTTGCGGGAAACCCTGATCAAGCAGGTGCTGAGCGGGATGTGAGACGCGGTCAGTTCGTGCGAGTCTGCTCCCGCACCGCAACCGCGTCGGGTCTAGAAGCCGCAAACGCTCATTGCGCGCGGGCGCTTGCCGCGCCGGCTTTCGAGGATGCGCTCGCCGCCGCTCTCGGCCGAGCTGCCGTAATAGCGGTGGTGGCCGCTCTGGTCGTGCAGATCCGCGGCGTCCGACTTTCCCGCCCGACGCGCGTCGCAGATGATCTTGCAGATGATCTTGATGGTCGACATGGCCGCCTCCGAAGTGTTCTTAGTGGCCATCAGTCGCGCCGATTTCGAGCGGCGTTCACACCTTTCGGCCGCAATCGGGTTTCGGGAAGGTTTCGTCGCCGCACCCCGCGACGCAATATTTTCCTCAAGCCCATTGTCGGCTGCGACGGTGGTGATACGTCCTTCGGACGCGCGCAGCGAAAATCAACGAGGTGACGATGCTTTACGCCATCCTGGCCTATCACGTGGAAGACGAGATCTTGTCCTGGACGCCCGAGAAGGACGCCGCGGTCGTGGCCAAAGTCATCGAGGTTCAGGCACCGCTGCGGGCAAGCGGGCATTTTGGCCCGGCCGCCCGCCTGGATGAGACCCGAAAGGCCCGCACCTTGCGTGGCCCCGGCGCGGGCGTCGTGCTGGACGGCCCGTTTGCCGAGACCAAGGAGCAGCTTCTGGGCTTCCACCTCGTCGAATACGACACGGACGAGGAGGCGATCGCGGCCGCGCGGACGCTGCGTCAGGTCAATCCGTCAGCGGTCTACGAAATTCGCCCGGTCAAGCTTTACGTGCCGGCCGACGGGTTCGGCACGACGCAAGGCTGAGCCGCGGCCCTACGCGTCCGTCCCGGTCGGCCCGACATAGAAGCGCTGGATCAGCAGGCCGCCGAAGGCGATGAACCACACGAACGGCGCGACCTGCGGCGCGAACGCCGCAACGACCGTGCCCGGAATAAACACCAGCAGCGGAAACAGCGAGGCCATGATCTCGTGGCGCCAGCCGCCCAGGATCCTCCACCACAGCCAGGCATTGAGGCCGGCGATGGTGGTCAGGTGCAGGCCGTAGAGCACGGCGACCGCACTGCTCGTGGGGTAGTTGGTGTAGAGGCCGTTGGTCACCGGCAGCAGCACGATCGACAGCAGGAAAAACAGATTGAGGATCACCGCGCCGCGGCTGCCGACGGGCTGGCGCGCCAGCCGGCGGTGATGGCTGATCCAGAACACGCCGGCGATGATGAAGCTGAGCGCAAGACCCGCGAGCTTGCCGGAATAGACCCGGGCCAGATCGTTCCAGTCGGGCGCGCTTGTGAAGACCGCGGCCCTGGGCAGATCGTAGGCGAGCAGCGTCATGGCAACGCCAAAAATGGTGTTGCTGAGCGATTCCAGCCGTCGCATCTCGAACTGGTCGGATTTGAGCTCGGTCATGCCGGGTGGCGCTTTTCGGAATGGAACCTTGGGCCGTCTTGTCCCTAGGTCTTAACATCGGTCCCGTCCAGACGCATTGCGATTCGCAGCGGGATCGCCGAGTCTGGCTGTTTCACCGGGGCGATTCGTGGCGACATATCTGGACACGCTCAATGCGGAGCAGCGCCGCGCCGTGGAGCATGGTGTGGCCGATGGTGCGACCGTGGGCGCGCCCCTGCTCGTCATCGCCGGTGCAGGCTCCGGCAAAACCAACACGCTGGCCCATCGCGTCGCGCACCTGATCGTCGCGGGCAGCGATCCGCGCCGCATCCTCCTGATGACGTTCTCGCGGCGCGCCGCGGCCGAGATGGCCGGCCGGGTCGAGCGCATCGCCCGAAAAGTGCTTGGCGAGAACAACGCCGCGATCATGCGCGACGCGCTCAGCTGGGCCGGCACGTTCCACGGCATCGGCGCACGGTTGCTGCGCGAATATGCCGAGCGGATCGGCGTCGATCCTGCCTTCACCATCCACGACCGCGAGGATTCCGCCGATCTGATGAATCTGGTCCGGCACGAGCGCGGATTGTCGAAGACAGAGAGCCGCTTTCCCGCCAAAGGCACCTGCCTGTCGATCTACTCCCGCTGCGTCAATGCCGAGATGGAGATCGAGAAGGTTTTGGGGGCGCATTATCCCTGGTGCGCAGGCTGGGCGCCCGAGCTGAAGGGCCTGTTCGCGGCCTATGTCGAGGCCAAGCAGGCCCAGCACGTGCTCGATTACGACGACCTCCTGCTCTACTGGTCGCAGATGATGAGCGATGCGACGATCGCGGAAGAAATCGGCGGCCGCTTCGATCACGTCTTGGTCGACGAATATCAGGACACCAACCGCCTGCAATCCTCGATCCTGCTGGCGCTGAAGCCGGACGGGCGCGGCCTCACCGTCGTCGGCGACGACGCGCAGTCGATCTATTCGTTCCGCGCCGCCACTGTCCGCAACATCCTGGATTTTCCGCAGAGCTTCTCGCCGCGCGCCGAGATGATCACGCTCGACCGCAATTACCGCTCGACGCAACCCGTGCTGGCAGCGGCCAACGGCGTCATTGGCCTGGCGCGCGAGCGCTTTACAAAGAACCTCTGGACCGACCGCGCCGGCACGCAAAAACCACAGCTCGTCACCGTGCACGACGAGGCCGACCAGGCCCGCTACATCGTCGAGCAAGTGCTGGCCACTCGCGAGCAAGGCGCGCTGTTGAAGCACCAGGCGGTGCTGTTCCGAACGTCCTCGCATTCGGGCCCGCTGGAGATCGAGCTCACCCGCCGCAACATTCCCTTCGTCAAGTTCGGAGGGCTCAAGTTTCTCGATGCCGCGCATGTCAAGGACGTGCTGGCACTGCTGCGCTTCGCTGAGAATCCGCGCGACCGCGTCGCCGGCTTTCGCATCCTGCATCTGTTGCCGGGCATCGGACCTGCGACGGCGCAGCGTGTGCTCGACCAGATGGCGGAGAGCTCCGATCCGCTCGCCGCGCTCGGCCAGCTCCCGGTGCCGCCGCGCACCGGCGCGGACTGGACCGGCTTCGTCCGCACCATCGAAAATTTGCGCTATTCGGAATGGCCGGCTGACCTCGAACGCGTGCGGCTCTGGTACGAACCGCATCTCGATCGCCTGCACGAGGATTCCGAGACGCGCCGCGCCGATCTGATGCAGCTCGAGCAGATCGCGAGCGGCTATGCCTCGCGCGAGAAATTCCTGACCGAGCTCACGCTCGATCCACCGGATGCGACCAGCGACAAATCCGGGCCACCCTTGCGCGACGAGGATTATCTGATCCTCTCCACCATCCACTCCGCCAAGGGCCAGGAGTGGAAATCGGTGTTCGTGCTCAACGTCGTCGACGGCTGCATGCCGTCGGATCTCGGCGCCGGCACCAGCGCCGAGCTCGAGGAGGAACGCCGCCTGCTCTATGTCGCGATGACGCGCGCCAAGGACGACCTGCACCTCGTGGTGCCGCAGCGCTTCTTCACCCACGGCCAGGCAGCCAAGGGCGACCGCCACGTCTACGCCTCGCGCACCCGCTTCATCCCGGAGCAGCTGGTCTATCTGTTCGAGCGCACTGCCTGGCCGAAGGCCGGGGCAAGCGCAGCGCGCACCGCCGCGCAAGGCCCGAAGGTCGACATCGGCGCTCGAATGCGCGGAATGTGGCGGTAACGCCGGCTACGCGCCCAGCCGGTCGAACTGGACCTTGCCTGCCTTCATCACCATCGGGATGTGCTCGCCCTGGCCGAGCAGGCAGGCAACATCGCGCAGCGGATTGCCGTCGACCACCAGCAGGTCCGCAATGGCTTCGGGCATGATGCGCCCGAGCTTGCCCTCCATGCCGAGCACCTCGGCGCCGACCAATGTCGCGCTGGCGATGACGGCGCGCGGACCGAGAATCTCGGCGCGGATGCGGAATTCGTCGCTCTGCAGACGCTGCGACGGTCCGAGCAGGTCGCTGCCGAACCCCATCTTCACGCCGGCATCGCGATAGATCGTGAGCGAACGCAGGCCGGCGTCGCGGACATCGGCGATCTTGGCCACGCTTTCGGGCGGCAGGCCGTATTGGGCGCCCTCGTTGGCCAGCGCCTCGTAGGTGACGAGCGTCGGCACCACATAGGCGCCCTTCTCGGCCATCAGTTGCGCGGTCGGAGCATCGACCAGATTGCCGTGCTCGATGGTGCGCACGCCGCAGCGAATGGCGCGTTCGATCGCAGCAGCGGTGTAGGCGTGGGCGAGCACATAGGTCTGACGCCCGCGCGCCTCCTCGACGATGGCGCGGATCTCGTCCTCGGAGTAGCCGAAGGCGCCGACCGGGTCGGTCGGTGAGGCGACGCCGCCGGAGGCCATGATCTTGATCTGGTCGGCGCCCATCTGGAGCTCTTCGCGGGCCGCCCTTCGCACGCCATCGACACCGTCGGCAACGCGCGCCAGCGCGCCGACACGCACGCAGCACGGGCACGGTGCGTCGCTGGCGAGGTAGTCCGAGCGGGCCCGCATGTCGCCGTGGCCGCCGGTCTGGCTGAGCGCACGTCCCGAGACGAACAGCCGCGGTCCGTCGGTGAGCCCGGTCTCGATCGCCTGCTTCAGCGCATGGCCGGCACCGCCGGCGTCGCGCACGGTGGTGAAGCCCCGCCGCAGCATGCCGCGCAGCAGCAGCGTCGAGCGTAGCGTCACCAGCACGTTGGGCATGTGCACCTGCTGCGCCAGATTGAGTTCGACGGCGATCGCATGCACATGCAGGTCGATCAGGCCGGGCATCAGCGTCTTGCCCTTCAGATCGATCGTGCGGTCGGCTTCCACCTGGAGCGGCCGATCGGAGACCTCCTTGATCAGACTGTCCTCGACCAGCACGTGATGTCCCTCCAGGAGGTCCGGCTGGAGCGGATCGAGCAGAGCGGCGTTCTTGAAGAGCACACGGGACATGACGACTTCCTGTCTGATCAGGACTGGATGAGCAGCGCGGGCAGAGCGAGCTGGGCGAATGGAAGACACGCAGCGACATCGTCCTCGCCGTACCAGCCTGCTTCATGGAGCAGATTGAGCGAGCCGAGCGTGCGCCCGCGCCAGCGCACGGGCATGTTGAGCACGCTCGCGCAGCCGAGCGAAGCAATCAGCTCGTGATCGGAAAACACCTCGCGCAGATCGTCCCGGGTGCGGCCGATATAGGCCTCGCCGCGGTCCAGCACAGCCTCGGTCCACGGCCCCGGCGCCAGGCGTTTGCGTCCGCCCGCCGGGTAAGGTCCGGGGAGATTGGAATACACCCGCGCTGCTTCCCTCGTGTCGTCGTCATAGGTCAGGATCGTGAACAGCTTGTGGCCGATCGCCGATTTCAAGGCGTCGTCCAGCGCCGAGTACAGGGCATCCGGCTGATCCGCCCTGCCCTGCGCGGCCGCCACGGCGCAGAGCAGCGGATCGGACCGGCGTTTTGTTTCCCTCACGCGACTTCACCCGCCGCAATCTCTTCCAGCGAACGGCCGCGCGTCGGCACCCCCATCAGCACCACGGTGAGCGCGCCTAACAGCAGCACGCTTGTGGTGAGGCCGAAGACGCCGGCGAAGCCGAAATTGGGATAGAGATAGCCGACCAGGATCGGCGAGACGATCGCACCGATGCGGCCGATCGCGGAAGCGAGCCCGGCGCCGGTGGTTCTGACCGCCGTCGGAAATACCTCGGCGGTATAGGCATAGACGCCCGCATAGGTGCCGTTCATGAAGAAGGACAGTAGAATTCCCGCCACCATGATGTGCTGGTCGCTCTGCGCGAAGGCGAGGCCGAGCGCGCTTGCGCCGCCAAGCACCATGTAGGAGGCGATGGTCGCCTGCCGGCCGATGCGCTCGTTGAAATACGCGGCACTGAAATAGCCGGGAATCTGCGCGCAATAGATCGCGATCGAATAGGCGAAGCTCTTGGTGATGCTCATGCCGTTCTGGACCAGAAGGCCGGGGATCCAGACGAAGAAGGAATAGTAGCTGAACGTGATCGCAAGCCACATGATCCAGGTCATGATGGTGATGCGCGCCTGGCGGCCGGCGAGGAGCGCGGCGAAATTGGCAAGCAGCGTCCCACCAGTCACGGCAGGCGCCGCGGCTTCGACGACCGGTTGTGGCAGGACATGGCCTTGGCTCGCAAAGCCGGCCTCAATCCTGTCGAGCACGGCTGCGGCTTCCTTCTCACGGCCCCGGCTTTCCAGCCAGCGCGGCGATTCCGGCAGCGCCCTGCGCCACCACAGCAGCATGACGACCGGCACCGCGGTGATCACCAGAACGATGCGCCAGCCGTTCTCATAGGCTGGCACGATGAAATAGCCGAGCAAGGCCGACGCCACGAAACCGAAGGAGAAGAATCCGGCCAGCGCGCCGGTAAAGCTGCCGCGGTAACGCCGTGCGACGAATTCCGCCAGATAGGGCGCAATGATTGCGCTCTCCGCGCCGGTGCCCATGCCCGCGACGACCCGGGCGGCGAAGAAGGACGACCAGTCGTTCACCGCCGCGCTGACGATGGATGCGACGCAATAGAGCGCCAGCGCCGACATCATCACCGCACGACGGCCGATCAGGTCACCCAGCGTGCCCGCCAGCAGCGCGCCGAACAGGAAGCCGATATAGGTGCTGCTGCCGAGCACGCCGATCTGCACGCTCGACAGATTCCAGGTCGTGCGCAACACCGGCAGGATGAACGCCAGCACCGCTGCATCCATCGCGTCGAATGTATAGCCGAGCCCGCCCATCAGCAGCAGATGCTTATGGAAACGCGCGAATGGAAGGCGCTCGATGCGCGCCGAAATCATCGACATGAAAGTCCCCCTCTGTCTGGCGGCCGGCACTCCGCTCATCCCTGGGGGAACCATAGACAAGGAGATATTATCGTCATAATTTATAATCATGATCTAGTACATTACTGTGGTGAATGTTCTGTCGTTCCGAAAGCTCGACCTCAACCTGCTGAAAGTCTTCGAGGCCCTGATGACCGAGGGCAGCGTCACGCGCGCCGCCAACGCGCTTCTGATGACGCAGCCTGCGGTCAGCAACGCGCTCGCACGCCTGCGGGACGCGCTCGGCGATCCCCTGTTCGTCAGGTCCGGCACCGGCATCCGTCCGACCCAACGCGCCGTGGTGCTGTGGGAGCCGATCGGCGAAGCGCTCGAAACCGTCCGC
Source organism: Bradyrhizobium canariense (assembly GCF_019402665.1). Taxonomy (GTDB): domain Bacteria; phylum Pseudomonadota; class Alphaproteobacteria; order Rhizobiales; family Xanthobacteraceae; genus Bradyrhizobium; species Bradyrhizobium canariense. The sequence goes on from NZ_VSST01000050.1 coordinate 39,211, forward strand.
GGCGCGCTCGACGAGCAGGTGTTCGACCCGCACCGTGCGCAGACAGAGTTCAGCCTGTCGATGTCGGATTACGTCGCCTCGCTGGTGATGCCGAACCTGCTGAACCATTTCGGCAAGGTCGCGCCCAAGGCGCGAATCCACACCGTTCCCAACACCGTCGTGGAGATCGCCGACCAGCTCGAGGACAATCGCGTTGATTGCGTGCTCAGCGTCTATGTCAACGAGGCGCAGCAACCGGCCGCCATCCGCTCGCGCTCGCTGTGGACCGTCGACTACGCCTGTTTCATGCGGCGCGGCCATCCGGTCGCGGCGATGAAGCGGCTGAGCACGCGCAGCTTCCTCAACGCGGGGCATGTCGATGTGAGCCTCGCCGGCAAGACCTTGCCGTCCTACGACCTCTTCCTCGCCTCGCGCGGGCTATCGCGCAACCTGGTCGCGACCGTCAATCACTACAGCGCCGCCTACGAGGTGGTGCGCCAGTCCGACCTGATTGCGGTGCTGCCGAGCGATTTGCGCTCGCAATCCCGGCACGCGCCGTTCCTGCTCGCCATGCCGCTTCCGCTCAAGGCGCCGCCGCGCATCGTCAGCCTGTTCTGGCACCAGCGCAACGACACCGTGCCGGCGCAGCGCTGGCTGCGCGAGACCCTGGTCGAGATGTTCGCCAGGTCCGACTGAAGCCGCGGCCCCCCCCGACACCAAGAAGAAAGGGAAACAATGGGTTTCTCGAAGCAGCATTGCGCATCAGACCCGGCTGCTTAGCTCCAACCAAACCAATCCCCTCCCCCAGTGACAGGCGCGCAAGCCGCGCCCGCAGAGACCTCATCAATGACCGCACCGCTTGAATTCGGACTGGACACCTTTGGCGACGTCACCACAGATACCTCCGGCGCGATGCTTCCGCACGCGCAGGTGATCCGCAACGTCGTCGACGAAGCGGTGCTGGCCGACGAGCTCGGCCTCGACTTCATCGGCCTCGGCGAACATCACCGCGCCGACTTCGCGATCTCCTCCCCTGAGACCGTGCTGGCCGCCATCGCGTCGGGGACCAGGCGCATCCATCTCGGTTCGGCCGTGACGGTGCTGAGCTCGGATGATCCGATCCGCGTCTTCCAGCGCTTTGCCACGCTGGACGCGCTCTCGAACGGGCGCGCCGAGGTGATCCTCGGCCGCGGCTCATTCACCGAATCCTTTCCGCTGTTCGGTTTCGACCTGCGGGCTTACGAAGCGCTGTTCGAAGAGAAGCTCGATCTGTTCGCAGCGCTGCTGTCGCAGAAGCCGGTGACCTGGGAAGGCAAGCTGCGTCCGCCGCTCAAGGGACAGCTGGTCTATCCCCCGGTCGCGAACGGCACGCTCAAGACCTGGATCGGCGTCGGCGGCAGTCCGCAATCGGTGGTGCGCGCCGCGCATTACGACCTGCCCTTGATGCTCGCGATCATCGGCGGCGATCCCGCGCGCTTCGCGCCCTTCGTCGATCTCTATCACCGCGCGTTCAGGGAGTTCGGCCGCCCGGCCCAGCCGATCGGCGTGCATTCGCCCGGCTATGTCGCCGAGACCGACGAACAGGCGCGCGAGGAGCTGTGGCCCGACTACAAGGCGATGCGCGACCGCATCGGCAAGGAACGCGGCTGGCCACCGATGGGCCGCGACGAGTTCGTCAATGAGGCCGAGCACGGTTCGCTCTATGTCGGCTCGCCGGAGACGGTCGCGCGCAAGATCGCCAAGACCGCCAAGGCACTCGGCATTTCGCGGTTTCAGCTGAAGTATTCAGCGGGCCCGCTGCCGCATGGGAAGCTGATGAAGAGCATTGAGCTCTACGGCCGGAAGGTGGTGCCGATGGTGCGCGAGATGATGGGGTAAGGCGATCGGATCCGCTCAGTCCGTCTTCGCCCTACGGGCTTCGCCGGACACCACGCTCCGTCCTTCGCGCATCACGTTGGCTGCGCCACGCGAAGCCCGAAGGGCGAAGCGTGGTGGGGGAGGCAGGACTCGAACCTGCGAAGCCATAAGGCGGCTGATTTACAGTCAGCTCCCTTTGCCACTCGGGACACTCCCCCGCTCGACGGCAGCACAATCGGGCCGGACCTTGCCGGCGACCGAAGACGGCCATGGAACGTGAAGGCCGCGACAGCCCGGATGGGGGCGCGACCGGGCGCGGTTATCGGCGAAGCGATGGGGTAAAGTCAACCGAGGCGAACAGCTAAAATCGCCCCCGACACCACCCAAATTGCCATATTCCGGGACCCGTGACACAAGCGAGCCCATGAAGGATCGAAAATTCAACCCGAGGGGCCCCCGCGGCGGGTCTAAGCCCTTCAACAGGCCCGGAAAATCGGCCGGTCGCCCGGCCCGGCGCGATCGCGATTCGGACACCGACGGTCCCGTCATCCTCTATGGCTGGCACACCGTCACCATGGCGCTCGCCAACCCCCAGCGGCAGATCCGCAAGCTGACGCTGACCGAGAATGCCGCAAGGCGTCTGGCGGACGAGAACATCGCAACCCGCATCACGCCCGAGATCGTCCGGCCCCAGGAGATCGACCGGCTGCTGTCGCCCGACGCGGTGCACCAGGGCCTGCTCGCCGAGGCCGATCCCCTGCCCTCGCCCGACATCGAGGATTTAGAGCAGGACGGCATCGTGCTGGTGCTCGACCAGATCACCGATCCGCACAATGTCGGCGCCATCCTGCGCTCGGCTGCGGCCTTCGCCGTGAAGGCGATCGTCACCACCGCGCGCCACAGTCCGGAAGCGACCGGCGTGCTGGCCAAGGCCGCCTCCGGCGCACTGGAGCTGGTGCCGATGGTGACGGTGCAAAACCTCGCCCGCGCACTGACCACGCTGAACGAGCTCGGCTTCCAGACCGTCGGGCTGGACAGTGAAGGCAGCGCGGATCTCTCCGAGGTCACCCTGCGCGAGCCGCTCGCCCTGGTGCTGGGTGCCGAAGGCAAGGGCCTGCGGCAATTGACGCGCGAGACCTGCAGCGTCGTGGCGCGGCTCGACATGCCCGGCGAGATCAAGAGCCTCAACGTCTCGAATGCCGCCGTGCTCTCGCTCTATGTCGGCGCCAGCCGGCTCGGGCTGATGAAGCGGTGACAAAACAAAACGCCCGTCCGCATCGCGGACGGGCGTCTCGTTGGTTTAACCGATCAAGCGATCAGTAATAGCGACGCAGCACGCGGTGGCCGCCGTAGTACGGCACATGGCGCGGGGCGTAGCCGTAGCGCGGACCGTAGCCGTAATGCGTGCGCGGCAGATAGCCGGCGCGCGGGCCGTAGCCGTAGCGATACGGACGGTAATACGGGCGGCGGTAGGGATAGGCGGCCGGGGCTTCGACCGCGGCGGCGCGATAGCCATAGCCGTGCCCATAGCCATAGCCACGGCCGTAGCCGTAATTGGCGGGCGCAACCACCGCGTCCTCACGGTAGGTCGGATACGGCGCGAAGGTGCCCGGACCGGTGTAGGTCGGGCCCTGGTTGACGTGATAATATTGCGTGGTGGGCTCGGCGAGACGCTCATAGGCGCCGTAGCCGTAGCCGTAGCCGGCCCCATAACCGCCGCAGCCGGTGTTGCAGCCGGAATAGACCGGCGCGACCGGCTGGCACGGATCGAAGCCGCAGGCCGCGGCGGGCGCGGTGGCGGCGAACATCACGGCAGCCGCCGCGACCAGTCCCGAAATCATCTGACGCATTACTCTCTCCTGTTGATTTCCGTTTTTTGGATTTTGTCGTTTCTTAACCCGGCGGTCTGCCGGGCATCTCTGTACGCGGCCGCGGCCGAGGACGCCGCGGATAGTCGTTGATCTCAGGCGCGAGGATCACCGGCGGCGGATTGACGGGCACGTCCATCTGCGGCGGCAGCGGCGCCGATTGCGCGCCCCAGCTCTGGTGATAGCTCTCGGCCGGCTTGGGCATTTTGCGGTTCGCGGGCGGCTCGACCTCGAGCCGGCCATAGCCGGGCCGCAGGCCCAGCGTCGGGTAATAATGGCCGACGTCCTCAGGCTGGCGCTCGGCGATATAGCGGCCGCCATAGATCGTGGGCTGCACCTGCACGTTCTTCCCCAGGCCCCAGGTCCCCTCGACCACGGCATAGGACGCGTCGATGTTGTTGATGATGATGGGCACGCCGGGGCGACCGGGAACGACGATATCGAAGCCGCCGCCGGCAAACGCCGACGCGGGCAGTCCGATCAGAAAGGCGGCGAGCGCAGATGCGCGCATGAGAGGATCCCATTTATCCGGCGACAACCTACCCGATGGCGACGCAGAGAGGGTTAAGGCCCTCTCTCCAATTGCCGGTAAGCCTAATGTGTAAGGATTGCGCGCCGCTCAAATGCTGCAAAGCGAACTAGTGAAGCATTAACGCCGCCGGACCCTGCAGTCCGGAACCATCGCGCGTGCTCACTTCCGTTTGACTGCCGCTCACGAAAATCCGCCGGTTTCAGCGGAACGTCCGGCGTCTTCGGCGTTTAGCCCCCGTCAACAAAACGGGAGCCAAACAATCATGAACGTCAAACTTCTCGGAGCCACGGCGATTGCGGCGACCCTCGTGACGGGCTCTGCCATGGCGCAGGCCGTGATCACCAATCCCGGCCGCTGCGCGGCGCAATTCCCCAACGCCAACTGCCAGAACGTCGGACCGGGAAATCCGTACACCGACAGCGGCTATCGGCATCGTCGCGTGTCCTATCGCCAGACCAACAACGGCGACTGGAATAACGACTGGAACAGGAGCCGCACCGGCTTCTGGCCGACCGACGTCGCCGCCGGCGCGGTCGGAACAGCCGCTGGCGTGGCCGGCGCAGCCATCGGGACTGCAGGCGCAATCGCAACCGCCCCGTTCCGTGCCACGAACGACGCCTACGCCTACGACAATGGCTGGGATAACCGCGGCTGGGACAATCGCGGTTGGGACACCCGCACCTACGCCCAGCGCAACGGCTTCGTCTGCACGCCCGGCACCTGGTTCAAGGGCGAAGACGGCCGCCGGCACATCTGCCAATAAGGCGATTCAACCGAACGCGACAGATCAGGCGGCCTTCGGGCCGCCTGATTCGTGTCTGCATCGGGCATCGCGGGTTCTGGCACTTTCCGGTCAAGTCTGGTATTGCGGCGCGCACGGGTGGACGGCTCCGGCGTATGCTGGTCCCTGCCCGCTTCTCCAGGCGTCGCCGGCTTAGCTCAGCGGTAGAGCAGCGGTTTTGTAAACCGAAGGTCGGGGGTTCAATCCCCTCAGCCGGCACCAGCCTTTGAGCGCAACGCTCACTTCGAATGCTTCGGTGCGCTGCTTTGCTGGAAGTGCTCAGCGCCTGATATTTCCACCCAGGCATGTTTCGACTGTTCGAAAACCGAGCGGATGGGCGCCGGGTAGTTCGGATCCGCGGTAGCGCCGACGGCAACGCCGACCATCGCAGGCAGATTGTCCGCCTTCCAATAGACCGTCGAACCGCACTCGGGGCAAAAATAGCTGCGGACCTTGCCGCCGCTTGCGGCTGTCCGGACGTATTCGTTCGACGTCCCCGAGATCGTGACGCCCTCCGCCGGATAGAACGCACCGACCCCGAACGGCGCGCCGGTTCGACGCTGGCAGTCAATGCAGTGGCAGGCGACGACGAGGCTGGACGGTCCCGGAAGCGACAGCGTGAGCGCGCCGCACCTGCATTGGGCATCGATCATCGGAATTCACTCCACTCTCGTTGGTCCTGTGGTTCGGATGGAGCGCAGCGCGAGCCGGGCTACAATTGATCCAGCGCCCACAGCCCGAGGCTCTTGTCGCGCCAGCCGCCACCGCCCTCCTCGCAATGCTCCTTGATCAGCTCGCGCGGTGCCGGCCAGTCGAACGGCGCCTTCTCCATGTTCAGCGCGCGCCAGTCGCCGTCCTCGCAATCGCGATTGTCGTCCCATTCGGGAAACGTCGTGACCAGCAGGAAATGCGCGCCGCTGGCGCGAAAGTTCGCGACGGCGCGGGCGATATTGCCGAAACTCAAATGCACCAGGCAGTCCCGGCACAGAACGACATCCGCGCGCGGCAGTGCATCGCGCGTGATGTCGGCAACGAGAAACCGGCCGGACAACTCGCCGCCCGCCACGCGCTGGCGATTGGCCGCGATCAGCGACGGAACGATGTCGATGCCGGTGTAGTCGAGATCCAGCCTCACGCGGCCGATCCAGCCCGCGTCCCCGCAGGGCGCATCGAGCAGCGAGCGCGCGCCGAGCCGTTGCAGCAGTGGAGGAAGCACCTCGCGGACCGCTGCGGTCGCGGGGTCCTCCGAGCCGAGGCCCGACACCGAACTAGCCGCGCCCCACAGGTTGGTCTGCTCGATCCGCTCGAACCGCGCGGCGAGGCCGAGGCCCGCGAAATTGTCGCGGTCGGCGGCGAACCGCTCATGGGCGAGCACGGGTGGACGATTGGCGGTCGTCGGGCGGACCTCAAATCAAGATTCCGTCGCGAACACACTAGCAGTTCAACTGCGCGTCCGAAATCGCAGGCCTCGTCCCTCAAGCCGGCTTCTGCCACTCCATGATGTGGAAAAAGGGCACCCGGCGATGACGGGCAATTCTGTCGGGATCACCGCCCGTAGGCTGCGGCTCAACGAACAGGCGCAACTGGAGTCCGTGATCGAGCAGCAGCGTCATGTAGGTGGAGAGCGGACGATGCCAGTTCTGGACGCGAATGCCGCGCCATGTCACCCAGGTCGGCCGCTCGTCCATGTAATGATCGATGACGAAGCGCAAGACGCCCTCGCCGTCACGTGTCCAGCCCTCGGACGGACCGGCGGTGTTGAAGCTGGTCAGGTTGGCGAACAAGAGCGTACCGCCCGGCCGCAGCGCCGCCACCATCCTCGCGACAGATCCAGCGAGATCGGGCATGTCTATCAAACTGAGATAGCTGACGACCAGATCGAACTCCGCGCCGAAATCCATCGTCTCGGCTCGGCCGAGCCGATAGTCGCCCTGCGGGTCTAACTCCATGGCACGCGCGAGCAGCGCTTCGGTTGGATCGACGCCAGTGGTGCGGATACCGGCGCGCTGCATGATGCGACAGAAGCGCCCCTCGCCGCAGCCGACGTCGAGCGCATTGCGGAAGCCTCGCCCTTCGATCCGCGCCCGCATCGGCGCGTCCAGCACGAAGCGTCGGCCATAGTCGCCGTCCTCGCCCTGCTCGACGATCCAGGCGACCGCGGACGCGGCCCAGCCGTCGCTGACATCCTCGTTCATGGATCGACCTTCCGGAATGCATGTTGGCCGCGCGTGTCGCGGGCGCGGCTACTGACCATAGATTGGATCAGAGTTCAACATGAGGTAGATTGCAGGACCGATGCGCCCCACCGTCAAAGAGAAGGCCAGGATCGCCGCCGGCGCGACGGCGGCCGTCGTCATGACGGCCGTGCTGTTCGCATTCGCAATGGGATTTCTGCTGGCGCGATGAGTGCGCAGCGCGGCGGACGAAGCCGCCGCGCCGGACTCAGGCGGCGCGCACCGTGTGGAGGAATTTCCCGACCTCATCCTTCAGCCGGTTGCTGTCGGTCGCCAGCATCTTGGCGGTGGAAAGCACCTGCGAGGAGGCCGAGCCGGTCTCGGCTGCACCGCGCTGCACGTCGGCGATGTTGGTGGAGACCTGCTGGGTGCCGTGGGCGGCCTGCTGCACGTTGCGCGAGATCTCCTGGGTCGCGGCGCCCTGCTCCTCGACGGCCGCGGCAATGGTCGACGACACTTCCGAGAGCCGCTCGATCGTCGCGGAGATGTCGCGGATCGCGTTGACGGATTCCTGGGTCGCGGTCTGGATACCGGAAATCTGCTGGCTGATCTCGCCGGTCGCTTTCGCGGTCTGCTCGGCCAGCGTCTTCACCTCGGCGGCGACGACGGCGAAGCCGCGGCCGGCCTCGCCGGCACGTGCCGCCTCGATCGTGGCGTTGAGCGCCAGGAGGTTGGTCTGGCCGGCAATGGTGTTGATCAGCTCGACGACGTCGCCGATGCGCGTCGCCGCAACCGAGAGCTCGCTGACGCGCACCGTCGTGGTGCGAGCCTGGGTGACGGCCTCGCCCGCCATCCGCGCCGATTCCTGCACCTGGCGGCTGATCTCGTTGACCGAGGAGGACAGCTCCTCCGTGGCCGTCGCAACCGACTGCACGTTGCTGGTCGCTTCACCCGACGCGACCGCGACGACCGAAGTGAGCTCCTGCGCACGCTGCGCGGTGGTGGCCAACGTCGAGGACGACGCTTCGAGCTCGGTGGACGCCGAGCCCACCGTCTCGATGATCTCGCCGACCGCGCGCTCAAAGCCGTCGGCAAGGTTGACCATGTCGCGCTTACGCTGATCGGCGGCCTGCTTCTCCACTTCAACCTGCGAAGCCTTGAGGCGCTCGACCTCGATCCCGTTGGTCTTGAAGATTTCGACCGTCCTGGCCATGTCGCCGATCTCGTCGCGGCGGTCCTTCTCGGGCACTTCGGTCTTGAGATCGTTGCGGGCAAGGCCCTCCATGGCGAGCTTGAGGCGGGCAATCGGCCGTGACATCGCATTGAGGCCGATGAACAGCGCGATCGCGATACCCATGATCAGGCCGCCGGCGCTGACGCCGATCACCGTCCAGGTCGCGGATCTGGCGTCGCGGTTGATGGCGTCCTTGCTCTTGGCGACCGCCTCTGCGGTCTCGCCCACGAACTTGGCAACGCGCCCCAAGGCCGCATCCATCACCGGATCGCACTCCTTGTGCGCACGCTCGGCCGCCTTGGCATTCTCTTCCGGGCTGCTCGCGAGCGAGCCTGCCTTCAGCACCGGATCGCAGCCGGCGAACACGGCTTTCAATTGGTCGCCGATACTCTTGATCTGGCTCGCGCGCGCGGGATCGTCCTGTTCGGCTGCCTCGAGGTATTGGCGGATCTCGTCGCGGTTCTGGGTCGCGGTCTTGAGGCGGTTGGCGTTGCCCGCCTCCGTCGCCTCGGTGAAGACCGCATAGAGCGCGGCATGATAGGTCTCGGCGCGGCGCTGGGCCCGCGTCAGGTTGAGCGCCGAGGATTGCGCGGCGGAAAGCTCGGCGAAGCCGTCGACAGTTGCCGAGAGTTCGCGCGTGCCGAAGCCGGCGACGGCGACCATGGCAAAGCCCATCACGGCGACGATCAGCGCGACCTTCCACACGATTTTCAGATTGTTCAAAACGCTCATTGCAGCCGCCCCAGTGATTTTCTGCCGATGCATATTCCCAGCACCGTGCATTGGAACCAGCTGACGTTAAGATTTGATGCCAAATGTCCCGGGTAGTCTTACGGAAAACTAACTATTTTGGCTTCCGCCGTAAGCTTCGCGTAAGCTTCGGCCTATTCCGGGGCGCGAGCCGGGCGTGGAATGCCGGAACCGGTCGCCGGTGTCCTCCGTTGTCGGCCCATGCGGATCAGGGAAGAAAACCGAAACATGTTTCTGCTGGCCACCGTGACGCTGTGCTGTAGCGCCTTGGCCGCGGCAATTGCGCTGTTCGAACCGGCTCCGGCAAAGCGGCAGGCTGAAACGGCGGCGATCGACGTGCCCGCTTCGACGCCGGTTCGGGTGGTCGGGGCTCCGTTCCGGCCCAACCTCAATCCGCGGGAGCGCTAGCCCTCACCCCGGCGAGACGTCGGCGCCTTCCTCGGGACGGCGTTTGGCGCGGGCCAACTCCTCAACGAACGCGATCACCTCCGCCCGTTTGTCGGGCGGCAGCGAGAGGAACGCGCGGACGAGCCTCAAGCCCTCGGCTTCGGCTGAATGGTCTGCTTTGGCATCCATTCCCCACTGTCGGGCGGCCGGGAAAAATATGCAATCCCCCACGCAACAGCTTCTTGATTCGGCCGGCCAGCTTTGCTGGAATAGCCCCGACAGGGGTGCACCATGAAGTGGATCACGGAACGCGACGCGCTGATCGCGCAGACAATGGCCTTCGTCCAATCGGTCACCGGCAAAAAGGATGACTTGCATCCACCGGAGATCCCGATGGCGACAGTGGCCGCGTCGGTGCAGATCGTCCCCGCCAACACCGTCGTCGAGACCGAGCCACTTCAGGCCGCTCCGCCGCAGCCCTTGCCTCTCCCGCCGCCGCGGGTGGCGAGCCACGACGTCCGCACCGAGATGCAGGCCCGCATCGCCAATTTCCGCAAGCATCAGGAGCGGTTCGAGCGCGAGCGCGAGGAATATTGCGCGGCCACTTTGACCAAACTGCGCGCCGCCATCCGCGACCCCTCCTCCCGTCCACCGGCTGACAAGTAAAGCCGGATCTCCCGTCGCTGGCCTAAAGCCAGGACCACACCAGCCAGAGATTGGCCGCGCAGGCGCCGAACAGGGCCAGCGTGAGGGGCAGCAGCATGCGCCCGCAAGAGGTTTTCAGGTCCGTCGTCATGGCCGAAAACATCCGCTGATTCCGCCAAACGAGTCCCGGGGATTCTTTTTTTCGGGATTCAGGACTCGTTAAGGACTCAGGACCCGACGACCCCGATCACGGCCGCGTGATCGACCGTCCGACCGGAACCCCTCCCCCGCAAAGTCGTTAATGCGCTTTCCGGGAGCGGGAAGAATGCCCTACGCCCTGTTCTGCAACGACGCCCAGATCAGCAAGGCCTATCCTGACGAGTCCGACGTCTGGAGCCTCGCGCAGCGAAGTGGCCTCGTCGTGGACGTAACCGCGGATGACGACCGCCCCGGGCCACGCCGGGTGCTCGACAACGATTACGAGATCAAGCCGTGCCAGGCCGCACAGGGCGAGGACCCCGCGAGGAACAAGGCGGAGGCCGATCGCCAGGCGAGGATGGAGCTCGAGCTGAATTCGTAAAGACGGATCGAAGCTGGGAAGCCGGAGCTCAGGAAAGCTCAGGGCGTCGCGGTGGCCAGCGAGGCCTGCTCGCCCGCCAGAGCCACGCAGGCCTTCCGGCGATGCAGCCCGCGGATCGCGCCGGTGACCTTCAGCACCTTGCCGGAGGAGCACGAGGCGTCCTTGACGAAGGCCACCTCATAGGGTGCCAGCATCAGAGGCTCGGATTTGAGGATTGTTTGGGCAGCGCACGGCAAACTGACGAAGCACGAGAGCACCACAGCCGACACCAAGATACGCATGTCCGTCGTCCCACCAGCCCGGTAATTCTCATATAACGCGTTCCGGCGCGCGAGTTCCGTAAGCTGCAAAAATTATTTTTGCTTTACCCGAGCTCCATGACGCGCGTGAGAAAGCGCGCGCCAAAACGTTTGCTTGCAAATGACGCGCCAGATGGTTGACGCAATGCAAACGACAGGAGGTGGCAACCGGAGCCCGGCAAACGAAAGGCCGGCGGGAGCCGGCCTTTCGTCAGATCGTGGTTGTTGGTGGCGCGTCAGTAGCGCGAGGCTGCCGGACCGCCCCAGCCAAAGCGGTAGTTCACGCCGACCTTGACGGTATGCTCGTCCTCCCGGCCGCGGACGCCGACAACGTCGACCGGACCGGAGGTGATCGTCGTGCTGCCGAAGTTGTAATACTGGTACTCGGCCTTGGCGGACCAGTTCGGCGCGAACATGTATTCGAGGCCAGCGCCAACGGTATAGCCATCCTTGCTGTTGCCGGTGGCGGTGAAGGGCTGCGGCACCCCGGCAATATTGACGCCGAGGCCGCCATTGCGCCAGGCATAACCGCCCTTGGCGTAAAGCAGCGCCGGACCCCAGGTGTAGCCGATGCGGCCGGTCACCGAGCCGAGCTGGTCGGTATTGGAGGTCACCTGCGTGCCCAGCGGGAACGTAGCGCCGCCGTTGTTGGTCGGCAGCCAGGAATACTGGGCCTCGACACCCATGACCCAATTGGGCGCGAACTGGTAGTCGAAGCCGCCCTGAACACCGCCGAGGAAGCGCGCGTCGCTCGACTGGAAGCTGCTGTCGCCGGCAAAGGCGCCGCCGACATGGCCGCCGATGTAGAAGCCGGTCCAGTTGTAGATCACCTGCGGCGGCGTGTAGGCCGGAGCCTTGGTGTAGGTGCGCGCCTGCATGTCGGCTGCTGCAGCCGGCGCGGCCAGCGCAAGCAGGGCAACTGCACCCAGCAAAATCCTTTTCATGATCATCCCCGTTCTTTCAAATTCGACACTCAGGAAACAACGTGGCGTGAATTGGGTTGCTTCGAGGCGATGCCGGAACGTTGATCGTTCGTGACTGTGACGGAGCGGCAACAACGCGATTTTGTTCCGTCCCGCAGGCGCGTGCCGACGGTTTTTTTTCCGTCGGAAACAGAACCCGCCGTAACGATTAGTCGCAACGCAAAACCACTTCGTTCAAAGCTCCCCGAAATGTGATCCGGCAGCTCCGGCGGGCTCTGTCCTATCACCAAGCGATGAAGGTGGGCTTTGCGCTACCGCGTCATCTTTTCAAGTTCCGGAAAGGGTACGTAAACCGCGCCCGCGCACAGCTCGCTGGCACGATCAACGACGCGGTCCGCCCGACCGTTGACGAAGATCACGGCGCGCTCCCTCATGGCCTTGTACGTGCCGTCGGTCTCGCGTGGGGTGAAGTGCAGGCAACTGACATAGAACTGCCGGCCTCCGACCTCGCGCTGCACCGGCTCAGCCATGCTGGCGTCACGCACGCCGACAGGATTGTTCAAATAGCTGCGCATCAAGGCCAGCGTGTCGCCACGGAAATTATCCGGGAACGGTTGTGGACCTCCGGCCTGAGTCCCGTCCATCAGAGTTGGACGGTCACCATCGCTGCCGAAACATCCCGTGAGCGCCAGCGGCAGTGCCAGCATCAACGCCAAGCTCACTGCGCGTTCCGCTAGTCGCCGCACCGCTTACGCTCTCCGCTCGATCAGTCTCGAAGACGTTCCAGCCCCAAGGTTGCAATGATGCATGTCTACAGGTGTTTTGCCCGACGAGTCAAACGGCTTCGTAAAATCCGCAGATGAGCCACCCGTCAAACCATTGATTTATCTACGACCCGCTACTGTGCATGGGGTTGTTTTTCGAGGTTTTGTTTGCGGCCGCCAAACCTGGGGCGTTGCTTGCGGGCTTCAGCATGGTCGTACCGGCCCGCCGCCAGCACCTCGAGCTTTCGCCCAAGGCGTGACGAACGGGCCGGTCCTGAATTCCTCACGCGGCGGTTGGGGCAATGCTAGGACGCCGCCGCGCAGGATCAGTCGTTAGCTGCGCTTCTCCATCGTCGCCGGCTTGGTCACGTCCGGCTGCGTCTTCAGCGACTTCTTCGCTGAGAGATGCTTGTGGTGGTGGCGATGCGTGCGCACGGTCTTGTGCTCGTCGGGAGTGACCGCGGCGTTGGCGTTCATCGCCTTCGACTTGGTGTCCACCTTGGCGTCCGCCTTGACGTCCGAAGCCTTGACGTCTGAAGCCTTGACGTCTGAAGTCTTGACGTCCGAAGCCTTGGCACCGGCCTTGAGGCCGGCATCCGGTTTCGCGGCGGTGGTCGACACCTTGGTCTGGCTCTGGTCTGCCTTGATCACCGGCGTGGTCGTGGTGGTCTTGCCGGCCTCGGCTGCGAAGGCCGGGGCTGCGATCACGGAAGCTGCGAGCAAGGCTGCGGAAATGGTCTTCAACATGGTTGGTCTCCTCTTGGAAGGATCTTGAGGCGGGCGCCCTCTCGCCAACCCTTTGATCGTAGGTTGGAGCCTAGGGGGCACGCACTGAACCCAATCTGAAGCCCGCAGCAGGCTTCCGTTCATCTGGATGACAAGTTTGTCATCCGCCCGCAGGGCGAATAGGCCAGGATGCCGGGAATGTTTTTGCCTGATGGGTGTTCCGGTCTTTGGGCAATCGTGTAGGATCGCCACGTTCCATACCGGAGAACTTAGATGCGCAAACTCTCAACGCTTCTTGTGCCGGGACTTGTCGCCATGACATTGGCGGCCGGGCCGGCTCTGACCAGCGCTTATGCCGCAGGTGGCGACACCCCCTCGTCGCCGCCATCGTCGGACACCTCGACCAAGAAGGGCAAGAAGAAGAGCTCCTCCATCAGCGATCCGAAATTCCTTGCTGCCTATCGCACCGCCTACACCACGATCTATGACAATCACGACTACACCGGCGCGATCGGCCAGCTGAAGTCGCTCAAGCGCGACGACGTCGCCGACGTCGCCAATCTGATCGGCTACTCCTATCGTAAGCTCGGCGATTACCAGTCGTCGAAGATCTATTACGAGCTGGCGCTGAAGGACGATCCGAACCACGTCCGCACCTGGCAGTATTACGGCCTCTGGCAACTCGAACAGGGCAATCGCGAGCAGGCGCAGTATCACCTGAACAAGCTCGCCTCGCTCGCCGGCACCGACAGCTCCGAGTATCGCTCGCTCGCCGCCGCGCTCGACAAGCCGACCGGGGCGACCCTCGTCTATTAAACGCATCGCATCTTCGCACGAGGCGAACGGGCACAACCGCAGGGTTGTGCCCGTTCTGCGTTCTCGGCTAGCTTGCCCACCAAACCTCCCCTCGCAAACCGGTGCGCAATGGACAATTGGCTGCGATCCGCGATCGACTACATCGGCTTCTGGATCGAATTCCAGCACACCACAATCCAGCAGCCCGGCGTCGTCATCGCATTCGCCCATCGCGGCGAAATCGTCGCCGAGCACGCGTTCGGCCTCGCCAATCTCGACACCGGCGAGAAGCTCACCCCGCGCCACCGTTTCCGCATCGCCTCGCACTCGAAGAGCTTTACCTCGGCCGGCATCATGAAGCTGCGCGAGCAGCGCAAGCTCCGGCTCGACGATCCCATTGGCCAATATGTCGGAGGCCTGCATCCGCGCGTCGCGGAAACGACGATTGCGCAAGTGCTGTCGCACAGCGCGGGACTGACGCGCGACGGCGCCGATTCCGGTCAGTTCATCGACAGCCGTCCCTATCTCGACGCGAGCGAGCTGCTCGCGGAATTGAAGCTGCCGACCGTAATCGAGCCGGGCACACGCTTCAAATATTCCAATCACGGCTTTGGGCTGATTGGTCTCATCATCGAGGCCGTGACGAAGGAGCCCTACCGGGTTTGGATGAAGCGCGAGATCATCGAACCTGCGGGCCTGCGCGAGACCGAGCCGGACGCGCCGCTTCCCAAGGGGGCGCCGTTCGCGCGCGGCCACACACGAAGGGTGCCCTACGGAGAGCGATGCGTGATCCCCGGCGACAATCCCACCCACGCGATGGCTTCCGCCACGGGCTTTGCCGCTACCGCCGCCGACACCGCCCGCTTCTTCGCGCAGCTCGCGCCCAACGCAAGAAAGAGCCTGCTGTCGGTCGCAAGCCGCCGCGAGATGACGCGACATCATTGGCGCATACCGCAGAGTTTCGAGGCCTATTACGGCTTGGGTATCGGCGCCGGCAGGCTCGACGGCTGGGACTGGTTTGGCCACGGCGGCCATTTCCAGGGCTATATCTCGCGGACCTGCGCCATTCCCGCCTGCGAACTCGCGATCAGCATCATCAGCAACTCCATCGACGGCGCAGCGCCGTTCTGGATGGACGGCGCGATGCAGATCCTGCGCGTTTTCCAGACCCGTGGCGCACCCGACCGCCGCGTGAGCGACTGGACCGGCCGCTGGTGGACGATCTGGGGCGCGACCGATCTGGTACCCGTGGGCAACCGCGTGCTGGTCGCCAATCCTCAGTTCAACAACCCGTTCATGGATGCCGGCGAGATCGAGGTCACCGGCCGCGATACCGGCAAGCTCGCCTGGGCCGCCGGCTACTCCAGCCACAGCGAGCCGGTGCGCCGCGTCCGCGACAAGCGCGGCAAGGTTAGTGACGTCTGGATCGCTGGCGCCAACATCAAGCCTGCGGCCGCCGTCGCCCGCGAGATCGCGCGGAGATACAAGCCGCGCAAGCGCCCGCCTACTCCCGAATGAGAGTCTCGACCTCGCTCCGAAGGGCCTGCCGCGAGCCGTCGCGCGAATAGAACATGTGGCCGCCGGGATAGACCACGAACTTGACCCGCTGCGTTGCGAAGGCCGGCAACTGGTCGAGCACCCGCTTCGATCCGAAATAGGGCGTGGCGAGATCGAACAGGCCGTGCGCGACCAGCACGTTCAGCTTCGCATCCGTGGCGAGGATCTGGCGCAGCTCGGAGACCGACTGCGGCGGGTTGATGCCGCGGCCGAAATCCCAGTGGCCTTCGATGGCGCCGTTCAACACCTCGTAGGAGCCATCGGGCCGCCAGTTGAGCTTGTGCGTCAACAGGTCAACCGCAGCACTCGTTAGCGGCGCCTGCAGCGCATCGCCGGAGGGATCACCGAACCGCGAGCTGCTGGAATCCGGATAGGGATCGAAGCCGCGCACCGAGGCGTCGTAGCGCCCCGTCACCTTGCCGTTCTTGCGGTCGAATTCGCGGCGGAATTCGCCGACGTCGAAGCGGCCCGCAAGCCGACGGCTCACCGACTGGTCGATGCCGGTGAGCTCGGCGACCTTGTCGGCAAGACGATTGGTCGCTTCCTTGTCCGCCTCACCCTTGACGAGGTCGGCCAGGAATTCGCCGCGCGCGTAAGCCTCTGCGTCGGCGAGATCGGCGCGTTTGACCGGACCTTTCGCCTCACGCGCCACCGCGACATAGCTCGGCAGCGTCGCGACATATTGCAGGAGGCTGGTGCCGGTGAACTCACGGAAGTCCAGGAGCGGCGACACCAGAATCAATCCCCTGACCCCGACGCCGTGCTGGAGCTGCAACTGGCGCACCACCTTCGGCCCGCGAATGCCGCCATAGCTTTCGCCGGCGACGTATTTCGGCGAGGTCAGCCGGTCGTGCTTCTCGAGCCAGCGGCGGATCACGAGCGCGATCGAATTGACGTCACCATCAACGGAGTAGAACGATTTGCGCGCGTCATCGCCGGTCGCGACGAACCGGCTATAGCCAGTGCTGACGGGATCGATGAAGACGAGATCGGTGAAGTCGAGCCAGGTCTCCGCGTTCGGCTTCACCTCGGGCGAGGCGGACGGCGACAGCGCTTCGCCATCGAGCGGCAGCCGCCAAGGCCCGGCCGCGCCGAACTGGAGCCATGCCGAGGACGCACCGGGCCCGCCGTTGAACAGGAACGTCACGGGGCGCGTCGCACGGTCGGCGCCGTCGAGCTCATAGGACGTATAGGCGATGTCGGCCACAGGCTCGCCCTTGCCGTCGAACACGCGGATCGATCCGGCGGTCGCTGCGAAATTGAGGGTGCGGCCGGGAAGATCGAGCGTCTGCTTCGTGGTCGAATCCGACGGAAGACGGTGCGGCTCGGCGGATGACGATGAATTTTGCGATGCGCCTTGTGCACCGCCGCGTCCGCCCTTCTGTCCGGCTGGTGCCGCCGCCTCGGCGCGCGGCTGCGGCGGATCGTCGGCGCGCGCCAATCCTGCGAGCGCGAAGGCCGACACCGCCAGCACCAGGGTCGCGCGGCGGAGCGCCGGCATATTCGTGGCCATGATCGTTCTCCCTGTCCGGCGACGACCGCCGGTGCGGACCGTAAGGGTAGCGCGGAATTGCGACGGTTTGGGGGATCATGGCTCCGGTGGTGCCTGAAGAGCCCGGTTGGGCACAAACCGACCCGGTTTCGTGCTCAAATCGGAATCGGCAGTTGCCGGTCTGCTGTGAAGGGCGGTCATCCTCGACAATCGGGGGCGAGATCGTTAGACGAGCCCGGCGGAACTTTCTCCAGCCAGCGGCCCTGCCCGGAAGCCATGACCAAGCCAGCGCGATACGACCGGATCGCCTTCGTCGCCAGCCCGAGCAGCGAGGCGCAAGCCGCCTTCGGCCAGCTCACCAGGGACTTCGGCAATTGCGATCCGAAGGACGCCGACATCGTGGTCGCACTCGGCGGCGACGGGCTCATGCTCCAGACGCTTCATCAGCACATGCATACGGGCAAGCCGATCTACGGCATGCACCGCGGCACCGTCGGCTTCCTGATGAACGAGTACTCGACCGTCGATCTTCGAGCCCGTCTCGAGGCGGCGCAGGAATCCGAAATCCACCCCCTCCTGATGCGCGCGACCGACGCCAACGACCGCGTCCACCTGCATCACGCCATCAACGAGGTCGCCCTGTTCCGGCAGACCTACCAGGCCGCGCGCCTGCGGATCCTGATCGACGAGCGCGAGCGCATGTCCGAGCTGATCGCCGACGGCATCATGGTGGCAACGCCGGCCGGCTCGACCGCCTACAATCTGTCCGCCCAGGGACCGATCCTGCCGATCAACGCCGCGCTCCTGGCGCTGACGCCGATCAGCGCCTTCCGCCCGCGACGCTGGCGCGGCGCGCTGCTGCCGAACACGGCTTATGTCGTGATCGAGGTGCTGGAGGGCGACAAGCGCCCCGTGGCGGCGGTCGCCGACCACGACGAGGTCCGCGACGTTCGCCGCGTCGAGGTGCTGTCCGACAGGACCATCTCGATGCGCATGCTGTTCGACCCCGGTCACAGCCTGGAAGAGCGCATTTTGCGCGAGCAGTTCGGCTCCTGAGCCGCCTCGCCGGACTGCCGATCGCAACCCTTCATTAACCCCCGGCGAGATATGGTTAACGAAAGTTGACCGCTCCGGCCCGGGCTCCATGTTCCGCATCGATTTCAACAAGCTGCGTTTCCTCGTCTGCGACGACAATCCGCACATGCGCCGCATCCTGCGGACGCTGCTGCATTCGTTTGGCGCGCGTGAAGTCTACGAGGCCGAGGACGGCGCCACGGCGCTGGAAATGTACAGCCATTACGTGCCCGACATCGTCATCACCGACTGGGCGATGCCGATCTTCGACGGGCTCGAGCTGGCGCAGATGATCCGGCAGCCGGAATCCAAGGGCAATCCCTACGCGCCGATCATCATGCTGACCGGCCATTCCGAGAAGCGCCGCGTCACGGTGGCGCGCGATGCCGGCGTCACCGAATTCCTGGCCAAGCCGATCTCGGCCAAGGGGCTCTACCAGCGCATCCTCAACGTGGTCGCCAGTCCCCGCCCCTTCATCAAAACCAAGACCTATTTCGGCCCGGACCGGCGCCGCAACATCAACTCCGCCTATATGGGCCCCGAGCGCCGCGTCGGCGAAAAGCACGAGGTGCTGCAGCAGCCCTCGCTGCTCGACAAGGCCCGCTCCACCATCTAGCGCAACGTCTCTCACGATCGAGGCCGATATCATGGCGAAGAACAGCGCAAGAGACATCGAGATCAAGGCCTTCGCCACGCATCAAATCATCACGCAGCCCAACCCGCTGCGGTCGGTCCTGCGCCGCGTCGAAGACAAGGACATGGACGATCCGGTCGGCCGCGCCGAACAGGCGCTCGCGGGCCTTGCCGGCGAGTTCAAGGACTGGATGGCGACCGAGATCAACCGGCTGTCGGCGGCCTACGTCGCCATCCGGCACGACGGCTTCACCAAGGACAGGCGCGACGAGTTGTTTCGCGCCGCGCACGACATCAAGGGCGATGCCGCGACTTTCGGCTATCCGGCGGCGGCGGGCGTAGCCGAGAGCCTGTGCCGCGTCATCGAGCACGCGCCCGATCTCGAAAAGGTGCCGGCCGAGCTGTTCACGCACCACATCAACGCCATCCTCGCCATCGTGCACGAGAACACCAAGCTCGACAGCATCAGCGTCTCCGCCGAGCTCAGCCGGCGCCTGCGCAAGGTCGCCGACGATTATCTCGCCGACGCCAACCGCGATCGCCCCGAGCATCTCGAGGTGATCCTGGCGCCGAGCATCGCGCCGGCGGGGTAGCTTCGCCGTTCGCGAGGTGTGGTAGGGTGGGCAAAGCGAAGCGTGCCCACCAGTCGCCATGAGTTGTGCGGAGAGACGGTGGGCACGGCGCAATGCGCCTTTGCCCACCCTACGTCGTCTCGTTACGCTGCAATCAGCTCGCCATACACCGGATCAACCATCTCCTCCGCGACCAGCTCGTCGCAGAACAGCCTTGCCTCTTCGCGTGCGGATTCGGTGGCGAAGCGGCGCAGCAGGACCATCAGCGGCTCGGTCGCGCCGCGGTCGGTCTCGCAATGGGTGAGCACGCGCTCGACCATGCGGCGGCGCAGCCTCGCCGCATTGTCATCGCTGTCGACGAAGCCCTGCTCGTGGCAGGCATCGAGCGCGACCTGGAAGGCCGCAAACGTCGCCTCGGGAAGCCCGGCGCGGCGGAGCAGCGCGTGCAGGCTATTGCCGCCGCGATCGTGCAGCAGCGCGGACACGCGCGCCAGCGGCAGCTCGGCGAGCTCAGCCAGCGCCGCATGGAAGAGATCCAGATTGCTCGACAGCAGCGCGCGCAGAATGAGACCCGCGGTGAGCTGGCCGGTGATGCGCAGGTGCCGAACAAGCCCTTCCATGTCTTCGCCGCGCGAGCGCGCCGCGATGTTCATGGTGGAGCGATCGCGGGCCTCGGTCGCGATGCGCTCGGCGCGGTCGGCAGTCAGCCAGTTCCGGGCGACGACGAATTGAGCCAGCGTCTCCGAGAGTTTTGCCACCAGCGCGGCGCGCGTTGCGGACGGCAGATCCTCCAGCACCAGCATCGCCTCGCGGATCGCGGCGAGATGGCCGTGACGCTCGACGATGCGATCCCAGGAGAACGGCGCAAGCTCGGCATGAGGATTTTCGATCAGCTCGAGCGCTGCCGCCGCGCAGCCGACTTCGGCAATGGCGGCGCAGACCGATACCGGCAGCGCGATGCGGCGCGCGACTGCGCACTGCACCTCGTCGTTGCCGGTCGCGACGATGTCGACGAGATCGGCGTCGATCAGCAGCGGAGAATGTTCGAGCACGGGCAACGCGACGGTCGGCTGGTCCCCCGACAGCGCCCGCACGATCGACGCGGGCGCCTCGGTACTGCGCGCAAACGCCTCGGCCATCGCCTGCCGCACCAGCGGCGAGGGATCGTCGAGCAGCATCAGAAGCGCGCCTTCAGCGGCAACACGGTCATCATGGGAAAGGTCTGAGATCAGCCAGGCCCGGGCCAGCGCCCGCGTTGCCTCGGCCCGCTCGCCAGCGGGCGCCGTCCTGATCCAATTGATGAACTGCCGAACAATCATGGTGCTTCCGGCTTACGCAACGAAGACGAAGCGGTGACGGCTTGTCACCTGCAACACAAAATAAACCACGACGCTTAACAAAGCGTTCACCATAACTGGCTGGTTTTATTGACGTTTTGTTAAGGGAACAAAGGCGGCCCGTTCACGCACCGGGACCTGCGCGCAGCGTTCACGCTGCGACGTATCCGAGACACGGGCGCGCGAATTAGCTTGAGAACGTGCCGCTGCGATCGCTGAAGAGATCAAGAGGCTGCGGCGGCCGGACGTCGGGCGTTGCCGACGCGGCCGAGGTCGCGGGTGCGACCGAAGTGAGCGAGGCATTGTTGCCCCACAATTTCTGCACGGTCGTCGAGACCGGCTGGGTGGTGTCGCCGGGCTGATAGATCGAGCGAAACACCGGCGTGCTCGGTGCATTGTCCGCGACCGTCGTCGGCGCCGTCGCGCTGACCGGCGTCACCGCGCGTGTGTTCGGAAAGGACTGGAGATACGCGGCATTGTCGATCAGCGGCGCGGCAGGCTGTACGCCGTTGGCGCTCGCGACCTGCGTGGTCGACGGCGTGCCGCCATACATCGCCATCGCGCTGCGGGTGGTTTTCGAATTTGCCGCGCCGGCGTAGCGTGCATCCAGCACCGAATAGACCTCGGAAACGCTGCGCGCGCGGCCGTCCTTGGCGTAGAAGATAGAGCGATTGGCGGACGCCGCGTTGGGAAACAAACGCGCGCCGACCGCTTGCGGATTGTCCTCGGCATTGGCGATCAGTTTCGCGGCGCCGCCGACGCCCATGAAATGCGCCATGTAGAGTTCGCTGTCGGACGGCCTGCGGCCGAGCAGGCCGGTGAGCTTGAAGCTGTTCGACTGCGTCAGCGCCGCCGCCATGCTGGAGGCGGCCTCCGGATCGTCGCGCAGCTTCATGATCGACCGCTTCATCGCGGGATCATCGACGGTGTAGGTGCCCGACGACGTCCTGGTGATGGCGTCGGAATAATTGCCATAGCCGAGCTGGGTGCCGGCTTCCTTCACCGTGCCGAGCCAGGTCTGGTCGATGAACTGGTAGAGCCCGTGCGCGGATGACGTAGTCGCCGCCGCCGTGGGATCGAAATCCGATTCCATCTTGGCGGTGGTCAGCATGTACTGGAAGCTGATGCCGGTCCGGTTGGAGACCTGATTGATCGCACCGGCGACGCGTGCCCGCGACGGATCGAGAACCGCCGTCTGAGAGGCACTGGAGTTGTCGACCGACATAATGAAGTGCCCGCACCGCACGGCGTTGAGTGGCGCCGGCAATTCGGCGCCCTGTCGTCTCACCGTGGGACAGGTATGGTTAATGCGGGGTTAATTCGGCCGTCAGCCCTACCCTCAATGACGGCAGGATTATTTCTTGTACACCGCGTCCGGATCGAACAGCCTGTCCGCATCGACAAAGACGAGCCTGGCGCCGCCGCCTTCGGCCTCGACCTTGCGGTAGAAGCAGGACCGGCGGCCGGTGTGACACGCCGCGCCGATCTGCTCGACACGGAGCCAGACCGCATCCTGATCGCAATCGGTGCGGATCTCGACCACGCGCTGGGTCTGACCTGAGGTCTCACCTTTTCGCCACAAGGCATTGCGCGAGCGGCTGAAGTACCAGGCCTCGCCGGTCGCGATGGTCTTGCGCAGCGCCTCGTCATTCATGTGCGCGACCATCAGCACGTCGCCAGTGGCGACGTCGGTCGCGACGACGGTCACGAGGCCGGCCGCGTCGAACCTGGGAAGGAAGGCGAGACCTTCCTCGGTTTCATGGGAGTGAGCAGACACAACGCCCTCGCCGGTCTATTCGCGAGGTCAGCGCTGCAGACCTCGCACCAGGGACAGAAAACGAGCCTGCTCCGCCGGATTGTCGCGGAACATGCCGGTGAAGCGGCTGGTGAAGGTGGAGGCGCCATGCTTGGCGACGCCGCGCACCGACATGCAGGTATGCTCGGCCTCGATCAGCACGGCGACGCCGCGCGGCTTGAGGATCTCGTCGATCGCCGCCGCGATCTGCGCGGTCATGTGCTCCTGGGTCTGGAGCCTGCGGGCGAAGATGTCGGTGAGGCGCGCAAGCTTCGACAGCCCGACCACGCGTTCCACCGGCGTGTAGGCGATGTGCGCCTTGCCGTAGAACGGCATCATGTGATGCTCGCATTGCGAGGTGAACTCGATGTCGCGCACAAGCACGAAATCATCATAGCCGGCGGTCTCGCCGAAGGTGCGATCGAGCACTTCGGCCGGGCACTGGTGATAGCCCTGATAGAGTTCGTCGAAAGCCTCGACCACGCGGCGCGGCGTGTCGAGCAGGCCCTCGCGGTTGGTGTTCTCGCCGATATAGGCGAGCAGCGTCTTCACTGCCTGCTCGGCCTCGGCGCGCGCGGGGCGCGGCTGGTCGGCCCGGACGGCGGCGGCGAGGAATTCGGAAGGATCAAGCTCCGCCGGACGGCTCTCGGGCTGCCGGTCGGAGGGCTTGTTGGGGCGGATGGATTTGATGGTAGCGTCCATGTCGACTCCGTTCGACGGCCTTGCGGCCGGAGTGTCACCGGCAGACGGGGCGGCGAACCGCCGGACGCCTGAGAGAACAGTTTCGGCGAAAAAATCTGCAAGCTGTAACGCCGGCAGCAGGGTTCTGCATCACACCACTGCTGCAGCGCTGGACTGTTTTTCCGCCAGTTCCGACCCTATATAAGGCCGTGGACGGCGCACGCCAAGGCCGATCCTGCTGGACTCCATCACATGCTGAACGACATTTATAACAAGCGGATCATCGAACTGGCCGGGAATATTCCGCGGCTCGGGCGGTTGCCGGATCCCGATGCCACCGCCACCGCCCATTCCAAGCTGTGCGGCTCGACCGTCAAGGTCGACCTCAAGATGGAGGGCGAGAAGGTCACTGACTTTGCCCACGACGTGAAGGCCTGCGCGCTGGGACAGGCTTCTTCATCCATCATGGCAAGTCAGATCGTCGGATCGACTGCGAGCGAACTCCGTGAGTTACGCGAAACTGTTCGCAAGATGCTGAAGGAGAACGGCGCGCCTCCTGAAGGCAAATGGGAAGAGATCAAGTTCCTCGAGCCGGTCCGCGACTACAAGGCGCGCCACGCCTCGACGCTCCTGACCTTCGATGCCGTGGTCGATGCCATCGGCCAGATCGAGGCGAAGGCGAAGCAGCCGGCTGCGGCGCAAGGCTGATTCCGGCGGAGGTTGATCCCGGGCTCGTCGCTGGGCCCGGATATAGATCAGAGATTCCGAGGCTACTTCTGCGATGCCGCGACCGGCGTGGCCACGCGGCCCGTCGGCACCAGGGCTTCCGCCGTCTTGGTCGACTTGGCAGGCTGCTCCGGTTCCGCACCGAACCTCGCCTGGGTCTTCGGTGCAAGCTCCGCCATTGCCGGCGCGGAGATATCGACATGCGGCAACACGTCGGCCACGAGATCCGTCGTCACGAGATTGGTAAGCTTGAGCTCGCCCGCATCGAGCTCGTGCAAATCTTCCCACGGCGGGACGCTGAGCGCGAGCGACAGCAGGTCGCCGGCACCGCCCATGTCGAACGTGTATTTGGCGAGCCGGCCGATATCGCGCTCCACGATCATCAGGTCCTGCGCGCTGTAGCTCGCGGCCTTGGCATCGTCGGCGCGATCACCCATCCAAATCTGATGGACCCGCACATGGGCCGCTTCCGGCACGTAGCGCTTCTTGCCCGCCAGCAGCAGGAACACGCACATGGATTCGCAATAGGCCTCGGGCGCGACCGCCGGCCGAACCGTCTGCCCGCCGCGGGTCTGAACGCTGATACCGACCGTGGTCAAAAGTCCGAGATTGCGAAAGCGCCGGCCGAGCGTGATCGCGTCGTTGACGGAACCGCCACTGGAATCGAGCACCACGGTGGCGCCGCCGAGCTGGCGTCCGCGGGAAAATTCTTCGAAGTCCCGGGGCGTATCGGCGGTGATGATACCCACCGCACTGACCC
Organism: Bradyrhizobium canariense; assembly: GCF_019402665.1. Classification (GTDB taxonomy): domain Bacteria; phylum Pseudomonadota; class Alphaproteobacteria; order Rhizobiales; family Xanthobacteraceae; genus Bradyrhizobium; species Bradyrhizobium canariense. The sequence continues at coordinate 64,132 of NZ_VSST01000050.1, forward strand.
ACCCGCGGCAATTCGGTTCGCAGGCGACCCAATTGAACTTCATCGGCAGCTTGCGTTCTTCGAGGGCAGCACCGGCCCGAGCCGACGACCCGAGCGTCGCGACGGCGCCAGCCAGCACGACCCCACAAGCGGCGGTTCCTACCAGCAACCAGCCGCGAAGATTGAGCGCCTTCAGAAGTTTCAAACTGGTCCCTTCCCCAAGCCCAAAGCAATAAGCCAAAGCCGATTCAGGCAAGCCCCGTTCTGACGTTCCATGAGTCTCACATGGGCGTCACAAAAATGGTATCCGGGGGAATACAGATCGTCCATAGGTACTTGCTGCACTGCTCCCAAAAAGCACGCAAAATATGGCGTGCAAACAACAGCTTACAGTTCCCTGCATCGGAACCACGCAAAACCTCGCCCACGATCTCTGCAAAGCGCCCATGAAGCAATCAGCCTGCGAGCACTGTTCCAATTCCGTCGCGGGCGCGCTCCGGCTTCCGCGCAGATTCGGCCGCGCGCTGATCTGGATCTACCGCCACACGCTCTCGCCCTTGGTTGGCTACAATTGCCGGCACCTGCCGACCTGCTCCGCCTATGGCGACGAGGCGATCGAAAGGTTCGGGCTGTGGGCCGGCGGCTGGATGACGCTGGCGCGCCTGCTCCGTTGCAATCCCTTCGGCACCTCGGGCATCGACAACGTGCCCCTCACCGCGCCACAGGGCGCGCGCTGGTACTCGCCCTGGCGCTACGGCCGCTGGCGCGGTGTCAATGCATCCTAAGCACGGCGCGGCGCCTCACGCGTCGCTACCTTGAGTGGAACCGAAATTCTCCCCTCGCGTTGATGTGATGCTCCCGCGGGAGGAAAAACAATGCGCTGGAAAATCAGCCCTCATTTTCACTTCAGGTCTGGACCGGATTCGCGGATTGGTTCGCGAGGCCACGATCCCAGAACCCTCGACATGCTCGCCATCATTGTCCTCTTGATGCTCGCGGTCGGCTCCGGCTGGTATCTGGCCACGAGCACTGCCACGCCGCCCAGTACGACGGCGTTCATCGTGCCGAGCCAGAGCGTGCACTGGTAGAGCTAGACTTTAGAGGTCCAGCACCAGCCGGTCGGCATCCGATCCGGCGACGCAGATCATGAGAAAGCGTTCGCGCTCATACGGCGACAAGACGCGGTCGCGGTGCACGGGCTTGCCCTCGATCCAGCCGACCCTACAGGCGCCACAGATACCGCCGCAGCAGGACGTCGATATATCGATTCCTCCTTCCTGCAAGGCCGCCAGCATGGTCTGGCCGGCGCGAACCGGGATTTCGGTCCCCGTACGCGCCAGCAACAGCGTGAAGGGCTTTGCGTCAGGGTCGATCACCGGTGGCGGCGCGACGAAACGCTCGATGTGAACATTGGCTGCGGGCCAGGCTGCGGTCAGGCGCTCGAACTCGTCGGTCATGCCTTCCGGCCCGCAGCAGGCGACCATCGTCTGCCCCCCAACTTCGCCGACCAGCGAAGCGAGATTCGGACGCCCGGCGCAGGACGTGCGGTGCACGACGACACGCCCCTCATCGATCAGCGGCGCGAGGTGTGCGGCAAGCGGCACCTCCTCGCGCACGATGAGGTGCAGCACAAAGCCTGTATTGCCAATCTGCAGGAGGTGACGGGCCATCGACAAGAACGGCGTTACACCGATGCCACCGGCGACGAACACATGATGCGCAATGTCCGCACCCGGCTCCAGCCCGCCGCGCGGCAGTGACACGCCGATGACGTCGCCTATGCCAACCTCGTCGTGAAGCGCGCGCGAACCGCCGCGCCCATCGGCCTCGCGTTTGACCGCGATGACGTAACGCGAGTTGTCGGCGGGCTCGTTGCACAGCGAATAGGTCCGCACGAGACCGTTCGGCAGATGCAGGTCGATGTGGGCGCCGGGCTTGAACGGCGGCAGGTCCCAACGGTCGGGATCGGCCAACGTGAACACCTTGATCCCCGCACCGGCCTCTTCGATGCCGGCGACAACCGTCTTGATCGTCGTTATCGGCCGTGCGCTCATGCCATGTTCCGCACGGTGTCGCCGACCCTGACGATGCCGCCTTGCAATATCCTGCAGTTGAGGCCCGAGCGGTTGATGAGCGGATCGAAGATCGCCTTGCCGGTGATCTCCTCGATATGCCGGCATGGGATCGATAATCGGGTTGCTTCCAGCAAGGTCTCACCTAACCAGAAGCGGCGGCCGACCAGATGGTTCAACGGCACGCCCTCGACCGTCACGTTGCGGCGATGCTCCTCGGGACTGAGTTCGATTCCCGCGTCGCGCTTGAGCGCAACCAAGGTTTCGAGCTCGAACAAGGTGACCTGCCGGCCCTCTTCGGGCTTGTGCGAATAAAATCCTTCCTCGCGCCCGATCATGTAGCGGTCGCCTTCTATCCCTTGGCCGGCGACGAGAACGAGCTGCTCCATCGCGCGCATTGGCAGGAACGCGCGTGGAGCGAGATGGAGGAAGCGGACCAAGCCAGTCCAGCCGAGGCGTGCTGTGCTATCGGCCGAGCCGGCGCCTATCTCATCGAGCATGACAAAATCCTTGTGAGAAGCGATGGCGCGCCGCCGGCAGCGGCGCGCCGCGGGATCAGGTCAGTTCCTTGTTCGCCATTTCCGGCGCGAACGTGGTCGCGGTCGCCGTGATGGCGGCGCAGCCAATCAGCAGCAGCGAAACCGGCCAGGTGGCGCCGCCACTCCAGCCCATCAGAGCCGCCGCAATCAGCGGCGTCAATCCGCCACTGATGGCGGCCCCGACCTGGAACCCGAGCGAGGCGCCGCTATAGCGCAGCCGCGCGGAAAACAGCTCGGAGTACCAGGGCGCGCCGATGCCGAACATCACCATCTGCCCGAAAGTAATCGCCACCACGATGGTCCAGATGACGATGGTGGGATCGCGGGTGTTGAGCAGCCAGAACAGCGGAAAGGCAAACAGCGCCGAAAACAGACAGCTCGCATAGAACATCTTTTTGCGCCCGACGATGTCGGACAGCCAACCGAACAGCGGAATGGCGAGCAGCGCGACCAGCGATGCCGCGAAGGCGCCGTTCAACACCACCGTACGCGATAAGCCAAGATTCGCGGTGGCGTAGGACATCACGAACACGCCGCCGATGCTGGCATAGGCGATCTCCGAGATCTTCAGTCCGACCGCGGTAAAGAAAGGACGGCGGTGATGCCTGAAGATCTCGACCAGCGGCAGACTTGCGACCTCCTTTTTGGCCTGGACCTGGCGGAAGGCCACGGTCTCTTCCATGTTGAGGCGGATGTAGAGACCGACGCCGACCAGCAAGATCGAGATCAGGAACGGAATGCGCCAGCCATAGGACATGAACTCACTTTCTGGCAGGCTCGCCACCAGCGCAAACATGCCGATCGCGGCGAGATTGCCGATGGGATTGCCGACCTGCACCATGCTGCCGAGCAGGCCGCGGCGGTGCGTCGGACAATTCTCCACCACCATCAGCACCGCACCACCCCATTCGCCGCCGAGGCCAATGCCCTGGAGGAATCGCAGGCCGATCAAGAGCAGCGGCGCGGCGATCCCGATCTGCTGATAGGTCGGAAGCAAGCCGATCAGAAAGGTGCCGATGCCCATCACCATGATCGTGATCGCGAGCATCGCCTTGCGGCCCACCCTGTCGCCGTAGTGACCGAAGATCGCGGCGCCAAGCGGTCGCGCCAGAAAGCCGACCGCATAAGTGCCGAAGGCCGCGATCGTGGCGAGCGCGGGGTTGCCGGCAGCGAAGAAGACCTTGTTGAAGACCAGCGCGGTCGCCGTGCCGTAGATGAGGAAGTCGTACCATTCGACCGCGGTGCCGATCACGCTCGACCACACGATCCGCCGCAAGCTCGCCGCCTCGTCCGGGGCTACGTTCAGGGTTACGTCGTCTGCTACGGTCATCGATGTCTCCAAAAAGTACCGGCGCCAGGGAAAGCAGTTGGTTCTGTCCGCGGAGCCCATCGGCAGCCGGACGGTAAAAATCGATCATGTTTACTGTTGGAAATCAACGGTGCGGAACGCGGCAAATGCCGTCCGGAGCGGCAAAGCACGCTTATTGCCCTTTAATTGAGCTGATTTAGGCGATAAACCAGAGTCTTTGCTTACAATATCTGCGACCTTGCTCTAAATTTCTGCACATATGTTTTCCTTTGGAATACAGCCGGCGCGTACACGGAAGGGACAGCGCGCACCCGCCGGACTGGCAGTCGAGCGGCATCTGTTGCAAAAGAGACGTCAGCAATTCGGGAGACTCATGCGTGCTTGACGTCAGCAAAGCGGCAGCCGTCGGGGCCAACATTCGCCAGGCGCGCATCGCCAAGGGCCTGACACTGGACCAGCTTGCCAAACAGAGTGATCTCACGCGCGGCTATATCTCGCTGGTCGAGCGCAACCTGAAGATCCCTTCGCTCGCCGCCCTGCTACGGATGGCAGCCGCGCTCGAGGTCAACGTCGCGACCTTCTTCGACCCGAACGCCGAGCCCGCGCCGCGCTACACGCTGTTCCGCCGTGAAGGCGGCAGCGTGCCGCTGTTTCAGGACACCTTTGGCGTAGTGCCACTGGCAACCGGCCGCACCCGCAAGATGATGGAGCCGTTCCTCCTGAGCCCGCCGCACAAGTCGGCGACGCGCGCCTCGCATGCGGGCGAGGAGTTGCTGTTTGTCATCAACGGCAAGATCGCGATCAAGCTCGACGGCGAAGAACTCGTCCTCGGCAAGGGCGATTGCCTATATTTTTCAGGCGAGACACCGCACGAGGTCAGGAGCCTCGGCCGACAGAAGGCGGAGGTCCTGGTTGTGGTCGCCCAGAGCCCGGCGGCGTAACGCCGGCCGAGCACCAGGTTTAGCGGGACCAGAAAAAGCGCCCGGGTGGCGGCGGGACCGGCTCGGGCGGACGTGGCCGCTTCGGACGCGGTGGTTTCGGCGAGGGCTCGGCGGACGAGGTGGTCTCCGCGCCGGGGGCTGTCTCGCTTGCCGGCACCTTCACCGCCAGCAGCAAGTTCGATTCGTGCATCCGCCAGCGGTAGCCGACGCCGAAATCGATCGGCTGGGCGCGCGTGAACAGCGCGGCGTAGCGTTCCTGGTAGCGGCCGGGAAATTCGCTGATGGGTCCGAGATAGCGGCCGAACGGGAAGAAGCGCCATTGCCGCGAATTGTAGCTCGAAAGCGGAATGCCGGAATCGTCCTGGACGATGGTCGCGCTGTTGGCGAGCAACCAGTCGCGCGCGACGGTGAAATTGCCGGAGTGCAGCAGATAAGACGCGCTCTTGATCAGGCTGTTGCCGGGGCCGAGCGTCTCGCAGAACTTCAGGAAGCCGGCTGCGCGTGCACCTGAATTGGAGAGATCGGTCGAGAAATAATACAGCGTGCGCGCCTCGCCGTCGGGGCCTGCAAAGGTGATGCGGGCGCCGCGCGTCGCGTTCGGTCCGGGGTTGTCGTTGCCGACATGCATCCCGCCCTTGTCGTCGAGTGCAACCATTTCGACATTGCGGATGGTCTTGCCGGAGCGGACGAGGAAGACGTAGAGGATCGGCAAGGTGCCGTTGACCTGGTTGGTGTGCAGGTCGACCTTCATTTGCTTGGTGATGAAGAAGGAAAAACTCAGGATCGAGCCGAGCGAGCGCTCGACATTGTAGAGCGCGGCGCCGACCGAACCGCGTGGCAATCGCGTCAGGTCAGCCACCGCACCGACCGGCTCCAGCGCGCCGAGCACGTAAGTGCTGGCCTTCGAATAGAAGGCGTTGGCGTAGAGGAAGTCGGGGCCGCTGAACAAATAAAACATGGTCGGTCTGGGCGCCGCCAGATTGACGTCGGCCCAGTTGCGGATCTTCGAGAGCTGGCGCTCCTCAAGCTGGGCGAAGGCGCCGTCGAAGAATCTCGCGTGGCGCTGCCAGCCCGGGTCCTTTGTGAGCGGCACCAGCGGCGAATCCGCCGAAGGCTGCATGCCCGCGAGGAAGCGCGCGGTGTCGTCGAAGGTTGCCTCGGCAGCACGTGCGGACGGGACGGCCGCAGCCAGCAAGGCGAGAGCCACGGCCGCAATTCTCATGGGTCGAAACATGTCTATTCGCGATTGTGTGACGTGCCAGCGGCGACCGGCCGCCTGCGGAAAACAGCATAAATCAACAGGCCCGAGAGCATGACGAGCATCCCCGACAGCGATTGCACGAGCCGCTCGGTCAACAAATAGTACATCATGAACCCGGTCACGAGCAGGAAAACGAGCGGCGTGAACGGGTATCCCCAGGCGCGATAGGGCCGCGGCAAATCGGGATCCGTGATGCGCAGCTTGATGACGCCGGCGACCGTGAAGAACGAGCAGAACAGCAGCGCGAACTGGATGAAGTCGAGCACGGCCTCGAAGCTGCGCGTGAACAGCAGCAGATTGGCGACGGCGAGCTGAAACAGGATCGCATAGGCCGGCGCGCCGCGCACCGATCTCTGCGAGAACACGCGCAGCGCCGGAATGTCCTCCCCCATCGTCATCATCACGCGCGGGCCGATCCACATCATCGCGCTGATCGAGGAGATCAGGCCGAAACAGATCATCGCGCCGACGATCCGGCCGCCGAGATTGCCGAAAATCGCGCTGCCGGCGACGCTGGCGACGTCGAGCTGACCCGCGAGCGCGCCGACCGGCGTCGAATGGAGAAACACCGCATTCAGCGCGACGTACAGCACGAGCACGATCAGCGTGCCCGCGAGCAGCGCACGCGGCAGGTCCCGCTGCGGCATGTTCATCTCGCCGATGATGTAGGTTGCGGCATTCCAGCCCGAGAACGAATACATCACGAAGACGAGCCCGATCGCGAAGGGCGCGCTGACGATATGCGCGAGATCGCCCGCCTGCGGCGTGAAGGCGATCGGCTGCGGCACGCCGACAATGAATCCTGCAACCAGGAAGGCAACGATCAGCACGACCTTCAGGATGGTCGAGATCAACTGGAAGGTCGAGGAGTGCCTGACCCCGGTCAGTTGCACGAGCGAGACCAGCCACACCACGGCGATGGCAAGCGGGATCGGCGGCACACCGGGCACGACCGATTTGGCGTATTCGCCGAAGGCCATCGCGGCGAGCGCGACGGGTGCTGCAAAGCCAACGGTCGCCGACACCCAGCCGGCGAGAAAGCCGAAGGCGGGATGATAGGCGCGGCCGAGGAAATTGTACTCGCCGCTCGAGCGCGGAAACATCGCGCCGAGCTCGCTGTAGGAGAATACCCCGCATAGCGCGACGATGCCGCCGACGGTCCACAGCAAGAGGATCGAGAAGCCTGAGGGGATGTCCTTGACCTGGAAGCCGAGGCTGGTGAAGACGCCGACCCCGATCATGTCGGCCACGACGATGGCGGTTGCGACCAGAACGGAGACCCCCGACCCGCGTCCGGTCAGCCGGCCGGTCCAGGGTGCAGTACCCGCATCTGATGCCGTCATCGCCGTCCTCAACCTCAGGCGTCACGCCTCGTGGGAAGCATCGTGCAGCTCGGTCCAGTCAATTCAAGCAGGGTTAACAAGGGTTAAATGAGGCGGGGCCAAATCGGTACTGCAGCACCATTAATGCACCATCCGGGCAATAAAGCTTCGTAAACACCGGGACATCCCGCCTCCCCCCCCCCACAATCACGACACGATTGCGTGGTCCCTTCGAGCGTTCCGGATGTGGGGAAGTTTCTCCGGACACTTAACGTCGCCTAAACGCCCGTCGGCTCAATTGCCTTAATGATTGCCGATGGACTTGTGGTCATGACTTGGGGTCATGGGTGAATGGTCGGGGCCGTTCCGAAACCGAGAGCTGACATCCGCGCCGACCGGACCACGTCCGGCGCACGCGGTCGTGCGCTTCGGACCGCTCTGATCTCAGCCTTGGTGCCGTTGTCGCTGACGCTGGTTCAATGCGGCAAGGCGCCCAATCCGGCAGCGCTCGCGGCGAACTCGCAGGCCAATGTCCAAGGCAACGTCCCAGCCAACGTCCAGGTCGTCGCGAAGACAAGCCAGCAAGTCGCAAGCGGCGACACGTTCGAGGATCGCTTCCCGGCCCCCCAGTTCAAGGAGCGCTTCCCATCCGCGAGCGAGGGTTTTCTGCAACGGCAGATGTCCGACTTCTCACCCAAGCGCGCCGTGCAGCAGCAGCCGGAGCAGGCGCCCTACAAGGTCGCTTCGCTCGCGCCGCAGGCCCCCTACCAGCGTCCGCCACGCGAGGACCTGACGACGCTCGTCAGCATGAAATCGTCAGCTTTCCCCTATTTCGGCAACAACCCTGCCTCCGACGCGCCATTCCTCAACATCTCCAAGGGCGACCGCCGCGGCCACCGCAGCTATTCCGGGCGCGTGTTCTGGCAGGACGAGACTTACAACGACAACCGCGTCTTGATGCACGTGCCCGAACATTTCGACGTGCGGAAGCCCGGCGTGATCGTGGTGTTCTTCCACGGCAATGGCGCGACGCTGGAGCGCGACGTGCGCGACCGCCAGCTGGTGCCGCAACAGATCACCGATTCCGGCGCCAATGCCATCCTGCTCGCACCGCAGATGGCGGTCGACGCCGCCGATTCCAGCGCAGGAAAATTCTGGCAGGCCGGCGGCCTCAAGCGCTTCATCGACGAGTCGGCGAACCATCTGGCCCGGCTCACGGGCGATCCCAACAGCGCCCGCGCCTTCGCCAACATGCCGATCGTGATCGTCGGCTACAGCGGCGGCTTCCTGCCGACCGCCTGGAGTCTCGAGGTTGGTGGCATCAGCGACCGCGTCCGCGGCGTCGTGTTGCTCGACGCCGTCTATGGCGAGATGGACAAGTTCGCCTCATGGATCGAGAGCCACCGCTCCGGCTTCTTCGTCAGCTCCTACACCCGCTACACCGCGCGGCGCGACCGCGAACTGATGAGCACGCTGCGGCAGAAGGGCATCACCGTCTCCGAAGACATGGACGGCCCCTTGCGTCCGGGCAGCGTGGTGTTCGTCGAAACCGGGGACGGCATCACCCATCGTGACTATGTCAATCGCGCCTGGACGCAATATCCGCTCAAGGACGTGCTGGTGAAGATGTCAGCGACGCCGGCACTGGCGCTGACGCGCGTCGCAGCTACGGCGTCATCCGCATCGAGTCGCTGATTGGACGTGACTCGCTAAGCCTACGTCTGTCGCTCAGCTCTTTGGCAGCTTCGGAATGCTCTCGGCAAACCCATTGAAGCAGGCCAGCCGCTCGTCCTCTTCCTTGAAGAAACGGCAATCGGCGTAGCCCTTGGCCTTCGCCGGCTTCGGCTTTGGCGCCGGGGGGATCACGGCGTCGTAGCAATTGAGCCGGTCCTTGGTGCCGTCATCGAGGTCGAGGCAAGCCTGGAGCCGCGCCGCGATCGATTGTGGCTTGCCCTTCGGCGCCGCGGCCGGCTTGGCCGCCGCCTCCTTGGTCCCCGCCTTGGTGCCCTTGGGCTTGACTTGCACCAACGGCTTGTCCCCGACCATCGGCGGTGGCTTGTCGGCTTGCGCGAAAGCGGAGGCTGAATAGAGCACCGCGACAACCGCCAGAATCATCCTCATTTCAGTCAACCCTCTTTGGTCCCCATGCCTCGCCTTCTAGCGCTCCCGCGCGCGGTTTGCCAAGCACCTTGCGCACACGGACACGCTTCCGTTCAGGCCGGGGCGGCAGTTGCCGGCTGGGGCCGGGTCAGGACCACCAGGATCAGCGCGACCACGACGAAACCGACCGCGACGAAGCCGAGCGTGTGCAGGAGCCCGCGGGCGAACAACAGTCCACCGACGGCAGAGCCGATCGCCTGGCCGATATAGAGGACGGAGGTGTTGAGTGCGACAGTCGCCGATGCCAGCGATGGTGCGGCCGAGACCAGCCGCACCTGCTGCATCGAATTGGTCGAGGCAAAGCCGAGGCCCCAGATCGCGACCGCACCCGCCATCAACGCGAGCGTACCGGCGCCGAGCGCCCAGCCCGTGATCCCCGCAAGCAGCAGGCAGGTGAACAACAGCGAGGTGCGATAGGGTCCTGATGTGTCGACGATGCGGGTCGCGATGACAACGCCGAGGAAGCCACAGACGCCATAGAGAGCGAACACCAGGCCGATCGCATCGGGCCCTGCGCCGGTCAGCTTGTTGAGCAGCGGCCCCATGAAGGTGAACACCACGAACTGCCCGGACATCTGCAACATCGTGATCGCAAGCAGCAGCAGGATCGTTCTGTTGCGACCGACCGCGCTCCAGGTCTTCAGGTCCACCGGCGCCCCCTTCAAGCCCGCCGGCAGCCGCATCAGCAACAGCAGCAGGCTGACGCAACCGAGCGCGCCGATCCCGCCATAGGCCGCGCGCCAGCCATAGCGGCTGGCGATGAAGGTGATCAGCGGCAGGCCGACGGCGGCAGCGAGCGACCAGCCGAGAAAGATGTAGGCAATCGTGCTGCCGCGACGCTCCACCGGCACGATCAGCGCCGCCGTGCCGGCGGCCTGCGGCGTGTAAAGCGCGCCGACCGCGAGCAGCACCAGGCGGATGACGAGGAGGCTTGCATAGTCGGGCGCAAAGGCCGAAGCGAGGTTGCCAAAGGCGAGCACCGCCAGCGTCGTGGTGAGCAGCGCCCGGCGCTCGATGCGGCTGGTGAGCCAGGCCGTCAGCGGCGAGCCGATGCACAGGATGACAGCCCCGAAGGTGATCAGGAGCGCGGCCGCATGGATGCTGACGTCGAGCCCCGTCGCCAATTCCGGCAGCATGCCGGCCGGTGCCAAGACCGAGCAGCCGGTGACGAGATTGCCGAGCATCAGGGCGGTTGGCGCGAAACGGCCGGCGCGTGCATTTTCCATGCAAACGCATGTAGAACCGCCTTGCGACCAGTTAAAGGGCATTGCCCGGAATAGTTCGTGCAGCGCCCCCGCTTTTGCGCGCCGTTTTCTTGGAAATGCCGGATTGCGCAGGCCGAATCGCCTGATATATCGCTCGTTCCCGCTTACCTGCGCTCGTTCGCAGGAGTGAGCCTCAGGAGACATGCCATGACCGACCAGCCCACGGACCAATCCAAGGACCAATCCAAGTCCGAGCAGCCCAAATCCGAATCCGGCTTTCAGTACAGCCTCAGCAATTTGAGACCCGTGACCCCGCCGGAAAAAATCACCCTCACCTTCCCCGACGGCGCCCGGCGCGAATACGCCAAGAGCATCACCGGCCTTGAACTTGCCAAGGGCATTTCGCCGTCGCTGGCCAAGCGCACGGTCGCGATGGCGCTCGACGGCGTGATCTCCGACCTCGACGATCCCATCGAAGCCGATGCCAGGATCGAGCTGATCAACCGCGACGATCCGCGCGCGCTCGAGCTGATCCGCCATGACTGCGCCCACGTGCTTGCCGAAGCCGTGCAGACGCTGTGGCCGGGCACGCAGGTCACCATCGGCCCCGTGATCGAGAACGGCTTTTATTACGATTTCTTCCGCAACGAGCCGTTCACGCCGGAAGACTTTGCCGCGATCGAGAAAAAGATGCGCGAGCTCATCGCGCGCGACAAGCCTTTTACGAAGGAGGTTTGGGATCGCGAAAAGACCAAACGGGTGTTCCGCGACAAGGGCGAGGCGTTCAAGGTCGAGCTGGTCGACGCCATTCCCGGCAACGAGCCGATCAAAATCTATTACCAGGGCGACTGGTTCGATCTCTGCCGCGGCCCGCACATGACCTCGACCGGCAAGGTCGGCAACGCCTTCAAGCTGATGAAGGTGGCCGGCGCCTATTGGCGCGGCGACAGCAACAACCCGATGCTGACTCGCATCTACGGCACGGCATTCGCCAAGCAGGAGGACCTCGACGCTTATCTGAAGCAGATCGAGGAAGCGGAGAAGCGCGACCATCGTAAGCTCGGACGCGAGCTCGACCTCTTCCACTTCCAGGAGGAAGGCCCGGGCGTCGTGTTCTGGCACGCCAAGGGCTGGACCATCTTCCAGCAGCTGATCGCCTATATGCGGCGACGCCTCGCCGGCGACTACAGCGAGGTCAACGCCCCGCAGATCCTCGACAAGTCGTTGTGGGAGACCTCCGGCCATTGGGGCTGGTACCGCGAAAACATGTTCGCGGCGCAGTCGGCCGGCGAGGAGGCCGAGGACAAGCGCTGGTTCGCGCTGAAGCCGATGAACTGCCCCGGCCACGTGCAGATCTTCAAGCATGGCCTGAAGAGCTACCGCGACCTGCCGCTGCGGCTCGCCGAGTTCGGCGTGGTGCACCGCTACGAACCGTCCGGCGCGATGCACGGATTGATGCGCGTGCGCGGTTTCACCCAGGACGACGCGCACATCTTCTGCATGGAGGATCAGCTCGCCGACGAGTGCCTGAAGATCAACGAGCTGATCCTGTCGACCTACGCCGATTTCGGCTTCACCGGCGATCTCACGGTGAAGCTGTCGACCCGGCCGGAGAAACGCGTCGGCACCGACGCGATGTGGGATCACGCCGAGCGCGTGATGGCGACGGTGCTGCGCGAGATCCAGTCGCAGAACAATCACATCAAGACCGAGATCAATCCGGGCGAAGGCGCCTTCTATGGGCCGAAGTTCGAATATGTGCTGCGCGACGCCATCGGCCGCGACTGGCAGTGCGGCACCACGCAGGTCGACTTCAACCTGCCGGAACGGTTCGGTGCGTTCTACATCGACCACGACAGCGGCAAGAAGCCGCCGGTCATGGTGCACCGCGCGATCTGCGGTTCGATGGAGCGCTTCATCGGCATCCTGATCGAGCACTATGCCGGCAACTTCCCGCTCTGGCTGTCGCCGGTGCAGGTGGTGGTCACCACCATCACGTCGGAAGCCGACGAGTACGCCAAGCAGGTGTTGGAGCAAGTCCGGCGTGCGGGACTTCGGGCCGAGATCGACCTGCGCAACGAAAAGATCAACTACAAGGTCCGCGAGCATTCGCTGGCCAAGATTCCGGCACTGCTCGTGGTCGGCAAGAAAGAGGCCGAGACGCAGTCGGTCTCGATCCGCCGGCTCGGCAGCGACGGTCAGCAAGTGACGACGACGGCGGAGGCCATCGCCGCCCTCGTCGACGAGGCGACCCCGCCGGATGTGAAGCGGAGCCGCGGCGCGGCCTGACATCTGAAATCGGTCTAAACTCGCTTTCGGTTGCGGGCGTGCATTCCTATGTGGGGACTGCACGCCCGACGACCAGCCGAAGAGGAAACCGCAGTGCCCGATGCCATCGAACTCCTGAAGACCCGCCGCTCGGTCAAGCCGCGCGAGATGTCCGGACCCGGCCCCTCCCCGGCCGAGCTCGAGACCATCCTCACCATCGGCGCGCGCGTGCCCGACCATGGCAAGCTCGCGCCCTGGCGCTTCATCATCTTCGAGGGCGATGCGCGCCAGCGCGCCGGCGAGGTGATCGCGAAGGTGTTTGCCCGGAAGAATCCCGGCGCGGCGGCGGCCGATGTCGAGACCGAGCGCAAGCGCCTCACGGATGCGCCGCTGGTGATCGGCATCGTCAGCTTCACCAAGCCGCATCCGAAGGTGCCGGCCTTCGAGCAGGAATTGTCGGCCGGCGCCAGCGTCATGAACATCGTCACGGCCGCGACCGCGCTCGGCTACGGCGCGTGCTGGCTGACCGGCTGGTTCGCGTTCGATCGCGACGTGCTGGATGGCCTCGGCCTCAAACCGGACGAGAAACTCGCCGGCTTCGTCCATATCGGCAAGCCGACCAGGCCGAGCGAGGACCGTCCGCGACCGGTCCTTTCCGAAATCGTGACGCGATTTTAATCGAAGGCGTGTTGACGCCTTCGACGTCTTGCGGCTTTGATCCCGGCAAGGGAGGAAGCCCGGATGAAGCGTCGTGAATTTCTGGTCGGAGCCGCGCTGCTGGCCGGCACGATGGCGCGGGCCCGCGCCGCCGACATCCCCGCTCCGTCGTCCGAGGGGCTCGACCGCATCACCGCGTACTTTGACAACGAGGTGACGAGCGGCCGGCTGCCGGGCGCCGTGGTCCTGGTCCAGCAGCACGGCAAGCCGGTCTATCTGAAGACTTTCGGCGTGCGCGACACCAGGACGGGCCTCGCGATGACGCCCGATACGATCTTCGCCATCCACTCGATGACCAAGCCGGTCACGTGCCTTGGCGCGATGATGCTGATCGACGAGGGTAAGCTCGCGCTCACCGACCCGGTGTCGAAATACGTTCCCCTCTTTGCCGATACCAAGGTGGGACTTGAGGTCACCAATCCCGACGGCACGTTGCATCTGGATCTCGTGGCGCCGATCCGTCCCGTCAACATCGAGGATCTGCTGCGGCACACCTCCGGCATCAGCTACGACTACATCGGGGGCAAATGGGTCGAGCAGGCCTACAAGGCCGCCAATATCTTCGAAGGTCAATTCGACAACAGGGAATTCGCCCAACGCATCGCGAAGCTGCCGCTGGCGCGGCAGCCGGGGACCCTGTGGCGCTACGGTCATTCCACCGACGTGCTCGGCAGCGTCATCGAGATCATCTCGGGCCAGACGCTGTACGCATTCCTCAAGCAGCGCATCTTCGATCCGCTCGGCATGAGCAGCACCAAGTTCGCGCTGGCGACCGAGGACGAGCTCGCGCGGATGGCGCGGCCGCTGCCGAACGACAACATCCTGCTCGCCGCCGAGCGCGAGCGCCTCGACCATCCCGAATGGCAGTCCGGCGGCGGCGGGCTGCTCTCGACCATCACCGACTATCAGCGCTTCGCGCAGATGCTGCTCAATGGCGGCGAGTTCGACGGCAAACGCTATCTGAGCCCCGCCGCGTTCAAGGCCATGACGACCGATCACGTCGGGCCGGGCTCGGGCGTCGGACGCGATTACTTCTATTTTCCGGGCGACGGCTTCGGCTATGGCTATGGCCTCGCGGTGCGGACCGATCCCGGCAACGCCAGACCGCCGCCGCCGGGCTCGCTCGGCGAGTTGAAATGGGACAGTGGCAGCGGCACCTATTTCGGCGTCGATCCCAAGCTCGACATGGTCTACCTGCTGATGCAGCAGACCCAGAACGAACGCAGCCGCATCACGCCCGCCTTCAAAGCGCTGGTCTATGATTGTTATCCGTCCGAGTTACGCCGCCCGTGAAGCACGCTGGCCGAAATCGGCGAGCAGCTTTGCGATCTCGGCCGCGGGCCGCGCAGCGCTGAACAAGAAGCCCTGCACTTCGTTGCAGCCTTCGGCGCGCAACCACGCGAGCTGATCCTCGGTCTCGACGCCTTCCGCGGTCGTGGTGATGTTGAGGCTGCGGCCAAGCCCCGAGATCGCGCGAACGATCGCGACGCAATCGGGCCGCCCTGCCAGATCCTTGACGAAGGAGCGGTCGATCTTGATCTTGTCGAAGGGGAAGCTGCGGAGATAGCTGAGGCTGGAATAGCCGGTGCCGAAATCATCCATGGAGATGCTGACGCCGAGCTCGCGCAACTGATGCAGGATGGCGAGATTGGCGTCGGTCTCGGCCAGGAAGATCGACTCAGTGATCTCCAGCTCGAGCCGCTTCGGCGACAGGCCGGACTGCGCCAGTGCCGAGATCACGACCTGAACCAGATTGCGGCTTCGGAACTGCGCCGGCGACAGATTGACCGCGACCTTGACGTCGACGGGCCATTTCACCGCCTCGGAGCAAGCTACGCGCAGCACCCACTCACCAAGCTGGGTGATCAGGCCGATGTCCTCGGCGACCGGAATGAACTCCGCCGGCGAGATCATGCCCTTGTCGGGGTGATGCCAGCGCAGCAGCGACTCGAAGCCGGAGATGCGGTCGGAGGCGATCGAGACCAGCGGCTGGTAGTGCAGCTCGAACTCGCCATTGGCAAACGCGCGGCGCAGATCGAGCTCCATGTCACGGCGCTTCTGCGCCTGCAGATCCATCTCGCGCTCGAAGAAATGATGCACGCCGCCGCCGTCGGATTTCGCCCGGTACAGCGCCATATCGGCGTTGCGCATCAACTCTTCCGACGTCGTACCGTCGCCCGGCGATAGCGCGATGCCGATGCTGGCGCCGATCACCATCTCCTGACCCTCGATCTCGTAGGGCGCCTTCAGCAGGTCGATCAGCAAGCCCGCGCAGGCGCTGGCCTCGTTGGGCGTGACGTCGGCCGCCAGGATCACCGCGAACTCGTCACCGCCGAGCCGGGCCGCGAGATTGGCGCCGCGGACCGCGGTGCTCAGACGGGTGGCAACCTCCTTCAACAGGCGGTCGCCCACCGGATGGCCGAAGGAATCGTTGACGTTCTTGAACAGGTCGAGGTCGAGGTAGAGCACGCCGACCCGCTTTCCGCTGGCCTGGTCGAGCGCCTGCTTCAAGCGCTCCTGGAAATATTCGCGGTTCGGCAGATCGGTGAGCCCGTCATGGTGCGCCATGTGGGCGATCCGCGCCTCGGCCTTGCGCCGTTCGGTGATGTCGACCACCGCGACCAGATATCCGTCGCGATCGTCGAAGGCGACGCGGCGGCCGAAGGTCAGCACCTCGATCTCGCTGCCGTCGGCGCGCAGATGCCGCCAGTTGCGCGAGGAGTGATAGGCGTCGCCGACGCGTTCGAGCGCCTCGGCGTGGCTGCCCCATTCGTCCTGCGGCCAGATTTCGTGCAATTTCATGCGCAGGAAGGTGGCGCGGCTGTAGCCGTAATGCTGGACCGCGGCGTCGTTGACGCTGAGAAACTGCTTGCTCGCGGCGTCGAACACCCACATCGGCATCGGGTTGTTGTCGAACAGCAGGCGGAAAGAGGCGTCGCGCCGCTTCAACACAGTGACATCCGAGATCGTCAGCGAGACCACGTCGGCAAACGCGGTGGCGCTCAGCCGGAGATGGCGTCCGTCGCTCTCGATCTCGAGCTGCTCGCCGCGACCGCCGGAGACGGCTTTGAGCAAGAATTCCATGACTTCAACCGAGGCCAGCAGCGTGTCCCCCTCGCCGATGCGGCGCCACAGCAGGCTCGCCCCTTCGGCCTTCAGCAGCAGCGCCGCACTCTTGTTGTGGTGCACGACCTGGAGATCGAACGGCTTGCCATCCGCGTCGCGCAGCGTCGCCAGCGAGACCACCGCGTCGTCGGTCGAAGCGAAGATCGCGTCCAGGAGATTGTATTGCGCGCCGCGTTCGTTGATGTAGGCGCCGACCAGCGTCGCGCCCCAGCGCGATGCGGTCGGAAGCGCCAGCACATCAAACGTCCTGACCATGCCGTCGCGCACGCAATGGGCGCTGGCCAGGTGTGGCCGCCCGTTGGCGAGCGCGCTCGCCGCGGCTTCCAACAGCGCGGTAGCGCAATCGGGCGAGAGCGCGGCAACCGGGATGTCCCAGCGCTCTTCGCCGAGCCATTTCTGCACGTAGCGTCCGCTGCGCGACAGTTCGAGCGCGCCGTCGCCCTTGAGCAGCGCGATGTGGTCGGCGAGCCGTCCCAGGCTGCCGAGCATCACGTCCTCGTAGCGCGGCAGCCGTTCGCCCGGCTTCAACGCGGCACGCCATTTGCGCTGAAGCACCGGGATGTCGTCGAACATTTCGGCGGCCGGTTTTCCCGACACTTTCTTCACGGCACTCATGGCAGTCCCCAACGCACTTTCCGCTGCATCCAATGCAGCCGCGCTTAACGGCGTGTAAAGAGCGCACGAGCGCGGGTTCCGTTCGGCGATTATGACAGTTTAAAGTCGGGCGTTGGTTAGTGGGCGTTAGAGACTGTGACGGTTTTGCGAAGGCGTTGCGTAGGAGGCGCGTGAGACCGAAGCTTTGGCGCACCGCTGCATCAGCATCGTCATTGCGAGCGCAGCGACGCAATCCAGAATCTCTCCGCGGCGGCAGACTGGATTGCTTCGCTGCGCTCGCAATGACGGAGTCTCTGGGCGGCAGCGTCACGCTTCCATTCACATTTTCGATCGCAGACGCACCTTCGCATCCTCGCGGCGCATTCGCCCGAGCTTTGCTTCGATGCCTCACCCTCAAATGAAAAGAGGGCGCAGGGAAGACCGGGTGCCGGCTGGCACCCGCGGTCCACTGTGCGAGATTGTCGTAAGAACATTGCACAGCGGCATACAGGTGAAGCCTGAACATCCGGCCTTCCCTGCGCAGTGGTTTTACGGCTTTATGTCGCGCTCTCCCCGGGGAGCGATGCACTATTGCCCCCGTCGCCTTGCGGATGGCTGATGCACGCGCCCCGGTTGGGCCGCGACATCACCGCAACGCTTGGCGCACAGACCCCGGGCGCCAGGACCACACGATTTCGCCGTACGCCGATCACACCGGTCGTGTGCGCGGCGGCTTCGCTCACGGTTGCCCGCCCTGCGAAACCCTTCGCGCCGATGTGGCCCACGTCCACCGCCGTCCGGCCCGCGTTCGTGACGATCGCGATACGCCCCTCTTCCTTGGGCCGGAGTGAGGCGAAATATACGTAATTCCGAAATTCGGTAAAGTGGAATATTTTGAGCCACGCGGGTTGACCGGCAGCTTGGGTGTTTTGCCCGACGGGCAACGCGATATCTTGTAGCCCGGATGAGCGAAGCGACATCCGGGATTCCTACCACGAGCTGTCCCGGGTATCGCTTCGCTCACCCGGGCTACGAGACCTACCGGACTGCACGCGAGTCGCGACTAGTCCTCGCTGGACGTCGCCAAGCGATTGCGCAGATGGGCCTGCGACAACAGGAAGAACAATGCGCGCTCGCCATGATATTTGGCGGACGGCCGGGTGCGCTCGAAGCCATCGGCAAATTTCTTGCCGGATTGGTCGCACACCTGCCACCGCCAGCCGAACCGCTTACGCCTGGTGAGGATCACTTCGAACATGCCGACGAGCTTGGCCCCTGCTCCTTGCCGGTCTCGCAGACGCACGAGCCTGCTCCGGCCTCCCCCGTTGGAGTGATGTCCGACATATAACGCGGCAGGATGGAAAGCGAATAAAATTGATTATCGGAAATAGGTATCTTGCACCGGCTGTGAGCAAGTCGCGGCGACGCTGGAATAAGCCGGCGGTGCCGGTGTTGATCGGTCCTGCTTGGTAGCGCTGACAAAGCTACTCAAATCGCAACACCAAACGGAGCAGCGGAGAGCATCTGCTTTGCACACGGGACTGGCGGTAATGAGATATGGGGGATCCGTGCGCTGAATGAGAAGCGTTCACCAGACACGGAGATCAGCGTCAGGCCGCATGCGGTATCACCGCTCAAGCACTACCGCGCGACGACTTCCACCTCGCCGTCGACGCCGTTGACGACGTTGAAACCGCGCTCGTAGACCTTGCCCTCGTTCTTGGCGATGGCGCGGTATTCGCCTTCGGAGAGCACGACGCGCGGAAAGGCGCCGATCGATTCCTTGATGACGTCGCCGCCCGGGGTCAGCACCGACCAGGCAGTGTTGGCGAGCGCTTCGCCGCCCCTGTCGCTGACGAGCTTGAGCGTGATGACGGCGGCGCGGTGGGTGATGGTGACGTCGGTGAGCTTGCTGGCCTGGACGCGGATGTCCGAGCGCACCACCGAATTGGCGTCGCCGTAATTCGAGATGATGTAGTAGGTGCCCTCCGGCAGGAGCACGACGTCACCTGCGGCGACGTTCGGCACCAGGGAGGCGCGCTCGCCGGATTCGAACTGGCTGCCCTTGTAGATCGCGAACGAGATCTGGTTCTGCGGAATGCGGCTGGTGCCGACGCGGCCCTCGATGCGCAAGCCGCCGGCGGGCAGCACGAAGGATTCCCGGTCGGTTTCGGCCTTCAGGCTGACGGTGCGCACCGCGCTGACCAGGCCAAAGGCGACGTGCACGACGTAATTGCCGGGCGGCAGCACGATGTTCGGCGTGGCATTGCGGTCCTCGCGGATCAGCTTGAAGGTGCCGTTTTCGTCGGGACGATCGGCAAACACGCGCCAGACCAGGCCGCTGGTGATCGGCGGGGTGTCCTTGCCGTATTTGGCCGTCAGCGACAGCACGCCCTGTCCGGGCACGGCCGCGTTGAGCGGCGGGGCGGACGGCACGGTCGTGACCGCGGGCGGCGGCATGCTGGGCGTGGTCGGCTGCAACAGGGTCGGCGGCAGGCTCGGTGGTCCGGCACCCGGGCCGGAGGGCGGCGCCAGGCTGACGGCACCGCCGGGATCGGGCACTGAAGCCGGCGGTACCGGCGGCGGACGATCGGAGAAAAGCTGCGCCTGCGCAGCATTTTGGCCAAGGGTATAGAGGCAGGCAGCAAGGACCAAGGCCGGCAGCAGCGATGCGCTGCGCCGCCATCCGATGATGCCGTCACCCCCGAGAATCATGCCACCTGCTTTTCACCGAAAACGCGGCAAATTCAAGCCTCTGTCCCCCTGAGAAATACGGCCCGACAGGTTTTGGAACCCGGTTGACGCCTGCGTGATTACCCGAGAGGCAGCCGCGCCTCGCCATACTCCTGCCCCGCGCGCTTCCCAAACCGGCATAAACCATGCTTCGGCCCGGTTCTGGCGGAGCGCGAGTACGGTGCCTAGTCTGATGGCGGGTCCCGGCGTAGGAGAGTTTCGGTGCTGGACATATTGAAGGGTCGGGGTTCGAACAGCGATAAGGTCACCGAGAAAGTCGGCCTGGGCAGCATCCGCCGGCCGGTCATCGGCCTTGCGCTTGGCGGCGGCGCGGCGCGCGGCTTCGCTCATATCGGCATTATCCGGACCCTGCTCGCCAACGGAATCGTGCCCGACGTCGTGGTCGGCACCTCGATCGGCGCGGTGGTCGGCGGCCTCTATGCGGCCGGCCGGCTCGATACGCTGGAAGAATGGGGCCGCAGCCTGCAAGGGATGCGCAACATCCTCGGCTACCTCGACATCCGCCTCAACGGCTCCGGCCTGATCGGCGGCGAGAAGCTGGCGACCCGGCTCGAGGCCGCCTGCGGCCAGAGCCAGATCGAGGACCTCCCGGTCAAGTTCGCCGCCGTCGCGACCGAGGTCCGCACCGGCCACGAGATCTGGCTGACGCGCGGCCGCGTGGTCGACGCGATGCGCGCCTCCTACGCGCTGCCGGGCATCTTCTCTCCGGTCCTGATCGGCGATCGCTGGCTGGTCGACGGCGCATTGGTGAACCCGGTGCCGGTCTCGGCGGCCCGCGCGCTCGGCGCGGAAATCGTCATCGCCGCAAATCTTTCCAGCGACATCTTCACCTATTCGACGACGGTCTATTCGCACGGCGCGATGCCTGAACCGGTGATCCCCGCGGCCGAAGAGCCGCCGTCAAAGCGGCGCTTCCCGAGATTCTTCTCGCCCGAGAAGACGGTGAAGCGCGAGTTCTTCGGCGGCGGCAGCGCCCGGCCCGGCCTCTCTTCGGTGATGGTCGACGCCTTCAACATCATGCAGGACCGCATCACCCGCGCCCGCCTCGCCGGCGATCCGCCCGATATGCTGATCACACCGCGGATCGGCCAATTCGGCTGGTTCGATTTCCACCGCTCCGAGGACCTCATAGCCCTGGGCACCCGCGCTGCCGAGCGCGCGCTGGAGTCCATCCAGGAGGCAATCCACGAACTGGCACCCGCGCCCGAGGGCGCCGCGCCCAAAGCCGACCAGCAGGCCTGATCAGGCGGTCTTACTGATCAGGCGGTCTTGATGTAGTCGCGCAGAGCTTCCTGCTCGGACTCGTATTCCTGCACCCGGCGCTTGACGATGTCGCCGATCGAGATCAGGCCGACCACCTTGCCATTGTCGACCACGGGCAGATGGCGGAACTTTCCGGTGGTCATCATCTCCATGAGCTCGGCGACCGTGTCGGTCTCCTTGCAGGTGACGACCTTGCGGGTCATGACCTGAGCGACCGGCTCCTCGAGCGCGCCGGCGCCGCGCTCGCCGATCACCCGCACGATGTCGCGCTCCGACAGGATGCCTTCCAGCCGGCTCTGGTTCATCACCAGCACCGCGCCGATCTTCTTCTCGCCGAGCAGTTTGACCGCGGCCGCCAGCTTCGCGTCCGGCTCGACGCTCATGATCTGGTGGCCCTTGGTGTTGAGAATCGAACGTACCGTCATTGTCGCCTCCCTAAATCGGAACCGTCCGCTGTTCGCGGTCCGGACTTGTTCTTCGAGTCTTCAACTAACAGTTTCAGCGCCGGTTTCACGCTCAGGCGCTTTGCGAAGCATCGCCTCTAGCGGCCTGTCGCTTCGGAACATTCTTCTCGGGAATGATGGATGAATTCGGGCGGCGCCGCAAGCGCCGGTTCAAATACGGCCCGAAATGTCCTGCGATGACGCATCCGCAGCATCGCTTCGCACGCGCGGCACGGGATCAAACAGCGTGAACAGCAACAGGCCGGCAAGGAAGCCGCCGATATGCGCCTGCCAGGCAACGCTCGTGGTCTCGCTATCTACGCCGATCGCGCCGACGCCGAAGACGATGTTGACGCCGAACCACACCGCGAGGAAGCCGAGCACCCGCCCGTCGCGCAACGCGCGCGACAGCGGCAGCGCCGGAACTCTTGCGGCGGTATCGGCATCCGATCGGCTGAATGACAGGAAGCTGCCGCGAACGAAGGCGAAGCGAATCGCCGCCGCCATCGCGCCCGACACCGAGGCCGAGGCGCCGATCATCGGCGCCACCGCGTGCTCGTGGGTGACGAGATGGGCGAGCGCGCCGGCCGCCGCCGTCACCGCGAGGAACAGGAAGAACCTGATGGCGCCAAAGCGCCGCGCCAGCGCGCTGCCGAACGGCAACAGCCACAACACGTTGAAGCCGATATGGGTGAGATTGGCGTGGAGCAGCGAATAGGTGACGAAGGTCCAGACCTTGGCGCCGGCCCCGCCGGGGATCTCCAGATTCAGCAGCGAGGAATCGTAACGCTTGGGGATGAAACCGAAGACGTCGATGGTCCAGTTCTCGAGCTCCGGCGGCAGCAGCACCCGCAGATGGATCACCGCGAGCAAGAGGATATAGGCCGTCAGCGCGAACGGCAGCGTCAGGATCGGCTCGCGCGGAGCCTCCTCAACGACGGCCGGCACTGCCAGCGAAGCATCTTGCGACGGAGGATCTTGCGGCGGAGAATTTGGCGGGGAATCCAAGGCGGCTTCGCTTTCAGGCGCGAACGGAGCGACAGGCTTGACGACAGGCCTTGGAGATAGTCGCCTTTGCCCGCCCTGCGCAAGTGCACAAAAGGAAAAGGCAGGGCCCTGGGAAAGCCCTGCCTATCCGTGTCGGACTTCCGGTACCCAGAGAGACGGGAATATCCCCACCCCTCCCCGCGGCCGGTGACCAAACTGTTTGACGCCTGTGTACAGGCCTCGCCGAGAACCTGGAGAAAAGCGGCGAAGCTTGCGACCGCGATCACCATAGCAGCGGCGTGGCGCGCGGAAAGCGCATAGTTAACTTAACGTTAACGACGCAAAGGCAGCGCCAGGGACGCCGAAAACGCCGCTGCGGCATGGACGCTGCAAAGCCCCTCCTGCACAACAACACAGGGATCGCGGCTGCACTGAAGCGGGACAGGTTTGTCCCGCGAGGTTGCGCCCCGGGGTAAGCGTTCAGTCATGAAACATCCGTCAAGCCGCGAATTCTTCGCATATTGGAACGAAAAGCGCGGCACTGCGCGGGCGCCAGACCGGGCCGATATCGATCCGGCTGCCGTGCGCGGCCTGCTCGGAGACATCTTCGTGCTGTCCTGCGAGCCCCATCTCGGCTTCCCGTTCCGCGTCGCCGGCACGCGCGTTTGCGCGCTCGCAGGGCGCGACCTCAAGGACTCGAGTTTTGCGGCGCTGTTCAACGAGGCTAGCCGCCGCGAGGTCGAGGAGATCACGACCATCGTCGCCGACGAGAGCCTCGGCGCAATCGCCGGCGTCACCGCCGCGCGCGAGGACGGCAGCAAGGCGCATCTCGAGCTGCTGCTGCTGCCGTTCAATGCCCGCCCGCATACACCGGTGAGCGTGACAGGCGTGCTCGCGCCGTTCGACGACGAATGCGGCGCCCTTGGCCCGTTCGCCCTCACCTCCTGGCGCTATCTGCACCAGCCGGAAAAACTGCTGCCACGCGCGATCCGCAAGCTGCAAATCGCACGCGGGCTGATGGTGTATGAGGGGCTGCGCTAGCAGTGCACCCTGCTCACGGCATCGCCAGATGCCAGGCACCGTTGAGAAAGCCGTCGCCGGTGACGTCGCCGGGCTTTGTGTCCTTGGCGAAGGTGTAGAGCGGCTTGCCCTTGTAGGCCCACTGCTTCGAGCCGTCGTCGCGCGTGATGACGGTGTAGCCGTCGGCGGCGGCATCGCTGGCCTCGGCTTTCAGCACCGGCCAGTTGGTCGCACACGGACCATTGCAGGCCGACTTGCCGTCAGCATCCTTGTCGAAAGTATAGAGCGACATGCCCTTGGCATCGGTGAGCACGTTGCCTTTGTCGGTCTTGCCGGTCTTGGCCGGCGGTGCCGCGAAAGCAGTGGGAGCCAGCGCCAGCGATATTGCGAGCGTGAGCGCGAGGCGGATCGAGGTTGTGGTCATGGTCTCTCCTGTCATGCAATGGGCTTGCATCGATAGGACGCCGCGCGAGCCGTCGTATTCCTGAGATGGCGGCAAAGATATTTTTCGCTGCACGCATCGTCGCATCGGAATAAACTGGAAATGATTGAGACGGAACGACGGATCGACATGAGCAAGCCGCATTGGCGTCCCGGGCGCGCCTCCGATCTGCCGGCGATCAGCACGATCGCAGTGCGGATCCATCCTGATCTGCCTGAACGCCCCGAGGTGCTCGCGGAAAAAATGCGGCTCTATCCCGACGGCTGCCGCGTGCTCGTCGCGGACGACGGGATCGTCGGCTACGGTCTCGCGCATCCCTGGATGCAGCACCGGATTCCCCCGCTCGACGGCTTGCTCGAGCAATTGCCCGACGATGCGGATTGCCTCTATTTGCACGACGTCGCGGTGCTGCCTGATTTTCGCGGCGGTGTCGTGCGCGATTATGTGCTGGCAATCGAACAGCTCGCGCGCGCGTCAGCGATTGCGACGCTCGCATTGGTGTCGGTCTACGCCACGCGGCCGCTGTGGGAGCGTCTCGGCTTTCGGTCCGTCACGACTGATGCGAAGCTGCGGGCAAAGCTCGCGACCTACAGCGACAGCGCAACATACATGCTGCGCGACCTCGCTGCTCAGACTTGATTTCCGAGATAATGCCGCCGGTGAAATCCGGCAGCATCATTGCCGTCCGCGCCGTGCAGCTGCAGTCAGGCGCGATACTTCTTTTTCGTCTTCGGCTTTTTCCCGGGAGCGCCCTTCTCAGACCACGACGTGACCGAGGGCTCAGCATAGCCCGGCTTGTTCTTGTGCTTCTTCTTTTTTGCGAAGGAAGGAGCATCGTCGAATTTCGGCGTACGCTCGCCGTATGGCTTTTCGTGCGATTTGCCGTGTGTCTTGCCGTGTGGCTTGCCTTGCGGTTTGAACCCGCCCGGCTCGCGCGGGCGATCGTCGCGGCGTTCACGATGGTCGCTGTCGCTGCTCTCGCGCCGCGGCGCGTGGGACCGCTCTTCCGAAGATGCCTGCCGTTGCGGCGCATCCGCCATGGACTCGATGCGAATGTTGTCTTCCTTGTCCGGACGCTTGATCTTGGCGGCGAAAGATTCCACGACCCGCTCGGAAATCTCGAACTCGGTCGTGGTGTCCATGATCTTGATCGCGCCGATATCGTTCTTGTCGATGCCGCCACGGCGGCAGATCATCGGCAACAGCCAGCGCGCTTCCGCATTCTTTTTTCGTCCGATGTTGGCCCGGAACCAGACGCTGCCATCGGCCATGCCATGTTTCGACGATTTCCCCGATTTGGCCCGAGCCCTTTCGGGGCGGTCATCGCCACGCGAAGCGCGGACATCGTCGCGCGGAGCGCGCGTATCGTTGCGACCGCGATCCTCGCGCGGCCGGCCAGCTCGCTCGCCGGGATCCATGATGTCTTCGGGCGACGGCAGCCGCGCGCGATAGAGCCGTGCGAGAGACGCGGCGATCTCCTCAGCCGACCGCTCGGCCAATAGCGCCTGCGCCAGCGCCAGATCGTCGGCGGTCGTCTCCTCCGTGAACAGCACGTCTTTCATGCGCTCGTGATCGAGCTTGCGGATCTCATCCGGCTGCGGCGCGGTCCCCCAGACCGCGTCGATGCCCGAGACGTTCAGCAGCATTTCCGCACGCCGCCGCCGCACGGGCGGCACCAGCATGACGCTCGTCCCCTTGCGGCCCGCGCGGCCGGTGCGGCCGGAGCGATGCTGCATGACCTCGGCGTCGTTGGGCAGGTCGGCATGAATGACGAGATCGAGGCTCGGCAGATCGATGCCGCGGGCGGCGACATCGGTCGCCACGCAGACCCGCGAGCGTCCGTCGCGCAGCGACTGCAGCGCCGTGGTCCGCTCGTTCTGCGTCAATTCGCCTGACAAGGCGACCACGGAGAAGCCGCGCTCCAGCAGCGCCGCCTGCAAATGCCGGACGCCATCGCGCGTGCTGCAGAATACCAGCGCGCTCGGCGCCTCGTAAAAGCGCAACACGTTGACGACGGCGTGCTCGGCATCGCCGGGCGCGATCCGGATCGCGCGGTACTCGATATCGGCATGACCGCCTTCGTCGCCGGCGACCTCGATCCGGAACGCCCGCTGCTGATACTGCTTGGCCAGCGCGACGATGCCGCGCGGGAACGTCGCCGAGAACATCAGGGTGCGGCGGGTGTCCGGCGTGGTCTTGAGGATGAACTCCATGTCCTCGCGAAAGCCGAGATTGAGCATCTCGTCGGCCTCGTCGAGCACGACCACTTTCAATTCCGAGATGTCGAGACGGCCGCGGCGCAAATGATCGCACAACCGGCCGGGCGTGCCGACGACGATATGAGCGCCGGCCGCAAGCTCCCGCTGCTCGCGCCTGGGGTCCATGCCGCCGACGCAGGAGACGACGCGCCCGCTCGCATGCTCGTACAGCCACGCCAGCTCGCGATGGACCTGCAACGCGAGCTCGCGGGTCGGCGCCACGATCAGGGCGAGCGGTGCACCCGCCCGCTCGAACCGCTCGGCGTCACCCAGCAGGTCCTTGGCCATGGCCAGCCCATAGGCCAGCGTCTTGCCGGAGCCGGTCTGGGCCGAAACCAAGAGGTCGCGGTCAGCGGCCTCGTCCGTGAGCACTGCGAGCTGAACGGGGGTCGGACGGTCGTAGTTGCGCTCGGCCAAAGCTCGGGCGAGCGGCGCACTCATGGTCGGAAAAGACACGGGATAAACCTTGGTTGGTCCAGGCGCGGAACGTCGAGCCGCGCGACCTGAAGCTGCGTAGGCGGCAAATGGTCCAGCCGCACGCGTGGTGATTTGATTTGGACGCTCTTTACGCCAAGTGCGGGCAAATCACCATGCCTATGACGCATGGCTTTGGCGATGCCGAGAATAAGCTTACTGGCCAGCTCGACCCACTACATCCAGCGTTTTCGAGCCGTTTTGCTGCATATAGCGGGATTTTGGGGCGAGGCTGCAGATTTTCACGGCCACCTCGCTTAAATTATGCACGGTTGGAGCTGCCGGAGACGCACAACAGGGCTAAGCTCAGGCCGATTGGACTAGGGAGCACGACGATGCGATTGGCAGTCATTTCCGATATCCACGGCAACCTTGCCGCGCTGGAGGCGGTGCTGGCCGACATCAAGGCGCGTGGCGTCGATCGTACGGTCAACCTGGGCGATTGCGTCACCAGTCCGTTGTGGCCGAAAGAGACTTTCGAAGCTCTCGAGGCGCTGTCGTTGCCGACCGTACGCGGAAACCATGATCGCTGGATTGAGGAGTTTCCGGACGACAAGCTCTCGTCCGCAGGCCTGTTTGCGCGCAACGCATTGACTGCGGAGCAACGTCTCGCACTCCACAGCCTGCCTTCCCAAATACGGCTGGACGATGGTATCCTGGCCTGCCACGGCACGCCCGACAACGATACGACATGCCTGCTGGAAGAAACGCTCGACGACGGCCGCTTCGTACCGGCACGCCGCGACGTGCTGGCAATGCGCCTCGCGAGTGAGCCGACGGCGCGTGTGGTGCTGTGTGGTCATAGCCACCGCCAGGCCGTCGTTCACGGACCTCATGACTGTCTGGTTCTCAATCCAGGGAGCGTTGGTTGCCCGGTCTTCGCAGACATTCCCGTTGCCGCAAACCTGGAATACCGCTCGCCGCACGCGCGATATGCAATCCTCACGAAGCGACAAAGGGGCTGGCAGGCCGAACTCTTGGCCCTCGAATACGATTGGGACGCCGCATCGTCCCGTGCCCTCGCCAACGACCACCCGAAATGGGCGCGGGCCATATCGTCGGGATATGTCAAATAGCTGCTGGCATCGCTCGACCCAAATCGTGCCGCACGGAAGAACGGGAGAACACATGGCCGACGGCATTTCGCTTGCCGACAAACTCGCGACTTTTGGGGATTTCTGGTCGCCACGCACGATCACGACCTTCAACGATTGCGACGTGATGGTGGTGAAGGTGAAGGGAGAATTCACCTGGCACAAGCACGATGACACCGACGATTTCTTTCTCGTCCTGAAAGGCAGTCTGGACATCGAATTGCGGGATCGCACGGTGACGCTCGGTCCGGGCGAACTCTATGTCGTGCCCAAAGGTGTTGAGCATCGACCGGTCGCGCGCGAGGAGGTTCATCTCCTGCTCATCGAGCCGACCGGCACGCCGAATACGGGCGACAAAGCCACCGCCGCGGCCCGCAAGCTCGCATAGAGGGCAACTCGCCCAGCGCAGCTCTATGCCTGCAGCCCTAATCCCTGGAGGTCACCAGGCTGCTGAAGCCGCCGACCAGTCTAGCTCTTGCCCGCACAAGAGTGTCCCTGGCCGCGCGGCTCAGTGCGCGGATGGCGCGCCAGGCGTCGGTTGCCTGCAGCCACGCCTTCACCTCGGAGTACTTGCCGTACGTCCAGGCAAATGCCGGAATCCGCATCAGCTTGTCACGCGTGAGATGGAACAGGCGCTCGACCAGGACGAGCTTGAGCAGCTCGCCGACGATGAACGTCACGGCCCCGCTCACGATCTGGCCGGTTGCCGCGAGATAGGCCGCCACGGGCTTGACCGGCTCCAGGATAATGACGGGCACGGAAAACAGGGCAAGCGAGCAATAAGGCGACAGCGATCTGATCCAGCCGCGCAATCGCTTCAATTGGAGATGCCGCTCGATCCAGCGCGAGATTGGCCTCGCCACGGCCATGAAGACCGCATCCACCAGGAAGTAGATGGCGGCCAGGATGTAAGTGACGGGTTTCAGGATCCGCTTCACGATGATCTCTCCCGTGAACTGAAAGCCGAAACCCGGGCCTAAGTTTCACCCCGGCGTGAATAACTCGCGGATTTTCTGTGGAACTTTTCGTGCACAGCCCCGCAGCTGCGCGGTTCAGATCTCCGCATAGACCTCCAAGAGATTGCCGTCAGGGTCGCGGAAGAACAGCGTCCGGTGCCCGAACGACTGGTTCGTCGGCGGTGACAGCAGCGCCACGCTGTGGCGTGCGAGTTCGTCGGCACATGCATCGACTTCGGCCGCGGACACCTTGAAGGCCAGTTGCAGCGAGGCGCTCCTGTGCGGCACAGGCGCGTCAGTCGCAGTCCGGCCCGGCTTTGCGAGAGCCAACGTGTTAGGGCCCAGGCCGTACTCGATCCAGTTCGCCGACAACTCCCGCAGCACCGGAAATGCGAGAACCTCCTCGTAGAAGCGGCGCATCGCCACCATATCGCGCACGAAGATGACGGTGTACTCGATCGCGCGGATAGCGCGGAAGGGTGAGCGGGTGCGCTGGCCTGGTTCGGTCGTTTGTTCGTTTGTCATCTCGTCCTTCATTCCAAACGCCGGCCCCGTAGCCCGTATGGAGCGTAGCGGAATGCGG
The DNA here is from genome assembly GCF_019402665.1 of Bradyrhizobium canariense. Lineage (GTDB taxonomy): Bacteria > Pseudomonadota > Alphaproteobacteria > Rhizobiales > Xanthobacteraceae > Bradyrhizobium > Bradyrhizobium canariense. The sequence continues at coordinate 93,899 of NZ_VSST01000050.1, forward strand.
GGAGCCGCAGGCGAGAATCCCGGATTGCGCTGCGCTCCATCCGGGCTACGGATCATCTAGCGCAGCAGCCCGCCACCATAGCGCAGCTCGTAAAGCAGCGCGCCATCCTCCTGCGCAATCGTCTCGATGCCGTGGAAACGATCGAGCGAGCCTTCGACCTCGTTACGGTAAACCATGCCGTCCTGCTCAAACAGATGCGGCCCCCGGTACGGCTCCTCCACGGATCCGGCCAGTAGTGCCTGGCGCAGGAATTTGTAGATCGCAAGGAAGGTGTCTCGCCCCGTGATCTCCGCGCGGACGCCCCCGCTGTAGCTCATCGACCAGATGACGCGCCCATCCCGGGACACGGTCTCCTGCCCGACGAAGAACCCCATCCCGAAATAGATATCGCGATAGGCATAAGGCGACGCGCGATGCTCGAGCTGCTTGGAGCCTCTGAGCAGCGGAGCGGCCACGGTGGCGTCGTCGTCCAGCCCCGCATAGGTGCGGCGCTTGGATTCGACCAGAAACGCCGCGAGCTCGTGCGGGATCGATGCCATCGCTACTCCACCAGCTCCGGCCACGGCACGATGGTTGACTTCACCGTCTTCATCGCCATCGCATCCCTGACCGCCTGCGCGACGCCTTCTTCCGTGAACGGATAGATCGTCTGCATCTTCAGCCAGGGATATTTGTCACGGGTGCGATAGAGCATGTCGACGCCGAGCGGCAGATCGTTGGCGGTAAAACCCCAGGAGCCCAGCACATTGAGGTCCTTGGTGCAGATGCGGTGCCAGGAGGTCTCGATCGAGCCGGCGTCGGTGAACTGGCCCATCTCGACATAGGTGCCGCCGTCGCGCAGCATCTCGATGCCTTCGGGGCCGGCGGAGGGATGGCCCGAGCAATCCATCACCAGATCGGCGCCGAAGCCGCCGACGATGTCGCGTACGCGCGCGATGCGTGCCTCGGGCGATTTCAGTTCGTCGATGTTCACCGTCGCCTCGGCGCCGAACTCACGCGCGAGCTTGAGCCGCGGCTCCTCCGGCGCACCGACGCAGATGACGCGCCCTGCTCCCATCTCCTGCGCGGCGGCAACCGCGAGAATGCCGATCGGGCCCGAGCCCTGGATCACCACCGTGTCGCCCCAGGTGAAACCACCGGCGCGGCTGGCGCGATTGAAGGCGCGGATGCAGGAGGTCAGCGGCTCCGACAGCGCCCCCAGCCGCAGCGACATGTCGTCAGGCAATTTGTAGATCTTGGTGCCCGGCAGCATATCGAGATCGACATAGACATATTCGGCCCAGCCGCCCCACATGTGAGGCGCCTTGTCGAAGCCGAGATAGCGGCCGTAATAGACCGGCGTCAGGCACTTGTTGGCGACTTGCGGAAAATGGATGCAGTAATAGCAACGGCCGCAGGGCATCAGCGGCGGGATCATCACCTTTGATCCGACCTTCAGCGGCTTGCTCATGAAGTCCTCGGTGAATTCGTCGCCGCATTCGACGATGATTCCGCCGAGCTCATGGCCGAGCGTGAACGGCCACGGCAGCGGCTTCGGCCAGTGCCCCTTCAAAATGTGCAGGTCCGTGCCGCAGACGCCGCACGCACCGACCTTGATCAGCGCCGCCTTCCGGCCGACCTTCGGCCACGGCACGGAGCGGATGACGGGTTCGCTGCCGGGCCCTGCGTGGGTGCAGACGCGGATCTGGTCCATGGAGGTTTCCTCGATGCCCGCTTTTACTATGGCTGATTGGTGCGAGCTGACGAGCAGCGTATGTGAGATGCACGGTCGTGCCAAGCCGCGGCCTCGTAGCCCGCATGAGCGAAGCGACATGCGGGGCCGGCGTTCCCGGATATCGCTTCGCTCATCCGGGCTACGGGACCGCTGTCCTCACACACCCAAGTGTCTTGAGCGCTCGACGGCGAACGTGTAGGCACGGCGCGAAAAGTCCCACCCCAGGTGCCCGCTTGAACCCCCTCCCTCAGAATCCTGTCGTCGCGTCCGGCTCGTTCGCGGCGATGAAATCCGTGCCGTACCGCCTCCAGTTCATCGCTTACGTGCTAGCGATGATGGCGGACAATATCGAGCATGTGATCAGCTATTGGGTGGTGTTCCAGAAATTCCATTCGCCGGCGCTGGCGGGTTTTGCCGTGCTGTCGCACTGGCTGCCGTTCCTGCTGTTCTCGGTCGCGGTTGGCGGGCTCGCCGACCGGGTCGATCCGCGCCGCATCATTCAATGCGGCATGCTGGTGTTCATCGTTGCTTCGGCCGGATGGGGTTTCTTCTTCATCACCGACACCATCGAGATGTGGCACGCCATGCTGCTGTTGGTGATCCATGGCTGCGCCGGCGTGTTGTGGCAGACGCCGAACCAGCTGCTGCTCTATGATCTCGTCGGCCCCGCCGATCTTCCGAGCGCGGTGCGGCTGAATGCGATGGCGCGCTATCTCGGCATTTTGGTCGGACCTGCCGTCGGCGGCATCATCATGCTGACGCTCGGCACCTCGCATGGCATCATCTTCAACACGCTGTTCTATCTGCCGATGCTGCTGTGGCTGTTCTGGGCGCCGGTGCGGGACAAGAGTGTCGCTGTGCGGCGCTTCGCCGTGCGCGGCCTTGCCGACATCATGCTGACGATCCGTGCCATCGGCACGCAGCCGGTGCTGACGGCGATGACATGGCTTGCCGGCCTCACCTCGTTCATGATCGGCAACGCCTATCACGCACAGATGCCCGGCTTTGCCGGCGATCTCGGCCACGGCGATCCCGGCATCTCCTATAGCGTGCTGCTCGCGGCCGATGCTGCCGGCGCGCTGCTCGCCGGCATCGCGCTGGAATCATGGGGACGGCTCAAGGGCACGCCGCGCACCGCGATCTTGCTCGCCATGCTGTGGAGCGTGGCGCTGCTCGGCTTCGCCTCGGTGCGGATCTATCCGGTCGCGATCGTGCTGCTGTTCTTTGCAGGCTTCTTCGAGCTGTCGTTCAACACAATGGCGCAGGCGCTGGTGCAGTTGAACGCGCCGTCCGATATTCGCGGCCGCGTCGTCGGCCTCTACAACATGGCCGGGCTCGGGATGCGAGCCTTCAGCGGCATCACGGTCGGCCTGTTCGGTGCGGCGATCGGCATTCACTGGTCGCTCGGGCTCTCGGCCGCGGTGCTGCTGGCGCTGCTATGTCTCCTCTATCGGCGTGCGACGAGGAAGTCGTAAGCTCAGAGCTTGCGGTTGACTCCGGCGTCTCCCCACCGCACGCTCGATATAGGGTTTGGGGAGATGAAGCGTTGCGCAATCGCTGGGGCATACTTGCGATCCTGTTCGTCGTTCGCCTCACCATCGCGTTCCAATTCCAGAGCGTGGCCGCGGTCGCGCCGCTGCTGCAGCAGAGCTTCGGCGTCGGACTCGCCGATATCGGCATCCTGATCGGACTCTATTTCACACCGGGCATCGTGCTGGCGCTGCCGGGCGGCGCGATCGGCCGGACGCTTGGCGACAAGCCCACCACGATCGTGGCGCTGCTGCTGATGACAGCGGGCAGTCTCGTCATGGCCACCACCGACGTCTGGGGCTGGCAGATGGCGGGCCGGCTCGCCTCCGGTGCCGGCGGCGTGCTGCTGACCGTGCAGCTCACCAAGATGGGCACCGACTGGTTTGCGGGTAAGGAGATCGCCACCGCGATGGCGATCTTCGTCAACTCCTGGCCGGCCGGCGTTGCGATCTCGCTGCTGGTGCTGCCGGCGATCGGCACGGCGTATGGCGCCGGCGCCGTGTTCCTCGTGGCCGGCGCGCTGACCGCGATCGGCATCGTGCTGATCATTTTCTACCAATCGCCGCCGGGAGCAACCGCCAGCGCGGCCGGCTCCAGGCTGCTTGATCCGCTCGCGCTTCTGGCGGTGATCGTCGCGGGTGCGATCTGGGGCCTTTATAATATCGGCTTCGCCATGATTTTCTCGTTCGGCCCCTCATTGCTCGTCGAGCGCGGCTGGAGCATTGCGGCGGCAGGCTCGGCGATCAGCCTCGTGATGTGGCTGTCGGTGATCTCGGTGCCATCAGGCGGATATCTCGCCGATCGCACCAAGCGCCCCTTTGTCGTGGCGATCGCGGCGAGCCTCGTGGTGGCCGCCCTGCTGGCCTGGCTGACCCGGTCCGACGCTGTGATCGCGATCCTCGTCCTGGGCGGCTTGATCGGCGGCCTTCCCGCCGGCCCGATCATGAGCCTGGCCGCCCGCGTACTCGCGCCGGAGACACGAGCGGTCGGGATGGGCGTGTTCTACACTCTCTTCTATGCCGCGATGATGCTGGGGCCGGCGGTGGCGGGTCGGCTCGCCAAATCGGCCGGCACTGCCGCCGTCGCGCTCGACCTCGGCGCGCTGACGGTGCTGGCCTGCCCGCCCCTGATGTGGCTTTTCGAACGCATCGTGTCTGTTCGTCATCGCCGCGCCCGATCCTAACGTAGCATTAACCCTGTGCACCTTAGGGTGGTCCCGGACTCCGCCAGGCGGGGGGTCGGGTTGTGAAAATGGCGTTGGCGCACAAAAAATTTCTTCCGGCCGCCGAGGAACGTCGGCGTTTCCAGCGGGTGAAGGTTCACCTGCTCGGCCGCTACATGTTGCCGGACCGCCGTGAATTCCCCTGCCAGGTGATCAACATGTCGCCGGGCGGGCTGGCGCTGCTGGCCCCCGGCATCGGCAATGTCGGCGACCGCGTGGTCGCCTATCTCGACCATATCGGCCGCGTCGAGGGCAAGATCACCCGCATCATCGACAATGGCTTCGCCATGACGGTCGGTGCGACGCCGCGAAAGCGCGACAAGCTTGCGGCACAGCTGACCTGGCTCGCCAACCGCGACATCCTCAATTTGCCGGAAGACCGCCGCCACGATCGTATCGTGCCGCGCAACCCGATCGCGGTGCTGACACTCGAGGACGGCACCAAGATGACCTGCCGCATCATCGACCTCTCGCTGTCGGGCGCAGCCATCGCCGCGGAAAACCGTCCCCCGCTGAAATCGACGGTTCTGCTCGGCCGGGTGCAGGGTCGCGTGGTCCGAAACCTCGAAGACGGCTTCGCGCTCGAGTTCATGCATTCGCAGCCGATTGAAACTCTCGAAGAGAGCGTTACCGCGCGGTAAAGCGCGAAGGCACCAAAACCACTGCATTTCCAGTACTGAAGGCGGCCTCCGCGATGCGGACGCCGCCTTTTTCATGGTCGTGACGGGCCTCGCGCGGGTTAACGCGGAGGTCGCGGGTGCGTGCAAACAACGGTTCCGCCAGCGTTTCCGCGTTAATCGATAAAATTTGAACCAATTGCAGTCATATCGAATTTTATTCAAGTTTGACTCAAGTATAGATCGAATTCGCCGCGCGTTTTACTTGTATTCGTCTCGACTTGACTTGACTGACTTAGCGGCAACTCAAAAGCTCCCTGCGCAATGTGGTCCCAACAAGAAACGGGGGCCGCAATGTTTGATTTCAGGGGACAGGGGAAGAGAATGGCGCTGGCCGCCATGCTCTTCGGAATGAGCGCGGCAGCGCAGGCCGGCGAAGGCCGTCTGCTCTACGCAAGCCTCGGCGACACCACGCGTGCGCCGATCGGCTGGGTCGAGTTCTGTGCGGACAATGCCGCTCAGTGCCAGGGCGCACCGACGCAACCGCGCGACATCGTGATGTCGCAGGCTGCATGGCGCGACCTCGTCAAGGTCAATCGCTGGGTCAACGAGACCGTCAAGCCTTTGACCGACCAGGAGCACTGGGGCGTGATCGAAAAGTGGTCGCTGCCGTCGGACGGCTACGGCGACTGTGAAGACTACGTGCTGTTGAAGCGCAAGATGCTGATCGATGCCGGATGGCCGCGCGAGGCCCTGCTTATCACCGTCGTGCGCGACAAGAAGGGCGAAGGACACGCGGTGCTGACGGTGAAGACCGACAGGGGCGAGTTCGTTCTCGACAATCAGAACGAGAACGTCGTTGCCTGGACGGAGACCGGCTACCGCTTCGTCAAGCGCCAGTCGCAGAGCGATCCGAATGTCTGGGTCTCGCTCGGCGACACCAAGCCGGCGGTCTCCACCGCCAGCGCAAGGGACCAGTAGCAGATCAGTAGAGACAAACGAAAGAGATACGCGACCCGGTCACATCCCCACCCCTCCCCGTCCCAGACCGGTTCGCGCGCGCCCAGCCATCCCCCAATGGCTGGGCGCAACTTTTTTGGGGACGTACTTCGCTTAGTCCTGCGGCGTCTGCCGCGACCAGGGCACGCGCGCGGCAGTGAAATCGCGCCATGTGCTTTGCAGGGCGGGCTGCACCCCGACCGACGCGCGCGCCTGCCAGCCGGCGATCGCCGCCGCGGCAATGGCACCCTCCGGCCCGGCACCAAGCCTGTCGAGCAACGATGCCGTCACCACCATGTCGTTGAAGGCGCCGAGCTGCTCCTGCAAGCCGGCGAGCCTGCGCGCGAATTTTCGCGCGGATTTGCGGTCTGCGAACAGCGGCAGCAGAAACTCGCTGAGATAGCGCAGCCGCTTGGTCGCGAGCCGCACGCGGTGCAGACCTTCGGCGGGAAGCGACTTGAAGCGGCGGCCGCGCCTGAGCACCTTCGCATATTGCTCCGACAGAATGCGCTGCGCGAAGTCGACGGCGGGGTCGGCGAGCTGGCCGAGATCCTGCGCGGCGATGTCGTTGCGCCAGCCCCGCGTCTCGATCCACCCGCCGAGGCTGATCAGGAACATCGCGCAGCGGCGATCGTCGAGCGCATCGTGCGCCTTGCGATAGGCATCCGACTGGCGTTCGGCCGCAACCTGGCCCAGCGCGTCAAAGCCCGCGACCGACGGACAGGCTGTTGCGATCGTCGGCAAAGTATCGAGCCGGAACACATCCCAGTCGCGCGCGGCGGACAAATCCTGCGCCAGCCATCTGGCTTCGGTTCGCAGCGTGTCGACGTTGCTCGACACGCCCGCCGAATGCATCAGATCCAGCACCGACCGCAGCCGGCGCAGCGAGACGCGCAACTGATGGATTCCTTCCGGATTGCGGCCGTCCTCGGCAGCCGGCAGCGACTGAAGCAGATGGAGGAAGCAGGAGCGCAGGATCGTGGCGAAGGCCTCGTCGAGCGTGACCGACGCATCGAGACGAAGTTTTCGCGGACGTCGAGCCGAGGGCGGCTTGTCGGCGGCAAGATCGAACCCCCGTGCCGATTTGGTGCGGATCGACGGCTTTACGTCACCGTGCTCCGCGAGCCGCAGCGCGATCTCGTAGATCGCGCCGGCGCTGCCGCTCTTGAGCTCCAGCTCGATCTCGTTCACCGGCAGTGAACGGTCGCCGGCCGTCAACTCACCCCGGTCGAAGGCGATCTCGACCGCGCCTGACGGCAGCTCGATCAGCCGCGCATGGCGATGGACATCGGCGGTGAAGACCGCTTCGAGCGGCTGCGCTTCCAGGTGGCCGCGAAGCTTCTCAGGAATGAAGGGCATTGCCAAAGCGAGGTCGGGCGCAAGCGAAGGCACGCTCGCCTCCCACTCGCCACGGCGGAGTGGATCGTCCACCGCATCGGTCTTCACGGTTTGAACGAACCGCGCACCGCTCTGACGAACGCGCAGGCTCAAGCCGTTGCGCCGAAGTGTCCGCTCCGGCGTGTCGTAATAGACGGACTTGAGATGTTTGCGCGTGCCCTTGTTGCGCGCGTTCGTCGCGATCACGGGCGCAGCGTTGAAATGCGCCATGCGATCGGCATCGACGAGAAGCTTGAGTTCGATCTCACCGGCACCATGCGCGGCAGCACTCGACCGGAGTGGTTCCGTTGCCGGTTCCGCGTCTTGCGATGGCGTCTGATCGATCACAGCGCCCTCGACGATCACAGGTTCCGCGGCGGGTTCGCGTTGCCTGAGGAAGCCGGCGACGGCTTGCGTTCTCTTGTTGTCCTTCGCAACAGGACTCCCATCCCGCGCGCTCGGATGCTTGCGGACCGGCGTTGCGTCTGACTTCAGCATTTGAGGTAACATGACAGTTCAATGACAGAGCGACAGCGTATAGCCGCTGCCGCCCGCGAGGAATAGTCACCTTACGTCGCAGTACCCCACCGTCCACACGAGGCCGCGAGCGGCTTGACCACAGGAACTAAATTGCCGCCGGGCGCAGCAAGCGATCGAATTGACTGCGAATTCCGCTCTACTCGAAACCGAGATGAACGCGTCAGCGAGCTTGACTCATGCCAGCCTTCCCGCAATCGGTGGCGATGGCGTCGAGCGCGCTGCCCTGTCCCTCCGGGTTGCTTCATCGGCTACCGGCACGGCAATCACAAGGAGCTGCCATGACGTCGTTCCGTCCCGTCATCGCGTTGTCCAGGGGCCTCGAAGTCTTGCGGGTGATCAACCAGGAACGTCAGTCGACCGTCGGCTCGCTGCACAAGGCGACGGGGCTCAACAAGGCGACGATCGTCCGCATGCTCGAGACGCTGGAGCATGAAGGTTATGTGGTGCGCCGTACCGAACCGGCCAGCTACGCGCCGACGGGACGCGCGCTGCTGCTCAGCGCAGGCTATGACGAACCGACCTGGATTGGCGGCATCGCCGAACCCATCCTGAACAAATTCCGCAAGCAGATCCATTGGCCGTCAGACATCGCGGTGCTCGATCAGGAATCCATGGTCATCGCCCACACAACGCGCGTGGATGGATCGCTGCTGTTCAGCCGCCCGCCGGGTTTTCGCTTTCCCGTCCTCGGCACCTCGATGGGACGGGCCTATCTCGCCTTCTGCGAGCCTGCCGAGCAGGAGCGCATTGCCGCGCGGCTTGCCCTCGGTCCCGAGCCCTGGAACGATCTGGCGCGCAATCCCGACAAGCTCACCAAGGCGCTGCGCACGATCCGCAAAGCCGGGTTCGCGGTGATGGACGACAGCTACAGCCGCAGTGTCTTCGGCGGCGCAGTCTGGGCGCTTGGCGTTCCCGTCGCGCTTCAGAACCGGCTGTTCGGCAGCATGAACGTGATGATGCTCCGCGAAGCGGTCAGTCCGGAGGAAGGCATACGCCGCTTCGTACCTCCGATGAAGAAGGTCGCTTCCGCACTTGCCGAGGCGCTCGGCGCCAAGCTTGCTGCGCCAGGCTCTCCTGCAGGCCGGCCGTGACCATTTCACACAGTGAAACGATATTTTGATTTCTTGACCCTCCTCCTTGCCCATGTGACACCTCGTTGCGGCGGCTGCCGGCTGCCCAATGACACACGGAAAAGGGGAGGCCGAAGTGCGGACATCCGCGAGAATTTGGGCTGCCGCGATTGCATGCCTGACGCTGGCCGCTTCTGAAACGGCTTGGGCCGAAGCCTGGCCGACCCGGGCAATCAAGATCGTCGTCTCCACACCGGCAGGCGGCATCACCGATGCCTTCGCCCGCGCCTATGGCGACTACATCTCGCAGAAGCTTGGCCAGCCGGTCATTGTCGAAAACAAGACCGGAGCCAGCGGCGCGCTGGCGGCACAGTCGGTGAAGGATTCCCCGGCCGACGGTTACACGCTGATGTACACGATCTCGTCCACCCTGCTCGGTAACCGGCTGCTGCTGAAATCGCTGGCCTATGATCCGGACAAGGATTTCACGATCGTCGCGGTGACGCCTTCGGGGCATCTGCCGTTGGTGGTCCATTCCGCCACCAATGCAAAGACGATCGAAGAGTTCGTCGCGTACGCACGTAGCAACAAGGTCACGGCTGGCTCGTACGGGATCGGCTCGTTCGCGCACATTGCGATCGCCGAGCTCAACCGACAATTCGGTCTCGACATTTCCATCGTGCATTATCGCGGCGAAGCGCCGATGTGGCAGGATCTTGCCGCCGGGGTGATCCAGGCGGCGGTCGGAAGCTATCAGGCCGCGCTGCCGGTGCTCGATACCGGCATCGGCCGCCCAATTGCCGTGCCGACACCGGTGCGCATGAAGAAGCTGCCCGAGACCAAGACATTTGCCGAGCAAGGGGTCACCGGCAATGTCTTCCAGCTCATCAGCTTTACCGCGCTGGTGGCGCCTGCTGCGATGCCTGCAGACCGGATCGACATGCTCGCCAAGCTGATGGTCGAAGGCGGCAAGACGGAGCGCGTGCAGAAGCTGCTCGATGCCTTCGGCGTCGACCAGCCGGCCATGGATCGCGCCTCCTCGATTGCGCTTTACGAAAAAGAAGGGCCGATCTGGCTCGAGTCGATCAAGACTCTCGGATTGGAGCCGCAATAGATTCGGGGCGGCTCCTCACTGCGCGAGACTGTTCTTGTAAATCCTGCCGCCCTTCATGATCAGCACAAAGTTCTTGGCGGGATCCTTGACCAGGGCGATGTCTTCGAGCGGATTGCCGTCGACGAGCAGGAGATCGGCCAGCGCGCCCTCCTCGACCACACCGAGCTTTCCGGGATAGGGATTGCGCAGGCCCGACAAGCCCAGCAATTCGGCATTGGTCGATGTCGCCATGGTCAGCGCCTCGGCCGGCGTATACCAGCGCGTCAGCGCGGCCAGCATCGCGCCCTGCTTGTCCGCCAGCGCCTGCGAGAACAGGACGTCGGTCCCGAACGCTGTCTTGATGCCGTACTTTTTCGCCAGCGCGTAGACGCGGTCGGTGCCGGCAACCACCTGCCGCATCTTGTCCTGCTCCGCTGGTCCCAGCGCGGCGGCGCCGGAGATATCCAGGAATGGCTGCGTGCTCAACCAGATCCCCTTTTCCGCCATCAGCCGTGCACTCGCCTCGTCAATGAGGTGGGCATGCTCGATGCATCTCACGCCGGCCGCGATCGAGCGCTGGATCGCGACCGGCGTGTAAGCGTGGGTAGCGACATAGGTGCCCCAATTGTCGGCGGCCTCAACGGCGGCGCGCAGCTCGGGCTCGGTGAAGGTGGAGACGTCAAGTGGGCTGAACGGCGACGCGACACCGCCGCCCGCCGTGAGCTTGACCTGCGAAGCCCCCTGCATCAGCTGTTCGCGCGCCCGCACGCGGACTTCGTCGGGACTGTCGGCGACCATGCTGCCGCCAATCCGCTCCATGCGGCTGAGCATGCCGCCGATCGTTCGCGGCAGATCGGCAAGCTGGCGGAAGTCGCCATGGCCGGCAGTAATGGTGATCATGGCGCCGGAGGGATAGATGCGTGGACCCGCAACGAGGTCCTCGTCGATGGCCTGCTTCAATCCGAACGAAGGTCCTCCCATGTCACGCACTGTGGTGAAGCCGCGCATCAGCGTGGCCGCTGCCTCAGTGGCAGCGAGCAGATTGTTGTAGCCGACGTCACCTGCAAGCACGGCCATCGGGGTCGGCCGTACCAGCATCGCGTGCCAATGCGCGTCGATCAGCCCCGGCATCAGCACGCGGCCGCCGCCGTCGATCACCTTGGCTTCTGCCGTGATGTCCGTGGCCGAGATCTTCTCGATCGTCTTGTTCCTGACGAGAACATTGGATGAGGCAGAGAGCGCGCCGTTCTTTCCGTCGAATATCCGCACGCTGCGGAACAGAACGGCGGAGTCCTGCTGGGCCATCGCAGGCGACGGGCTGAAGATGCTCATCGTCCCCAACGTCAGCAGAACGGCAGCTCTCGCGAGTCCAGCCCGCGAACCCAAACCCCGCATCTTCGCTCTCCGCATCCGGTGCGCGCGCTAGGCAGCGGCAGCTGCAGGCCGCCATGCAAGGCTCAGCCATCCGATGCCGTGGGACAACAGGTCAATGCCGAGCAGCAATCCCAGGACCCAGAGCCCCGTGAGCGGAAAGCCGGTGAGGATGATGAGACCTCGCCGGCGCCTAGACCTGTCCGCTGGTTCCGACGACGCAGACCCCGAACAGCTCGCTCGGAACGCGGGCGAGCGCAGGGTAGACCTGCGAGTTTGTTCCGTCGCGATTGATTGAAACCGCCGCTGCGCCTCGTTCACCAGCGCTTGCACAATCTCGGGAGCGGGCAAGTGGCCGGTCGAAACGTAGGCGGTCTCTCGTTCGTCAGCCAGAGCTCGCGCCATGGCAGCACTCCGCAGAACGGATTCACCTGATGTCGGCTCCGTTCTAGAACTCGACGCTCACGCTTCAGTTGATTCCCATCATCGCCGCGAGTCAATTTACAACCATAAGGCGATTTTGCATTTCAGCCATACGACTCTATGAGACATGGATGACTGCACAAAACGCCGGGAATTTTCGGTACGTGTGTAAGCGCTACTGTCGCGCTTGCATCGAACTCAAATCAAAAGAGCGAAGAGCAACTCTCAACGCGAGATTGCAATACCCGTGCGCTGGAATACGATCGGCCACGGGCTACGCGAGAGGGTCATGGGCGAAGGGAGACGCGAGGACAGCCCTACATCAAGTGAACGAGGCGCAACATGGTAGCACAAACGAGTGACGGATATGTCCTGCTGGTCAAGAGCTCGGCGGGCTCTTCGCAATCATCCTCGGATGCCTGCTGACCGCGGTCGGTGTAACCTTCGAATCCGGCGGCACGACTTTCTTCGGCGTTCTCTTCCTGGTTCTTGGCGCAGGTTTGCTGGTGCTGAAGATAGTCAGGCGAAACGAAGGATCTCCGTCGCCATAAGCCGCCGGCGCAGCTTGCTCACGCGCCCAGCACGTCCGCGAGCCGCAACTCGTCGGCTGGATCCTTCAGGAACAGCTCGGCCTCGATCTCGTTCAGATGCGACAACATCTGCGCGCGCGCGGCTTCCCTGTCGCATTTGCGAATCGCAGCGACGATGCCGGCGTGATGATCGGTGCCGCAGGCCGGCGTGTCGTGCCGGCGGTAGAGCAGGATGATGAGCGACGAGCGCGCGATCAGCTCCTTGAGAAAACCGAGATAGATGCTGTGGCCACTCATCTCGGCGACGAGTCGATGGAAATCGCCGGAGAGGCGGACCGAAGCACGCGCATCGCCACGCAGCTCCGCCTCGCGTTCCTCGGCAAGATGCCGCTGGAGACGCCCGATCCAGGCCGGCGACACAGCGTCAACGGCGTGGTCGACGATCGTCGGCTCGATCAGGCGGCGCGCCTCGAACACTTCGCGGGCGTCCGCAGGCGTCGGCCGCGCGACGAAGGCGCCGCGGTTCTTCTCGATGTTGACGATGCCCTCATGCGCGAGCTGTTGAAGCGCGGTGCGAACCAGCGTTCGGCTCGCGCCGTAGATCTCGCCGATCTCATCCTCGCCGAGTTTCGTGCCGGGCAGCAGGCGATGCTCGAGGATCGCCGCGGTCACGCCTTCCCGGATGCGGCTGACGCGATCGCTCGCATCTGGCGCGTCGGATTTCGGTCGGGACTTGGCGGCCATGGGGGTGAGGACTCGATCGTCGAAGATGGCGTCGAATCCTAATCGACCAGCTGTATCCAATCACAGGCGAAACTTTATACAATCCGCGCCTGTTTTGTGTGCACGCAGCTGCGAAGGCAACGAGCCGCCCACGCCCGAGGGATTCGATCTAACGATCTGACTCCGCTGCACTGTTTTGGAATTCGGCCGGCCGAGAACGATTCAAGCGCGATTGGCATGGACCTTGCGGAGAGAGGCGCAGCATCGCCCTCGCCCCGGACACGCCATGGCCACTCCCGCCGCCCTCGAACTGGTCGCCGTCACCAAGCGCTACGACACGACGCTGGCGGTCGACACCGTCAATTTGAAGATCCCGGCCGGCACCTATTGCTGCCTGCTCGGCCCCTCCGGCTGCGGCAAAACCTCGACCTTGCGCATGATCGCCGGCCACGAGGCCGTCAGTGAGGGCGACATCATCCTGGGCCCGCAGAACGTCACCGATCTCGAACCCGCCAAGCGCGGTACGGCGATGATGTTCCAGTCCTACGCGCTGTTTCCACACCTCACCGTGATCGACAACGTGGCGTTTGCCCTGAAAATGCGCGGCATCGACCGGGCGACGCGGCACAAGCGCGCCGGCGAGCTGCTCGAGCTGGTGGCGATGACGCCCTACGCGGCCCGCCTCCCCGCACAGCTCTCCGGCGGCCAGCAGCAGCGCGTCGCGCTGGCCCGCGCGCTGATCACCGAGCCGCAGATCCTGTTACTCGACGAGCCGCTCTCGGCGCTCGACCCATTCCTGCGGGTCAGGATGCGCGGCGAACTGAAGCGGCTGCAGCGCGAGCTCGGCATCAGCTTCGTTCAGGTCACGCACGGCCAGGAAGAGGCGATGGCGCTGGCCGACCACATCGTCGTGATGAACCAGGGCAGGATCGAGCAGCAGGGAAGCGCCCGCGACATCTTCCATCATCCCCGCACCGAATTCGTGGCGCGCTTCATCGGCGGCCACAACGTCCTCAGCGACGCAGGCAAACTCATCGCCGTGCGCGCCGATCAGCTCGGCATCGTGCCGATCGCCGACGGCGTGGTCGGCGCGCCGGCGCTGCTGACCCAGACCGAGTACCAGGGCTCCTACATCGCCGTCTCGCTCACGCTCGAAGACGGGACCGCCCTGTTCTCCCACCTTCCCGAGGCCGCCTTCGACGTCCACCAGTTCCGGCCGGGCGATCGCGTGCTGGCCACCTGGGATCCCGCCAAGGCGCAACGTCTGCAATAGCGCCGATCAATCACCGGAATGCGCAACAGAGGAGTCAGTGATATGACCGAAACGACCAGGAAGAAGGGCCTTAGCCGCCGCACGCTACTGAAGAGCACCGCGGGTCTCGCCGGCCTTGCCGCCGGCTCCGGCGCCATCACCGGATTTCCCTACGTCATGTCGGCCGAGCCGAAGGTGCTGCGCTATCTCGGCACCGCGGTTAACGAGGGCGACGAGATCTCCAAGCAGTGCCTGAAGGACACCGGCATCAAGATCGAATACATCACCGCGACCACCGACGACGTCACCAAGCGCGTGATGACCCAGCCGAACTCCTTCGACGTGCTCGACACCGAATATTTCGCGCTGAAGAAGATCGTGCCGTCGGGCAACATCCTTGCCCTCGATGCCAGGAAGATCAAGGAATTCGACAACATCACGCCCGTCTTCACCAAGGGCGTCACTCCCGGCGGCAAGAAGATCGGCGGCCAGGGCACCGCGCCCTGGAAGGTGCTCTATCTCGAAGGCAAGGACTCCAAGAAGTTCGCGACCTCGGCAACCGAGTTCGTCACGCTCATCCCGACCGTCTACAACGCCGACACGCTCGGTATCCGCCCTGATATCATCAAGCGTCCGATCAGCTCGTGGGCCGAGCTGCTCAATCCCGAGTTCAAGGGCAAAGCCTCGATCCTCAACATCCCCTCGATCGGCATCATGGATGCCGCGATGGTCGTGGAAGCCACCGGCAAGTACAAATATGCCGACAAGGGCAACATGACCAAGGAAGAGATCGATCTTACGATGAAGGTGATGACCGAAGCCAAGAAGGCCGGTCAGTTCCGCGCCTTCTGGAAAGACTTCAACGAGAGCGTCAACCTGATGGCCTCGGGCGAGACCGTCATCCAGTCGATGTGGTCGCCGGCGGTGACGAAGGTCCGCTCGATGGGGATTGCCTGCACCTTCCAGCCGCTCAAGGAAGGCTATCGCTCCTGGGCGTCCGGCTTCTGCGTCTCCAAGGGCGTCTCGGGTGCGAAGCTCGAATGGGCCTACGAGTTCGTCAACTGGTTCCTTTCCGGCTATGCTGGCGCTTATCTCAACCGCCAGGGCTACTACTCCGCCGTGCTCTCCACCGCGAAGGCGCATATGGAGCCGTACGAGTGGGCCTACTGGATGGAAGGCAAGGCGGCAGAGAAGGACATCAAGGCGCCCGACGGCTCGCTGCTCGAGAAGGCCGGCGCCGTGCGCGACGGCGGCTCCTACGAGGACCGCATGGGCGGCGTCGCGTGCTGGAACGCCGTGATGGACGAGAACGACTACATGGTGCGCAAGTGGAACGAGTTCATCGCAGCGTAATCTGATGGACACGTCGGAGGACATTTTGCAACAGGCATCCCCGGACCTGGTCCGGGGATCGGAGACGGCGCGCCGCAGCAAAGCGGCGCGCCTGTCACCCTCCTTCATCTCCTGGCTTCAGGCCGGGCCGATGATGCTGGTGTTCCTCGCCTTCTTCCTGATCCCGCTCGTCTTCGTCGTCATCGTCTCGTTCTGGGACTACAACGAATACCAGTTGCTGCCGGCCTTCTCGGGCCGCGGTTACACCGACACGTTCGAAGGCTGCATCGCGCAGCTCCCCGATCTCTGCACGATCGCCAAGACTTATCTGAAGACGCTGAAGCTGTGCTTCCTCGTGTGGGTCATCACACTTTTCATTGGCTTTTGGGTCGCCTACTTCCTCGCCTTCCACGTCAAGTCGAAGACCTGGCAGATGGGACTGTCGCTGCTCTGCACGATCCCGTTCTGGACCTCCAACGTGATCCGCATGATCGCCTGGATTCCGCTGCTCGGACGCAACGGCCTTGTCAACTCAGGCTTGGTGAAGACGGGGCTGATCAACCATCCCGTTGAATGGCTGCTGTTCTCCGAATTCTCCGTGGTGCTGGCACTTGTGCATCTCTTCACCTTCTTCATGGTGGTGCCGATCTTCAATTCGATGGTACGCATCGACAAATCGCTGATCGAGGCTGCCTATGACGCCGGCGCGACCGGTTTCCAGACCCTCGTCAACGTCATCATTCCCCTGGCAAAACCTGGCATCGTGATCGGCTCGATCTTCGTCATCACCATCGTGATGGGCGATTTCATCACCATCGGCGTGATGGGCGGGCAGCAGATCGCGGCCGCCGGCAAGATCATCGAGACGCGGGTGAACGCGTTGCAATTCCCCGCAGCAGCGGCCAACGCCGTGATCCTGCTCGTCATCACCTTCCTGATCATCACCATGATGTCGCGCATCGTCGACATCAAGAAGGAGCTCTAGAGCATGAAGGAAGGACGCCCGCGCTCTTTCTACGTGCTCGCGATCTTCTTCGCGGCCTACACGCTGTTCCTCTACGGCCCGATGATCGCGATCTACGTGCTGTCGTTCCAGGGGCCGCAGGGTGGCCTCACCTTCCCGATGAACGGTGTGTCGACTTTCTGGATCGCAAAACTGTTCCAGGGTACCGGCATCGTCGATCTCGGCGCGGCCTTTCGCCGTTCGCTGCTGCTCGGCATTATCGTGATGATCGTCACCGTCGTGCTGTCGGTCGCCGCGGGCATGGCGTTTCGCCGCAAGTTCAAGGCGCAAAGCATCCTGTTCTACTCGGCGATCGCGAGCCTCATCGTGCCCTCGATCATCACCTCGCTCGGCATCTCGCTTGAATTCCGCATCATCGACGATGTGATCAAGGGCACCTTCAACGAGAATTTCGAGACCTCGATGGGCCTGCTCACTTCCGGCCTCGGCGCGCATCTGACCTGGACGCTGCCGTTCGGCCTGCTCATCATGTTCGCGATCTTCAACCGCTTCGATCCCAGGCTCGAGGAAGCCGCGCGCGATCTCGGTGCGACGCCGTGGCAGGCGTTCCGTCATGTCGTGCTGCCGATCATCCTGCCCTCCGTGATCGGTATCGGCCTGTTCGGCTTCACGCTGTCCTGGGACGAACTCGCGCGTTCCAGCCAGGCGATCGGGGCCGTGAACACGCTGCCTCTCGATCTCCAGGGCCTCACCACCACCGTGACCAACCCCGACATCTATGCGCTCGGCACCGTGATCTCGGCCGTCTCGTTCACGGTGATCGCGCTTGCGCTTGGCACCATCCACATGCTGAACAAGCGACAGGCGGCCAAAGGCTCGGACGCCGGCAAGGGGCTTGTCTGAAAAGGGGCTTGTCTGATCTGATGCGGCTTCACGTCGTCAATCCCAACACCGCTGCGACCATGACGGTGAAGATCGCCGCTGCCGCGCGAAGCGTCGCCCTGCCCGACACGATGATCGATGCGCGCCAGCCCACGATGGGCCCGGTCTCGATCGAGGGATTTTACGACGAGGCGTTCGCGGTGCCCGGCATGCTCGGCTGCATCCGCGAGGCCGACCGCGACGGCGCGGATGCGCACATCATCGCCTGCTTCGACGACACCGGTCTCGACGCCGCGCGCGCCGCGGCAAAGACGCCCGTGATCGGCATTGGCGAGGCCGGCTTCCACATGGCGAGCCTGATCGCCGCGCGCTTCGCCGTGGTGACGACGCTCGGTGTTTCCATCGTGCCGATCGAACATAATTTGCGGAAATACGGCCTCACCGACCGCTGCACCCGCGTCCGCGCTGCCGAGGTGCCGGTGCTCGCACTCGAGGAGCGCAACACCGATGCGCTCGCAAAAATCTCTACGGAAATCACGGCCGCGATCCGCGACGACCGCGCAGAGGCCATCGTGCTCGGTTGCGCCGGCATGGCCGATCTCGCCAATGAACTCGCCGCCACGCACGGCCTGCCCGTGATCGACGGCGTCGCGGCCGCGGTGACCTTGGCGGAATCACTGGTGCGATTGGGACTGAAAACCTCCCGGCTCGGACCCTATGCGGCGCCCCGATCGAAGACCTATTCAGGTCCGTTTTCGCCGTTTCAGCCCTGATCTCTGCCTCTGACGGGCGCTTGGATGCCCTAAGGCATCCTGATTGCTGGTTTTTTTGCTCTTAGCCTCTTTTTGGTCCCATTCCTTGCCGAAACGTAACGCTTTCGGGACACCCGGTGGCCTCAGGGTTGCCGGTCTTCGCCACTCACCAAGTTTCAATTTGGGTTTTGTCAGCGATGATCGATCTCGCAGAGGACGCACCGTCCAACCCGCTTCTTCGCCTCGGCGCCCAGCCCATCGCGCTGACCGCCGCCGCCCTCCTCCTGCTGATCGCCGGTGTGACCTCGATCGCGATCTGGCGCGCCTTTACCGGCTCAGCCCCTGAGACCGACCGGGTGGTTGCGTCGCGGCAGCTTCAGGCTCGGACCGCACAGGCATCCGAGCAGCTGGTCGAGAAGACCAAGGGGCTGGAGGCAACCCAGCAGGAATCGATCGACCAGCTTCAGGTCGTGCAGGACCAGCTCCAGAGTATGAAGCGCTTGCTCGCATTCCAGCAGGCCGACACCAAGCGTCTGTCCGAGCAGGTCACGACACTCAACGAGTCCATCGACGGCCTGCGGCAATCCTTTGCGAGCGCCCGGGCGACCGAGGCGGAGACTCCCTCGGTTACCCGCAGGAAACCGGCGCGGCATCGTGTCCATGCCAGTGCACGCAAGCGCTCGCGCGGCTGAGCAGCCGGCGCCGCCTAAATTTTTGGACTTGTGAACTGGATCACATTCGCCCGTATGATTCCGAGCGATGCTCGCCGTCACCGGATGGCGTGAGCCGATTTCAATGTCCGGGGCTGGCAAGGTCGTTGACGGTATATTGCGTCAACGGCCTTGTTTTTTAACGGGTACCGCCGCCTATTCGCAGACATCCACGGAGCGGATGCGCCAGCCCGACGGCGTCATGACGCGCTTGCGCACGACGTAGCAGCCGCCATAGCCACCATCGTCGTAGCCGGTACCATAGTAATAGGGATCGCCGTAATACGGTTGGCCGTAGCCGTAATAGCCGCCGTAATAACCCGCGCCGGCGATACCCGCCCCGATGGCGATTCCCGGCCAGAAGCCACCGCCATGCCAGTGGCCGCCGTGACCCCAGCCGCCACCGTGGCCCCAGCCGCCACCGTGGCCGAAACCGCCCCGCGCCTGGGCGGCCTGTGGGGCTGACAGCCCGACTATCGCGACGGCCAGCGCCGCCATCATCATCTTGCGTAACATCCACTCGATCCTCCGCGTGGACACGCTCCACGCTCAAAGCAGGATCAAGCTAGCGTTCCCTGGGCATTCCGGACAGCCACGCTGCCTCACTTCCGCGCGAGCGTCAGCAGCCGCGGCAGATGCTCTTGAGCTTCTTGTCGAGCAGCCGGTTCTCGGCGTTGACGGCGGCGTCGGTGGATCCACCTGCGCCGGTCCCGGTGGTGGTTCCGGAGGTGGCATTCGCTCCCGATGATTGCGCCGTACCCAGGCTGTTGGTCCCGGGCGGCGGAGCCGGAGAATTGGCGACACCTCCGGCCGATCCCGCTGCGCCGCCGCTCGCTTGCGCGAACGCTACGGCCGGCATCGCGGCAAGGGCGAAGATGACAATCATGGTCTTGATTGAACAGGTTGCGGACGATGTTGCCATTCGAATGCTCCTTTACCGATCAACCGCCGCATCGATGACCGGTTCCGGAACAATTGCCGTCAGTTCAGCTTGAAAGGGGGAGAGCCACGATCATGCGAAAGCCGATCGCGTTCGACGCTGCAAACCAGAGAGGCGAAATCAGGATGACGGATCGCGATCCTTTTGCAGAGGGCGAACGCGCCGCGCGCGAAAACATTCCGGCAGAAGCCAATCCTTACTCGGACGGCAGCGACGAACACGCGTTGTGGGCTGCCGGTCACGAGAGGGTCGCGGGTGCGATCGAAGCGCGCGAATCCGAGGGAAGCTGAGGCGCCGCTTCGAATGGGGCGCGCCGTTGAACTACGCGGCCGCCACCATCCCCTCGGTCCGGTCCTCGACCATGGTCACGAACATGTGGGACTCTTCCCCTGCGCCGCCGATCTGGACACGGCGGGCGGAGATCACGCGGCGCCCGCGCGCGGCATTGTCGATGGTATCGACGATCGGCTCGAGCTGCTGTTTCTGCGCCAGAAGCTGTTGGTCGCGCTGCTCGATCAATTCGGCTGCCTCCGCGGAGAACAACTCCCGCGCGGTCTTGCCGATGATCTCGCCGCGCGACATGCCGATCATGTTCTCGGCCGCCTTGTTGACGAAGACGTAACGCAAATTGCGCGCGTCCTTGGCGATGATGCCCTCGGCCACGTTCTCGATGATGGTGGCGACGAAGCGCTCCATCCGCTCGAGAATGCGCTCGCGCTGACGCTGCTCGGTGACGTCTTCCTGCACCGACACCCAGCCGCCACCGTCCATCGGACGCTCGTAGATCTTGATGATGCGGCCGTCATTCAGGGCGACCTCGTCGACCGCCGGCTCGCGCTTGGTGATCCGGTCGAGGACCGCCGCGACATATTTCGCGACGTTACCGCTGAACAACCCGCTCCTGACTCTGTGCTGGAGAATTTCCTCGACCGTCGACCCGGCCTGGATCGTCTCGGGTAGATTGTAGATCCCCCGGTAGTTGGTGTTCATCGCGACCACATTGGCCTTGCCGTCGAGCATAACCAGGCCCTGCGGCATGCTGTTGATAGCGGCCGAAAGCTGCCACTTCTTGGCCTGGTACTTGTCGTTGAACTTGTCGCGCTCGGTCATGGCCGCGTCGCGCGCCTGCGCTGTGCCGAGTTCGATCTCCTCGAGCTCGAAGATCCGCGCCACCGCATCGCGGAAGTTCTGTACGGCTCGCGCAAGACGACCGATCTCGTCGTGACGGCCGAGATGCGGCACCTCGCTCTTGACGTCACCGCCGGCAATGCGGTCGGTCGCTTGCGTGATCTCAGCCAGCGCCCCGACCACCGAGCCCCGCATCACAACGACGTTCAGCCCCGCGAAAACGAGCGCCACGAGCCCGAGCACGAACAAATAAGCCGCGGCATAGCGGTTCTCGTTGGCAAGTTCGTCCGCCTCGCGGGCGCGCTGCCCGTAGATCCGTTCCAGCGTCTCCAGATCGAGATTGAGCTTGTTGCGTAGCGTCCGGTTGGTGTCGTTATCGCCCCATTCGCGCGCTGCGGCCGGACTGATCTCCAGCCCGCGCCGAACAAGCTCCTGGCGAAATTCGATGAACTGCGCGATGCGCTGGCGGAAGCTCGAGACTTGCGCGGCATCGTCGGCGGCGACGGTCCGCTCCATGCTCTTCACCGCCTCGGCGAGTTCGCGGTTACGGCGCACCAGACCGTCGGCGAACTGCTTCATCGCGCCGCGATCGGCGGACATGTAGATGCCGCGCGATTCCATGACGACGGCGTAGATCAGCGTGTTGATACGCCCGACATTGATCGCCGCCTCCGCCGAAGAGGCGTGCATGTGGCGGTAGGTCGTCTGCAGGCGGACGGTCTGGATCGACATCACGAGCAGGAAGGTAGTGACGATCGCGAGAAAGCCGGCAATGCTGTAGACTTTCTCCGCAACGCTCAGGGTATCCGCGCCGCGAGCGAAACGAACGAGCTTTTTCACAAATTTGGTTCCGGCGCCGAGTCCGGATCCCAGCGCCGCAGCATCCATGGCGCCACTCCTCCTGGTTGAAAACGCTCCAGGATAGGCATGATGGCGCTAGCGGAGGATTAAAATACCGGCGGGTGTTTTTACGGTACGGAACCAGATGCCGGCCGCACACGGCCTGCGTGCATCTCAGTCGATCCGCTTTAGACCCTTCGTGAAGCGCGGGCCGTTCGCGACGTAGAACTTCGCCGCGCTGCCCATCTTCTGCACCTGGGCGTCGTCGAGCGTGCGGATCACCCGCGCCGGCGAGCCGATGATCAGGGACCGTTCGGGGAATTCCTTGCCTTCGGTGATGACGGAGCCGGCGCCGACGATGCTGTTGCGGCCGATCCTGGCGCCGTTCATCACGATGGAGCCCATGCCGACGAGTGCGCCCTCCTCGATGGTGCAGCCGTGCAGGATGACGTTGTGGCCGACCGTACAGTTTCTGCCGATGTGAAGCGGAAAACCGAGATCGGTGTGGCAGGTCGAGCCGTCCTGCACGTTGGATCCCTCGCCGATCTCGATCCACTCATTGTCGCCGCGCAGCACCGCGCCGAACCAGACGCTCGCGCCCGGCTTCAGGCGCACGCGGCCGATCACGGTGGCGGTCTCAGCGATGAAGTAATTGCCGTCGGCGGGAAGGTCGGGCGCCTGCCCGTCGAGCTCGTAGATCGCCATGAGGGTCTCCTGTCGGGTCAACCCCAGCCATAGCGAAACGGCAGCCTTGACGCAAAGGCCCGCCGCGCAGGCAGCCCTACAGCGCCCGTATCAGACCAGAACGCCGGCCGCGCGGAGCGTCATCAGGAAGAAGGTGCCGCTCATCATACTCCAGAAGCCGGCGATGACGGTGGCCATCATCACGAATTCGACGCGGCGGCTCTCCACCTGCCTGCCGCGCAGGGTGTTGCGCATGATGATGAAAGGCGCCGCGAACACCAGGAACGGAACCGCCGCGAAGGTCTTCGGCGCCACGCCGTCCTGCAACAGACCGAAGCCGGCGGGCCGCTGTGCGACCGTCTGATATCCGCTGACGAGCGCTCCCGCGAGCGCGAAACCGATGCCGATCGAGAAGAATGTATTGAGAGCTTCAGGTGTCATCGGAACGGTCCGCCCTTACGCAACGCGAGGTGACTTCCTGTGACAAAGAGTGCCGGTTAACGCTACATTATCCTTAAGGGAAGGTTAACGCCGCCGGCCGTTCCACGCAGGCCTGTCTCCCTTCCCTGCAGCCGGCGAACGCTCCGCGAAATCGCAGCCGCGTGGCATATTCGCTGCTGATTCGTCGGCCATCGGCCGACTTCCGGCTCATTCGCGCGGCTCATGACGGTGTTTTCGGCAATTTCCCCTCAATCTCCCCGAGCGCACACCCGGGCCCATGTGGTGCCGATCGTGCTCGGCGGCACTGCCGCGATGTGCGCCGTCGCGCTCGTCGCCTATTTGTTGTGGCCAACCTGGGGCCCGAGCGGCGCGAGCGCCCCGGACAAGCTGCCGGTGAGCGTCGGCGGCACGCTGTTCAACCTGCCGACCAATGCGATCCGCATGAAGATCCAGCGCCACTCCGGGCCGCAGGAGCGGATCGATCTCGACTTCCTGTATCCCTCGCTCGAGCCGCCGGGCGCGCCGAAGCACGTCACCGCCGATAGTGTGGATGCGGCGATGCAGCCGATCGACCGCATCTTCCTGTCGATCGCCGCGCATCGCGATGCGCTCTCGCCCGAGCAGCGCACCGCCACGATCTATCCGCGCTATCTCGACCAGGCCGCGGCAACGCCCCAGGACGGGCTAACAATGCGGATGTTCCGCGCCGATACGCCCTACGGCAACGAGGATCTCTACTCTGCCGCGAGTCCTGCACTGACCGCGCGCTGCACGCGGGATGCGGCGACGCCCGGCATGTGCCTCGCCGAACGCCGCGTCGGCGGCGCCGACCTCACCTTCCGCTTTCCGCGCAGCTGGCTATCGCAGTGGCGCGATGCGGCGGAAGCGATGGAGAAGCTGACGGCGCAACTGCGCGGCCCGAAGGGCTGAGCGCAGCCTCTGCGCCCCGAGCCTCCAAAACAAAAACTGCGAAAACAACCCCATGCACAGTAGCCAAGTGCCTGGCATGACTTCGTATTTTCGAAGCCAGCCTGCAAAAAATTCGGCCCCTCCCGAGAATTCGTCTTTTCGAAAAAGATTCAAAGCCGCAGGCAATTCAAACGCCGATCTCCTTGTGATCGCTCCAGCGATAAGTCGGCAGATCCAGCTTGTCGGCAAGGTCTCGACCGATGGCGAGTCTCGCCGCACCGGGAAACGAGAACGCCTTCACGACCTGATTGCGAAACCACAATCCCCATGACGTCCGCGGCGCAAATGCCGCGGCGAAGCGCTCCGCTCCGCGCTGCTTGGCGCCGATATAGCTGCGAAGGCGGGTCTCATAGGCGCTGAATGCTTGCTCGTGGCGCCCGTCGGCGCGTGCGAGTTCTCCCGCAAGCACATAGGCAGAGATCATGGCCAGAGCCGAGCCCTGCCCGGCGACGAGCGAGACGCAGAAGGCAGCGTCTCCAATCAGCGCGACGCGGCCCCGCGACCAGCCGTCCATCCTGATCTGGCTGACCCGGTCGCAATACAAATCATCGGTGCGCTCGAGTTCGTTCAGAATGTCTGGGCATTCCCAGCGGGCGTCGCGATAGAGATCACGCAGCTGTGCCTTTGCGGCACGCCCGCCTGCATCGCCGCGAAACACGAAGAGAAACAAGGTGCGATCATCGCGCAGCGCGAAACGGCCAATCATCCGGCCCGGCCGGTTGTGCATCAGATACACATTCTCGTCGCGACGACGATAGCCGCGGGTTTCGAATGCCGCGACGCCATAACCGAGATTTCTCTCGAACGTCCCGATCGAGCCGAACGCAAGGCGGCGTACCTGCGAATGCAAGCCGTCAGCACCGACGACGAGATCGAAACGTCGGCGCCCGCCGCGCCGCAACTGGACCTCGACCCATTCAGGCTGCTGCTCCAGGCCAACGATCTCCTCATCGAAGATCGTTTCAACACCGTCGCGGACCGTACCGTACAGCAGGCGCGACAGATCGCTTCGTGCCAGAGTGACGTAGCGGCCGCCTGTGAGATCGTCGAGGACGTCCGTGCCAAATCCGGCGATACGCCGGCCATGATCGTCGACGATCCGCATTTCCCTGGCGCGATAGCCGGCGTTCTCGATCGCCGGCAGCAGCCCCATCCGTTCGGCGATGTCGTAGCCGAGTCCCCAGAAATCGATCACGTAGCCGCCGCGACGAAGTGCGCTCGCGCGCTCGACCAGCGTCGGCGCGTAGCCCGCCGCCTTGAGCCAATAGGCGAGCGTCGGCCCTGCAATCCCCGCCCCGGAGATCAGAACTGTTCGCATGGAAGGAATATGGGAAAAGCGGCGGCCGATCGCACCGCCGCGTCAGACACCAAATGGTGAGGGCGGGAAGTTCCGCCTCACCAGTCGTGTCGCATCACTCCTGGTCGACCAGATCGTCCTCGAGGATCGCCATCTGGAACTGGAACGAGCGATCATCGTCCTCGTCGTCGACGAAGAGCACACCGATGAATTCCTCGCCGATATAGACTTCGGCGGAATCATCCTTCTTAGGCCGCGGCACGACGCGGATCTTGGGATTGCCGAATACGCGTTTCAGGTACGCGTCGAGCTTCCTAACTTCCTTGACGTCCACGGCAAGTCTCCAATCGAAATCTAGGTTGGCGCGGGTTTTAGGACGAGACGCGACCAACCGCCAGCATGAATTGCCAAAGAATTTGGGGACCGAAAGGGGCGGGAAATCCCGCCCTTCCGACAAGCTCGAAGTCCGCCTCAGAGTCCCGCCTCAAAGTCCCATGGCGTTGATCATCTGATCCATGGTGCGCGACGGCTCAGCGCAGCCGGCTTCGCCGACGACCTTGGCGGGCACGCCTGCGACCGTCACGTTGTGCGGCACCGGTTTGACCACGACCGAGCCCGCCGCGATGCGCGCGCAATGGCCGATCTCGATATTGCCGAGGATCTTCGCGCCGGCCCCGATCAGGACGCCGTGGCGGATCTTCGGATGACGGTCCTCGTTCTCCTTGCCGGTGCCGCCGAGCGTGACGCCATGCAGGATCGAGACGTCGTCCTCGATCAGCGCAGTCTCACCGCAGACGAAACCGGTGGCGTGGTCGAGGAAGATGCCGCGGCCGATGCGCGCGGCGGGATTGATGTCGGTCTGGAATACCGCAGACGCCCGGCTCTGCAGATAATACGCAAAATCCTTGCGGCCCTTCAGATAGAGCCAATGCGCGAGGCGGTGGGTCTGGATGGCGTGAAAGCCCTTGAAATAGAGCAACGGGTCGATGAAGCGCGACGTCGCGGGGTCGCGGTCGTAAACGGCGACGAGATCGGCGCGGAACGCGTTGCCGAGATCGGGATCATCGCGTAGCGCCTCGTCGTAGGTCTGGCGCACGAGATCGCCCGACAGCGCGGAATGATCGAGCCGATCGGCGACACGATGGATGACAGCATCTTCCAGGCGGCTGTGATGCAGCACCGTCGAATAGATGAAGGTCGCAAGCTCCGGCTCGCGATGGACGATGTCCTCCGCTTCGCCGCGGATCCGATCCCAGATCGGATCAAGCGTTGCGAGCTTTCCTCCCGGATTGACCTGATGCACTGCCATGAGATCTGCTCTTTCGAATTGGCTCGTTTCGATGGTTCTATAACACAGTCTAAGCGACAAAGTCCTGACGGGCTTGCCTGAGAGTGAACAGTGCGTTGCCCAGCGGGGGCATGCCAACACGTTGAATCACAACAGTTTCTTCCGACACCCCCGGCGGCAAGGTCGGCTCAAAATGGTCAGGGTTTCGCCAAATTCAAGCCGGGCGGCGTCAAACTATTGGTGAATTCCGCCTCAACCGTGATTGCGGGCATGGTCCGAGTGAGGACGGAGCGGATTTGACCATCACCACCGATCATTTGCGCGCGGGCGTCGCTGATACCCTCTGGCTGCGGCTCGCCGCGGTCGCCCTGCCGCTCCTGTTGATCGCGCCGGCGTTCTGGAACGGCTATCCGCTGTTGCAATGGGATACCGGAGGCTATCTGGCGCGCTGGTACGAGGGCTATCTCGTCCCGAGCCGCTCCACGGTGTTCGGCATCTATCTGCACTATGGCGAGAGTTCTGGATTCTGGATCAACCTCGCGGCCCAGGCGCTGGCGACGCTGTGGCTGTTGCAGCTCACCTTGCGCGTGCTCGGCCTGATGCAAACGTTCCGTTTCGTCGCGATCAGCCTGCTCCTGATCCTGTCGACTGCGCTGCCCTGGCTTGCGAGCATGTTGCTCACCGACATCTTTGCAGGCCTGTCGGTGCTGTCGCTATTCCTACTGGTCGTCGGTGGGCAGCGGACTTCGGCGCTCGAAAAGATCACGCTGTTCGTCTTCACCGCCTTTGCCGCCGCGACCCACAGCGCCACGCTCGGCGTGCTGCTCGGGCTCTGCGTCGCCGGCTGGATGGCGCGACCGTTGCTGGGGCGCCGGCTTCCTATCGCCGGACTGGCGCAGGCGAGCCTGACCATCGTCGTGGGCGGACTGATGCTGGTGTCAGCCAACCATGCGCTGTCAGGCAAATGGGCCTGGACCCCCGGCGGCACGGGGGTCGCCTTCGGCCGCATGATGCAGGACGGCATCGTCGCGCGTTATCTCAACGACCATTGCCCGCGCGAAAAACTCAAGCTCTGCCCCTATCGCGACCAATTGCCGGCGACCGCCGACGAATTCCTGTGGGGCAAGAGCATGTTCAACACGCTCGGCCGGTTCGAGGGCATGAACGACGAGATGGGCACCATCGTCGTGGGTTCGCTCGCCGACTATCCGGCCTGGCAAGCCGGCGCGGCGTTGCGGGCGCTGGGTCGGCAATTGCTGCATGTCGCGACCGGCGAAGGCACCAATGGCTGGATCCCGCACACCCGCGGCATCATCGAGCGCTATATCCCCTCACAGGCCGCGCCGATGCGGGCGGCGCGCCAGCAGCACTGGGGTCTCGATTTCGCCTACGTCAACTGGCTGCACGTGCCCGTTGCGCTGGCCTCGATGCTGGCGCTTGTCGTGCTGCTTGCGCATGCTCTCGCGATCCGCCGGCTTGACGACCTGACGCTGCTGGCGGCAACCGTCACGCTGGCGCTGCTCGGCAACGCCTTCATCTGCGGCGTGATCTCCGGCCCGCACGACCGCTACGGCGCGCGGATGGCGTGGGTCGCGACCTTCGTGGTGCTGATGGCGCTGGCGCGACGGTTTGGCGAGGACAGCAAGGCGCGATGAGATTGGGGTGAAGCGCTATCGCGCTCCAGTTCTTGGAACGAATTCGTCGCCCTCGTCTGCTTGAAAATTCGACCATGTCGGGTTGCCCGACTGCCGACTTGAACGCTGCCACGACAACGTCGAATGGCTTCGAGCTCCTAAGGCTGAAACGCTCGACCTCGACTTTAGCGATTGTCATTGGTCCTCCGTAACTGCTGCAAGCTGTGCATCCAGTCGCCATGTCGAGTTGGGTAATGTCATTCTCCGGATGCCTGGCTCAAAATGGTCGAGCGGAAGCGTGCGGGCTCCCGGCGCCAAAGCGCCGGGAGCGGCACCGTCACTTCGCGAGGGCCGCTTTTTCGATCACCTCAGCGACCTGCTTCGCATGGACGACGAGCGAGGCATGGCTGCCGGCGACTTCCGTCGTCTGAGCATGGATCCTGGCTGCGAACGACTTCTGGGCCTCGGGCGCGAGGACTTTGTCCTTCGTGCTGATGACGTAGAAATTCGGCTTGTCATGCCAGGCCGCAACGTCGACCGGAGCTTCGAACGCAACGTGGTTCAGCGGAAGCTGCGAGTTGGCCAGGTGCGCGGCGATCTCCGGAGGAAGGTCAGCCGCGACGGCTGACGGAAACACCTTTGGATCGATGTACAGATTGCCCTTCGCATCGGGGTGGATCGCCTTGCCGCCTTCGGTCGGCGGACCGGCCTTCGTCAGCGACGCCAGGGATTCACCGATCTCCGGCGCAAAGGCGGACACATAAACCAGCGCCGAAACCTTGGGATCGTTGCCGGCTTCCGTGATCACCACGCCGCCCCATGAGTGGCCGACCAGAACGGTCCTGCCGGCTTGCTTCGCGAGCGCCTGTTTGGTCGCATCGACGTCGGCGGCGAGCGAAGTGAGTGGATTTTCGACGAGCGTGACGTTGTAGCCTTTCTTCGTGAGAATATCGGCAACCGGCTGCCAGCTCGTCTGGTCTACAAAGGCGCCGTGCACGAGCACGATATTGTGGGCTGCCCCCTTGGGCAGTTCGGCGGAACGGGCGGGCCCGACCATTGTCGATCCGGCCAGGAGTACGGCGGCTGCTGAAAGTAGGAAATTTAGCATTGATTGTTCCTGTTGGTATGTCGGACGAACACAGTCCGGGGGAATGGACAGGCGTTTCCAGCAAGGTCGCGGTTCTTCCATCTGCCGTTGGCTAAATGGTTGCCGCACGTCACGTCGGCCCGCCGTGGCATGACGTATTCCATGGACCTCATCGGACGATAGGGACCAATCGTCCGCGTCTTGTGTCCGATCGTCCATGGATCTAGTCTCGGTGGATGGATATACTTACCCAGGTGCTCGATCGGGTTCGTCTCGGCGGGACGCTGCTCTTTCACTTCGAGCTCGGCCATCCCTGGCATCTTGAGTTGCCGGCGCGCCCCTACGCCCTGTTTCACTATCTCAGCCAAGGTTCAGCGACCCTCGCGCTCGAACAGGGAGAGGAAATCCAGATCACCGGGGGCGATTTTGTCGTCATCACACGTGGCGAGCCCCATGTGTTTTATTCGGATCGCCGGGCCGAGCCTTTGCGCATCGTGGATATCGAACGGTCGTCGCCACGCCTCGGCTTCCTTCGCCACGGCAGCCGTGCAAAGCCGCTCTCGACCATGCTCTGCGGCAATTTCACGGTGTCGCGGCCGACGTTTGGCAGCGTGCTGGAGTTGCTTCCACCCGTGCTCTTGCTGAAGCCGACGTCGGACCGTGGTTGGCTTGAAGCCATCCTGCGCCGCATGATGAGCGAGTCCGCGCTCGAGCGTCCTGGCCAAGGCGTCGCGCTTTCACGACTGACGGAAGTGCTCTTCGTCGAGGTGCTGCGAAGCTGGATCGCGTCTCTCAGCCCCGGACAAGGCGGCTGGATCGGGGCCATTTCTGACCCCCATATCGGACCCGCGCTGAAGCTGATTCACGAAAGTCCGGAGCAGCTTTGGACGCTGAGCGACCTTGGCCGTCGCGTCGGGCTCGGCCGCTCGGCATTTTCGGCGCGCTTCACCAGGCTCGTGGGCCAGCCCATGCAACGTTATGTGATCGAACGCCGGATGACGGAGGCGGCGTTCCTGCTCGAAACCAGCGACGAGCCGATCGCACGGATTGCCAACCGGGTCGGTTACGAGACTGCAGCGGCGTTTTCGAAGTTGTTTCACCGGCACATTGGTCAGTCGCCCGGCCGTTACCGGGCTGCGCGACGCGCCGACGGAGGCCGTGCGCAGTTGGACGGATCGGAATTGCAAGTATCCGATTGACCTGGATAAGGCTGTGGCTTTGAGCTGAGTCTCATATGCGCGCTTAGCGAACCCCGGTGCCTGCGTAGAGGAATGGACGGTTGCCCCGAAGGGAGTGGATGGCCCATTGTAACGAGACATTTCAGGATAGCTGAAACCGCCTCATCGCCTCAGCTCCTGCGTGAGAGGAAATCCAGCACGCCGGTCTTGTAGACCTTGTCGCCGACTGCGCGCATGTGATCGCGGTTCGGAATGTCGAGCACTTCCGAACCCGGGATGATCGCGCCGAGCGCGCTGGCCGATCCCGCGACGTCGTCGGTCGAGCCCACCGCGATCAGCACGGGCACGTCGATGCGTGCGGCCTGCTCTTTCGTCATGAGATCGCGCGTGCCGCGCAGGCAGGCGGCCAGCGCCTTGTGGTCGGAACGGGTTTGGTCTGCAAAAGCACGAAAAGTGCGTCCGACGGGATCGGAGACGTCGTCGAGCGAGGGCGCTTCGAGCGCCTTCGCGACGTTCTCGCCGGGCCCGGTGCCCTCGATCAGGCCGCCGATGCCGATGCCGCCGAGAATTGCCGAACGCAGGCGCTGCGGCTCGTTGAGGGAGAGCCAGGCCGTCATCCGTCCGCCCATCGAATAGCCCATGAGATCGGCCTGCGGGATGGCGAGGTGATCCATCAGCGCGAGCACGTCGCCGGCCATGGTCGGGATCGAGTACTGCGCGGGCTCGTAGAGCTTGGCGCTTTCGCCATGGCCGCGATTGTCGAGCGCAATGACGCGGCGGCCGTTCTTGCGCAGCTCCGAGACCCAGGTCGGATAGACCCAGTTCACGTTCTTGCTGGAGGCAAAGCCGTGCACCAGGATGATCGGATCGCCCTCGCCTTCGTCGAGATAGGCAATTTCAACGGCGCCGTTGTGAAAGCTCGGCATCATCAGTTCCGCAATCTTGAGGGGAAGAGGTATCTTAGGCGGTGACGGCAGCGCTTGCCAGAACGGCTTCGGCGGCGATCCGGGCCTGGCGAAGTCGCCGCGCCCGCCTGCGATCGCACCAGGCCTGGGTCAGGCGCTCCGTGGTCGCCTTGATCGAGGACAACAGGCCGAACAGCGTCAAGGCCGCACCGAACAGCCAGAGTGCGAGATTGAACGCCCCGCCGATCAGCAGCAGCGCGCCGCGGCCGAGCAGCTTCAGGATCGCGCGCGTCTTGCCGCCCTGCGCTTCCGCGAGCCGCGCCGCGCGTGCGACGTCCTTCGGACCTTCGGCGATGCGCAAGCTATCCATCGCACCGCGCGTGCCGGTCTTCTCGACGACGCGCGTGACATCCTTGCCGAGCCGAACCAGCGCGCCGGCCTTCTCGGCGCGGAACGCGGCCTTGATCGCGCTCAAGGTCTGGCCCGGCCGCAGCACCGAGCCGGAGGCAACCGCGTTCTGGAGCATCGGCGTATCGACGACCTCGCGCGCGGACCGGCCGGCCCATGCCGCCAGTCCCTCGCCGAGCCGGCCCACCTTCCGCGCGTCCTTCACCAGCGTCAGCCCGGCGCGAACCGGCGCGGCACCGCCGACGGAGACGTAGGTCACGGCCGTGACCGCGAGACCCGCGGCCGCGAGGCCCAGCACCAGGCGATCGGTCTCCTCGCCCATGGCGAGGTGCTTGCCCTCGCGCACGACATCCCTGATGTCGCCGATGACGAAGAGATCGCCGGCCACGGTCCCCGACAGGCTCGCAACATCGTCCGCGTTGCCGGTGACGAGACCCGTGGCAAACCGTTTTGCGACATGCGAGGTGGAATTTTCGGCTTTGACCGCGTCGCTGACACGGCTCAGGAGGTCGTCAGGCAGCGCGATGTTGCGGTCGCGCGCCAGCGCGACAAAACTGTCGGCGAGATCGGCATCGCCCGACGCGAGCGCAGCCTCGATGTTGTCCTGAATCATGCGGTCATTGTGCCGCAGCAGCGCGTCGAGCTTGATCTCGGAGAGCGCGGCGGGATCGTCCTGGGCGGCCAGAATCGCCCCGGCCTCGCGGGCAGGCGGTGCTACCTGCGCGAGCATGAAGCCGCAAGCCACGATACCGGTCAACGCTGTGCTGATTCGCAACCACTTCATGCGGAGAGCCTGGACGGTCCTGAGATCGTTGACGCCTAACGGTTGGTCTTTCGTCGCAATTACGCTCGTCCACAGACATAGTATGCCAAAATTGCGACACAACGTCCCCGACGAAAGAAGGGCTTCTCTCAGGCCGCAAGATTGTGTCGAATTTGCATGAGCAAATGAGCATGGGGCATTGCGGAGCTTTCGGTTCCGCTGGACTAGCAATCATCCACACCCGCCAGTATGGTCCGCGGCGCCTTAATAATGCCGCGTCAGTCGTGATTGTGTCTGCCGCCATTGCCACTCCAGGATGAGTACGATGTCCGACCATGTCGTCCCGCACTTCCACAACGATGCCGGTGTCCCCGTCATCGAGATCGGCTCGCAAGAGTTCATGTGCGTGGGCGCCAACCCTCCGTTCGATCATCCGCACGTCTTCCTCGACCTCGGCAACGACAACGAGATCATCTGCCCCTACTGCTCGACGCTGTACCGTTTCGCCGCCGACCTGAAGGCGGGCGAAGCCCGTCCGCCGGAATGCGTCCTGAAGGACAAGGTGGCCTGACCGCTTCCATCGGCCAGGGGTGGCGCTCTCCCGAACGATTGTCATCGCCGGTGCCGGCATAGGTGGACTGACGGCTGCGCTCGCGCTCGCGGCACGCGGCTTCCGCATCGTCGTGCTGGAAAAGGCCGAGCGGCTCGAGGAAGTCGGCGCCGGTCTGCAACTCTCCCCCAATGCCAGCCGCGTGCTGGTCGAGCTCGGCCTTACCGAGCGCCTCAAGCTGCGCGCCGTGATCCCGGAGGCGGTCTCGATCATGAGCGCGCGGGCCGGCGGCGAGCTGTTGCGCATGCCGCTGGGAGAAGCCGCCGCCGCGCGCGCCGGCGCCCCCTATTGGGTGGTGCACCGCGCCGATTTGCAATCCGCCCTCGCCGGCGCAGTCTCCGACCATCCCGATATCGACCTGAAACTCGGCGCGACCTTCGAAGACGTCGCGCCTCACGCCAAGGGGCTGACGGTCGTCCATCGCAGCGGTACGATCCGGCGCAGCGATCTCGCCAGTGCGCTGATCGGCGCGGACGGCATCTGGTCGACGGTGCGCCAGCATCTGTTTCCCGAGGTGCAGCCGCGCTTCTCCGGGCTGATTGCCTGGCGCGGCACGCTCGACGCCACGCAACTGCCGAAGGACTACACCGCGCGCCGGGTCCAGCTCTGGATGGGCCCGAATGCCCATCTCGTCGCCTACCCGATCGCGGGGGGACGCCAGATCAACGTGGTCGCGGTGCTGCCGGGCACCTGGAATAGACCGGGCTGGAGCACGCCCGGCGATCCCCGCGAGGTGATGGACGCCTTCGCCGCGCCGCGCTGGCCGCCAGCGGCGCGCATGATGCTCGCCACGGTCGATAGCTGGCGGAAATGGGCGCTGTTCGGCGTGCCTGACGACTGCCCCTGGAGCAACGGCCCGGTCGCGCTGCTCGGCGACGCCGTGCATGCGATGCTGCCGTTTGCAGCCCAGGGCGCCGGCATGGCGATCGAGGACGCCGCGGTGCTCGCGCAGCATTTGAGCCTTGAGGTCGCCGAGAGCACCGCTGGCATCACAGCTGCGCTGAGACAATACGGCCGTACGCGCCAGGCGCGCGTGCGGCGGGTGCAGCGGACCGCGCGGCAGCAGGGCCGCATCTATCATTTCACTGGGCCGCTCGCGCTCGCGCGCGATCTTGCGGTGCGCGCCCTCGGCCCGGAACGCATGCTGGCACGGCAGGACTGGATTTACGGCTGGCGACCCTGATGCGAGGCGCCGGTTTCAGCGCACTGCTCTTGTCGATTTCGGGGCAGGCTTGATCGGGCCAGGATTGGCTGCGGGCGCCGGCGCAGCGGCGGGCGTCGCCTCGGGGGGCGTTTCCCGGCACTTGTTGCGGCGCCAAGCGTCATCGGCCATCTGCGCGTGCCCGCGCACCGCGACGTAGTCATTGCGATAGGCAAGCTCCGACACGACGGCGCCGCCCGCGCCGGTCTGTGCCTTGTCCATCAGCCTCTGTAAATCAGCGGTGCGGTTAGCGAGCCCCTTGCGCTCGGCTTCGAGCAGCTTGCAATCGTACAATTCGTACCTGGCAGGATCGGCAAAGGCCGGAGCGACCGTCTCGCTGATGCCTGCGCAGCCGGACAGTGCGAAGCCGGCCGCGAGCAGCGCGACGGCCACGCAGCACGTGCGCAGGCGATATCGGATCAAAGCAGCCATGCCGGATGAATAGTCCCCGTGGATTGAGAATGCCTAAAGCAACAACAGATGTCCGGATTGAGGCTTTGCCTTGTGCGGCCGGCTCGCCTAAGGAAGAACCGCCCCTCCGGCCTGCAAACGCCAATTCCAGACGGCCGGCAAGGGACTTAAGTGATTGATCTCGTTGGATCAAGCGGGCATGGCGGAATTGGTAGACGCAAGGGACTTAAAATCCCTCGGTGCGCAAGCGCTGTGCCGGTTCGACCCCGGCTGCCCGCACCACGAGAGACGCGCGGACGATCCCGCCGATCGCCGCGGCCCCGAGCGCTGATACCTCGTCAATGTTGTCCGCTCCTGCACCGCCTGCCAGCTATCCCGAAACGTCGCTTGTGCAACGCAGCATTGAAGGTAGACAGGGGCCTCAAATCAGAGGTGAGCTGCTTGTCCGACGTCAATGCCGACGATTGGGTGTCCTCG
Organism: Bradyrhizobium canariense; assembly: GCF_019402665.1. GTDB lineage: Bacteria > Pseudomonadota > Alphaproteobacteria > Rhizobiales > Xanthobacteraceae > Bradyrhizobium > Bradyrhizobium canariense. The sequence continues at coordinate 129,261 of NZ_VSST01000050.1, forward strand.
GGACACCGGCCGATGGGTTTCCCCGAATTCGTCATCGTGATCGCGTCGATCATGGCGCTGAATCCGCTTGCGATGGACATGATGCTCCCGGCGCTGCCCAACATCGGGTCGGCCTTCAATATCCCCGTCGCCAACCATCTTCAGCTGGTGCTGTCGACCTTCCTGATCGGCTTTGGCGCGGGGCAGTTCGTCATGGGTCCGCTGTCGGATCGTTTCGGCCGCCGCCCGGTGCTGCTCGGCGGGATGGCGGTCTATGCGGTGGCGAGCGTGCTGGCGATCGCCGCGCCGTCGTTCGAGACGCTGCTGCTGGCGCGCGCACTGCAGGGCTTCGGCACCTCGGCGACGCGCGTGATCGCGACCTCGATCGTGCGCGACTGTTACGTCGGCCGCCGCATGGCGAGCGTGATGTCGCTTGCGATGATGATCTTCATCGCCGTCCCCGTGATCGCCCCCTCGTTCGGACAGGCGGTGCTACTGGTCACGCAATGGCGCGGCATCTTCGTCGTGCTGATGCTCTACGGCCTGCTCGCGCTTGCGTGGTCCGTGCTGCGGCTTCCAGAGACCCTGCCTGAGAGCGAACGCAGGTCGCTCGCGCCGGCCGACGTGCTCACGGCCTACTGGCAGACCGTGACCCATCGCCAAACCCTCGGCTACGCGCTCGCCGCCGGAAGCGTGATGGGTGCGCTGTTCGCCTACGTGTTTTCGGCCCAGCAGGTTTTTGTCGACATCTATCACCTCGGCCATTATTTTCCGCTCGCCTTCGCCGCGATCGCGGCCGGCACCGCCATTGCCGGCTTTCTCAATGCGCGATTCGTCGGGACCCTCGGCATGCGCGTGATCTCGCACGGCGCGCTGACGCTCTACACCGCGGTGGCCGGCGTGATGCTGCTGACCGAAAGCCTCGGCGCGTTGCCGCTTCCCCTGTTCATGGTGCTCTCGGCGCTGATGATGTTCTCGTTCGGCATGATGGTCGCCAACTTCACCGCACTCGCCATGGAGCCGCAGGGCCACATCGCCGGCACGGCGTCCTCGCTCTACGGCTCGATCACCACGCTTATCGGCATCGTCGTCGGCATGGCGATCGGACAAAGCTTCGACGGCACGCTGCTGCCGTTCTCGGTCGGCTTCTTCGTGTCGTCACTCGCCGCGCTCGCGATCGTGCTGGTGGTGGAGAGAGGACGGCTGTTCAAGCCGCATCATCGCGCCATCGGGTGAGGAACTTCGCGGCGCTCTCGATGTTGTACTGCAACAATCTGAAAAGGCGCTTCAATGGAACCGAAACCCCGTAAAGACCACGACGCCACGGAGCGGGCGAAGACGGAACGCACGCCGTCGAGCGTGGAAAAGACCGCCGTCACCGTGCCATTCGCGAGTGAAGGGCTCGAGCGGGTCCGCGACAGCCACTGTTGAGCAACACGTCTATTCCGTTGCGCGCCTGTTGGCGCTGAAATCGTCCGCAACGCCCTCGGGTGCCGCGCCGCCTTCACGGGGCGGCACCATCAGCACAACCACGTCCCGCGTGAGACCGGGCCGGCCCCATAGCTGCGCCTGTACGATAAATTCCCGCCTGACGAAGTGCCCGGCCCGCCCGGCCACCCCGTCCATCCACCGGCTGCAATCATCCTGATCGCGGAAACAGAGCGCGGCCCAGCCGCGGTCCAGCGTCGTCTTGCGCGGCAAGCCTCCGGGAGATTGATCCTCGAACGGCTGGGCGTAGTGCGGGTGGTCCGGGCTGTAGAAGGCCATCGCGAAGGCCAGCGCATCGTCGCCGCTAACGGCGGCGAGCGGCTCGCCCGTCAGTTCGCGCCACTCGCGAGTCAATTCGCTGGCGGCCTGCGCGTAGAAATTGCGCCCCTCTTCGTAACCGTGATCGTTGCGATAGACGGCATGGATCGGCGCGGCGACGAGGACGGCCGTGAGCGCGACGCCGGCCACGACCAAGGTGAGGTTGACGGTGTAAAAGCGCTCGATCGGGTAATTTGTGCCGCAGACCACGAGAATGGCGAACAGGAACAACCCCTGCAACGCCCACAGCGACGGCAGATCGGTGCCGATCACGAGCGAGATCAGAACCGGCAGCGCAATCGTGCCGACGGCAACGTAAAAGAGGAGCCGCAGGCCCGGATTCATCGCCGCGAAATCGTCCGGAAACTGCTTCAGCCGCGTGCCGGCGATCAACATCCAGGTGACTGATGACACACTGATGGCCGCCAACAGCCCCAGAAGGAAGTTCCTGGCCTCCCCGAGCGAGCTCGCCGCAGTGCCGTTGGCATGGTTCAGTGCGTAGGTGAAGGTCGGCGCCCCGGTCGTGGCGAGCCAGTGAACATGCGGTGACAGCGCCGCAAGCCCGACGACGACCGAGATCCAGGGCGAGGCGGAAGTGAAATAGGCGCGACGCGCCGGATGCGCCAGCGCGGCAAACGTGAAGCTCGCGACAAGGAAGATCGAATAATATTTGCCGGCCATGGCCAGCGCCGTCGTGAATCCCACGGCGATCGCCCACGACGCCGCGCGGGTCTCGAATGCGCGGACGAAGCACCAAGTCGCCAGCGGCCAGACGGCCAGCAGCACCGCATTGGCATTGAAGCGCTGGGCATGGAACTGATAGGCCGGCGTCAGCATCAGGAGCAACAGCACAAGGACGCGCTTGTGCCCCGTCACGAATTGCCGCGCGATCCGGTCGACGAAGACCAGCGCAAGCCCGGCATTGGCCATCGCCATCAATTGCAGCGACCAGTCAGTGAGCGGAAAAATGGCGCTCCAGCTCGCGGCAACCCAGCCGGTCAAGGGCGGATGCTTGGGATAGCCCCACGCGAAATGCCGCCCCAGCGTCCAGGCCTCCAGCGTATCGGGGTGCAGACCGCCGCCGGCATAGGCGACCGCTAGATAAAGTGTCCAGATCGCGACGAAGCCCGCGATGAGAAGCGGCACCGCCCAGCCCGTCTCGACGCCATCGAGCCAACGCAGGAATGGCCGGCGCCATCGTGCCGGCGTGCGATCGGACCGTTCGGCCATCGCCTGGAATGCAAAATCGATCGGCACTGGAATCAAATGGAGGAAGGAAGGTGATGCGCAAGGACGGCACATCTAGTTCAGGACGGAAACAAATAGCAATGAATGGAAACTGGAAAAGTTTGAAAACGTCCGCCTTCTCAGCCGGCGCAAGGTCGACAAAAGAGCCAAGATCGACAAACGACAACGGCGCCGCTGATGACAGCGGCGCCGCAGGATGATCCGGACGAAAGGAAGAGCCTTCGCCCTACTCCGACTTGTCGACGTTCCAGAACAGCGGGGTCGCGGGACCGTCGAGCACGCCGGTCAGCGATTTGCGCCAGCCGCTCGGCAGGAGATACTGCCCCAGCGGGATGTAAATCACCTGCTCATAGGCTTCCTTCTGGATGTCAGCGGCGATCTTCTTCTGATCGTCGAGCGAGGCGGCGCGAACGAAGTCGTCCTTGAGCTTTTCGATCTTGGCGTTCTCGGCCCAACCAAACCAGCCCTTCTTGCCCTGACCGCCGATCGAGAGATTGGCGATCGGGTTGGAGACGTCGGCCGCGACCCAGTTGGTGAAGAACATGTTCCAGCCGCCCTCCTTCGGAGGCTTCTGGCTGGCGCGGCGGCTCACCACCGTCTGCCAATCGGTCGCTTGCAGGTCGACCTTGAAGCCGGCCTCGCGCAGCAACTGAGCCGCAACGATCGGCTGTGCCTTCAGGGTCGTGACATCGCCGGGGGCCATGATCACGATCGGGGTGCCGTCATAGCCGGATTCGGCGAGCGCCTTCTTGGCTTCGGCCATTCCGTTGCCCTTCACGAGGGTCTCGGCACCGGCCTCGGTCGCGAACGGCGTATCGCACACGAAGAAGGCGCCACAGACCTTCTGATATTTGGCGTTGCCGACGAGCGCGTCGAGAACGTCCTTCTGGTTTATCGCCAGAAAGGCAGCACGGCGCACTTTGACATTATCGAACGGCGGATAAAGGAAGTTCATCCTGCCGAGCGTCTGGAAACCGAACTTGTTCGAGACCTCGATCGTGATCTCCTTGTTCGCTTCCAGCAACGGGAGCATGTCGTAAGGCAGATTTTCCACGAAGTCGATGTCGCCCGACTGCAACGCGTTCACCGCGGTCTGCGAGTCCGGCATGGTGATCCACTCGACGCGGTCGACCTTCACCACCTTGCCGCCGGAGGTCCAGCTCGACGGCTCCTTGCGTGGCACGTAGTCGGTGTTCTTGACGTAGACCGCCTTCACGCCCGGCTGGAATTCCGACTGCACGAACTTGAAAGGACCCGAGCCGATCTGCTCGGGGATCTGCTTGTCCGGCGGCGTCTCGGCGAGGCGCTTCGGCATCATGAAGGCAACGCGGGAGGACGGCTTGCCGATCGAGTCGAGCACGAGGCCGTAGGGCTCCTTCAGCTTCAGCGTGATGGTCTTGGCATCGGTCGCCTCGATGCTCGCGGTGAAGTCGAAAAGTTTCTGGCCCATGCCGTCGACTGCGCCCCAGCGCTTGAGCGAGGCAACGCAGTCCTCCGCCGTCACCGGCGCACCGTCATGCCACTTTAGGCCGTCGCGCAGCGTGAACGTATAGGTGAGCTTGTCGTCGGAGATCTTCCAGTCCGCCATCTGCGGCTGGATCTTGAAGTTCGAATCGGGCGCCACGAGCGTGTCGTAGATCATGTAGCCATGGTCGCGCGTGATGTAGGCCGTGGTGAAGATCGGATCGATGATGCGCAGATCCGAATGCATCACCGCCGTGATGGTCTTGCCGGCCGCAAGCACCGGCGAGGCCAGTGCGGTCGAAAGCGCGACGACCGACAGCGCAAGTTTGGAGGCGAACGCGCGAGGCCCCCGGCGCATCAACTTAAACATAAAAAGTTCTCCTGACGTGAAACTGTTCAAAGGCAGGTTATTGATTGAGCATCCGGTTCGTTCTTTAGGCGAACTAACCTCATGCAATGCCTTTATCTTTTCGAGACTTGCAGACAGTGCCGAGCGCGTCAATCCGGTTTCGCTGCAAGCCCAAGCGGCGCGCGCACGGGCTCCACAAGAACCGGTTTGGCTCTACAACGCTCTCCGCCTGCCCGCGCCGATGCAATGCGCGTTCCATGTTCCGAAGCCCAAGAGACATTGGAGAGACATTGAGATGAATCCAGCCAATCTTCCCTTCGATTCCGAAGCGATGCTCCAGGGTCTGCGCGGCTGGGTGGAATGCGAAAGCCCGACCTGGGACGCGAGCGCCGTGAACCGCATGCTCGATATCGCAGCGCGGGAGATGGCGATCATGGGTGCGACGATCGAGCGCATCGCCGGTCGCCAGGGTTTTGGCGGCGTGATCCGCGCCCGCTTTCCGCATCCGAAGCAGGGCGAGCCAGGCATTCTGATCGCCGGACACATGGATACCGTCCACCCCACGGGCACCATCGAGAAGCTGAAATGGCGGCGCGAGGGCAGCAAGTGCTACGGACCCGGCATCTATGACATGAAGGGCGGCAACTATCTTTCGCTGGACGCGATCCGCCAACTGGCCCGCGCCTCGTTCACGACGCCGCTGCCGATCACCGTGCTGTTCACGCCCGACGAGGAAGTCGGCACACCCTCCACGCGCGATATCATCGAGGCGGAAGCCGCGCGCAACAAATACGTGCTGGTCCCCGAGCCCGGCCGCGCTGACAACGGCGTCACCACCGGACGTTACGCCATCGCGCGGTTCAATCTCGAGGCGACCGGCCGGCCCAGCCACGCCGGCGCCACCTTGTCGGCGGGCCGCTCGGCTATCCGCGAGATGGCGCGGCAAATCCTCGCCATCGACGCGATGACGGGCGAAGACTGCACGTTTTCGGTCGGCGTGGTGCACGGGGGGCAATGGGTCAATTGCGTTGCCACGACCGCCACCGGCGAAGCGCTTTCGATGGCCAAGCGCCAGGCCGACCTCGATCGCGGCGTCGAGAGGATGCTGGCGCTCTCCGGTACAACCAATGATGTCACCTTCAAGGTGACGCGCGGCGTGACACGTCCGGTCTGGGAGCCCGATGCCGGCACCATGGCGCTTTACGAAAAGGCGCGCGGGATCGCCAAATCGCTCGGCGCAGAACTGCCGCATGCGAGCGCCGGCGGCGGCTCCGACGGCAATTTCACCGGCGCAATGGGCATCCCGACTCTCGACGGCCTGGGCGTGCGTGGCGGCAACGGCCACACGCTCGAAGAGTATATCGAGGTCGAAAGTCTGGTCGAACGCGGCCGGCTGATGGCGGGGCTGCTCGCGACTCTGGAGTGATGGCGCGAGCCACGGCACCAAAAGGGGGTGAGATCACCAAAACAAGGTGACCGCACTGCAAAAACCGTGGCCCGGATGGCATGGGAATTGCTGAAATGTTAGGCTGGTGGCAGAACGCAGCCTTCAGCCGCTGCCTCTGATTTGACTCTAATCTGACGGGATCCAACTTGCTCGGATATCTCCTTCGCCGAATTCTCGCCGCCGTGCCCGTGATGGGCGTGGTGGCGCTGTTCGTCTTCCTCCTGCTCCGCCTCACCCCCGGCGATCCCGCCGCGATTCTTGCCGGCGACAACGCCACGCCGGAGCGGCTCGAGCGCATCCGCACCTCGCTCGGTCTCAACGAGCCGCTGATCGTGCAGTTCATCACCTGGCTGAACAAGCTGCTGCATGGCGATCTCGGAACGTCGCTCATCTCCAACCTTCCGGTGATGAAGATGATCGGCCAGCGGGTCGAGCCGTCGATCTCGATCGCGTTGTCGACCATCATCCTCGCGGTCATCGTCGCGGTTCCCCTCGGTGTAATCGCTGCCTGGAAGCACGGCACCTGGATCGACCGCTTCGTGATGGGCCTGTCCGTGCTCGGCTTCTCGGTGCCGGTGTTCGTGGTCGGCTACATCCTGATCGAGGTCTTCGCGATCGACCTGCGCTGGGTGCCGGTGCAGGGCTTCCGCAGCATCTCGAACGGGTTTGGGCCGTTCTTCGAGCGCATCATCCTGCCAACCTGTGCGCTGTCCTTTATCTACATCGCTTTGATCGCGCGCATGACGCGCGCGGCGATGCTCGACGTGCTCGGCGAGGACTACGTCCGCACCGCGCGCGCAAAAGGCATCAACGAAGTCGCCGTGATGATGCGCCATGCGCTGCGCAACGCCGCCGTGCCCGTGATCACGGTGATCGGTACAGGCTTTGCGCTTTTGATCTCCGGGGTCGTCGTCACCGAGAGCGTGTTCAACATCCCCGGCATCGGCCGCCTCACGGTGGATGCGGTGCTGGCGCGCGACTATCCGGTGATCCAGGCGATGATTTTGCTGACGTCCTTGATCTATGTCGTCGTCAATCTTCTGATCGACGTCGCCTACACGCTGCTCGATCCCCGGATCCGGTACTAGGGCTAAGGATAACAACGAAAAATGTCGGTCGATACCCTTCCCCAGTCGTCCATCCCGATCACGTCGCCGCTGCGGCCGCGCTTCGGATTCCTGACCTCGACGCCGATCATCGCGGCGGCGACCATCTGCCTGGCGTTGGTTGTGCTGATCTCGATCCTGGCGCCCTTGATCGCGCCGTATGATCCGATCCAGCTTGCGCCCTCGCAGCGGCTGAAGCCCTCTTCGGCGCAATTCCTGCTCGGCACCGACGCCTATGGCCGCGACCTGCTGTCGCGCGTCATGTATGGCGGACGCATCTCGCTTCTGATCGGCATCGGCTCGGCGATCATGTCGATCGTCATTGGGTTGGCGATCGGCCTGGTCTCCGGTTTCTTCAAGCTGGTCGATTCCGTCATGATGCGGATCATGGACGGCCTGATGGCAATGCCGAGCATCCTGCTGGCAATCGCCGTGGTGTCGCTGTCCGGCGCCAGCCTCTGGACCGTGCTGATCGCAATCACGATCCCTGAAGTTCCGCGCGTGGCACGCCTGGTGCGCTCGGTCGTGCTGTCGGCGCGCGAAGAGCCCTATGTTGAAGCGGCGATCTCGGTCGGCTCATCCCTGCCAAAGATCATGTGGCGGCATTTGATGCCGAACACGATCGCGCCTCTGATCGTGCAGGGTAGTTATGTCTGCGCGTCCGCGATCCTCACTGAGGCCATCCTCTCCTTCCTCGGCGCCGGCATCTCGCCGGAAACGCCGACCTGGGGCAACATCATGGCCGAGGGTCGTCAGTACTTCCAGCTCAAGCCGACGCTGATCTTCTGGCCGGGCCTGCTGCTCTCGATCGCGATCCTCAGCATTAATTTGATCGGCGATGCCGCCCGCGACGCACTCGATCCGCGCATGAAGCAGCGGGAAGGCAAATGATGACCGATCAAGTGATGACCAGCCCGATCCTCGACATCAACAACCTCGTCGTCTCCGTCGGCAAGAAGCCGAATGCCGCAAACATCATCGACGGCATCTCGATCCAGGTGCACGAGCGCGAGACGCTGTGCCTCGTCGGCGAAAGCGGCTCGGGCAAGTCGGTGACCTCGCTGACCACGATGGGTCTGCTGCCGAAGGGCACGCTGATTCCGACCGGCGGCAGCGTCAAGCTGGTCGGCGAGGAGATTCTCACCGCGACCGACCGCCGCCTGCGGCAGCTCCGCGCGACCCGGATGGCGATGATCTTCCAGGAGCCGATGACGGCACTCAATCCGGTGATGCCGGTTGGCCGCCAGATCGACGAAGTCCTGCGCGCGCACACCAAACTCGATGCGAAGGCGCGCAAGAAGCGTATCCTCGACATGATGGAGCAGGTGCGCCTGCCCCAGGTCGAGCGTATCTTTTCCTCCTACCCTCACCGACTCTCCGGCGGTCAGCGCCAGCGCATCATGATCGCGATGGCACTCGTGCTCGAACCGAAGCTGCTCATCGCGGACGAACCGACCACCGCGCTCGACGTCACAACGCAGAAGCAGATTTTGACCCTGATCCGCGATCTCCAGCGCGATCACGGAACCGCCGTGCTGTTCATCACCCATGACATGGGCGTGGTCGCCGAGATCGCCGACCGCGTCGCGGTGATGCGGCAGGGCCGACTGGTGGAGACCGGAACGCTGGATTCCATCCTGCGCAATCCGACCATGGAATACACCCGCAACCTGCTCTCCGCGGTGCCGAGCCTGGTGCCGCGCGCGGCGCGGCCTGAGACCAGGGAACCGGTGGTGCTGGAGGCCAACGAACTCGGCAAGGTCTATCGCGAGCGCGCGTTCTTCGGTAAAGGCCGCGAAGTCGTCGCCGCCGACAAGGTCACGCTGACGCTGCGCAAGGGCCGCACGCTCGGCATCGTCGGCGAGAGCGGCTCCGGCAAATCGACCGTGGCGCGCTGCATCGTCCGCCTGATCGACCCGACCTCCGGCGGCGTGCGCCTCTCCGGCCGCGAGATCTCGGACATCTCGCGGCGGCTGTTGCAGCCGCATCGGAAGAAGATCCAGATCGTATTCCAGGACCCCTACCGCTCGCTCAACCCGCGCGTCACTGTCGGCGAAAGCATCGCGGAAGGCCCGATCAATTACGGCGTGTCGCATGCCGACGCAATGAAGCGTGCGCGCGAATTGCTCGAGCTGGTCGGCCTGCCCGCCGATGCGGTCGCGCGCTATCCGCACCAGTTCTCCGGCGGCCAGCGTCAGCGCATTGCGATCGCCCGCGCGCTCGCGCTCGATCCCGACGTGCTGGTCGCGGACGAGGCGGTCTCCGCCCTCGACGTGTCCGTGCAGGCGCAGGTGCTGGACCTGTTCGACGAGATCCAGACGCGGCTCGGCATCGCCATCCTGTTCATCACTCACGATCTGCGCGTCGCAGCGCAGATCTGCGACGAGGTCGTGGTGATGCAGCACGGCCGCGTCGTCGAGCAGGGTCCGGCCGCCGAAGTGCTGACGCATCCGAAGGAAGCCTACACCAGAGCCTTGCTCGAGGCAGCACCGGGCCGCGGCTGGGATTTCGCGAACTTCCGGCCGGTGGCCGAGGGCGTGGCGGCTAGCGCCTAGTCACTCTCCTCGTCATTGCGAGCGCAGCGAAGCAATCCTGATCTTCCCCCAAAAAAGTGGACATGGATCAAGCCGATTTTAGCTCCATCTCGACCGGGCTGATATAGCCGATGGCCGAGTGTCTTCGGGTCTGATTGTAGAAGCCTTCGACGTAAGCGAAGATGTCGCGCTCGGCTTCATTGCGGGTCTCATATTGACGGTGATGGATCAGTTCGGTCTTGAGGGTGTGGAAGAAGCTTTCCATCGGGGCATTGTCGTAGCAGTCGGCTCTGCGGCTCATTGAAGGCCGGAAGCCGGCGGCTT
>NZ_VSST01000051.1 GCF_019402665.1 Bradyrhizobium canariense
GAAAGGGAATCCACAAACGAAAATTGCAAGGTTTGGGGGCCTCAAGCCCCCAATCCCTGCAATCTCAAATGCCGCCGCAACCGGAAAACTGACTCCTGCTCAATCGCTTAGAGCCTTGTTCACGGACGACTAATTACTTCAGTCACGATGTGTTTCGGATGTTGTTGATTGGGGGGCGGAATCGAGCGGCAAGCGGCCGCCGCCGCACGATAGGTTTTCGACCGGAATTTGCAATCGTCCTTGTTCACAGGCAGCAAAAACCGTCTATTTAGTTAGCTCCATCGCGCGCGTTGTCTATTGCAGGCGCGCCTCGTCTAGAACAGGAGCTGACATGCGCAATCCCAAACTCTTGCCGTTCTTCGATCTCCACGACCACGGCGTCCTGCTTGGTCGTCGGCAGATCGATCGTCTCGAAGCCGAGGGCAAGTTTCCGAAACGCGTTCCGATCGGCGCCAACCGGGTGGGCTGGGTTGCCACCGAGATTGATGACTGGGTGAATGCCGCGATTGCACGGCGCGTGCGAACGATCGCGGTGCAGGAGTTGGCCGAGCGCGTCGCCTAGTCGCAGAAAAGGCGGCCCGCCAGCCGCCTCTGCATCCTCTTCTCATCGGATTTTCTCAGATGTCCCTCACGGATGCCAGCGCGCCGACATGCGCGCAAGCCAGCGGCACGGACTTGAAGGCCAACGGCACGGTCGACTTCCTGAAGGCACTCCTCGCCCACACCAGCGGCAACGCCTACATCTGTTCGTTCACCAACGAGCGCGAGCTGGGCGCCGAGCGCCACATCCACACCCGCAACTTCGGTGACGTCGCCGGCTTCATGGACAAGTGGGACCGCACCGGGCGCGGCATGTTCGTCTGCGTCTCGACGCAGAAGGACGGCACCGAGAAGCGCAACAAGGAGAACTGCAAAGAGACCAACGCAGCGCACTGCGACATCGACTTCAAGGGCGTCGATCTGCTCGGTGAGGAGGATGCGCGCGGCTTTGTGCTGAAGCAGCTCGCGCGGCTGAAGTATCAGCCGAGCGCGATCATCTTCTCCGGCAACGGCGTGCATCTGTACTACTTCTTCAAGGAGCCGATCGACACCCAGGAGCACATGGCGCGCATCGAAGCGCTGTATGGTCAGCTCGCCGACGTGGTTGCCGGTGATCCGGCCGTCTGCGAGGTCGCGCGCGTAATGCGTCTGCCCGGCACCCATAATACCAAGAACGGCGAGAATACGCCGGTCGAGATCATCGAGCTGCACCCGGATCGTCGCTACGATCTGGAAGAGCTGGAGGAATGGCTGAGCGAGCAATCGCCGGTCATGCTGCGCAAGAGCCGCGAGTTCGCGGTGCCGGCGGGTGTCAGCGCCGCCAATGATTTCGACTTCTTTGAGGAATATGGAAAGAAGCACGGCCTCAAGCCGCCGATCGATGTGCAGCAGCGCCTCGAACAGATGATCTATATGGGCAGTGGCGAGAGCTCGATCCACCAGACCCAATTGCAATGCACCGCCGCGATGCTCAATCAGGGTGTGCCGAAGGACGACGTTGTCGCCACGATCATGGCCTATACCCATCGTGCGGCCGGCGACTATGGCAAGCGCTGGAACTGGCGCATCGAGGAACGCAACACCGTCAAGATGTGCGACGACTGGATCAAGAAACATCCGCCGGAGAAAAAGAAGGTCGAGCGCGTTGAACGCAACGCCGTCGAGCTGAAGGCGATCACTGGCGGCGCCGGCAAGATCGAGGTCGAGCAGCGGGCCATCGGCACCGATGCGAGCGGCACCAGCAATGTCATCAAGATGCCGGTGACCACGCCCGTGCCACCGAAGCGCGCCGAGCTGCATATTGCGGTTGGCAAGGCGGTGATCGCCCATTTTGAAAGTGAAGGCGAAGAGCTGATCAACAACGATGACGGCTCATGGTTCTACAGTGGTGGTGTCTGGGAGCTGCGCACCGGAGCCAAATGGCTCGACGTGCGGATCGAGCACAATTTCAAGCAGCTCGGCTACAAGACCGGCACCAAGCTGATCAATGAGACCCGCAACTGGATTTTGCGCCAGCCCGAGCTGTGGCGCGAGGGCGAACTGCCTTGGGACCAGCACGGCAAAATCCCGACGCGATCCGGTCTCGTCGACCCGCGCACGGGCGAGTTGGAGATCGCGCGGCCGGATCACTACTGCACGTGGCGCGTCGAGGTCCAGTATGATCCCGAGGCCAAGTGCCCGTGGTGGGAAACCATGATCGCCGACATGTTCGGCGACCGTGACAGCGTCGAGCAGCGCGCCCTGGTCGGCGTGGTCCAGGAGCTGATGGGCGCCGCGCTGATCGACAAGAAGGCACGCGGCCTCCGCAAAGCCTGCGTGTTCTGGGGCAATGAGAACCGCGCCAAATCCGGCGTGCTCGATGTCACGGCCGGGCTGTTCGGCGACCGGCTGATCACGGCGGCCTTGGGCACGGTCGATGGAACGCACGGGCTGATGCCGTTCGTCCGGCGCGCGCCATGGGTGCTCCATGAGGCGTTCGGGCCGCAATGGCACATGTCGGCCACGGTCAAGGCCATCGTCACGGGCGAGCCGGTGCAGATCAACATCAAGAACGGTCCTTTGATCACGCAGACCATCCGGTCGCCGATCTTCTGGGCAACCAACTTCCCGCCGCAGTTCAAGGAGGCAACGCGCGCCATCGTCGAGCGCATGATCGTCATCGAGGTGACCCGGAAGTTCGATGTGGCCAAGCCCATCGGCACGGCGGCCGAAGCGATCCGGCGCGGTTTCGACAAGCCCGGCGAATTCATCATCGCCACCGAGCTGCCCGGCGTTCTCAGTTGGGCCGTGGCGGGCCTGCGGCGGGCGCTGGAGAGGGGTTCGATCGCGAGCACGGAGAGCATCGCCGAAACCGCCAAGGCGATCCACCAAGATAGTAACCTCGTGGCCGGCTTCTTGGAGGACTGTGTCGAGTTCGATCCCATGGCCCGCATCAAGGTCACCGACTTCTGTCTGGCGCATTCGGCGTGGTGGATGGAGCTGAAGGGCGAGGACCGCCGCCTGCCGACCAATGAGGCGATCGGCAAGGCGCTGCGCGCGATCGGCGACGCGCGCGTCTGCACGGACAGGGGCGACATGCGTGACGCCACTGGCCGCTACTACGGCGGCATCGCGCTCAATCGGGCCGGGCTCCAGTTTCACAAGCGAGCGTTCGAGAGCCGGCTGTTCGAGGGCAAGGTCGGTAACGCCACCGATCCCGGCCGCGAGGTCAACAGCCTGATCCCGCCGTCCTGGGACGCCCGCGAGAGCGTGACCAAGATGCGCAAACATCACGCCGATCGGGTCACGAATGACCAGAATGACGATGTTGATGAAGTTCCGGGTCAGTGACCAGTGACCGAGAAAGTGCCGACGAGGCGCGACGTGTCATTGAGGCGGTCACTGACTCAAGTTGTTGGCTGCATTCGTTTTTCGAGCAGTAGTGACCGTAGTGACCAGTTTTAATCCTCTTGGTTGGAGAAATGAGAAAATGAACGGAGGGAAGGCAAAAGGCAGGGAGAAAGTAGGGTTAGAGAGAAAGGGCGTTTTTCGGGTCAGGTCAGGTCATCGGTCATCGGGACGGCGTCGGGGGGTCGCTGTCGTGGGCTGCGTCTCAGCGGCTGGAGCGATGGCTCTCCGCGAGATCAGCGAACAGTGGAGGCAGTCTGCATCATGACGCAGGTCACTGACCGACCCGGGGGGGCATGCCGGAATCCAACGCCCCGGGGCGTCGGACCGCACCGGCTGGTCCGTATGCGATGGGATCAAATTCCTAGAAAGGGGGTTGCCCTTTGGCGGCATTTGGCGCGGGAGGTTCAGCGTGAAAACGAAGGCGAAGGCGCACCTTGCACCGACGGCCGCCGCCCAGCGCATGCGGGAGCACCGGGCGCGCCAGGCGATCGGCGCTACGCGAATTGCGCTCGATCTCGACGGGGACGACAAGGACTGGCTTCGCGGCCAGGGCACGCTGCGTGAATGGGACGAGGAAGATGCACGAGCACTCGCACAAGCTTTGAAGCTGGCACTGCAGAAACTGCGTCATAAAGTTACAGCGTAACGAAGGTTGAGATCGCGATCTGCTATTTGAAAGTCGACTTCGAAATGAAGAGGGGACGACAATGGTCATCAGGCTAACAGCGCGTGAGCTGGAAACTGGCCGCCGTTTGGTTGCCCGCAAGATGGCGCGTTCGGTGGTTCGCATTTTGCCGGAAGCCAATGATCTGGTTGCAATCAATCGGATAACCAAACAAATCCGCGAGATGCTCTGGCACCGCGATGATGCTGACAGCATGCGCGCGTGTCGCGCGCTGGTCCGCGAGCAAGCCCGGCTGTCGCTTGCTTATGAGCGACGCCATGGGAAAGCACCCGACATCAAGCACGTGTAAATGACGAACGTCCCAACTCCCGAAGAGCGCCGTGCGATCGAAGCGAAGGTTTCGCCCCAGCGACGAGCCGAGATCGAAGGCCTCGTCAAATCGCTGGCACCAGTGATCGGCGATTTCGTGCTGGCAGCAATCACGCCGCTGAAAGAGCGGATCAAGGAACTCGAGTCGCGACCGACACTGCGGTACTTGGGCATTTGGGATGCGTCGCGGACATATCCGCCGGGGACCTTCATCACGCACGGGGGAAGTGTCTGGCATTCCGACCTTGACTCGACTGGGGTCCGGCCTGGTGAAGGCGGAAACAGAATTTGGAAACTGGCAGTTAAGCGCGGAGGCTCGAAATGACGTTCGAAGAGGCACAGCAATTGTTTATCGATCGTCGGAACGAGGCATTGGTCAAGCATGGAAATTACCTGCTGCTCGACAAAGGCATGAGCGTTGATGATGCGGCATTTCGCAAATCGATGCTGCGCTACGCCGGTGATCTCGAAGAGTGGCGCATGTGGGCAACGCAGGAAGTCGCCATCCGCGCGTTCGGTGCGACGACGGCGCAATCGACGGAACGACACTAGATGCATCCCTCGCACGTCGTCAGGACCGGCAGCAAAAGCACCGAATGGATGGCGACGGTGGCGGCGGCGTCATCGGTTGTTGCGGCGGCTCTGACTCAGTGGCTTGTCCGGATAGCCAAATGGGATCGGGCTTTTGCTTGCTGTTCGCGGACAGCAACGGCGAAAACACGCAGCCCTGGCACGGAAAGTTGGTTGTTATCGTCTACAAAGCCACGGCGTCGAAGACCCTCAACAACCACCGGATCATCGTATCGCGTTGAGCCGCCGCCGAACAACTTGATCAGCAGCCTTTGTTCAAACCTATCCAAGTCGTCCCAGTTCGCATCGGCCATAGTAGTCCGCCCTGTCCGTTGGGCTATCCACGCTGCGCGCGAGTCAATGCTTAGTAACGGGACGTGATTCGGGCGGCTTGGTGGCGGGGGCATCGTTTGTCCATTGGTCAAGGACGCACCGACCGCATGGGGAGGCCAGGTAGTCCAGAACGGCCTGATTGGACCCAGATGTTCGACTCTGCCGAGGACTGGAGCACGACGGCCGGGTATTGGTCTGCAATTATCGGCGAAATGCGCGATGCCGGGACTCTTGCCGCTGTAAACGGCCACAGCGTTGAACGGTTGGTCATGGCGCAAGTGGTCGGGGATCGGGCGACAGCGGCCGTTGCGCGCGAAGGCGCGATTCGTCGGATCAAGGGCACCGTCCGCAAGAGCCCCGCTTGGATCGTCGCGCGGCGCATCCGAACTGTGCTCCAGCCTTGAAGCCGAGCTTGGCCTATCGCCTGTGAAACGCAGTCGCGTCGGCAAGGTCGCTCGCGTGCGACGGGCGATGGTGAAGTTCACTCCCTTCAGGTAGGTGGCTGCCGTCCGCGTTGGATGAATCTCTTGACCGCAGCAATGGTGCGAGCGAACTGTCGTGGCCAGAGCGACCTACGTGGCGGAGTGACTATGAGAACGTAGAGCAGGTTCAGCAGCAGCCAGCAGCCGACCGCGATAAATATGTATTTCATACAAAAATCCCGGAACACCCGGCGACGACGGCAAAGTCCAAAGCACAAACTTGCGGAGCAGCTTTCTTATGATCGCCCGGCAGTCGGTGATGTAAAAAACGGGAACGAAACCATACAGCGAACTGCGTTACGGCGTCGCTCGAAATAAACAGCCAACAGTACTGACAGTTAGTGCAGACCTGCTTTGAACCTGTCTGGTCATCGGGGTACAGCGGAAGTTGGTTGACCCTCGACCAGTGGGGTCAGATTGACCTAAGAAGACACCTTCAGGACGCCGCGCCAGCAGACGTTCCAAATTTGTCTTCCGCATCGACAGGGGAAGCATGCGCAGGTCGTCACCGCCCTCGGCGAGAATATCGAAGGCGCAGAACTGCACCTCGTGGTCATACCTGCGGGAGTGGAGAGCGTTGAAATCGGAGACGCCATCGACGCCAAGCACGACCGCTTCGCCGTCGATCACGAAGCGCCTCTGCTTGATCTTGCGCGCGGCCTCGACGATCCAGGGATAGCGGCTGGTCCAATTGTAGCCGCCCCGCGTGATCAGACGCACGCGGTCGCCCTCGCGCTCGAGGCGGAGGCGATAACCATCGTGTTTCACTTCGTGCAGCCAGTCGGGGCCGTCCGGGACCGCCGTGCCCTTCGTCGGCAGGCAAAACTCAAATGAACGCATCCGGGAAAAATAGGCAGTCTCGGCTGGTTTGGGAGTGGAACCTGCAGGGCCGCCGCCTTAACCTTCGTTCATGTCGCGGAGCTGGAGCGGCGGCTCGTGGGTCAGTGACGTGTACTCACTAGGTCGGCGTGCCAAAGGAAAGCGGAAGTCCCCCACCTTGGGTGATCGGCGGCTTGTGACGCGAAGCGGACTCCAGCGCATCGCGCTGCCCCTGAGGGAGCTGCAGGAAGTCGGCAGCCGGACGAAACTTATGGTCAAGCTTCGTGACTGAGCTTATTAACATAGTTTAATTGATTTAATTGGATTTAAGGTATTTAATCTCCCCCACCAGCCCCGGAGACAACCCATGCCTGATCAGGACGATGATCGCCGCGAATTTCTGAAGACCTGCGGAAAGTTCGCCGCCGTGACACCTCCAGCGATGACGCTGCTGCTCTCGACCTCCCTCACGTCCAATGCAATTGCGCAATCCGGCGCGAGCGCGGTCCACCATCATCACCACGAGCACCACGGCAACAATGGCTGGGGCAATGGCGGCGGAGATGGCAGCCCCAACGGCAAGGACGACAGAGACCGCTAACATTTCTCGACCGGAAAGCAGCGGGAACGGCTCGCCGGTAACAAGTTTTCCTAATGCCCATCTCCAAGTGCGCAATACAGTCGGGCCCCAGCTCTTCCCCATTGCCCCCCGGAGCTGGGGCTCACTTTTGTGCATTTATGTGTCCAAGCCGCGATGGTCGCGCGACGGAGGATGGGGACCGGTGCGAAACCAACTGCTAGTCCTCGTTGTCGCCGAGTGCTGGAACGAGCTTAGTTTGCAGGCGCGCACGTGTGCGACGATACCTGACCAGCGGCGTTGAACCTCAAAACCGCGCTGACCACGCTTTCGCGCACCACGTAAGAGATCACCGCTCCGTTGCCTGACTGCTGAAGGTTGTCGAGCTGCGACGCGGGATATCCGATCAACCGATCGACCCAGTAAGCGCGACGACCTTCCCGGCCGGCGACGGTCTTCGTGCCGGCGCAGCCGCAGACGATGACGGCATCTTCAGCGTACATTGCCAAGATCGTTTCGATATCGCCCGCGCGGTAAGCATCGAGCCAGTCGATGGCGGCGGCTAGCGGGTCAAAGGACATACAAGCATCTCCAGCAAAAGGCCAAGCGACGGCCGGGAATCTAGGCTCTCCGTCCATCCTTTCTTTGAGTGTTGATGCCCCACTAAGGGAGGTCCATATGCCGAAGGCCATAGGCAGACGTGCTCAATCTAGGAACGAAAAACGGGGCCGCGAGTTTAGGTCTCGTTTTTGGGGGGATCGATGCTCAGGTCCGAGGAATACCGGCAGATCGCCGAACATTACCGAGAACGCGCCCACGGCGAGAAATCGACGCGCTTGGCCAATGTCCTTCTTAGTGTCTCCAATGCTTATCTAGCGCTGGCGAGCCAACTCGACCTCCTTGCATTGGTTGAGCGCCAGGAGAGCGCGAGGACCGCCGCTGGCGACACTTTAAAGGCCTAAACGCTTCCCTAAAGGGAGTGAACTTCACCCGTCCTTGCGCAGTGAGACTTGAGCTGCCCATTTGGCATTCCCGTTTGTGGCCCCAAGGCGAAGTGGTCTAATCGACCGTTGAGGTCCGCTGTTAGTTGCAGATCGGACCTGCCGCTCTGAAGAACCGCACTCACCCGGCGATGGAGCGCGAGGCCGACCTGTGCAGCTCAAGCCAGGTCCGGTGTCCGGGTTAGACCGGACCCGGCGCCGAGCGGGCGTTGCCCCTCAGGAGGCCGCAGGCCAGCACACTGGTTGCTCTGCCGAAAGTGCTGCTCAGGCGGGGGCCGCGCCAAGGTCGCATCACATCACAAGGGGACACATGTGTGTTTCCCGCCTTGGAATCTTACGCCATACAGATGCTCGTCTCTCCAAACAACTTGGCACCTCAGAGTACTCTTGAACCCGTCAACCGACAGGTCAAGCTCATCGGCGACAATGCGGACCGGAGAGCTAAGGCAGGCTCCTTCTTCGCTGAGATTTCTCACAACACATGGATGAACTCCACCAATGTCGCGAAAGCGTAGCAGCGCGGGTTGATTAACTGTAAGCCGCTTTGAGGCACGACGTTCTAACATCGGGATACTTCCCCGAGGGCCGTTCATTTTTTTCCTTCCGTCCTGATTTCGAGTGGCTTCCTGGGGTGACTGCGTTGTACTCGGCAAGCCGTCGCCGGTTCGTAACGGCATGTACGGAATGGCAGTCGGGGATGATGTTAAAGGCTCAGATAATAAGCGCTGGCGCTATCGTTCCGACTCACAACCACCCATGTATTTTCTCTCAAATGGGGTCGGCTACTTGCTACTTCTTCAGCAAGTCTTTGAGCCGCACGGAAGGCATCTATTTCATGCTCAAAGACGAGGCCGCCGGGATCATTGACGTTTTCTGTGCCGCAAAGGCCGAAGAAGAATCGCGCCATCTGAGCACCAAGCTAGCCGGAGGGTGCGTCTGGTGCGTTGGGACTCAAGCAGCCGTTGAGCAGGTGGGAAACTGCCGTCACAAGCTGCACGGGCGCGAACGGTTTCCGAAGCATTATGCTGTTTGGAACGCCCTGTACCCGCCATTCGTCAGCGGCCACCCCGGACATATAGACGACGGGGAAGCTCGGATCGACCTCTCGTGCTGCGCGCGCTACCTCCCAGCCGTTGAACCTTCCCAGCAGATTGATGTCAGTCACGAGGCCACGGTATGTAGCGACGCCCCCTTTAAGGAGGGTCACGGCTTCCTCGCCGGTACTTGCGACAGCGGTCTCGAAGCCGCCCTCGTTCAGCGCATCCTCAACAAGGCTCTGGATCGCGTCGTCATCCTCGATGACAAGGATGGATGGCATTTCCGTCAAGGCTTCCCCCAGTACTCATACTTTCGCTGGATGTTACAAAGTGCACAGACGCAAAAGGTTCCATGAACCGGGAAAATTTGGCATGCGAGATGTTTGGCAGGTGCGATGTCTGTCGGATTAAGCTGGAGATTTCGTTGCCTTAGACTTTGGCGAAGGAAGCTGACCTCCAATTCCTCGCCATTCACTCGGTCAAGCTGGCACCGGCGATAGGCAAGTCGCGTCGAGGAGAGCAGAAGAAAGGACTCCTTCAAGGCTAGCCCCTCAATTGTCGCTTCAACTTGAAGGGTAGCACCCACTTCAGACACATCTTTGAGGCTACACGAACGACGCCAGGTGCCATTGATCGGCATCATTTGCGCTGGCAAGCGGTGCTCAAAGGTGACCCGTCGGCTTTCGACGCATGGGCAACTGAACCGTTGCCTTGCACGGTAGTGAGAAGCAACTAAGAACTCGTAACCACGTTCGGGAAAATTCGGCAAGTTGGTTCTAAGGCGAGTCTAGGCGAGAGAAACCAAAAAGCATACCGTTTACGCGGCAAGCTCATCTTCATCTTTGGACTGCCATGCAATGGGGAACTCGCGGCGTCCCCTCTGCCGAATCTGACCCGGCGAAGGCGCGGGCCATGCATATCCTGGCCCTTGAATATTTCGACAAGGCGCACAAGGCGAGCACTGAAGCGATACCACCGGCAGCGGAGCCCGCTATCCCGCCCGACCTCATCCAGAGGCAGTAGCAAAACGGCCTCGCGCCTATCGCCAGAATGAATGCTCGATCTCGCGCAGCATCGCGAGGGCTCGGTCAGTATAGCGCCCTTGGGACAACTGCTGGTCCGCGAGACTGGCCGCCGCCAGCACGAGAGCAGCTATAACGACGCCCTTGATCCTGGGCTCTTCCGCCTTTGCGTCACCAGTCGCAGCAGAATGTTGTGCAGGTTGGCCCGGCCTCGCACGGCCGGTTCTGTCCTGCCGAGCGCGCGCGCGATCTCAGCGGGTCGGCGCCCAGCCGCCGCCATCGCCAGCAGTTGCTGATGCTCCTCCGGCGTCCACCTTCGCACCAACGGTAACCGTGACTGCGCCATCGCTCCGGGCCGCCCCTAACCTGTCAATACCGTCCCACCATCTTGACCCACAGTACGCTGAGTCGCGCCTTCGCAAATGGGATCGGAACAACTGTATACTTGAGTATACTTTGGCACCTGGTGACTTGCTCCGTGACGAGGCGGCGCCAGTGAACCGAGTGGGTTGCGCAAAGACATCCGGTCATTGGAGTGGGCTCGCCGGGCCGGCATCAAGTAAACGATTTCTCTATTTTGCCCGCGAATTGTGCCCCGACTTTCCGCGACAGCTTTATCGATCTGTAAGAAAAGCTGGCTTAAACCCGTCCCCATGGAAAAGCGAACCGCACGCCGTCAACGTGTATTTAAGTCGGCAATCATCGAGTTTCCCGGAGGCGCCTTCAGTTGCGACGTCCGAAACTTCTCCGATGCGGGCGCCCATCTGGACGTGCCCGGCGCAGCTGGCATTCCGCACGAGTTCACACTGGTCATTCCGAGTGCGCAGTCGCAGCTTTCCTGTCGAGCGGTGTGGCGCTCGGAGCGACGGATCGGGGTTGCGTTTTCCTGATGATCACGCTGGTGCTCACACGGCCATGGCCGTGGAGCACATCGACTCTGTGGTCTGGCCGTCTTTGACCGCTCCGGTATAACGTGCCATCCGCTCTTTGGTGACCCGCAGGCTGCGGACGTAATACCCTTGTGCCTGAACGGCTGACTTGATTTCGTCGCTGACCTTGAGAACTCGTTTCCTGCTCTTGCGCCACTTATGTGCGGAGTAAAGCACGGGTACGCCAGAGCCTGTATTTAGAACGAGCAAGTCGCGCTTGTCATTGCGATAGACATCAAACATCTTTCGCCCCCGCTGATCATATTGAACTAAGAATGAAATATATTTTTGGTCGTCTCAATGGACGAGCTTAGTATCTCGAATGGCTGTGCGGGTTGTAAATCTGCAACGCCCGCGACTTTTACTCGCGGCGTTCCGGATTTGGAAGGAGCTGTTGCAAGTCGCGGACCGTCGCGTGGGAGCGCTAGGCCCGAGCTTCAGCCAGCTATGCGGTGGACGGCATGAGACTAGCGGCCTTCAGGTGTCAGCCAGTCCCTTCAGGAACACCGAGCCCGCTGGCCTGGTGAACAAACTCATGACCCCGGAAATTCGAGGCCAAAGACATCGAAAGCAAAATTCTTCAGCGTGGTGAGATCGGAGTGAGTCCAGTATGTGAAATAGCCGGGGTTGGGATTGGCGGTGGCCAAGACGTAAGCTCTGTCTGGGCAGGAAAATAATCTGATGTCGCCATCCTCGCTACTAAACGCATGAAGGATTTGGCCGATGTCACCGCGCGACGGCTCCCCGCTTCCTGATGGAAGAGAAAAGAGAGCCTTACTTTTTGCCCGCAATGCAGGATGAATCGCACGTACGTCAAGCTGGCGACGCTGGTCTGCAGCGGAAACCAATTGTTTGTTTGTCTTGTTTGGCGGATACCAGAGCGTGACGAACATCCCCTCTTGTACCAACGCGTCAAGCAACGGTTTAAAGTCGAGATCGCCGGTAAGTAGTGTGGCTTGCTGCATGTTTCGCCGGAAAGAATGCGTTAGCATGTCAACGGCGATCATTACGTCAACTTTTTTCTGCTCTTGTTTGCGCAGACTAGGGCTTTTTCGAGTATCGCCTTCGTACACATGAAAGCGGTCAAGTGATCCGAGTTGATCGTGAAAAGCAATAGCTGCGTCTCGCCTGACGCCGAACTGCTCCTCGCTTTCGTTGCCACGCCTGCTAGGGAGAGCGTCATAGTAGAAGACTTTGTCGTAACCGCCCGTGAGGAGATCGTAGTCAACGTGCAAAGTGTTGCGCGGCACGTAGCGCTTTTCAATTTCGGCGATAGTTGTCGTAAGACACGCTCCGTCAATAAAAAGGTATTTTGTCACGGGTTCAATGACCTTTCTGGTCGAACTGATTGCGCCTAAACGTCCAAAACTCATCTGCAGGCTCTTTCACCGCGCATCGCGGATGCGCAAAAAGGCACTGGGGCGGCTGCCCCGGTTACATTCACTGTCGAGACCACGTCGTATCGAACTCCCTGAACAACTCTTTGCAATCCCAGCGGCTGTCGATTTGAACGTGCCAACTACCTCCGCGCGGGGCGAGCATTTCGCGAATTTGGCTTTCGATCTCGATAACCGCTGAAGCGGAGCGCTGAACCGCAGTTGCGTAGATGCGGACATCGCCGCCCCTGGCCGGAAGCGCCGCACGCAACAGTTTCATATTTTGCGCGTGGAAGTGACAACCCAGAAAAACGATTCGCTCTGCGTTGGACACTTTGTCCGCCAGCTTTGTCAAAAGCTCCGCGTCAGAAATCTCTTCGTTGAATGTTGTGATGCGGCTCCAGAGCGGGACCAAGTCACGCGCGTCCGGCTTCCGGCCAAATGCCAGGCCGTGGCCTCTATTCTGCCAAGGCAATTTGGCGACCTGTCCGTACACATGGTCTATATCTAGCTTCGCATTTATGATTGAGGCGGCGTCGTTTTCCGGAAGGTGGAAAGCCTGCTGCAGCCCCATAGAAAGGAAATGCTCGAGCGTCCTATCGTAGTTGAATGTGATCACATTGAGCTTGTCGAAAATGCTTTCAAGGTTCTTGCTCCTTATGATGCCGGTTTCCAAAATTGACCAAAGCTGCTGAAACCACGATTGGCGAACTTTGGCTGCGTCACGAAAACTGAGGCCGCGTGGCGAGCGCGGATCGACGTACATGTCGCAACCGTTCTCGCTCTCAAGAATGACCTGCGCGATGGCAAGTTTGCCGCACTGCTGCACAAGCGGTTGGTCTTGATGACGATTCAGATAACCGTCGATCGACGAAGACCAGCCGACTAGTCCTTCAGCGATTTGTCGGCCAGCGTGATAGTAAGGGTTCGGATCGGCGCGGTGGTCAGCTTCCCTAGCGAGCAGTTTTAGTGCCTCCGCCGTAAGATCATTGCCGCTCTTTTTGCGGTATCCGTCTTCGAAGCTGATGTTCACATACTCCGCGATCCGGCGGGCGAGCTTATCGCCCATAGGCATCTGAATATCGAAACCGGCGCCCGCGCCGATTATGAAGAGGGTCCTTCGTCCAAGCATCCGGGCTTCTGCTATGGCGGGTTTGAAAAGTTGATTCGCGATGGCCAAGGGTGACACAATGCAGGGTAGCAACGCGAGCAAGGGGAGGCTTGTCCCGGTTATTCACAGGGCTATTTGGACTGCATCCTCGGCCGCGCCCGGCTGCTCGATCTCGATCTTCTCCGACCGGCGGCAGTAGAAAGCGATGCGGATCATGCCTGTGACGCGGCGCACGTATCAGGGCGTTTGTTTGAATGCCTCGAAAGAAACCCGCGTCTGCGCCAAGGCTTTCGTCATGCGAGCGCGGTGCTCTTCGGTGAAATGAATATTTGGACGGCTTTGGGTCCTCGTGAGAAATTCGAAGAGGTTTAGCGCAATCGGCATGATGTTCAGCATGTAGTTGAGTTCAATCCCCCAACCAGTCGGATGGAAGTGGGCGAACTGACGTCGCAGGTTGTCGTTCAGTCGTTGAAGGTTCCGATAATCCTCCGCCGACAGCTCGGGCACGGGCCCTTCCATCAGTTCAGGCTTTCCGATCCGCTCAAGTAAAACATTGTAATCGGCCATCATCGTTCGTGGTCGATCCGAGGTAGGGTTGTCCAGCCACACACGGTTCTCTCGTCGAGATTTATCGGTGAGTGCGCCACAGCCGTCTGTGCCGCTGAGTGCGATCACCATCGCGCCCTGTACGGCGTTTTGCATGGCAGTGATAACCCATTTCCACCGCGACGGCCGTTTCTGAAGATCGATAGATTGTGAGGCAACTAGCTCGATGGCGGCTACCGCATCTTCATACTCGTCGAAGTGGATGAACTCGTTTCCTTCTGACGCGTCATCCAGCTCGCCGCCGCCGCAATCGCTTTCATCTTCACTCATCGGTCGTTCCCCATTCGCGCGTCGAAAAACATCGACCGGACATGGCGCCGCAGAGTGAGAGCGACGTCACAGTCAGGTTTCATAGATCGCTGTGTTCATTATGAGCGGGTCTTCCACGGCCTCGATTGCGCGACGCGCAATCGTGAAGATCGCGTCAACATCAGCTTCAGTGAACTGATCGGCGTGCAGTGATGCATCCGTCAGCCAGTCGTCGCGATAAAGGCCAATCTGCTTGGCCTTGTCGAGGGCACCGACGTGGACATTAGACATGAACTGTCCTTCGCGGCTCAGCCTGAAGGCGTCAGCGACGCGATGGACAAGCTCTTCATTATCGAGTTCGCCGCTAAACTCTCGGACCGCATCTACACCTCCCGCAGAACAAAAGCGGAAAGTGTAACCCATGTGTCCGGTACGAACGGTCACCTATGTCTCGGGTCGCTCAACAGGCGATCCTACGCGACGCACTCCATAACGTCTTGTGAAGCGCAGGAGCTCTGCGTGCGTGGAGGATCACTATCCCGCGTTGGCCTTCAACCCCGCAGCCTGGATGCCCGCCACGGCACACGCCTCGTCATTGTCCGAGGTGTCGCCGGAGACGCCGACGGCGCCGAGCAGCGTCGTGCCGTCCATCATCAGCACGCCGCCGGGGACCGGCACCAGCGCGCCCTTGGCCATGGTGTTCATGGCGTCGATGAAATAGGCCTGCTCCTGCGCGCGCTGGAAGAGAGCGCGCGAGCCCATGCCCAATGCGAGCGCGCCATAGGCCTTGCCGTGCGCGATCTCGGCGCGCATCAGGCTGGTGCCGTCCTGCGCCGCGGCGATCTTGAGCACCCCGCGTGCGTCGAGGATGGTGACGACGAGCGGCTTCAGCTTCAACTCGGTGGATTTCGCGAAGGCGGCGTCGAGGATCTTGCGGGCGGTGTCGAGGGTGAGGTCAGCCACGATTGGTTTCCTTTGCAATGGGAGGGGTTGTGGATTGGGTCTTCGCACGATCGAGGCTCATCGCGAGCACGCGCGCGACGTGAAGCGCCTCGCGCTGGGCGCCGTCGTGGATCTGGTGCCGGCAGGAGGTGCCGTCGGCAACGATCAGCGTCGCCTGATCCGCGCGCCGCACGGCGGACAATAGCGACAGCTCGGCCATCTCCATCGAGGCATCGTAGGTGTCCGCGCCATAACCGAAGGCGCCGGCCATGCCGCAGCAGCTTGACTCGATGGTCTCGACCTCAAGGCGAGGGATGAGGCGCAGCACCTGCTCGACCGGCTTGAAGGCGCCGAAGGACTTTTGATGGCAATGGCCGTGCACCAGGGCTTTGTCGGCAAGGGGGCCGAGCGGCAGTTTCAGCCGGCCGGCCTCGGCCTCGCGCACCAGGAATTCCTCGAAGGTCAGCGCGTGGGCGCCAACCGCCTTGGCGTCATCGTCCTTGCGCAGCGAGGCGAGCTCGTCGCGCAAGGTCAAAAGGCAGCTTGGCTCAAGCCCGACGATCGGGACGCCGCGCCCGGCAAAGGGCGCGAATGCGGCGACGAGACGATCGAGTTCGGCTCTGGCTTCGTCGACGAGGCCAGCTGACAGGAACGTGCGGCCGCAGCACAGCGGACGGCTGCCGCTCGCGGGCTTCGGCAGATGCACGCGATAGCCGCCGGCTGCGAGCACGCGCAACGCGGCGTCGAGATTTTCGCGCTCATAGATGCGGTTGAAGGTATCGGCGAACAGCACGACCTCGCGGCCAGTCTCCGGCCCGACCGCTTCGGCAGGCGGCGCGAACACGTCGCTGCGGAAGGCGGGCAGCGCCCGCCGCGCGCTGATGCCGGCAAAGCGCTCGAACAGCTTTCGCAGCAGCGGGCTGCGGTTGCGCAAATTTGCCAGCGCCGCGAAGCGTGAGGCGAGGCCCGCATAGCGCGGGAGATAGGCGACGAGCCGGTCGCGCAAGGTCAGACCGTGCGAGGCCGCGCGTGCGGCCAGCACCTCGATCTTCATCTTGGCCATGTCGACGCCGGTCGGACATTCGTGGCGGCAGGCCTTGCAGGACACGCAGAGCTTCAACGTCTCCATCATCTCGTCGGAGGAGAGTGCGCCCGCGCCAAGCTGGCCGGAGATTGCGAGGCGCAGCGTGTTGGCGCGGCCTCGCGTCACGTCCTTCTCGTTGCGCGTCGTCCGGTAGGACGGACACATCACGCCGCCCTCGAGCTTGCGGCAGGCGCCGTTGTTGTTGCACATCTCGACCGCGCCTTGGAAACCGCCGCCGGCCCCGGGGTAAGCGGACCAGTCGAGTTTTGTCTTGAGCTCAGCGACGCGATAGTCCGGTTTGAAGCGAAACAGCGAGCGGTCGTCCATCCTGGGAGCGTCGACGATCTTGCCGGGATTGAGCACGCCATCGGGATCGAAGCGTTGCTTCACCTCGCGGAAGTCGGCGACGAGGCGCTCGCCGAACATGGTTGCGTGGAATTCGGAGCGCACCAGGCCATCTCCGTGCTCGCCGGAATGCGAGCCCTTGTACTCGCGCACCAGTTCGAAGGCTTCCTCGGCGATGGCCCGCATCGCCTTGACGTCCTTCTCCAGCTTCAAATTCAGCACGGGCCGCACATGCAGGCAGCCTTCGGAGGCGTGAGCATACATGGTGCCGCTGGTGCCGTGCTTGGCAAACACCTCGCCCAGCCGCGCGGTGTAGTCGGCGAGATGCGGCAGCGGCACGGCGCAGTCCTCGACGAAGGAGACGGGCTTTCCTTCCTGCTTCATCGACATCATGACGTTGAGGCCGGCGGCGCGGAAATCGGCGATCCCGCTCTGGAGTGCGGGCTCTGTGATTTCCACCACGCCGCCCCATTTGCGCTTGTCGTTATTCCAGTTGAAGCCGAGATCGCCCATCAGCTCGCCGAGCTGCTTCAGGCGCACGAAATTGTCCGCCTGGTCCTCCTCGGCGAACTCGACCACCAGCACCGCATCCGGATCACCCTTGATCGCGGCGGAGATGATGGGCCGGAACATCGCGATGTCACGGCCGAGCGCGAGCATGGTGCGGTCAACCAGCTCGACCGCGATCGGCTTCAGCTTGACCAGATGCTGAGCCGCGTCCATCGCCTCGTAGAAGCTGCCGAAATGGCAGACGCCGAGGGCCTTGTTGCGGATCACGGGCCAGAGCTTCAGCTCGACCTTGGTGGTGAACGCCAGCGTGCCTTCGGAACCCACCAGCAGATGCGCCATGTTGTTGCGGGCGTTGCGCGGCACCAGCGCATCGAGATTGTAGCCGCCGACACGGCGCTGCACTTTTGGAAAGCGCGCGGCGATCTCCCCGGCCTCGCGGGCGCCGAGATCGAGCATGTCGCGGAATAGGGCACGGGCGCTGCCGTTCGCATCGAGATCGGAGAGATCGCGCGACACCTCGCCGTATTGGCTCAGCGTGCCGTCGGCAAGCGCGGCCTCCATCGACAGCGTGTTGTCGCGCATGGTGCCGTAGCGCAGGCTACGCCCGCCGCAGGAATTGTTGCCCGCCATGCCGCCGATGGTGGCGCGCGAGGCCGTGGAGACGTCGACCGGAAACCAGAGGCCGTGCTTTTTCAGCTGGCGGTTGAGGTCGTCGAGCACGATGCCCGGCTCGACCACGCAGGTGCGCCCTTCGACGTCGAGCGACAGGATCCGGTTCAGGTGCTTCGAGAGATCGACAACGAGGCCGTCATTGACGGTCTGGCCGCATTGCGAGGTGCCGCCGCCGCGCGGGGTCACCTTCAGTCCCTCGTCGCGCGCGATCGCCAGCGCCCGCAAGGCCTCGTCCATGGTGCGCGGCACCACTACGCCAGTGGGCACGATCTGGTAGAAGGAAGCGTCCGTGGCGTAGCGGCCCCGGCTGAAAGCGTCGAACAGGACGTCGCCGGTCACTTCCCGGGCCAGACGGGCCGCGAGGCCGTCCTTTTTGGCCGATTCCTGTGATTTCCCGGGCACTTCCGCCGCCATGGTCCGCTCTTGCCTGTTCGCCGCCCCCGTCTTGCCTTCGGTCACGGCCCTTGGCAAGGCGAGCCCTGCTTCTTGTGCATTGACGGACCCCGCCGGGCGAGGGACAAGCCCGGCGAATAGTGATATTCGAGCGGCTTGCGCACCCCTTGAGGCCAAAGGGCTCGAAGTCAAGTTGAGCTCAAAGCCAAGACAGACGCAAAAGACAGACTCAAAGACCGGGAAGGACGCCGATGACCGTGCACACTGGAAGGCATTTTCTCCAGATTCCAGGACCGACCAACGTGCCCGACCGGGTGCTGCGGGCGATGGACATGCCGACGCTGGATCATCGCGGTCCGGAGTTCGCCGAGCTCGGTTTCGCCGTCCTCGCCGGCATGCAGCGGGTGTTCCGCACCAAGCAGCCCGTGATCATCTTCCCCTCGTCCGGCACCGGCGCCTGGGAAGCTGCAATGGTCAACGTGCTCGCGCCCGGCGACAAGGTCCTGATGTGCGAGACCGGCCAGTTTGCCGTGCTGTGGCGCGGTATCGCCGACAAGTTCAAGCTCGACGTCGACTTCATCCCGAGCGACTGGCGCCATGGTGCCGATCTCGCCGAGATCGAGAAGCGCCTTGCCGCCGACAAGCAGCACACCATCAAGGCGGTCTGCGTCGTCCACAACGAGACCTCGACCGGCTGCGTGACGCCGCCGCTCGAGGTGCGCAAGCTGCTCGACCGGGTCAAGCATCCAGCGCTGCTGATGGTCGACACCATCTCCGGCCTCGGCTCGATCGAGTATGAGCACGATGCCTGGGGCATCGACGTCTCGGTCGCCGGCTCGCAGAAGGGCCTGATGCTGCCGCCGGGCCTCGGCTTCAACGCCGTCTCGGAGAAGGCGCTCGCGGTGGCCAAGGCCAACCCCGGCATGCGCTCCTATTGGGACTGGCAGGAGGTCATCGGCTTCAACGAGCTCGGCACCTTCCCCTATACGCCGGCCACCAACTTGCTCTACGGCCTGCGCGAGGCGATCAAGATGCTGGAAGAGGAGGGGCTCGAGAACGTCTGGACCCGCCACAAGCGCCACAGCGCGGCGACCCGTGCCGCGATCAAGGTCTGGGGCCTGGAGACGCAGTGCGCCGATCCTGCCGCACATTCGCCGGCGCTGACCGGCGTGCGCGTGCCTGATGGCCACGATGCCGACGCCTTCCGCAAGGTGGTGCTGGAAAACTTCGACATGTCGCTCGGCACCGGCCTGAACAAGGTCAAGGGCAAGGTGTTCCGCATCGGCCATATCGGCCATTTCAATGATCTGATGCTGATGGGCACGCTCGCCGGCGTCGAGATGGGCCTCGATCTTGCAAAGATCCCGCACCGGAGCGGCGGCGTGTTGGCGGCCATGGACGTCCTGAAGGGACGCGACGCGGTGCCGATGACCAAGGCCCAGGTGGCCTGAAGGCCCAGGTTGCCTGAGCCAACTTCGAGAAAAGAGAGCGCGCGATGAACGCACCGACGACCGCCAATGAAGACCTGCTCTACTCCGTCACGGACGGCATCGCGCGGATCACCTTCAACCGCCCGCAGGCGCGCAACGCATTGACCTTCGCCATGTACGAGCGCATGGCGGAGATCTGCCAGGAGATCAACGCCGACCGCTCGATCAAGGCGCTGATCCTGACCGGCGCCGGCGACAAGGCGTTTGCCTCCGGCACCGACATTTCTCAATTCCGTGCGTTCAAAACCGCGCAGGATGCGCTCGACTATGAGGCCCGCATCGACCGCGTGCTCGGCACGCTGGAGCAGTGCCGCGTGCCCGTGATCGCAGCGATCGCGGGGGCATGCACCGGCGGCGGCGCCGGAATTGCGGCGTGCTGCGACCTCCGCATCGGGACTGAAACAACGCGCATCGGGTTTCCGATCGCGCGCACGCTCGGCAACTGCCTTTCGATGTCGAACATCAGCCGCGTCGTCTCGCTGGTCGGCCCCGCCCGCACCAAGGATCTGATCTTCAAGGCGCGCCTCGTCGAGGCGCCGGAAGCACTGGCGCTCGGCCTCCTCAACGAAATCGTTCCCGATGTCGAGACGCTGCAGCGCCGCGCCGACGAGACCGCCAGGCTCGTGGCAAGCCACGCCCCGCTGACGCTTGAAGCGACCAAGGAGGCAGTGCGCCGCATCCGCCGCACGCTGTCGCGCGAAGAGGGCGAGGATCTGATCCTCAAGGCCTATATGAGCGAAGATTTCCGTGAGGGAATGGACGCTTTCCTCAACAAGCGCACGCCGAACTGGAAGGGCAAGTAGCGCGCGTCCTCTGCCGGTTGCGCCGTGCAACTATTCAAGTGGTTCCGCCTGTCGGAACCACAATTGCGCGCTTCTCCCTTTAGGCGAAGCAGGCATGCTGTTCTTGTTCGTCGACCACGACGTACTGGTGCCGCAGACCACGGCATTGAATGATGCGGCCAGCGGCCGCGTCAGGGTGATTTTGGGCGTCTCCGGCCAATGGCAGGCGGGAAGTAGGGCGGCCTCGTCAACTCACGACGTCGGCTCACCAAGCATATTTGAACACGCCCTTGCCGGAATAGCTGGTGACGTTGCCCGAGAACTCGCCGTCGAAGGTGCCGGCGATCGAGAAGCCGCTCAGCCATTTCATCTCGGCGCTGGCGCTGACGAGCGCGGAGTCGGCGTCGACCCGGGCGCCGTTCACGATGAAGCTGGTGCCCGGCAGGGTCTGGAACAGCGCGGTGACGGCGCGGCCCGGATTGTAGTCGTGCGCCCAGGCGGCGCGACCGCGCAGCGTCAGCACGCCGTTCTGCATCGCGTACGATTTGTCGGTGCGCAGGCCGAGCTCGGAGCGGGTGTCGGTCAGCGATTGCGAGGCATAGTTCAACGCGAACAGTCCGCCACCATTGAGGCTGACTTCGGAGTAGTTGGGCAGGTTGACGTTCGTCACCTGCGCCGCCGCATAGGGGGTGAGGCCGATCATCGGCGTCGCGAAGCGGTAGCCGCCTTCGAAGCGGGCCGAGAAGGTGTCGGCCTTGAAGCGGCCCTGCAGCTGGTCGAAGCCGCCGGGCGCCACGGCGCGGTTGGTGGTGACGTCGTGCCAGCCATAGGCGAGCGCCGCGGAGATATATGCCGGTCCGAAATTATGCCGGCCGTAGACGCCGGCCTGGAACAGGTCTGCCGAGCCCGAACCCATCGCATTGGCGAGCGAGTAGCTCAGTCCACCGCCGCCGAGCGCAAAGCCCACCAGCGTGTCCACCGAAACCCTGTAGTCGGCGCCGGCCGCGCCGCCCCAGACCCGCGCGGTCAGGTCTTGCGAGCCGATTGGCGCATTGCCGCCGACTTGTGCCGAACCGCCATAGCCGGCAGTCCAGAGGCTCCAGCGGCTGGCCGGCTGCGAGGCAAGTAGCGGCGCCTTGGTCGCCATCGCATAAGCCTCGCGCTCGCGCGCGTTGGCCGGGCGCATGGACGCATAGGCGGTCGCATCGTCGCTCTCGGCGAATTGCGCCACGCTGCCCGCCTTGGCGAAACCGCCCGAGCGGCCGATGACCGTCGGGTCGAGCATCAGATTGAGGAACTGCCCGTCGGCATTGATCGCGGACTGGATAATGCCGGTGCCGAGTTCGCCCGAGGCCGTGGTCAGTCCGGCCGGCGTCAGCGCAGCGAAGGCTGCCGGAATGCCGCCGGTCGAGTTGAAGAAGCCGGTCAGCGTGTTTGCAACGTTTTGCTGGTTGACGGTGAGGCCGCCCCCGCTCGGCGCGAAGTTGACGTCGATGTTGAGGAACACATTGTTGGTGCCGTAGCTCAGCGACGCGTTGATCGTCGGTATGTTGGAGAGGACGGCTGGGTTGAAGGGGGTGCCGCCGAAACCGCCGGTCGCCGACAGGATCGTGTACTGCTTCTTGATCGTGCCCGAGCCGAACATCGCGCTCACCGTCGCGTTGCCGAGCGTGGCCGCGCCGTTGACATTGGCGAGGCTGGCATTGCCGGAGGAGACCTGCACGAGATAGGTCGAGGCCGCCGTGAAGCTGAGGGGGCCGTTGATCGTGAGTGGCGCGAACGAATTCGTGCTGCTGCCGGGCGCGAGCGTGCCACCATTGACGGTGACATTGCCGACGAGGCCCTGGCCGGGCAGCGTACCGCCGCCGGCGAGTGTGCCGCCGGCATTGACAGCGATCGGGCTCAGGATCGAGCCGTCCACGATGAGTTTGCCGCCGCTGATGGTGGTGGCGCCGGTATAGGTGTTGGCGCCGGACAGCGTCTGCGTGCCGCCGGTCAGCGTCAAGCCACCACCAGCGCCGCCGTCGTCGATGACGCCCGCAAAATTGCCGATGCCGTTGGTGATCGTCAGCGTGTTGGCGCCGATGTTGACGTTACCTGAACCCGCCAGCGACTTGATCGAGGTGCCGGCGCTCAGGGCCGAGATGTCGAAGAAGCCGTTGGCGATAACATTGCTCGAGGCCGCGATGCTGCCGTCGCTGCCGCCGAAATTGATGAGATCGAGCTCGCCGCCGCTCGCGACGGTCGTGGTGCCGGTATAGGTGTTGGTGCCGTAGAGCTGCTGGGTCGCGGCATTGGCGATCACGACGTTGCCACCGGTGCCGCCCGCAATGCCGCCATCCTGAATGACGCCGCCGAAGAAGCTGCCACTGGTGATCGTCAGTGTCTTCGATCCAAGTGCGACGATGCCGCCAGCGGTCAACGAGAACAGAGCGTTCACCGACGTGCCGGAGGTTATTTGCGAGATGTCGAACGTGCCGCCTGCGCCTGGCGTGAAGGTCACGCTCGCCGAGTTCGCGATCGATCCGCTGCCTTTCAGCGCCAACGTCGCGCCGGCATCGATCTGCGTGGCATTGGCGTAAGTGTTCACACCGGAGAGGGTCTGCGTTCCGCCAGCGACGTCGAATCCACCGGTGCCCTGGATCACGCCCGCGAACTCGGTCGAGCCGTTGGTGATGAACAGCCCGTTGCCGCCCATGTTGACGACGCCGCTCGAGCCGCCGGCGAGCGTCGTGATCGCGGCGGATGACGGGGTTATTGCCGAGATATCGAACGTCGCGTTCACCGTGACGACGCTGGAGCTCGCGATGCTGCCGAAGCCGGAGATCGCAAGCGTCCCTGCCGAGATCGTCGTCGCGCCGGTGTAGCTGTTGAGGCCGGTCAGCGTCAGCGTGCCGGTGCCGACCTTGGTCAGTCCGCCGCCGGTGCCGGAGATCACGCCGTCGACCTGGGTCGAGGTGTTGAGGCTGCCTGTGGTGAGGGTCTTGGCGCCGAGCACGTAATTGCCGGCGCCTTCGATCGAGCCCGCGGTCATCCCGCCGCTGGTCAGGCCGGAAATATCGACCGTGCCTCCGGCATTGTTAACGAAACGCGCGCTGCCGCCCGTGCTGGAGCCGTCGAAGTTCACCGTTCCGTCGTTGGCGATGGTCGAAGTGGCGGCGGTCGTGGTGTTGTGGAAGTTCAGCGTCGCCGAAGCGAGGTTGTTGATCGTGGCGCTGCCGGCCGAAGCGCTGGTGAAGAAATCGATCTGGCCGCCGGCGTCGTTCGTGATGATGACGGCTCCCGCCCCGACACCGCCGCGCGCGGTGCTGCCGTTCTGGAACACCAGATTGTTGCCGGAGGTGACTTCGAAATTCTGCGTCGTCCCGGAATTGTTGACAATGCCTGCCGCGTTGACGGTGAACGGCTTGCCGATCGTGATGGAGTAGGCCTGGGCGATGCTCGTGAACTGGACGGTGCCAATGACGACGACACCGTTATTGTTGTCGACCGCTGTGCTTCCGGTGTTGGTGAACGTTGCGGTCCCGTCCGGCACGACCGGGCTGGTTGACCAGTTCGCGCCATTCGTCCAGTCGCTGGTGCCGCCGGCCCAGGTGCCGTCGACGGCATGCGCGGCGACGACGCCGAGCGCAGTGGTCGCCAACAGGGTCGCCAAGGAGTGGCGCACGACGGATCGCAGCCCGTATCCGATCCGCCCGCCTGCCATCGGTTCGGCCATCTAATCTTCTCAAATCAGCAATGAATTATCGCGAGCATGCAACCCGGGCACGTACTGATGCCCGATACCCTGTGACATGATCTCATGGCGCCGCAACAGCCTGCAATGAACGGCTATCCATTCGCGCCGGGTTCTGGCCTGTTCCGCTTTGCATTTTCAGCCATCGTGGCCAATAGGCAACATATCCATGTCGCTCCCCATGCGCTCACGCGGGGGAAGCTGCCGGTGAAGCGGTGCGCCATATCCGCTGCCCGCGGTCGCGCGCGAGGATGGCGAGGACCTGATCCTCAAAGTCCATATAAGCGAAGATTTCCGCGAGGGAATGGACGCCTTCCTCAACTAGCGCACGCTGAACTGGAAGGGCAAGTAGCGAATCTCCGGCTTGGCTTCATCAGTCGAAAGTCAGTGACAGCGGATGCCTGTGTGCTTGAACTCGCCCGCATTAGTCCGCACAATGCATCGATAAATTCCTGGCAAACAAAGCCAACAATCCAGGGGACGAAACTCGTGCGAATCCTAATGAAAGCTGTTGGCGTCGCAGCAGTGCTATCGTTGAGCGCGCCGGCCTTGGCTGGGTGGGAGCCGACCAAACCGGTCGAGATCGTGGTGGCGGCAGGCGCGGGCGGCGCCTCCGACCAGATGGCGCGGATGATGCAAGCCGCCATCCAGAAGAACAATCTGATGAAGCAGCCGATCGTGGTCTCGCTCAAGGGCGGAGCTTCCGGCGCCGAAGCGCTGATGTACATGAAATCCAGCGAGGGCGACCCCAACAAAGTGCTGATCGCCTATTCGCTGATCTACATGTTGCCGCTGTCGGCAAAGATCCCGTTCAACTGGCGTGAGCTGACCCCGGTTTCGGTGATCGCGCTCGACCAATTCGTGCTGTGGGACAACAGCGCGGGTCCCAAGACGGTGAAGGAGTTCGTCGCCGCGGCGAAGGCGGCGAGCGCGCCGTTCAAGATGGGCGGCACCGGCTCGAAGCGCGAGGATCACGTGCTGACCGTGTTCCTCGAGCAGAAGACTGGCGCGAAATTCTCCTATTTGCCCTACAAGTCCGGCGGCGAGGCCGCGACCCAACTCGTCGGCAACCACACCGAATCCAACGTCAACAATCCATCCGAAAATCTCGAGGTCTGGCGCGCGGGCCAGGTGCGTCCGCTCTGCGTGTTCGACAAGGAGCGAATCTCCTACACCAGCAAAGTGACGGAGACGCAGTCCTGGGCTGACATCCCCACCTGCAAGGAGGAGGGTGTCGATGTGCAGTATCTGATGCTGCGCGCGATGTTCCTGCCCGGCAAGGTCACCGCGGAACAGCAGGCGTTCTATGTCGAGCTGTTCCACAAGGTGACGCAGACCGCGGAATACAAGGACTACATGGAAAAGCAGGCACTGAAGCCGATCTTCCTGACCGGCAAGGACATGGTGCAATTCCTCGAGGAGGACGATGCAGTCAACAAGGCGCTGATGACGGAAGCTGGATTCGTCGCGAAGTGATTGCTTCACCTCGCCCCGCTTGCGGGGAGAGGTCGGATTGCATCGAAGATGCGGTCCGGGTGAGGGGGACTTTCCACGGGTCCAACTCTCACCGTCCCCGCCGATACTCCCCCTCAACCCTAACCCTCTCCCCGCAAGCGGGGCGAGAGGATCAGCCGCAGCGGTCGTTGTCAGCTCATGCCCCAAACCGATCTTGAAATCGTCGTCGACGATCCGACCGCGCCCGAAGACGACTCGCCCTCGCTCGTCTCCTCCGGCACGATCGAGATATTCGTCTGTCTCCTGTTGCTCGCGCTGGCCGCCACGCTCGGCTACGATAATTGGCGCACCGGCGCCTCCTGGGATTCGACCGGGCCGGAGCCCGGCTATTTCCCGTTCTATCTCTCCGTCGTTCTCGGTGGCGGCAGTCTCTACGGTTTGGTCAAGGCGCTGGTCGCGCACGGCGCGGCACCCGAAACCTTCGTCACGCGGGCGCAGGCCCGCCGCGTGATGGCGGTGTTCGTGCCGACGCTGCTGTTCTGCCTGGCGACGCAGTTTCTCGGCCTCTATGTCGCGAGCTTCCTGCTGATCGCGGGCTTCATGCGCCTCGTCGGCAAGATTGCGCTGTGGAAGTCGCTGCTCACCGCTGTCGTCTTCACGGCGATCATGTTCGTTACCTTCGACATCGCCTTCGACGTCATCATGCCGAAAGGGCCGCTCGAAGCGGCCTTCGGCTACTAGGCAGACCCGCGATGGAAGCTTTCGGTCTCTTGCTACACGGCTTCGCCGTCCTGCTGACGTGGAAGACGCTCGCGCTGATGATGGTCGGGCTGGTGCTCGGCATCTTCGTCGGCGTCTTGCCCGGGCTCGGCGGGCCCAACGGCGTTGCGATCCTGCTACCGCTCACCTTCACGATGGATCCGACCTCGGCGATCGTGATGCTGTCCTGCATCTACTGGGGCGCGCTGTTCGGCGGCGCGATCACCTCGATCCTGTTCAATATCCCCGGCGAAGCCTGGTCGGTCGCGACCACCTTCGACGGCTATCCGATGGCGCAGCAGGGCAGGGCGGCGGAGGCGCTGACCGCGGCGTTCACGTCGTCATTCATCGGCTCGCTGGTCGCGGTGCTCCTGATCACCTTCCTCGCCCCGATGATCTCGTCCTTTGCGTTGAAGTTCGGCCCGCCCGAGTTCTTCGCAGTGTATCTGCTGACCTTCTGCTCCTTCGTCGGGCTGGGGCGCGAGGCCAAGCACAAGACCGTCATCTCGATGTCGCTGGGGCTGTTGCTCGCCGGCATCGGCATGGACACGGTGTCAGGCAATCTGCGAATGACCTTCGGCTCGTCCGAGCTATTGCGCGGCATCAACTTCCTCGTCGCCGTCATCGGCCTGTTCGGCATCAGCGAGATCCTGCTGACAATGGAGGAGCGCCTCGCGTTGCGCGGACACGCCGCAAGCATTTCGCTGCGCGTCGTGCTGAGCGTTTGGAAGGACCTGCCGAAATACTGGGTGACGCTGCTGCGCTCCTCCTTCATCGGCTGCTGGCTTGGCATTACCCCGGGCGGCGCGATCGCAGCCTCTTTCATGGGCTACAATCTGGCCAAGCGTTTCTCCAAGGATCCCGAGAGCTTCGGCAAGGGCCGCATCGAGGGCGTGTTCGCGCCGGAGACGGCGGCGCATGCCTCCGGCACCGCGGCGCTGCTGCCGATGCTGGCGCTCGGCATTCCCGGCTCCGGAACCGCCGCGATCCTGCTCGGCGGGTTGATGGTGTGGGGGCTCAATCCGGGACCGTTGCTGTTCGTCGAGCACAAAGACTTCGTCTGGGGCCTGATCGCCTCGATGTATCTCGGCAATGTCGTCGGCCTCGTGCTGGTGCTGACGACGGTGCCGATCTTCGCCTCGATCCTGCGCGTGCCGTTCGCCGCGGTGGCGCCGATGATCGTGGTGTCATGCGCGATCGGCGCCTACGCGATCCAGAACGCGATGTTCGACATCTGGCTGATGCTCGGCTTCGGCGTCGTTGGCTACGTCTTCAAGAAGATCGGCATTCCGCTCGCGCCGTTCACGCTGGCGCTCGTGCTCGGCAACCGCGCCGAGGACGCCTTCCGTCTGTCGATGATCGGCGCCGGCGGCGATCTCAAGGTGTTCTGGTCGAACGGACTGGTCGGCTCGATCACGACGTTGGCGATCGTGCTCCTGTTTTGGCCTGTGATCGACGGTTTGCTCGCCCGTGTCGGATTGACGCGGACGCCACGCCCGCGTCGCTCCAATTGAGTAAATCTTCAGTCAGCAGATGGCCTTAATTTTCAATTCTGAACGCGAGAGTTCCCGCGCTGCAAGATCATTCGCCAGTGTGAGATCGGCCTACACCCTCTAATCTGACTGCTTCGAGCCGAGAACAGAAATCGTAGTCAGTTGTTCGCTCTAGGCTTTCGGCAATGATTTCCGCCAGATTTAATGTGCCAATACCGCGGTCGGACGAAACCAGTGCTCCGGTACGGCGGGAGCTTCAGACAAAGATAAGTAGGCACACTATTGTGTTCTCCATTGCGCAAATACTTCGCCGCAAGTGATAGAGTGGAATTCTCCGGCTTGCGAGCCACGGCGGGCCGAATTGAACGAGCGTAAACAGAGCGGCACGTCAGACAGGCCACATGGCCATAGGAAAATGAGAAGTCGACATGCCAATTCCTCACCGTAGCTTTGAAAGCGGACCGGCTTAGGTCGCCCCACCCAACGCTTTCGCTCGGCGCGCAGCTTATATAGGATAAAAACATCGCAGGAGGAGTCTCCACGAACGCACGGGTAGTTTCCCATGACTAAGAACGAGAAGAAATTCGCGGCTCATGCTTTGGCGGTCTTGGTCAGCCTTTTTGTTTCGTCATGCGTGAGCTCCCAGCAGACTTCCTCAGACAGGGCAGTTCGGACCAGCGCCCCGTGGGCTCGCGACCTCAATGAGCCACCGCCCGCCCGAGAGCCGGTGGTGCGCCCTTCTTCAGCTGATCTAGGGGCTTCGGGCGAAAAAGCTCCACGATAGCCCGCAGGTCGCCGGACCGACCCATTCAGTCTGCCATCCCTCTCGGCCTTGCATGAAGCTCACACAACCCTCGCGGCCTTGAGAGCGACGATTTCTTCTCGAGAAAAACCGAACTCGGTGAGAACCTCGTCGGTCTGCTCGCCGAATTCCGGCGGCCGCGCCACCATCCTGCTCGGCGTGCGCGACAGCGTCACGGGCTGGCCGACTAGACGGATGTCGCGACCCTCGTCATTCGGCACCTCCTGCGCGATGCCGAGATGCTTGACCTGCTCGTCTTCGAACATCTGGTCGATGGCGTAGATCGGCCCGCAGGGCACGCCGGCCTCGTTGAGTTCACGGACCCAGGTCTCGCTGGACTTCGTCAAGGTACGCTTCTCGATCTCGGCATTGAGCGCGTCGCGATTCTTGGAGCGGGCCGGCGCGGTCAGATAGTCGGGATGGCTGTAGAGTTCCGGCGCGCCGATCGCCTGCGCGCAGCGCTCCCAGATCCGGCCGCCCGTAGTGGCGATGTTGATGTAGCCGTCCAAGGTCTTGAACACGCCGGTCGGAATGCTGGTCGGGTGGTTGTTGCCGGCCTGCTTTGCCACTTCCTTCTCCATCAGCCAGCGTGCGGCCTGGAAGTCGAGCATGAAGATCTGGGCCTGCAGCAGCGAGGTCTGCACCCACTGGCCCTTGCCCGAGACCTCGCGCTCCAGCAGTGCGGTGAGGATGCCCATGGCGCAGAATAGACCGGCGGTGAGGTCGGCGACCGGAATGCCGACCCGCATCGGCCCTTCGCCCGGCGCGCCGGTGATCGACATCAACCCGCCCATGCCTTGCGCGATCTGATCGAAGCCCGGACGCTTGTGGT
The DNA here is from genome assembly GCF_019402665.1 of Bradyrhizobium canariense. Classification (GTDB taxonomy): domain Bacteria; phylum Pseudomonadota; class Alphaproteobacteria; order Rhizobiales; family Xanthobacteraceae; genus Bradyrhizobium; species Bradyrhizobium canariense. Next base: position 29,831 of record NZ_VSST01000051.1, read on the forward strand.
AGGGCCCGTCCTGGCCGAAGCCGGAGATACTGCCGTAGACGATGCGCGGATTGATCCTGGCGAGGCCCTCATAATCGATTCCGAGCTTCTTCTTCACGTCCGGGCGGAAATTCTCCACGACAACGTCGGCCTTGGCGGCGAGGCGCTTGAACACGGCGAGCCCGCGCTCGTCCTTGAGGTTCAGCGTCATCGCCCGCTTGTTGCGATGCAAGTTCTGGAAGTCGGAGCCCCGCCGCGGTCCGCCCGGCTGCTCGCCGCCGGCATCCTCGGTGAGCGCGTCGATCTTGATCACGTTGGCGCCCCAGTCCGCGAGCTGCCGCACGCAGGTGGGCCCGGACCGGACGCGGGTCAGATCGAGCACGGTGAAGCGTGACAGGGCTTCCGAGGCATGCGGAAAGGGCATCTTGATGGGCTCCGGGACTGATTGCGGGCCTACCATAGTGCCGAAAGACCGTGCAGCAAGACATCACGCGGCAGGTCAGGGCCGCGCCGATGCCGCCTGTCGAATGCAATGCCTGAGGGGCGCCCGCGAAGGATCAGCGCGCCAGCTGTTTCAGCTCGGCGCGTGCCCGCTCGGCCAGCGGGTCATCACCGTGGCGCGCAATGAACAGCTCGAACGCCTCCCGCGTTCCCAAGCGACGGGCCGATTCGTACTCCTCCGCGACCGCAGCGGAGGGGTCGCGGGCCAATGGAACGGAGGGGGCACGCCCCGCTGTGCCGCCTTCCTTGCCACTCTCATCCGCATTGGCTTTTCCGACCATGACAGGCAGTCCTCCGAAAGGCAGATGGCCCGGCCCGGCCAGCGCCATCAGGGCGCCGAACAGACCGGCCGAGAGGGAACGTCGTTTCATGATTTCACTCGCAACACGGCAACCAGCCGGAACCGGCATCCTTGTCCTGGCCCGTATGAATACGGGATTTGATGGCTAACACGGCGTTATGGAAGGAGTCCGGACCGGCTCGCCAAAATTAAACCAAACGTTTAACTCTCAAGCTAGAATCACCTGTCGCGCCCCGAATCGAACGGGGTTAGCTGCTTCGGAGATTCCCTTGGCCACCGCCGTCAACGTCAGTGCAACCAACAACGCCGAAATCGACGGCCTGCTGTCGGGCTACAAATGGTCCGGCACGATCACCTACAGCTTTCCGGACGCTGCAAGCGACTACGCCAGTCCCTACAGCGGCGGCAGCAGTGAGCCGACGACGTCGGGTTTTGCCTCGGCGCCGAGTCAGATGCAGACGGCGATCAATTACGCGATCGGACTGATCCTCGGCTACACCAACGCCAACATCCAGTACGCCGGGACGAACGGCGCCGACATCATGGTCGCGCAGTCGCCGGCCGCCAATCCGACATCCTACGCCTATTACCCCGGCAATTACGCGTCCGGCGGCGACGTGTGGTTCGGAACTGCCTACAATTATTCGCAGGCGGCGCTCGGCAACTACTATTTCACGACTGCGTTGCACGAGCTCGGACACGCCCTTGGCCTGAAGCACAGTCAGGAAGCCGGCGGCCCCGCCAATGTCGCGGTGCCGAGCGCGCATGACGACAGCGAATACACCGTCATGAGCTATCGCAGCTATGTCGGTGCTTCGACGACGACCGGCTACACCAACGAAGCCTTTGGGTATCCGCAGACCTATATGGCCAACGATATTCTCGCGCTGCAGACGATGTACGGCGCGAACTACACCACCCAGGGCGGGACCACCGTCTATACGTGGAGCCCGACCACCGGGCAGGAGTTCATCAACGGCGCTGGCCAGCCGGCCGACAATGGCGGTGTCGGTGGCTCGGCCAATCGCATCTACGAGACGATCTGGGACGGTGGCGGCGTCGATACCTACGACCTGTCGAACTACACGACGAACTTGAGCATCAACCTCAATCCAGGTGCGTCGTCCGTGTTCTCGTCGGTTCAACTCGCCAATCTCGGCAGCGGCCATTACGCGTCGGGCAACGTCTACAATGCCTATCTCTACAACAACGACGCGCGTTCCTACATCGACAACGCCATCGGCGGCTCCGGCAACGACACGATCATCGGCAATGCCATCGCCAACGCACTGAACGGCGGTTCCGGCAACGATACGCTGACCGGCGGCGGCGGCAACGACACCCTCACCGGCGGATCGGGCACCGATACGGCGGTGTATTCGGGCAACCGGGCGGACTACCTAATAGGGTATAATTTCGCGAGCCAGACATTCACACTGGCCGATCGGCGCTCCGGCTCGCCCGACGGCACTGATACCGTCACCAGCGTGGAGAGTTTCCAGTTTGCCGACGGTACGCTGTCAAGCGCCACGCTTATCAGCCAGCTCACGCCGGTCGTGATCGATTCGCAGGGCGCGACGAGCCT
>NZ_VSST01000052.1 GCF_019402665.1 Bradyrhizobium canariense
GTAGCCCGGATGGAGCGAAGCGCAATCCGGGTCAGTCTTCGCGTTCGCCGAAGGTACCAACAACCCCTCCAGATCCTCCCCAATCGAGCGGAAGCAGGCCTTCGCGGACGTAGCGGTGGAGCGATGAATGCGGCCAGTCTGCCGGCGAAGAGACGTACCCGTGCTTGACTGGATTGTAGTGAATGTAATTCGTGCATCGTTCAAAATCCGCGTCATCGCGAATGGTGTGCTCCCAAAACCGCCGTTGCCACAGAGAGAACTCGCCACGACGATTGCGGGAGATGGCGGCACCTGAAGTGGCGAGTTGATGCGTGAAGACACTCTTGATGCGCCGCCACCGGCCGGAGAAGTCGGAGTCTGCGTCGGGCATCGTCATGATGACATGCAGGTGGTCCGGCAAGACCACGATTGCATCGATCGTGAACGGCCTGTCGGCGCGCGTCATACGAAATGCGTCGCGCAGTTTGTCAACATGATCGACCAACGCGGATGATCTTCGATCATCCCGCGCCACCGTGAAGAAGAAGGTCCCGCCAGGGACGAAGTTGCGCCGGTAGCGAACCACGCGGGCACCTTCCCGGATTACGCTTCGCTCCATCCGGGCTACAACCAGATCGAGAGATTTGCAATCCATTCGCTTGCTTGCGCGTTTCAGGGGCTCTCGCTACGCTCTTTCAAAAAAGGGAGCGAAACGCGCGTGAAGCAGGTCAGGTTCGGCGACATCACCATCGACGCGGTGATCGAGCGGGAGGGCCCGTGGCGGCGGCCGCAGGATTTTTTCCCGGCCTATGACGAGGGCGTATTCAAGCGGCATTTGCCGACGATGGAGCCGGAGGTGTTCGACGCCGCGCGCGGCATGATGGTGATCACCTATCAGACCTTCGTGGTGCGCACGCCGCGCTATACCATCCTGGTCGATACCTGCACCGGCGAGGACAAGGGCCATCCGCCGCCGTTCGATTTTCCGGGCAAGGCGCGCTGGCGCAACGAGCTGTTCGCGCTCGGCATCGGCTTTGAGCAGATCGACTACGTGTTCTGCACGCACCTTCACATCGACCACACCGGCTGGAATACGAGCTTGCGCGACGGTCGTTGGGTGCCGACGTTCCCGAATGCGAAATACGTCTTCCACAAGGGTGAATATGCGGCCTGGGAGGCCGAGCATGCCAAGGGCTGCAACCCGCCCGGCACCGTGTTTCGCGACAATTGCCTGCCGATCGTCGAGGCAGGCCAGGCGCTCCTGGTGGATGACGATTACGCGCTCGACGACACCGTCACGCTGACGCCGACGCCGGGGCATTCGCCCTGCCATTGCTGCGTGAACATCTTCTCGAAGGGGCGCCGCGCGGTGGTCGCCGGCGACCTCATGCATCATCAGATCCAGTGCCGCGAGCCGGACTGGTCGGCCAGACCGGATTGGGATCCGAAGCAGTCGGCGGTGTCGCGGCGAAAGTTCTTTGCTTCCGTCGCGGACACCGACACGCTGATCCTGCCTGTCCATTTTCCGGCGCCGACCGTCGGCCTGATCAAGCCGCGCGGCGCCGCCTTTGACTACCGGTTCAAGCGGGAGTAGAGCGACCGCAGGTCGGACGCCCTAATAAGTGTAGAACATCCGCTGGATTTCCTTCGTGTCGGTCGTCTTTGTCAGCGCCAGCATCAGCAGAATGCGCGCCTTTTGAGGGTTGAGCGTATCCGAAACGACGAAGTCGTGTTCGTCGTCCTTGGCCTCGCCATTGCGTGCGACGATGCCGTTCCCGACACGGCTGCTGCGAACGATCACGACACCCTTCTTGCGGGCCTCGTCGAGAGCTGGCTCGACCGCGGGCCTGGCCAGGCTGCCGTCGCCGACGCCGGCATGCACGATCCCCTTGGCTCCGGCGCCGACAAAAGCGTCGATCGCGACCCGGTTCATGTTGGCATAGCCGTAGACGATATCGACTTGCGGCAGGACATCGAGGCTGGAGACGTCAAATTCGGAGTCCGCCGTGTGGCGGCGCGTCGATTGACGATAGAAGTACGGCTTGTTGCCCTGCATGTAGCCGAGAAAGCCGAGTTCCGGTGTACGGAAGGTGTCTGCCGTCGAGGTGTTGTTCTTGGTGACATCGCGAGCCGCGTTGATCTGATCGTTAAGAGCAACCAGCACGCCCTTGCCGACGGCCTCGTCACTGCCCGCGAGGATCACCGCATTAAAGAGGTTGATCGGCCCATCCGCGCTGATCGCCGTCGACGGTCGCATTGCGCCGACGACGACGACGGGCTTCTTGCTCTTGACGACGAGGTCCAGAAAATAGCTGGTTTCCTCGATCGTGTCGGTCCCGTGCGTGATCACGATGCCGTCGACGTCGTCCTGCGCGAGCAGCGTGTTGACGCGCTTGGCAAGCTTCAGCCAGTAGTCATTGTTCATGTTCTCGCTGGCGATCTGGAAAACCTGCTCGCCCTTGACGTTGGCCACCGTTTTCAGTTCGGGGACGGCATTCAGGAGGGTCTCTATGCCCACCGTGGCTGCGGTGTAACCGACCACGGTGGTGCTGCTCGCCCCGCTGCCGGCGATCGTGCCGCCGGTTGCGAGCACCATGACGTTGGGCAGTCCCGGGCCCCGCGCGTTCGCGGCTTCAAGTCCGATGAGCAGCGCGAAGAGCATGCTCATTGCCGCGATGAAGTGATGACGCACTCGAGGTTGCCACATCTTGACGTCCCTTTCCTAGAAAGCCTTGTCGATGCGCCCCGCTTCGCTCAGCACCACATGATCGGTCAGTCGAGAGCTCCTGTCTAGGGCGACGCTTTCGGATGATTTGGTCTGGAAGCCGGCACACGCAAACACACACGCGAATGGCCGGGACAAGCCCGGCCATGTGGCAGTTCGTCTGGCGATTGCTCGCTAAAGCAGCAGCGAATTCGCGGCGCCTTACGCGCCCATCTCGCACTTCTTCATAAAGCTGTTCTTGGCGGCGCCGGCGAGCGGCTTGCCCTCGGCGCTGACGGCCTTGGGCGCGCAGGCTTCGGCTTTGCACTTCTTCATGAACGAGGTCTTGGCGGCGCCAGCCAGGGCCTTGCCGTCCTTGCCGACGGCCTTGCTTTCGCAGGTGTCCTCCGCGAAGGCCGAACCCGCTGCAAACGTGGCAACGATCGCAGCCAGGAAAATCCGCTTCATCATGATTGTCTCCCTAAACCAGAAATGGCACGCGGATTGGAGCCGGGAATCGTGGCGCAATCAAGCTGGATGAGCGCCTGCCGTCCGGTCTTCCTGGCGATTTTTCGAACGCGGGTTCGACGGGGCCCACGGTCTGCTGCACTGCTCGCTGACCGGGACGGGCGATCCTGCTAGCTTCGGGCGAGTTTAGCCGAAGGGAGATCGTGATGGAGACCCTGATTGCGAACATGCCGGATGCCGCTTCTGACCGGCATTCTCACCTGGTTCGGCCACAAGACATGGAATGGCAGAAGACGCGCTTTCCCGGCTGCGAGGCCAAGACGCTGCTGTTCGATCGCAGCAGCGGTCTGATGACGGCCTTGATGCGCTTTGCGCCGGGATCGGTGCTGCCCGATCACGAGCATGTCGGCGTCGAGCAGAGTTATGTCATAGAGGGCGCTCTCGTCGACAACCAGGGACCGGCCAAGGGGATTGCCTGCAAGGCCGGCGAATTCATCTGGCGCGAGGCGGGCAGCCGGCATGCGGCCTGGTGCCCGGAGGGCGCCCTGATCCTGGCGATCTTCCAGGTGCCGAACAAGTTCTTCGAAGCCGACGGCCGCGTCGTCGATGCCGCCGGTCAAGATTGGGACCAAACGTGGGGGCACACCAACGCGCAACGGGCGGGGAGGCCGCGATAGGCGGCTCTTCGCAGCTCAACTGCCGTCATCGATGCTTCTGACGAGCATGGTGACCTGAACGGCGATCAGCCGCCGCATCTCCTTGCCGTTCCTGGCGGTTTCGCGCAGTCCCCGCATGCCGAACACCAGGCATCGCGCCAGCACCTCCGGCTCGATCGCTATCCCGGCGGCCTTCACCTGATCGCGGATGAGGTCGGCGACCAGACACTGGAAGTTGTCGTAGACCTTCCGAACTGCGGGGAAACGGAGGTCGAACAGATCTGCCGAATCGGGATGCGCCTCGATCAGGTCGAAGCCATGCGATCCCCAGGATTTGCAGGCGTGGAGCAGCTTGGCGTGAAGGCCGTCGAGGCGCGCGATTGCGGCCCTGATCTCCCGATGCTTCTGCTCGTCCATTCGCTGGATCACCGCCGCGAACACGGCATCCTTGTCGGGGAAGAGCAAATAGAGCGCCGGCCGCGACATTCCCGCCTTGGCGGCGACGTCGCCCATCGTCGTGCGGGCATGGCCGTAGCGGGAGAACACCTCCGTTGCAGCCTCGACGGCAAGCGCCTCTTTCGAAATGCTGGAACGAGCCATGAGCCTTACAAGCGTTGGAATTGAACGTCGGGTCATATTGACAAGATATTAATAATTGTCAATTTGACGGAAGCGGCATGAGGCCACGAGAGGTTCTGCGAGATGAGCGATGAAGCGCGACTGAAGATCTGGAACACCTATCAGGCGGCGTGGGGACCCATCGATGACGACGAGCGGCGTCGGCTGCTTGAGCAAAGCGTGGCCGCGGACTGCGTGTATACCGATCCGGGCTCGCAGATTGAGGGACGCGACGCCTTGATGGCGCGCATCGGTCAAACCCAGCTCAAGTTTCCCGGCGCGCATTTCAGGAATGACAGCTTCCTCGAGCACCATGATCAGGGGCTTTTTCGCTGGACGATGTACGACGGCGCCGGTCGCGTGTTCGTCACGGGCGAGAGTTTTGGCCGCTTCGGCGACGATGGCCGCCTCGTTCAGGCGACGGGCTTCTTCGAGGTGCCCGCAGCCAAAGCCTGAGCGCTGGCCGGCGCGGCAGCCGATCCTGCCGCTCCGGGCGTCGCCCTCAGGCGCCGCGCGCGAGAAGCGCCTTGAAGTCCGCGCGTGCGCGCTGTGCTTCGGCTCGCGCCACTGCGGAGGCGTCGCCGAGGCCGAAATAGCCGTGGATCAGGCCGGGGCCTTCATGATGCTTCACCGGCACACCGGCGGCTTCCAGCGCGCGTGCATAGGCTGTGCCCTCGTCGCGGAGGGGATCGAACCAGGCGGTGGTCACGATCGCGGGCGCGACGCCGGCGAGCGAAGCCGCGCGCAGCGGTGATACGCGCCAGTCGGTCGCATGCAAGGGATCGGCGAGATAATGGCCGCAGAACCACTCCATCACGGCGCGTGAGAGGAAGTAGCCTTCGGCATTCTCGGCGCGCGAAGGGAAGTGTGCGTTCTCGCGCGCGTCCGCATAACTCCCGAGGACGTCGGTTACTGGGTAGACCAGGAGTTGTGCGGCGAGCTTGATGCCGGCGTCGCGGCAGGCGATCGCGGTGGTGGCGGCGAGATTGCCGCCGGCGCTGTCGCCGGCAACGCCGAGGCGTTTTGCATCGGCGCCAAATTCCGCGACGCGGCCAAACACGTCGCTGACCGCGGCAAAGGCGTCCTCGAACGCGCCGGGAAAGCGCGTTTCGGGCGGGCGACGGTAGTCGACGGAGACGACGACCGCGCCGGTCTCGATCGTAAGGTTGCGTGCCTGCCGGTCGTGAGTCTCGAGGTCGCCCGCGACCCAGCCGCCGCCATGGAAAAACACCACGGTCGGCGCCGGCGTGGTGCCGACCCGGTAGATACGTGCATCGAGCGGTCCGGCGCCGCCTTTCACCTTGATATCCGCGACGATGTCCACCGGCGGCGGCGCTATGGCCGCGCGTGAGGCAGCCAGTGCGCGCAAGGAATCGCGTGCGCTCTGTGGCGTCATCGTCTTGGCATCGCGCATCGGCAGCAGCGGAATGATCTGGGCGATGACGGGATCGAGCGGTGCGGCCATGTTGGGATCCTCACAGGGTTCTTGGTCTTGCTTGCGGGTTAGCATAGATATGGCGCGCCGCATCGGCAACGGCTCGCAGTTGCCATGCCAGGGTTTGCGATGCCATGGGATGAACGGGCAGGGAGGTCTTGAGGTGGAATTCGAAACGCTGGTCCAGTCGCGCCGCAGCGTGCGCGGCTTCAGGAACGAGCCGGTGCCGCGCGCGGTGATCGAGGCGATCATCGACAGTGCCAAACGTGCGCCGTCGTCGATGAACACCCAGCCTTGGCATGTCCACGTGCTCACAGGCGGGCCGCTGGAACAGCTGCGCCGACGCAACATGGAGGAAATGGTTGGCGGCGCCAAAGTCAAGCGCGACATCGTCAGCCATGGCGAATACCAGGGCGTGCACCGGACGCGGCAAGTCGACGTCGCCAAGAAACTGTTCGGCGCGATGGGGATCGCGCGCGACGACAAGCCGATGCGGCAGGACTGGGTGCTGCGCGGCTTCCGCCAGTTCGACGCGCCGGTCTCGCTGGTCTTGACCTATGACCGCGTGCTCGATCCCGGCGCGGTCTGCCATTTCGATCTGGGCGCGCTCTGCTACGGCATCGTGCTCGCGGCCTGGGACCGCGGTCTCGGTTCGGTGATTAACGGGCAGGGCATCATGCGTTCCGACATCGTGCGCGAGGTCGCGAACATTCCGGAGGACGAGGTGATCATGACCTGCGTCGCGATGGGCTATCCCGACGACAACTTTGCCGCGAACGCCGTTCGCTCCGATCGCGAGGGCAACGACGATTTCGTGCGTTACGTCGGATTCGCCGAGTAGCGCAGGCAGAGGAGATTATTCTCTCGCCGAATTTTTTTTGGTGCGGACCGCTTGGCGGCCTCTTGCATTCTCGATCGTGCGGGAGGAACAATGTGCGGACTGAAAGGTTTGATGCTGGCGCGAGGGAATTGACATGCGGCGGCTCGCTAGCCTGGTTCGACGGTTCTTCGGCCCGCGAGTGCGGCGTCCGATCGATGATGATCCAAGTCTTCCTTTCACCCCCGAAGAGTTCGGCCGGATGATCCGCAGCGGCCGGCACGAGGACATGAAGCTGCTGGCCGAAGGGCTGGCCTGCCGGACCGTTCCGCGCCGCACCAGACACCGCGCCGCGCACTAGGCTGGAGTCGAGACGGGTTGCTGCGCTCATCTCGTGAGTGCGACCTGTCTGAACGCGGTCAGCAGTGCCTTTTCCAGCTTTCCACTCATTCCGCAGAGAATGTTATAAGCCTCTGCCCGCGGCATCGTTGGCTTGTAGTGCCGGTGCTCGATCAGGGCAGCGTAGATGTCCGAGATCGTCAGGATGCGCACGATATCGCCGATGTTCCCGGCGCAGAGCGCATCCGGGTAGCCGCTGCCGTCGAGAAATTCGTGATGATGCCGCACGGCATCGAGGATCTCCGGCGAGATATTGTCGTGGTCTTTCAGAAAATCGTAGCCCGCCACCGGGTGCGTCTCGATCATGGCACGTTCCTCCGGATCGAGACGGCCGGGCTTGTCGAGGATGGCAAGCGGGATCCGGGCCTTGCCGATGTCGTGGAACATGGCCGCCGTGTATAGCCGCTCCAGATCTGACCTGCCGACGCCAAGGCTCAGGCCGAAATCGATGGCGACGCCGGTGACGAGGAGGCAATGCTGATAGGTCCCCTCGTGATGGCGCCGCACCGTCGTGAGCCATTCCGACAGGCCATGCTGGGTGATGCGATCGGCGATCTGGCGGCCGGCTTCCCTGGCGCCGCTGACGTCAATCGGCTGCCCCGATGTCACCGAGGCAAACATCGACGCGATGGCAATCGCCGCGGTCTCGACGGCGTTGTCCGGCTGCGGCGCGTGACCTGAGGAAGCAGGCGCCTCTTCGGCGGGATCAACCAGCGCTGCCAGCAGCTTGATCTTGTCGATCGTCCCGGGAAGGACGAGCGTGGCTCCGAGCGCGTAGGCCTGCGAGATACTCATGTGAGAGGAGTGCTCGACCAGGAAGATGCGCTTGGTTGCCTTCGCGAGCTTTACGCCTCGTTTCTTGATGGCCGCAATGGTGTGGACATCATGCAATTCCGCACGGATGACGATCGCGAACGGCACCTGGGACAGCTTGGCTTCCGCGTCGAGCCGTTCGCCTGCGACGGCAAACTGCTGCTCGAGCATCGAACAGACGCTCGACAATTTGTCTGAAGAATCAGCCAGCACATGCACGAACGGGCGTGCCGCTTCCTTCTCTCGGATGCCGCCGTCGCCCTTGACGCGGCGGGATATAATTCGCGCGTTCTGCACGGTTGACCTGAATTATGCTGAGTGGATGGGCTGATGAATCCTTGGGGCCTATTTGCTCTGAGCGGCAGTCTGCGCGGCGGCTGCCGGTTTCCTCTTGCCGTCTGCGGTGACGAAGTGCACGCCGGCGGTGGTGCCGTCGATCCAGACCAATTCGCAGCGCCGGTAGGCGAGCCCCGTCGACGACAGCAGCAGGAAGAATTCCTTGGCCCGCAGAACGTCGAGCGTGCCCTCGACTTCGATCTTCGCACCGCTTTGCGATATGTCGAGCAGAACGCAGCTGCGCCGCCACGTGCCGTCCGAGCCCATCAGATTGACCGGCTGCTTGTGATCCATTTTCACGCGCTGCGCTTTGCGACCGTCGAACTTCATCGGCTAACCCCCATCTTCGCGCCGCGATTTGCCGGATCGCTCGTGTTGGCGCTTGCCGCTATTTCCCCCCATCGCACTGTCCATTGGCTGGTGGACAGAAGCAGCGTCTCGAAGATCCGTTGCGCGCGCTCGCGCCCGGCATAGGAGAGCCTTTTCCCGCTGCGGTTGCTCAGGATGGTAAGGGTGGTCTGCCAGTTCAGCCGCGAGGCCCGGCACGCCATGACCAGCCCCTCGCAATCGTCGTCGCTCACGACACGCTCGATGATTTCGAGCGGCGCCCCTGAAAGCACCGACAGCGCCGTGAATAGGTTGGCCGTCTCGCCGCGGATCGCAAAACGGTTCACCGTGGAATCGTTGAGCTTGCCGATGCGGTTGAGGACGACAATCTCCGGCCTCGCGCTGGCGTAGTCGGCCCTGCAAGGCCGCTTTGGCGGAGCCGGCTCCGTTTCCGGCACCGGCGACGCGGCGAGCGGGTTGGGCGTGGCCGGCGCCTTCCGGGCTGGTGGGGCGGAGAGCAGCTTGCGCACGACCAGGTCGGGCGTGCCGGGCCGGAGCACCAGCGCCTTCGCGATCTCGCCGTCCTGGTCGGCCATGGCAATCAGCGCTGCATAGGCTGCGTCGGAGAATTTCGTTCCCGGGTTCTTGATCAGGGCAAGGCAGATCGGGCCGCCGTGCTTGATCAACGCTTCGGTCACGGTCGGCGCGATGTCGCTGCGGGCGGCGATCGCGCGTCGATGCCACTCGCCACGGGAGTCAATGACAGCCTCGAGATCTGCCGCGGAAAGTGCGCGCGACTTGAGCAACACAGGACATGCCACGTCCGGATTATCGTGCGAGGCGAGACGCCACAATGTTTCGGGAGGCGCGATGTCAAGCTCGGCGAGCGCCATGCTGAGCTGAACCAGTGCGCTGGTCTCGACCCGTTCCGTCAATCGCAGCAGAACACCGTCGACCACGTTGACGAGCAATTCCCGGCACTGGCCGCGGCTACCAGTGAGCAACTGCACCATGCCGGAGAGAATGCGTGCGCAACGCTCCGCCGGGCACGTTGCGACCGTCTCTTCCAATTCAGCGAGAATATCAGCAGGCGAATTTGCCATCATGGCAGGGGCCTGACCTAAAATTAATTTGGACTATCGAACTGCTTCTATTCCGCTCGACAAACGTTAATTTGAAATTTTGATTTTGCTCGTCTAGGTATATGTGCACCGCTGGCCACACGGGAAACGCTATCGAAAATTGGCGAGATTTGATGCGCCGGCTTGTCCTTGGACTTCGACGCTCGCCAACTGGTCAACATAGTTCGAAGTGATTCTTTCAGACTTAAGGGACACCGGAACGGGGAAGTTGGGCCGGCATCGTCGCCGGACGCGCGTGTGTTGCGACGCGAAGTTTCACATTTGCCATGAACAGAACTGATGATGCGCCGACGCTAGCGCCGAAGGTGTTTCGTTTCACCGACGTCGATGAATTTCGAAGTGCCATACGAGGCCTGAACTTCGAGTTCACGCCTTTCGTACGGAGGATTTCGGCCGAGCAGACCATTCTGTCGCTGCCCGGCTGCGACGTGAATTTGACGCGGGCATTTCCGCGGGTCGTCGACGCACAGCTCGTCGAGAATTGTACCGCGATCGGATTCACGATGGACGATTTGGACGTGCCGGTTCGATTCAACGGCACGCAGCGCACACGACCCGTCATCGTCATCGGCAGCGGCGGCGCAACCTACACCACCATCGAGGAAGTGCCGCGGCAAATCGGCTCGGTGGTGTTCAGGCCGGAGGTGACGGATCGCGGCTGGCCACAAGCAGCCCTCTGCTTCAACATCTTCGAAACGACCGCCGCGGGCTTGAACCGGCTCCGCGGTGTGGTTCGGGAGGTGCTGGCAGCCGCTTCGGAGCCGGTCGATGCGCCCGACGTGCCGCTGAAGGCGGCCGCCATGAAGGAGACCCTGCTGGGGACTGTGGACGCAATTTTCCAAAGTATGGGTCCCGCGCGATGGACCCTGCGCCCCAATGACGAGCGCAACTTCAAGGTCTTTCAGGACATCCGCGCGCTGCTTTCCGACGACCTCTCCCAGCCCATCTACAGCGACGAGATCGCGCGCAAGCTCGGCTTGTCCGTTCGCACCATGCACGACGTCGTCCGCCGCTATCGCGGCATGAGCCTGCACCGCTATCTACGTCTGCGGCGGCTGTGGCTGGTGCGTCAGCGGTTGCTCGCCGGTGCCGACAGCGTCAAGGCCGTCGCGCTGGCGTTCGGCTTCTGGCATCTCGGCGACTTCTCCAGAAGCTATCGTGACAGGTTCGGCGAGACACCGTCGCAAACTCTCGAGCACGGACGGCGAACCTAGCGCGTCAAAACGTTGAGGCCGGCCTGCTGATCCGTGCTATACTACCGGCCATGAGCAATCGCATCCTCGTCCTCTACGGTTCCTACCGTTCCGACCGCATGGGCATACGCCTTGCGAATTTCGTCATCGATCGCCTGCGCGGTCGCGGCGACGACGTCGTGTTCATCGACGCCAAGGCGATCGGCCTGCCGATGCTCGATCGTATGTACAAGGAATATCCCAAGGGCTCCGCACCTGAGGCGCTGGAGAAGCTGGCCGGAGAGATCCGCGGCGCCGATGGCTTTGTCTTCGTCACCGGCGAGTACAATTGGGGCATCCAGCCGGGCCTGAAAAATCTCACCGACCACTTTCTCGAGGAGTGGTTCTGGCGTCCGGCCGCGATCGTGAGCTACTCGGCCGGCCGCCTGTCCGGCGCGCGTGCCTCGACCGCCTGGCACGGCACGCTGTCGGAGATGGGTATGGTGGTGGTGTCGAGCACCATCGGCGTCGGCCCGATCGCACAGACGCTGTCGGAGGCGGGCGAACCGATCGGCGAAGGCGGCAAGGCGTTGGAACGCTCGTTCCCGCGCTTCGCCGACGATCTCGCGTGGTGGATCGAGGCCGCCAAGGCGCAGCGGGCGCGCAAGGCGCCGCCTTATTGATGTCCCGTAGCCCTGATGGAGCGCAGCGCAATCCGGTGCCGTCGGTGTTTGCGGCACGATTCCCGGATTACGCTTCGCTCCATCCGGGCTACGAATTTGGTTGCTACGCCGACCTGACCTCGCCGAGGAAGCGGTCGAACTGTCCGGCGAGATCGCGCGACTGGGTCGAGAGCTGCTCGGCTGCGCCCAGCACCTCTCTTGCGGCCGTGCCGGTATCGTCGGCGGCGCGCTGCACGCCTGAAATGTTGGTGTTGACCTCCTGGGTGCCGCGCGCGGCCTCCTGGACGCTGCGGGCGATCTCCTTGGTCGCCGAGCCCTGTTCCTCGATCGCGGCCGCAATCGCGGTGCCGATCTGGTCGATTTCGCCGATGACGTCAGCGACGTTGCGGATCGCGGTGACGGTCTCGTCGCTCGCGGCCTGGATCGCCGAAATCTGCTCGGAGATTTCGGTGGTGGCCTTGGCGGTCTGGCCCGCGAGCGATTTCACCTCGGCAGCAACCACCGCAAAGCCGCGGCCGGCGTCGCCGGCGCGGGCAGCCTCGATGGTCGCGTTGAGCGCCAGCAAGTTGGTCTGCTCGGCGATGCTCTGGATCAGCGTGACGACGTCGCCGATCTTCTGCGCGCCCTCGGCCAGCGCACGGGCGGTGTCGCCGGTGCGGCGGGCGTTGTCGACGGCGCGGGCGGCGATCTCGGTGGATTGGGCCACTTGACGGCCGATCTCCGAGATCGAAGAGGTCAGCTCTTCGGTGGCGCTCGCGACGGTCTGCACGTTGCTCGATGTCTGCTGTGAGGCGGCGGCGACGACCGCGGCCTGGCTGTTGGTCTGGGCCGCCGTCGAGGTCATCGACTGCGCCGTGCTTTCCATGGTGGAGGACGCGCGCGACAGGCCGCCGACGAGCTCGGTGACCTTGGCTTCGAACGCGCGGGTGATCCCGTCGAGCGCCTGTGCGCGGCGCATCTTGCCGTCGTTTTCGGCCTGCTTCTCCGCCGCAAGGCTGTCAGCCCGGATCATGTTGTCCTTGAAGACCCGGACGGCCGCAGCCATCGCGCCGATTTCATCGGAACGTTCGGCGCCGGGAATCTCTTCCGCGACCTCGCCATCGGCAAGCCGCGACATCCGCGTTGTCAGATTGACGATCGGGGCGCAGACGCGGCGGCGGACCGTGACGATGAGGCCGGCGCTGGCGATCAGCACGGCGAGAAGGCCCGCGAGAGCGATGGTGAAGCTGGTGTGGGCCGCAGTGGAGGCACCGGCGAGAATGTGCTCGGCGTTGTCGTAGAAGGCGTCGCGGACCTCGATGATGGTGCCGAGGCCGCGCTGCGTGGCGGTGTAATAGGTGTCCATGTCGTGTTCGTACTTGCCGCTGACCGCACCCTCCTTCACCAGCTTGAGCTCGCGGCCGAACTCTTCGATGTAGATCGCGTTGAATTTCTCCAGTGCGGCGGCGATGTTCGCCGGCGTTGCGGGATTGCCGCGCAGCTCCAGCAGCGACATCACGATCTGATCGTTGCGGCCCTGCGAGCGGCTGATCTCGGCCTTCTCGGTATCGGTCGCTGGTTTCTTGCCCCCGACGAGGTTCTTGTGCAGGCTGGAGTTGAAGCCGCCGACGTCGCGCAACGTCATCGCGATGTTGGCGTAGCTGGCCTGCCGGTAGGCGTCGCCGTTGAGGATCGCCATGCGGCGGACCTGCTCGTTGAGCAGCGCAGTCACGCTGGCGTTGAGCACGGCGTTGTCGGCGACGATCTTCTTGGCGGCGTCCTTGCGCGCCTCAGGCGGGCCCGACATCGCCTTGTCGATGGCCTCGCGCAGCGACGTGAATTTCGAATTGATGGCGTCGATGTTGCCGCCGGTGGTGTTGCCGTCGTCGAACGGGCCCGGCAGGTCCTTGCGCAGCGCGTTCATCATGTCGCGGGCGGCATCGGTCTGCTTGCGCAGCTTGTCCTGTTCGGCCAGCAGCGCCGGGTCGACGGCGGGAGGGCCATAGAGGATGTTGGTGGAAAAGCCGCGCTCGGGATTGAGGTAGCGCGGGATGTCGCTAACGGCGCGGACGGTCGCCAGCCGCCCCTGGGCTTCGGTGATTCGCTCCATCGTCTGGTATTTCGTTACGGCGACGTAGACGGCGAGGCCGCCGCCCACGGTCGAGAGCGAGACGATCGCGGTGGTCAGGAGCGTACCGATTTTCATGAGTCTGTCCGGCAACTGGCGCGGGAAATAATTTGCACGGACAATAGGCAGGCGATGTTAATCCCGGGTTTACGCTGGTGGCCGCGGTCACTTGGGCTGTCGGTCGAGGACCGCGAGGATATCGAGCGTTGCCTGATCGCGCTTGCCCGAAAAATACCGGGCGAGCGCCTGGTCGAAAACGGGTTCGTCGGACACCGCGTCGAACAGCGTCATCGACGAGCGGAATTTGGCATCATCGGGCGCGCCGAGGATCGCGTTGATGGTCCGGCCTTCGACGGCAAGCACGAGGCGGGTGCATTCGATCAGGCGCGGACCGAGGATGGGGTGGGCGAGATAGGCCTTGGCCTCCGCGCGGGAGGCGATGGCGTAGCGCTGCGACATGGCGCTGAAGCCGAGGCCGGCGACCTGCGGGAAGACGAACCACATCCAGTGGCTCTGCTTTCGGCCCCGGGTCAGCTCCCCCTGAACGTCGCCATAGACCGGGTCCTGGGCCCGGACAAAGCGTTCTAGATCGAACGGATCGGTCATAAGATACCTTGGGATACCCCGGAATGGCTTGCCGGAGCCTTGCCAGACGCCTGCCGGCCCCGATTATGCCTAACTTTTGGCTCCCAATGTGGTAGCTGGTATAGAGTCTCCGGGTGGGGGTGGGTCCCCCCGGGGGTCGATTTTGGGGAGCTGATGGTTTCCGACCGGGCACAAGCCGAGAGGCTATTGTCGCGCCGCCGTATTGGGCGAGCCGAGACGATATTGCTGTCTCTGGCCGCCGTCGCGCTGGCACTAGGCGCTGCCGCCTGGGTCGCGGATATCGGCGCTCCGGCCTCGCTGGTCACCGCCGCACTGCCGCCGGCCAATGCGCCTTCGTTCGATGATCGTTTCGCTTCGGCGTCCGGCAATCCGCCCGCCCGCGAGCTTGGGCTGCGGACGCTGGAGCGCTCCGCGGTGAGTGCAGTCCAGCTCAAATTGCGCGACGCCAAGGCGATGCTCGCCCAGAAGCTCCAGGGCGATGACTGGCGCTCCACTCTGACCGACGACGACCGGCATATGTCCGAGGAGACGAGACAATCGCAGCGTGCTGACGCCATCCCGATGCCGCGCTCGCGCCCGCCCCAGGCCGACATCTCCGCCCAGATCGCCTCGAGCCAGGCTTATGCGGAGACCAACCCCCGGGTCGACAACCGCAACTTCTTCGAAAAATTCACCGACAAGATCAGGCTGGCCTCGCTGACGCCCGACAGCGGCCTGTTCGGCAAGGCGCCGGATCTCGCCGCGCTCGGTTACGATTCGCGCACCGCGGTCTACGACATCTCGGCCAAGGCGCTTTACCTGCCGAGCGGCCTCGCGCTGGAAGCGCATTCAGGCATGGGCGCGCTGATGGACGACCCGGAGCACGTCGACCAGCGCATGGTTGGCGCGACCCCGCCCGCGACCTACGACCTGAAGCCCCGCGAAAAACTGTTTCACGGCGTCCGCGCGCTGCGCTTGACCCCCACCGAGGGCACCAGCGCGCTCGGCCGCGTCGGCCTGCTCACCCACAATTACATGCTCGGGCCCCGTGGCGACTCCAACGGCTGCGTGTCGATCAAGGACTACGATCGTTTTATGAAGGCCTATGACAACGGTGAGTTCAACCGTCTGGTCGTGGTGCCGAAGTTGAGCCCATCGGCGACCGCCTCGCAGCGCGCGAGCACCGAGTCCTGATATCTGCTCCTGATATTTGCCTGCCACGGCGGGGCTGCCGTTTTCCCTTCGTTAAGCCGTCATCGTGCAGAAGCAGCCCATGAGTGATCCGCAAAGTGAGTGATCCGCAAAGTTCCGAGACCCCGCTGCGCACGACGTTCAAGATCAAGCTGAACGGCGACACGCTGGCGATTGCGACCGTCGGCCAGGCCTATCAATTCCTCACCAATTTCAAATCGGTCGAGTGGATGGAATTCCGCTCCTTGCATGAAGATGCGGTCGCAGCGCTCGAAGGCGCCGCCGAGAACGCCATGCTCGTGGTGCAGGCGACCAACGCCGTGCGCGCGCTGTTCGTGAGCGCCAAGCTGCTCTGAGAGTGACGCGGTAGATATTTGGGGGATCCCGGGATTGCGCTGCGCTCCATCCGGGCTACCGCTCACAACTTGAACTCCGCTATAGGAACGGCAATAGCTCGCGAAGATCGCGCTCAAGCCGAGACGTTGAAACATAGTTCAGGGAGAGACCATCATGAAACGCCGTACGTTCCTCAAGGGCGGCGCCATGGCCGGCGCGACGACGCTGGTTGCCGCACCTGCGATCGCGCAAGGCGCGCCCGAGATCAAATGGCGCCTGACCTCCAGCTTCCCGAAGTCGCTGGACACCATCTACGGCACTGCGCAGACCTTTGCGAAATATGTTGCCGAGGCCACCGACAACAAATTCCAGATCCAGACCTTTGCGGCCGGCGAGCTCGTCCCGGGCCTGCAGGCGCTCGATGCCGTCAGCACAGCCTCTGTCGACATGGCGCAGACCCCGCTCTATTTCTACATCGGCAAGGAGCCGGCGCTGGCCTATGCGACCGGCGCGCCGTTCGGCATGAACCATCGCCATCAGGAATCCTGGTGGCACTTCGGCGGCGGCGCCGACCTCACCAACGAGGCGCTGAAGCCGTTCAAGGCGCATGCGATCCTCTGCGGCAATTCCGGCACCCAGATGGGCGGCTGGTTCCGCAAGGAGATCAAGACCGTCGACGATCTCAAGGGCCTGAAATTCCGCATCGCCGGCATGGGCGGCCATGTGCTGGCGCGGCTCGGCGTGGTCCCGCAACAGATCGCGGGCGGCGACATCTATCCGGCGCTGGAGAAGGGCACGATCGATGCGGTCGAATTCGTCGGCCCCTATGACGACGAAAAGCTCGGCTTCCAGAAGGTCGCAAAATACTACTACTTCCCGGGCTGGTGGGAGGGCGGCGCCATGTTGCACATGATCGTCAACGACGAAAAGTGGGCGTCGCTGCCGAAGCAGTACCAGGCGATCGTCAACCAGGCCGCGTCGGCCGCGGGCGCCTGGATGCTCGAGAAATACGACAGCGTGAATCCGGCGGCGCTGAAGCGGCTGATCGCCAATGGCGCGGAGCTGAAGGCGTTTCCGCAGCCGGTGCTGGAGGCCTGCTACGCCGCGACCCAGGAGCATCTGAACGAGCTCGCCACCAAGAGCGACCTGTTCAAGCGCACCAAGGAAAGCCACGACGCCTATATGAAGGAGCTGCTGTTCTACACGCAGATCGCGGAGAATTTTTACGATAATTATCTGCTCGGCAAGATGCGCAACAAGACCTGATCGCGCAAACTCCCGTAGGGTGGGCAAAGGCGCACTTGCGCCGTGCCCACCACTGCTTGCATGACTCGCCATGGTGGGCACGCTTCGCTTTGCCCACCCTACAGCATCTATCGTGCGGTGAATTAAGCCGCGCCCAAACCCAGCTTCTCGTAAATGCGCCGTGCATAGGCGCCGAACGCGTCCGTGGTCTTGAGCGGAAGATCACGCGGGAAGGGCAGGTCGATCGGAAAATAATCGGCCATCTTCGCCGGGCCGGCGGTCAGCACGGCGCAGTGCGAGGACAGGAACACGGCTTCCTGAATCGAGTGCGTGATGAAGATGATGGTCTTGCCGCTCTCGCGCCAGATCCGCAGCATCTCCAGGTTCATCTGCTCGCGCGTCAAGGCGTCGAGCGCGCCGAACGGCTCGTCCATCAGGATCAGTTTCGGGTCGTGAATGAAGGCGCGCGCGATCGCGGTACGCTGCTGCATGCCGCCGGACAGCTCTCGCGGATATTTCTGCTCGTAACCGGCAAGACCCACCAGATTGAGCAGATCGCGCGCCCGCTCGCGCGCGGCCCTCATGGGAAGGCCGACGATCTCCGCCGGCAGCAACACATTGTCCAGGATCGTCCGCCATTTCAGCAGCAGCGCCTGCTGGAATACCATGCCGATGTCGCGGGTCGGATCGAACGGGCTTTTGGCATTGCCGATCTTCACCGTGCCGCCGTCGGCGCCGTGCAGGCCGGCCAAGATCTTCATCACTGTGGTCTTGCCGCAGCCGGACGGGCCGACCAGCGAGACAAGCTCACCCTCCTGCACGTCCATGGTGACGTCGGACACCGCCAGGAATTCGGCGCCGCCGCTACGATAGACCTTGCGGACGCCTTGCAGGCTGATGAAGGGGTTTGAGCTCATGCCAGCCATTTATTCAAGTTTGCGGCCACGAAGGCGTCGTCGCTGAGATCTGAATGCTCGCGAGCGACGCGGTCGATCTCGTCCTTCTGGCCGGGGCTCAGGCCCTCGTTAGGATCGAGGCACCACAGGCCCTGCATCAGGCCCTGCCGTCGCAGCACCTCATGGCAGCCGGCGATGCAGCCGTGAAAATCGTTGGCGACGTCGAAGAAGGCGCTGTTGCAATCGGTGACGCGGGCATCGAGCGCGAGCAGTTCGGCCGGGACGCTGTCCTTGTGCCGTGCCGCTTTGCAGCGCTCGAATTGCTTGATCGCGCTCGCCGTCCAGACCGACCAATGGCCGAGCAGACCCCCCTTGAAGTAGGTCCGCGTGGTGATGCCGTTGTCGCGGAGGTCGAACGGCAGCATCAAATCGAGCAGGATGTGGTCGTCATTGCCGGTATAGAGCGCAACGCGGTCGAGCGCGCCAGCCGCCGCGACGCCGCGCAGAACATCAAGGGTCCTGTAGCGGTTGAACGGCGCGATCTTGATCGCGATGACATTGTCGATCGCGGCAAAGCGCTGCCAGAACCGGCTCGACAGGACCACGCCGCCGACGGCCGGCTGGAGATAGAAGCCGACCAGCGGAATCTCGGCCGCGACCGCTGTGCAATGCGCGATGATCTCGTCTTCGGACGCGCTCTTCATCGCAGCGAGACTGAGGAGCCCTGCGTGGTAGCCGATGTCGCGCGCGGTGCGGGCTTCAGCGGTGGCCTGCTGGGTCGGGCCGGCAAGGCCCGCGACCAGCGCCAGCGGACGCTTGGTCCAGTTCGCCGCGGTCTCGGCGGCGAGCTCGAGCACGGGACGATAGAGGCCGACATTGCGGATCGCGAACTGCGTGGTGTGCACGCCGACAGCAAGGCCGCCGGAGCCGGCGTCGATGTAATAGCGCGTCAGCGCGCGCTGATGCGTTTTGTCGAGCTGGCGTTCGGCGGTGAGCGCGAGGGGATGCGCTGGCAGCACGGTGCCGTCGGCGATCAGCTTGCGGATATCGCTGTTGATCTGACTGTGGTGCATGATGTCCTATCCGAATTCAGGGCCGGCGACGGCGAATGGCATGTCCTCACCCGCGGCTGTGGCGGGGCCGAACCGCATGCGCTGGAACGGCCGTTCGATGCTCCAGCCCGACGCGGTCAATCCGTCAGGGAACGCGGCTTGCGACGCGACGGCGTCGAGCAGCAGCGGCCCGGTTTCCGATCGTGCGATGGCATCCACCAGGGTCAGCGCTGCTGCCGTGTTGTCGGCAAATAGCGGGCCGATATGGCGCGCGGTGCGTCCGTCGCGAACCAGCGCGATGGCTCCGTTCGCGGAGACGATGCGTGAGCCGGGACGCCGAGCGAAGTTGGAGAGCAGGGCGGTTCGATCGAAACCAGTGGCGCGCCGGTCACGCATGCGGAGCGCGTCGAGCGTCGCGGATGAAGGTGCCTGCCCGGACGTTGACGCGGGTTTCACCAGTTTGAGGCGGCGCAATTGCAGGGTCGGCGTGAACCCGAGCGGCCCATAGACGGCAGCACCATCCGGCGTTGCGTCGAGCCAGCTCGTCAGGCCGTTCCTGCGGGCGGTTTCCAGGCAGGCATCGACGAGGCGCGTTGCAAGGCCGCGGCGGCGATGGGTGCCTGATACCAGCACCATGCTGATCCAGGCATTTTTGCTGGAGTAGGGCAGCAGGGCCGCGGTTGCCACCAGCCGTCTGCCGTCACGGATGCCGAACACGATTCCATCGTGCAGGAAGATGCGCCAGTCCTCCTCGGTCTGGTTCCAGCGTGCTTCCGTCGACAGCACGAGCCCGGCGATCGCATCGTCGACGCCGAGCTTGATGATGGCCGGCTCGTCAGTAGCGTCCATCGCGCACCTCGTATTTGGTGGGCTTGCCGAGGCTCGGCATGGCGCGGGACACCCAATCCGCGGTCCAGGCGATCAGCTGCTCGGTGTCGACGACCGGCAGGCCGAACAGCTCGACGGCCTTGGACGTGTCCGTCAGCCACGCCGTCGGCTGTTCGTTTCCTGTCAGCACCGGCGCGCGGCCGAACCTGGCGCCGAATCGTGCTGCGAGGTCGCGTACCGCCAAGATCTCGTGGCCGCTGACATTGATCGGCGAGGTCGGCGTCGTGCAATGCGCGAGACAGCGCAGCGCCTGGGACGAGGCATCGCCCTGCCAGATGAAATTGACATGACCGATGCTGACGTCGATCGGCGTGCCCGTGAGCACCTTCGATGCGATGTCGTGGAGCACGCCATAGCGCATGTCGATCGCGTAATTGAGGCGGAACAGCCGCCCGGGCGTTCCGAATTTGCGCGAAAAAAACTCGAACATGCGCTCGCGGCCGACGCAGGATTGGGCGTATTCGCCGGGCGGGTTCGGCGCCATGTCCTCGCGCGAGCCTTTGCCGTCGACGGGGACGAAGGGATAGATGCAGCCGGTCGAGAACGCCACGATCCGCGACGAGGGGAAGGCCTGCGCGACCAGCGCCGGCACGTGCGCATTCATCGCCCAGGTCAGCGACAGATCGCCCTCCGCGCCGAATTTGCGGCCGGCCATGAAGACGATATTGGGCGCCTTCGGCAGCGTCTGAATCGCGGTCTCGTCCATCAGGTCGCAATTGATGGTCTCGACGCCACGCCCGTGCAGCCAGTCCTTGACGCCGGCGTCGCTGAAGCGGGCGACGCCAATGACGCGGCGATCGGGCGCTGCGGCTTTGGCAAGCCCCGCCAGCGTCGGCCCCATCTTGCCGGCGACGCCAAGGATCATGATGTCGCCCTCGACCCTGGCGAGGTCGTCGATCAATGCCTGGGTCGGCCGGCACAGGAGATCGTCGAGCGCAGCGATATCAGGGATGGTCTTCGGCAGTGTCTGGCGGGTCAGGAGCATGGTTGTGGTCCCTGGTCTTGGCTTTGACGTTTCAGGTCGGTGTTGCGTCACCGACCACGAATATGCGTTCGAGGGCGAGCACGAAGCCGTAAAGCGCGACGCCGAGCAGCGTCAGCAGCACGACGGCCATCACCATCGCGGGCGTGTCGAGCGATGACTGCACCTGGATCATGAGGTAGCCGAGCCCGCGCTCGGAGGCGATGAACTCGCCGACGATGGCGCCGGCGACCGCGAGGATGGCGCCGACTTTCATGCCGGAGAAGATGTAAGGCAGCGATCCCGGCAGCTGGATCTTGCGGAACAGCGTCCAGCGCGAGCCGCGCAGCGATTTGACCAGGTCGAGCAGATCCGGCTCGACCTCGCGCAAGCCCCGCGCGGTGGTGAGCAGGATCGGGAAGAAGCAGATGCTGAAGGCGATCAGGATGTTCGGCACGATGCCGTAGGAGAACCAGACGATGAGGAGCGGGCCGAGCGCGACCTTCGGGATCATGTTCAGCGTCACGAACAGCGGCAGCAGCACGAGGCTGATCAGCGGCGCCCAGCTGAAGATGACGGCCAGCGCCACGCCGACGAATGCGCCGAGCGCAAAGCCGCCGAGGATCTCGATTGCCGTCACCAGCGTATTGGCGCCCCAGGCGTAGCTCGCGGTTCCCAGCGTCTGGATTGTCGCGAGCGGCGAGGGCAGGATGAACTTCGGCACGTGGAAGGCATCGACCAGGACCTGCCAGAGCACGAGCACGGCAAGGTGCACGATCAGGACGATCGCAAAGCTGCGCGTATTGCGGGCGCCGTCTCCTGCCACCAGTTGCTCCCTGTTGCCAGCGGCCACCTTGCCGCTGGTCGCGAGCCTAACCGTCCCTGAGGGAAGTTTCAACCAGTTGGTTGATTATGGCCGGAGCGAATGCAGCACGAGATCGGCGACGTGCCGACGGCGGGCGCGGCGCGCGGCCCGGCTCGACAGGTCCTTGCCGAAGATCGCCGAGAGCGTCGGTGTGTTGGAGAGATAAAAATAGCTGAGGCCCGCGATGGAGATATAGAGCTGGATCGGGTCGATTCCCTTGCGGAACATTCCGGCGCGGACGCCCTCGTGAAGGATGTGGGACACGCTCTTCACCAGCGGCGAATGCATCGCCTCCAGCCGCGTCGAGCCGCGGACGTGGCGGGCACCGCCACGGTTCTCGTCGTTCAGAAGCACGATGAAATCGGGGTTCGTCGCCAGATAATCGAACGAGGCTTCGATCAGTTTCCGGATCGCCTTTTCCGGCGGCAGGCCTTCGAGATTGAGCTGGCGTTCCTGCTCGCGGATATCGGCGTAAACCCATTCGAGCACGGCGAGATAGAGCGCGTCCTTGTCGCCGAAATAATGGTAGACGAGCTGCTTGTTGACGCCGGCGCGCTCCGCGATCTCGTCGACGCGGGCGCCGGCAAAGCCGTGCCGGGCGAACTCCTCGCGCGCCGCGGTGAGCAGCTTCTTGCGTGTGGCGACCGGGTCGCGCCGCTGCGGCACGGTGTCGCCTGAACGTTTTGCGGGCATTTCCAACCAAACAGTTGACAAGTTGAGGGCGGCCTTGTTGCATTGGTATCCTCACAGGGGGAGAGCGACAAGCCGGGTCGCGGGCAACGAGGAGAGATGCGATGAAGCGTTTGCAGGCGGCGGGCTCGGCCCTGGCTGTGGCCCTGATGCTCGGATCACCAGTCGTGCCCGCGACCGCGGGCGAAGCGGTCAATCTGATCCTGAACTGGGCGCCGACGGCCGATCACTCGCCCTATTATTACGCCAAGGCGCAAGGCTGGTACGAGAAGGCGGGCATCGATCTGACCATCGAGGTCGGCAAGGGCTCCGGCGTCTCCGCCGCAAAGGTCGGCTCCGGTGGCTCGCCCTTCGGCGTCGCCGATCTCGCCACCATGCTGGTGGCGAAGAGCAAGGGCGCTGACGCTGTTGCCGTAATGAGCGTCTACGCCAACACCGGCCAGACCTTCTACTGGCTGAAGAGCTACGGCGTGAACGGGGTGAAGGATTTTGCCGGCCACAAGATCGGCAATCCGCCCGGGGACGCCTCGCGCGTGATGTGGCCGGCTTTCGCCAAGGCTGCAGGGCTTGCACCCGACTCTGTCGGCTTCGTCAATGTCGGGCCGACCGCGAAGATCGCCGCGCTGAAGAGCCATACCGTCGACATCATCAGCGACTTCTACAACGAGCACGATTTGAAGGTGATCGAGTTCGGAAGCGATCTCGGCTACGTCAACTGGAAGGACATCGGGCTCAACCCTTACGGCAATTCGCTGATCGTCAACGGCGGCTATCTGCAGAAGAATCCCAAGCTGGTCGAGGAGTTCGTGCGCGTCACGCAAAAGGCCTTTGCGACCTGCGTCGCCGACGCCGCACCCTGCCTGAAGGCGTTGCTCGACCAGGTCTCCGGTCTCGACAAGGAGAACCAGGAGCGCCAGTGGGAGCGCATCAAGTTTTTGATGACGGATGAGTTCACCACGACGAAGGCGCTCGGCTGGATCGACGGCGAGCGGATGAAGAAGGACTACGAACTGGTCCAGACCTATCTCGGCATGGAAAAGCCGTTCGACGTCACGACGGCGTTCACGACCAAGATGCTCGATCCCGCCGTCAAGATGGATGCGAGCAAGGTGAAGAAGTAGGGGGCGAAGAGCCGTCGCGCCGCCCCACACACCGGTGTCATGCCCCGCGAAAGCGGGGCATCCAGTACGCCGCGCCCTGTCGATTGACCCACAACCGTCTCGGAGTACTGGATCGCCCGCTTTCGCGGGCGATGACAGTTGGGACGGGCACGTAACCCCACGGAGAAATTAACCGGCCATTAACCATATCGGCGGCATCGTTAACCATTCAATAACAGGGAACGAGTCGGCCGCTATGGAGGCTGCAGTAAAACCTCAACGCCAAATGGTTCGCCTGCGCGGGCGCTCCTATGTGGCCTTCGTGTTCGTGCCGACGGTTCCCATCCAGGACTGGCTGCAGGAGATCGACACCACCATCGCGCGCTCGCCGGGCTTCTTTGCCGGTCGCCCCGTGGTGATCGACCTGTCCTCGGTCGATCTCAGCCAGTCCGGCATCGGGCATCTGCTCACCAGCCTTCAGGACCGCAACATTCGCGTGCTCGGGATCGAGGGCGTGGAGGAGGGCCGGTTGACCCCCATGATGCCGCCGCTGCTTTCGGGCGGGCGGAGCTGCGTCATCGAACCGAGCGCTCCCAAGAAGGTTGAGGCGAAGGTCGAGACCAAGCCGACCTCCTTGCTGCTCGAAAGCCCCGTTCGGTCGGGCCAGACTGTGATCTTCCCCGAAGGCGACGTCACCATTCTCGGCTCGGTCGGCTCCGGCGCCGAAGTCGTCGCCGGCGGCTCCATCCACATCTACGGCGCGCTACGCGGCCGCGCCATGGCGGGCGTGAACGGTCACACGAGCGCACGCATCTATTGTCAGAAGATCGAGGCCGAACTGCTTGCAATCGATGGCTTTTACCAGACCGCCGACGATATCGACGCGGCCCTGCGCGGCAAGCCGGCTCAGGCCTGGCTCCAGGGCAACACCATGCGAATTACTGCGCTGA
Source organism: Bradyrhizobium canariense (assembly GCF_019402665.1). GTDB lineage: Bacteria > Pseudomonadota > Alphaproteobacteria > Rhizobiales > Xanthobacteraceae > Bradyrhizobium > Bradyrhizobium canariense. The sequence goes on from NZ_VSST01000052.1 coordinate 24,416, forward strand.
ACTGACCAGAAGGAGATTTCAGAGATGGCCAAGGTACTGGTCGTGACGTCAGGCAAGGGGGGCGTCGGCAAGACCACGACGACCGCCGCACTGGGGGCTGCGCTCGCGCAACGCGGCGAAAAGGTCGTGGTCGTCGATTTCGACGTCGGCTTGCGCAACCTTGACCTCGTGATGGGAGCCGAACGCCGCGTCGTGTTCGATCTCATCAACGTGGTGCAGGGCGTCGCAAAGCTGCCGCAGGCCCTGATCAAGGACAAGCGGTTGGAGAACCTCTGGCTGCTGCCGGCCTCGCAAACCCGCGACAAGGACGCGCTGACCGAAGAGGGCGTGGGCAAGGTCATCGATGATCTGCGCAGCCGTTTCGACTGGGTGATCTGCGACAGCCCGGCCGGCATCGAACGCGGCGCCTCCATGGCGATGCGCTTTGCCGACGAAGCCGTGATCGTCACCAATCCCGAAGTCTCCTCGGTGCGCGATTCCGATCGCATCATCGGCATGCTCGATTCGAAGACGGTGCGGGCCGAGAAGGGCGAGCGGGTCGAGAAGCACATTCTCATTACCCGCTATGATCCCTCGCGCGCGGCGCGCGGCGAGATGCTGACCATCGAGGACATTCTCGAAATTCTTGCAACACCGTTGCTCGGCATCATCCCGGAGAGCCAGGACGTGCTGCGCGCCTCCAACGTCGGCACGCCCGTGACGCTGTCGAACGCGGAAGGCGCACCGGCGCGGGCCTATATCGACGCCGCCCGCCGGCTGTGCGGCGACACCGTGCCGATGCAGGTGCCGACCGAGCGCAAGGGCTTCATGGACCGCCTGCTGCGACGGAGGGCCGCATGAGCATGGGTCTGCTTCGGCTTCTCCGCGGCAACAAGGCCTCTGCACCCGTCGCACGCGAACGGTTGCAGATCCTGCTTGCCCATGAACGCGGACTGCGCGGCCAGCCCGACCTGCTCGGTGTGCTGCGTGAGGAAATCCTCGCGGTCGTTTCCAGGCACGTCACGCTGGACCCGACCAAGGTCATCGTCCGGCTCGATCGCGGCGACGAGGTCTCGACCCTCGAGGTCGATATCGAGGTGCCCAACGATTTCGAGCGCAAGCGCGCGGCGGCCGGCTAGGGACCTCGGCCGCGACGCTTCAAATTTGGGGTGGGTGAAAAGGCGGTCCGCTGGGCATAGCGGGCCGCCTTTTGCGCGCCGACGGGAACGCTGCGGAACGAGGTCAGGGCTCAATCGTTGTGAAAACCCGCGGCGGCGCGATGCACCGCGGTTTCGTCAAACGGGAGAACGCCCATGATGACCGAGGTCCAGGTCCACACCGTCGCGCGCCAGATGCTGGAACAGCATGGTTTTGCTGCGATCGCGAAGGCCGCCGAACAGGCCAGGGCTTGTGAGGGCCGCGGCGAGGGCGATGAGGCCAAAGAGTGGCGTCACATCGCCGACGCGATGAAGATCATCCGCGGTCCGCACCAGAGCTGACACCCTCGCGCGTCAAGGTTCCCCGCCTTCAACGCTCCCCGCGGTCGGCGCCCTGCGGCGACGTGCGATGCTGCGTCTGCGGCTGTGAGCGCTCGCCGGTCTCCTTGCAGGGGAGCGGCTCCCACGAGCCGTCCGGCGCCTGCTGATAGGCGCTACACGATGAGGACGAGGTCGATTTGTCCTCGCCCTTCTGGGCGTCGGAATTCTTCGCCAGCACGGGCGCGGTCGTCACCGTTGCGAGGGCAAACGCGACGGTAAGGAGGACATGGTTGATCCGCATGGGGCTCCCCTGTTCGAATTCGAAGAGAGCCGCATGCTGGCGAGGATTGTGACGATTATTGGCCGAAGCAAAAGTTCCGGCACAGCGTGCTTAACGCCGCGCGATGAGCGCTAACCGCCCTTGCTGCGGATCAGGCCGGCGAGGTTGGTCTTCTGGGCCTCGCACCAGCTGGGCATGCCGAGGCGGCGTTGGTTGAGGTCGGTCGCCTGGGTGGCCACCGCGACCTCGGCCATCAGATCGTCGTCCTGCTTCTCGCCCAACTTGCCGCCGGTGTGCATCCAGGCGATCGCCTTGCGGACCTTCTCGGTGGTGCCTTCGGGCAGCTGCATCTGCTCCGCCTTCTGCACCAGATCCTGGTAGACGATATCGGTGCCCGGACATTCGACCTTGGCGGCGAAGGCCTGCAAGACCAAGGTGACATAGGTCGAACGTGGATGGTCGGCCGCCTGGGCCGGCGCCGCCAGCAGCAACAGGGCCGTCATCAGAAAACCAGTCCGCATCCTTGGTACCTCCCCGAATTTTCGGGAAGGCTAGCGGCTGCCGCGCCGCTCCGCAATGGGGATAGCGTGCGGCCGCGAAGACGGCCGGCGAGCTAGCGCCGCCAGGCCGGCACCGGATCAAGCGGCGTGCGATAGACCTCTTTGTGATCGCGGTCGGTGACGCGCACAGCGCAACCCTTGCTTTGCAACTCGGGCTTCACCTGCGACAGCTCGGTGGCCAGTTGGACGGCGCGATCGGAGGCGACCTCGATGTCTTCGAGGATGATACCGCCCTGGTTCTTGAACTCTTCACCAACCACGAGATCGAAGGAATAGTAAGGCATCCGAATTCCCCGGTGTGACGAATTGAGCTTCGGCTTTCAACACATGACTGATGGTACCACTGAGTCGATGTTTATCGAATGAAAGGCGCGCGCAATCTCTGTGCTTATGGCGCAGAAATGATGTGCAGCATTCAAGCGTGTTAAGATTTTATTAAATATGTCGGCGTGATCATCAGGCATGGAATTGCAGCAGAACCGGGCTCCGGGAACCGGCAGCTGCAAGAGAAGGCCGCCGGCATAGATCCCGACGGCCTTTTCTCTTGATGGAAAACTATGGAAGCATCGCTTCCCGTAGTCACCCGGACTCAACGCATCACATCGACTCGGACAGCGTCCCTGGCGCGACGCTTTCGCGTCGTCGCGTGACGATGGTTCAGCGCAGCGGCATTGGCGGGCGCACGACAGGTCCATCGTCGTCGGCAACGGCTTGCGTCGTCGTCACAGGTGCAGCTGGCGGTGGGACCGCGGCAGCCTGCGACGGCGGCGGCGGAGCGAGCGGCGCGGGCGAATAAGCCGGCATGTAGGTGTGCGACACGACCGGCTTCGGTTTGCGAACCGGCGCCGTCGCAGGCCGCGGCGGCAGCACGGACATTTGCGCGCGCGGATCGACGCGCGGCTTCGCATCGGCCACCGGCTTCGGCGCGGGCGGCTTCGTCATCTCGCGTGCCATCTGCTCCTGCCCGGCCTTCAACTCGGCGATGTTAGCCTTGAGCTGCTCGATCTGTTGCGCCATCGCGGCGAGATCGCGCGTCATCGACTGCACCGATTGTGCAGGATCGGATTGTGTTGCCGTGGGCACCGCTGCTGCAACCTGGGTTGCGGGCGGAGCCGCAGATTGATCTGTCGGTTGATCCGTTGCGGCCTGATCCGTTGCGGCCTGGTCCGCAGGTGGCGCGGCCTGCGCGGCGGCGACCGGTGCCGTCTGCGAGGTCGAAGGCAGCAGCGACGCCAATACCGGCGTCCATTCGGCGAGCATCTGTCTTGCGGTGTCGCCGTGTTTCTCCCAAGCGATAGTGGCGGCCGCACTTCCGCCCGCAAACAGCATCGTGACGAACGCGCCGCGCAGCCATTTGCCAGCCGAGGAGCGCTTCTGCCGGCTGAGACCATCACCGGCCGCGACGCGCACGGCAGTGTCGACCGAGGGCGCTGCCGCCTGCGGCTCCGCGACGGGACTGAACTTCGGCTCCGGATTCATTCTGGACTTCAGCGTGAACGCCGGATCTATTTTGGGTTCCGGGCGGGCCGTGATCTCAGGCGCGAGCGCGGGCGCGACGCTGAGAGGGCGCGAGGCCAGCACAATGTCAGGCGAAATCTGCACCGCGTCGTGCGGGTCGTTGTTCGTGACCGTGTCCTTCACGATCTCATCGACGATTTGCCGAGAGTTCAGCGTCGCGAGCATCGCAGCTCCTTTGAAGCCCGGGTGTTTTGAAGCCCGGGCGTTGAGTAGTTGAAGTGTTGGCCGTCCGCATTCGCGCGAGCAGATCCGTTGAGGTGAGCCCGTCCAATTCCCCGAGGCCCAAGCCATGACGCACGAGTCCAGCCGGGTTTGACCAAAGCAAGGCGAGGGGATGGAGACTGTGCGACGCTCTTGCGCCCTTTGTGGTGATGGAACCCGCCTCAGAAAACACGCGTACGTGTTCCACAATGCCTTGTTTTCAGCACGATTTTGGCAGCATCTGGTGTTGCTGGGGGTGCTGCTATCGCTATCGGGGCCGGCGGTGCCAAGATCCTTATTCGTTCTATTCGTTGTTGCCATGCTTCCATTGGGCGGCTGCATGCAGACAACGCTTTCGCCATCGACGGACGCGAGCATGACGCCGCGCGACCGGCAGTTACTCGCGCATACGCCGTACGCGCAAGCGAACGTGCCCGAGCAATATCTTCGTCATATCGTCGATTATCCGCGCAAGGAGCAGCCGGGCACGATTCTGGTCGATACCGATGCGCGCTATCTCTATTTCGTGCTGCCCGACGGCAAGGCGATTCGCTACGGCGTTGCGGTCGGCGAGGAAGCCATGGCGTTCTCCGGTGTCGCGCGGGTCGGTCGTCTAGCGGAGTGGCCGGACTGGGTTCCGACGGCGGACATCCAGGCGCGGCTCGGACCCTATCCGGCGCGCGTGCCCGGCGGTCCCGCCAATCCCCTGGGTGCGCGCGGCATCTATCTCTATGCCGGCAACAAGGACACGCTCTACCGCATCCACGGCACCAACCAGCCGGAATATATCGGGCAGGCGATCTCGTCCGGATGCATCCGGATGCGCAACGAGGACGTGATCGATCTCTATGACCGGGTGAAGCTCAATTCAACGGTCGTGGTGCTGCCGCCCGGACAGAACGCGCAAGTCGAAGCGCAGCCCAGCTGGCGCGGGTAGGTCGCCCTAATTCTCGGGACGGGCAATGCGCCATTGCAGCGTCGTGGCATTGCCATTGGCCTCGCCCGGCGCCTTGTCGGCCGGCGAGGTGTAGAGCGGGCGATAGCGATATGCCCACATCTTGCTGCCGTCGTTACGGTTGATCACGGTGAAGTCGCCGACCGCCTTGGCATCGGCCGTTGCGGGCAGCGGCACCCAGCTCTCGACACATTTGCCGTTGCAGTTCGACGTCTTGCCGGTGGTATCGCGCTCGTAATAGTAGAGCGTCATGCCGTTGAGGTCGACGAGCGTGGGGCCCTGCTTGGTCAGGATGACTTTCGCCGGTGAGGTCGCGGGCTTCGGCGGAGGAGGGGCATCGCCGCCGCCATGGCCATTCGCGAGCGCCGGAGCGGTCGAGAGCGCGATGGCCGCCGCCGCAATGAGGAACCTGAACATCCGAAACTCCAGACCGGCAAAGTTAATCGCGCGTTAAACGCCGAATGCGGCGGACCCTAACAGCCGAAGGTTAGTTCCAGGTTTCGCGACATTGCGACAACGACCGGTACAATTACGGGGGTTAGGCCTGCGCTTCGCGCAGCGGGGCGCGGCTGAGCTCGTTGCCGGCGGCGATGGCCTTGTGCAACAGCCGCATCAGATCCTCACTTTCTTTCGCGCTGAGGCCGCGCAGCATGATGCGTTGCGCGGATTCGACGGCCGGCGTGATCTTGCGCAGCGTGCGGCGGCCTTCGTCGGTGATCTCGAGCTCGCGGGCACGACGGTCGCGGCGCGAGGCGCGGCGCTCCGCGAGCCCCTTCTGCACGAGGCGGTCGATCACGCCGGTGATGGTGGTGCGGTCGTAGGCGATCAATCCTGCGAGCGTCACCTGGTCGAGGCCCGGGTTGGCCTTGATGGTCGCGAGCGCGGCGTATTGCACCGGCGTGAGGTCGAATCCGGCATCGCCGACCTCGGCCAAAAACACCGCCACCGCGATCTGCTGGAACCGGCGCGCCAGATGTCCGGGCATGTCGTTGTTGTCTTTCACCGAATTTCTCCGTTGGGGCAGGACGGCCGGGATCGTTGACAAGTATACTGATAGTCAGCATACTGAACAATATCCAAACAGAACGTTTCCGGGAGAGGTGCTCATGCAATTCCATCTCAATGGATTTCAGCCGGGCGACCCTGAAATCGCCGATCCCGCCGCGCGCATTCAGGCTTCGGGCGCAACGGGGGGCGTTCCTGACGAGGTCGATGTCCTCATCGTCGGCTGTGGCCCTGCGGGCCTGACGCTCGCTGCCCAGCTTGCGCAGTTTGCTGACATCAAGACCTGCATCGTCGAGCAGAAGCCGGATCGCTTGCTGGTCGGGCAGGCCGATGGCATCGCATGCCGCACCATGGAGATGTTCCACGCCTTCGGATTCAGCGAGCGCGTCCTGAAGGAAGCTTGTTGGGTGAACGAGACCACGTTCTGGAAGCCGGACGAGCGGATGCCGGAAAACATCGTCCGCAGCGGCCGGGTGCAGGACGTCGAGGACGGTTTGTCGGAATTCCCGCACGTCATTCTCAACCAGGCGCGCATCCATGACGGTTTTCTCGACGTCATGCGCAAAGCGCCGGCAAGGCTCGAGCCCCATTACAGCCGGCGCCTGCTGGACCTTCAGGTCCATCCCTCCGCGGGGCCCACCGACCATGCCGTGACGGCGCGGCTCGAACGGGTCGACCCCGAGAACGAGGGCAAGATAGAGACGATCAAGGCGCGCTACGTCGTCGGCTGCGACGGCGCCCGCAGCATGGTGCGCAAATCGATCGGTCGCGAGTTGCTCGGCGATTCCGCCAATCATGCCTGGGGCGTCATGGACGTGCTGGCGGTGACCGATTTTCCCGACATCCGCTTCAAGGCCCTGATCCAGTCGGCGAAGGACGGCAGCCTGCTGATCATTCCGCGCGAGGGCGGCTATATGGTCCGCCTCTATGTCGAGCTCGCCAAGCTCGACGTCGGCGAGCGCGTCGCCAATCGCAACATCACCGCCGATGACGTGATCGCGAAGGCGCAGCGGATCCTGAAGCCGCATATGCTCGATGTGAAGGAGATCGCGTGGTGGTCGGTCTACGAGATCGGCCAGCGCCTGACCGACAAGTTCGACGACGTGCCGGAGACCGAGATCGCAGCGCGTCTGCCGCGGATCTTCATCGCCGGAGATGCCTGCCACACCCACAGCCCGAAGGCGGGGCAGGGCATGAACGTCTCGATGCAGGACGCCTTCAATCTCGGCTGGAAGCTCGCTGCCGTTTTGCGGAAGCAGTCTGCGCCGAGCCTGCTGCATTCCTATTCGGCCGAGCGCCAGGCGATTGCGAAAGAGCTGATCGATTTCGACCGCGAATGGGCGGGAATTCTCGCGTCCGCCGCCAAGGCCGGCGGCGCCGATGCCGCCAGGACGCAGGACTATTTCGTGAGGCACGGTCGCTACACCGCGGGCACGGCGACGCATTACCGCCCGTCGGTTCTGACCGGAGCGACGTCCCACCAGCATCTCGCGCAAGGCTTCGTCATCGGCACGCGCTTTCATTCCGCACCGGTGATCCGGCTTGCGGATGCCAAGCCGGTGCATCTCGGTCACGCCGCGCCGGCGGATGGCCGCTTCCGCATCTACGCTTTCTCCGGCGCTGAGGATCCGGCAGCAGCCGGCTCGGCCATTCGCGCCTTGTGCAGTTTTCTCTCCGACGCCCGGGAGTCGCCGGTCCGGCGTTACACGCCAGCGGCCGCCGACATCGACAGCGTGATCGACCTGCGGGCGGTCTTCCAGCAGGATCATCGCGAGCTCGCCATGGAGGCGATGCCCGCGCTGCTGCTTCCGCGCAAGGGCCGGTACGGCCTGATCGACTACGAGAAGATGTTCTGTCCGGACCTCAAGAATGGTCAAGACGTTTTCACCATGCGCGGTATCGATCGCAAGGCCGGCTGCATGGTCGTGGTGCGGCCGGATCAGTATGTCGCGACCGTGCTGCCGCTCGATGATTTTGCTGCGCTTGCTGCGTACTTCGACGGTTTTATGCAGCAAGTGAACTGACGGGACGGCAGCGCACACCCTCTCTGCGCGCGGTGTCGATGAACAGCCAATGAATATTGAACCGCGCGCGGCATCGGTCTCGATCTTTCGACGAATGAGACCTTCGTACGCGGAACGCCCGTTCCGCTGGCGCGTTCCGACTCGAAAGAGGAGGACTACGCCATGAAATTCCGAAGCGTGTTGTTAGCCGCATTGCTGCTTGCCCCGACGGCCGCGCTGGCCGCACCGGGCATGGTCACCGTCTCGACCGGCCTGCGCGCCGGGCCGGGTCCGGGCTTTCCGCTGGTCGATCGCATCCCCGAGGGCGCCCGCGTCGACATCCATGGTTGCCTGCGCGGCAACGCTTGGTGCGACGTGAGCTTCTCGGATGACCGCGGCTGGGTGTCGTCGCAATATCTCGAATATCTCTACCGCAATCACTACGTCTATCTCCCAGACTATGTCGACGAGATCGACGTGCCGATCGTCCCCTTCGTGCTGACCTCGTACTGGTCGAGCTATTATCAGGGGCGGCCCTGGTATCGGCGGCATGCCCACTGGAATAGCTACTGGACTTCGCATCAGCGCGACGCGATGCGGATGACGATCGATCCGCGCGCGGCTCGCATCGGCCGCGCGGCAACGCGCGATGCGGCAGTCGCACTCGGGCACAACGGTGCGAATGCCAAGCAAAGTGCAAGGGAAAATGCGAAGGAAAGCCTTAGAGGCGCGGCCGCGGTCTCGGGCCGTGATGCCGCGACTCCACGGCACGACGCCGCGATCGCCAGGCGCGAGACTGCGGTGACGACGGACCGGGCCCGCGCGGGACGAAGCGACCGCATCGCGCATGAGCGGACCAATCTGCAGAGCCGCAATCCGCGCGATGCACAGGCCCGCGTCATGCACGAGCAGGCCGCGAGCCGCGCAGCGGTGCGTGCGCAACCGATGGCACGCGCACACGAGGCGCCGCGTGTCTCAGCCGCTCCCGCAAGCCGGCCTGCGATGCCGCATGTGGCCCAGCCCAATGTGAGCCACGGCTCCCCGATGAACGCTCATGCCCAGATGCCGGCGCCGCGCGCGGCTGCGCCTGCGATGCCTCATGGCGGTGGCGGCGGCGCTCCTCACATCAACGCCGCGCCGCACGGCGGCGGTGCGCCGGCCGGCGGTCCCGGTGGCGGGCACCAAAAGCACTAGAGTTGCCAAAGAAAGCCCGGCCCTCGCGCCGGGCTTTCTGCTCGGGGCGGACCGGGTTCCGTGCGCGTACAATTTAAGAAGCTTCTTCGCGGGCAGATTTCATCGATCGTAATATGTCTACTCAAAGCTGTAAGCATTCCACTCGGGGCAGCGGGGCACGGGAGGATGACGACGATGAGACAGAACCAAGCGGAGGCGCGCCGCCATAATGTCGCGAAGCGGTCGATGACCAAGGAAGCCAAGCAGCTGTCCGGCCTGATTGCCGGATTGCGCCAATCTCTCGAGGTGATTCACAAGGAGCGATCGAGCACCAAACTCTCCGGCGCCGAGATGGGCCTTCTCGACGAACGCCGCAACAATTTGTTGCTGACCATCGCAGCCCTCGATGACCGCCTCTCGGCGGTGCAGGGGCTGATTGATCTCGGCCGTCCCCATATCATTCGCGTCCACTGATCGGAGCGCAGACCTGATGCTATCGGCTTCGTCGCGGCGGCGACGGAACCGGGCTCAGCTGCCGGCTCGGCGTGGCATAAGGATTGGCGTAGCACTGGGCGGACTGCCCGGAGGCGGTCGCGGCGCACTGCGCGATTGTCGCAAAACTGCAATCGATGCTGCGGCCGTCGATCGTGTAGATCTCGATGCAGACGGGATGGCGCGGATCATAGGTCTGCGCGGCTGTCGGCGTCACGCCGAGCAAGCCCGCACCAGGCCAGCCCGCTACAAGCAGAATCGCATTCATGATGCGGCGCACGATCCATCTCCATCGTTCGGCCGGAACCAGGCACAATGCTGCCTTGGATGGCATCAAATTGCCACGCTCCCGGCGAATTGCCGCCAAAGCCCGCTGCCACGACGAGAGCGGGTGCAGGGGCAACGCAAGGGGATGCGCATTGGCCTACAAGATGGTCGCAGAACGCGACAACGAGAAGTGCAGTTTTGCCCGCGAGAGCCGTTTGCTCATCGTGGCGAAGGCGAAGGTTTGGGCAAGCGAGGGGTGGAAGGTCGTCATCACCGACCAGGACGGCAAGGCCTACGCGCCGCCCGAATTCGATCAGCTATTGGCGGCCTGACCGCAAGACGGGGCAGGGGACGACATTGATTTCGCACTTTCGACCGGGGCGCGACCTGATCACGCCCCTAGTGACTCTTGCAGCCGCGGCCGTCCTGACGACGACATTTTCCGCCGCGCAAAATCTCGATGCCGGCAAGTCGCCGCAAAAGCTTTTCGCCGATGGTTGCGCGACCTGCCATCGCAGCCCCCGCGGCCTTGCCAAGGGGCGCTTCAACCTGACGCTGTCCTGGTTCCTGAAGGACCATTACGCAACCAGTTCGGACACAGCCAGGGCGCTTGCCGCCTATCTGGAATCCGTCGATACGGCGTCCCCGCGAGCTGCGGCCAAGCCTGGCACAAAGCGATCCGGGCCGCGTGCTCCCAAGCCGTCGCAAAGCCAGTAGGCGGGAGCCGGCTGCTGCAGGGCGTCGCGAAGCAAGGCCTGCCGGTGAACACCGTGCTTGCCGGCATCAATGCACCGTGCTCGCCGAGAACAGGTTGATGACCACGACTCCGGACACGATCAGCGCGATGCCGACGAAGGCCGCAGCGTCGAGCATCTGGCGAAACAGCACGAAGGAGACCGTTGCAGTCAGGATGATGCCGACCCCGCCCCAGATCGCATAGGCGATGCTCAGGGGGATGACCCGGATCGCGACCGACAGCGCGTAGAACGACGCGACATAGAACAGCACCATCGCCAGTGTCGGCCACAGCCGCGTGAATTGCACGGATTGCTGGAGGAAGGCGGACGCCGTGACCTCGAGGACGATAGCGAGGGCAAGCGCTGCGTAGGCATTGAAGGCGGAAGTCATCACGGGCTCGGGCGTGTTGTGCAAAGAAAGATACCGCGCGGTGCGGGGAATATGACGTTTGCCCGGGTCCAGCTATCACGTGTCAGTGACGAGCCTGCGACACGGCGGAGCGCGGCACGACACCGCCGCGCGATGGTTGCGCGGCGGCCCATTGGGGTCGCGCTTGCTCGATGTGGCGGGGCGTCAGTTGATCCGCACCGAGAGTTCGACGTCCTCGGCCAAGGCCGTGGACATGTAGCCGTTTCCGGGCATGCGCATGCGCGCCAGATAGTCGGGGCTGTCGTCGGCGTTGTCGGCGACGATGATCGCGCCCGGCCGGAGATGGCCTTTGACCAGATCCAGGATATCGGGGTAGAGCGCCTTGGCGCCGTCGAGCAGCACGAGATCGATCGTATCAGGCAGATCGACTTGAAGCATCTCCAGCGCGTCGCCTTCGCGGATTTCGACGAGGTCCAGCAGCCCGCCGGCCGCGAGGTTCTCGCGCGCCCGGGCCGCCTTGGACGGTTCGAATTCGGTGGTGATGAGGCGGCCGCCGCCATTGTCGCGCAAGCCCGCGGCAAGGTGCAGGGTCGAGATGCCGAACGAGGTGCCGAACTCGACGATCGCTTTGGCGCGGGAGCTGCGTGCGAGCATGTAAAGCAGGTGACCGGTCTCGCGGGAGACCGCGAGCGGTGCGTCCTTCAGCCGCCCGTAGAGGTCGCGGTAAGCGGTCTTGCTCCGCATCATCCGTGCGCGGTCGGCGTCGGTCACATCGGCGAAGGCGGCTCGCATCGCGCCGCGCGCCGCTTCGTCCTGGTCGAAAAGACGATCGAGCAGTGGCGCAAGTGATGTGATGGTCGGGATGCTCATGTGTCGTCTCCAGATGTCGCCGCGAGGCGAGTGCTTGCGTGACAATGGAAATACGACTAATTCGTCGCATTCGCTATTCGCATTGCTCGAGGGCGCCATGGCCGATCGCCGAAGCCGTTCAGTTTCCACACGAAAACAGCCGCAGCAGGCCCGCTCGAACGACCTGGTGGCGGCCATTCTGGACGCGGCTGTTCAGGTCCTGGCCAAGGAGGGGGCGCAGCGTTTCACGACGGCGCGGGTGGCCGAGCGGGCCGGGGTGAGCGTCGGGTCGCTCTATCAATATTTTCCGAACAAGGCGGCGATCCTGTTCCGCCTCCAGAGCGAGGAGTGGCGGCGCACGAGCGAACTCTTGCGCGGCATCCTGGCGGACCAGGCGAAACCGCCACTGGTGCGACTGCGCGCGCTGGTCCGCGCCTTCATCCGCTCCGAGTGCGAGGAGGCTGCGATCCGCACGGCGCTCAGCGACGCCGCGCCGCTCTATCGCGATGCGCCCGAAGCACACGACGCGCGGGCCGCCGGTAAGGGCATCGTCGCGGCCTTCATGCGGGAGGCCTTGCCCGAGGCGCCGGATGCGACGCGGGAGCTTGCCGGCGAGCTGATCAAGACGACGCTGAGCGAGGTTGGCAAGCAGTTCTCGGAGACACCGCGCAACGAGGCGGAGATCGCGCGTCATGCGAACGCAATGGCCGACATGTTTTGCGCCTATATCGATGAGCTTGCGCGGCGGCGAAGTCATTCCTGACATCCGCGTTTGCGGGCCAATATCGTTTCCGACTTGACTGGATCATGAGTTAGCCTCGGTTTGTCCTCCAGCCAGTCGACGAGCGCCCCGCCATGCATGTCCTCCGCCCCCAATTCCGCATCGAGGAGCAGCAAGCGCTGGAATTCGCAAGCCAGCGCGGCTTCGGCATGATCGTCGCGGCGGATGAGCGCGGCCCTCGCGCCTCGCATGTGCCGTTCGTGCTGGAGCAGCGCGAGGGGCGTGCGATCGTCCAGATCCATCTCACCGCCAGGAATCCGCTCGTCCCGCTCGCGGATAGCGCACGGCGCTTTCTGCTGATCGTTGCCGGCGACGACGCCTATATCTCCAACGACTGGTATTCTTCGCGCGACAACGTCTCGACCTGGCTTTACGAGGCCGTGCATTTGTCGGGCGTGGCGCATCTGCGCGGGCTCGACGTGAACCGCAGGCACGGCGATGCACTACTCGCGGTCTCGGAAGCGCGCTTGCCAAAAGCACCTTGGGACCTCGCACAGATGGAGCCCGGCAAGCGCGAGAGCATGCTGGCTGCGATCCGCGTCATCGATCTCGTGGTGGATACCGTCGAGGGGCAGGCCAAGCTCAACCAGCACAAAAGTGATGTGGATCATGTCGCGGTCGTGGACCGGCTGGCGCGGTCGGAGGAGAACGGGCATCGGCGGCTGGCGCGGAAGATGCAGGCTTTGCGGCCCGGGCTTGGGTATCACGGTTCGTGATCCGGGCTACTCTTGCGCCCTTCGGCATTTGACCCTACGGACCTCTTTCATGCTCGTTATCTCCATTCAAAGCCAGGTGGTCCACGGCCATGTCGGCAACAGCGCCGCCGCCTATGCCATGCAGGCGGAGGGCGTGAATGTCGCGGCGGTGCCGACAACGCTGCTGTCGAACCATCCGCGCTATCCGACCCTGCGCGGGCGGGTGCTGGAGACCGAGCTCGTTGCAGATCTGCTGAGAGGTGTCGAGGAGCGCGGTCTCGTCGACGAGGCCGCGGTCCTCGTCACCGGCTATCTCGGTTCGTCCGGCAATGCCGCTGTCGTTGCCGATTTCGTCGAGCGGGCGCTGACCCGCAATTCAAAGTTGGTTTATCTCTGCGACCCCGTGATCGGCGATGATGGCCGGGTCTATGTCGCGGACGGCATCCTGGATGTGGTCCGGCACCGGCTGCTGCCGGCCGCCAATCTGACCACGCCGAACCAGTTCGAGTTCGGGCTGCTCGCAGGCCTCGACATCGCAGATGCGCAGGGCCTGCGCGCTGCGTGCGCGACGCTGGCCGGGACCGGCCGCATTGACGTGGTCGCCACCGGTTGCACGCTCACTGATACGGCGGAAGGGCAGGTGGAAACGATTCTGTGCGCCGACGGTCAGTTGTCGCGCTTTGCGACGCCGCGCCTGCCGATCCGCCCCTCAGGCACCGGCGATCTCCTCACCGGCCTGATCGCGGCGCATCTGGCCAAGGGCACTGCGACCGAGGCGGCGGTGCGGCTCGCAGTCGAAACCATCTTTGCAGTGCTGGTGCGCACGCAGGAGGCCGGCGCCGCCGAGATGCGGCTCGTGCCGCTGCCGACGCCGGGACGGTAAGCCGTCATACTCAGGTCGCGCGCTTCGCGGCCGATTGCGCTGATTTCTGCGGCTTCGCGGGGACCTTCTGCTCGCGCGTCGCCTGTGCCTTCGCCTTTGGCAGCTTTGCGCTTGCCACGGCCCGCGCTTTCCTCGGCTTGACGTTGGCTTCCTTGCGGTCCGACGTGCCTCGGCGCGAGACATATTCCGTACCGTCGACCGGGCCGACATGCGGGGGATCGCGGCCGAGATAGGGTCGGCCGATGCCGAGCGCCTTGCCATTGGCATCGACCCACTTCCACAGCACCTCGGTCGAGACCCAGCGCTGCGCGCGGTTGTCGCCCTTGGTGCTGACGATGTCGGCCGCCATGCCGTGCCCGTAGCCGCCGCGCGTGCTGCCGCCGTGATAGGAGCGGTCGGAGGCGGCCTTCAAGCCGCTCGCGATCGACTGGCGATAGTCGTCGCGGAACGCGCTGGTGATACCCGGCGAAAGCCCGGCAGCCTCAGCCGCGAGCAACGTGCGAAACAGCTTTTTCTTGAAACTCTTGTCCATGCCGCCGATGACGTATTCCATCATCGACATGCCGGCGCGGTCGGCCGCCTTCGGATCCTTCCAGCCAAAGTCCTCGTCGACCAGTTTCGTGAAGCTGCGCATCACGGTCACCATCTTGCCCTTGCGCTTGACGGTGACGGCGCGGCGATCCTCGACCTTGATCGAGTCTTCCTTGGGCGTGCGCTGGTAGAGCGCCCAGAGATAGCGGTCGATGCAGGCTTCCATGACGTAGCATTCGTCGAGCACCGCGGTCGTGTCCGCAGACGGCGAGGCCTTGCTCGCCGCGGGCGCGGGGCCGGTCGCGATCGTCGCGGGCGACAGCGCCTCGGTCGTCACGATCTCGGTGGGATCGGCGGATGCGAGCTTTACCACGGGCTCCGGCGCCGGAGCCGGAGCAACCTCGCTGGCGATTGGTGTCGGATCAGGCGAAATCTGCGGCGCGAGTGGCGCTTCGGTCGGCAAGATCAGCACTGGGTCGGCCGAGGCGAGCTTGATGGCCGGAACTGGCGCCTCGGGCGCTGCCGCTTCAGCGGTGACCGCGCTTGGTGTCGCAGCGACCGCGGCGGCGATATCCGCGGTCAGGGCGACGCCGTCCTCGATGGCCGCAGCGTGCGGGATGTCGGCGAGGTCGAGCCGACCAAGATCTTTTGCGCGCGAGACGGCAGAAGCATTGGCGCCGCTGTTTTCGATCAGGGCAGGGGCGTAGGCGGACAAAGAGAGCGCCAGCCAGCCGGCGAGAACCGCCGAGGGGCAGGAGACCGCCACCAGAAGAGACCGCCGATCATTCATGATCCCTGCCTCCAAACGGTTCTATTGAACCTCGTCTTCTCCGAACAGTCTGACCAGACAGTCTTGGCCAAACAGTCTTGCACGAAAAGGCACGCCGCGCGCCGATTGTTCGGAGGACGGTGTGGCAGCGCAATGGCGCAATTCGGCGAAAGCGGGCTTTTCGACCAGGTGTTGCGCGGCGGCAACGCGGGTTCCCATCGCAGTTCCACCGGCGCTTGCGCGCGGGCGGTGTAGAAAATTCGATAAAGGCGAATATTTTGGCACCGGCCGGCGTAAGGTGTTTCGCCCACACGTTGCGCAACCTTGTCACGGTCGGCGCGTTAGGCGCCCATGACGCACTCCTCGCTTCGTCCGATGGACGCCTTCGACCCCACCGAGCCCGCCATCCTGCACGACCAGCTCTCCGATACGATCATCACCTGGACCGCTGAGCAGGCCGATGATTTCAGGCGGGCCAGCCGGCCAGGCGGTGACGGAACCGTGATCTGGAAGGACTACGTTTTCGACGGCTGGGGCCATGTGCTCGGCGGCTGACCGCCGCTCATAACAGCGTCATGTCGCGCCGGGGCGCGCATTAAACATATTGCCATGCACTCGGCGCGTTGTTGCGTTGCAGCAGTGCATGTCGCAATGCAGCAAAATGCGCTTAGATGTGCTCCGAACGTTTCATTCAGGAGCATCACCCATGAACAAGAAGACTCTGTCGATCGCCGCCGCCATCCTGACGATCGCTGGCAGCACCGTGGCTTTCGCCGCCGAGCTGCCGACTTACGAGGCCAACGGTTTTCCGGTGTCCCCGATGCAGGTGCGCGTGCTCGGTGCCGCGCATGTCGAGCAGCAGGCCTCGGCGCCCACCACGATCGCTTCGGTCCACCAGACCCGCGTTCTGTCGCCGCGCAAGATGAAGACCGCTGATGTCACGGCGGGCAGCGCCCGCTAACCCGGGGGCGCCACTAGCCAACATCAAGTCAACGTGATGCAGGCTCGTTTTCTCCGAGCCTGCCCGGACCGCGTTCCCTCTCGGGAGCGCGGTCTTTTTTTTGGTGCAGCGAGTCGTGATCACCTGCCACTTGTGTATGGCCGTTCAAAGCGAGTGTGATCTCTTTAATAGTTGCTTTGCAGATCGCGGCGCTTGATGCGGGCGCCGCTTATTGAGCAGCCAAGAATCATTTTCATAATGGAGTAGTCATGCCCGTTGCACAGAAGGCCGTTGTTGCAAGCGTCTCGCCGCGCGCGTTCATTCTCAGGCATCTCGCCTTGTTCGCAGCCGCCGCGCTGTTCGTGTTCGTGCTCAGCCTGACATACGGGCTCGATCTCAGCCCCGGGTTTTTCTGACGGGCTACGCATGCTTCGATAAGCGCAGGCTCGACGGCGAGCGGCCGTAGAGCTCTGCGAAGGCGGCGTTGAAACGGCGTAGGCTGCCGAAGCCGGCCTGGAATGCGATGTCAGTCATCGTGTGATCGCCGGCATCGAGCAGGCGTTTTGCGCGCTGAACGCGCAGCGTCTTCGCAAGCTGCTGCGGCGTGGTGCCGACGTGACGCTCGAACAATCGCGCCAGATGACGCGAGGAGATGCCGAGCCGCATCGCGAAAGACACCACCGAATCCTCGTCGAGCGCGCCCTCATTGATGAGCTTCACCGCGCGTGCGACCGTCGAGCGCGTGCCGTTCCAGGCCGGGCAGAACGGTGCGGTCTCGGGACGGCATCGCAGGCAAGGGCGGAAGCCTGCGGCTTCGGCCGCGGCGGCTGACGGATAGTAGGAGACGTTGCGCGTCAGCGGCTGCTTGGCCGGACAGACCGGGCGGCAATAGATGCCCGTGGTCTTCACCGCCGTGAAGAAGCGGCCGTCATAGCGGGGATCGCGGCGCAGGCGCGCTGCATTGCAGACATCAAAGCTCAGCATGGCCTGATGATAGCGCATGGCCGCGCAGGCGAAAGGGCCGCGGGATGACCGAGTCCGATTGCGGCGAGCCGCGATGGGCAGGGCGGCTTAGAAAGCCGCCCTCGACGCAAGCCCCCCTGCGATGCCAGTCTTGGAGCCCGCCGTGACCAGCCCGAAAGACATCGTCCTCAACGCCTGGAAGATTGTTTCAGTATGCGACTCGATGCGCATCGCCGCGCTGTTCACCGACGACGCTGAGTGGATCGCGCCGAAGGGCAACGCCACCGCGGTCGCGCTCGATTACACCGACCACATGATCGGCGCGCAAGCGATCGCGCGCTTCATCGCGCAGGAGATGCACAGGATGTTCTCCGGGATCGATATCGGCTTTCGCGGCGTCTATGCCGACGACGATGTCGTGATCGTGGAGGAGCGGATGCGCGCTACACTTGCCGGGGGAGCGCGTTACGAGAATGACTATAGCTTCGTGTTCACGGTGGCCGGCGACAAGATCCGCGAGGTGCGGGAATACGTGGACACGCGCAAGAGATGGCGGATGGTGTTCGGCGAGGAGGCTCGATGAGCAGGCATATTTTCCGCCGCGTGCCAGCCCTGCAACCGCATGGGTTGAGCCTCGTCGCTTGCTGACATAAGGCATGCTCCATGGATCAGCGAACGAGCGCCGACGCTCTCATTCGGAGGAACGATCAGGCGCCGGCCCTTGTCGGCGTGCTCTGCGGCCTCGCCGCGGCGGTGTTCTGGGCGCTTGGCTTCGCCGGCACGCGGCACGGCCTCAAGGTCGGCTTCACGCCGGTCGATCTGCTCGTGCATCGCTATGTCTGGTCCGGCATCGCATTCCTGCCGTTGGTGGTACGCGGCGGAATCTCCGATCTCTGCGGCATCGGTTGGGGCAGGGGCCTTGTGCTGATGGTGCTCGGCGGCCCGGTGATGTCGCTGATCTCCTACACTGGTTTTCTGTTCGTGCCGCTCGGCCATGGCAGCGTGATCCAGCCCTCCTGTGCGACGCTCGGCGGCCTGCTGCTCGCGGCCCTGTTCCTGAAGGAGCATGTTTCCGCGTCGCGCATCGCCGGCGCTGTCGTCATCGTCGGCGGGCTTGGTGTGATCGGCGCGGAATCGATCGGCCATATCGGCGTCGACGGCGTGCTCGGCGATCTGACCTTCGTGCTGACCGGATTGATGTTCGCAGGTTTCGGCGCGCTGCTGCGCCACTGGCGTGTCTCCGCCGTGTCGGCTGCGCTCGTCATCAACGTGCTGTCGCTGCTGCTGTTGCCGATCTACCTCATGACCGGCGGGCTCGCGCGGATCGCGGCGATCGGTATCGGTGAGAACGCCATTCAGGCGCTGGCGCAGGGCGTGCTTGCAGGTCCCGCTGCGCTTTATCTGTTCGCCGTCTCGGTCCAACGCCTCGGCGTGGCCCGCGCCGCCGTTGTCCCCGCCTGCGTGCCGGCGCTGACGGTGCTCACCGGCTGGCTCCTGCTCGGCGAGCCACCGACACTATTGCAGACGGCGGGATTGGTGACGGTGCTGTGCGGATTCTATCTGGCGCAGCGGCAGCGATAGATTGCGGCCTCCGCACGGCGCTTACCATTCGATGGCGGTAAACTTGACGCCGCGACAGGTCAGCTCCCGCCCGAGCCGCTCGGCGCGTTCGCTAGCGGATTTGCCCTGGCGAGTCCGGGGGCTCGGCTTACGCCTTCCTCACGAACTCCGATTTCAGATTCATCGCGCCGATGCCGTCGATCTTGCAGGCGATGTTGTGGCCGTCGGTGGCGTCCTGCAGGCGGATGTTGCGGACCTTGGTGCCGCCCTTGACGACGGAGGACGAGCCCTTGACCTTGAGATCTTTCATCACGATGACGCTGTCTCCATCGGCGAGCGCATTGCCGTTGGCATCGCGCACGCCGGCCTCCTGCGCGGCATCCGCGGCGGCCTCCGCCGTGCCGCTCCATTCATGGCCGCATTCCGGGCAGACCCAGAGGCCGCGATCCTGATAGGCGTGCTCGGAGTTGCAGGTCGGGCATTTCATCGCGTCGGTCATCGTTCGCCTCGTCGCCCGTCACGGGCGCGCCGCACGCTTTCCGCCGGAAAAAGATGGATTGGGAGCAAATCCTTTACCATGGCTTTCAGTCCTTGGGGAACCCTTGGAAATTTAGGAGTTCAGGAAAAAATCTGCGGTATCGAGGTCCGGGATTTTTGCGGCTGCGTCGGTTCGACGTCGCTGCGCAAGGAGCGTCCAGGAGCCACGTCCCGTCATGAGCGAGCACCGCGCCGCAGTCAGACATCACATTTTGCGGACCGGCATTGTCGAGTTCGACAACGGCACCGGCAAGACCATCAGCGCACCC
This sequence comes from Bradyrhizobium canariense, assembly GCF_019402665.1. GTDB lineage: Bacteria > Pseudomonadota > Alphaproteobacteria > Rhizobiales > Xanthobacteraceae > Bradyrhizobium > Bradyrhizobium canariense. The sequence continues at coordinate 44,211 of NZ_VSST01000052.1, forward strand.
TGCACGATTCGCGATGTCTCCGGCACCGGCGCGCGCCTCGGCCTCAACGCCTCGCTCTGGGTGGCCGAGCAGTTCACGCTGGTCTTCAGCAGCGGACTGCGCAAGGACTGCCGGGTCGCCTGGCGCAAGGGCAGGCTGATCGGCAGCGCGTTCGTGGACGGCTATGCAAGCGCGGATGAGCAGGCCGTGATGATGACCGCGGACGAGCAGTCCCGGCACCGGCTCGGGATCGGTGCGCGCCTCAAGGCTGCGCGCGAAAAGCGCGGCTACACGCAAGGCCAGCTCGCCGAGCTCATCGGCGCCACGCCCGCCTTCGTGTCGCTGGCCGAGCAGGGCCAGGCGGACATTCCGCTCTATCAGCTGATGCACATCGCTGATCTGCTGATGGTCGGCCTCGACGGGCTCGTCGCGGGACCGGCGCCTGAGGATGTCAACGCGGCGTAGGTGACGACCTGTCAAAACAAAACGTCGAAAACAACCCCATGCACAGTAGAAATCCCGAGGGATTTCAGAATGTTGCAAATCCGAAAAATCATTGACGATGGGCCGTAGCCCGGATGGAACGAAGCGCAATCCGGGAATCCTGCGGGGGCACCGGTCCCGGATTACGCTGCGCTCCATCCGGGCTACGGCCTCAAATCCACTTCGGCGATACCGAATCGAATTTGACTCGTCGGGCAAAACAGGAGCAGTATGGCATGATGGCGCCGCTGGAAGCTGGTGGCTCGCCAGCTGCGGAGCGACATGCCGAAAAAAGCAAAACCAAAAAGAAAACTGAAGACCTTCCAGACCTCGCTCGGCTTCTACGACCAGGCGATCGCCGCGCCCTCGATGAAGGCAGCGCTGGACGCCTGGGGCGCCAGGTCCAATCTGTTTCATCAGGGCGCCGCGAAGGAGACTGACGACCCCGACATCGTCGCGGCGACCATGGAGAAGCCGGGCGTGGTGCTCAGGCGTCCGGTCGGATCGGATGGGGCGTTCACCGAGCATTCCGAGTTGCCGACCGATCTCGCTGACGACGCGGCCAAGACGAAGCGCAGGCCGAAATCCAAGCCGAAAAAGAGTCCTTCAAAGGCTGCAAAGCAACCATCCCGCAAGATCGACGATCAACAGGCGCGCAAGGCCGCCGCGGCGTTCGCGAAGGAAGAGCGCCGGCGGGAAGCCGAGCGCCGCAAGGAGGAGATCGCTCGCGCCAAGGAGCGCGCGCGCCGCGAGAAAGCGGTCGCGAGTGCACAGGCGGCGCTGGACGAGGCGAGGCGGGAGCACGAGGAGCGGGCGGAGGCGATCGACGCGGAGCGCGCTGCGCTCGATCAGCGTGCCGAGGCAGAGCAGAGCCGGTGGGACAAGCAGCGGATGAAGCTTCAGGAGGCGGTGCGACGTGCGCGGGAGTAGGGGCGCGGGGGCCGGGCGGGGCGCACAGATTAAGTGGTGCTGCAGCGGGGAACTGTAGCCCGGATGGAGCGAAGCGCAATCCGGGAATCGGGCAGCTTGTGGCAAGACACCCTGGATTTCGCTGCGCTCCATCCAGGCTACGCTCGCTCCGTCGCTCTTCGCGCGCCAAGCAACCCGACAGCGAATTGGGCTTGCCTTGCTTGGCGTCCTTTTGCACTCTTGGGGCAAGGAGACCAACGCATGAAGATCATGACTGTCGCGTGTGCACTCGGAACCGCCCTGGTGCTGTGCAATCTCGGAATATCGGATGCCGACGCCCGGACGCGGAAGGCTCGCGTGGTGGATGAACAACGGCTGAGGGTGGATGTCCCCGTGCTCAGGCCGACGCCGTGGGATTACAATATTGTTCCGCGTTATCGTTATCGCCCGGAAGATGACCGGGTCGATCCGTACGGACCGCCTTTGGTGTCGTCGTGGGTGCGGTATGAGGGTTGGCGGTGGCCGTATTGGTGGTGATCCCGTAGCCCGGATGGAGCGAAAGCGTAATCCGGACCATCCGCATCGCACGATCGCCCGCATGGCACGAATCCCGGATTTCGCTTGCGCTCATCCGGGCTACGTCCTTAATCGTCGTCGGCCGCAAGCCGCTGAAACTGCCGCTTCATCGCGTTGACCCTGGCGATATAGCTCGTGACGAGGTGATCGCCGCAACGCTCGTCGGCGATCATCGCAAACTTGCGGCGTGCGTAGGCCGTGGCGGGGCCGGCGCCGCAGAGATGGATGAAGGCGGCCAGATCCTGCCGCTCGCGCGCGCTCGCCTTCACATCACCCGCACGGGCGAGAACATCGGCGACATTGCGATCGAGATACACCGATGCGAGCTCGATGGCGTGGCTCGGAATCGCGCGGACATAGAGGAAGGGAGAGCCGCAGCCGGCTTCCGTGACCGCGTTACTGCGAATACAGAACCGCGCGGCGTCGGCATAGGCTGCGTCCAGCATCTGGAAGAGGCCGACGGCGCTGGAGGCGGGCCGGTAGATCGCGAGCGGATTGAGGCTCCATTGCCAACGCCAGTAGGTGCGCGCGAGCGGATTGCCTGAACTCTCGACCTGCGCCAGTGCGGCCAGCAATTCGGGCGTGATCGTCGCGGTGGCATGCTTGCGGAACAGCGGCCCGTATTGCCGCCAGGTCTCCGATGGCTCCTTGTCGAGCGCGTGGCCGACAAGGACGAACAGCTCGGTCGGCTTGCGCATCGTTTGATAGGCGATGTTCACGAGCGCGACGGCCGCAAGCAGCATCGCCACGGCGCCCCCGATCTGAACCATCCGCGGTGCGCGCGCGAAAGTCTTTCGCATCCATCGCGCGCTACGCCGGAGCTTGCGAAGGCGAGAGAGGAGGGGCTTGCTTCGTGCTGGCATCGGTCTTTTGGGAGTGCATTGCGGAGGCTTTGTAGCTGGTTAACGCGGTCACCAGCTCTTGAAATCCGGCTTCTTTTCTCTCTGGTCGCGTCTTTTCAAGTCGCCGCTCCGTACTCCCACGGCAGCTCGTATCCTTGATGGAAATAACCCGAGGTTGTACTGTGCGCCGCAACAGGGTTAATTTTGTGTGAATGGATCGTTGGAATGACCGTCATTGAAAGCGTGGTGTCGGCGGAAGCTGCGGAGCGGAAGATGCCGCCGGGCGTGCTGGTCGAAGGGCCGGTGGTCGACGCCAAGTTTCGCGATTCCTACATCTCCTTCGTCATCATGATCGGCGGTTCGATCGCGGCGCTGGTCTGGGCGTTCTGGCAAGGCATCGGCTGGGTGGAGGTTTCGGTCTTCGCCGGCACGTTCGCGCTGTCCACGGTCGGGATCGGCTTCATGCATCGCTACTTCGTCCACCGCAGCTTCCGCTGCGGTCCGGTGATGCGGACGTTGTTCGCGGCCATCGCCACCATGGCGGTGCAGGGCTCGATCCTGAAATGGGTGAGCAATCATCGCCGGCACCATCTTCACTCCGACAAGCCGGGCGACGTCCACAGCCCTTACTATGACGGCGACGGCAATCCCTATGTCACCTTCGCCAAGGGGATGATGCATGCGCAAGGCGGCTGGGTGTGGGATCAGGCCACCACCGATGCCGGATACTACGCCAAGGATATCCTGGCCGATCCGATCGCCATGTTCTTCACCAGGACGCGCTGGTACTGGTACGCGCTCTCGGCGGTGATCATTCCGGGCGCGATCGGCTACGCCTTTGGCGGCGTGCACACGATGACCGGCTGCATCCTGTTCTCCGGCCTGTTCCGCAGCTACCTCATGACCATGGCGACATCGCTGGTCAACTCGGTCTGCCACAGCGACGGCCGCTACGGCTACCGCCGCTTCGATCTCGACGACGGCACCACCAACGAGTTCGTGACCACGATCCTCACCTTCGGTGAAGGCCTGCACAACAACCATCACCGGTTTCCGCGCGACGCCTACATTTCGCACGCCTGGTACGAGATCGACATCAACGGCCTGATCATTCTCGGGCTCGGGAAGCTTGGCCTCGTGCACGACATTTTCGCGGCTGGGAGCAGAACGCGTCCTTCTGGCGGTTCAGACGGCGGAGAACGTTCAGTGGCAGATACCGAAGCGATCGTCTAAAGGCTGTAGGATGGGTAGAGCGGAAGCGACCCACCAATCGCCGTCATCGCACGATGGGTTTCGCAAGTGCTCTACCCATCCTTCGGGCTCGGTGCTCGACTACGCCATGGATTTGGCCACACCGATCTAGTGGTGTGCTCACTAGCGCGGGCGCTTTGATGGCCCACGGGGCACGAAGTTTAGGCCGATGAACTATCTGGATCTCATGGACGACCGACGGACACCGGCGCCCTCCAACGCCATCCGCGCGTTGGAGCAACACATCGGTGCGCCGTTGCCCGCGCCCTACAAGGAGCTGCTGGCGCAATCGGACGGCGGCGGCTTCGACCGCTGCGGCGTCGAGCTGCCTTGGCGCAACGACCGCACCGTTTTGGACGTGCTATTCACGACGCATCCGACCGACAGCTACGGCGTCATCGACAATTACGATGTGTATCGGAGCATGAATCGAATCCCCCGGCTGAGCTGCCCCTTCGCACCCGATCCCGGCGGCGATCTGTTCCTGCTGAGTCTGGAGGAGGACAGTTATGGGCAGGTCTTCTACTGGGATCACGAGCATGAACCGGTGGACGGTGGCGACATGTTCGCCGATTTCCCGAACACAAACGAACTCGCGCCCGATCTTGAAACCTTCATCCTCGGCTTGGGAGAGGGGTGAATGGATATGCAGCTAGTAGGATGGGTTGAGCCCTTGCGAAACCCATCGCTTCTGTCGATTAGCTAGCGATGGGTATCCCTTCGCTCCACCCATCCCGCGGGCTCACCAATCCGGATCGCCGTAGTAGGGATCGACCATATAAGGCGGGGGCATCCAGGGCCCGCGCGACGGCGGCCTGGGCCGCCGGGGTGCGGCCGCCTGCGCGTGCGGCCGGGCAGGCGCAGCGGTATCGTTGTTGATTGCGCTCCGCACGGCGGGTTTCGCGGGTGCGGGTGCGGATGAAGATGCGGATGACGTCGTCGGCTCCTTTTGCAGCGCCTGGACCTGTGCGGCGAGGCGTGCGTTAGCCGCCGCATCCTTCTCCTGCGCCGCCTTGAGCTGTTGAATGGTGTCGGCCTGCTCGCGCAGCGTCTGCTCGTTGCGGCTCTTCAGTTGCTCGAGCTTTCCGTTCATGCTCGCAAGCTCGCTGGTGATGGTCTTGAGCGATTGCGCGAGATCGGACGACGAGGGGGCAGGTGCTGTGGCGCCAGTTCTTGAAGCGTCGGGCCTTGGAGCGTCAAACCCTGCATTGCTCTCAGTGTCCTTGCCGACCGGCGGCGCGGGCACCGTGCCGGGCTCATCCGCGGCAGCCAGCTGCACGGCCGCCGGTTGCGCCGGACTTTCAACCGCGGACGCTTGCGGAGGCCGAGTGGCGGCCGGTGGAGCCCATCGCGCCATGATCGATTTGGTCATCGACCTGGCCTGATCGCTATATTGCGAAGCGAAGGCTGCACCGAGAATGCCGATCGCCAGCACGAGACCGACCAGAGCACGCAGCATGGGCCGATCTCCCTTCAGGCCTTGGTTGCGAACCTCGCTATCTGGCGCCGGCGCCGCGGCCTTGGGAGTCTTGTCCTCGGGAATCTTGTCCTTGGGAGCCTGGATAGTCTCCGCACCGGCGCTTGCTCGCGAGACCCGCGGGCCTTCGCTGCCGCGTTCCATTCCGGAAACCAGCCGGTCCAGCCGCGCAAGGTCTTGCTCTGCGCTCTTGATCCGGTCGTAAGCCCGCGCCAGCCCGCCATCGGCGCGCACCTCGTCCGGCTTGGGAGCGTCCGGCTTAGGGGCATCAGGCTTGTGGTCGTCAGGTTTGGGGTCGTTCGTCTCGGGCACCGATGCGCTCTCGATCCAGTCGGGCGTCAATGGGAGTGCGGCAGTCCGATCGGAACGATAGGACTCGCCGCCGTCCAACACAACGCGCGTGCGAAGGAGAAATTATGGCGGGCTCGGGGGCGGGCGTGGGCATTGCCGAACCGGCATGCGTCGGGAGCGTCAGGTACATGAGCGAAATCGGTGTGGCTCCCGCTGATGCCCTATGTAGGTCAGCGTGACAGTTTCGCTGTCTCGTTATGAACTCGGCCGCCAGATCGCAACGGCCCGCATTGTTCTAAATCAACAAAACCCGCTGATTGGAGAATTACGCTGACGCACCGTTCCAATCCAGGAAGGAGAGTGGACATGTCGCGCCGAACCATCGTTTCACTTACCGCATCCGCAATCATTGGCATCGCCTGCATCGCGACTGTTTCGACCGACGCCTTCGCGTATCGAAGAGGCGTCGGGGTTGGTCGAGTTGGTGTTCATCACGGCGGTGTCTATCGCGGTGGCGTCTATCGTGGTGCAGTCGTGCGCCGCGGAGTTGCCGTGGGCGTCGGAGCTGCTGCGGTTGGTGCGGCAGCTTACGGTGCCTACGGAGCCTACGGCGGCTATCGCCGCTGCGGCTACGAACCTTACCCGCCTTGCTACTAGCCGGTCTTGTAGCCGGTCTTGGCGCAGCGGCCAGAGCACCGATGGGTCGGCTGTGCGCGGAGCACCTCTCTCCGAGCGGGGAGAGGTGATCCGAGTTCCGGGCCCGCACACACGCGATCCGAGCTGTGCTCGCTTCACCGTGCGTATTGGCGCGTCTGTTGCTCGACAGGTCGACTTCTAGCGAGGCGTGCGTGCCATCTTCGCCGGCCGCCACCGTGAGAGGTTGAACGCCGAAAAGTCAATCGCTGCGTGCATTCGCGGCGACCAGGAAAAAGCGGCAAAGCTGCGGCTGTCAAGGATACATCAGGGTAGAACGGAGCTTATCCCCGTAATAAACCCAATGCCGTTAGGGGTTCTGGGTGCGTATGGGAGGATCAATAATGGCAAACGTCGAACAATTGCGCAGGCGGGACGGAGTAAACCTGGTCCAGCTCGAGGAGGACATTGCATCGATACGCTCGGGAAGCTCTCTTGCTTCCATTGCGCTGCCTGATTACGTCGAGCACACCGCGGGCGTGACGCGCGTCGGCGCGCTCAGTGCAGAGGCGGTCGTTCGGGACTATGAGTCCGCTGCAAAAGAGATCGAGGCCATGGGCACCGAGTTGATCGACGCCGCGCAAAAATGCGAGGCGCTGACAGCCCAGGTCCATGATGCGATCGCCTTCATGCGAGAAACGGCGGCGGAGTATCGTGAAGAGGGTCGGAAGATCTTCAGGCGCATCGAAGAATGTGCGCTGTTCACCGAAGACGTCCGCAAGACATGCGAACAGGTCAAGCGCAGAATGGTCGACGTCTCGCTAGGCTCATCGTCCAACGAGGAGTTCGCATCGCAACAGCCCGAGTTGAACGGGATCGCCGCCAAGGTGTCGATGAGCGAGATACGGTGAGGCGGGCGTAGATAGCGCGTAGGGTGGGTTGAGCTCAAGGTCGTAGGATGGGTTGAGCCCTTACGAGACCCATCATCTCTCGCCGATCGAGCGGTGATGGGTATCGCTTCGCTCCACCCGAGCTGGAGCCAACAATCAATAGCGGCCGCCGTGGCCCTTTTGCTGCGTGATCCAGTCCGACAATGTTGTCGGTGTCGATCCCACGGTCCGGCCCGGTGATGCCTTCGGATTGTCGCGAACGCCTTTCGTCGGACGGGTGCGCGGCGGTTCCGTTCCGTTGACGCTCTTCGAGCCAGCCATAGATGCTTCCGCAGCTTCCTTCTCGAGGCGCAGCTGTTTCAATCGCGCCATCTTGATGCGCTCTGCCTCGACTGCGGGTCCTTCGGAGAGCAGCGGCCTGTGTTGAGCGACCTCCGCCGGGACGATGACACCGAGTATCGTCGTCTCGCCGAGCGCCTTGCAGGCTTCGAGCCGATGCAGTCCCTCGACCAGAACGAGGCGGTCTCCGTCGAGCCGGACGGAAATGGGTTCCTGTTGTCCGATGTCCAGCATACTTTCAGCGATCTCTCCGACGGTCTCGGGCTTGATGGCTTTCTTCTGCTTCGTGGGAACGAAGATCTTCTCGATCGGGAAGCTTTCCGGTTTGGGCATTACTTGACTCCGCTTCTACCGGGCCCGTCGGAACCGATGCCGGCGGTGGTCGGAGTTTAGGAGGGAAGGGCTCGACCGCAAAGGTAATTTCGGCGGCAGGGTGTTGATGAGCTCGCAGGATGGGTTGAGCCCTTGCGAAACCCATCCCTTCTGTGGATTTGGCGGCGATGGGTATCGCTTCGCTCCACCCATCCTACGTGCTGTCGCCGCAATACCGAGCACATGTCGCTGTCGTAGACCTCGGGCTTGCCTGCAGCTTCCGGGCGACGCATCCGCAGGGCGGATCGGCCACTTAGGCGGCGTGTTCCGGGGAGCGCGTGACATCGCCGCGTCCCGCGAGAAGGCCGGCAACGGAGATATCTTCGTCAAGCGCTTCCCAGTGCAGGCCGACGCGGCTGAGCTCGACCTGGTTGCGTTCGTCTGGCGTTGCATGGAGCAGGCGCGGAAACCACGCAAGCGGGATCCCGAGTGTCCTTCCATCGGACAGTTCGACCCACATCGTGTGTTCGTCGAAGCGAACGCTAGTTGCCGAAATGGTCATGCCAGGCCTTCAGGAGAAGATCGCGATTGTCTTCCACGACGCGCAGGATATTCGAAAGTTCCCGCGGATTGAACCCATAACTGTCGGCTATTGATATGCCAGGCTCAAGCCAAATCTTGGCGTCCCGGCCGCCGCCTTTGACATGAATATGGGGCAGCTCGGGTGGCTGCCCCTCATTTGAGAAGAAGTAGTAACGCAAGCCGCCCTGGCGTAATGCAACTGGCATCAATGCCTCCGGGCGGCTTGCGCTATTGGTATCAGCTGCACCCCGTCGTGCTGCCGCACGTATCGCACTTCATGCACGTGCCATTCCGCACCAGCGTGAAGTTGCCGCACTCGCTGCACATCTCGCCCTCATAGCCCTTGGCTTTGGCTTCCGCGCGGCGCTCGGCCTTGCTGGGCACTGCGACTTGCGCGCTGCCGGCCTTGCTCCATTGCAGGGCTTCCAACTTCTCGGTGGGCGAGAGGTCGTGGGCCACTTCCTGCTTCAGCGCGACCGCGCCTTCCAGGACGTCGCCGGCACGGCCCGCGCCGTGGGAGGCGAGCGAGGTGACCTTGCTGCCGCCCGCCGGTGCGCTGTCGTTGCCTTGCGCGACCGCGGTCGAGCCGCCGCGCATCACCACGAGGTTGTCGGTGCGGGAGCGGGTGAGGCCGCGCGACACCAGCTTGGAGGCGCGCTGGCCGTGATCATCAGGCTCCTTGCCTTCCTCGACGCCCTTGCCGAGCACGTCGAACCCGGTCTCACTGGGATCGACATGGGCGAGGTCGAAGCGGCTGAGATAGCTCACCGCCAGCTCGCGGAAGACGTAGTCGAGGATCGAGGTCGCATATTTGATGCTGTCGTTGCCCTGCACCGGGCCCGCCGGCTCGAAGCGGGTGAAGGTGAAGGCGTCGACATATTCGTCGAGCGGCACGCCGTACTGGAGACCCAGCGACACCGCGATGGCGAAGTTGTTGATGAAGGAGCGCAGTGCGGCGCCTTCCTTGTGCATGTCGATGAAGATCTCGCCGATACGGCCGTCGTCATACTCGCCGGTACGCAGATACACCTTGTGGCCGCCGACGACCGCCTTCTGGGTGTAGCCCTTGCGGCGATCCGGCATCTTCTCGCGCTCGCGCATCACGATGATGCGCTCGACCAGCTTCTCGACGATCTTTTCCGAGACCTGGGCGGTGCGGGCCGCCATCGGCTTGTCGTAGAGATGATCGACCGCATCGTCCTCGTCCTCATCATCGCTGATGAGCTGCGAGTTGAGCGGCTGGCTGAGCTTGGAGCCGTCGCGATAGAGCGCGTTGGCCTTCAGCGCCAGCTTCCACGACAGCATGTAGGCGGACTTGCAGTCCTCTACAGTTGCGTCGTTCGGCATGTTGATGGTCTTGGAGATCGCACCCGAGATGAAGGGCTGCGCCGCCGACATCATGCGGATGTGGCTCTCGACCGAGAGATAGCGCTTGCCGACCTTGCCGCAGGGGTTGGCGCAGTCGAACACCGGATAATGTTCGGCCTTGAGGTGCGGGGCACCTTCCACCGTCATCGCGCCGCAGATGTGGACGTTGGCCGCCTCGATCTCGCGCTTGGTGAAGCCGACGGCTTGGAGCAGGTCGAAGCCGGGGGCCGCGATCGCCTCTGCGCCGATGCCGAGCTGGTCGCGGATGAAGTCCTCGCCAAAAGTCCATTTGTTGAAGGCGAACTTGATGTCGAACGCGGTCGGCAGCGCCTTTTCGACCTTGGCGATGGCTTCGTCGGTGAAGCCCTTGGCCTTCAGCGTCGAGGCGTTGATGCCCGGCGCGTTGGAGAGCGAGCCGTGGCCGACGGCGTAGGCCTCGATCTCCGCGATCTCGCTCTCGCGATAGCCGAGCGCGCGAAGCGCTGCCGGGACCGCGCGGTTGATGATTTTGAAGTAGCCGCCGCCGGCGAGCTTCTTGAATTTCACCAGCGCAAAATCAGGCTCGATGCCGGTGGTGTCGCAATCCATCACGAGGCCGATCGTGCCGGTCGGCGCGATCACCGTGGTCTGGGCGTTGCGATAGCCGTGCTTCTCGCCGAGCTCGAGCGCCGCATCCCAGGCGGCTTGCGCATGCGTGACGAGGTCTCCTTGCGGGCAGGACACCAGGTCCATCGGCACGGGGTTGACGCTCAGCGCCTCGTAGCCGTTGGACTGGCCATGGGCGGCGCGGCGGTGATTGCGGATCACGCGCAGCATGTGCGCGGCGTTCTTTTTGTAGCCGGGGAAGGTGCCGAGCTCGGCCGCCATCTCGGCCGAAGTCTTGTAGGTGATGCCGGTCATGATCGCGGTCAGCGCGCCGGCGATCGCGCGGCCTTCTTTGCTGTCATAAGACAGACCCATGGTCATCAGGAGGCCGCCGATATTGGCGTAGCCGAGGCCGAGCGTGCGGAACTCGTAGGAGAGCTCGGCGATCGACTTCGACGGGAACTGCGCCATCATCACCGAGATTTCGAGCACGATGGTCCAGAGCCGGCAGAGGTGCTCGTAGCCTTCGACGTCGAAGCGCTTGGAGGGGACGTCGTAGAACGTCAGCAGATTGGCAGAGGCGAGGTTGCACGCCGTGTCGTCCAGGAACATGTATTCCGAGCACGGATTGGAGGCGCGGATGTCGCCGGACGCCTTGCAGGTGTGCCAGTCGTTCATGGTGGTGTTGAAGTGCAGGCCCGGGTCGGCCGACGCCCAGGCGGCGTAGCCGATCTTTTCCCAGAGGTCGCGCGCCTTCAGCGTCTTGGTGATCTTCTTGGTGGTGCGCCCGACGAGATTCCAGTCGCCGTTGGTCTCGACCGCGCGCAGGAAGTCGTCCTTCAGCGACACCGAATTGTTGGAGTTCTGGCCTGATACCGTGAGGTAGGCTTCCGAATCCCAGTCGGTGTCGTAGACGTCGAACTGGATGTCCTTGTAGCCTTGCTTCGCGAACTGGATGACGCGCTTGATGTAATTGTCAGGCACGAGGCTGCGGCGCGCGAGCTTGATCTCGCGGCGGAGCGCCGGGTTCTTCTCGGGATCGAAGCAATCGTCGCCCGAGCCTTCGCAATTGACGCAGGCCTTGAGCACCGCCTTGAGGTGCTTCTGGTTGATCTTGGAGCCGGTGACGAGAGCCGCGACCTTCTGCTCCTCCTTCACCTTCCAGTCGATATAGGTCTCGATGTCGGGGTGATCGACGTCGACGACGACCATCTTGGCGGCGCGGCGCGTGGTGCCGCCGGACTTGATCGCGCCCGCGGCGCGGTCGCCGATCTTGAGGAAGCTCATCAGGCCGGACGAGCGGCCGCCGCCAGAGAGGCGTTCGCCTTCGCCGCGCAGGCGCGAGAAGTTGGAGCCGGTGCCGGAGCCGTATTTGAACAGGCGGGCTTCGCGGACCCAGAGGTCCATGATGCCGCCCTCGTTGACGAGGTCGTCACCGACGCCCTGGATGAAGCAGGCGTGCGGCTGCGGATGCTCGTAGGAGGATTTCGACCGGGTCAGCTTGCCGGTGAAGGGGTCGACGTAATAATGGCCCTGGCCGGGGCCGTCGATGCCATAGGCCCAATGAAGCCCGGTGTTGAACCATTGCGGCGAGTTCGGCGCGACCATCTGCATGGTCAGCATGTAGCGGAGCTCGTCGTAGAAGGTCTGGGCGTCCTCGTCGGAGGAGAAGTAGTTGCCCTTCCAGCCCCAATAGGTCCAGCAGCCGGCGAGACGGTCGAACACCTGCTTGGCCGAGAGCTCGCTGACGAAGCGCTCTTTCTCGGGCAGGAGGGCGAGCGCCTCGGTGTCGGGCACGGAGCGCCACAGGAAGGAGGGAACGGATTCTTCCTCGACCTTCTTCAGGCGCGCGGCAACGCCGGCCTTGCGGAAGTACTTCTGGGCGAGGACGTCGGAGGCGACCTGCGACCACGCGGTCGGGACCTCGACATTGTCGAGCTTGAACACGACCGAGCCGTCGGGATTCCTGATCTCCGACGTGGTGAGCCGGAACTCGATGCCGGCGTAAGGTGACTGTCCCGAAGTGGTGTGGCGCCGCTCAATCCGCATGGTCTTGCCCCGTCCTATCTTTGACCGGACCGCCTCCGTTCAGGCGTACCGGGTCATCATTTCATTTCGCGGTGCTCGAGGCCGCCTGGCCCTTGGCATCGCAGTTCAGCCGGTAGACCCGGCCCATTTTCTCCCGACGCGATTCCTCGATGCGCGCACCGATCATCCGCCGGCACGTCCAGACCCATCCGCCCCAAAGGGATGAGCCCGACATGCGTTCAACGCCCCACAACGTCACGTCTTCAACCATTGCCATCCGGGCCTGTTTCCAGCCCGTTCAGGCGCCCGAAAAGTCCGCTCTCGCCGGGCAGACAAGCCCGTATCCCGCTGCCTTTGTCTGGCTTGGCGGAGTGCTGTTTTGCAGACCCTTTGGGGGAGTGCCGGCGGGACGCAAACACACTCGCGCCGAACGGATCGAAAACTAGGACTCTCCGTTACGCCCGTCAAGAACTAGTGCGAGTTCCTGAATCAAATACTAAATATGGTGGATTGTGGGGGATAACAGGGGGCAGGCCCGCGCCTGTTGTTGAGCCAAGTATCAGTGAGTCCTCAGGGATTCCCAACCGAAAAAATTTCCATCTTGGGGCGCCGCTGAGGCTTCACCCCGCTGTTCACAGGGCAGGTATATTTTTGAATGGCGGGCTTGCCTCCGGGGGACTCACGTAGGGCTACGGAAGGTGAGGGCAGGCATTCCCGCCGGGGTGGTGGTGGGAGGGGCGAATCCGCGCCAAGCTCGATCAGATTTTGCCGGACTACCCACATGCTTGATTCGACTCGGCCGGTGCTGCGAGCGCGCATCGCCCCGGCCGGCCTGATGTTCCTCGCCATCACCTCGGTGGGCTGGGGCTTCAACTGGCCGGTGACGAAATTCCTGTTGTCCGAGCTGCCGCCGCTGACCTTGCGCGGGGTGACCGGCGTGTTGGGCGCGGTGCTGCTGGCGGCGCTGGCGCTGATGCGCGCTGACAGCCTCAGGGTCCCGCGCGAGATCTGGCCGCGCCTTGTGACCGCCGCGGTCCTCAACGTCACCGGCTGGATGGTGCTGATGGGCCTGGCGCTGCTGTGGCTGCCGGCGAGCGAAGCGGCGCTGATCGCCTACACCATGCCGGTCTGGGCCTCGCTGATCGCCTGGCCGGTGCTGGGCGAGCGGCCGACCTTGTTGCGCACCATCGCGCTGGTGATGGCTTTTGCCGGCCTCGCCTCGATCATGGGCGGCAACGGCTTTGCCGCCACCGCGGACAAGCTGCCGGGCATCATCATGGCGCTGTGCGGCGCACTCGGCTTCGCACTCGGCACGGTGTTTTCGAAGAAGTACCCGATCCGTCTGCCGCCGATCACGGCCGCGGCCTGGCAGATCGGGATCGGCTGCCTGCCGATCACGATCATCGGCCTCGCCGTCGAGACCACGCATCTGGAGCTGGTGACGCCGGTCGGATGGTGGCTGCTGGTCTATTCGACCGTGGTGCAGTTCTGCATCGCCTATGTCAGCTGGTTCGCTGCCCTTGCGCGCCTGCCGGCCTCGGTCGCCGCGATCGGGACCATGGCAGTGCCTGTCATCGGCGTGGTGGCGTCCGCGATCGCGCTCCACGAGCCGTTGGGAGCAGGGCAGATCGCCGCGCTGATCTTCACGCTGGCGGCGGTGGTGCTGGCGACGCGGTAATAGGGCGCGGACTCATGAAGTTTGGCCGCCCGATGTCCGCCTTGCTGCGGCTGACGATTTCGAACATGTGAAGGCGGCGAGCTTCCAAAGTTCCGCCGCCCGTGGGATGTTCGGGCCATGAATCTGCGGCGATTGCTCAGAGTTGCGTTCGCGGTCTTGGTGACCGTCGGTTTGACGTTGGCGCCCTTGGCGGCGCCGTCGGCCGCTGCGCAAGCTCGTCTTGACGGCATGAGCGACATGTCGATGTCGGCCGACATGCCCTGTTGCCCCAACGACCAGAAGAGCAATGACTGCCTGGACTGCCCGCTGGTTGCGATGTGCGTTCTGAAGACGACCCAGGCGGGACCCTCCGAGGCCGTCGCTTTGCCGCTGCGACACGCGATCCGGACCACCCACTCGGTGGCGGACGATTTGGTCGGCGACGGTTTGGTCCGTCCACCTCCCGACCAACCCCCTCGAACCCTGGCCTGAGCGGCGCTTGACGCCGATCGCGTCCGTGCGCCTCGCGCGCGCGGATGACGCGCGCCGCCTCGGCGGCGAATTCAGGACATCGAGGATACAACATGAAGACGTCTACCTTCGCGCGCGCCGTCCAGGCCGCGTTGATCGCTGCGGCCATCGGCGGCGCAAGCTCGGCCGCATTGGCCGACATGAAGGACTATAAGTTCGAGCTCGTCGACCAATCGGTGCAGGCCGGGCCAGACAAGGTCGTCACCGTCCGGCTCGTGAACACCAAGACCGGCAAACCGGTGCCGGATGCGGTGATCTTCGCCAGCCGTTTGGACATGGCTCCGGACGGCATGCAGGAGATGGCGACCAAGGTCGCGCCCATGCCGGGGACGGAGCCGGGCACGTACCGCTTCAAGGCGACCTTCGGCATGGCGGGGCGGTGGCAGCTTTCGCTCGGAGCCAAGGTCCAGGGCGAGACCGGCACCGTCGAGAACAAGCTCGTCATCACGGCGCAGAAGTGACCCGCCCCATCTCAGCAAGCCTGGCCGCCGCGTTGATCGCGGCGGCGGGCATCGCGTTCGTCGTCGCCGGCCCGCAGCGGCCGACGGCGCGAATCGCCGCCGTGATCGGCCCCGCTGCGGCCGAGGAGAGCGGCGCCGCGATCTACTACCAGGATCCGGACGGCAAACCGTCGTACTCGCTGGTGCCGAGAAAGACCCGGGATGGCCGGGATTTCCGCGCGGTGCCCGCAGGCGCCGACGTCAGCTTCGACGACGAGCAGGTGGCAGCCCCGCCGCCGGCGACACCGGCCGGCGCCTCCGGAGAGCGCAAGATCAAATACTACCGCAATCCCATGGGCCTGCCGGACACATCGCCGACGCCGAAGAAGGATTCGATGGGAATGGACTACATCCCCGTCTACGAGGGCGACGACAGCGACGACGGGTCGATCAAACTCTCGCCCGGCAAGATCCAGCGGACCGGCGTCAAGTCGGAGCCCGCAGCGATGCGCGTGATCCGGACCGTCATCAGGGCGCCGGGCACGATCGCGCTGGACGAGCGGCGGATCTCCGTCGTCGCCATGCGGGCGGAAAGCTTCATCCTGAAGGTCGCCGACGTCACGACCGGATCTCACGTGATCAAGGGGCAGCCGCTGATGGAGGTCTACAGCCCATCCGTCTCCTCTGCTGCCGCCGAGTACCTCACCACCATCACCTCGAAGACGACCAGCGGCGACGTTCAGTATGGCCGTGGATCGCGCCAGCGCCTGATGAATCTGGACGTGCCCGATGCTGCGATATCGGCGATCGAGAAGAGCCGGACCGTGCCGACGTCGATCGGATGGACTTCGCCGCGCGACGGCATCGTGCTGGAGCGCAACGCCATCGAGGGCATGCGCGTCGAGCCGGGCGGCGTCCTGTTCCGGATCGCTGACCACTCGATGGTGTGGGCCCTGATCGACGTCGCCGAACGCGACGTCGGCATGATCGCCACGGGCCAGCCCGTCACGGTCAAGGCGCGGAGCTTTCCGGGACGGGAGTTCACGGGAAAGGTCCAGGTCATCTACCCCGAGATCAACAAGGAGACCCGGACGGCGCGCGTGCGGATCGAACTGCAGAATCCGGACCTGATCCTGCTGCACGACATGTACGTCGACGCCGACATCGACACCGGCAGCGGCGATGCCGTCCTCGCAGTGCCGGAGAGCGCGGTGATGGACACCGGCAGCCGGCAAGCCGTTTTCGTCGATAAGGGCCAGGGTCGGCTGGAGCCTCGTGAGGTCAGGCTCGGCCACCGGGGCGGCGGCTTCGTGGAGGTCCGTCAGGGTCTCGCGGAGGGCGAGGCCGTGGTGGTCTCGGCGAATTTTCTGATCGATGCCGAAAGCAACCTGAAGGCCGCGCTGAAGGGCTTTACCGAGGGGGCGCAGCAATGATCGCGCGTCTCATCGCCTGGTCCGCCCGCAACCTGCTGCTGGTCCTGTTCGGGACCGGCTTCGCCGCCGCGGCGGGGCTGTACGCGCTTCTGCATCTGCCGCTCGATGCCATCCCGGATCTCTCGGACACCCAGGTCATCGTCTACACGGAGTACCCGGGCCAAGCCCCGCAGGTGATCGAGGACCAGGTCACCTATCCGTTGACGACGGCGATGCTGACCGTGCCGAAATCGAAGGTCGTGCGCGGCTTCTCTTTCTTCGGCGTCTCCTTCGTCTACGTCATCTTCGAGGACGGCACCGACATCTACTGGGCGCGCTCGCGCGTGCTGGAATTCCTCAACGGCGCCAGCGCGCGCCTGCCTGCCGGCGTGAGCCCCACGATCGGCCCCGACGCGACCGGCGTCGGCTGGGTCTACCAGTATGCCGTGATGTCGAAGGAGCTGAATCTCGCCGACACCCGCACCATCCAGGACTGGAATCTGAAGTTCGCCCTGGCGAAGGCCGAGGGTGTCGCCGAGGTTGCGAGCGTCGGCGGCTTCGTCAAGCAGTACAACGTGATCCTCGATCCGCAACGCATGCGCGACCGCGGCATCACCATGCAGAAGATGCGCGATGCCATCCGCGCCAGCAATGCCGACGTCGGCGGCCGGACCGTCGAACTGTCCGAGTTCGAGTACGTCATCCGCGGCAAGGGCTACATCAAGTCGATCAACGACCTCGGCGACATCGTGCTGAAGACGAACAACGGGACGCCGGTGCTGCTGCGCGACGTCGCGCGTGTCGAACTGGGCCCCGACGAGCGGCGCGGCATCACGGAGCTGAACGGCGAGGGCGAGGTCGCCAGCGGCATCGTACTACAGCGCTTCGGCGTCAATGCGCTGGAGGTGATTGAGAACGTCAAGAAGCGCTTCCGGGAGATCGCCTCCAGCCTTCCGAAGTCGGTCGAGATCGTGCCGGTCTACGATCGCTCCAACCTGATCTACGCGGCCATCGACACGCTCAAGCACACGCTGTTCGAGGAAAGCGTCGTGGTCGCGCTGGTCTGCATCGTGTTCCTGCTGCACGTCCGTAGCGCCCTTGTCGCGATCCTGATGCTGCCCATCGGGGTCTTGATGGCGTTCGGCGCCATGAAGCTGCTGGGCTTAGGCTCCAACATCATGAGCCTCGGCGGGATCGCGATCGCGATCGGCGCCATGGTCGACGCGGCCATCGTCATGATCGAGAACGCCCACAAGCACCTCGAACGCGCCGAGCCGGGAAAGCCCAGGATCGACGTCCTGATCGCCGCCGCCTCGGAGGTGGGGCCTGCACTTTTCTTCAGCCTGCTGATCATCACTGTGTCCTTCATGCCGATCTTCACGCTGGAATCGCAGGAGGGGCGGTTGTTCAGCCCGCTGGCGTTCACGAAGACGTTCTCGATGGCGGCCGCTGCGCTCCTGTCGGTGACGCTGGTGCCGGCTCTGATGGTGATCTTCGTGCGCGGGCGGATCGTTCCGGAGCACAGGAATCCGATCAACCGCGTCCTGATCTGGATCTACCGCCCGGTGATCAAGGGCGTCATGCGCGCCAAGACGCTGGTGGTGGTGCTCGCGCTCGCCATTCTGGCCGTGAGCATCTGGCCGGCGCGACAACTCGGTACCGAGTTCATGCCGAACCTCAACGAAGGCACGCTGCTCTACATGCCGACGACGCTGCCGGGCATCTCGGTCACGAAGGCCGGCGAACTGATGCAGACCCAGGACCGGATCATCCGCTCGTTTCCGGAAGTGGCCTCAGTCTACGGCAAGGCAGGGCGCGCCGCGACGGCGACCGATCCGGCACCGTCCGAGATGTTTGAGACGGTGGTCAACCTCAAGCCCAAGCAGGAGTGGCGGCCCGGTGTGACCATCGATGGACTGATCGCCGAAATGGACAAGGCACTGCAGTTTCCTGGGGTCTCCAACGCCTGGACCATGCCGATCAAGGCCCGCATCGACATGCTGTCCACGGGCATACGAACGCCGATCGGCGTCAAGGTGATCGGGACCGACCTGGTCGAGATCGATAAGCTCGCCAAGCAGATCGAGCAGGTCCTCAAGGCCGTGCCGGGCACCTCATCGGCCTACGCCGAGCGCGGTATCGGCGGCTACTATCTGGAAGTCACCCCGGACCGTGCCGCGCTGGCGCGTTACGGCATCATGGTCCAGGACGTTCAGGACACGATCGCGACTGCACTCGGCGGCCAGACCGTGACCACGACCGTGGAAGGGCGGCAGCGCTTTACCGTGAACATGCGCTATCCGCGCGATCTGCGCGACAATCCGCAGGCCATCGCCAACGATGTGTTGGTGCCGATGCCCGCCGGCGGCGCGGTACCGCTCGGCGAGGTCGCGAAGGTCGCGCCGGCGCGCGGGCCGACCTCGATCCGGACCGAGAACGGCCAGCTCGCGACCTACATCTACGTCGACATCCGCGATCGCGACCTCGGGGGCTACGTCGCGGACGCTAAAGCCTCTGTGCAGGCCAGCATCAAGTTTCCGCCGGGCTACTACGTGATGTGGAGTGGTCAATACGAATATCTGGAGCGCGCAACCGCGCAGCTGAAGATCGTCGTGCCCGTGACGTTGCTGATCATCTTCCTGCTGCTGTACCTGAACTTTCGTTCGATCGCGGAGACGATGATCGTGATGCTCTCGCTGCCGTTCGCGCTGGTCGGCGGGCTTTGGCTGATGTGGTGGTTGAGCTTCAACCTTTCAGTGGCGGTCGCCGTTGGCTTCATTGCGCTCGCTGGCGTCGCCGCAGAGACCGGCGTCGTCATGCTGATCTATCTCAATCAGGCGCTGGCTGAGACCGCGGCCAGGCGTGCCGCCGAGGGGCGGGCCCTGACCCGCCGCGACCTCTATGACGCCATCATGGATGGCGCGGTGGAGCGCGTACGCCCCAAGATGATGACAGTCGTCGCGATCATGGCGGGCCTGCTACCGATCATGTGGAGCACCGGGACGGGCTCGGAGATTATGCAGCGCATTGCGGTGCCAATGATCGGCGGGATGATTTCGTCGACCCTGCTCACGCTGATCGTCATCCCGGCCATATTCGGGCTTGTAAAGGGTATTGGCTTGCCAGGTGACGAACAGGGATGTTTTGGGCTGGCCAAGGTGACCGACAAACGAACAGGAGAGCGGGGCAGATTGCAGCACTGATCTTCACGCTGGCGGCGGTGGTGCTGGCGAGGCGGTGGGGCCATTACTCCGCGGCGACAATCCGCACCAGCTTGCCAGCCGGGGCGACGTCCTGCCGCCGGCCCAGCCAGACCTGCCAGGCCTGCGCGGCCAAAGCGAGGGAGCAGATGCCCCAGAACACCGGATATTCGTATCCGCCCGTGTTCCAGGTCCAGCCAAAGCCCTTCACAGTCTGGAGCGAATAGACCGCCACGGCCATCAGCCCGACCGAACCGAGCGCGGCGAAGCGCGTGCAGATGCCAAGCGTCAGCGCAATGGCGACCGACAATTCGGCCGCGGCGGCGACGTAGACCCAGGCCTCGGGCGGCGACAAGCCAGCAGACGCGAAGAACTTGACGATGGCCGGGTTGAGAACGCCGAAGCCGACGAACTTTCCGGCGACGTGAGGAAGATAGAAGGCGCCGCACGCGATGCGAATGACGTTGTCCATTCGCATGAGGTCGAAGTTGTCTGCTTTGATCCGGAAATCGTCGGGCGCTATGAACATGGCTGCTCTCCTTTCGAACAAGCCTAAACGTCGAAGCGGCAGACGTCCTTGATGCAACTCAAGTCGAGGCTTTCGCAAATGCCTGGGACGGACGCGAAGAAATCGCCGGCCAGGAAAGCTGCGCGATTAGCCTGGCCGAGCTGCGCAAGATCCGATGCGACTGGATCAGTCGAGAAGTGTGAGCGCTGCCGGTGACGACATCGTCGGGATCTCCTGCCTGTTATCTTGCGTCACGGATATCGACCAACTGACGTATTCCGGCGAGCCAACTCCGCTGCCGCTCGATTCCGGCCCTCAATTCGCTTGCGGTTCCGGCAAGCACGTTGTGCCCGCCGGCTTCGAGCTTGCGACGAACCTCGCTGTCTGCACAGATGGCGGCAACGTCGGCCGCAATCCGCGCCTTTACGATCTCCGGCATGTTGCGGCCGCCATAGATTCCGGCGAGACCATCGATCTCGAGTTCGGGGTAGCCAAGCTCGCGCACGGTTTTCACCTCAGGCAATAGCGCAGCTCTGCTTGGATTGATCACCGCCAAGAAGTGCGCCTTGCCGGTTTGCACGGGAGATTGGGATGCCGTCAGCGAGGTGACAAGCACCTGGATTCTTCCCTCTCCCAGATCGGCTTGCGGCTGAGCTCCGTCGCGATAGCTCACATAGTTCATCGAGAGCGAGTGACGCTTGAGAAAGCCCGCAAACACGTATCTCGGCAGCGTGGGAGCCGAAGCCCAGGCATAGTTGCCGGGCTGCGCCTTGAGGACGTCGATTAATTCCGGGATGGTACCGACGCCAATGCCGTTGCTAACCGTGAGAGTGAGAACGATCGATGTAGTGGAGGCGATCGGCAGCAGATCGCGATCCACATCATAAGGAAGCTTGTCGATCAGCAGCGGCGCGACCGTCACCGAACCGATTACAGTATAGAGCAGGGTGTGATCGTCCTGCGCTGAAACGAACGCGCCGACGCCGATTGTCCCTTCGGCACCCGTTCGATCTTCGACGATCACCGGTTTGCCCCACCGTTTGGACAACGCATCCGCGAAAATACGTGCTGCCGCGTCGTTGGCGCTGCCTGGAGGAAACGTCACCACGATCTTCACAGCCCGCTCGGGCCATTCGGCCATGGCTGCCTTTGGCAGCACAGGCGTCAGGCTGCAAAGCAGCAACATCAACAAAGTCCAGCGCTGACGACGCATGACATTCTCCTCAAGACACAGGATATGAGCCGGACCGCTTTGGTTACAAAACGAGGCAGCCGTCGACTGACGACTTCGAAACGCCTAGCCCGTCGGGAGCCCGGCGACATGTCGTTAAAGCTGGCTTCCTCATCACGCTTCCTCGACAATGCAAATTCTGGGATGCAGCGTAGGCACCAGGGCCGGTCGCGTCGAGAAGCTTTGACGAACTTCAGTCGTGAGTTAATATCACGAATACGGGTACCGCCAAGCTTGTGAGGTTTCGTCTTGAATCGCGGCCGTCGCCTCGAAATGCTGATCTGCGCCGCCGACAGCGGCAGCTTTGCTGCGGCGGCACGGATCATGGAGCTGACACCGTCGGCGGTCAGTCGCGGTATCGCCGAGCTGGAGCGCGAGCTTAAGGTCCCCTTGTTCAACCGGACGACGCGTCAGCTCAAGCTCACCCAGGAAGGGATCGACGTCTATCGCAGGGCCGTGGACATTGTTGCCCGCATTACCGAGCTAACAGAAGGCTACACGAAGAGGCATGGGCGGATCAGCGGAATTGTGCGGGTAGGCGTGCAGGCGCCTCTCGCTCGCTATGTCCTGATGCCGAGGCTGGCCAATCTGAACGATCGATACCCCGAGTTGCTCGTCGAGACGCGGCTGACCCAGGATCCCCGCGACATGCAGTCTGAAAACCTCGACGTTCTGCTGCATGTCGGCGAACCTCCGCCGTCCCGGCTGGTGGCGCAGCGGCTCGGTCAGGGTAAGCCGGCCGCGTATGCCTCGCCGGACTATGTCCGTCGTTTTGGCGCACCGGAGCAGCCTGCCGACTTCGTCAATCATCGCTGTCTGCTGTTTCGTCCAGCTTGGTCGATTGGTTCCGTCGACCATTGGAAATTCGAACGCAATGGGATGCTCGAAACGATCCAAATCCGACCTTCGTTCGTCACACCGGATCGCGAAGGCCTGATCGTGGCGGCCTGTGCAGGCGTCGGCGTCATCTACATGGCCTGCTTCGATCCGACTTTCCTGACGTCGGGTCGGCTCACGCGACTGCTGCCGGAATGGTCATGCCCGCCAAGCTTCGGCATTCATCTTTTATACCGGCGTGGCAGCGCCGGCATTCCGCGCGTGGCGGCATTCTTGCGCGTCATGCGCGAGGCGTTTGCCGAGTTCGATTCTCATGAGCTCACGGTGCTTCATGCCAACACGGGGCAAAACCCCGTGCATCGCCGCGGTTGGTAAGGACCTGAACTCTGGGGCTGAACCCGATCGGCATCGATCGACGGCCAGTTCTAGCTAACTCCTGCTGTCCGAAGCCGTTGCTCAGAGAGAAGCATCATACCAGAAGGCCACTCGCGGGGAGATCTCCTATGTTGCCGGCGGGCGCAGTGGACTTTCCGCCTTCTTCCGGTCAGTCGGGTCGTGCAGCGGGCCGGCCGACCGGCTTCGCCTCGGACGGGATTGCCAACCCTGCCCAAAGGCGATCCAGTCTGCACCAGGAAGCTGAACAGGCCATAGAACATTCCCGGCATTTATTCACCGCTCCGACGCAGACCTGTACAGCGGAATGACCGCAAGGGTCCACAAGCGAGAATGCCAACGAGCAGCTCCTTGCTCGAGCCTCACAGCGCAAGGAACGGGTGGAGTTATCTCGCTTCAGGCGCTTGGCAGGCGCCGAGTAAGGAGCTGCCGGCGAGCCTTCTTCAGATCGGTCGCCAGTTTTATTTTCTCTCTCAAAACGAGGATTTCGGAATATTCCTTTTGGATCTCTGGGCGGGTGCGGAGTGCTTCAAGCTGCTGGGCGGTCAGTTTCAATATCGCGGCAATATGCGTACTCTGGATGTGGTGCATGGCAATCAAATCCGCTGTTGGAAAAACGGAACGATACAGCGAACTGCGGTGCGGCGTCGCTGGAAATAAACAGCCAGCCTTACTGTCGTTTTTTGCAGCGCGTCACTGCCCTCGTCAGGTAGGGGGCTGCCGTCTGCTGAAAATGAACTTCTTGACTGCATCAATCGTGCGAGCAAGTTGTCGCGGCCGGCGCCTAAGCGGCGGAGTGACTAGCACAACGAAGAGCACGTTCAGCAGCAGCCAGCAGCCGACCGCGATGAAAATGTACTTCATAACTCCTCAAGGGTGCCCTCGGAAGAGCACTGCAAGAAGAGCGGCAGCAACGACCGCCAGCCAGATCATCGAAACAACGAAGCTGGCGAAATGCCAATCTACGTCGCGGCGCCTGGGCTGCATTGTGTCTCCTTCCGGAGGCCGTGTGTCGTCGTCTCAGCGGCCTCTATCGTCCTTGCCGTTGGGGCTGCCGTCTCCGCCGCCGTTGCCCCAGCCGTTGTTACCGTGATGGTGATGGTCGTGGTGGACCGCGCCTGCGCCCGACTTCGCGATTGCATCCGATGTGAGGGATGTCGACAGGAGTAGGGTGATGGCTGGAGGCGTCACCGCCGCGAACCTTCCGCAGGTTTTTAAGAACTCGCGACGGTCGTCCTGATCCGGCATGCGTTTTCTCCGTCCAGAGGTAAGCCCAAAAATTAAATCACAATAACTAAATTAAATCAATTTAATTTGGTTCCAGAAGAAAGCGGCCCGCCGACTCGTCCACGCCTTCAGGGGCAGCTCGACGCGCGAGAGTCCGCTGTGGTCACAAGCCGCGGATCACGCCCAAGGTGGGAGCTTCCGCTTTGCCTTGGTAAGCCCGACGTTTACGAGGTCACGTCCTAGGCGAGAGCGGCTTCGACCGTTCGGCTCGGCGTCAGGCCAAGAGCAAGTCAGGAACTGGTCCAAGCGTTGCGGATTAGCTCTGTCGCCCGGACTGAGTGCCCCTATCGAGACGGTTATGGCGAGCGAGCGCAATACATTCCTCGGCGTCGCGGCGTGCGACCTTGCTCTGCCTGTTCCGCTGACTCTTGGCGAAGCCGACATTGTCATCTTCGGAGCTGCGGATGCCACGCCGCATTTGAAGGGCAGGACGAGCCATGCCGCGAACGGCCCAGCGGCCATTCGCAATGCGTTGCGCGTTTACCAGACCGACCTTGCCAGGTGGGATTTCGACCAGGACGGAATCCTGCTCGACCCGGAGCAAATCCGGGTCGTTGATGGCGGCGATCTTGCCACGTCACCCGATGCCCCCGAGCAAAACCGGAATGCAATCAGGACGGCCACCAAAAAGATCCTGAGGTCCGGCGCGGTACCCATGCTGCTGGGCGGAGATGATTCAGTGCCCATACCGTTCTTCGGGGCGTTCGAAGACATGGGCAAGCTGACCATCCTGCAGATCGACGCGCATCTGGATTGGAAGGACCGGCGCGACGGCTCAGCACATACTTTTTCCAGTACGATGCGGCGCGCCAGCGAGTTGCCTTGGGTCGAACGCATTGTGCAGGTTGGTTTACGGGGTATCGGCGGCTCGGGCTCGCAGGAGCTCAGTTGCGCGCGGAATTGGGGCTCCAGGATTTTTACAGCACGAGAGGTCAAAAGCCGGGGCGTTCATGTCGTCCTGAGTGCCATCGAGGAAAACGCGAATTGCCTGATCACGATCGACTGCGACGGCCTGGATCCGTCCGTCATTCCGGGTGTGCTTCTGCCGCAGCCTGGCGGCCTGTCCTATTTCGACGTCATAGACCTGATCGCGGGCGTCGCCTCGAAGGCCAGAATTGTCGGTCTCGATCTGGTCGAATTGGTGCCGGAGCGTGATCTGCAGAATATTGGGGCGATCTGCGCAGCGCGGATCATCTGCAACGCCATTGGATGTGTCGCCAAGCAGAAGCGCTAGCCGACCGGCATGTTTCCGAGCGCCTTCCGGATCATCTCGGCGAGCTGGTTGCGGCGGTAGGGTTTTGTCAGGAGCATGACGCCGTCGTCGAGCTTGCCATGGTGGACGATGGCGTTGTCGGTGTAGCCGGAGGTGTAGAGCACCTTCACGCCGGGGCGGATCGTCGCCACCTTGTCCGCGAGCGCGCGCCCGCTCATGCCGCCGGGGATGACGACGTCGGTGAACAGCAGGTCGAACGGCTGGCCGGCCTGGATCAATTCCAGCGCGGCCTTGCTGTCGGGCGCGGCGACGGTCCGGTAGCCGAGGCTCTGGAGCTGCACGGTGACGAAGTTGCGCACCAGCGGATCATCCTCGACCACGAAAATGGTCTCGGCGCCGCCTTCCGCCTGCGGAGTCGTGGTGGGGGCAACCTCGGCCATGCCTTCGCCCGGCGGCAGATAGAGCTTGATCGTGGTGCCGTGGCCTTCCTCGCTGTAGATCTTGATGTGGCCGCCGGACTGCTTGACGAAGCCGTAGACCATGGAGAGGCCGAGGCCGCTTCCCTTGCCGACCTCCTTGGTGGTGAAGAACGGCTCGAACGCCTGCTGCTGCACCTCGGCCGGCATGCCGGTGCCGGTGTCGCTGACGGCGAGCATCACGTAAGGGCCGGGCCGCACGTCGGGATTGTTTTGCGCATAGGCCTGGTCGAGCACGACGCGGTGGGCCTCGAGTAGCAGCTTGCCGCCGTTCGGCATGGCGTCGCGGGCGTTGATTGCCATGTTGAGCAGAGCATTGGTGAGGCGGGACGGATCGATGTGCGCGGTCATCTGCCCCTGTTCGAGCACGGTCTCGATCTCGATCTGCTCGCCGAGAGTGGGGCGCAGCAGTTTCGCGATATCCGCGACCGCGCCGTTGATCTCGACGTTGCGCGGCTGCAGCGGCTGCCTGCGCGCAAAGGCGAGCAGATGCTGGATCAGCTCGGCGCAGCGTTCGGCGGCCTCGTCGATCAGGCGCGCCACGCGCTGGAGCTCGGGCTGCTGCTTCAGGCTTGCCACCAGCGTCTCGGTATTGCCGGAGATCACGGTCAGCATGTTGTTGAAGTCGTGCGCGACGCCGCCGGTNNAAACCAGCACCGCGCCGGAGACGTTGCCTTGCCCGTCCAGCATCGGCCGGCCGCTGATCATGAGATGGCGGGAAGGATTGCCGCTGTGCGGGCGGACGATCATCTCCATATTCTCGAACGGCTCGCCGCGCAGCACGCGTGCCGACGGCAGCTCGTCGGGCTTGAGCGGGGTGACGCCGTCGCCGTGAAACACGCTGGACAGCGCGCGCAGATTGCGCAGGTTCATGCCGGTCCGGTGCAGCAGCATGCGCTCCGCGGCGGGATTGGACAGAAGGACATTGCCTTCGGCATCGATGA
>NZ_VSST01000053.1 GCF_019402665.1 Bradyrhizobium canariense
CCACACCATCACTTTTGATGAAGTTCAAGCGCGGGCTCGTGTTGGTTTCACAAAGGAATCAATATGATGCAGCGAGCCCTACGTCCGTCGGCTCTGGTCCCTCACGGGTTTGACGTGGAAAGCGCCTTTTGTGATGGCGCTACGACCGTGATCACCGTGCGTCCCACGAGCGGGACGAGTCTCTGTCCCGGATGCGGGACCAGTTCTGGGCGGATCCATAGCCGATATCAGCGGCGCCTAACCGATCTGCCGCTTGCGGGGCGGCAGGTTCGCTTGGTGGTCGTGGCGCGCCGCTTCCGCTGCGTTACTGCTCTCTGCGGTCGGCGTATTTTCACCGAGCGCTTCGATGACGGCGCTCTAGCACCGTGGGCGCGGCGAACGACCCGGCTCGATCTGATCGTCCATCACCTTGGCCTCGCCTTGGGTGGCCGCCCAGCGGCGAGTTTTGCCCGTCGACTTATGCTGCCCGTGAGCAACGACACGTTGCTTCGGGTAGTTAGAAGGCGCGGGTGTCCACCCTTTGCTGCGCCGAGCGTTATCGGCATCGACGATTGGGCCTGGCGGCGCAATCAGCGGTATGGAACTCTGCGACCTCGAGCGGCGACGACCGATCACTCTCTTACCCGACAGAGAGCCAGCCACTGCGCAGGCCTGGCTCGCGGGGCAACCACAGATCGCTGTGGTCGCGCGCGACCGGGGCGGCGGTTACGCCCTTGCTGCGGCCAAGGCACTCCCGCACGCCACCCAGGTCGCCGACCGTTGGCACCTCATGGAGAACGCCAGCCACGCCTTCCTGGATGCGGTTCGCAAATCCATGCGCCAGGTCCGCATCGCGGTCGGCTCCGCCACCATAAATCCCAACTTATTGACCGCCGCCGAGCGCATTCAATATGAGGGTTATCTTCGGCGAGAAGACACCAACGCGGCAATTCTCAAACAGACTGAGACGGGCGTCTCCATAAAGGAGATCGTACGGCTCACCGGCCATAGCCGGGGCCTCATCCGCAGGGTATTGCGAGGTCAGCGATCCGACGTGTTCAGGGTGCGCGAGAGCTCGCTCGAGCACTACCTGCCATGGCTCGATGTTCAGTGGGCCGCTGGTCATTGTAATGGCGCCGACCTGTGGCGTTGCCTCAAGGCGCAGGGATTTAGAGGCTCGGTGCGAGTCGTTACCGAATGGGCGACACGCCGTCGGCGTGCCGAAATGCCCGATGCTCAGAGCCTGCAGCGCGTACCGTCCGCGAGAACTATCGCCCGCCTGATGACCAATGGCCGCGATACACTATCAAGATCAGAGACCGTCACCATTGCGGCGATCGAGCAAGGCGTTCCTCTTCTGGTGGAAGCTCGAGAGATCATAGCCGCTTTCCATGCGATGATCCGCAAGAAGGCTCACATAGAGCTTGAACCATGGTTGGAACGGGCACGCGCAAGCCTCGTCATGTCTTTCGCCAACGGCGTCATCAAGGACAAGGCCGCCGTCAGCGCAGCGATCACAACGTCTTGGTCCAACGGACAGACCGAGGGCCAGATCACCAAGCTCAAACTGGTGAAGCGCCAAATGTACGGACGCGCCAAGCTCGACTTGCTGCAGGCTCGACTAATCGGTGCCACATGACCAGTGCTGCACCAAAATTGCGTCAGAGCCAAATTTGAACGCCGATTGACACGCAGTTGCGAGCGGAAGCAGGTCGAGCGCCTGTTCAACCTTGAAGCCGGTCGGCGGGGCATCCCACTCGGTGTGAAGGTTTTTGCCGGCATCCTTGATGACGTTGCCCCCGACGGTTTCGGTGGCCGGATCGATCGTATGCGTGACGTCAGGATCGACCTGCTTGCCATCATTGTCGAGATAGACCGCTCCGACGTGCAACGGCTGGTGCAGGTCGCCCACGAGGTGCGCGAGTAGAAACAGCGCTTCACGCTTGTCGGCAATCTTGAACGGTGGCGGCGATGGACGTTCGAGCAGCATCGCGATCGCGGCCGTGATCGCCGCGACGATGTCGTGGTCGTTGGTACCCTGGGAATTGCGATCGAAATGGCCGCGCTGGATCGCCACATCGTCGAAATGGTAGGTATTGTGGCAGCCCATTTTTTCCTGATAGGCGTTGCCGTCGTCGTCCTTGCGCTTGGTCAAATAGCTGCACTGGAAGAAGTTGCGCTTGACGTATTGCTGCATGATGGGATGGGCCGAGACGAAGGGCTTGCACGGGGCTTCGAAAGCCTCCTCGACCACATAGCGAAACGTGCCATCGGCAAAGCGATGAACGCTCTTGAGGCAGTCCAGCCAGGGGCCGGCGGTGCGCAGGTTCACCGCGAGGATCGTGGCAACCTGGCTCTTGGCATTGACTGTGAGCATCTCGTCGGCGATGGCGCCGACGATCTGGTGCCCATTGGCGTTCCAGGCCTGGGCCTGGTGAGAGAATGTCAGGAGCATGGCGCAGATCAGCGCGGCAAATCTCGGTTGCATGGCAATACTCTTGGTCGGCAATCACGCCTGTCCGGAAGGTATCCGATCCAGAAGACACGCCGCGGTTGCAGCTGTCAGTATGGCCGCGCATCGATGTCCGGTAAAATTGGCAGCTTCAATGACGCCGCGATGACGCCGCTGCGCTGGCCCCGATGGCACTGCAGCGAGTTTCAGGCGTCGTTGAAGAGTTCGGTCTCGCTCTTTGGCGCGCGGAGCACCGGCATGCGCTTGAGCTCAGCGGCGAGCTTGCGACGGGCCGCGTAGAGATCCACCTGACGCTGCAGGTCGAGCCAGAACTCCGGCGTGGTACTGGTGACACGGGACAGGCGCAACGCCATCTCGGGGGTGATGGCGCGCTTGCCGTTGATGATCTGGCTGACGGAGAAGCGGGACACGTCCATTGCCTTGGCGAGCGTGTCTTGGGTGATGTCGGCGCCGAGGATGCGCTTTCTGAGCACGTCCCCGGGAGTCACCGGGGGCGCGGGAACATACTTCGTCGCCGTCATGTCAGGCCTATCGCCGTTCGAGCCGGATCTGGTGGGCGCCGAAATCCTCCGACCATCGGAACGTGACGTACCACTTGCCTTCGATCTTGAGGCCGTAGGGTCCCTCGGTCTTGGCAAAGCGGGTAATGGGGCCGATGACGCCAATGTCCTGAAGGGAGTGGCAGGCGACGAGAAGCTGCATAATCTCGTGCGCTGCCACCGTGATGTGCTGGCGGATGCCGCCGCCGAAGCGGGTCGTTGCGATCAGTTCGGTGGTCTTGGTAGCAAATCGTTGCATGGTTCACCTGCAAGGCTGCAATCGGGGATGTGGCCTTGCACGCGGCAAGGCTGATGGCAGCCATCGCCGGCGGTGAACTTCCGGTGTGGATCTCGAGGCAGAGGACGCGGTCGCGCAGCGATCTGATGGCGGGCCGCACCCGCCGCAAGTGAACGACTTTGAACGCGGCGAGGCGCGCGATCTCCTCGAGCAGGAGGGCACGCAGGGCGGTGGCGAGCGCCAGATCGTCTTGCTCGCTCTCGCCGAGGCAGGCGAGCATGTGGCGCAGGATGTGAGCGACCTGGCGCGATGTCAGCTCGAGCGCTGGGCCGGTCGGACCAAACGTCGGCCCCATGACACCCTGCACCGGGCTTGGCCATGGACCGCTACTGGGGCCGAACGCGCTGTGCCCGGTGAAGCCGTGGGCCGTGTTGTCGATATCGCGGTAGAGGCGCCAAAACCGCTTCTGCGAGAACAGCGCCTCGGCAAAGATGTGGGCCTGCTCATGGGCGCTGGCGTAAATCGCCTGGATGCCGTGACCGAGCGCCTCGAGTTCGCGGCGCAGGGCCTCGGCCGCTCGCGCCTGTTTCGAGCCCAGGATGGCAAGCCCGACCGACTGGAACGGGTCAGGTGTCTGCGCAACGAGCACACCCGCGTCCAGCACCGCGCACATGCCGGCGTGATTTGGCTCCCAATCGATCTTGATATTGGCATTTGCGATCATACGACATAGTGTAATGCACCTCATTACATTAGTCAAGTCCGCCCACTGCCGTCCCCGCTCTTCCGGGCACCGGCCGGCCGGCCCTCCGTCACAGGCTCAGTCTCGAGAACTTGACTCGTAATGGCTAGGAGGACGGCACCTTAAGAGTTGGGTCCGAGTATCCAGCGAAAACCGCTAAAGCCGACCTAGTGCGCGATTGGGTCAAGACAGTCGACGAAACCGCTTCCTCCCATGCATCAGGCGAGTAATCACCCGCTCTGGCAAACCTGCTACGGCACCGGCATCTCGCTCCAGCCGGGACTCACACTCCGTATTGCGGATGCACGACCGTCGTTCATGATAGGGCTAATGCTTGCCTGCGTGTGGCGGCACGTCGCCGAAGGTGGCAAAATGGACGCCCCCATGCTCAGGATTCCGGAGCGGACGTTGTCAGTATCTGAGTCCTTCGTCGAAACCCAGTCGCGGCTTCGGGACACCCTCGCCCGCAGGATCAAGGACCTGCGGCTTCCGATCTCTGCGGGCGTACGCGCGAACTGATCAAGATCGGTTCGTATCCCAGTCGACGGTCAAGTCGATAACCGGACTGTTGGTCGGCATCGCCATCTCAGAGGGCGGGATTAAGCGGTCGATGATATCCCCGAAACTTATGTGCCAGGCTTTATGGGCAGCGAGTAGGGCAGGACGCCAATCCGCGATCTGCTGCGCATGTCCTCAGGCGTCGATTTTCGGCGAACGAGAGATGGAGGACGCGACCTCAATCGCCTGTGGAACGGCATGGGGATCGCGTTCCCGGAATGCAGGTTGGGCACGGTTAAGAGCATCGTGCAATTTAATCAGCGTATCGCCCCAGCGGGAACGAGATTTTACTACGCCAGCATAGAAGATCTCGGTGAGCACGGGATCGAAGTCTTCGAGACCTTCCTGCTTGACGAGACGGAGTGCTAAGCGATGTGCCGGGAGTTTGATCTCGGCCCCGACCACGCCCGAGTGCTCGATGCACTCGGGCGGCCGTGGGAGGCCATCAAGTCGGGCCCCGCTCGCTACGTTCTTGTGCACGATCACCCCTCCCAACGACCGCGCGCGCAGGCGGCAGCATGGGCGATGTGCGACCGAGCCACGCATGGACTGTCTGACATGCTGACGCCGGACATGGCGCGAATCGCGAAATGGAAAGAGCCGATCATCGCCGGTCCGTTGCTGATCGCCATCGGCGTCTGGGCCGGGGCCATGCTCGAGGATCTTCTTAGACATCTTCGCGCGTCGAACCACAATGATCGCGAACTCCTGGTCCGAACGGCTGCGATTGCGGCGCAAACAGTGACGGGGATGTCACTCGATAGTCGGAAACAAGCTCTTGAGAGCTTGGCGCGCGGCGAGAAACCAAGTCCTGAAGATCGCGCCGCAGCCGAGGCCTGGAGCAAGTCCTTGGCTCTTGATTGTGGCTTTGATCGATTTACGGCCTGGATTGCGGAGCTGATATTCAAGCTGCCCCTGAATGGCGATCTCGGCGATATCCGGGCCTATGAGCTGCCGGAGCGGATCGGCGTCATGACCACGCGTGCGATGACCCCGTTCAGGGAAGAGGATGGGGGTCAATTGGATGATGGTACCTGATTGTTGCACAATACGCAGAAAAATGACCGTCCTTCTTGTTATGCCAGGAATTGGAATCTGACTTGGCGCCCTTCACAAGCCTCACATCTCCCGCAACACGGCCACCACGGTTATCTTAGGCTAAGATCGCACCAGCGTGCGCATGTATGTCGTCACTGTTGCGCAGCAATTCCGCTGGCAGTTCGGCGAACCTCTTGGTAAATAGACCGGCCGCCGTTTACCGAGCTGAAAGGAATGTCGAGGTGCCGACGCTGCAAGCCATCATCGCATCCAAATACTTTGAGAGGCTGCGTCAATCGAAGGACGTGGATGCCGAAAAGATCGCGCAGCTCGAACAGCTTTTTGCCTTCGGCAAGAAGATCAAGGTGGATGAGCTGGTGAAGGTGTTTTCTGCGCCGGCCGGAAACGACATCACGTGATTCGCCTTGAACACGCGCATATCGAGGAGATGCGCGGCATTCGCAACCTCGACATCGTCTTCGATCAAAAGACATTTTCTATCTCCGGCCCGAACGGGTCCGGCAAAAGCGGCGTCATCGACGCCGTCGAGTTCGGTTTGACCGGCCGCATCAGCCGCCTGACCGGCACCGGAACCAAAACGCTCTCGATCGCCGAGCATGGTCCGCATGTCGATCGCGTCCGCTTTCCAGACGCAGCCCTTGTCAGGCTCAAGGTTTATTTCCCGGCCCTCAACAAATCGGCCACGATCACCCGCAAGGTCTCGGCACCCAAAAAACCAAAGATCGAGCCGGCCGACCCTGCCATCAAGGCCGCTTTCGAGCAGCTTGCCGATCATCCCGAGATCGCACTGTCCCGCCGTGACATCGTGCGTTTCATCCTCGTCGAGCCGTCGCGGCGCGCTGAGGAGGTGCAAGCGATCCTCAAGCTCGAGGAGATCGGCGAGAAACGGGCCGTGCTCAATAGCGCACAGAACAGAGTCAACGCGCAGAAACGAACGGTCGAAGCCCAATTTCACGCAGCGCGCAGCAGCTTGCTGACCCATATGCAGATTCCGAGCGTCAAGATCGACGATCTGCTCGCGGCCGCCAATGCCCGCCGCAAACTTCTCGGTCTGTCCCCGCTCGATCAGCTGACGCCAGACACCAGGCTTGACGCCGGGCTAACCTCGATCTCGTCCGAGCCAGCTTTCAACAAGCAGTCGGCCCTTCGCGATCTTGCCGCGATGGCCGAAACGCGTAAGCAGCTTCCCGAGCTTGCTAAAGATGCAGTCACCGCCCTGCTCGCGGCGATCAACACGCTCGCGGAGGATCCGGCGCTGCTTACGTCGCTCCGCCGCCGATCGCTGGTAGAGCAAGGTATGGAGCTGATCGATGGAGCGCACTGCCCGCTCTGCGACAGCCCGTGGGAGAGCGAACGGCATCTGCGTGATCACCTTGCGATCAAGCTCGAGAAATCTAACGAAGCACAGCGGCTGCAGAGAGATCTCTTCACCAACGCCAGCCTTCTCGACCAGGCTGCGTCGGGATGGCTCTCGCAGCTCACTACGATCCGCAGGCTTGCGGCGGCGTTGAAAGATGAGGCATTCGGCGCGGCGATTGATCAATGGACCAGGCAGCTCGCCGCGCTGCAAGGCAACCTCCGCTCACTCGATGGGCTTCGCGGCATCAGCGGACGCCTCGCGAGCGGGTGGCATGTGGTGCCGCAGAGTTTCGACGAGGCGACCACTAGTTTCGCAAAAATGGTGGCAGAGCTCCCCGATCAAACGGCCACGGTCGACGCACAGACCTTTCTCAGCACCGCTCAAATGAGGCTCGCCGACTTTCGTGAGAGCGTCCGCGCGGACAAGGCCGCCGACATCGCGGTCGCAGCCGCGACCGGTGCCTATACGACCTATTGCGATGTCATGGACGCCGAGCTGGAAGCCCTATACGACGACGTCCAGCAGGATTTCAGCACCTTTTATCGCCTCATCAACGAAGATGACGAGGGAGAGTTTACTGCCAAGCTCTCACCTAGCGCCGGCAAGCTCGATTTCGACGTCAATTTCTACGAGCGCGGCCTTTATCCGCCGGGCGCCTTTCACAGCGAAGGCCATCAGGACAGTATGGGCGTGTGCCTCTACCTTGCCCTGATGAAGCGCCTCTTTGGCAATCAATTCAGCTTTGCCCTGCTGGACGACGTCGTGATGTCCGTCGATGCTGGACATCGCTATCAGTTCTGCAAGCTGCTGAAGACGCATTTCAAGGATACGCAGTTCGTCATCACGACGCATGACCGCACCTGGGCGGAGCAGATGAAGTCCGCTGGTCTGGTTACAGGAAAGACTTCCCTCCGCTTTCACAGCTGGACAATCGATACCGGTCCGCTTATGGAATCGAACGTCGAGGTCTGGGACGAGATCAAGACCGCGCTCGACAAGAACAAGGTCGGGGTGGCAGCCGCCGCCCTGCGCCGCCATCTCGAATATGTCTCGAGGCACATGGCTGATCAGCTCGGCGCCGCCGTGGTGTTCCGCGGCGATGGCGGCTATGAACTGAACGATCTACTCCCACCGGTTCTTGCACGGTTCAAGACCATTTGCGCAAAGGCCGCCGATGCCGCGCAATCTTGGGGAAATGACAAAGGCAAAACCGAAGCGACGGCGCTCAAGACTAAGCTCTCCGCCTCGAATGCGGCATCCTCAGTCGAGCAATGGGCCATCAACAAGGCCGTGCACTACAACGAGTGGGAGAATTTCGAGAAGCGTGACTTCGCGCCGGTCGCCAATGCCTTCCGAGAGCTGCTTGAATGCTTCAGATGTGAGGCCTGCGAGAGCTGGTTATTTGTGACGCCGCGCCACAGGCCGATATCGCTGCGCTGCGCTTGCGATACCGTCAGCCTCAATCTGGAATCCAAGCCCAAATAGTCCGGACCACAGGCTCGCTCGTGGTGACCAACGGAGCTCGGCATCAGCCCGCATGAAGACGATTAGTTTTCGGCTAGGCCCATCCAACTAGGCCTCAGCTACTTCGTATCGCGGCGCTACCCCAAATGATTGGTGGTACCGCACACTCGACCTCAGGCCAGTGCAAAAAGTTAGCTGTTGCTCCAGCAGATGGGCTTAAGCAGCCGTGTCGGTCACCGCGCCCCACCGGTACAGTGAATGCCGCTATTGAGTGCCGCTAAGGCCGCTATTTGTTGATGTAAGTGATTGAAAATATTGGCTGACGCTCCCTAGGGGAGACGAAGGGCAACATGCGAAGACACTGAAAACAACAACACAAATCAGCTAAGCTGCGAGCTGCTTGCTACCACGTAGTGCTACCACCAGACAACACCATCAGGCCGGCTTGGGTGCTTCCGGGCAGGCCTTTCGACGGCTCCTTTTTGGAAGAGCCTGAGAACGTCTCCAACAAGAGCTTGCCAGCGGCGCATAAGAACAACCGATGAAGGACCGCTTCTCCTCCTTTGAACTCGGCAAACACCCAATGCTTTGCAGCGCCGATCACCCCCCGGCACCACCTGCTCAGGTGTTGATCTTTGTGCCGAAGCCACCTCGCGCCTGATATGAGATTGTGAAACCCCAGCAAATCAGTCTAAAAGTTGTGATCACTCGCAGCTGGGGGGCAGCGTGGCAGGTAGGCAGCTTCGGCTAACGAAATTTCGAGACCTTCGCCTTACTGACCCGTTCTTTGACAGCCTCAAGAGGGGCTATGTCGACTTTGCGGATTGGTTTGCTCGAAAAGCTGACGCGGACGTGTACGTGGTTGAGGACGACGCTGCCGTCCTAAGCGGCATGATTTACCTGAAACCCGAACGAGGCGCTGTTTCTGACGTTACTCCACCGCTTGCGGATCTCAAATGGCTGAAGGTTGGCACCCTGAAGATAGAAGGTCGGGGCACCAAATTGGGCGAGCGCGTGCTCAAGAAAATCTTCGATACAGCCATCGATGAGAATATGGACGGGATATACGTGACCATCTTTGATGTGCACGAAGACTTAATCCGGCTATTCGAACGTTACGGATTCCAGAGGGCGGGCACTAAGACAACACAAAGCGGCGAGGAATTGGTTTACGCGAGGCGCTTGGATCAGTTTTCGGGCGGTATGATCAGTGATTACCCTTTCGTGCATATTGCTGGAAAGAAGGCTTGGCTACTTGCCGTGTATCCCGAATACCACACGCAGCTCTTACCTGATTCAATCCTGAAAAACGAACCCCGAGAAATTGTTCGGGATGTCTCGCATACCAATACGATCCACAAGGTCTACATCGGTAAAATACCGTTGACCCATATGTCCCCGGGAGACGCGGTAGTAATCTATCGAACAACAGACCACCAAGGGCCAGCATACTACCGTTCCGTTGCATCATCCATTTGCATCGTGGAAGAAATTCGTCGTAAGAGGGACTTCGCGAACATCGACGCGTTTTTGGAATACACGGCCCCGCATAGCGTTTTCACTGAAGACGAACTGCGAGACCAATATGTGGAAAGCGACCGCCTGTATGTTGCGCGCATGACATACAACGTTGCGTTCAATCGGCGCATCACTCGTGGCCGATTGCTCGAGGAAGCCCATGTCACAGCACAGCCGAGATGGGATCTTCGAGAACTTACGTCGACACAGTTTCGGGCGATTGTAGAAATGGGAGACGTAAATGCGCGTATTGTTATCGATTAAGCCCGTACACGTCGAGAACATCCTGTCGGGTGCGAAGACGTTTGAATTTAGACGTAAGATATTCTCACGGCGGGACATCAAAACGGTGCTGATCTACTGCACCCGCCCGGTCGGCCGCCTGGTAGGAGAGTTTGATATCGCAGATATTTTGGAGGGGCATCCCGAGCAGCTGTGGCTTAAAACTCGTTCGGGCTCAGGTATCTCAAAGGAATATTACGATGGCTACTTTTGCGGGCGAACGCAGGCCTATGCTCTTAAAATTGGTGCTGTTAGACCATTCGCGGAGCACATAAATCCCTGCCACGTGATGGAGAATTTTATCCCGCCTCAGTCTTTTATGTACGTAGGCCATCAACGAGCGCCCCTCTTTGAACAAGCCCACATCTAGCATCGGGATTGTACTGGTCTTCGGCCTCTCCGGTGTTGGGAAGTCGACCGCCTGCGCGTCCTACGTGGCTCGGCATCCATCTGTTTTGCACACGAGCGCCGGCGCGTTATTGCAAGCCGCCAAAAACATCGACAGTGCCATTTTGCGAACGGACGTCGCAGGTAATATTTTGCAGAATCAAAATCTTCTCGGCGAGGCACTTAAGCGTTTTAGGTTGGGCCGCGAGACGTCAGACGTATTGATCGACGCACATAGCGTGATCGACAATGATCATGAACTGATTGAAGTACCTATCGATGCAGTCCGCGCAATGAGCCCTAACGGACTAGTGCTTCTCGAAGCTCCGCCCGAACTGGTAGCTGAAAGACGAAGAAAGGACGCTCGCTTACGCCCATTTCGAACGGTTGAAGAACTTCGGTTTCAAACAGGCATAGCCCGTCGAGTTTGCGAAAGTTACGCAAGCGAGCTCGGTTTGCCTCTCGAGATTGGAACAGCGACGCACAATGGCGATCTAGAAGTGCTCATCCAGCGCATGATGTCCCGCAGGCGGATCGGCTAGCGCGCCGAAGCGACGCTCCGCCGAGACATGCTCGTTGTATGCAATTTCTGCGGTGTTCGGCACGTACAACCCTTGCTGAACAGACGTTAGGTTAAATCCATAGAAATCGAAGATGCGCTCGAATGCTGGCAACCGATTCTCACTCACCGTCAGATGTGGCTTATCGTCGTTGAGCCAGCGAAGCACTTCATCAAACAAGCGAACACCAATCCCACGCCCAAAGTAGCTGGGCGCAATCCGAACAGTGCAAATCTTGTTCTCTCCGGGCTCACGTTTTCCAATAGCTAACCCGACCAGTTGTCCGTGTCTCTCGACCCGAAGCAATATTCGGCTTTCGTTTCGAAGGCCCGGAACGACCTTTGTCCGAAACCAAGCCTCGATCCCTGGGTATTCGTGGGAAAGTGGAATCAGGAAGCCCAGCGCCTCGCTCTCCTGAGCGGTAAGAGGCGTTGCCACTTGGCGGCCGTTCAGAAGGACATTTGCTCGAGTCATTGTCATTTTCCAAACGAAGAAGCCAAAAACGAAAGCGCACTCGTCAGGGAAGGCTCAATCGCGGATGCTGTAAGATTACCCAAGACGCCAAATGCAAAGGCGATGATCAAGTAGTTCTTCAAAATCTGGCGCCCGGTACGCCGCGTCTGCATCTTCACGAACGCGGAGAAATCTTTGATACCGGCTGGGTCTATCTCTCGCCAGTGGTAAACCATCATACCATCTGGAATTCCACTTGGAACATAATCATTCCAGAAATTGTGCTCCAACAGGCGACTTTTGTGCAGGAGTCGGCTGCTGAGCGTTACGTCTGCAAGCACAGGAACAGCAGTCAGAAACGCAACCCTCGTAAGAGTCACCGGCGGCCTATCGGCGGCATCGGCGAGCATGAGGTTCTCTACCCGATTAGGCAACGTACGAGCCTCGTTGAGTCTTAGGTCAACGTACTCCACCTCATCAAACCCGCTTTGGAATAGACGATCACGCGGGGTAATCGTGCGGACAAATGGCGCCTTGTTTTGGATATACATGCGAAGTCGAAAATAGACCGGCGATCCGGCCGCGAGATTTGTACAGACCTCATCGATAGCCTGCCTTGTGATCGTGAGCAAAGTGCCACCTGAATTCTCCGACACAGCGAGCTGTCGCTCGTCCAGCGCTCCATTGTTGGTCATGAAGATATGGACGCGACAAAAAGGAGTTCCCTCTTTGATCAATTCCACGCACTGCGGACCTCTCCTGGAATTGCAGGTCAGAGGCTCGTTGAAGATGCCTTGCGCGATTTCAACTCGGGCGAAGTACGGCGCGCAATCCTCAATCGCCGTCAGAGCCAACGAAAACGGTAGGAAGATATTTACCTTCGCTACCTGGACTGGCTCGGATAGCCACACCCCCAATTCCAAAAAGTCGCGAACCTGGCCGTTCTTACCTTTGAAATCTGCATCCCCGGCCACACGCCAATAATTGCAGTGGACCTCGGCGGTCGCCTCTCCGTGGCGAGCCCGATGGACGCACCAGACGGCAACACTTCCATCACTACTCATAGATGCCCCTGAGACCGCAGCGAATGAAATGCGCGGCCAAAACCCTTCCACGATTTGCGTGAAGATGTCTACGCTCACCGTACAACTAGAAAGATGCATTCACAGGCAAACAAGCGGTCGTTACCGCATCGCGGCGAGCACGGCGAGGTACAGTGTTCAGGGCCGCCGCCAATATGCTGCGCTCCGATGCCGCGCCGATGAACTTGACACTCATTTGCCGTCCTCGCGAACGTGTCGCCCGCAAGACCACCTGACTCGCAGGCTGGCCGCCCCTTACTTGCAGGTAGTTCCGGTTCCGGTAGACTATCGTTTTGACCGATTCTCGGGCACGCCATGACCTTCGACGCGCAAGTCTTCCGGGCATTCATCGCCTCGCGGTCCGACCTGACCGAGGAACGCGACGCCGCGTCCGAGGTAATAAATGACTGGAACGCCCAGCACGCCGCTGCAGGAGGCGTGGTCCTGTTGCCGGTTCGGTGGAAACCCATGCCCGGCCGCAAGGCGGAACCCGACCCCAACAGGCCATCAACGACCAACTCGTAATCAAGTGCGATATCTTGCTCGGGCTGTTCTGGACGCGCGTCGGCACCAGCACTGGCGTTGCCGAATCCGGGACTATCGAGGAGTTCAATCAGTCCGCCGCGGCCTGGAAGCCAGCTCTTCTCTACTTCTCCCGGCGACCCATTGACCTCGCCCGGATTGACGCAAAGCAGCATGCGAAGCTCAAGGCGTTCAAAAAGGAAACTCTGATCAATGCGTTAGTCGGCGAGTTCGCCACCATTCGAATCTTTGGAGGACCAACTGCTCCGAAACCTCACCGACCAGGTGCGTGAGCTCAAGGTCGATAAGCCGAAGCGCGATCGGCTTGAACAGCAGCGACGAATGACGGAATCGTTCAAGCTCCACAAAGACGAGAATATCAGCCCAGAAGAGTTACCCTACCGACCCCCCACGTGGGCTACGAACGTGTTCTGCGCGCTGCAGGGGGCTCAGGACGACAAGTGGCTCAAGTCTCCCGAGTGGAAGCACTTCAAGAACGTACACAGAGAGATGGAGCAACGGCAAATGTCCGTCTCGGTGATTCAGGCCATCAACCGGATTTGCTGCCGCCATGTGATTGACGCGGAAAGCCACTGCCCTAACGCAAACATCTTTATAGTGCTGCCACAAGATGCGGTGGGTGACGCAATCCTGGATGACATCAAGGTCGACATGCCGGGCATCGGCGTCAAGCAGTGGGACTTCGCGTTGGACGCCGCCGAGGTGAAGAAGCCACGCACCGGCAGCTCCCACGTTCGCCTGATTGACTACATGGCGCGGCAGTCGGCCGGGACTGTTTCCCTCACCGACATCCAGCACTCCCTGAAGCTCACCAGCCTCAAAAAGCTACGTGAGACACTCAACGCGACCGACCATCCGACTACGCGGGCGCTCGCTGATATGGGCGTCACATATGTAGCCGGCGTCGGGCGGGGATCGAAGAGCTTTCTGATGAAGGCAGCATAAGAAGCAGCGGCCGCACCAAGGTTTCCCATTCGGAGCCTCTGGTGCAGTCCTATATATGCCCGCATCTTTACAGTGAACCGGAATGAGAACTTCGGCGCCGAAGATCGGCCATTCGCTGCTCTCTGCCGCTCGTTTTGGACTCGCTGGTAAGAGGGGCGTATGAAGACCAGAGCGACAATGTTGGCAAAAAGGGCGCATTGACACAGCCTGAAGGAGCCGCGTTGGAGGTACATCTCACGTCCCACCAAGACCGGCCAACATACAATGACCACGACCACCGAATAAATCCAGCACCGCACAGCAGTAGACATAAAACTAGGTGTCACACGAATCCGAGTAATTTAAATACCATTCCGATCACACCGATTACTGCGGTGACTAGCCCGATTACCCCCTTCCATTCATAGAGGAAAGCGTTAAACCGTCTCATAACTGAAGCTTTTGGTTGCGGTGCCGGCGGCGGCTGGGCTTTTTGCGCCGAGATCATCCCATCCAAAAGGGTTAGATGCGCCTTCTCAAGCCGATTGATTTCGGTTGTAGCTGTCGAAACGAAGCTTTCGCAGTAGCTGCGAGACAAAATTTCAGGAATGTCAGGCAGGCGGTAGTGCACTTGTCGAGCCTTTTCGCCGACTCTCTTGACGTGATGACGAAGCACTTCGCTCAAATCCACAAGCGCCAATCGCCGCTGTTCCTCTGGATAGTGAGCTGTCTCGACGTCCCACCTTTCCATCGCCCGATGGATGCCATTCGCCAAATGCCGATCGAGCGACTGCCAATAGATCCGCTGTATTGTTCGCTCAGAGGCATTTCTGTCGACGTGAATACGCCCCCCTGAGAAATCATCCACGTCCACGAGATAACCTTCGATTTGGATGTTTTGCCACTTGGAAAACCACTCATCTTCCATCCGACGAAACTCGTCGGAAAGGGCTTTCTGCTGCTTCAAATCGAAGGGGGGCATGTTATCTGAGCGCTCACTAAAAAATGAGACTCCAAATTGCTCACTCCCATTCTAGCTTGTTTGTTGCTTCCCTTCCATTACGCGAGGACGCCCTTAAGAACTGGCGGCAGATCGAACAGCCTCGGCTCGGATGGTCCGATTGTCCTCGCGTCCTGACGGGGGCACACGCCAACAGAGCTGCGACCTGCCGGCCTCCTCCTCCCGCGTCCGCTTCTCGTGCGTTAGCTGGCGCAGTTCTCGCCAGCCCCGAGCGGCCTTGCGCGGTCATCGGGTCTCCCGCTCGAATTCTGTCGACCGCGGCGGTGATCGCATTATCCCACACGGAGCGATTATTCACGTCGAAGTCCCTTGCCTCACCCGCACGGGCAACCCAGTAAACCGCGTCCCAAATCGACATGTGGGGCACGTCGAAGGGGGACGCCGGCGAGCCGAGAACCTCGCTCGCGGGGCCTTCCTCCAAGATTTCAAGTTCAACGATAGCCAAGGTCTCCGCCTCCATACCAGGCGAGCCATACAGAGAGCGCTGCGGGGCAACCGAGATGGTGATCGGCTTGTCGGCTGGTCGGCCTAGCCCCGCGCGATTCGGAATTCTATCCGATCGGGTAACATCGGCTACGATCTTTTGCTATAAATGCGCAGCCATCCCCAGAAGGAGGCGCGAGAGGACTATTCCTCCGCGACGCGTGACGCGATGCTGAAATTCTTACTTGCACTGATATTTCTGCTCGTTGGATCAATCGCCTACGCGCTGATCCGAAAGGCCCGGCACGGTGGGCCGCTGATCGAAGAGGTGAACGAGGAGCCTCGCTCCCTCCGGGAATTGGCTGAAAGGCGGCGCGAGGATCGCGAGGCCCAGCAGCGGCGCGCTGGTGTGCAATGATGGCTGTCATGACCGCGCGGCACCGCAAATGTGTGCTGAACGCCTCTATGGGCGGCCCTGGTGGCGAGAATGAAGCCCAGCTCTACACGGGCGCGAAAGTTCGTCAGGAATGTCTCGATTGGGGATGGATCGAACGGCTACCGGATTCGCGTGCGGGGTTCAGAATGTACCAAGCCACGGAGCTTGGCAGGAGCCTGCTATACGCTCCTACAGAGAAGCCAACCAAGCGCCCAAAACTGGTGACTCTATCGCCGCGGGTCACTCCTCTCGACTCGCGCGTTAAGCCCTTGAAGGCCTTGCGCACAAAGCTGCGCACGTAGGGCCCCCATGACGGCGAAGCGCAACACACCGATCGGTGCGAAGATCCTGATGGGGTGGTGGATCGTCGTCATCGTCTTCGGCCTTTTTGGAAATTTTTGGATGGCGTTCAAATCGCTCGACGCCAACAACTTCGGAGGATTCGCGCTCTTCTGTGGGTTGGGAGTTGGATGCGGCGTTCTCTGTTTCCGCACCTATAAGGGCTGGGATGAACTCATTCGCGGCTGGTGATGCCGAGGCCTGCCCCGCAGATCGCTTGGCGTTCCCCGGCCCTGACGGCTTAACCGAGCAATCAAATGTTCTGTCAATGTCAAAGGACCTGACGTCGCCCGGATCACCGAGCTGAGAAATCGGGCAGATCGCCACTCCCCGAACGGGACGGTCACCCCTCATTTCGAGCGGGTGCAGCGGCAGCATGAATGTCGCCATGCCACCGCCCCCAAACTTCGTACCGATTGCATCGAACAATTCGGGATAACGCTCCCTCTCGATTTCGGCAACATTGCAGACGAGCCAGCCAAAAAGCGAGACTTCCCGCTTCGGCGCCTCGCGATACCGCTGAACAGGGATGGTGACCTCTCGCCCGAGAACGATGACCTTGGGCACGTTTTGTGCTGCCATAGACCTCGGCAACACCAGCGCGCATGCCGCCGCCAACAGGTACCCACGTCTTAGAATCATAGGCCGCTCTCTCTGCATAGAGCTAAAGCCTGATGTAGATGGTGGCGAGCATCGTTGGCTGCATCAGGCTGAACTCCGAACTTGTACCGGCCTGCGCAGTGCCGGTGAAGGTTGATTTGCCTTGGGACGCTGTAAGGTCGCGCCGCCGTTGTTCCCCGCCGGAAAGCCGCCGCCACCGGTCATCGTACTTCCAGTGACTGCATTGTGAGAACTGGAGATGCCGCCGTTGGTAATAGTGCCGGCCGGCGCGTAGAGCGGAAGGTTTGCGGTGGCAAGTGTCTGCGCCTGTGAGCCACCGGCGCAGCCGAGCGTCGTCGGCGTGCGGCCAAAGTAGCTGCTCGTCAGCCTGCCGGCTGCGCCGTTGCCCATATCGTCGAGCGCGGCAATTGCACGCCCACGCCAGTCCGGAAGCGCGATTGTCTTGCTGGCGTTGTAGTCGTTGAGACAGTTTCCGGACCGACCAGTCGAGACCACGAGGTTCGGATCCGTTTGGCCGAGATAGACCCAGAGTGCCTGCATGTCGACGTTGGCGCGCTCGCTTGCGCCGGATGAGGCGTTGCCGATCGTCAGCCCGTTTGCGCGGACGAAGCCAGCCAGCAGCCCCGTACCATATTGGGGCATGAGATAACCGGTCTGCAGGATCGAGGTCGGATCGATCGTGCCGCCACCACCGCCGCCGCCGCCCGAGGACGGCCCCAGCACCTGCATGGTGGTGTCGGCGATCGGGAGACCGCTGGAATCCGTGAGCCGGACATGGATCAGCCCGTCGGCGATCCAGAACATCGGCAGCCGCCCGGCCTGGTCGCAGGATAGCGGGTTGGCGAGCGCCTGCGTCAACGAGAAATCGGCGAAGACGTTCTGCTTGGTTGAGACGGTGCCGGCCTGGAAGAAGGTCACCTGGCAGCCGGAGGCGAGATTGCCTTGGCTGTCGAACTGGACCGCGAGTGCCAGCGGGATGGTGCCCGCGGCAAGGACTGGCGCCGCGCAACACGAAGCGACGAAAAGCAACAAACCACAGAGCTTCGTAGCCCGGTCAATCAATGGCGACATATATCAATTCCCCGTCTACTGTTGAGGTGTGTTCAGGCTGTTTTGTGGCGCGGCCCGCCTTTGGATCGCATCAGCCGAGACTTTCAGCCCCAAGCCCTCAGCCGTGTTGGCGAGATTGCGCGACGCGGTCTGAAACGCGCCGATCGCTCGAACAGGATGCTCGCGCAACGCAGCGTATGCCTTGGCCCATTTTGCGACGCTCG
Organism: Bradyrhizobium canariense; assembly: GCF_019402665.1. Classification (GTDB taxonomy): domain Bacteria; phylum Pseudomonadota; class Alphaproteobacteria; order Rhizobiales; family Xanthobacteraceae; genus Bradyrhizobium; species Bradyrhizobium canariense. The sequence goes on from NZ_VSST01000053.1 coordinate 18,276, forward strand.
CAGCTGCAGCCGGAGCGGCCAGGACCTTAGCCGCCCACCAACCACCGAGGCCTGAGGCCAGAAGCGACAGCGGCGCGATGACGTCGCCACGGACGCCACGTACGATCGCAGCACTGACAGCAGCCCCAGCAGCTCCGAAATTGCGATTCTGGGCTGTTCCGGACGGATTGCCAAACCGCGAACCGACTTGCTTGAGGCGATCGGAGATCAGCGCGATATCGTCGAGCGCCTGTCGGTGAGGACCAGCGTTGCCGAATAGGATCGCCTTCGCCCGTGGCGGTTCGGTCCTCCACTGCGACACGAAGACATCAGGTGAGAATTCCCCTGTTCGCGCCGAAATGCCCAGATCGCAGACGATAGCGCCGGCGAGGTCTGCGCGATCTTGTTGCGGGATTGCCCGGTGGCCAATGTGATGATGTCGCCACGGCTTTCATCGCCAGTTAAATCAATCGTGTTTCGATCGGAATATTTGCCGCAGAGATGCGACCTCCAGCCCAAGTCAAGCTCTGGGCAAAGAATGGCGTCCTTTTTGTACGCCACGGCTATCCGGCAGCCATACCTGTGCGCTTGATTCCTTTCTTGCTGGAGCAGCCCACGGTCTTATTGCTGCAGACCGATCATGGTTCGGGGGAGGAGGCATGCCAGAGAAGGAGGAAGAGACACGGACCGAGTTATTTGGGCCGGCAGATTCCAGCGAGACGCCGCGTGCCGCGAAGAGCCCTCGCAAGAACCGTGGCATGCCGCCGCCCGCGACCTTCGATTTCGATGCATTGCCGAACAGCTCTAATTTGACGGCACTAGAGGCGGCCGCGGTTATCCGGCGGACGCCAGGCGCACTGGAGCAGTGGCGGCGCGATCCGAACCACCCCCTGAAATGGCGCTACGTCGATGGCCGGCCCCTCTATCGTGTCGATGCGGTGCGCGACTATCTGGCCAAGTGCGATAAGACCACTAGGAGGCCTCAGCCGCATAATGGTCACGGAGACGGCCGAGGAGCTCGGCCTTAATCGGGTCAAGCGGATTCGTCCGCTGCAGACGCACGATTTTGCCGGCCCGCGTGGCGCCGACCAACTCCGCAATGTAATCGTGAGCCGCTTCGAACGCCATCTTGCGGATGATCCACTGTTCGTCGTGATTGTAGACCTGATCGATCCCGCTTGGCTTTTGTCCAACACACAGCCGCTGGATTTCGTTGTCGTAGCCACAGCGTGACATGATGGTGCGCAAGCTGCGCCTCAAGTCATGCATGGTGAACTTGGCGACGCCCGCTTCCTTGACCAGGCGGTTGACCATCTTGGTGAAGCCGGACATCTGGCCGCCGGTCTTTGGTGATGGGAAGACATAGTCGGAGGTTGCCCGCTGGAAATGCTTCGCGGCCATGAGCACCTCGTCAACCAGCTGGGTGCGCGGCACATCGTGGTGTAGCCCCATCTTGGTCCAAGCCGCATCGAAAGTAATACGGTCATCCATGATGTGCTTTCGCCATTCGATCATCGTAGGCTCACTGCGCCGCGGGCCAGCGAGCAGGCACATCCGGGCCAGGAGACCGAAAGCCCCGAGCTTGCCGGTTGCATCCCAGACCTTGATGATTTCCTCGTCAGTCAGCGCGCGCCCCTTCGTTTGTCGTCCGACCCTTTGCGCCCGGGTTTCCTTCGGCGCGCGATAGCCGGCGAGCACGTTGTGCTCGCCATAGCCCTCGCCGACGCACCATTCGAGGAAGGTATGCACGTGCTTGCGCAAGTCCTTGGCTGCACCGCGCTTGCCGGTCTTCGCAATCTTGTCGACCGCAGCCATGATCTGCCGTCGCGTCAGGTTCCCCACGCCGATCTCGGCGTGATCTTTGAGCCCCCGCCGCAACGCCGACATTGCTGGCTTCCAGTTGACGACTTGACGTTCGGTCAAGGACGTCTGGTACGGACCATCTTCAACAATGAGGGTCGCGAGCGTGATGCGCTGCTTCTCAGCTGCCTGTTGCCGCCTCGCCTCGCGCTTCGCGTCATTCGGGTCCAAGCCTTTGACGACCTCGGCTGCGGCGATGGTGGCGGCCTTGCGCGCGGCCTTCTCATTATATTTGGGCCACGCGCCGAGGGTCTTGCGCTGGGTCCCCCTCACCCCGGGCTTGGTGAAGAGGTAGACCCAGGTCCGGCCGCCAGTGGCGCGCATGCGCAAGGCGAGGCCGGGCAGTTTGTCGTCGCGGAGATAATGCTGCGCCTTGCCCGGCGGCAGCATCGCCTTGCGGATCACCGCATCCGTAAGTGTCAGCTGGTTAGCCGGCCCCGTCATGCTTCCTTCCCTCTCTGCCGGTGTGCCCTACAAGAACGACGGTCAGCCTACCTCCCGCTTTGTGCCCCAAGGGAAAACCCTCAGCGGGCACAACGGGGGCATACGAAATGTAGCAAGGCCACCTATGCGCTCCTATGGCCACACAGGGCGTAACACCTAGTAATGAATGACCTTTTATATCTCAACTAGGGCTGGAATTGGTTAACTAGGGTCCACGGATGGTGGTTCCGATGGGACAGAGACCCTGGAGACCATGGCGAAGGCGACCCGTCAGCGCGGCTTCGAGTATTTTGGCGTCGCCGACCATTCCAAGTCCGCCCATTACGCCGGCGGTCTCTCCCTTGCGGATTCCGACGAAGTCGCCCAGGCGTACCGATATGAAGTCGCCCGTGGATTCCGAGACGATGTCGCCCACCTTTCCGATTTGATCTCGCCCAGCGGCGAGGCGTTCTGGCCGGCTGGTTCTCTGGCATCGGTCAAGCCGCGTGGTCAATCTGGAATCGCGACTTCAACCTGTTTTTCTTCTTCTGCGGTTGCTGTGGGCATGTGGGCAACGCGATTGCGTTGTCCAAGCGCAGCGGCATGTCCACAGCGCCACGGGCTCAAGTCTTTCGGGCGGATTGCCGGGTTCGGCGCAGGCTCTCACCGGTGAGGTCGAGCCGATGGGCATTGTGGACGAGGCGATCGAGCACGGCGTCGGCATAGGTGGGATCTCCAATGAGCAGATGCCACTGGTCCACGGGGAGCTGGCTGGTGACGATGGTGGAGCGATGACCGTAGCGATCTTCGAGGATTTCCAGGAGGTCGTGACGGGCACCGGCGTCGAGCGGCTCGAGTCCCCAATCATCGAGGATCAGCAGATCGACACGGCCAAGGCCGCGCAACAGGCGTGGATGGCGGCCGTCGCCGCGGGCGAGCGCCAGATCGTCGAACAGTCGCGGGACGCGCTGATAGAGCACGGAGCGATTGTCGCGACAGGCCTTGTGGCCGAGCGCCGAGGCGAGCCAACTCTTGCCAACGCCGGCCGGGCCGCAGATCAGGAGATTGACGTGGTCGTCGATCCAGCGGCCCTCGACAAGCTTAGCGAACAGCGGGCGGTCGAGACCGCGCGGGGTGCGGTAGTCGATGTCCTCGACGCACGCCTGCTGGCGCAGCTTGGCGTAACGCAGGCGAGTGGCGAGCCGTTTGTCGTGCCGCAGCGAGGCTTCACGTTCGAGCAGCAGCGCAAGCCATTCGGTGTGACCGAGGCTTGCGGCCTCACCGGTGGCTTCGATGTCGGCGAAGGCCTTGGCCATGCCGTGGAGGCCGAGGGCGTTGAGGCGGTCGAGGGTCGGATGGGTGAGCAAGGGATGATCTCCTAATTGTAGTAGCGCGGTCCGCGGATGTTGGCATGCAGGATCGGCGCATCGTCCGCGGAACGCTGGTGAGCAGAACGCCGATCGAGATTGTTGGCGAGGATCGACTTGACCGAACCATAGGTGCGCGCGCCGATGTCGATTGCCCGCGCAGCCGCGGCGTCCAGCCGTTCGCGCCCATAGGAGGCGGCGAGCCTGAGGATGCCGAGGCAGGCGCGGAAGCCTTGCTCGGGGTGCGAGCGCTCGTCGAGAATGAGGTCGCACAACGCGCTGGTCGCCGGCCCGATCGCGGCGGCGTCCTGGCGGATACGCGCGATGGTCCAGCCGGCGTAGCGCCGATGGCTGGAGGCCATGTGCTCCGGCACGGTGGTGTGTTTGTGATTGCCGCTCATGCGCTGATGCGCGGCGATCCGCTCGCCCTTGTGGAAGATCTCGACGGTACGGGCCGTGAACCGCACCTCGACCTCGGCGCGGGCGAAGCGATGCGGAACGCTGTAGTAATGCTTCTCCACCTCGACGTGGTAATCGAGACTGACGCGGCGGATCCGCCACTCGGCGAGGACATAGGGGGACGCCGGCAATGGCTTGAGCGCCGGCCGGTCGACCTCCTCGAGCAACCGGCGGCGTGTCACGCCGAGCCGCCGGATCGGCCGTTCCTCATTCAGCCTCGTGAGCAGTTCGCCGATCGCCGCATTGACCTCGGCCAGGCTGTAGAAGGTGCGATGGCGCAGGCGGCCGAGCAGCCAGCGCTCGACGATGAGGACGGCCTGCTCGACCTTGGCCTTGTCGCGCGGCTTGCGCGGCCGCGCCGGCAAGATGGCGGTGCCGTAATGCGCCGCCATCTCCGCGTAGGTACGATTGATCTGCGGGTCGTACAGGCTCGCCTTAATGACCGCGACCTTGGTGTTGTCGGGCACCACCAGCGCCGGTATGCCGCCGATCGCCGCGAAGGCGCCAACATGGGCGCTGATCCAGTCGGCGAGCCCCTGCGTCCACGTCGCCTGCGCGTAGGTGAAGCTCGATGCGCCGAGCACGGCGACGAAGATCTGCGCCGTTCTGCGCTCACCGGTCAGGCGGTCGACCACCACCGGCACGCCATCGCCGGCATAGTCGACGAACAACTTGTCGCCGGCCGCATGGGCCTGGCGCATCGTCACCGACAGGCGGCCCTCCCAGGCGCGGTAGAGCTCACAGAAGCGCGAGTACCGGTATCCGCCGGGCTCGGTGGCGATATATTCCTCCCACAGGATCGACAGCGTCACGTGCTTGCGTTTGAGCTCGCGGTGCACGGTCGCCCAGTCGGGCTCGGCGATGCGGCGGTGACCCTGACGGTTGCCATTGCCGGTCTTCGCGAACAGGCGAAGTTCCAGAACCGTGTCGGTGACGTCGTCTGGCAACGGCCAGCTCAAGCCCGCGGCCTCGAACCGCCGGAGCGCCAGGCGCACCGTCGAGGGCGCCGCGCCCACCCGTCGCGCAATCTCGCGGCTCGGCAGCCCGGCCGCCTTCATTCTGATCACATCGCGCACACGGCGCATCGCAAGCCTCTCCGTCGGCATCCAGGGTCCCCTTCGCAAAGCCGAAAGAGTTGACCCTATGGGAGCCAGAAGAGGCCTCGTCACCCGGGCGACATCATCCCGGAATGGTGGGCGACATCATTTCGGAACGGGTGGGCGACTTCAAATCGGAATGGTGGGCGAGATCATCTCGGAATCCTGGGCGACATCGATCGGAATCCGCA
>NZ_VSST01000054.1 GCF_019402665.1 Bradyrhizobium canariense
CGGCTTCTTAACGGACGACGCATTAAGTTCATCGCAAAAGTGGCGCGCGCGGCTTGGGGTTCGTGCCGTCCTCAGACCAGCCGAAAGCCATGCGTTTCATTGAGTGCAATGACTCGAAGCATCGCTTTCTCCAGCAGCAACGAACGAGCAAGGAGGCCCCGTTCTCGGCGGAGTGGCGCGCCTACAAGCGATCGTCGGCTCCCTCGTCTGCTTCAGGCACGCCAGTCTGAACTCACGAGTGCGAAAGTTGGTATCGAGGCGGCTCTCGCGTCAATATGGGCTGAGGGCGTGAAACTAGACGGACGCCGCATCGCAGCTGGTCATCGGCTCAGCACAATAGATCGATGGGCGAAATTTACAGTTCATGCAGAATTTCGGCGCGATAGGCACGCAATGGTATGAAGTTCTACAGCGGCGGTGCAGAAACGCAGCAAAATCGCGATGCAGGCTGACTAAGACTCTATGAAGAAGAACTTCATTGGGGAGATAGAAGGGGGAGGATTTGATAGTTGCCAACCGGGATCTGATCGTCATCGCCAGTTGCGCGAAGTGGCGGCCAATCGGAAAGCATTCCAGCTGCGAGCTCATCCTTTAGCTTCCCCCTGATTGGCAGTTCAGTCGCGATTAGCTTCAAATGGAAGGGGAGTGGAATATGGCAATCTCTAGACGAGATCTCATGAGGGTGGGTTTGGCCGCTGGGGCGTCTGTACCGTTCCCGTCGATTCTGCGGGCGCAGGCCGCGCCGTCCGATGTGCGCACGCTCCGCATGGTGATGGTCAGTGAGCTCCGCGTCTACGATCCGATCTATTCGTCGACTGGCGCTACCGGTAACCACGGTCTGGCGATCTACGACTCGCTCTTCGGGTATGATTCGAATTTCCGGCCGCAGCCCCAGATGGTGAGCAAATGGGGCGTTTCCGACGATAAGAAGATCTATACGTTCGAGCTTCGCGATGGTTTGGGCTGGCACGATGGCACTCCGGTTACTGCGGCGGACTGCGTAGCTTCAATCCGCCGCTGGGCCCAGGTGGATTCCGCCGGGCGCCTGATGATGTCGCGGGTCAAGGACATTTCGAAAAAGGACGACAAGACCTTCACAATCACGCTCCAGGAGCCCTTTGGAATTCTTATTAACGTGCTGTCACGCTCGGGCACCTATTTGGCTATGATGCGGGAGAAGGATGCAAGTCGCCCGGCAACTGAGCAGGTGACTTCGAATGTCGGGTCCGGCCCGTTCAGGTTCAATGAGGCGCTTACCAAGCCAGGGGCTAGCGTCACCTACGACCGCAACGACAAATACATCCCACGCAGCGAGCCGGTCGACGGATTGGCTGGCGGAAAGGTCGTGAAGGTAGACCGGGTTGTCTGGAACAATATTCCAGATGAGCAGACCGCATTCGGTGCTTTGCAAGCGAACGAGGTTGATTTCCTGCAGACCGTATCTCTCGACTTGCTGCCAGCGATCAATGGTGATCCCAACATCGTTGCCCAAGTATTGGATAAGACGGGCAACATCGTCTATCTGCGCATGAACTGCTTGCAGAAGCCCTTCAATAACGTGAAGGCGCGACAGGCAATGCTTCACCTGATTGATCAGGAGGCATTCATGCGAACAGTTGTTCCTGATCCAAAGTACTGGAGCACGGTGACTTCGCTTTTTGGAAATGGAATGCCGTGGTCGAACGACGAAAACACAGGCTGGTTCAAAAAGGGCGGTGATCCGGAAAAGGCCAAGCTCCTTTTCAAAGAGGCCGGATATTCCGGCGAGAAGGTCATCATTCTGGATCCGGCAAACATTCCGATAATCCACAATGCCGCGCAGCTTCTAGCGGCCACGCTACGGAAGATTGGCATTAACGCCGAGCTAGCGCCGAGCGACTGGGGCGGGCTTGTTGCCCGCCGCGCAAAAAAGGATCCCGTGGAGGACGGCGGCTGGAGTATCTTTATGACCTGGGATTCCGGGATTTCAACCAACAACCCGGTCGGCACAATCGCCATGGCCGCAAATGGCGACAAGGCCTGGTTCGGGTGGCCGAAAAACGACGATTATGAGGCTCTTCGAGCCAAATGGGCTGATGTCGACTCTGCGGAGGAGCACATGGCGCTGGCGCGCAAGATGCAGACACTATGGTGGGACTTTGCTGGGTGTGTTCAGTTAGGTCAATTCTTCTCCCCGAGTGTACACCGCAAGACGGTTACTGGCTTCATTCAAACGCCATGGTACGTCCCGATGTGGAACGTGCAGAAAGCCTGAGTTAGTGGTTGCCTATATCATTCGAAGGTTCGTCTCGGCCATCACCGTAATGGTGATGGTCGGTGTTTTCATCTTTCTGCTTCTAAGGCTGTCGCCTGGCGATCCGGCAGCGGTAATCGCCGGTGACTCGGCTCCGCCAGAACTGATCGCAGGTATTCGCCAACAGCTGGGCCTCGGCGATCCGCTGCCCATTCAGTTCGTGCTTTGGGCAAAGAGTATCCTCAGTGGCAATTTTGGGACGTCGATCTTTACCGGGCGACCAGTCCTTCAGCTCGTGTTGCAGCGGCTGGAGCCGACCATTTCGCTTTCGGTTCTAACGATCATATTTTCGAGTGCGACAGGAATTGCGTTCGGGACGCTTGCAGCGTGGCGAGCTGGCGCCCTGGTGGATCGAGCCCTCTCAGCCTTCGCGGCGCTGGCCTTTTCCGTTCCGGTTTTTGTCGTTGGCTATCTTCTCATATATTGCTTCGCCATCAGCAAGCACTGGCTGCCAGTTCAGGGTTATGAGCCTGTCGAACACGGTCTCGCTACTTGGTTCGCGCACCTTATCCTGCCTACCGTCACTCTGGGCCTCGGGTATATCGCTCTCATCGCCCGAATCACGCGGGCGAGCATGCTCGAGGTTCTAGCTGAGGATTATATGAGAACGGCGGCCGCAAAGGGGGCGTCCTCATTTTCCATGCTTTTCCACCACGCGCTGAAGAACGCGGGTGTTCCGATCCTGACGGTGATCGGCCTTGGTTTCGCATATCTGATCTCTGGTGTCGTCATTACCGAAACAGTGTTCAACATACCTGGCGTCGGTCGTTTGACAGTCGATGCGATTAATAATCGCGACTACCCCGTCATTCAGGGCGTGCTAATCCTCGCTTCGGGATTGTATGTCATGATCAACCTCGTCGTCGATCTTTCCTACACGCTGATCGACCCACGTATCCGGTATTGAAATGACACTCGTCTCCGCTCCCACTGAGGCCGTACCGATAAGTGTATTGCGAACAATCAAGCTTCCTCGCCTCGCGAAGCGCCATCCACTTGTCTTTGCAAGCGGCGGCTTCGTGCTGCTGCTGATCCTTCTGGCGCTCGCCGCGCCGCTCTACGCTGGCGACCCGCTGAATGTGGACCCGTTCAAGCGCCTTCAGCCACCTACTTCCGAATTTTGGTTTGGGTGCGATAATCTGGGCCGTGACGTCTTTGCGCGAACGGTCTTCGGCGCCCAGATCTCTCTGATGGTAGGATTGATCTCCACCGCCACTGCGGCTCTTGCAGGGCTTCTGATCGGCATCATCTCCGGCTACAACCGGCGTTTAGACAACATCATCATGCGGATCATGGACGGACTGATGTCCATTCCGACGATCCTGCTGGCCATTGCCCTCGTTTCCCTGACACGCGGCGGCGTCGGCATCCTTATCGTAGCGATAACAATCCCCCAGATCCCCAGTGTCGCTCGCCTCGTACGTTCAGTTGTTTTGAGCGTTCGCGAGCGCCCTTACGTGGAGGCCGCGCTCTGCGGCGGTGCGCGCCTGCCCAAGGTGCTTTGGCGCCACATTCTCCCGAGTACTATTCCGCCACTCATGGTTCAGAGTGCCAACGTGTGCGCGAGTGCGATTCTGGTCGAGGCCGGGCTGAGCTTCCTAGGCGCAGGTGTATCGCCTGAAATTCCCAGTTGGGGCAACATGATCTCAAGTTCTCGCATATATCTTGCGACCGCCCCACTCACGGTCTTCGCACCCGGCATCTGCCTTGCTCTGACGATCCTTGCCGTAAACCTGCTCGGGGATGGTCTGCGCGATCTGTTTGATCCCCGTTCAAAGCGGAGGGGTTGAGATGCAATCACGAAATGCCGGGGGCGACGACGTCCTTCTCGATGTTCTTGATCTCGAGACGCATTTTTATGGCGAGGATGGCGTCGTGCCCGCCCTGGGCGGGATCAGCTTTCAGATAAGGAGTGGCGAAACGCTGGGCGTTGTTGGCGAGTCTGGATGCGGCAAGAGCGTCACTGCCCTGTCCATTCTACGCCTCTTGCCGAAGCTGAGTGCCAAGACTGTCGGCGGCGAGATCCGCTTTCGTGGACGCGATCTCCTGAAGCTTTCGGAACCGGAGATGCGGCTGATCCGCGGCGACAGGATCGCCATGATCTTTCAGGAGCCAATGACAAGCTTGAATCCTGTTCACACCGTCGGGGACCAGATCGCCGAGGCGGTGCAAATCCACACGAAGGCGTCGCGATCCGAAGCTATGGCAAGGGCGCAAGAGATGCTCCGCCTCGTCCGTATCGCGGATCCAGAACGTCGCGTCAACAACTATCCATACGAGATGTCGGGCGGCATGCGTCAGCGCGTCATGATCGCCATGGCGCTCGCCTGTACACCAGAACTATTGATTGCCGACGAACCAACGACGGCGCTTGACGTGACCATCCAAGCGCAGATCCTGCGGCTGATTCTTGAACTGAAACAGCGCATGGGAACGGCAGTGATGCTCATCACCCATGATCTGGGCGTCGTAGCCGAGACATGCCAACGCGCGGTTGTAATGTATGCTGGTAGGATCGTAGAGCAGGCGACCGTAAGAGATCTGTTTGCGCGCCCCACGCATCCCTATACCCAAGGACTGATGCGTTCGGCGCCTGATCCTCGCCGCGGCCGACAACGCCGCCTTCCAGAAATTCCTGGGATTGTACCAAGTCTCCGCGAGCCCATTGCCGGCTGCAGCTTCGCGCCTCGCTGCCCGTACGCGATAAGCATTTGCCACGAGAAGACGCCGTCCTTGCGTGATGTTGGACCGGACCATGCCGCGGCTTGCTGGCGTTCCGAAGAGGTGGTGGGCGCATGACGGGTCCTCTGCTGAAAGTCGAGAATCTGACCAAGCACTATACTGTTGGTGCGGGATTCCTGAGAAAGAGCGTCCCGGTGGTGCGGGCGGTGGAGGACGTCTCGTTTTCTGTCGAAGCAGGCGAGACGCTCTGCGTTGTCGGCGAGTCAGGCTGCGGCAAATCTACCATTGCGCGACTTCTGATGCGGATCGTAGAACCGACAAGTGGGCGCGTCATGATCGATGGCACCGACATTGCTGGCCTCAAGAAGGAACCGCTTCGGGCATGGAGACGCCGAATGCAGATGGTGTTTCAGGACCCCTATTCGTCGCTGAATCCTCGCCTCACCGCCGAACAGATCATCACCGAACCCGTCGAGAATTTCGAACGTCTCAGAAGGAAACAGCGCCAAGCGCTGGCTGCCGATCTTCTCCGAAAGGTAGGAATGTCCCCCGAGATGATGCACAGGCTTCCGTCCGAGTTGTCGGGGGGGCAGCGGCAGCGGCTCGGCATAGCTCGGGCGCTTTCCCTTCAGCCTTCGCTCATCATCGCCGATGAGGCGGTCTCGGCGCTTGACGTCTCAGTGCAGGCACAGATCCTCAATCTGCTACTGGACCTCCAGCAGCAGATGAATATCGCCTTTGTCTTTATCTCTCATGATCTCAGCGTCGTGCATCACATCGGCCATCGCGTCGCAGTCATGTATCTGGGGCGGATAGTCGAACTCGCCCCTTGCGAGGCGCTCTTTGCGAATCCAGTGCACCCCTATACCGAAGCGCTGCTCGCGGCAGCTCCCGTCCCTGATCCGACGAGAGTTCGCCTGGAGGTGCCGTTGGAGGGCGAAGTACCAAGCCCCATCGATCCGCCACATGGCTGCGCATTTCACCCGCGCTGTCCCCTCGCGATCGAGCGTTGCCGCGAAGTACTACCGGCCCTGGTGCCAATGGCAGATGGGCGGGTCGTCGCCTGTCATGTGCGCGCTCCGGCCCCAGCGACGGACTTCTCGGGCCAACCGCCGGCACCGGCCATGCTCGCTCGGTCCTGTGCCACAAGCACAGTCTCCTCTTGAGGCAAATTTGCGAACGCAGCGTGTCCCACAGAAAACACTCTTATTTCGTCGGACGGGGCTTATCTGACTGATAATTGTGCAGCGGAAAAAGGTTCTGGGACAGCCCTTGATGGGTATCGAGATGCGCTAGGCGCTTTGCTCCTGCTGGCAGGTCAATCTTTCGGCCCATCAATTTGTTCGTGTTGCTTTTCAAGAAGCTCGCAAAAAGATCCGCGTCCGGGATTCGCAGGGGTGATGAATGAACGTCGCGAGATCCGAGACCTTGTTTGGTACGTTCGAGCGCAGCCACCAGATTCTTTCATCGCATTTTGGGATTGCGCGCGCTGTACTAATGGAGATTCGCAGGCCACGCTTCATCTGTCCGCGGCAGTTTCCGCGAGCAGCCAATCACGAAACGCGACGAGGGGCGGGTGGTTCGACCGTTCGGGTGGCCATACCAGATAGTACCGCTCGGCACTCTCGATAGCCAGATCGACCGCACGAACGAGTTTGCCGCTCGCCAGTTCATCCTCGATGAGAAAGGTAGGAAGCAACGCCACACCCACACCGACCATCGCAGCCTGGGCGACAGTGGCAAATTGGTCGAAATACATGACGTGCCCGACTTCACTCTCTATGTTTTGGGTTGAGAACCACCTGTCCCACGCTTGTGGGCGCGTCGAGATGCTAAGTAGGGATGCTTTCATGAGGTCCCCTGCCATACGGAACCCATACTGGCGCTTTAGCTCGGGGCTGCAGGCGGGCACAATCAGTTCTGATCTCAGCAGCGCCATCTCAACACCTGGCCAGTCGCGCAGCCCGAAGTGGATGGCCGCATCCAGTGTTTCGGTCCGCAAGTCGAAATAGGTCAGGCGGGTCGCAAGATTGATGGTAACGCCGGGATTCTGTTTCAGAAACTTTGCAAGTCGCGGCGCGAGCCACCGTGTACCGAACGTCGGCAAAGTTGCAAGGTTAAGTGTACCGCCTCGTGGATTGGTTCGAAGGTTGAACGAAGCAGTGCTGATTTTGCGTAGTGCTTCGCGGATCTCCTGTGCGTAGGCGTCGCCGGCGGCGGTCAATTGGATCGTCTGGCGTTCACGTGCAAAGAGTGTGACCCCGAGCTGCTGCTCGAGGAGCTTGATCTGACGACTTACCGCGCTTTGAGTGAGGCTCAACTCCCGTGCCGCCAGAGTAATGCTGCCCCTTCTTGCGGCAGCCTCGAACGCTGTCAGCAGGGCCGTCGACGGGAGATAGCGGCGGGGTGCATACATGTTCATTCCAATTCAGAATGAGATGTTGAGTTAACATCGTTTGATCGAATTGAAAACACGAGATTAACCTCCGAAGTCTCATGTCCGTGCGGTATGACCTTGGAATGATATCTCTCGCAGGATCAGAGTTGCAGAAAGGGGCTACGAATGGCCGAACAGCATGTTCATCCCGACGACATTCGCGACCTTTTCTCGCGCGCCATGTCCGACATGTATCGCGCGGAGGTCCCTCAATACGGAACGCTTCTAGAGCTTGTCGCCGATGTGAATGCCGAGACCTTGCGCCGCAACACGCGGTTGCGAGCCGAGCTCGAACGCTGCGGCGAAATTGAACGGCTAGCTGTCGAACGTCACGGCGCCATCCGGCTCGGGACGGCGGACGAGCTGTTCAACATTCGCCGTCTGTTCGCGGTCATGGGCATGCACCCCGTTGGCTACTATGATCTTTCAGCGGCCGGTGTGCCCGTTCACTCCACGGCGTTTCGCCCGATCACCGAGGAAGCTCTCCGCCGTAATCCGTTCCGGGTCTTTACGTCCCTGCTTCGCCTTGAGCTGATCGACAATCTTGAGCTGCGGGCCCGGGCTACGGCGATCCTCGCAGCGCGACGAATTTTCACGCCACGCACTCTCGAGCTCGTCGGTTTGTTTGAAATCGCGGGTGGGCTGACGCGCGTGCAAGCAGACGAGTTCGTTCGAGAGGCGCTGCAAACGTTCCGGTGGCACGGAAATGCGACTGTCGACCTGGCGACTTATCGAAAGCTGCACGAAGCGCATCGCCTGATTGCAGACATCATCAGCTTCAATGGGCCCCACATCAATCATCTCACACCTCGGACCTTGGACATCGATGCCGTACAGGCCGCGATGCCTCGACGCGGCATTGCGCCGAAGGCGGTCATCGAGGGACCTCCACGCCGCAATTGTCCGATCCTCCTGAGGCAGACAAGCTTCAAGGCGCTGGAGGAGCAGATCCTGTTCCAACAAAGCGCGAGTGAGATGGCGCCCGGGACGCATGCAGCCCGTTTCGGCGAAATTGAGCAGCGCGGTGTCGCGCTGACGCCGAAGGGACGGGATCTTTATGATAAGCTGCTTGCAACTGTTCGTCGCGACGTCAGGCTCGAGGGAACAATTCGGAACGCCAATACTTACGAAAGCGAACTATCCGAGCGCTTCAGATCGTTCCCGGATGACTGGGATGAATTACGACGCCGTGGGCTCGCCTACTTTCGATACGCCGCAACGACCGCCGGGCGCGCATCGAGATCGCGTACTCTGCTGCGCTCCACCGCCGAGGAGCTGATCGCCTGCGGCTTTCTCCGTTTTGATCCAATCGTGTACGAGGATTTCCTGCCCGTCAGCGCAGCCGGAATATTCCAGTCGAATCTCGGCAACAGCGAGAAAAAGCTGTACGACATGCAATCCAACCAGGCGCACTTCGAAGCGGTACTCGGAACCGCAGTTCGCGATGAACTAGAACTCTACGCGCAAGCGGAACGAGTCTCGCTGGAGATTGCACTGACTCAGCTTGGGTCTCCAGAGACCGCGGTCGTCTGATGCAGCCGATCAAGCGATAGAGCCAAGCAGTCCGTCATCACATCACTGTAGTCACCAAAATCAGCGCCAGATCCAAGGGAAATCGTCATGTCGGCTTCAACGCAAGTGCAAGCGCAGGTCCAAAAACTCGATCTCCCCGGTGAGGTCGATAGGCTGCTTTCGCAGCTAGGTGTGAGACGCCAGCGGTATAAGGACGGCGCTCTCAAAGTTTGCACGCCAATTACGGGCGAAATGATTGCGGAGGTTCAGGAATCCGGGCGCAGCGAGGTCATGGCGGCGCTCGATGCGGCGCATGCGGCCTTCCGGACGTGGAGAACGATGCCCGCGCCGAAACGTGGAGAGCTCATCCGACTGCTCGGGGAGGAGTTGCGCGCCAACAAGGAGGCTCTCGGTCAACTGGTTTCAATCGAAGTCGGAAAAATTGTCTCAGAGGGTTTGGGCGAAGTCCAGGAGATGATCGACATCTGCGACTTCGCTGTCGGCCTGTCGCGACAACTCTATGGCCTGACGATCGCGACCGAGCGTGGCGAGCATAGGATGATGGAGACCTGGCACCCGCTCGGGGCAACGGCTATCATCTCGGCCTTCAATTTTCCTGTCGCAGTGTGGGCGTGGAACGCGGCGCTGGCGCTCGTGTGTGGCAACAGCATCGTTTGGAAACCGTCAGAGAAGACGCCATTAACTGCGCTTGCGACCGAGGCGCTATTCGAGCGCGCGCTGGAGCGTTTCAAGCGGGAGGGCGGGATGGCGCCTGAGGGCCTCTCCGCAGTGTTGCTTGGTGGTCGCGAGATCGGCGAACTTCTCGTCGATCATCCTAAGGTCGCGTTAGTATCGGCTACCGGCTCGACCGCGATGGGCCGCGCCGTTGGACCGCGGCTTGCAAATCGATTCGCGCGCTCCATTCTGGAACTCGGTGGAAACAATGCCGCGATCGTCGCTCCGACGGCCGATCTCGACCTGACACTGCGCGGTGTTGCCTTTGCTGCGATGGGCACAGCGGGGCAGCGCTGTACGACGCTGCGACGTCTCTTCGTTCATGAGAGCGTCTACAGCTCGTTTGTCCCGTGCTTGCAGCGCGCCTATGCGTCGGTCACTGTCGGAAATCCACTGCAGAGCGACACGCTCGTGGGACCGCTGATCGACGGTACTGCATTTCACAACATGCAGACCGCGATCGAAGCGGCGAGAGCGGCAGGCGGAATACTCCATGGCGGCGAACGCGTAGACATTGAGGGCGCGAACAACGCATACTACGTCCGGCCAGCTCTCGTCGAAATGACGGCTCAGACGGGGCCCGTTGAACACGAAACCTTCGCGCCTGTCCTCTACGTAATGCGGTACAGCAATTTCGAAGCGGTGATTGAACTGCACAACGCCGTCGCGCAAGGGCTTTCTTCCTCACTTTTTACAAATGATCTGCGCGAAGCCGAAATTTTCCTGTCGGCGCGTGGTTCCGATTGCGGCATCGCCAACATCAATATCGGGCCCTCGGGGGCGGAGATCGGCGGCGCATTCGGCGGCGAGAAGGAGACCGGCGGCGGGCGCGAGTCCGGATCCGATGCCTGGAAAGCCTATATGCGCCGTGCAACCAATACCATCAATCACGGCCGAACACTGCCACTCGCCCAAGGCGTCAAGTTCGACCTGGTCTAAGATGGAGTTGTAGTTGTGAATATTTCAGCTCAAACGGTGTCATCTCGTTTCCAGGCGGCGAGTCGCCTGGCCCCGATCGGCGTTTCGGAGATCCTTAAAATCACGAGCTTGGCCGCCGATCTCAAGCGGCAGGGCAGGGACGTAATCGTCCTCGGAACAGGCGAGCCTGATTTCGACACGCCGGACCACGTCAAGGAGGCAGCGAGGCGTGCAATAGAGGCCGGCGAGACGAAGTATACCGCGCTCGACGGTACGCCTGAGCTCAAGGCCGCGATCCGCGCAAAGTTCATGCGCGACAACGGCCTGGAGTTCGCTCAGGACGAAATCACCGTATCTGCTGGCGCCAAGCAGATCCTTTTCAATGCCATGATGGCCACGCTCGAGCCAGGCGACGAGGTGATTATCCCTACACCCTATTGGGTCACCTATGCAGATATCGTGCGGATCATGGGGGGGAAGCCGGTATTCGTCCGCGGCGAGGAAGTCAACGGGTTTCGGCTGATCGCGGAAGACCTCGCGCGGGCGATCACGTCCCGCACGCGCTGGGTCATTTTGAACTCGCCGTCCAACCCATCTGGCTCAGCCTATTCGGAGGCACAATACCGGCCCATCTTGGATATGCTGATCGCGCATCCGAACGTCTGGTTGATGGTGGACGACATCTACGAGCATATTGTCTATGACGAATTCCGGTTTGTGACTCCTGCCGCGATCGAGCCTTCTCTTCGCGATCGAACCTTGACAATCAACGGCGTCTCCAAGGCCTATGCCATGACAGGCTGGCGGATCGGTTACGCGGGTGGTCCGAGTGCCCTCATCCGCTCGATGTCCGTCGTCCAGAGTCAGTCGACGTCGTGCCCATCATCGATAAGTCAGGCCGCTGCGATCGAAGCTCTCAATGGCCCGATGGAGATCGTAAGAGAGCGCTGCAAATCCTTTCAGACGCGGCGTGATTTTGTCGTATCTGCCTTGAACAACATCGAAGGGGTCACCTGTCGGATGCCGGAGGGGGCATTCTATACGTTCGCATGTTGCGCAGGACTGATAGGTCGGAAAATGCCAAGTGGCCAGCGCATCAGCAGTGATGTTGATTTCGCCGAATATCTCCTGCATACCGTGGGCGTGGCGGTCGTTCCGGGGACGGCCTTCGGGCTCGCTCCTTATTTCCGGATTTCTTATGCCACGTCAGTTCCGGAGCTCGAGGAAGCGTGCAGGCGCATAGCGCATGCGGCGAGTCGGTTAACTTGAGAAATGATTCCGCTCCGCTAGCCAAACGAGTGTGCTTCGGCCCGACGCACGTGTTTCTTGAACTACTACGATGCATGATCGCCCGGCGGGGGCTTCGCAGCGACGTCCGTCGCCGAGCTGTGCCATAGAACTGCAACCGCGGCGGATGCGCTCTTCCGGCGCATTTGAAAACGACAGGTCAGAAGCGCGAGAGTTTCTAACCAACTTGTCGTGCGACGAACGTCACCTTATGCATTGCTGATAACGGCCGGTTCGCCGTAAGGTCCTCTAACAAAGGACCAGCTGCCGGTCTTTTGTTCATCAATCCCGATGTGGCTCTTGAGCCGGTACTCGGCCTAAAGCGAAGTGCGACCGGCCGTAAGACCTGGGGAGCGGCGACGTCCGAAAAGTTACGTAAGAGATAGTTGAACTCGAGCAGAAGAAACTGGCCATCCTGATCTCCAGAACAGGCGCCAGAGGGCCGCGGCACAATCGCCGCCGCCCTCCCGTGATCACGGTGCTTTCAAGACGGCCAGTATACGTCAACTCAAGCACCCGCGAGGTAGGCTTGCCTCACCCCGCCTGCCTCATCCGCATGAGGTCTGGATCGTAAACCTTACCGAAACGGTTAGAGAGGAAGTCCGCCAATGCGATCTCTTCCTGGCGGACAAAGCCCTTCGCCGAAAGGCGCCCATGCGCCAGTAGGTCCAAGATGGTGGCAATGCCCGCAGCGGTCGTGATCTGGATAGCGCTCATTTTTCGTCCCGCAAACATTCCAGCGTAGATCTTATTTGCGTAAGTTTCTTGCAGATAACGCCCTTCCCGCCAGCCGCAAACGGTCGCGAAGATCACGATGACGTCCTGCATGGTCGCGGGCAATGCATTCTCGAAAAGGTCCTTCAGGACGTCGCGGCGATTCTTAAGATTGAAGTCATTCAGCAGCGCCTTGATAATGGCCTGATGGCCAGGATAGCGGATAGTGCGGTAGTTCATGGTCCGCACCTTGCCCTCCAGGGTCTTTGCCAACGTGCCGAGACCGCCTGAGGTATTGAAGGCTTCATAAGTTACGCCATCCAGCGAAAACTCTTCGCGCTCTTCCATTGCCGGCACACTCACCTGTTTGCCTTCGACAATGGCGTCGCAGGGCTCAATATATTCGTTGATCAGACCGTCGGTGCTCCAGGTCAAGTTGTAGTTAAGCGCATTTGAGGGATATTGCGGCAACGCGCCAACGCGCATCCGCACACTATCGAGACTGTCAAAGCGCGATGCTAAATCGCTGGCCACGATGGAAATGAAACCGGGTGCAAGACCACATTGGGGGATGAAAGCTCGCTCGGCATTCTGTGCTAGAGCCTCGATTTTCCTGGTCGAGGCGACATCCTCGGTGAGGTCGAGATAGTGCACCTGCCCCTTCAAGGCAGCCTCGGCAATCTTCCCAGTGAGATGAAAAGGTGCGGCCGAAAGCACCGCGAACTTGCCCTTCAGCGCGGCCTGCAGAGTCGCTTCGTCGGTAATGTCAAGTGGCGCGGTGGAAATCGCCGGATGGTGGTCAATGTTGGCCAGCTGCTCGCTGCTTCGGTCCACGACCGCCACCTTGTAATCGCCTGTATCGGCGAGCATCGCCGCGATTGCGCCACCGATCTTGCCTGCACCAATGACCAATACGTCTTTCATGATTTTATCCCCGGTTTGCATATCGAATCCGAAGAGTTTAGGCGCGGATTGGTCGATTAATAGCGATAAACTGCACATTTTGGCGCGTAGTTTTTGGCAGACTGACGACTCTTCTGGGCATTCTGCCTCATGACCATGCTTTTGACTGCGAAAGACAGAGAATTGCTCGCACTTCTAAGCGAGAACGCCCGTATGCCGGTTGTGACATTGGCAGGGCAGCTGCGCTTGTCTCGAACTACAGTGCAGGCTCGGCTGGAGCGGTTGGAAAGAGCAGGCGTAATCGCCGGCTACAGTGTGCGATTGTCCGAAGAATACTCTTCGAGCCTGATCCGCGCGCACATCCTGGTCACCATTGCCCCGAAAACGATGGCGCAGGTGATGTCTGCGCTTGAAAAGCTGCGCGAGGTCACCGCTCTGCATTCAGTCAGCGGTTCTTTCGACCTGATTGCGATCATTTCAGCACCGTCCATCGCGGAGCTGGATCGATTGGTCGAAACCATCAGAGTTATTGAAGGCGTCGAGCGGACGCTATCATCGATTATTCTGGCAACACATATCTCGCGCTGACGGTGGTGCGCAACTCGCGTCGAGTCGATGGCCATACAGGACGATTTGTCGGTACAGCGGGCCCCGTTTCGGCGCGGAGCACGCGGCTGTTTTCTCTCAGCGAAGGAACAAGGGAGCGCACGAGGCCCGCATGACATGACAGGTTGGATCTCGCGCAAACAGAGTCCAACTTTGTCCGGTTCGGATGAACGTCGAGCGAGCTCTAATTGAAATCCGTGCCCAGAACAGCCGCGGCGGGAGATCGCGGGTTCGCCAATCGGCGGCGTGAACATCGGCGACAGGAGCGCCGGAGTGTGCCTCGTCATTTGCGCGATTACATTGATTGACCCGCGTTCCTTGGTGCAAGCGCTCCAATCGTGAAGCTAAGCCGATCAGCGGGGAGACAAGATCGGTGTCACTTCCTCGGGTTTGCGAGCCGAGTCTGTGGGTCGCTCGATCGCAAGCGTCATGTGTGGTTTACCGTGGCCTGCATGCAATTGGAATACGCGATCATCCAGCTCTTTGTCCGCGGGCGTCAGGCGGTGATTCAAGCGGAGGTAGTCCGTCCAGGTCGGCGTCCGAAACGTCTCCGTCCAAAGCGAAGGTTCTTGCAGGTTGCGCAGAAGTGACCAATGTCGGGCACCGACGCGGCATTGTACCCGACGACGTTCGCGCATAAGCTTCAAAAAAGCGTCGAGTTTCTCCTCCGTTATACGGTATTCGACTTGGACGACTATGGGGCCGCTTCTCGGCTTGAGATCAAGCGCAACGGCCGGCGCGTCGAATTCCCCCAGCGGGTCTGGAGCAGACTCCTTTCGATCGCGGACGGGCATCAGGAGTCCAACGGCAGCGGCCAGCAACAAAACCAGCGCGGATATGCCCATAGCCCAGCTTGGGGAATGGTGCTGTGCCGCCGTACCCCAAAGCCAGCTGCCGGCTGCGATGCCGCCATTCGTCAGTGCGGAATAAAGTGAAATAGTGCGGCCCAGGATCCATCGAGGGCTCGCCAGTTGCACGCTGGCGCCAAGTCCTGACCAAGCAAGTACCCATCCACCGCCACCCAAAGCTAGCGAGACTGCTGCCACTACCAGTGAATCGGTCGAGGATAGTGAGATCATGCAGGTCGCGCAGGCGATGCAGGCGAGCTTAAGGAGACGCTCCTGCGACATCCTTCGTCTGAAAGTGCTGCTAAAGACCCCGCACAAGAACGCGCCCGTCCCAAAGCCCGCCATTAGGATGCCATAGGCGAGCGGTCCTCCCTTCAATTGATCGCGAACGACGAGAGGGAGCAGCGAGAGTATCGAGCTGGCTCCAAGGCCAAAAAGCGTGCCGCGAGCGATCACTACCTTGATCTCGGAAGACATCGCTGTGAAGCGCAAGCCGTCATAGATCGCGGTCGTCATTGCTTCGCGGGGAAGCGGCGAAGAACGACTATCCCATTTGCATAGCAAGATCGCGAATAGTGGGGCAAAGTAACCGACCGTGGCCAAGACGAAGGCAGTGAGTGGCCCGAAGGAGGCGATGATGAGCCCACCGAGCGCGGGGCCTACGCTGCGGACCGTGTTGAAGCCTACTGAGATCAGGGTAATTGCTGCTGGAAGATCGCGTCGAGGCAGGATGTCGCCAATGGACGCCTGCCAGGCGGGATCGTTGAGAGCTGAGCCACACCCGATCAGAAATGTGAAGCCGAGCATAATCCACGGGTCGAAATGGCCCAAGGCTAGAAGTGTACTCAACGTTGCAGAGGCCGAGATGACGAGGCCACGGCCAACCAGCATGACGCCGCGCCGATTGAAATTGTCGGCGATCGCGCCGACGAAAAGAGACAGAATGAATGCCGGTAACGTCGAAGAGGCCTGAACCAGCGCGACCATCAGATCGGAGCCCGAGGTGGTCGCCATCAACCAGCTTATAGTGACGGTCTGCACGAGCCAGCCGAGATTCGAAATCTGATTAGACAACCAGATCAAACGAAACTTTCGGTTCCTAAGTGGACTCAAGGTGCCTGATTCGGCCGAATACTCAGCTTTATTCGCCGCTCTCGCCCCGTTCATTGAACCAGTCCTGCCGTCCAGCTCAAGGTCCGACGGACCGACCCATCGCTCGCCGCAGGCGCCCGATCCATTTCTGACGGAGTGAGACTTAATAGAAGAACAGCACTCATGAGATGCACGGCCTCGGAAGATCAGTAGGCACGCATAGCGTCCCAGCGCAGCAGCAGGACGGCGCTGCATCTGTATCGCCGGTCAAATATATTTGCCTTGAATTGTAACGGGCAGCCTGTCGACCGCGCGGTGCGGCTTCGCCAGGGTCCATCGCTGCCGGTTCTGGATGATCGCCCCCGCGTCCGCATAGCGGCTGCGATGACCCTTCGATCTCAGGCTCACCAGCGCCTACGCGAGCATTTGTGCGTGAAGCGCCTAGGGTCATGTCGGCAGCACGAGCCACGTGGTGTTGTTTCCGTTTCCGCGGCCGACCTGATGGCGCCCATTCGATGGATAAACCTGTAGTGATGACACCGACAGTCCTACGCGACCGCCTTCATAAGGAACGTCGCGTTATCTGCTGCGTCATAAACTGGCAGTCCCGTAGCCCTTCGGATTCGATGCGAGACTCTCACAAAAATCGTACACTCACATAGAATGGCTCCAATATTCTCGTGTTTGCGAATACGGGCAATCATATTGTCAGTGTCGGCCAAAATTGCCTGAACGTCGATCTCGCCGCGCTCCGCCCACATGTAGGAGTAGGTCGCAGTACCCTCGAGCCCTTCGATTGCCAAACGTGATCGCTCTTTGATGCCCAACAAAGCGAATATACCGTCATCCAGGCATCGCGAGTCGGCAGTGAGTACTGCAACCTTCTTGTTCGCCGGTACATTCAGCAGCAGCATAGGGAGCAGAAGTAGACTTGAAGTCGAGACGGGTACCGGTACGGCTGCCGCAATTGCATGCTGGTACCGCACGGTGAAGCCGCAGTCACATGTGATTGCGTCAGCTCCGTTCTTTACGAGCTCTTGCGCAGCTTTCACGTACGCTCCCTCACGGGCAGGATCACCCGCAACAACACTGCTGGCCCATGCACCTGGGACTTGACCCCATATTGGGGCGGAGCCATAGCGGCTCTCTTCGGCAATTCCAGGGCCGAAGTCTGGATTTTGACCATGATAAATGCCGTCGTTGGAGAGGCGCAGAATTCCCAACCTTGCCATATTGTTCTCCTGAGAGCAGGCCGCGTCCTGCAACTACCCTTCATCGGGAAGCGCGAACCGGTTCTGAAGTTGCGTTTATGAAGATTGCTTCTAGCCGGAAAGAGATCACTTACTGGATGAAGTCAGAAAGAGAGGCGGCGCTCCATTTGGGTTAAGCGCTTTCCTCCCTGAGGCGTGACGACAATCGTTTCGCTAAAGGCCATTCCGTGGGCCGACGTGTACATGTGGAATACCTGATTTTCGGCCAGCAGCCAGTCGCTATCGGCCAGAAAAACGCGGGTGAAATCACTGTAGCGAGGAGCGCAGGAGAGGCCGAGCGTATAGCCGGTGATATTCGTGTAGCTGTCTCGCAATCCAGATGCCAACATTCCTTCGCGCACAATGCGATCTACGTCCTTTGCGTTCGCACCCGGTCTCATGCCGCGGAATTGCTCGTCTTGGATCCGGATCATCGTTTCGCTGGCCCGAAGTTGTTCGTCGATCGGCGTACCGATCGACTTCGGACGCATCATTCGGGAAGTGTAGCCGCGAAAATAGGGAACCGGTTCCACATGCAAGATGTCTCCGTCGGCCAGCGTGCGGCCACCGATCTCTGCATGTAAGGCCCCCGAGCGAGGTCCAGAGACCAGCACGGCAACTTGCGCGTTGTCCGCACCGCTGCGCCACGCCTCGCTGGTCATGGCCACGAAAACTTCTCGTTCGTTGATTCCGGGTCCAGCGGCAGCGAACGCTGCTGCGGCCGTGCGGCCACAGATCTCTGCGGCTACCTGGAGACAAGCAAGTTCGAGGGGGGACTTAACTTGCCGCATCTCCCACATGACTCGAGAGAAATCGACGATCCTGGCACTAGGTAACAGGCTTTCTATCTCCAATGCCCGGTTTACCGTGAGAAAATGGCTGTCGCGCTCAACGCCCACGACTGAAGACCCAAAACCGCGTGCTTTAATCGTTTCGGTAACAACTTTGATCGGATTTTCGTTGTCGGCATATGCCACATGGTCGGCGAACCAACTCTTTTCTGCGAAGATCGGTGCATCGAGCGCGCGGATCACTGCGACGGGCTGTTGATCGAGCGGGATAAGTAAAGCTTGGTAGGTGGCCGCCGTGGACCGGTATCCACTGAAATAGACCATATGTTCGAACTGGTCGACGACAAGTAGGTCAATGTGCCGTTCGGCCATGATGATACGCAATGCTGCGAGGCGCGAGCAGTACTCATCGACAGGAAAGGGCGGCGGGAGCGGCGGACGTTGTGTCATCTAATCCAACTAAAAGTGTCCTATAGACAGGGCCTTCGACTAACGCCGCCTAATCTAGATTCCGCTCGACGATGCATGACTTTCAGAAAATGCTCAATCCCTAGGGCTGGTAGGCCGCTCATAAAAGCACTGTTGCGACGCGATTTAAGGCCGCGCGATCGAGCTGAATAGCCGTTTAGCTTGCGAGGTGATCGTCGATCTGACTATGCTTGTACTTTTTGGACATCGAACCGCGACAAATGCCAAGACTAGTACCCGGAATCAGAGCTGAGTGATACGTCGACCTTTGAAGGGACGCTGGCGGACCTTTTTCTTGGTCCAGACGAATGGCTCAGCCTTGCCGTTACATGCTTTGATGTAGGCATCGATGTGCTGCTCGAGCTGTTTGAGGCTTGTGAACGAGGCGCCGCTCAACGACTGCCCCTGTAGGATCGAAAACCACACCTCGACCTGATTGAGCCAGGATGCGCTGGTGGGCGTGAAATGAAATTTCACATTGGGATGTGCCTCGAGCCATTCCTCGTTCCTCTGATGGGTGCTGAGGTTGTCGAGAATGACGTGAAGCTGTCGGTTCGGAAATGCTGCGGTCACGCGATCCATGAAGTCGAGAAACTCGACCCGGCGACGTCGCTTCGAATGCGTCGCAAGGATCTTCCCGGTAGCGACTTCCAGCGCTGCAAACAGCGTGGTCGTGCCATGCCGCTTGTAGTCGTGACTTTGCCCGGTCAGGGATCTGCCGTTGGGCAGTTTCGGATAACCCTGCGCTCTTTCCAAGGCCTGAATCGAGGGCTTTTCGTCCACGCATAGCACAAGGCCTTTTTCGGTGGGGCGACATAGAGGCCAACCACGTCGGCGGCTTTGGCCGTAAACTGCGGGTCGCTGCTCTCGCACCAAGACTTGCGAGCGACGAGATCGATCTTGTTACCGCGCAAGAATCGCCAGACATATTGCACGTCGACATCGCCAAGTTCCCCAGCCAGCAGAGGCCCAGTCCAGCGCGCGTACCCAGCGGGGGGCGACTTATCGAGCAACTTCAAAATCCGCTTGTCAGTGGCCTTCGTATAGATCGGCTGTTTGCCCGGCAGGGGCTTGCTTTGCAGACCTTCAAGACCATGATCCGCATAGCGGTGCCGCCAAAGGCTGACAATCCGAGGCTGGACCCCAACCTCCTTGGCGATCGATCGGGTGCTGCGACCTGCTGCTGCCAGCAGAACGATCCGGGCTCGCTTCAAATCGCGCTGCAACGTCACCGGTGAGCGGCAACGTTGCTCAAGCACTTGGCGATCTTTCTTCGAAAGATGGACTTCTCTTGCTTCGGGTATCATCCCGACGTTGAATCATGACTCACTTCCCAGGGAAAGTGGGTACTAGTGCGCCTGCTGGCGAGCTCCGCTGTTCGGAGCAATGTTGCTGGGTTGTGACGCGCGGAACGAACTGGCGACGCAATGCGGAGATGGCAAAAAAGCGAGTTCTAACGGAAACGCTCACGTCAGAAAGTGAAGCGATGGGGGCACCATCTAAGGTGGTGGCCTTCCTGACAAGGGCGCACTCAGCCCGGACGCCTAGATCCGCGCTACGAGTGCCACAATGGGGCGACAAGAGAAGGCCTCTATGCGCGAATAGACCGCTACGATCTCACCGGCTGAAAGCGTTGTTCATGCTCCCACTGTTGGAAAGGGTACGATCGACCAATCGATGAAGCTTACAGCGTTCTGGAGTATGGCCGTCGTCTCGCCAACGCTTGGCGAAGCAGCAATGACATGTCCGATTTTGTCTCGGTAGTCGCCATTTCTAACAATCTGGGTCCCGGGTTCAATAGAAAAGGCCACCTCTGCCACACCTGGGACTGCCGCAGCTCGACTAACGCCATTTACGGCATCGAGGGTACCATCGCGATCAGCAACTAGAATCCGGGCGCTCGCAGCATGGGAACGAGTTCCCCGCAAGTCGCATTGCCCGCCGATGACCAGCTTGATGTGCTCCGACACAAGATCGACACCATAGGCCAGCTTGACAAGCTGAGGAATCGGTGTGCCCGCAAGACGCGGATTGACTTCAATCACGACCGGACCAATCTTTGTCCAACGTAGATCAATATTTGTTGGCCCCCAACCAAGGCCTAGGGCTTGCAAACAGCTCAGCGAAACGTCGGCCATGCACCTATGTTCGTCCTCAGCCATAACGGCAGAATAGACGTACTCGCGACAGATGAAATGAGGTGGGCTGCCGAAGTCAGCGGCGCCTATGCCAATGACCTTATTTTCCATTATTTCAACGCTGTAATGAGGACCTTGTGCGAATTCTTCGACAAGTATCCTCGGGGAGGACCGCCACATGTGTCTCCCATTCAACAGATAAGTCGTATGCTCGCCTACCTCATCAGCGTCGCGGCACAATCGGACACCGTTGCTGCCGATGCCTACAGCGGGCTTCACAATCACAGGCAGCCCGATTTCGGCGGCAGAACTCGCTACGTCCGCCGCGTTCGTTGCTAGGCGATAAGCAGGTACGGGGACGCCCGCCGCTGCGATGCGCTGACGTTGAGCGAACTTGTCGCAACACCGTTCAACTGCTGTGGGGTCCGGTCCCGGTAGATCGAAATGTCGGCAGAGCTTGCCGGCCGCCGCATAGGCGGATTCCCGGGCGCTCGTAATACCAGCAATCTCGGAAGCGGGAGATAACGTAGAAAGTTCGCCTATCATCGCATCAAGATTATCTGTGTCGACACGTATGGCCTCGCAGCCGCCCGCTGCGAGATAACCGTACTGAGTTGGATCAGCCGACAGGGTGACAGGATGAAGGCCAAGACGGTGGGCCGCGCGCACGTAAAGCGGGCCATTAATTCCGCCTTCAAGCAGAATGAGAGCTCTTCTTGACATTGACTATTGACTCCGACGTTACAGGAAGTGCGGCGGCGCGACGGGGCGCTTAACCGGTCGAGTTCGCAATCGAACGAAAGTGAAAAACCAACTACAAGACTACGTCCTGTTTCAGTCGAACGAGCCAGTTCTCAGGTAAATCACGGTTGAACTGCAGCGAGTGAACGCTACGGGCTCGCAGAAGGCGGATCATTCATGCATCTAGAATTCGCTCCCCTCTGTCCTTATCGAGCAGTATCAGCGAAGTTTTTGCGGTGATACTACCGGCTTAGATGGGTGAACGTGATTAGTTTGTTGGTCACAATGCGGCAGCGCCCCTCTCAATGTTCTAGACGAGCGATTCCATTA
>NZ_VSST01000055.1 GCF_019402665.1 Bradyrhizobium canariense
GCGCTCGCAATGACGGTGTGTGGCAATCACTCCGCCACCAGCGAATTCATATGCTCGACGGCTTCGGCGAACTCTTCCTTGAACTCCTGCACCACCGCGCCGGCCGACTTCACGCTGTCGATCAGCCCGACGCCCTGGCCGACGAAGTAACTCACGAGATCGCGCGCCTTGGCATTGCCGCCCGCCGCCGCGCGGTCGATCGCGTTGAAGGCGTCGCGGCTGACGATGCTTTGCAGAGGCATCGGCAATGCGCCGGGGCTCTCGGGTGCGCGGTCCCAGGCATCGGTCCAGACCGAGCGAAGCTGCCGTGCCGGCTTTCCGGTGCGGCCCTTCGAGCGCACCGCATCGCGCGACGATGCCGCGATCATCTTCTCGCGAAAGATCTCCGTGGTCTCCGACTCGACGGTGGCAAGCCACACCGAGCCGGTCCAGGCGCCCGCGGCACCCATCGCCATGCAGGCCGCCATCTGCCGTCCCGTCATGATGCCGCCGGCGGCGAGCACCGGCACGTCGCGGATATTCTTGATCGCCTTGATCACCTCCGGCACCAGCACCATGGTCGAGACCTCGCCGCAATGGCCGCCGGCTTCGGTGCCCTGGACCACGAGGATATCGACGCCGGCCGCGACCTGGCGCAGTGCGTGCTCCTTGGCGCCGACCAGCGCCGCAACCGGCACGCCGTGCTTCCTGCCCATCTCGATCATGGCCTTCGGCGGCACGCCAAGCGCATTGGCGATCAGGCGGATCGGGTGCTTGAACGAGACCTCCAGCAGCTCTAGCGCGGTCCTGCCATCGAACGGCTGCGGCTGGTTGTCGGCGACCTCGGTGGTCGTGAGTTCGATGTCGAATTTCTTCAGGAGATTGCGCGTGTAGTCGCGGTGCTCCTGAGGCACGCGCGCTTCAAGGCTCTTCCAGGTGACGTCCTTTTCGCCCGAGGTCGAGATGTTTTCGGGGATCAGCACGTCGACGCCGTAGGGCTTGCCGTCGACGTGATCGTCGATCCATTTCAGCTCGCGCTCCAGCGTATCCGGCGTGTGCACGGTGGCACCTAACACGCCAAAGCCTCCGGCCCGGCTGACGGCGGCGACGACATCGCGGCAATGGCTGAAGGCGAGCAGGGGGAAATCGATGCCCAGCATGTCGCAGATCGGCGATTTCATCGTTCCCTCCGGCGGGCCTTCGCGTTGCTGTTGTCGCAATCTTGAGCGAAGGCTCATCGACGCTAGACCATCGTCTTGCGCTATGCCAATCCGGATTTGGCGGCGCATCTTGCGTGCACACGCCGTGTTACGCGAAGCCGCACGCATGGCTCGACAGATGCGGCCTCTGGTGCAGGTCGTCCTCGGCAACGTCGGATGCATGACGCGGCCTCGAGGCCCGCGCCGGACGCAGGGCCGGCAGGGCTTGCCATCGGCCGTCCGTGGGCTAATTAATGCAGACGCATCTTTTCGCCGGAGCCCCCTCATGACCGACACCCCCGCCTACGTGCCGCCCAAAGTCTGGACCTGGAACAAGGAGAACGGCGGGCAGTTCGCCAGCATCAACCGTCCCATCGCCGGTCCCACTCACGACAAGGAGCTGCCGGTCGGCAAGCATCCCTTCCAGCTCTATTCGCTGGCGACGCCGAACGGGGTCAAGGTCACCGTGATGCTGGAGGAGCTTCTGGCGCTCGGCCACAAGGGCGCGGAATACGACGCTTGGCTGATCAGAATAGGCAACGGCGACCAGTTCGGCAGCGGCTTTGTCGACATCAATCCGAATTCCAAGATCCCGGCGCTGATGGACCGCTCCGGCCCGGAGCCGATCCGGGTGTTCGAGTCCGGCTCGATCCTGTTCTACCTCGCCGAAAAGTTCGGCGCCTTCCTGCCGAAGGACATCAAGAGCCGCACTGAAGCGATGTCGTGGCTGTTCTGGCAGATGGGCAGCGCGCCCTATCTCGGCGGTGGCTTCGGCCACTTCTACGCCTACGCGCCGACCAAGATCGAATACGCCATCGACCGTTTCGCGATGGAGACCAAGCGCCAGCTCGACGTGCTCGACCGCCGGCTCGCCGACAACGAATATCTCGCCGGCAGCGAATACACCATTGCCGACATGGCGGTGTGGCCCTGGTACGGCGCGCTCGCCAAGGGGCTGGTCTATGGCGCGGGCGAATTCCTCTCCGTGCAGGACTACAAGCACGTGCAGCGCTGGACCGACCAGATCGCCAAGCGTCCGGCCGTCAAGCGCGGCCGCATGGTCAACCGTGTCTCCGGCGATCCCGCCAGCCAGCTCCACGAGCGTCACGACGCCAGCGACTTCGAGACCAGGACGCAGGACAAGGTCGGCGAGGTGGCCGCGTCGTAGGCGCATCGCTGAACATCGCAGTATTGTAGGGTGGGTTAGCGCTAGCGTAACCCACCTCTTTCGCTTCCCCGGAGACGAACAGTGGTGGGTTACGCTTCGCTAACCCACCCTACGGCAGGGCCGCGCTTGGCGAGACCTCACGCCATGCTCAGCTCGTGGCGTCCCACCACCATCCAGTGCACCTCGTCCGGACCGTCCGCGAAGCGGAGATGACGGACGTCCTGGTACATTTCGGCGAGCGGGGTCCAGTGCGAGATGCCCGTGGCGCCGTGCATCTGGATCGACTGGTCGATAATCTTGCAGGCGCGCTCCGGCACCATGGCCTTGACCATGGAGACCCAGACACGAGCCTCCTTGTTGCCGAGCACGTCCATGGCCTTGGCGGCCTTCAGCACCATGAGCCGCATCGCCTCGATCTCGCAGCGCGCCTGCGCGATGATCTGCATGTTGCCGCCGAGATGGGCGATCTTCTTGCCGAAGGCTTCACGGGTGAGGCCACGCTGCACCATCAGGTCGAGTGCCTTCTCGGCCTTGCCGATGGTGCGCATGCAGTGGTGGATGCGGCCGGGGCCCAGCCGAAGCTGCGAGATCTCGAAGCCGCGGCCTTCGCCGAGCAGAATGTTCTCCTTGGGCACGCGCACGTTGTTGAAGCGCATGTGCATGTGGCCGCGCGGCGCGTGGTCCTGGCCGAACACGTACATGGGGCCGAGCACCTCGACGCCGGGCGTGTCGCGCGGCACCAGGATCTGCGACTGCTGCTTGCTCGGCGCCGCATCCGGATTGGTCTTCACCATCACGATGAGGATCTTGCAGCGGGGATCGCCGACGCCGGAGATGTAATACTTCTCGCCGTTGATCACCCATTCGTCGCCGACGAGCTTGGCGGTGGTCGAGATGTTCTTGGCATCGGAGGAGGCGACGTTCGGCTCGGTCATGACATAGGCCGAGCGGATCTCGCCGTTCATCAGTGGCTTCAGCCACTTCTCCTTCTGCTCCTTGGTGCCGACGCGCTCCAGCACCTCCATGTTGCCGGTGTCAGGCGCCGAGCAGTTCATGCTCTCCGAGGCCAACGGGCTCTTGCCGAGCTCGGATGCGATATAGGCGTAGTCGAGATTCTTCAGGCCCTGGCCGGTCTCGTCGTCGGGCAGGAAGAAGTTCCAGAGGCCTTCCTGCTTGGCCTTGTTCTTGGCCTTCTCCAGTACCTCGAGCTGCTTCGGCGTGAAGCTCCAGCGGTCTTGTTTCCCTTCGCCGGCCTTGGCGAATTCGATCGACATCGGTTCGACGGTGTCGCGGATGAACTTCCTGACGTGATCATAGAGCGGCCGGACCTGGTCCGACATCCTGAGGTCGTTGAGCTCGTCGCCGGGATTGAGGGTGTAGTTGGTGGTGCGGGGAATATAGGTGTGTTTTGTCATTGTTCCTCCCGGGTCGCTGAGATCGCGTTGACCCGGAGAATAGTCGCAGCGTCGCCAAAGTGCGAGCGTGCATTTTCCAACGCGAGCCATGCCATGCGATGGAATTTCGCAGGGCGTTTGAAATGTTGTTTGAATGGGACGGTTGCCGCGAGCGCTGCTGTCATCGCCCGCGAAGGCGCGCGATCCAGTAATCCGTGACGGACATGATTGAATCGAGAAGCCGCGGCGTACTGGATTCCCCGCCTTCGCGGGGAATGACAGTGTTTGCTGTGGCTAATTCGCCATCCGATGCATGGCGCAGATCTTATTGCCGTCGAGGTCGCGCAAATACGCGATATAGAGGTTGACGCCCGGGCCTTGGCGGATGCCGGGCGGATCTTCGCAAGGAACGCCGCCGGCAGCGATGCCGGCCGTATGCCATGCATTGACCTGCTCCGGCGAGTTGGCGGCAAAGCCGATGGTGCCGCCATTCGCAGGCGTCGCCGCTTCGCCGTTGATTGGCTTCGTCACCGAGAACACGCCGGTCTTGGTGATGTAGAAGATGCGATGGCCGTCGACGCGCGCTGGCCGCATCTCGAGCGTGGACAGCAAATTGTCGTAGAAGGCCTTGGCCTTGTCGAGGTCGTTGGTGCCGATCATCACGTGTGAAAACATTTTGCCCTATTTCCCTCATCTTGTAGCCCGGATGGAGCGCAGCGTAATCCGGGTCTTGTTTGCTTTTGGCCGTTCCGGATTGCGCTGCGCTCCATCCGGGCTACGAGAATCAAAACGCCGTATAGCCGCCGTCGATCACGAACGTATCCGCGGTGTGGTACGACGACGCCTTGCTCATCAGATACACTGCGATGCCGCCGAAATCGCTGGCTTCGCCAAAGCGGCGCACCGGAATGCGCGGCATCACGTTTGCGACGAATTTCTCGTTGGCCATCAGGCCCGAGGTCATGTCGCTCTTGATCCAGCCGGGCAGGATCGCGTTCGCGGTGACGCCGTGGCGCGCCAGCTCAACGCCGAGCGCGCGCACCAGCGCGTTGATCGCGGCCTTGGTCGCCGCGTAGTGCTCGTTGCGGGCGGTACCGAAGATCGAGGCGAGACTCGAAGTCGCCACCAGCCGACCGAAGGGATCGCCCGCATTGGCGCGCTCGGTCATGTGTTTTGCGGCCGCCTGGAACGCGTGGAACACGCCGTCGAGATTGGTCGCAAACATCCCACGCCATTCCTCTTCGGTGCGTTCGATGAAGGAGCGTCGGCCGCCGCCGCCGATGCCGGCATTGGCGAAGCAGCCGTCGACCCGGCCGAACATGTCGAGCGTGGCCTTCATCGCGGCATTGACCGAGGCCGGGTCGGAGACGTCGCAGACCCGCGCGTCGACCTTGCCTGATAGCCCGGCCAGGCTCGCGGCAGCGCTGCTGTTCTTGTCAGGATTGCGGCCCCAGATCGAGACGTTGCAGCCCTGGCCGGCGAGCGCCTGCGCGATGCCTAGCCCGATGCCGCCATTGCCGCCGGTGATCACGGCGACCCGTCCCGAAAGGTCGAAAAGGTTCATGGCGCGTTTCCTGTTTTTTTGGCATGCGCGCATCAGCCGCTGCGCGCAAGATTGCTTGCTATGCTCTGATCACCATGGACAAGACCGTGCCAAAAATCAAATATGCGCCCCGGCAAAAGTAATTCCGGTCTGCGAAACTGGCGCAGGCCGCAACTCACGAGGAAACCATGCAGTTCAAACACGTCACGCTCGATCTCGATGGCTCGGTCGCGATCCTCAAGCTCGACCACCAGGAGGTGATGAACGCGGTCTCCGTCGACATGCTGGGCGGTCTCGCGGAAGCGCTCGACACGATCGAGGAGAAGAAGGACGAGGTGCGCTGCGTCGTGCTCACCGGCGCGGGGCGGGCGTTCTGCACCGGCGCGAATCTCCAGGGCCGCAACAACCAGTCGAAGAAGACCAAGGCCGGCCTGACGCTTGAGGCCGGCTTCCATCCCTTCCTGCGCCGCATCCGCAATCTGCATTGCCCGATCGTGACCGCGGTCAACGGCCCCGCGGCCGGCGCCGGCATGAGCTTCGCGCTGCTCGGCGACATGATTTTATGCGCGCGGTCCTCTTACTTTCTTCAAGCCTTCCGCCGTATCGGCCTGGTGCCGGATTGCGGCTCGACCTGGCTCTTGCCGCGGCTGATCGGCAAGGCGCGCTCGATCGAATTGTCGCTGATGGGCGAGCGGCTCCCAGCCGAGAAGGCGCTGGAATGGGGCCTCGTCAACCGCGTCTATGATGACGGCGTGCTGATGGAGGAGGCGATGAAGCTCGCGCATGACCTCGCCAGCGGCCCGACGGTCGCGCTGTCGCTGATCCGCAAGCTCTACTGGGACAGCCCGGAAAATTCCTTCGAGGATCAGCTCAATCTCGAATTCCAGTGCCAGCTCCGCGCCGGCGACACGGATGATTTCCGCGAAGGCGTCGGCGCCTTCTTGGAGAAGCGGCCGGCCAAATTCAACGGCAGGTGATCAAGGGCAAATGATCGAGGCCGAACTCTCCCGCAGCGTTGCGCGCTGGTGCCCGGGCGCAACTGGTGTCGCTGGCGTGGCAAGACTGTCCGGCGGCGCCAGCCAGGAGACCTGGCGCTTCGACATCGTGCATCCCGATGGGCCGATCGGTGCGATCCTGCGCCGCTCGCCGAAGGGGTATGGCGCGGCGCCGACGCGCGCGGCAGGACTCGGTGCGGAAGCGCAGCTGATGCAGCTTGCCTATGAGGCCGGCGTGCCGTCGCCGCGCGTGATGCATGTGCTCGTGCCGGACGACAATCTCGGCACCGGCTTCATCATGCAGCGGGTCGAGGGCGAGACCATTGCGCGCAAGATCCTGCGCGACGACGAGTTCGCGGCGACGCGGCCGCTTCTCGCGCGGCAGATTGGCGAGGTGCTTGCGAAGCTGCACGGGCTGCCGCGGGACAAATTGCCCGAGCTGCGCAGCCGGTCCGCGACCGAGGAGATCGCCGAGTTCGAGCGCGATTATCGCAGTCTGGACTGGCCCAAACCCGTGTTCGAGCTGGCGCTGCGCTGGCTGCGCGACCACGATCCGGGTCCTTCGGCCGAGACGACGCTGGTGCACGGCGATTTCCGCAACGGCAATCTCATCATCGGCGCAGACGGCGTGCGCGCGGTGCTTGACTGGGAGCTCGCTCATCTCGGCGATCCCATGGAGGATCTCGGCTGGGTCTGCGTTAATTCCTGGCGTTTTGGCGAGATCGACAAGCCCGTCGGCGGCTTTGGCTCGCGTGAGGAGCTGTTCGCCGGCTATGAGGCGGCTGGGCGGAAGGTCGATCCATCGCGTGTCAAATTCTGGGAAGTGATGGGCACGCTGCGCTGGGGCATCATGTGCGGCGGCATGATGCAGCGATTTCGAGAAAGTCCGGACCATTCGATGGAACGCGCCATGATCGGACGCCGTGCCTCCGAGACCGAGATCGATCTGTTGCGGCTGCTGGTGCCGCGGGGGAGTTGACCATGCAGGACGAGCCGACCCCGATCGAGCTGACCAAGTCAGTCGCCGATTTCCTCCGCAACGATATCGCGCCGCTGATCTCCGGCCACCAGGCTTTCAAGCTGCGCGTCGCCATCAATATTCTCGATCTCGTGACACGGCAGTTGACGCTGGAGGAGGGGAGCGATGCCGCGGAGGTGGGGCGGTTGCGCGCGCTGCTGGGTATGGATGGGTCGGTGACCGATCTCAACCGCGCGCTCGTCGAGCGCATCGCCAAGGGCGAGGTCGATCTGGCGACGCCCGGCCTTGCCGAGCATCTGTGGGCGACCACGATGGACAAGCTCGCGGTGGATCAGCCGAATTACGCGTCGTACAAGCGGGAGCTGGGGCGAGGCGGGTAGTAAGGTTGCGCGTCTGCTGTCATCGCCCGCGCAGGCGGGCGATCCAGTACTCCGAGACGGCTGTGGTCGAGTCGATAGGCTGCGGCGTACTGGATGCCCCGGTCAAGCCGGGGCATGACACCGCTGATGCTGGGACGCCCGTCGTCGTGACGGAGAGGCCTTCACTTCCCCATCCATTTCGGCGGCCGCTTCTCCGCAAATGCCTTCGGTCCCTCGATGTAGTCCTGCGAGGCCGCCATCGCCTTCACGGCCGGATAGTCGCGCTGCTGCTCGATCGCCTGCTCCAGCGACACGCCGAGGCCCTTCTGGATCGCCTGCTTTGACGCGCGGATCGACATCGGCGAATTCTTGGTGATCATCTCAGCCCAGCGCAGCGCGGCCGTGAGCGCCTCGCCCTGCGGCACCACCTCATTGACGAAGCCGAGTTCGAGACCCTCTTTGGCGCTGACGTGGCGCGCGGTGAGGATCATGCCCATGGCGCGCTTCAGCCCGATCTGGCGCGGCAGCCGGTGCAGGCCACCGGCGAGTGCGGCGAGGCCAACGCGCGGCTCGGGCAGCGCGAAGGTCGCGTTCTCCGAGGCAATGATGAGGTCGCAGGCTAGCGCGATCTCGAAACCGCCGCCCATGGCCACGCCATTGACCGCGGCGATGATCGGCTTGTCGCAGTCGAAGCGCGCGGTGAGGCCGGCAAAGCCGCCCTTGTCCCAGCCGCGCTTGCCGCCGGCCGCCTGCCACTTCAGATCGTTGCCGGCGCAGAACGCCTTGTCGCCGCTGCCCGTGACGATCGCGATCCACTGCTCGGGATCGGCGGAGAAATCGTCGAACACTTTGTTGAGCTCGAAATGCGCGTCGGTGTGCAGCGCGTTGTAGACCTCGGGCCGCGACAGCGTGACGATCGTGATCGGCCCCTTGCGTTCCACCTTTGAGAATTTCAGCTCCATGGTCGCTCCCGCAGTTTCTCGTGAAGGAATATTGCCGGAATACTACCGCGCCACCGCGCTAGAGCACCATCGAATTGCGCAATGCGCCCTGCGCATCCGGTACGCCTCCCATTGCTTGACTTGGCGACGCTCTTCTCACCTTAATCGTGCGAAGCAAAGCTGCGCCCAGCGCCTTAACGCAAAACGAAAAAACACCCGGGAGAGAGCCGTGGATTTCTCATTGCCTGCCGATCTCGTCGCCTATCTCGCAGAGCTCGACCGTTTCATCGAACGCGAGATCAAGCCGCTGGAAGAGGCCGATGATAATATCCGCTTCTTCGATCATCGTCGCGAATGGGCCCGCACCGATTTCGAGAATGGCGGCCTGCCGCGCCACGAATGGGAAGCGCTGCTGCGCAAGGCCAAGGATCTCGCGGACGCGGCCGGTCATTTGCGATTTCCGGTGCCGAAGCAATATGGCGGGAAGGATGGCTCCAATCTCTGGATGGCCGTGATCCGCGAGCACTTTGCCGCCAAGGGGCTCGGCCTGCACAACGATCTTCAGAACGAGCATTCCATCGTCGGCAACTTCCCCGTCGCTACCATGCTCGATCGCTACGGACGCGACGACCAGAAGGCGATGATCGACGGTTCGATCAAGGGCAAGTACCGCATCACCTTCGGCCTGACCGAGCCCAATCATGGCTCCGATGCCACCCACATGGAAGCGCGCGCGGTGCCCGCGACCCGCGACAACGTCAAGGGCTGGATCATCAACGGCGAGAAGATGTGGACCACCGGCATGCACGTCGCCACGCATTGCGCGCTGTTCGCGCGCACCAGCGGCAATGACGGCGATGCCCGCGGTATCACCTGTTTCCTGGTGCCGGCCAAGAGCCAGGGCGTGAAGATCGAAGAGTACATGTGGACCTTCAACATGCCGACCGATCATCCTCGCGTCAGCTTCACGGACGTGTTCGTTCCCGAGGACGCGCTGTTCGGCGAGGTCGGGCGCGGCCTGTCGCTGGCACAATGTTTTGTCCATCAGAACCGTATCCGGCAGGCGGCGAGTTCGTTGGGGGCAGCGGTCTACTGTATCAACGAGAGCGTGAAATATGCGCGCGAGCGAAAACCGTTCGGCAAGGCGCTGGCCGAGAACCAGGCGATCCAGTTCCCGCTGGTCGAGCTTGCGACCCAGGCCGAGATGCTGCGGCTGTTGATCCGCAAGACCGCCTGGGAAATGGACAAGCTCACTGAGGAGCAGATCGAGCGCACGCTCTCCGACCGCGTCTCGATGTGCAACTACTGGGCAAACCGCCTGTGTTGCGAGTCTGCCGACCGCGCGATGCAGGTTCACGGCGGCATGGGCTACTCACGCCACAAGCCGTTCGAGCACATCTACCGCCACCACCGCCGCTACCGCATCACCGAAGGCAGCGAGGAGATCCAGATCCGCAAGGTGGCGGGATTTTTGTTCGGCTATATGGGGCCGGGGAAGCATTAGCTGTTATCGCGAGCGAAGCGATCCAAAGTCTTTCCAGAGAGACAGTCTGGATTGCTTCGTCGCAAGGGCTCCTCGCAATGACGGAGGAGAGAGGTGCGCATCCGCCTCCACACCGTCATTGCGAGCGAAGCGAAGCAATCCAGAGATGTCGCCATGGACGGAGCTCCCGATTGCACCATCGCTTCTCGCAGTCGGCCTAATTCACCCTTCTATCCTTCCCCGCCCAATACGGCTCGCGCAATTGCCGCCGCAAAATCTTGCCTGACGGATTGCGCGGCAGCGCCGGCAGGAACTCCACGCTCTTCGGCGTCTTGAAGCCGGCGATGCGTTCGCGGGTGAAGTTGATGATGTCGGTGGCGGTCGCCTGCTTGCCCGGCTTCATCACCACGACGGCCTTCACCGCCTCGCCCCATTTGTCGTCGGGTATGCCGATCACTGCGGCTTCCGCGACGTCGGGATGATCGCACAGCGCGCTCTCGACTTCGGCGGGATAGATGTTCTCCCCGCCGGAGATGATCATGTCCTTGATGCGGTCGTGGATGTAGAGATAGCCGTCTTCGTCCATGTAGCCGGCGTCACCGGTGCGAAGCCAGCCGTCGCCGCGTAGTGTCGCGGCGGTCGCTTCCGGCAGGTTCCAGTAGCCTGCCATGTTGGAGCCCGAGCGTGTCGCGATCTCGCCGACCTCGCGCGGCGGCAGCGGCTTGCCATCGACATCGAGGATCGCGATCTCGACGCCCGGCAGCGCCTTGCCGGCCGAGCGCATCCGCTCCAGCCCCTCGATATGATCCTCCGGCGGCAGCGCGACGATGGTGCCGGTGGTCTCGGTCATGCCGTACATCTGCACGAAGCCGCATTTGAAGATCTCGATGCATTCCTTCAGCAGCGCCGCCGGTATCGGCGAGGCGCCGTACAGCATGTATTTCAACCGCGAGAAATCGACAGTCCTCGCGCGCGGCTGCCGCACCACGAACTGCATCGCGGCGGGCACCATGAACAGCTTTGTGATGCCGGACTGCTCGAAGAAATCCAGCACTTTTGTCGGATCGAACTCGCGCGCGATCACGCCGCGGGCGCCGTGATAGAGCCCCATCACGCCCCAGCCGGATCCGCCGATGTGGAAGATGGGCATCGCCACCAGCGACACGTCGTCGGTCGACCACCGGTTCCATTCAGGCTTGTCCTCGGCATTGCCGGTTTGCACGAGGTTGAGGAAGTTCGCATGCGACAGCATCGCGCCCTTCGGCTTGCCCGTCGTACCCGACGTATAGAGCTGAATCGCGATGTCCTTCGCGTCGATCGGCACCTTGGGATCATCGCCACTCTGTGCATCGCGCCAAGCTGTAAAATCCTGCCATTCCGGCGCGCCACCTTCGGTGGTGATGACGCTGCGCACGCCCGGCAACTGGCCCTTGATCTGGCGGACCAGGGCGATGAACTCAGGTCCCACGAACAGCACCGGCGCTTTGCAGTCGCTCACGATGAAGGCGACCTCGGGGCCCGCGAGCCGCCAGTTCACGGGCGCCATCACCACGCCGGCCTTCATGGCGCCCATCAGCAGCTCGAAATAGATGTCGCTGTTCTTGCCGAGATAGGCGATGCGCTCGCCGCGTCTCACACCCATCGCGATCAGCGCGTTGGCCACTTTATTCGTCTTGACGTCGAATTCGGCAAAGCTGGTGACGCGGCCTTCGAACTCGAAGGCGATCGCGTTGCCGCGGCTCTTGGCGCGCTCGCGCACCATGTCGGCGAGATTGGCCAATGGCTGTGTGGTCATGTTTCTCCCATACCGTCTTGTTCTTATGCCGCGGAGTGTGGCGTCATCCGCAGGGGAAGACAAGACGGGGGAAGGTACGCCATGGCTTCAACGTCGTCGTCCTGGCGAAAGCCAGGACCCATAGCCACAAAACGCAATTTGGCGAAGACCGGCCATGGCCTATCTTCGCCAAAAAACATTCGGTGGGAATGGGTCCTGGCTTTCGCCAGGACGACTACGTCACCCCCGCTTCGCACGATCCTTTTCGTTCTGCGCCATGATGCTCTCGCGCGCGGTTTTCCAGTCGTCGTCGCTCCAGTCGCGGAGCTGGTAGAAATTGCCGCCCATCGCGAGCGCCTGCGCGCCGTCCATGGCGATGGTCTCGCCGGAGATCCAGTCGCAGCCGCCCGAGATCAGGAACACGGCGACGTTCTGCAATTCCTCCATGGTGCCGACGCGGCCCATCGGGTTCATCGCCTTGGTGCGCGCGCCGGCTTCGTCACCGGGCTTGATGCGCTTGCTCATGCCCTCGGTCGGGATCTCACCCGGTGCGATCGTGTTCAGCCGGATGCCGTAGCGGCCCCATTCGGTTGCGAGCGACATCGTCATCGCGTGGATCGCGGACTTGCTCATCGCCGACGGCACCACGTAAGGCGAGCCGTTGCGCACCCAGGTCGTGGTGATCGAGACGACGTTGCCGGGCTGCTTCAACGCGATCCAGCGCTTGCCGACCGCTTGCGTCACGTAGAACGTGCCGTGCATGACGATGTTGGCGACGGCGTCGAAGCCGCGCGGCGACAGTTCCTCGCTGCGCGAGATGAAATTGCCGGCGGCGTTGTTGATGAGATCGGTGAGGGGGCCGTCGCGAAAGATGGTCTCGATCATCTCCTCGACCGCGAGCGCGTTGCGGATGTCGACGCCGTGGCTGCTCACGCGGCCGCCATACTCGGCCATCAGCTCGGTCGCGGTCTCGTCGCAAACGATCTTGCGCCGGCCGCAAATGTGCACCTCGGCGCCGAGCTGGAGGAAGCGCGCCGCCATCGACTTGCCGAGCCCGGTGCCGCCGCCGGTCACGAGGATGCGCCGTCCCGCCAGAAGATTTTCCTTGAACATGGCTGTTTTCCCCGTTGCGATTGTCGATTAATTGATCGATTGACTAAATCCGGCCGCCGTCGTCCTGTAAAGCGGCACCGAACAAGAACAGCAGGGAACCAGGGGAGAATTCATTCATGGAAGAGCGCGTCTCGATCTCGATCTCGGAAGGCGTCGCCGATGTTCGGCTGGTGCGCGCGGACAAGATGAATGCGCTGGATCAGGCCATGTTCGAGGCCCTTGTCGCCGCAACCGACCGGCTTTCAAAGGACAAGAGCGTGCGCGTCGTCGTGCTGTCTGGCGAGGGCCGCGCCTTCTGCGCCGGTCTCGACATGGGGCGTTTTGCCGCCATGAAGGAGAAGGGCGGCAACGGAATTCCGGGTGGCGAAAATCGCGATCTCACCAAACGCACGCACGGCCAGGCGAACTTTGCGCAACAAGCGGTGTGGGGCTGGCGCCAGCTTCCGGTCCCGGTGATCGCCGCGATCCAGGGCGTCGCCTTCGGCGGCGGCTTCCAGCTCGCGCTCGGCGCCGACATGCGCTTCCTGACCCCCGATGCGCGGATGTCGGTGATGGAAATCAAATGGGGTCTGGTGCCCGACATGGCGGGCACGCCGATCCTGGCCTCGCTCGTACGAGACGACATTTTGCGCGATCTCACCTACACCGGCCGCATCTTCTCCGCGCAGGAGGCGATGGCTTACGGTCTCGCCACGCGCATCTGCGACGACCCGCGCGCGAGCGCCCTCGAAGTCGCGCGCGAGATCGCGGGAAAAAGCCCCGATGCGATCCGCGCCGCCAAACGCATGCTCAACAATCTCTCGGTCGATCCGGGCCCCGCGCTGCTTGCCGAGTCCGTCGAGCAGCAGAACCTGATCGGCAGTGCGAACCAGACCGAGGCGGTGCGAGCCAATCTGGAGAAGCGCGCGCCGAAGTTTGCGGATTAGCGCAGACCTCATCCCGAGGAGCCGCGAAGCGGCGTCTCGAGGGATGGGCCACGGGCTCTCATGGTTCGAGACGGCGCCTTGCGCCTCCTCACCATGAGGGGCAACTTCAACAACAAAGAAAAACCAACAATGAGCGAAACGTCAAATTTCCTCGGCATCGTCTCCGGTGAGCGCAGCCGCTCCCATGCCGAGGTCGCTGATCGTGCCGATCGCATCGCCGCGGGCCTCAGCCAAATCGGCGTCAGGCAGGGCGATTGCGTCTGCATGTTGATGCGCAACGACATTGCCTTTCTGGAAGCTGCCTATGCCGCGATGCGGCTGGGCGCCTACGGCGTGCCGATCAACTGGCACTTCAAGCCGGAGGAGATCACCTACATCCTGAACGACACCGGCACCTCCGTGCTGATCGGCCATGCCGACATGCTGCATGCCTTGCGCGATGCGATCCCGAAAGGCGTCACCGTGCTCAGCGTGCCGACGCCGCCGGAGATCCTGTCCAACTACAAGATCGATCCCGATCATCTGAAG
Organism: Bradyrhizobium canariense; assembly: GCF_019402665.1. GTDB lineage: Bacteria > Pseudomonadota > Alphaproteobacteria > Rhizobiales > Xanthobacteraceae > Bradyrhizobium > Bradyrhizobium canariense. Next base: position 14,382 of record NZ_VSST01000055.1, read on the forward strand.
ACGCCGGACTTCGCGATCGATTTCGAACCTTGGCTCGCACAGCACCAGCCCTATGACGGCCCGATCGTGCCGCAGCCCATGAACATGATCTACACCTCGGGCACGACAGGCCATCCCAAGGGCGTACGGCGCAATGCACCGACGCCGGAACAGGCGGCCGCCGGCGAGCGCATGCGCGCGATGATCTACGGGCTGAAGCGCGGGGCGCGCACGATCCTGCCGGGCCCGCTCTATCACTCCGCGCCGAACTCGTTCGCCATCCGCGCGGGAAAACTCGGCGGTGCACTGGTGCTGATGCCGCGCTTCGAGCCCGAGGAATTTCTCGGGCTGATCGCCCGGTACAAGATCGACACGATCTTCATGGTCCCGACGATGTTCATCCGCCTGATGAAGCTGCCGGAGGAGGTGCGCAGGAAATACGACGTCTCCTCGCTGCGCCACATCATTCACGCCGCAGCACCCTGTCCGGCGGACGTCAAGCGCGCCATGATCGAGTGGTGGGGGCCGGTGATCTACGAATTCTACGGCTCGACCGAATCCAGCGCCGTCACCTTCGCGACCTCCGAGGACGCGCTGAGGAAGCCCGGCACCGTCGGCAAAATATCACCCGGCGCCGAGCTGCGCTTCATCGGCGCGGATGGACGCGTGCTGGGCGTAGGCGAGATCGGCGAGATCTATTCCCGCATGGCCGGGATGGCCGATTTCACCTATCACAACAAGCCGGAGAAGCGCGCCGAGATCGACCGCGACGGCTTCATCACCTCGGGCGACGTCGGCTATATCGACGAAGAGGGCTACGTCTTCATCTGCGACCGCAAGCGCGACATGGTGATCTCGGGCGGCGTCAACATCTACCCGGCCGAGATTGAATCCGTACTGCACGCCGTGCCCGGCGTGCATGATTGCGCGGTGTTCGGCATCCCCGATGCCGAGTTCGGTGAGGCGCTGATGGCCGTGGTCGAGCCGCAAGCCGACGTTACGCTCGACGCCGCCGAAATCCGCGCCCGGCTGAAGGCCTCGCTCGCCGACTACAAGGTGCCAAAACACATCGAGATCCGCGCCGGGCTGCCGCGCGAAGATTCCGGCAAGATCTTCAAGCGCCGCCTGCGCGATCCCTATTGGGAGCAGGCGGGGCGGAAGATCTGACGGTGCGTAGTGCGTAGCCCGGGTGAGCGAAGCGATACCCGGGATAATAAGCCCCGGATGTCGCTTCGCTCATCCGGGCTACACACGCCCGTGAATTCGTGAGCGGCTTCGTCGACCGCAACCTCGCTCATCGTGCTATACTCACGGGATCACCGTCTCGCGGATCATCCCATGGCTCCCGTTTCCATCCTGCTCAACCTGCTCTGGATCCTCATCGGCGGCGCCTGGATGGCGCTCGGCTGGCTGGTCGCCGCGGTCATCATGGCGATCACCATCATTGGCCTCCCGTGGGCGCGGGCAGCGTTCAACATCGCGGTCTACACGCTGATGCCGTTCGGCTCGCGGGCGGTCAGCCGCTATGAGGTCACCGGTGTCGAGGATGTCGGCACCGGCCCGCTCGGGGTGATCGGCAACATCATCTGGTTCGTGCTCGCCGGCTGGTGGCTGGCGCTCGGCCATCTCCTCACCGCCCTGGCCCTCGCAATCACAATCATCGGCATACCCTTCGCGTGGGCCCACCTCAAGCTCGCGGGCATCGCGCTCTGGCCGATCGGCAAGGTGATCGTGCCGGCTTAGGGGACCTCGTAAGCGTCCCCGCGGCACATCCTTCGAGACGCCTGCCGTTGGCGGGCCCTCAGGATGAGGGCGGAACACGTGGCTGCAACGAATCCCGACGCAACTCAGCCTCATCCTGAGGAGACCGCGAAGCGGTCGTCTCGAAAGACGAGGCGCTTGCTCAGCTCGTAAGACGGGTAGAGCGCCAGCGAAACCCATCAATCCGTCCGCCGATGATGAAGCATGATGGGTTTCGCAAGGGCTCAACCCATCCTACGCGCTGATTCGAAGTGGACCACGACTGCTTTCGACCGGGCGTAGGTATCCTGCCCCTCGGCAATGCGTCAGATTCATTGCAACTTTTTCCCGGCTTCATTGTTGAAGATCGGGAGCGAACGCGACCGCAATGTGCCGCGTGGGCTGGCCCTTGGCTCATTCTTATCGGGAGGCGATTGCATGAAGTGGCTTTGTTTGATCGGCTTTGTGGCGGGGGGCGTTGCTTTAATACCCTCACCTTCTGCTTCGGCGATGCCCGCTGCCAAGCCGGACGCACTGGGCGCGTCACAGACTGCCACTATCGAGGTCAAGGGCGGCCACGGACACGGCGGTGGCCACGGCTGGGGTCATCACGGCGGCCGTGGTCATCATTACGGTTGGGGCAGAGGCCGAGGTCATCATTATGGCTGGCGGCACCATCACCACTGGTGAGCGTCACGATTGTCCCGAGATCGGAGTTGGTACCGATGTTAATACGGACCGCGAAGCACATCCGGGAGCTTGAGGACCAACCAAGCTCGTAGGATCGGTAGAGCGTGAGCGAAACCCATCAAACCGTCCGCCGATGACGAAGCATGATGGGTTTCGCAAGCGCTCGGCCCATCCTGCACGCTGCGTGCATCAATGCGCATGCGCCCTCAGGGACGAACGCGAATGATCGTATTCCCCTTGCGTCGCCTGGTCGGATTTAAGGCGGCGACGGCATCGTCGAACATCGAGACGTTGCCGATGTTTGTCCGCAATCGTCCGTCCCGCACCCGCTGGACGATCTCACTCAGTTGGGCACGATCGGCCTCGACGACAAAGTCGACCGCCAGGCCGTCGGAGGGTCGCGCCTCTGCGGGCCCGACGATGGTGACCAGTGTTCCTCCGGCTCGAATCAATGCTGCGGACCGCTTCTGGATGTCACCGCCGATGACATCGAACACCAAGTCGACTTTGCCGATGTCTTCCAGGGCATCGTTGTCGAGGTCGACGAACTCCTTCGCGCCGAAGTCGAGCACCGTCTGACGGTCGGCGGCGCGTCCGGTGCCGATGACGTGGGCGCCGGCCTCTCGTGCGAGTTGCGTCACCATCGACCCGACTGCACCGGCCGCGCCGTGTGCGAGGACGCTTTGCCCCGCCTGAAAGCGGCCGTGCTGGAACAGCCCTTGCCATGCCGTCAGGCCCGAGATCGGCAGGCTTGCGCCCACCGTGAAGTCGACGTCGCCCGGGAGCGGCGCGAGATTGCGTGCCTCGATCGCCACATACTCGGCGAGCGTGCCGTCGCGATACCAGTCCGCGAGGCCAAACACCCGCTGTCCTACCGACAACCCCGTAGTGCCATATCCGAGAGCGGTGACCACTCCAGCCAACTCGTGCCCAGGGATCGACGGTGTTCGGTCACGCTCGAGGCGATCGGTCCAGGTCGAGGGCCATGTCAGCTCGGTCGGAACAAATCCCGACGCATGAACCCGAACAACGACATCGTTTATCGATGCCTGCGGTTCGGGCCGCTCCACCAGCTTCATCCCGGCCGTTCCCGCGGCCCGTTCCCTCACAACGATCGCCTTCATAGGATTATCTCCTCGGTCATTGTCTGTTGATGCAACTGTTGCAGGCAGCGTAAGCACAACGGCAATCTACAAACTGCCGGGCAGTGTGGAAGTGTCCGCGATCTGCGCTGTCTGCATTGACCGGCTCGTACTGAGACTGCCGATCGGGTTCGCTTCGGTCGCGGTACTAGCAGCTAGATGCGTCGCGCCTGGTCATGAAACCAGTACCAAGATTGCAAATTCTGGCTGTACCAAGCGCATTCAGGCGGCGCTTAGCTTGAGCGCGTAGGATGGGGAGAGCGCCAGCGGCCCCCATCGATCCGTCCGCCAGTGACGAACCAGGAAGAGTTTCGCAAGGGCTCCAGATTAAGGGCTCCAGATCAAGACGACGATGCGATCCCTTGTTCCAACAACACTCTGGCTGCCTCGCGGTTAGCCTCGACGATGGCGGGATCACGCGTTGACTGTGCGATCACGAGCGAGCCTTCGAACAGCGACAGGATCTGGATCACGGCCCTTTCGGGTTTGCTCAATGACAAGGGCTCAACGAGTGACGCAACGAAGTCGTGCAACTTTGTAAAATACGCTGCGATGGTCGCCTCTACGCCCGGGGAGTTTGCCTCCGGGCCGAATTCGGCCATTCCTTTGGCGAACGGACAGCCGCGGAACGAAGGCGCAAGGAGCGGTTGTTCGAGTGCGTCGAAAACAGCGAGAACGCGCTCCACTGGCGTGAGACCGGCTCGCTCGGTGGAGGTCGAAAGCATCTGAAACCAGACGGCGCTCTTGTAGCGCAGATAAGTGGCGATGAGGTCGGCCTTCGAGGGAAAGTGCTTGTAGAACGTCATCTTGGCCACGCCGCTTTCGGCGATGATCCGGTCGATTCCGACGGAGTTGATGCTGAACCGGTAAAACAGGTCTGACGCCGTCTTCAAAATGCGCTCGCGCGGGGCGAGCGCATCGAGCGGTTGAATATCCACGTCCACGAAATCAAGCACCGTGCCCATCGATCGTCCTTAACCGAGCCGTTTACGTCGCTGGACAGACTATTCTGTCCATTTAAGGATTGCAAAGACATACAGGTCTGTCTATAGACTTCATTGTCCCCTTGGATTTGAGAGAAAGATCGTGAGATGAGCGGAAAAGTTGTGGTTGTGACGGGTGCGAGCAGTGGTTTTGGGAAACTCACCGCCTTGGAGCTCGCAAAGCGGGGTCACACGGTGGTTGCTACCATGCGCGATGTCGCAGCAAGAAATAGCCGTGTTCGCGACGAGCTTGTCGAAGCGGCAAAGGCTGAAAGGCGTGCGCTCCAGGTCCTCGAGATGGACGTCGCCGACGAACAATCCGTCAACGCCGCGATCGCGGAAGTCGTCCGGCAGCACGGCCGGGTCGATGCCCTGGTCAACAACGCGGGAATGATGCCCGTCGGCGTTACCGAAGCCTATGCGGTCAAGGATATCGAAGCGCAGTTCGCCGTGAACTTCTTCGGCGCGGTTCGCACCGATGTGCCGTTCTGCCGCACATGCGGGCTGCCGGCAGCGGCGTCCTCGTCCATGTCACGTCGCTCATGGGGCGGGTGGTCTTCCCGTTCTTCGGTGTCTATTCCGCCAGCAAGTTCGCGCTCGAAGCCCTCGCGGAAGCCTACCGCTACGAGCTTTCGAGCTTCGGCGTGGATTCGGTCATCGTCGAGCCAGGCCCGTTCCCGAGCAACCTTCTTCCATCCAGCCCCGAACCCTCCGACCACGCCGTGCTGAAAACCTATGGCGATGTCGCGGCGATCCCGGGTCAGATCAAGCAGCACTCCAACGATGGAAACGATCCGCAGAATCCGCCGCAGCCCCAGCTCGTCGCGAATGCGATCGCGCAGCTGGTCGAGGCCACGGAACGGCGGCCTCTGCGGACGGTCGTGATGCCCGAAGGCATGGATCTCGGTGTCCAGCGTCTGAACGAGGCCGTCGCCCCGATTCAGAACGACCTTCTTCGCGCGCTCGGCATGGCGAGTATGATTTGACGCGAAGGCGATAAGCACACTGTACAGCTCGTAGGAAGGATAGAGCGTGAGCGAAACCCATCACCGTCCGCCGATGACGAAGCATGATTGGTTTTGCGAGCGCCAAACCCATCCTACGCGTGCTGACGACCCATGGCAGAGAAAGACCACTTGGAGTAGAGTAGCGGCGCCGGATATTTTCAACGGAGCCCGAGATGTCCTTTCTCAAGTTTGGGATCGGTTTGTTGGCCGTCCTTGCGACGAGTGGATTTTGTGCGGCCCTCGCGGAAGATAATTCACTTGAATACAAGCGCGTGACGGCGACCGAACTGAAGTGGAGCCCGCTGCTTTCGATGCCTAAGGGGACGCAATCGGCGGTGCTACACGGCAATCCGGGCAAGCCGGGCCTCTATACCGTTCGACTCAAAGTACCGGCGAATTCCAAAATGCCTGTGCACTCTCACCCCGATGAACGCGTTCGCGTCATCATTTCGGGGACGTACTATTCTGCGCTGGGCGACAAGGTCGATGCATCGAAGCTCCTGAGCTTTCCCCCCGGTACGTTTTCGCACGTGCCGCCAAAGGTGTGGCAGTTTGCGGAAACCAGGGACGAAGAGGTGATCTTCGAGATTACCGGGATTGGACCGACAGGCATCGACTATTTGAACGCCGAGGATGATCCTCGAAAGCAAAAATAACGTTGGTCGACCTGCCGAGCGCTTCAGCACTCGTAGGATGGGTAGAGCGTCAGCGAAACCCATCAATCCCTCCGCCGCAGACGAAGCATGATGGGTTTCGCAAGCGCTCTACCCATCCTACGCGGCCCAAGGCAGAGCGGATGGCTCTCTCACACCATAGCCATGTCCGCTCGTGGCAGTGGGTGGGGCGCTCAGTCGACGCCGAGCACACCATTCCTCGCGTTGCCCGACAGGCAAAACACTGCCACAGACAGGTCAAGCACTGCGTTGCCAAATATTCTGATTGACCGAATTTATCGCTTCGGGTAAACCGCAGCCATCCCGGCCCGCTAAAAAGGGCGTTTCGCGATCGTCACGATACGTGAGCCGGGATGCGATGGACGCGGCAGCGCCGGCGCGTGACGAGGTGGCAGGGCGGGCTATGCCTGTGAGCCATCGCGATCCGCGCGAACGACCCGGCGCGGTCACAGCGGTTCTTTTCGGCTTCGGTGGCGAGCACGCGCAAGCTTCCGGAGCTCCGGGGAGGGACGTCCGCGGACGGCAAAAGCGTGTGGTCCTGACGCCCGGGGTCTGTGCGTCAAGGCTTGCGGTGATGTGCGGCCCGACCGGGTGCGCGCATCGATCATCCGCAAGGCGACGGGGGCAATAGTGCATCGCTCCCCGGGGAGA
>NZ_VSST01000056.1 GCF_019402665.1 Bradyrhizobium canariense
GACGCCGCTGTCGCGCAGCTCCTCGCGGAGCGCAAAAGAGAATGAATCGAGAAACGCCTTGCTGGCGTTGTAGACCGCCTGAAAACTGCCCGGCGTGAATCCGGCAACCGAGCCGGTGATCAGGATACGGCCCGAATTGCGGCGGAGCATCTCGTTGCCGGCGCGATGGATCAGATACAGCGTGCCGGTGATGTTGGTGTCGACGACGTGCTTGATCCTGGCAAAATCCTGATCGAGGAATGCCTTGCCGAGGCCGACGCCGGCATTGGCCAGCAGCGCGTCGATCGGCCGGTCGCCGACCGCGGCGCAGAGCTTGTCGACGCCGTCGGTGGTAGCGAGATCTGCCTCGACTGGCTCGACGCTGGCGCCGAGCCTGCGGAGATCGACGGCCACCCTCTCGATCTCGGGCTCATCCGCCGCGATGACAAGGTTGAAACCTGCCTGGGCACAGCATCTTGCGAGTTCCAGGCCGATGCCGGTGGAGGCGCCGGTGACGACGGCAAGTTGATTGGCGGGCATGAGCGTATCCTTCTCGTATTCTCGCGATGACGTTGATGACGCTCCAATGGCTGCAACCGCCTCTCGTTCCTATCCAGGCCAAACCTCCCGCCGAAGCAAACCTCCCGCCGAAGACTGTGCGGTGCGAAGATTTTCCACGTGCGATAGCAACCATCGTTCGTTGTTCGACTTGGATGCCTCGTAGCTCGCGGGAGGACAGAGATGAAGGCGCTGGTTTGGCACGGCAAGGAAGACATTCGCTGCGACACCGTCACCGATCCTGAGATTCAGGATCCGCGTGATGCCATCATCAAAGTCACGAGCTGCGCCATCTGCGGCTCGGACCTGCACCTCTTTCACAATTACATTCCGGGCATGCTGCCCGGCGACATCATGGGCCACGAGACCATGGGCGAAGTGGTCGAGGTCGGCTCCGGCGTCGACGGCAAGCTGAAGAAGGGCGACCGCGTCGTCGTTCCCTTCACCATCATTTGCGGCGAATGCGACCAGTGCAAGCGCGGCAATTTCTCGGTCTGCGAAACCACCAATCGCAAGAGTCATCTCGCGGAAAAGGCGTTTGGTCATTCGGGCGCCGGCCTGTTCGGCTATACGCATCTGACCGGCGGCTATCCGGGCGGTCAGGCCGAATATCTGCGCGTGCCGTTCGCCGATGCCACCCATATCAAGGTGCCCGCCGGCATTCCCGACGAGCAGCTGCTGTTTCTCAGCGACATCTTCCCGACCGGCTGGCAGGCAGCCGTGCAATGCGACATCGAGCCGACCGACACGGTCGCGATCTGGGGCTGCGGGCCCGTGGGACAGATGGCGATCCGCAGCGCCATCCTGCTCGGCGCCAACCAGGTGATCGCGATCGACTGCCTGCCCGAGCGGCTCAGCATGGCCGAAGCCGGCGGCGCCACCACCATCAACTTCGAAAACGAAAGCGTCCTGGAGCGGCTCGAGGAGCTCACCGACGGCAGAGGCCCCGAGAAGTGTATTGATTGCGTCGGGATGGAGTCGCATGTGATGGCCTCCCTGCCCGACACGCTGCTCGACCGCGCCAAGCAGATGGTGATGGTGGAGAGCGACCGGCCGCATGTTCTTCGCGAGATGATCTATGTGTGCCGGCCCGGCGGCATCATTTCGGTGCCGGGCGTGTACAGCGGATTCTCCGACATGCTTCCGATGGGCGCCTTCATGAACAAGGGCCTGACGATGCGCACCGGCCAGACTCACGTCAACCGCTGGACCGACGACCTGCTCCATCGCATCGAGGAAGGCCAGATCGATCCGTCCTTCGTCATCACCCACACCGTCCCGCTCAGCCAAGGCCCCGAGATGTATCAGGTGTTTCGCGACAAGCGCGACTCCTGCGTCAAGGTCGTGCTGAAGCCCTGAGGAGCAATATCCATGTTCCATTTCTCCAACATCGTTCGCACCAAGGGCGACCCCAAGATCGTCGCCGGCGGCCCGAGCCTGAAGCGGACCGAAGACCAGCTCGCGCGTGCGCTCGGCTGGTTCAGCATTGGCCTCGGCGTCGTCGAATTCTTCGCGCCGCGGCGCGTCACGGAAACGCTGGGCATGGAAGGCCATGAGACGCTGGTCCGCGCCTTCGGCGTGCGCGAGATCCTTGCCGGGATCATGTCGCTCTCCGTCGACAAGAACGCCGGCTTGTGGGCCCGCGTCGGCGGTGACGGCCTCGATGCCGCCGCGCTGCTCTCGGGGCTGACCGCGGACAATCCCAAAAAGGGCAATATCGCGCTGGCGCTGCTGATGGTCGGCGGCATCGCGATGCTCGACTACCGCGCCGCGCAAGACACCAAGCCGCGGCGGCCACCGCGCGATGCGGGGCGCAAGCTGTATCCGAACCGCAGCGGCTATCCCAAGGGCATCGAGGGCGCCCGAACCGCTGCCAAGCAGATCGCAGCGCACGCCACGGCGGGGCGGACCTGACGAAGCACGACGAGGTGATGCAAGACAGTGATGCAAGGCAATGAGCGAGGCGTCCCGTAACGAAGGTGCGTGGTGGGAATCCGCCGTCATCTACGAAATCGCACTGATCTCGTTCCAGGACTCGGACGGTGACGGCAAGGGCGACCTTGCCGGCCTGACATCGCGCATCGACTATCTGAAATGGCTCGGCGTCGACGCGGTGTGGCTGACGCCGATCTCCAAGAGCCCGTTCCGCGACCTCGGCTACGACATCTCGGACTACTGCTCCATCGACCCTGCGTTCGGCAGCCTCGATGCGTTCGACCGCCTGCTCAAGGCCCTGCACGCGGCGGAGATCCGCCTGATTCTCGATCTCGTGCCCAACCATACCGCGAACGATCACGCGTGGTTCGTCGAGAGCAGCAGCTCACGGAACAGCGCGAAGGCCGATTGGTACATCTGGGCCGACGCGGCCGAGAATGGCGGCCCGCCCAACAATTGGCTGAGCCGCTTCGGCGGCAGCGGTTGGGAATGGTGCGAGGCGCGACGGCAATATTACTACCATTCCTTCCTGGTCGAGCAGCCCGATCTGAACTGGCGCAACCCGCAGCTGCGCGCCGCGATCGCCGATGTCATGCGCTTCTGGCTCGATCGCGGCGTCGACGGCTTCCGCGTCGACGCCAGCGCGGTCCTGATCAAGGACGCGCTGCTGCGCGACAATCCGCATAACCCGCGAGCGAAAGGCAAGCCGCCGCCGCAGCGCCAGACGCCCGTCTTTACCGACGATCGCCCGGAGACGATGGATTGCATCGAATTCATCCGCGAGGTGATCGACGGGTATCCGGGACGAATGTTGTGCGGCGAAGTCCAGGGCAAGACCGACCGCATCGGCCACTTCTACGGCAACGACCGACCGCGCCTGCATCTACCGCTCAATTTCGCGCTGCTGGACTCGCAATGGGACGCGCTGTCCCTGCAAGCAACGATCGACGCGTATTTCAACGCTATCCCGGATCATGCATGGCCGGTCTGGGTGATCGGTGGCCACGACAAGCAGCGAATCGCGAGCACGATCGGCGACGCGCAAATGCGCGTGCTGGCGATGCTGTTGATGACACTGCGGGGAACGCCGTTCTTCTTCATGGGCGACGAGATCGGCCGCAAGCGCGTTCCCATTCCGCCCGACCGCGTCCACGATCCCTTCGAGAAGCTCGTGCCGGGGTATGGCCTTTGCCGCGATCCCGAACGCGCGCCGATGCGATGGGATGACAGCAGCAACGGCGGCTTTACAACCGGCGATCCATGGCTGCCGCTCGAGCCGCCCGACGGCGCGGCCAACGTGGCCACGCAGCAGCGCGACCCAAGTTCGATCCTGGCGCTGTTTCGCGCGCTGATGACGCTGCGGCGCGAGCACGCGTGCCTGCGCCACGGCGGCTACGAGCCACTACGCGCGCAGAACGACGTTCTGGCCTACAGGCGGACGCATGGCGGCAACGACATTCTGGTTGCGCTCAACATCGCCGCCGAGCCGCGGAAATGGCACTGGCAAGGTCGCGGCCGTCTGCTGATATCCACGCATCTCGACCTGCCGTCCGAGCCGTTGCCGGACGCCTCCATCCTGCTCCGCGGCAATGAAGGCGTGATCATTGCACTCGACGCACGATGACGGCCGAGGAACCATCAGCGAGTCAGAGAGTCTCATTCAACGCTTCCGACGTCCCCCCTGCCGGAGGCCGAACAGACGAAACCGCGGCCCTGGCGCTCATCCCCCTTCAAGCGCCGGGGTGGCGGCGTGAGCCTGGAGGCAGACCATGAGCAAGACCAAGGGCCTCGGTCAGCGGATCGCTGGCAAGGCGAAACAGGCCGTCGGCGAGATCGTCGGCGATCAGGATCTCCATGAGGAAGGCAAGGAGCAAGCGGAGCGCGGCCGGGACGAACAGAGCAAGCCGAGCGAGCTCAATCCGTTGAAGAAACTCAATCAGCTGACGTGAACGCCGCCGCGCCGTCGACCATTTCCAATTCAATTCGCACCGGTGATAAAGGCGCCTCACGGCGACGCTCGCGCTGGGTCGCCGCTGCCGAACTCGGCCTGATCAGCAGCACCTTCTCGACCATCGTCAGCCAGCTCTTCGCCGCGCGCATCGGACGCGATGCCGCCGTCGACTGGATGACGGTGGCCGCCATCCCCGCACGCGATTGGGCGATCAGCGCGGAGCCGTCGTGGAGCGCGATCCTTGCCGGGATCGCCTTCCACCAATGGGCCGACTTCTCCTGGGCGCTGGTGTTCTTCGGTGTGCTCGGGCGCTGGACCGCCGACCTGCGGCCGCTCACGATCCTGCTGCTCGCGCTGCCCTGGGCCGTGTTCTCGTCAAGCATGGAATGGTTCGTGCTGGTGCCGCTGTTTCCGTTCTGGCAGCCGCTGTTCACGCTGCAGCAGCCCTACTGGATCGGCCTGCTCGTCCACAGCTCCTCGGCGGTGATGTACCCCCTGTTCGCCCGGTTGCGCTGGAGACGAGGCGCGGCACCCGCGCGCGATGTTCGCTTCACCAACGCCTGGATCACCGGCGCGCTGGCTTTGATCGCACTGCTCGGCGCGGCCGCGTTGTTCGGCAGCCATGGTTACGAGCCGCCGTGGATGGGCCGCGACAGGGACGCCGACCAGACTTACATCCGTCACATGACCGCGCATCACGCCCAGGGCATCGCGCTGGCGCGGATTGCCGCAGAGCGCGCACAGGACCCGCATCTGCGAAAGCTGGCGATGCTGATGGTCGCAAGCCAGACCGGCGAGAACCGGATTTTCGAAACGTGGTGGCTGAGCTGGTTCGACACCGAGATGCCCGATTGCAGCTCGGACGAACGTGCCGCCATGCCGGGCTTCCTGACACAGGCCGAGATGCGGCAGGTCAAGGCCGCGCCGGCGGACCGATTCGACACGCTGTTCGTCGAAACGATGAGCAAGCATCACGCAGGCGCAGTCAAGATGGCCGACCAGATGTGGCATAGCGGCGGCGATCTGCGCCTGCGTGTGATGGCCCACGCCATCCGCCACGAGCAGCAGGGCGAGATCGCGCTGATGCACGGCGCCAGCGGCATTGCCGCCGTCGCCACCGCCTTCCACAACATGCTCGGCGACAATGTCAATTGAGCGGATCGTCCCCTACTCCCGCCAGAACTCCGCCAATTCCTCGGCGGTCATCAGATCGACCTGGCCGTGAAAGCGGGTGCGGTACATCGTCATGAGCGCATCATGGCCGACGTCGGACGAGCTGCACAGCGCATCCTCGATGATGACGACCCGAAAGCCGAGATCGACGGCGCTCAGGACCGTCGAGAGCACGCAGACGTCAGTCTCTGCGCCCGTGATCACGACTGTGCCGACGTTCTTCTCGACGAGCAGGCTCGCGAGGCCGGGATTGCTGAATGCCGAATAGGCCGGCTTGTCGATGACGACAGCCGGCGGAACGAAGCCGCTCAGGGCCGGCACGAGTTCGAGACCGGATGGCGGCAGATGTTTGCGGGTCGCTTCGCGCCAGCGACGAAAATAGCGCTGCCACTGTCCGGGCCGATCTTCCGGGTCCTCGGGCGTGATGAATCGCGTGAAGATCGTTCTGGCCTGATGGCGCGAAACGATCGAGGCGATCGTCGGCAAGACCCTCGCCATCCATGGCGTCTCCCAGAGACCGCCAGGAGCGAAAATGTTCTGCATGTCGATGCACAAGTGAACGGCGTCGCTGATGTCGGTCACTTCCGACGCGCTGTCTCTCATCGTCTTTCACCATCAGGAACATGGCCGCGCGCCGGGAGCCGGCATTTCCGCAGCGAGCTCACCGACTGCAATGCGATTCCGACGGCCATCGTTCCCCGGTCATCCGCGCCGGAGGAAGTGCTTGCCGACGCGGACCAATCCAGAGAAGCCCGGCGTCGGTGGAATCGGCTTGCGCCGCTTCCCAACCAAGCGTAATTTTCAACTCTACGTAGCTCATTCGAAAGCATCTATCGGGTTCGGCCAAGCGGGAGACAGCAGTGGCGGATGTCCCATGGCACCTTTCCGGTGACTATTTCGAGAATTGCAGTTGCAGCATCGTGTGTCCCTGCCTGGTGTCGGCGGCGCCCCCGTTGACCGCGCGACCGACTGAGGGCTTCTGCAACGTACCGCTGATCTTCCACATCGAGACCGGCCGCTATGGCGATATCGCGCTCGATGAGCTGAATGTGCTCGTCATCCTCCACGCACCTGGGGTGATGGCGGACGGAGACTGGTCGGTCGCCGCCTATATCGATCAGCGCGCCAACGATGACCAGACCGAGGCCTTGGCTGCAATCTTCACCGGCGGCGCCGGTGGTCCCATGGCTGCGTTCGCGCCGCTGATCAGCAAGAACCTCGGGGTGCGCAAGGTCCCGATCACGTTCCGGATCGACGGCAAGACGCGGTCCGCGGAAATCCCCGGCATCCTGCACATGTCGGTCAATCCGCTACCGACCATGCATCCGAGCGGCGAGATGTGGACGAACATCGGCCATCCGGTCAGCCCCGACGCAATGGTGATGGCCGTTGGCGCCGCCGGCAATACCTTCAGCGATCATGGCATGCGCTGGGATAATTCCGGCAGAAACGGCCTCTATGCGCCGATCCGCTGGTCGAACCAGGTGTGATGCAACTCCCGATACCGGCCTGCATCGGCGGCCGGCGACATCGATCGCACAACATCGATCGCAAATGACGGACAGCCCCATGGAAGCCGTGCTGCGGCGCGATCGCTGGATCGTCGGCGGCGCGATCGGCGTCATTGTCGCGCTGGCATGGAGCTATGTGCTCTGGCTCGCCAACGACATGGACATGGGCGGCATGGACATGACCGAGTTCCGGATGATCCCGGCCGGGACCGGAATCATGCTGCCGGCCAACGCGCCGTGGCGAACGATCGAGTTCGCCTATGTGTTCCTGATGTGGGCGGTGATGATGATCGGAATGATGGCTCCCTCGGCCGCGCCCATGATCCTGATGTACGCCCGCGTAGGCCGACAGGGCAAAGCGCAAGGCAAGCCATTCGCCGCGACCGGCTGGTTTGCCGCCGGTTATCTTTTCGCCTGGTGCGGCTTTTCGCTGGCAGCCACCTTGCTCCAATGGGCGATCGAGCGGGCCGCCCTGCTGAATTCCCGGATGGCGATCGCGAGCAACGTGCTTGGCGCCATCGTGCTGATCGCGGCGGGCATCTATCAATGGACGCGGCTCAAAGACGTCTGTCTCGCCCAATGCCAGTCGCCGTTTCTATTCCTGATGCGCCACGGCGGCTTTCGCAGCGAGCTGCGAGGATGCGTGCTGCTGGGCTTTCGGCATGGAGGTTATTGTGTCGTCTGCTGCTGGGTTTTGATGGCGCTGTTGTTCGTGGGCGGCGTGATGAACGTACTCTGGATCGCGCTTTTATCGTTGCTTGTACTTTTGGAGAAAGTCACGCCGGTCGGACGCTGGATTGCACGCGCTGCCGGCATCGCCTGTGTGGCCGCGGGCACGTGGCTCCTGCTGACCTTGCCGCAGTGATGACGGGTCGCGAACGAGGACCGCGCCGACGGAGCGAACCCTCGGCCGGGAGATCAAAAATCGGAGACTTCTGGAGGCCCCATGCCAGGGTTCGTAGTGCGAACCTGGCGGGCACTGAAGATCGCGAAAAGATCCCTCGCGTGTCTGTTTGCTTGGTGCGCTCGGAGGGACTCGAACCCCCACGATTTTACTCACTGCCACCTCAAGGCAGCGCGTCTACCAATTCCGCCACGAGCGCTTTTGGGGATGCCGGCTTGAGGCTTGAAGGCCAACCGGATCAACGGCGCCGATCTAACAAATCCGCCAGAGGGGTACAAGCCTCCAAAGGCCCTGAATTCCACAAGCTTGGCAGGAAAGTTCCGGCTCCTTGCGCCGGGATCGGCCTTTTCCGCCTGCTCGGGCCGCTACTGCGTGCCCAGGCCGCTACCGCGTGCCCGGGATACGTGGCAGCATCTGCTTGACCTCGACCGCGATGCGGTTGCGGTCGACCAGCACGACGCCGGAGGCGACCGGCAGATTATTGGCCAAAACCTTGACCTCGTCGGCCTCGGTTGCGTCCAGCTCGATGATGGCGCCGCGGGAAAGACGTAATACCTGATGGATCGGCATGGTGGTCGTCCCGAGGACGACCATGAGATCCACGGTGACTTTGTCGAGAGTAGGCACTTCAGGACCACCGCAACTTGGGACTAGGACTAGGGACTTGGAATTTGCGCCTGCGATCATCACCTGGTTATGGTTAGCCAATGGTTAATTCACCTCGAAACCCCCTCCAAAACCAGCGTCAAGAGCTCGATTTGACGTCGTTTTCCGCCTCCTCCGGCGAGCCCGTGGAGTGGCGGATTTCGGACGCGCCCGTGCCCTATCCGGAGGCCGTGGCTGACATGGAGGCGCGCGTCACGGCGATCGCGGCCGGTGAAGCCCCGGAGCTGGTCTGGCTGCTGGAGCACCCCCCGCTCTACACCTCCGGCACCTCGGGCAAGGCCACCGACCTGCTCGATGCCCGATTCCCGACCTTTGCCACCGGGCGCGGCGGTCAGCTCACCTATCACGGGCCCGGCCAGCGCGTGGCCTATGTCATGCTCGACCTGAAGCGCCGGCGCCCGGACGTCCGGGCCTATGTCGCGAGCCTGGAGGAGCTGATTCTGCGGACACTCGCCGCCTTCAACATCCGTGGCGAGCGGCGCGAGGACCGGGTCGGTGTCTGGGTGAAGCGGCCCGACAAGGGACCCGAGCACGAGGACAAGATCGCGGCCATCGGCGTCCGGCTGAAGCGCTGGGTCTCGTTTCATGGCATCGCCATCAATGTCGAGCCGGAGCTGTCGCATTTCGCCGGCATCGTGCCCTGCGGCGTCGCCGATCCCCGCTACGGCGTCACCTCGCTGGTCGATCTCGGCCAGCTCGTGACGATGGCCGATGTCGACGTCGCGCTCCGGCAGGCCTTCGAGGAGCTGTTCGGGCCGACCCGGGCGCTTGTGCCGGAAGCGGCGGCCTAACTTCTGGTCTCTCTCATTCTCCGCAAACCCGGAATCAGCTACGCTCGATTCCGGTGTCGCCCACGCCTCCCCCCTCCGCCGGGAAAGTACATTTCATACCGGGCGAATTGATCATCGGACCGACTGTTCGAGCGCCAGGCATAAGGAGGGGTTGCGTTTCAGCTCGCAATGGGAGGTTTTAGCGATGAGACTGTCTGCACCCATCTATCATCTGAAGCGAAGAGCGAAGCGCCTGTCCCGCGGGGAAGGCATTCCGCTGCACGATGCGCTCGACCGCATCGCCGTGACGGAAGGGTTTTCCGCCTGGAGCATCCTGGCGGCGAAAGCGGCCGCAGCGACGCCCGCCAACCGGCTTTTCCTGCAATTCCAACCGGGTGACCTGGTGCTGGTCGGCGCGCGCCCTGGCCAGGGCAAGACCCTGATGAGCCTCGCGCTTGCCGTGGAGGCGATGCGGTCGGGCCACCGCGCCGCGTTCTTCTCGCTCGAATACACCGAGAAAGACGTTCTGGATCGTTTTCGGGTGATCGGCGCGGACCCAGCGCAATTCGAAAAACTCTTCGAGGTCGATTGCTCCGACGTCATCAGTGCCGACTACGTCGTCAAGCAGATGGCCGCAGCACCGCGCGGCACGGTCGTGGTGATCGACTATCTGCAACTGCTCGACCAGCGGCGGGAAAATCCCGACCTCACCGTTCAGGTGCGCGCGTTGAAAGCATTCGCGCGCGACAAGGGATTGATCGTTGTCTTCATCTCGCAGATCGACCGTTCCTATGATCCCTCGCTCAAGCCCTGCCCTGACCTGGACGATGTCAGGCTGCCGAACCCGCTCGACGTGAAGCTGTTCGACAAGACCTGTTTCCTGAACAAGGACGAAGTTCAGTTTCGCATAGCGAGCTGACGATCCCTGGCAGCCGGTTGAGGCCGCGGGTGCGGTTGTTCACCCGCGGCCTCGCTCCTCATGCCTTCTCCGGCGAGACCTCGAGCTTGCCGGCGATGTAGCGCCGCTCCTGGGTCAGGCCGCCAAAGCCATAGGCGTCGCCCTTGACCTCGTCGACATGCAGATAGGTCTCGTGATGCAGCGGGCCCAGGATCCCGGCCATGTGCTGGAACATCGCGGCGAGATAGGCGGCCTTCTCGTCCTTGGTGTTGGTGCCTTCGCTGACGTGGATGTCGATCCAGTAGCTCGCGAGCTTTTGCTCCGCGAGCGACTTGCCGCCGGCGAACCAGTCGCCCGCCTCCACCGACTTCACGATGATGGCGGTGACCTCAGGATCCTTGTGCAGGATTTTGGCGGTGAGCTCGGACACGGCGCTCGCGATGTCGGCCTTCAGGGAGGGCGACTGGCGGGAGGTGGTGTAGGACACGGTGATCAGCGGCATGGTCGTTCTCCTCGGATGTCGCGCAGGTGTTGCGCGGCGTTGGGGAGAAGCTAGACCCGCCATCGACATTTTGGTATCTTATCTCTGTTGATACCAGTGATAAGATATCATAATGACAGCAACGCTCGATATCGCCACCGTCCAGGCCTTCCTGCTGGTCGGCGACCTCCAGAGTTTTACGCGGACCGCCGAAGCGCTTGGCACGACTCAGGCGGCCGTCAGCCTCAAGCTGCAGCGGCTGGAGACACTGCTGGGAAAACGTCTCGTCGAGCGCTCGCCACGCGCGGTCCGGCTCACGGCAGACGGCGCGACGTTCCTCGATCGCGCCCGCGCGCTGATCGCGGCGCATGATCGCGCGCTATCGGGCGAGGCCTCAGTCGCGCAGTCGCTCTCGCTCGGCATCTCCGACCATGCTGCGGGGCCGGAGCTGGTACCGCTGCTTGAACGCCTGCATGCGATGTCGTCGAACCTCACGCTCGCCGTCACCATCGGCTTCTCGCGCGAGATGCAGGAGGCCTATGATGCTGGCCAACTGGATGCGGTGATCGTGCGCCAGGAAGGCAGCCGACGCGGCGGAGAGAAGCTGGCCGAGGACGAATTCGGCTGGTTCGCATCGAGACGCTTCACCGTGCCCAAGGGGCAGCCTTTGCCGCTCGCGACGCTCGCTCCGCCCTGCGGGGTCCGCGCCATCGCCGTACGCGCGCTCGACAAGGCCGGCCTCGCCTGGCGCGAGCGTTTTGTCGGCGGCGGCGTCACGGCAGTGGTCGCGGCCGCACTTGCCGGACTTGCAATCGCACCGCTGGCGCGGCGGATCGCCCCTCCCGGATTGGTCGATGTCGGCCTCGCCAACAAGCTGCCAAAACTCGGCAGCTCGAAGGTGATGCTCCATTCGAAGGTCAGCGATCCCGCCAAGCTCGCGGCATTGCGCGCGGTGGCGGCGACGTTTCGGAGCGTGGCGGCGGTCTGACCCCGTTTACAAGATCGCCTCTAACGCTGCGAGCGTCTGCTGGTTTGCGTCCTGCATACGGGCTCGCAATGTTGCCTAAAAATGTTTCAACCTCCGGGAACAATCCGCCACGTGCTGCGTTTGCCCCCGTTGAGGCAGGGTCCGGGAATGGTCGAGAAGTCTAGTCAGCAGAGGGACTTGTTCGAAAGCGAACGCAGTTTCCGCCTGTTAGTTGAAGGAGTTGCGGACTACGCGCTCTACATGCTGGATCCCACCGGGAGAATCACCAGCTGGAACATCGGTGGCGAGCGCATCAAGGGCTATTCGCCTGGGGAGATCCTCGGCCAGCACTTTTCCCGTTTCTACACCGAGACCGACCGCGCCAACGGCAAGCCCGCCCGTGCACTCGGCATCGCGCGGGAAAAGGGCCGCTATGAGGAGGAAGGCTGGCGCGTCCGCAAGGATGGCACCTTCTTCTGGGCGAGCGTCGTGATCGATCCGATCTACGAGGCCGGCGAGCTGGTCGGCTTCGCCAAGATCACGCGCGACATCACCGAGCGCCGCAACACCCAGCTCAAGCTCGAGGCGATGCAGAAGCAGCTCGCCGAATCCCAGAAATTCGATGCGCTCGGCCAGCTCACCGGCGGGGTCGCCCACGACTTCAACAACCTCCTGATGATCATCAGCGGCAGCCTGCACATGCTGAAGCGAGGGGCCAACGACGAAGCCAAGCTGCAGCGCGCGATCTCGGCGATCGAGACCGCCACCAGGCGCGGCGCGGCGCTGACCAACCAGCTCCTCACCTTCGCACGGCGGCAGAGCGTCAATCCGCAGGCGATCGACTTCGCCGACCGCATCGCGGCGATCCGCGAGGTGCTCGATGCCGGCGTCGGCAGCTCCGTGCGCCTGGCCTTCGACGTCCGCGGCGACGTCTGGCCGATCAGGACCGACGTTTCCGAGCTCGAGACCGCGCTGCTCAACCTCGTCATCAATGCCCGCGACGCGATGCCCGACGGAGGCACGGTGACGATCGCAGCGCGCAATCTCGTGCTCGACGAGGACCCCCTCGTGGGCCAATTCATCGCGATCGACGTCAGCGATACCGGCCTCGGCATTCCCTCCGACGTTCTCGACAAGATCTTCGAGCCGTTCTTCACAACCAAGCCGATCGGAAAGGGCACCGGCCTCGGTCTCTCGCAGGTGCACGGCTTCGCCCATCAGGCCGGCGGCACGGTGCGGGTCGCGAGCGCGCTCGGCAAGGGCACGACCTTCACCATTCTCCTGCCGCGCGGAGAAGACGAACCGTCGCGCGAGGCGGCGGGAGAACCGGCGTTCCAAGGCAGCGGCACGGTGCTGCTAGTCGAGGACAATCCGGACGTCGCCGCCGTCAGCATCGGTCTTCTGGAGCAGCTCGGCTATCAGGTGCGCCGGGTCGCGGACGCCGAAGCCGCTTTGAGCGAGATAGAGAAGAACGGCGTCGACTTCGTGTTCTCGGATATCGTCATGCCCGGCAAGATGGACGGACTCAGCCTCGCCCATCACCTCCGCCAGATCCGCCCCGGCCTGCCGATCCTGCTCGCCACCGGCTACAGCGAAGTCGCCGCCGGCGTGCGCGGCGATTTCCCGATCCTGCGCAAGCCCTACGAGATCCACGAATTGAGCGAAGCGATCGCCAAGCTGCCGCGGTAATTCTTCAGCTACACCGTCGGCAACACCGAAAACGCCTCCCCTGCCCGGCGCAAGTTCAGCTCATCGACGTCGGCCGTCTCGCTGGTGACATTGTCGACGCGCGAGGACGGCGGGCCGTGGCGGCACAGCGCCACCATGTCGGCGACGTGCTTTGGCGGTCCCGCGAACAGCGCTTCGACGCTGCCGTCACGGCGGTTGCGGACCCAGCCTTCGAGGCCGCACGTCGTCGCCTGATATTCGAGCCAGGCCCGATAGCCGACGCCCTGCACGCGGCCGCGGATCATGACCTGGAGGATCGCCCGGCTCATTGTTTCAGTCCGAGGACATCGGCGCTGCGCGCCTTGACCTCGGCCTCGCGCGTGACGCGGCTGGTCAAGTCCGACGACGGAAGGCCTTTGAGATTCTTCGGCGCAGTGCCGTCGCGCAGCGCCTTCTGCGTCTCGTAGACGGCCTGCGTTGCGGCCGCGATCGGCGCGTGGCCCTGAAGCGCGATGCGCACGCGCTGGCCAGCAAGGTATTCGAGCACGTTCAACTCCTCCGGCGCGCCGCCGAGCACGATCGGCAGGCGCGTGGCGGATGCGACCGCCTCGAGCTCGGTGCGCGACTTGATGCCGGTGAAGAACAGCGCATCGACGCCGGTAGCCTCATAAGCTCTGGCGCGGCGGATCGCATCCTCGATCGAGGTGATCGAGGCCGCACCGGTGCGACCCATGATGACGAGCGAGGGATCGCCGCGGCCGTCGAGTGCCGCCTTCATCTTGCCGACGCCCTCCTCCAGCGAGATCAGCTGCGTCTTCGCTTCGCCGAAGCCAGCCGGCAGCAGCGTGTCCTCGATGGTGAGGCCGGCGGCACCCGCCGCTTCCAGCTCCTGCACCGTGCGGCGCACGTTGAGCGCGTTGCCATAGCCGTGATCGGCATCGACCAGCACCGGAAGTGCCGCCGCACGCGACATCCGCCGCATCTGCTCGGCAAGCTCGGTGAGCGTGATCAGCGTGATGTCGGGGTCGCCGAGCACCGCGAGCGAAGCCACCGAGCCGCCGAACATGCCGAGCGGGAAACCGAGATCCTCGGCGATGCGGATCGAGATGGCGTCGTAGACCGAGCCGGGATGGACGCAAGTCCCGCCCGACAGGATCGAGCGCAGTTTTTCGCGGCGGGAACGAAAGGCCATGGTGCCCTCTCAACTGTTGCGACGCAGCCGCAACATACACCGTCATTGCGAGCGCAGCGAAGCAATCCAGAATCTTTCAGCGGAGGCAGTCTGGATTGCTTCGCTGCGCTCGCAATGACGAAGTCAGTGGACCCCTCGCAAGAGTCCCCCCAAACCCTACGCAAACTCCAAAATCAGCGCGTCCACCGCGAGCGTCGCGCCGGCGGTGGCGTGGATCTTCTTCACGGTACCATCCTGCTCGGCGCGCAGCACGTTCTGCATCTTCATGGCTTCGACCACCGCGAGCGTCTCGCCGGCCTTGACCTCCTGCCCTTCGGTCACCGCGATCGAGACCACGAGGCCGGGCATCGGACAAAGCAGCTTCTTGCCGGTGTCGGCAGCCGTGGTCACCGGCATCAGTCGCGCCGAGGCTGCTTCCGCTTCGGTCCAGACATAGACCGGCACCTCGACGCCCTGATGCGCGAGGCGGATGCCGTTCGCGATCGGGCGCACCTGCACCGCGACGACGTGGCCGTCGATGGTGCCCTGCCAGACCGGATCGCCTGGCTTCCACGGCGACTGCAACAGATGCGCATTGCCGGCCCTGCCGTCGGCATCGAGGAAACGCACCGCGACCGCCTCGCCCTCGCGCGCGATCTCCAGCAGGATCTCCTGGCGGTCGAGCCAGACCGCACGGCGACGCTCGCGCTGCACGATGCGGCCGCCCATCTGACCCGAGATCTGCCGCTTGCGCTCGCCGAGCACGTGATCGATGGCGGCGCCGACCGCGGCAAGCCGCCGTGCGACCTCGCCTTCCGGCACGCGCACGGCAAAGCCCTTGGGGAATTCCTCGGCGATGAAGCCGGTGGAGAGCCGGCCTTCGCGCCAGCGCGGATGATGCATCAGCGCCGACAGGAACGGGATGTTGTGACGGATACCGTCCACGTAGAACGAGTCCAGCGCGGTGGCCTGCGCCTCGATCGCGGCCGCGCGCGACGGCGCGTGAGTGACGAGCTTTGCGATCATCGGATCGTAATGGATCGAGATCTCGCCGCCCTCCTGCACGCCGGTGTCGTTGCGCACGGTGATGCCGTCCTGGCTCGCTTCCGCCGGCGGACGGTATTTCACCAGACGACCGATCGAGGGCAGGAAGTTGCGGAACGGGTCCTCGGCGTAGAGACGCGACTCCACTGCCCAGCCCGTCAGCGTGACGTCCTTCTGCGTGATCGCGAGCTTCTCGCCGGCGGCGACGCGGAGCATCTGCTCGACGAGGTCGACGCCGGTGACGAGCTCGGTAACGGGATGCTCGACCTGGAGGCGCGTGTTCATCTCGAGGAAGTAGAAGCTCTTGTCCTGCCCCGCGACGAATTCGACGGTGCCGGCGGAGTCGTAATTCACCGCCTTAGCGAGTGCGACCGCCTGCTCGCCCATCTTGCGGCGGGTGGCTTCGTCGAGCAGCGGCGACGGCGCTTCCTCGATGACCTTCTGGTTGCGGCGCTGGATCGAGCATTCGCGCTCGCCGAGATAGATCACGTTGCCGTGCTTGTCGCCGAGCAGCTGGATCTCGATATGGCGGGGATCGACAATGAACTTTTCAATGAACACCCGGTCGTCGCCGAACGAGGCCTTGGCCTCGGCCTTGGCGAGGTTGAAGCCCTCGGCGACCTCGGAGGTCGAATGCGCGATGCGCATGCCCTTGCCGCCGCCGCCGGCGGAGGCCTTGATCATCACGGGATAGCCGATCTCGTCGGCGATCTTGACCGCGTGCGTGGCGTCCTCGATGACGCCGAGATAGCCGGGCACGGTCGAGACTTTTGCCTTCGCGGCAGCCCTCTTGGATTCGATCTTGTCGCCCATCGCCGCGATCGCGCCCGGGTTGGGGCCGATGAAGACGATGCCGGCCGCCTCCAGCGCGCGCGGAAACGCCTCGCGCTCGGACAGGAAGCCGTAACCGGGATGCACGGCCTCGGCGCCGGTCTTGCGGCAGGCCTCCACGATCTTCTCGATCACCAGATAACTCTCGGCCGCAGCCGGCGGGCCGATCAGCACGGCCTCGTCGGCCATCTCGACATGCAGAGCGTCGCGGTCGGCCTCGGAATAGACGGCGACCGTTTGAACTCCCATGCGGCGAGCGGTCTTGATGACCCGGCAGGCGATTTCGCCGCGATTGGCGATCAGAATGCGTTTGAACATGCTTTTCTTGAGTCTCGACCTTGGGCGGGACCCTTCCCTGGCCGTTGGAGCCTATGGGATGGGCCGTGTGGCTCCCGTGGTACATCAAAATAGGCCGGAGGCAACGGTCAAAATCCGGCCCCTCTGGCGTACCAGCGCAAGACCGAAGCAAGACCGAAACGGGCTTTGCAAGCTCCCGGACGGCCTACGGCTTCCCGGCCTTGCCCACGTTCCGGACCAGGCCGTGAATGAAGCCGAGCTTGTCGACGACGACCGGCGAGAGGATGAACGGATAGAGGTCGCGCATGCCCATGGCGCGGTTGACGCTGTTCATGGCGAAGGTGAAGGGCAGCCATGCGTTGACGATCGCCTCGACGTCCCTCGCTTCGTAAGGGTTGAAGCGGATGCGCGTCGTCAACTCCCCGTCGCGATCCACCTTGGGCCGCACCTCCATGCCGAACTCGCTAGCCATCTCCAGGGTGTCGACGATGTGAAGATAGTGCGCCCAGGTCTCGGCGAAATCTTCCCACGGATGCGTGGTCGCGTAGGCCGAGACGTAGTTCTGCTGCCAGTCCGGCGGGGCGCCTTCGGCATAGTGGCGCTGCAACGCCTGGCCGTAATCGGCGGAATCGTCGCCGAACACGGCGCGGCATTCGTCCAGCTCGCCGCCGTTGCGCACCAGCACGTCCCAGAAATAGTGCCCGACCTCGTGGCGGAAATGCCCGAGCAGCGTCCGGTAGGGCTCGCCCATCTCCAGCCTGCGCCGCTCGCGCTCGATGTCGTCGGCCTCGGTCAGCGCGATCGTGATCAGGCCGTTGTCGTGGCCGGTCAGGACCTTCTGCCCGCTCTGCGCATCGTCGGCGAGGAAATTGAAGATCAGGCCATGTTCGGGATTGTCCTGCCGGGTCTGGAGCGGCAGCTTCCAGCGGATCAGGGAATAGAACAGCCGGTGCTTCGCCATCTCCAGCTCACGCCAGCCGGCGAGTTGCGCCTGATCCGACAGGTCCGGCACGACGCCGTTATGGCGGCAGGCGCGGCAATAGCCGGTGGTATCACCTGCATCCGTCAGCCAGTTGCACGAATCGTGCTCGGCATTGCTGCACAGCATGCGACTTTCGCCCTTGGTCGCCAGCGTCTTCCAGGCCTCTCCGTCGGGCTCGATCGCCGACATCGTCTCCTTCTCCGGCAGGAAGGCGACCCGATGGCCGCAGCGTTCGCAGGCGCGGTTCTCGAAATAGAGGACGTTGCCGCAGGCCTGGCAGACAAAAAGCTTCAAGATTTAGCCTCTTCGGAAAGGGAGCTTTTGGGAATGAAAGTTGTGGCGCCTCGCGGATACGCGCGCGGAGGGCTCATCGTTCCAAGGTTCGGAACAAATAGCCAGACTTGGCGTTCGTTGATGCCCACCATACTGCATTCGGCGACGCCTTTCTTTCCATATTCCTTTTGAGCAATGGCCATCACGCGTCGTCTGTGTGAATATCGGTCGGCCACGTGCGCTCCCGCATCACAACGGCCAACGCCTTGAACGATCCTTTGCCCGAGACCATCGCCGCCGAAAGGCTGCGCCAGCACCTGGAAGATGTCGCGCGCGAGCGTGACAACGCCTATCGCGCGCTCCAGGAACGCGAAGCCGAGCTTGCGCGCATCCAGCGCATCGGCAAGGTCGGCGGTCTCGAAGTCGACTTCCGCGAAGGCTTCAAGAACCGCCGTTCGCCGGAATATCTGATGCTCCACGGCCTGCCGCCGGAAGCTGCCGGCGAGTCGCACGAGGATTGGATCAATCGCGTTCATCCCGATGACCGCGACGCTGCGGTAAAGCACTTCATCGATGCGCTGTCCGGCACGAGCGAGGACTACACCGCCGAATACCGCATCATCCGTCCCAGCGACGGCGAGACCCGCTGGATCCGAGTCGTCGCCAAGATCGAGCGCGATCGTGACGGCCGTGCCCTCCGCCTCGTGGGCGCCCATATCGACGTCACCGACCAGATGCTGGTGCGCGAGACCCTGCGCGAGAGCGAGGAGCGCTTCCGGCTGATCGCCGACAGCGCGCCGGTGCCGATCTGGGTCACCAAGCTCGACCGCACACGGTCCTTCGCCAACCAGGCCTATGTCGATTTCGTCGGCCTGCCCTACGACCAGGCCATCTCTTTCGACTGGCGCAAGGTGCTGCATCCGGACGACCTGCCGCATGTGCTGCAGCAATCCGTCCAGGGTGAAGCATCGCTCAAACCGTTCGTGCTGGAAGCCCGCTACAAGAATTCCGCCGGCGAGTGGCGCTGGCTGCGTTCGGAATCGCAGCCGCGCTGGGACCCGACCGGCAGGCATATCGGCTTCATCGGCGTTGCCCACGACATCACGGTGGCCAAGCAAGCCGAGATCGAGCTCCGGCAGCTCAATGAGACGCTGGAAGAACGCATCGTCGAGCGCACCGCCGAGCTCGAATCCAACGAGGCGCGGCTGCGCGCGATCCTGGAAACCAGCAACCAATATCAGGGCCTCGTCAATCTCAGGGGCGAGCTGCTTTACGCCAACACGACCGTGCTCGACGCCATCAAAGCGAGCCCTGCGGACGTGATCGGAAAGCCGTTGTGGCAGACGCCCTGGTTCAGCACGACGGAGGGCATGAGCGCACTGGTGCGCGAGGCCTTCGACACCGTGCTCAAGGGCGAAGCCGTGCGGCTGGAGATGCGCCTGCGCCTTCCCATCGGCGAGCGCGATTTCGAGTTCGGCATGCGCCCGGTGCTCGACCGCCACGGCAACATCACCGGCGCGGTGCCCGAGGCTGTCGACATCACCGAGCGCCGCCGCGGTGAGGAAGCGTTGCGGCAATCGCAGAAGATGGAGGCGATCGGCCAGCTCACCGGCGGCGTCGCGCATGACTTCAACAATCTGCTCACCATCATCCGCTCGGCCACCGATTTCCTGCGCCGCCGCGAGCTGCCGGAGGAGCGCCGCCGCCGCTATGTCGATGCCATCTCCGACACCGTCGAGCGTGCCTCCAAGCTGACCGCCCAGCTGCTGGCGTTTGCGCGCCGGCAGCCGCTCAAACCGCAGATCTTCAACGTCGCCAGCCAGGTTGAAGGCGTCGCGCAACTGGTCCGGCCGCTGGTCGGTGCTCGCATCGAAATCGCGGTGGAGGTTCACGATGGCGACTGCTTCACGGTCGCCGATATCGCGCAATTCGAGACCGCGCTGATCAACCTCGCGATCAACGCGCGCGACGCCATGGACGGCGAAGGCCGCCTCACCATCGCGGTCCGGAAGGTTCAGGGCATCCCTAACCTGCGCGCGCAACCGGCGCGCGGCGGCGACTATGTCGCGATCTCGGTCGCCGACACCGGAAGCGGCATCGCGCCTGAAAACATGGAAGCCATCTTCGAACCGTTCTTCACCACCAAGGAGGTCGGCAAGGGCACCGGCCTCGGCCTGAGCCAGGCCTTCGGCTTCGCAAAGCAGTCCGAGGGCGACATCGCCGTGACGAGCAAGCATGGTGAAGGCGCGACCTTCACCATCTATCTGCCGCGGGCGCAAAGCCCCGCGACGGATCAGGAAGCCGCGGCGCTGACCTATGAGGCCGCGTCCACCGGGCGCGGCTATCGCGTGCTCGTAGTGGAAGACGACGACGAGGTCGGCCGGTTCTCCACGGAGCTGCTGGAAGACCTCGGTTATGTCGTCCGCCGCGCCGCCAACGCCAATGCGGCGCTCGCCATCCTCGGCGAGAACGAGTTCGCCGTCGATCTCGTCTTCTCCGACGTCATCATGCCCGGCATGAACGGCGTCGAGCTCGCCGGCATCATCCGCGAACGCTATCCGGGCCTGCCCGTCGTGCTCACCTCTGGTTACAGCAACGTTCTCGCCGAGAACGCCGATCGCGGTTTCGAGCTGATCCAGAAGCCGTATTCGGTCGAAGCGCTGTCGCGCATCTTGCGCAAGGCGATCACGGCAAAGCTGTCGATGGCGCGGTGAGAGTGAACATCGCGAGACGCCTCCACAGATTCCGCCATTGCGAGGAGCTCTTGCGACGAAGCAATCCGGAACTCGCTCCGCGGAGACAGTCTGGATTGCTTCGCTCCGCTCGCAACGACGGCGCTATCGCGGCGCCCTAACCCCACAGGCTTTTGAGCAACATTGTGGACTGAAGCTCGGGCCGAGACGCGGCAAATCGCAGATAGCCGTCCGCGCCCGCGGGGGAAGACATCGGCATCGGCTTCCGCTATCGCTCCCGAATGAAGCCTTCCCACTTCGAGGACTGACCGTGCCGTCTGACGCCATCCTGGCCTGGAGCATCATCGTCGCCGCGACCGCGGGCGTCATCATCCGGCCCTTTCGCCTGCCGGAGGCGATCTGGGCCGTCATCGGCGCCGGCGCGCTGGTGCTGCTCGGCCTGCTGCCGTGGCAGGATGCGCTCACCGGCATCGAGAAAGGCGTCGATGTCTATCTCTTCCTGATCGGCATGATGCTGATCGCCGAACTGGCGCGGCTCGAGGGCCTGTTCGACTATCTCGCAGCGCTCGCCGTGGAATATGCCGGCGGCTCGCCGCAGCGGCTGTTCCTGCTGATCTACATCGTCGGCACGCTCGTCACCGTCCTGCTCTCGAACGACGCCACCGCGATCGTGCTGACGCCCGCCGTCTATGCCGCGACGCGCGCAGCCGGCGCCAAGCCGCTGCCTTATCTCTTCGTCTGCGCCTTCATCGCCAACGCAGCAAGCTTCGTGCTGCCGATCTCCAACCCGGCCAATCTCGTCGTGTTCGGGGCCCACATGCCTGCGCTCACCGAATGGCTGCGCCTGTTCGCCCTGCCCTCGGCGGCCTCGATCCTGCTGACCTACGTCGTGCTGCGCCTGACCCAGCACCGCGCCCTGAAGGAAGAGACGATCGCGCGCAGCGTGCCGCATCCAAAACTCGGCCGCGGCGGCAAGCTGACGGCCATCGGCATCGCGGCGATCGGAATCGTGCTGGTCACGGCCTCCGCGCTGGACAAGCAATTGGGCCTGCCGACCTTCGTCTGCGGCGTGGTGACGGCCGCAATCGTGCTGCTGCTCAACCGGCAATCGCCGCTACCCGTGCTGCGCGGCGTCTCCTGGAGCGTGCTGCCCCTGGTCGGCGGGCTGTTCGTGATGGTGGAAGCGCTGATCAAGACCGGCGTGATCGGGCAGCTCAGCGCGCTGCTGCATGAAGCTGTCGGGCAATCCGTGACGAAGGCGGCCTGGAGCGTCGGCATCGCCACCGCAGTCGCCGACAACATCGCCAACAATCTTCCCGTTGGCCTCGTTGCCGGCTCGGTCGCCGCCAGCCATCATTTACCCGCGCCGGTCGTCAGCGCCATCCTGATCGGCGTCGATCTCGGGCCCAATCTGTCGGTGACCGGTTCGCTCGCCACCATCCTGTGGCTGGTGGCGCTGCGGCGGGAGAAGATCGAGGTCGGCGCCTGGCCGTTCCTCAAGCTCGGACTGCTGGTGACGCCACCGGCCCTGATCGCGGCCTTGGCGGCCGCGATCAGGTAGCTTGCGAGATCAATCGTTCTCGTAGCCGTAGACTTCCGGCAGGATGAAGATCGCGGCGAGCAATCCGATCAGCGGGAAGATCGCGACCATCAGCGTGGCATTCGCCTGCCCGATTGCAGCGAACACCGTCGGGAACAGGAAGATCGCGAGGAACGACGGCAACTTCACGAACATGTAGGCGAAGCCGCTGGCGGTGCCGCGGTATTTCGGCTTGGCGACCATGGTCGGGATCGTCATGCAGTTCGACGCGTCCCAATAATGGCCCCACAGCATGGCGGCAGCCGCGAACGGCAGCAGGATCTTGTTGTCGGTGTAGAGCGCGAAGGCGGCAACCAGCAGCGAGGCCAGCACGATCGAGAAGCCCGCGATCGAGATGCCGCGATGGCCGATCTTCGGCGTCAGCAGCGGACCGACCCAGCCCGACACGGCGGCGAAGGAGAACAGCGCCATCGTCACCAGATTGATGCCGAGCACGCTCGACACGCCGACCATCACAAAGAGCACCGGCAGGTAGAACGCGAAGGTCGAGAACTCGCTGGCCTGCGCGAAGCAGGCGATCCAGCCGTAGATCGTGGCGCGCCAGCGGATCGGATCCTTCTTAAGGTCGGCGAGGAACGCGCGGGTCGAGACCTTGGGCACCTCCACGTCATGGTCCGGCAGCATGGCGAGATCGTCGTTGAACATCTCGCGCGCGACCTGCTTGGCCTCGCGGTAGCGTCCCTTCTGCACCAGCCACACCGCCGTCTCAGGCACGTCGTGGCGCATCACCAGGATGATCAGCGCCGGCAGCGCCCCGAGGCCGAGCGTCACGCGCCACAGCATCTCGTGCTGCATGTCGATCAGCAGGAAGATCACGATGACGCCGATGGTGAGGACTTCACCGACCGCGAACATGAACTGCCAGCGGTTGCCCATGACCTCGCGCTCGCCCTTGGCCATGGATTCCATGATGTAGGTGTAGCCGGTCGAAATATCCGAGCCGAGCGGAACGCCGAGCAGGAAGCGGATCACGACGAGCCAGCCGACGCTGGGCACGAAGGCCTGCGCCAGCGCCAGCACGATGAACATCACCATCGTCACCAGGAACATGACGCGGCGGCCGATCTTGTCGGAGAGCCAGCCGCCGAGCAGCGCACCGATCATGGCGCCGCCTTGCGTACCGGCCGCGGCCAGGCCCAGCATCAGCGGATCGGGATTGTACTGCTCCTTGATGAAGATCAGCACGAAGGCGATCGAATAGAGATCCCAGGCCTCGACCAGGATCGAGGCCATCATCAGCCAGCCGACCTTGTTGCCCTTGGGGCTGTAGTTCGTGATGAGGTAGCGGACCGCGGCTTCGCTCGCGGTCGGTTGTGGCATCGCCATCGTCGACATCTTTGGTCCTCTCTTCAAAACTTTCTAAAGCGCGATGAGATCAGGATCGTCACCGCGCTTTGGCCTAATTGTTTGAGCACGATCTCTTCGGAAAACCGCTGCACACTTTTCCGGATCATGTGCCAAGCAGCGGCTCGATGCTGCAATCGAGCAGGCGCGGGTCGATCCCGACCTCCATGCCGGTGAACATCTCGCCCATGTAGTCGATCAGTGCATCGCTCGCCTTCACTGCGTCCTCGACGCGGCGGCTGGCGACGGCAGCGAGAATGGCGAGGTGATGATCGATCGTGCCCGACAGTTCGGCCTGTCCCGGCATGAACCGGTGGTGGATGTAGCCGATGCGTCGGTACAGCGTGTGCAGCGGCCGCAGCGTGTGCACCAGAAAGGGCTCGCCTGCCGCCTCCAGCACCAGCGCGTCGATGCGGCGGTCGATATGATTGAACTCGTCGAGGGTCAGACTGGCGCGGCGCTCGCGCAAAAGACGCTCGATGTGCAGCGCCTGATTGCGGTGCGAGAGGCTGGCGCGATCGGCCGCGAGCCGGATCACGAAGCGCTCCATGTCGCGGCGCAAGGCCAGCAGCATGCGCTCGCGTGCCAGATCGATCGGCGCAATGCGCAGACCGTGGCGCGGACGGATGATGATCAACGTATCGGCGGAGAGACGATTGACGGCGTGATGAACCGGCGTACGGCCGAAGCCGGTGATGTGCTGCAATTCCAGCATCGTCATGAACTGGCCGGGCTTGAGCTCGCAATGGACGAGCAGCTCTTCGATCCTCTGATAGGCCAGCTCGAAGAAGTTGAGACGGTTGCGCCGGGAGGGCTTGCCCTCGCCGTCGTCGTTCCTCACCACCTCGAGCGCGCGCTTGCGCGTTGCCATCTCGTCTCTCCCCTCAGCCCGCGCCGTCGTTGCAGGGCGGCGCCTTGTTGGTGATATCCCTAAAACATGTTGTGATATATTACAAGCGGGCGTAAGACTCCGCCCGTGCCCGCACCATGCTGCGGTGCAGAATGACAACAAGACGGCGCTGCGCGCCTGCGATGGGAGGAGTATTGCCGTGAAGATCACGTCGATCGAGACGCTGCGCACCGAAGAATTCTCCAACGTCATCTGGGTGCGCGTCCACACCGACACGGGCATGATCGGCCTCGGCGAAACCTTCTACGGCGCCGGCGCGGTCGAGGCCCAGATCCACGACACCTTTGCCGGCCGCCTGCTCGGCCGCAATCCGCTGCACATCGAGGCGATCCATCGCGACATGCTGAACCTGCCGATGGCGCAGTCGTCCACCGGAGTCGAATATCGCGCGGCTTCGGCAATCGACATCGCGCTATGGGACCTGTTCGGCAAGGTCTGCAATCAGCCGGTGCACCAGATGCTCGGCGGCCTCTGCCGCGACAAGCAGCGCATCTACAACACCTGCGCCGGCACCCAATATGTCCGCTCCACCAATATCAGCCCGGTCGCGAATTGGAATCTCGGTGGCTCCAAGGGCCCCTACGAAGACCTCGACGGCTTCATGAACCATGCCGATGCACTTGCCGAAAATCTTCTGGAAAGCGGCATCTCGGCGATGAAGATCTGGCCGTTCGATCCGGCGGCGCAGGAGAACAAGGGTCTCTACATCTCCGCCGCGCAGATGAAGCAGGCGATCGAGCCGTTCGAGAAGATCCGAAAAGCGGTCGGCGACAAGATGGAGATCATGGTCGAGCTTCATTCGCTCTGGAACCTGCCGACCGCAAAACAGATCGCGCGCGCGCTCGAGCCCTACAAGCCGACCTGGTACGAAGACCCCATCCGGATGAACTCGCCGCAGGCGCTGGCCGAATATGCCCGCTGCACCGACGTCTGGGTCTGCGCCAGCGAGACGCTGGGCTCGCGCTTCCCCTACAAGGATATGCTCGACCGCGACGCCATGCATGTGGTGATGGCTGATCTGTGCTGGACCGGCGGTCTCACCGAAGGCCGCAAGATCGCGGCGATGGCCGAGACCTATCACCGGCCCTTCGCACCGCACGACTGCATCGGCCCGATCGGCTTCATCGCCGCCATCCACATGTCGTTCAGCCAGCCCAACACATTGATCCAGGAATCGGTGCGCGCCTTCTACAAGGGCTGGTACAATGAGCTCGTGACCACCATGCCCACGATCAAGGACGGTTTCGTCTATCCGATGGAAGGCCCCGGCCTCGGCGTCGACCTTCTGCCCGCCGTATTCGACCGCTCCGATCTGACCGTGCGCCGTTCCGACGTCTGAGGATTCTTGAGATGAGCACCGCCCTCTTCGACCTTTCCGGCCGCACCGCGCTCGTGACCGGCTCCTCCCGCGGCCTCGGCCGCGCCATCGCCGAGGGCATGGCCAAGGCCGGCGCCAGGATCATCGTCAACGGCGTCGATCCCAAGCGCGTCGAGCAGGCCGTCGCCGAGTTTCGCGCCGCCGGCTACCTCGCGGAAGGCGCCGCGTTCAATGTCACCGACGAGCCCGCGATCGTGGCCGCCTTCAACGACTTCGACAACAAGGGCATCGCGGTCGACATCCTCGTCAACAATGCCGGCATCCAGCACCGCAAGCCGCTGGTGGAGTTCACCACCGACGAGTGGCGCAAGGTGATCGAGACCAACCTCACCAGCGCCTTCGTGATCGGCCGCGAGGCGGCCAAGCGCATGATCCCGCGCAAGCACGGCAAGATCATCAATATCGGCTCGCTCGGCAGCGAGCTCGCGCGTCCGACGATTGCGCCCTACACGGCGGCGAAGGGCGGCATCAAGAACCTGACCCGCTCGATGGCGGTGGAATGGGCCCAGCACGGCATCCAGGCTAACGCGATCGGCCCCGGCTATATGCTGACCGACATGAACGAGGCCCTGGTCAACAACACCGATTTCAACAACTGGCTGATGGGCCGCGTTCCCTCCAAGCGCTGGGGCCGACCGGACGAGCTGGTGGGCGCTGCAATCTTCCTGGCGTCGGATGCCTCGACCTATGTCAACGGCCAGATCATCTATGTCGATGGCGGCATGATCGCTGCGATGTGAGCCGCGAAACGCTGAAGGGAGCCAACCATGCGCGCCGTCGTGATCCACGCACCGAAAGATCTGCGGATCGATCTCTATCCGGATGCAGCGCCCGGTCCGGGTGAAGTCCGCGTCAAGATCGCGAACGGCGGCATCTGCGGGTCCGATCTGCACTACTATCATCACGGCGGCTTCGGCGTCGTGCGCATCCAGCAGCCGATGGCGCTCGGGCACGAGATCGCGGGCGTCGTCGCAGCCGTCGGTGACGGCGTCACGAACGTGAAGCCGGGCACCCGCGTCGCGGTCAATCCGAGCAAGCCGTGCGGCCAGTGCCTGCATTGCCAGGAAGGCATGCGCAACCAGTGCCTCGACATGCGCTTCCTCGGCAGCGCGATGCGCTTTCCCCATGTGCAGGGCGGGTTTCGCGAATTCATCACGGTCGATGCGGCGCAGGCCGTTCCGATCGCCGACAAGCTGTCGCTGGCGGAAGCCGCGGTCGCCGAGCCACTCGCGGTGTGCCTGCATGCCGGCAAGCAGGCCGGGCCCCTGCTCGGCAAGCGCGTGCTGATCACCGGCTGCGGCCCGATCGGTGCGCTGATGATTTTGGTGTCGCGCTTCGGCGGCGCGGCCGAGATCGTGGTCACCGATGTCGCGGACGCGCCGCTTGCGGTCGCCAGGAAGCTCGGCGCCACTCACGCCATCAACGTCGCGGCCGATGCCGCCGCGCTCGATCCCTGGCGCGCCGGCAAGGGCGTGTTCGACACGCTGTTCGAAGCCTCCGGCAATCAGGCCGCGCTCCGGACCGCGCTCGATGTGCTCAGGCCCGGCGCCACGCTCGTGCAGCTCGGGCTCGGCGGCGAGATGACGCTGCCGATCAACTCCATCGTCGCCAAGGAATTGCAGCTCCGCGGCACCTTCCGCTTCGATCCCGAATTCGAGCTGGCGGTGCGGCTGATGGGCGAAGGTCTGATCGACGTCAAGCCGCTGATTACGGCAACCATGCCATTCGAGAACGCGGTCGCGGCGTTCGAGCTCGCCAGCGACCGCTCGCAGTCGATGAAGGTGCAGCTGACGTTCTGAGGCCTATTGCTGCGGCTGGTTCTCGATCATGCGATCGCTGACCAACCGCACGGCACCCCGTTTCCACGAATAGTCCGCGCCCAGGCGCAGGCCGCTGTCGCCGCGTGCCAGCACCGTGCCGGTCCTGGCGTCGCGCACCCGGAAGCCGAGCGTGTACTCGGTGCGGCTGACCCGCCGCACCACGCCGATCAGCGCCTGGTCGGCGCCAAGCTTCTGCGCAATCGCCGCCTCGCAGCCGTTGCAGTCGCGCAACGCGCGCGCCTTCACCGCCTCGCCGCCGATATCGACGATGCGGTAACGGCCGGATTGACCCAGCGCCTCGCGCACGCTGCCGGTGACCTCGGCCAGATATGACGCATCTGACGTGGCTGACGCGCCCGCCGAAGCGGCGGTCGTATCCTCCAGTTCGAAATCGAACACGGCCAGTGCGATCGGCGCGGGCGTGCCAAGCGCGGCCATGATCTCGCGCGACACGAAGATCTCGGCGCGCTCCCATGATTCATCATTGTCGCCGCGGAAGGTGTAGAGCTTGTCCATCACGACCTTTTTGGCGCCGACGTCGATCACGGCGACCTTGGCCCATTGCACCAGCGTGCTCGTCTTCTGGATGCCGCCGATCACCTTGAAGGCCGCGCCGTCCTGGGCCGAGGGCACGAGCCGGTAGCGCCGGTCTCCGCCAATGTCTTGCCGGAGCGCGGCCATGAAAGCTGCCAGCCGTCGCTCGTGGGCGGCGGTCTGGTTGGCGGGTTCAGCCGACGTATCGGTATAGCTGAAGTCGTCCATGGCGATGCCGATGGCGGTTTCGGCGCCGGCCGGCGCATGAAACGCCGGAATCAGGAGAAGGAGACAGACTGAGAGGATCAACCGGCGCAGGTGCATAAATGTGCCTCGTGTGACGGTGCGGCGCGCCAATCTGGACGGCGCAATCAAGCCATGCAGCGGCGCCGGTCCCGGCGATCGCCGGGAAAATTTCACGACGGTGCACCGCACTCACGCCTGGCGGCTTTCCGCCGGATGCGTTCTGCCGTTTAATGCGGTCGCGACAACCCGTTCGCACCAGGTGCCCGCCGATGTGGAACCGCCCGAGGTTCGATCTCAAAGTTCGTCTGACGTTGCGCGTGGCCGCGATATCGGCCGCCTGCTTCGCCGCGATCTCCGCTTATTTCCTGATTACGGCCGACCGCGCGGCGCATGCGCGCCTCGACGATATCGCCGCGATCGTGGCCAAGACGCTGGAGCTGCAGCAGGGCAAGATCCAGTGGGTGGCGAGCCCCCGCTCGGACTTTCCCAACCTCGACCCCGTTTCGGCTTATGTGATGACGCCCGGCCTGTGCCTGGCGTTCCGCGGCACGAGCGGCGACATCCTCCAGCGTTTCTGCAGCGGCGCGCCCGCCCCGGCGAACCCGCCCCCGCAAGCTTTCACGGCCTTCTATCGCAGCTTGTTCGACCCCGGCCGCGAAGCCGCACGGCCTGTGATCGTGCGCGGAGCGAAGCTCGGCGACGCCGTCGTCTCGGTCGAGCCGGCCGTGCAGACCGCGGAGGCTTGGCACGAGGCCGGCCGCCTGATGCTGGCGCTGGCAATCGCGCTGCCGCTGCTCTGCGCGCTGGTCTACGCCGCATTGGCACGCGCGCTGCGCCCCACCCGCATGATCCGCACCGGCCTCGAGCGGATTGCCGCCAACGACCTCACCACGCGGTTGCCGCCGTTCGACCTTGCCGAACTCTCCGCGATCCGCGACGGCTTCAACCATCTCGCCGAAAGCCTCGAGACCGCGCTTGCCGAACGCAGCGAGCTGACGCGGAAGCTGATCGCGCTTCAGGACGAAGAGCGCCGCCATCTCGCGCGCGAGCTGCATGACGAGTTCGGCCAGTCGCTCGCGGCCATCCGCGCGCTCGCCTCCTCCGCCCGGCAGACCGCCGCGCAGGACTGCCCTTCCCTGCTTGGCGAATGCGACGGCATCGCGCGGACCGCAACCGGCATGATGGAGACGTTGCGCGGCACGCTGTTCCGGCTGCGGCCGCCCGATGTCGAGGAACTCGGGCTCGTCGCCAGCCTCGAAGGCCTCGTCGCGGGCTGGAACGGACGCAGCCGCGGCGAGACGCGCTTCTCGATCCGGTTCGACGGCGCATTCGAGACCCTGCCGGCCCCGATCAGCGCCAGCCTCTACCGGATCGTGCAGGAGGCGCTCACCAATGCCGCCAAGCATGCCGTCGCCACGCGGGTCAGCCTGGAATTGACGATGGGGGCCAGCGAGATCGCGCTGGCGATCGACGATGACGGACGCGCGAGCGATCCCGTCGCGAAATCCGGAATGGGCCTGCTCGGCATGCGCGAGCGCGTCGCAGCCTTGCGCGGCCAATTGAGCTTCGAGGCCGCGCCGAACGGCGGCTCCGCACTGCGCGTGGTCATTCCGCTCGCAGCCGCCGATCGGCCGCCGCTGGAGCATGCCGCATGAGCGCGGCCGATGCCACCATTCTGCTGGTCGACGACCATTCCGTCGTCCGCGAAGGCTATCGTTCCGTGCTCCAGAAGCAGCCGGGACTTCGCGTCATCGCCGAAGCCGCCGACGGCGCGGAGGCCTATCGTCTCTACAAATCGGAGGCGCCCGACCTCGTCATCATGGATCTGAGCATGCCCGGCATCGGCGGCATCGAGGCGGTCAGGCGCATCAGGCAGTGGGACAAGAGCGCGAGAATCCTCGTCTTCACCATGCATGAAAATGCCGGCTTTGCCGTGCAGGCGATCCGCGCCGGTGCCAGGGGCTATGTCACCAAGACCAGTCCGCCGGAGACGCTGGTGCGCGCCGTGATGGACGTGCTCGCCGGCAAGATCGCGATTAGTCCCGACATCGATCATGAGCTCGCGCTGAGCCGGCTCGCCGGGGAAAGCTCTGCCGCCGACGTCCTCACGCCGCGCGAGTTCGAGGTGCTGCGGCTGCTGCTCGCCGAGAACACGACAGAGGAGATCGCCGAGACGCTCCATGTCAGCCCGAAGACGGTGGCGAACCTGCATTCCCTGATCAAGGACAAGCTCGGCGTCGGATCCGACATCGAGCTAGTCCGGCTGGCGCTGCGTCAGGGCATCTTGACGGAGGTCGATCTCGGCGAGGCCTGATCGCTCAAGCCAGATAGCGCGTGAGATAGCCTTCCATGGCGTAGAGCGCACAGAGCGCGAGGCTCGACCACACCGCGGCCGTGAAATACAGGAACATCCAGGTCAGCTCGCCCTTCCAGTGCGCGATGTCGTGGGTCACGACCCAGCGCGTCGAGACGTCATGCAGGCCTTCGAGGAAGCCGAGCAACCTGTTGCCCTCTTCGTGCCCTGCCCGCCAGCGGCTGAGATACATCGGCACGTCGACGGTGACGAGGAAGACCAGGAAGCAGGCGATGCCGATGATGCCGGCAATCAGCGCCCACCGCACCGGTCCCTGGAATTCCGGCATCAGTCGGCACAGCGCGATGCCCGCGAGGAAGAATGTCACCGCCCACAGCGAGTTCTCGATCGCGTTGAAGAGGAAGTTGGTCGTCACCACCGCATACCAGGAGAAGCACTCCGCGATGATGATGATGGGCACAATCACCCACGCGATGTTCACGACCGTCTCCGCGCCCGTCATGGTCCCGAGTTGATGCAGGATGACCGCCCATTGCGCGGCGAAGCACAGTTCGGCCACGGTCGCGACCGTGCGGCCGACGAAGACGCTGGAGAGCCAGGTGTCGAACAGACAGATCCGCTGCACGTCGGCGCGCGGGAGGAACGAGCGGAACGCACAGCCGAAGACATAGCCGGCGCAGAGCAGGAACATCAGCCCCATGTCGGAGCCGCCACTGAGGCTGCCGGCGGGCGTCGGGTAGAACTCGCGGTACAGCATGAACCAGACGAGAATGTTGGCAGCACTGACCAGCGTCAGGGACCCCCACCACCATGCGAGGGGATTTGTCCGCGCCTGCCACTGCAACATGAATCGCTCCGCTGTAGTCAAATTTGACATCCAAGGTAGCAATTCTGTCATAAATCCGTCGTTCCAAGCGACAAAAACTTCGTTATCGCGCTGTCATAATTGACCTGCGCGCTGTCATATTCGTCGTTGCGGCGATATTCCGGAGGCCCTCGTCGAGCCTCCGGACGAGCGTTCGCGCTACCTCTTCATTCCGCCCACATAGGCCGCGAGCTTGTCGAGCGTCTGGTAGCCGTATTCGACGGCACCGAAGCTGATCATACCGTCGCGCTGCGCCGTGCTCGACGCCAGCTGCCGCATCATCAGAACCGTCTTGCCATTGCTCTGTTCGGCGAAAGTGATGGTGAAACGGAACAGGCCGGGATCGTCGTCCTGGTCGGCGCCATGGTCCATCTCCATCAGCGACGGCCGTTCGATGCGGCGGAAGCGCATGCGGTTCGGGTAGACCGTGCCGTCCGGGCCGATCATGTTGAAGCGCCAGACGCCGCCAACCCGCACGTCGATCTCGAAGGTCTCGAGCTTGAAATCCTTCGGCCCGAACCATTGCGGCAAATGCTTGGGGTCAGACCAGGCCTCGAACACCAGATCGCGCGGCGCGTCGATCACGCGCGACATCACGATCTCGCGGTCGAGCGACCATTGCGACAAAGCGGGATTGGCAGAATTCGTCATCATCAGGAACCTTTCCGTTTGATCGTCTTGTTACTTGTCTTGGACGGCCGCTTGGCAGCCGTCCGCTCTTTCTTCAGCTTCATCACATAGGCTTCGAAGCGATCGAGCCGCGCCTCCCAGATCGCACGCTGGTGCTGGAACCAGTCTTCCGCAGTGAGGAGTGCGTCAGGACTGAGGCGGCAGGTGCGCACGCGGCCGGATTTCTCCGACAGGACGAGCCCGCTCGTCTCCAGCACGTGGATGTGTTTCATGAAGCTCGGCAGCGCCATCTCGAACGGATCGGCTAGCTCGCCGACCGATGCTTCGCCGGCGCAGAGCCGCATCACGATCGCCCGCCGGGTGGGATCGGCAAGGGCCGCGAAAACCTGATCGAGTCGGGATAATTGGTTAGCCATGGAGCTAACTATAGAGCTGCCGCCATCTGGCGTCAATAATTGTTAGCCAATTAGCTAAGTTAAATTTTGCCGACGGGTAACCTGGGTGGAGCGAAGCGTAATCCAGGGCCGCTCGCTCGGCTGCGGCGCTATCCCGGATTGCGCTTCGCTCCATCCGGGCTAC
The DNA here is from genome assembly GCF_019402665.1 of Bradyrhizobium canariense. Lineage (GTDB taxonomy): Bacteria > Pseudomonadota > Alphaproteobacteria > Rhizobiales > Xanthobacteraceae > Bradyrhizobium > Bradyrhizobium canariense. The sequence goes on from NZ_VSST01000056.1 coordinate 32,973, forward strand.
AAACCACTCGCGCGGAACCCACCACGCGCAATCGTGAATTGGGAGGTACCGCCCCTCCCGCTACAAGAGAATGGGGGCGCATCGAATCCTGCGCCAGAGCCGTGCCGTCTGTTGTCACCTCATCGTATCTCACCCGACGGGCGCTGGCCCGGGCTGCGCTCGTTCCGCTCGCGCTTGCCTGGCCGCGCGGCGCCGCCGCGGATTCCGACATGATCGCGCAGATGCGCGACATCGTCGCGAACGAGCTGGCGCCGACCGCAACACCGGACCAGCCGGGCGGTCTCGCCGCCGCGCTTTATGCCGGCAGCCATGTCGAGTTCTTCAACTACGGCTTTGCCGACGACGCCACGCAAAGGCCGGTCACGCCGGATACGCTGTTCAACCTCGGTTCCCTGCGTAAGCCGTTCGAGGCGACGCTGGTCGCGCTCGGCACCCTCCGCGGCGAGCTGCGGCTCGACGATCGTCTGGCGAAATATCTCCCGGAGCTCACCGGCGACTATGTCCGCCGCGTCACCGTTGGCGAGCTCGTGACGCACACCTCAGGCATGCTGCTGCCGACCGACCATCCGCCCTGGCCGAGCGACACGTTTTCCCGCGCGCAGCTCATCGACATGTTCAATAGCTGGCGACCGCAAGCCGGCGAGGTGCCGGGCAAGCAGCGCGTCTACAGCCACGCCGGCTATGTACTGCTTCAGCTCGTGCTCGAGCGCTGTTACGGCGCTCCGATCGCGACCCTGCTCGAACAACGTATCCTCAAGCCGATCGGCATGAATGCGACCTCCGTGCCCGAACGCGGCGAAGACAGCCGTGCCGTCATGGACGCGGCCTGGATGCAGCGCGCGGTCCAGGGCTACTCGGATCAGGGCATGGCGATCGGCCCCATCGGCAACCAGCAGAGTTATTTTGATTTTCCCGGCACGGGCCAGATGTTTTCCTCGCCGCGGGATCTCGCGACATTCGTTGCGGCCTGCGTCGACGGGCGGTCGATCGATCCTCACTTGCGCGAGGCATTGCGGATGACACAGCACGAGATCTTCCGCGTCGACGAGAAGTTCGGACAGGGAATGGCCTGGGAGACGGTGCGTCTTCCAGGCGTCGCCGTCGTCGACAAGCCGGGTGGGCTCAACAACGCCTCCGGCTATATCGGCCTCGTGCCGGCGCAGCGGATCGGGATCGTCCTGCTCGCCAATCGCGGCGAATATCCCCACGAGATCGCGCGCTACGGGATCCTGCCGGCGTTGGCGCGCCTCGTGGCTTCGCACTGACCCCCACGGCCCGCGAAAACAGAAAAGCCCCGGCTGAGCCGGGGCTTTCCACGCCAGGGACGGAACGGGATGCTCAGTATCTGGCGACGACCGGTCCGCCGAATTTGTAGTTCACGCCGACGCGCACGATGTTCGACTTGAGATCGACCGAGTGGGTGAAGACGTTGGTCGGAAATGCGCCGCCAAGCAGATTGGTGCTGGTCACGGTGCTGCGTCCAAGATCGACGTAGAGATATTCGGCCTTAAGCGACCAACCGCCGCCGACGGCGTATTCGGTGCCGACGCCCGCGGTCCAGCCGAGGCGTGTGTCGCGGATAGCAGCCGACTCCGTTGCCGCGGCGAACGTGTCGGTGAAGTTGAAATTGCCCTTCACCTCGGCGATGGCCGCGCCGCCGGTGGCATAAAGCAGCCAGGTCGGAGCCGCGAGGAAGCCGATGCGGCCGCGGATCGTGGCGAGCCAGTCGGCCGAGACCTGCGAGGACACGGTGAAGCCGGTCGGGGCGCAGCAGGGATAGAGCGCCGAACCCGTCGCGCTGCCCTTGAAGCCGAAATAGTTGATGTCGCCTTCGAGGCCGAGCACGGCGTTATTGAGTTGCCAGTTGTAGCCGGCGGTAACCGCCCGTGACGCTGGAGCTGTTGACGCGCTGGGCGCCGACTGCCGCAATCGCGGAAACACTGGAGCTCGCGAAATAGGCGGCGGGATCGAACGCAGTCGAGGTGGCCGGATCGGCGCTGCCCCATTGTCCGCCGACATTGCCGCCGACGTAAAAGCCGGTCCAGTTATAGGCCGTCGCCATCATCGGCGCCTTGGTGTAGTGCGCCGCGAGGTCGGCAGCCTGCAAGGATGCGGAGCCCAAGACAACCGCGGCAGCCGCCAGCAAAAACTTCTTCATTCCAGTCTCCTTGCCTCACGCGATTGATCTCGCGTTTCGAATGCGCGCGGGCGGAAGTTGTCCGGCGCAGATCGGGCATAGGCTGCCGGTTCCTCGCCGTCTTGGGCTGCGGCGAAGTTCATAGGGACTGTGACGTAGTGTGAGCCGTGCGGCACGCGAACGCGGGACAGGTGTGACCGAGGAGCCACTCATCCGCGGCGCACGACGCACGTCCGCGTCGCATCGCGACAAGGGCGCGAAACGCGATTCGAATCCCCGCGTCTCAGACCGAACGCGTCAGTCCGCCGTCGACGCGGATGTTCTGGCCGGTGATGTAGGCCGCGCCGTCGGATGCCAGGAACGAGATCGTCGCGGCGATCTCCTCGACCTTGCCGTAGCGCCGCATCGGCACGCTGTCGCGGCGCGCATCTAACTGCGGCAGGCTGTCGATCCAGCCCGGCAGCACGTTGTTCATGCGAATGTTGTCGGCGGCATGGGTGTCGGTGAAGATCTTCGTGAAGGCGGCGAGGCCGGCGCGGAACACCGCCGAGGTCGGAAACATCGCACTCGGCTCGAATGCCCAGGCGGTCGAGATGTTGATGATGGCGCCGGCCTTCTGCGTCTGCATGATCGGCATCACCAGCCGGGTCGGACGGATCACGTTGAGCAGATAGGTGTCGAGGCCGGTGTGCCACTGCTCGTCGGTGATCTCCGTGATCGCCGCCCGGGGCCCATGGCCCGCGCTGTTGACGAGCACGTCGATGCGTCCCCATTTGGTCATCGCCCCGTCAACCAGCCGCTTCAGATCGTCGTTCGATTTGTTGGAGCCGGTGATCCCTAACCCGCCGAGCTCGGCTGCCAGCGCCTCGCCCTTGCCGGAAGAAGACAGGATGGCGACGCGAAAGCCGTCGGCTGCGAGCCGGCGCGCGGCCCCTGCCCCCATGCCGCTGCCGCCGGCGGTCACGAGTGCGACCTTCTCTGCTGCCATCTCTGCTGCCATGACCGATCATCCTCTATGATATCGTGGAGGCGAGCCGGGGGCTCGGCCTATCATGAGGCCTTCTACCGCCGGACCAGCCGGAAGGTCCACCGTCGAAAGCGACCTGAAAGATGAGCGATTTGCAGATCCGCAATTTGCGCCCCGAGGAGATCGCCATCGCGGTCGACTGGGCCGCGGCGGAAGGCTGGAATCCGGGCCTCTCCGATGCCGCCTGTTTCGCGATCCCGGACGCGAGGGGCTTCTTCGTCGGCGAGATCGACGGCGAGCCGGTCGCGACCGTCTCCTGCGTCAACTACGACGATCGCTTTGCATTTCTCGGATTCTACATCGTGCGATCGGGTTTTCGCGACAGAGGCCACGGCTTGCGCATCTGGAACGCGGCGATCGCGCATGCGGGCGCTCGCGTGATCGGCCTCGACGGCGTGGTGGCGCAGCAGGACAATTACAGAAAGTCCGGCTTCCAGCTTGCCTACGCCAATGTCCGCTATGGCGGCTTCGTCGCCGCGCCACCGAGGCCGCCCGCCGATGTCGTTGCGCTCGACACGATCCCGTTTGCGTTCGTTGAAGCCGACGATGCCACGGTGTTCCCGGCTCGGCGCGGCGCCTTCCTGCGTGCCTGGATCGGTACCTCAGGACATGTCGGTCGCGCGTTGCTGCGCGACGGCAAGCTCGCCGCATGGGGCGTGATCCGGCCGTGCCGGGCCGGCCGTAAGATCGGCCCGCTCGTCGCCGACGACCGCGCGGCGGCGGACGCGATCGTGCAGGCCCTGCTGGCGAGCGCAAACGGCGGCGAAATCTTCCTCGACGTCCCCGCCGTCAATCGCGAGGCGATTGCGCTCGCGGAACAGCTCGGGCTGAAGCCGGTGTTCGAGACGGCGCGGATGTACACAGGGCCAATCGCGCCGCTGCGGATCGACCGCGTCTTCGGCGTGACCAGTTTTGAGCTGGGCTAGCTGAGCCGAACGCGCTGCTCAGTAGCAACGCATGATGTTGACGGTGTGCTCGCCGCCGCCGCGGCCGGGCACAGTCACCTGCTCCGTCGGACAGCTCGGCACGTAGGGCCGGTCGGACGGCACCACGTTCGGCGGGAAGCGATGCGTCCAATCCCAGGGAACGTCGTACGTATAGGTGTAGCGAACGTCGCTGGAGACGGGCTGGGCGGTCTCGGCGAAAGGCTGACCGTAGCCTGCATTGTCATAGTAGAACCCGCCGCCGCCCGGCCAGTAGACCCAGGGCGTGTTGCGGCCACGGAACCTGGCGCCCGGCGCAATCGGCGGACGCACCGCCGGACCGGAAGGCGTGGCGGCATGTGCGACGGCGCCGCCGGGTCGGGCAAAACTGTCGCTGGGAGCGAGGAGCAGCGCGGCTGCGCTGAGCGAGGCGAGCAACGCCCCAAATGATCTGGACATCATGATACGCACCAACTCGTTTGGCTTCGCGGATAGCGGCTCCCCGCGACACGCTAGGCCGGGCTGTCGCCCACCCGCAAACGTATAATTAATTATTGGTTAAGGCACGGGATTAACAGGGAACAGACTGCGGCAAGACGCCCGGGAATCCCGACTGATGTGGCAGGTGTTCCGGGAAAAGCGGACTTCATAACCAGTTGATCGGAGTTGATCGCTTCGGCCGAAGACACCCGGAACGCTCCCGCACTGCGGTCGTTGGCTCCCGACACCAGCAAGGAGCATCTCCAATGCAGAACAAATCGAAACTCCTCTGCCTGATCACGGCTTCGCTCGTCGCGGGCACGGCGGCCGCCTCGGCCCAGGGCTATGATTGGAACGGACCGCGCGCGGGATGGGACCGCACCGCTCCCGCTTACCAACCGGTTCAGCCACGCGCGTACTATCCGGATGTCGCCGGACCTTACGGTGCGCTCAACGGCACCAACCATCCGGCGCCGAGCTCGACGCAGGGCGATGTCGGCCCGGAGGGCAACAACAACGGCACCGTGACCGGCGTCTATCGCAGCTGGTAGCGCTCGCTCACGACGTGGCCCATCGTCCATCACGGACGATGGGCCTTCGTGCGTCAGCGGCCCTGCTGCTTGCGCAGCCAGTCCAGCGTATCCTGCGGATTTCCGGTGCCCTGCGACACGATGGCGGTGTTGCCGCCGCTGCGGCGATAGACCGTCGTGCGCCCAGGCTCCTTCTCGATCTTGACCTCGGCCTGCGCCGGATCGCCGCTCTGGGTGATGACGGACGTGCCATTCTCGTCCTGAACAATTGTGGTATGGCCGTCACCCGACTCGCCAGCTCCGGCCGGCCCGGCTGTCATCGCCGTCATGATGCTCATTCCTGCTGCAAGTACGATGAACCTCATGTTGCACCTCACCTTCGCGATCACCGGCTGAACTGAAATATCGACAGCCAGTTGAAGCGCCCGAATTGTCGCACCGTTCCCGTGTTCATATCTCCGATCTGGAGCAGGAGGGCGTTGGTGGAATTGCCGACCTGAGTGATGTCGGCAATATTGCTCACGCCCGACTGACCGATCGCCACATTGGTGGTGCCACCCACCTGGATCACATCGACATAATTGCGCGTGCCGTTCTGGATGATCGTCGCATCGACTGTTCCCGTACCACCGATCTGGATGACACGCGCAATATTGATGCGGCTGTTCTCTTCGATCGTGACCGGCTGGACATCGTTGCCGAATTGCACGATCGTTTCGATGCTTACGTTCCGGTTTGTCACGCCGCGCTGGACGGATCCGGCGGATGCCTCGGACGCGACGCTGACGGCGAACAATGCAGCCAATGCCAGGAGTAGCCTAGCGCATTTCATCGCTTGCCCCCATTCCATTTCTGACGACGAGGCCGCGCCGGCTCAATGGCTATTCTGGACAACAGTCGCCGAGTTGAACGCACCGAACTGGGACAGGAAACTGCTGGTGGACTGGCCGGCCTGGCCGACGAACGCGATATTATTCACGCCCGCCTGCCCGACCGATGCCGACGTCGTCCCGCCGAATTGCAGGATTCCGGTCGCGTTGTTCGTCCCGTTCTGAGTGACGGTCGCGCTGGTGCTGCCGCCGATCATGAACACGCCGGCCATGTTGAGCTGGCTGTTCTGGTTCAGCACGACCGGCGGGCCGCCGAGCGACACGATGGTCTTGATGTCGGCGGTCTGGGCACCGGCCGAGCCGGCGCCCACGCAACACAAGGTGAGAAATGCGCCACAGGCGGCGCCTGAAAAATGCCTCATGACATGCCTCGCTATCGAAAAAGATTTGCGATCAAGGAGTCTGCTGCAAAATCGTCGAGCCGTTCAGAATTCCGAGCTGTCCGACCGCCGCCGCGTTGTTCGCGCCGATCTGGCCGATCAGGCTCGAATTGGAGCCACCGGCCTGGCCGAGTAACGCGGTGTTGGACGCCGTCGCGGTGGTGCCGCCCTGCCCGATTACCGAGGTGTTGACGGTCAGGAGCGAACCCATCTGCAACGTGGTCGCAGTATTGGTGGCGCCGAATTGCATCGTGGTGGCGCTGTTGTTGGTGCCGCCACTCTGCGAGATGAAGGAGTTGTTGGTGGTGCCGAATTGCAGCACGCTGGCCGAGTTGCCGGCCTGGGCATCGACGGCGGTCAGCAGGCTGAACGCGACGATCGTGGCAACGAGATATTTTTGATGCATGACATTTCCTCCGCGAAAGTCGGCGGACAAGCTCTTACCGAGTCGTCCCGCCCGAGGCGGTGCTTTCAAGGATGGCACGGACGCGCCGCAGTTGACGCGTCCGGCCAAACGGGGCTGGCTTAGTGCGCCGTCTGCGAGACGGTGCTGCCGTTGATGCCGAACACGCTGAGCTGTCCGACGGCGGCGGCGTTGTTCTGGAGCGCGGCAGGCCCGAACGAGTTCTGGGTGATCGCGCTGCCGTTGTTGCCCAACGCCACCTGGCCGGTCGTCGCCGAGTTCTGCACGCCGATCTGGTTCACCGTGCTGCCGTTGTTGAGCGAGACCGCGCTGGTGCCCTGCATCGTGGTCGCACTGTTGATGATGCCGAGCTGGCTGGTCGACGAGGTGTCGTTGGTGAGGCCCTGCTGCGAGACGCTGGAACCGTTCACGGCGCCCACTTGCACGGTGGTCGAAGTGTTGGCGGCCTGCGCGGCGGAGGACAGGGCGAGCACGGCAACGGAAGCAAAAAACAATTTGCGCATGGAATATCCTTTCTGGCTAAGATCTCTGACTGGGTTCGGATGCCGTCTTGGAGGAGGCCGACATCGCAGGACAGACTTTGAACCGATCGTGCTGCGTGCGACAGACTGCAGTTCATGCTAATCGGTACGGACTAGACGTTGCGCGGCGCCTTGGTGCCCGCGGCACTAGCTGTACGGTTGTCCCGTGCCGGTTCGTGACGTCTCTTCTTCGCGTCCCATGCTGTCGACCAACCGCACCACCTCGATCGGCGAACGAAGCTCCAGCTTTCGCATCATCCTGGTGCGATGGACCTTGGCCGTCACTTCGCTCACCCCGAGTCTCGCTGCGATCTGCTTGGCGACGAGACCTTCCGCCATCAACAGCATGATCTCGCGCTCCCTCGCCGTCAGCGTCTCGACGCGCTGGCGAGCTTCGCGCACGCTATCTTCGCGTTCGAGCCGCCTGCGGTCGCGCTCGATGCCATGCCTGATCGCGTCGAGGATCTCCTGCTCGCGAAAGGGTTTTGGAAGAAACTCGACTGCGCCGCGCTTCATGGCCTCAACCGAGACGCGGACGTCGGAATGGCCGCTGATGAAGACGATCGGGATGAGCACGCCGGTCTCGGCGAGCCGGCGCTGAAGCTCGAGGCCGGTCGGCGCCGTGCCGGGAAAGCGGACGTCGAGCACGAGGCATGAAGGTCCGCCGGAAATACTCTCCCCGAGAAACTCGTCGGTCGACGCAAACAATTTCACCTGGTGCCCGGTCTCCTCGCAGAGATTTCCAATCGCAGTTCGAATCTGAATTTCGTCGTCAATAATATAAACTGTAGCTTGACCTGAACTCATGGCAACGGGCTCCCCGGCTTGGGGCTCGATGAACAAGCAACGAGCCATCCATTCTTCTTGCAAGCGAGATCAAGGTGCTTGGATGAATTCGCGGGGATCGAGCGAGTCGCTCCGATCCACCGCTTCGACGTCTTAGGGCCAACACCCGTTCAAGACGAGTGAAGGCGTTCACATATCGGGTTTCGTGATTGGGGGGATTCGCCCTCGCGACCTGCGGCATCATGGCGAGGCGCAATATCGACAATGCGACAATCGGGAGCGCAACGACCGGGAATGCGACGATCTGGCGTCGGAACTTCGGTATCGCCGACTGCGTCATGGCGTCGCCACCCACGTGCCGACTTGAACGCCCAGCGCTGGCCGCTTCGGCCAGAACAGACGGGACGTTCAGTCAGCTTGTCGAGTTCGATACCGCGCGCGTCATATCGATACGCTCCGTATGCATTTCCGGCAAGTCACGAAAGACAGCACGCCGCGGACTTTACTTCTGGATCATCAAGCGCGCCCGACCGTCGCCCCTACAGCGGCGACACACTGACGATCGACTGCGTTTTTCTGAGATTTACAACCATAGCGCGTTTACAACCATAGCGCGATATTTGTCCTTGCCGCCAACGATGCCATTTCAAGAGGCGGGTTTTTGATATGCGATTTGTGCCAGTTATTGCCTTGCTCGGAACTGCATGTGGCCTCGCCGCGGTCTACGCCGCCCGGCCAGCCGTGATCAGCGACGCGGCCGGGAGCGCCGCGGAGAAGGCGGCCCGCGCCTATGAATCGACCCAGCGGCTGCTCAAACCCGTCGGGCGGGACGCACGGAGCTTCGGATCGGACGCCCCCGTATTCCGCTATGCCTCGATCCAGCGCGGCAGCATCGAGCAGACCATCACCGTCACCGGCGCCCTGCAGCCGGTCAAGACGATCGAGGTGGGTTCCCAGTTGTCCGGGCAGCTCGCCCGGGTCTATGTCGATTTCAACGACACCGTCACCAAGGATCAACCGCTCGCCCTGATCGATCCGCGCAGCTTTGCGGCCAAGGTCGACGAAGCCAGGGCGGCGGTGGCGGTGGCGAACTCCTTTGTCGACATCGAGCGGGCCAAGCTCGACCGCGCCAGGATCGATCTGCAAAACGCCAGGGGCAGCAGAGACGTCCTCGTGGCCAAGCTCGACAGCGCGCAGGCGGTCAAGGCGTCGGCGCAGAAGACCTTGCAGCGCAAGCTGGCTCTACAGTCACAAAACGTCGTGGCGGTAACGGCGGTGGATGACGCCCAGACGGAGTTCACCGCGAGGCTTGCCCAAGAGCGCGAAGCCGAAGTCCTCATGTCCCTGAACGCCTACTCAGTCGACGGCGCGCAGGCGGATATCCGCCGGATCGAGGCGGAATTGCAGCAGGCACGCATGGCCGTGCCGGAGAAGGCGGCCGTTCTCGCTGCCGCCCAGGCCGATCTCGACCGCACCGTGATCCGCTCGCCGATCGATGGCGTCGTCGTTGGCAGGTTCGTCAACGAGGGCCAGACGCTCGCGGTCGGATTGGAATCGCGCACCACGTTCGTGGTCGCGCACCGACTGGAGGACATGGAAATTCACGCCCAGGTCGACGAAGCCGATATCGGGCGCATCGCCCCCGACCAGCGCGCCCATTTCACGGTGGATGCCTACCCGGACCGCCGCTTCGAGGCGGTGGTGCGGCAGGTGCGCAAGGCACCGCAGAACCAGCAGCACGTCGTGACCTACACCGTCGTCCTGGCGACCTCCAATCTCGACGGCGCGTTGCTGCCCGGCATGACGGCCCTGGTGAAGATCGTGATCGAGCGGCAGGATGACGTGCTGAAAGTGCCGCTTGCCGCGTTGCGCTTCCAGCCCTCCGGCACGCAGCCGGATGCCGCGGCGCGCAGCGGCGTGTGGGCGCGCACCGCAAGCGGCTCGCTCCGGCGTATTCCCGTGACCGTCGGCGCGGCCGGCACCGAACAGGTCGCGCTCAGGAGCGGAGACCTCGTCGAGGGCAGCCAGGTCGCCGTGGGTCAGGCCATCCGGCCGGCCGGCATGGAGTTTCTCGGCATCAGGTTCGGATCATGACGGCCCCCCAGCCCCTCATCAGCTTGCAGTCGGTTTCCAGGACCTATCGCGCCGACGGAGTGGCGGTGACTGCGGTGCGCAATGTCAGCTTCGACATCGAACGAGGCGAGATCGTCGCGGTGATGGGACCGTCCGGCTCGGGAAAATCGACGCTGATGAACATGATCGGGCTGCTCGACCTGCCGAGCGAGGGTGCGCTCTATCTCGAGGGAGCCGACGTCGCCGATCTCTCGGAAGACCACCGGTCGTCCCTGCGCGCCCGCAGCATCGGCTTCGTATTCCAGTCCTACAATCTGCTCGCGCGCCACAATGCGATTGAGAACGTCGCGCTGCCCCTGGTCTATTGCGGCATCAGCCGCAAGGAACGTCTGGCCCGCGCCGAGCAGAGCCTGGAGTCCGTCGGCATGGTGCACCGGGCCCATCACTTCCCGCGGCAGCTCTCGGGCGGTGAGCAGCAGCGCGTCGCGATCGCGCGCGCACTGATCGCCTCCCCGCTGATCGTGCTCGCCGACGAGCCGACCGGCGCGCTCGACAGCCGTACCGGCGCCGAGATACTGGCCCTGTTCGCCGCGCTCAACCGCACCGGCCAGACCATCGTGATGATCACGCATGATCCTGGGATCGCGACCCAGTGCCGACGTACGATCCGCCTGCATGACGGAGCGCTCGTTGCTGACGAAACGCTGGCTCCGATCCCGCCGGAACGGAGCGCTGCGCCATGACGATGCTCCAGGGCTTTCAGATCGCTTTGCACGCCTTGCGCCTCAATCCGTTGCGCAGCATCCTCACCATGCTCGGCATCGTGATCGGCGTCGCCTCCATCGTGACGGTGTTTGCGATCGGATCCGGCGCGCAGCTTCGCCTGCAGGAGCAGATCCGCTCGATCGGCGCCAACGTGCTGATGATCAACCCCGGCGCGGTCTACCAGGGCGGCGTGCGTCTCAAGGATGGCAGCAAGCTGACCATGACCGAGAGCGACGTGCAGGCGATCCTCGAGCAGATCCCCGAGATCCAGGCAGCGGCCGGTTCGATTGCAGGAACGGCGCAGGTCATTCACGAGAGCAAGAACTGGAACACGACCATCAACGGGACGACGACCGGGCACTTCATGGTGCGCGACTGGCAGCTTGCGACCGGGCGCTATTTTTCCGGCAGCGAGGAGGCAGGCGCCGGCAAGGTCGTGATCCTCGGCAGCACGGTGGCGCATGAGCTGTTCGCGCCCGGCGAGGACCCGATCGGCGCACAGATCAGGATCATGAAGGTGCCGCTCGAAGTGGTCGGCATCCTCGATCGCAAGGGACCGGCGCAGGACGACGTTGCCTTCGTGCCGCTCACCACCGCCAAGCTGCGCTTCCTCGGCAGCGCAAGCAACATCAACCGGGATTCGGTCGCCTACATCATCGCCAAGGTGGCTGCGGACGGACAGATGGCGGGGGCGCGAACGGAGATCGAAAACCTGCTGCGGCAGCGCCACCGTATTCCCGCCGGCCAGGAGGACGACTTCAAGGTCCAGGATCCGGCCGCCGCCATGGAAGCGCAGCAGGGAGCGATCCGCACCGTCGCGCTCCTGCTCGTCGCCATCGCCTCGGTCTCGCTGCTGGTTGGCGGCATCAGCATCATGAATGTCATGATCGTGTCGGTCACCGAGCGCACGCGCGAAATCGGAATCCGCCGCGCGCTTGGCGGGCGGATGCGGGACATCCGGCTTCAGTTTCTCTGCGAGGCGCTCGTGCTCTGCCTGCTCGGCGGGGCGATCGGCGTCGGTGCCGGCGTCACGCTCTCGATGACGGTCGCTCGCATGGCAGGATGGATCACCTCGATTGATGGCCAGGCGATCGGCCTTGCCCTCGCCTTCTCGATCGCGACCGGCCTGATCTTCGGTTTTTATCCCGCCCACAAGGCATCCAAGCTCAGTCCGATCGAGGCACTCAAGACGGAGTGAGAACATGCTGGGGTGTTCGCGTCGACCAGAGGCCACGGAGGAGCAGTCATGAGTCCGGATTCGAAACATCCGATCACACCAACGCCACGCGAGCGGGACCTGATGATGCTGATCGCACGCGGAATGCAGAACAAGAACATTGCGTACGAGCTCAAAATCTCGGAGAACACGGTGCGGGCGCATATCGGCAACATCATGCGCAAATACCGTCTCCAGAACCGGACCCAGATCGCGATCATCTTTGCCCTGCAGGCGGCGCCGCCATCGCTTCGCCGCAACCTGGCCAATGGCGGCCGCAATTCCACGGCGGCAGCGCCGGCTAAGGCGGTCGCGCAGAATACGCCGGTGCCGACCGCGCCGGATTGACCGCTCCGGCCACAATCTCTTGCGTCGTCTCAGACGAAACACCCAAATCCGGGGTCAACGGACCGGCGACAAAATATTTCTCTTTATTAGAATTCGGATTTTTGTTAGGAATTTTCTCACTCCGACCCAAGGAAGAGGGGCGTATCGCGATCGTCACGAACGCGGGCCGGACGGCGGTGGACGTGGGCCACATCGGCGCGAACGGCTTCGCAGGGCGGGCAACCGTGAGTGAAGGCTTCGCGCACACGACCGGTGTGATCGGCGTACGGCGAAATCGTGTGGTCCTGGCGCCCGGGGTCTGTGCGCCAAGCGTTGCGGTGATGTGGGGTGCTCAACCGGGCACACGCATCAGCCATCCGCAAGGCGACGGGGGCAATAGTGCATCGCTCCCCGGGGAGAGCACGGCATAAGCCGTAAAACCACTGCGCAGGGAAGGCCGTGTGTTGGGCTTCACCTGTATGCCGCTGTGCAATGTTCTTACGACAATTTCGCACAGTGGACCGCGGGTGCCAGCCGGCACCCGGTCTTCCCTGCGCCCTCTTTCATTTGAGGGTGAGGCGACGAGGCAAAGCTCGGGCGAACAAGCCGCGAGGATGCGAAGGCGCGTCTGCGGATTGTAGGATGGGTAGAGCGAAGCGAACCCATCACGCTTTTGTCACGCGGAAGCATGATGGATATCGCAAGTGCGCTGCCCATCCTACGAACTCCGTCATTACCAGGAGCTTTTGCGATGAGCCCCTCCCCAATCCTCTTGCATCCGCAACCGCTCTTGTAACAAAACCGTCATGCAGCGAAACTAAACGAAGCCGGGGGCCGCGGTTGGCGGCCAAGCCGCCTCGCAGGGAGAGATTTTGATGCGCCGTTCACTGGTGTTGCTGTCAGCCGGACTGACAGTGTTGTCCGCCGGACTTTCGACCGGACCCGCCTCCGCTGAGAACAACACGCCCCGCAACCTGATCCTGTTCATTCCCGACGGTCTGCGGGCGTTGAAGGTCACACCCGAGACCGCTCCCGCAATGGCCGAAATCCGCGACAAGGGCGTCAATTTCAAGAATTCGCACTCGCTGTTCCCGACCTTCACCATGGCCAACGGCTCGGCGATGTCGACCGGCCATTATCTCGGCGATACCGGCGTGTTCTCCAACACGATCTGGACCAACTACACCTCGGTGCCCGCCGGCGACACCGTCGTCCCCTTCATCGAGAATGACGCCGTGCTCGGCGACATCGACGAGCATTTCAAGGGCGACTATCTCAATGAAGACACGATCCTGAAGCTGGCCCGCGACAAGGGCTACAGCACCGCCGCGCTCGGCAAGCATGGTCCGACCTATCAGTTCGACCACACCGACAAGCCCGAAAAGACCGGCCTGCATTCGGTCGTGTTCGACGATGCCACCGGCGGCAAAAATGGCGTGGCGCTGTCAGACGAGGTCAAGGCCGCTCTCACCAAGGCCGGCCTGCCCCTCGCAACGCCGCCGCGCGGCGACAACTCCAAGGCGGGCGATGCCAAGACGCCCGGCACCACGGTGGCCAACGTCGCGCAGCAGGCCTATTTCGCCGACGTCGCGGCCAAGGTCGTGCTGCCGATGTTCAAGGCCCGCAACAAGCCGTTCGTGCTGGTGTTCTGGTCGCGCGACCCCGACGGCAGTCAGCACAACACCGGCGACAGCCTCAACCAGATCATGCCCGGCATCAACGGGCCGACCTCGATGGCCGGCATCAAGAATGCCGACAACAACCTCGCCCAGCTCCGCAAGGCGCTGGACGAGCTCGGCCTTGCCGCCACCACCAATATCATGGTCCAGGCCGACCATGGCTTCTCGACCATCTCCAAGGAAAGCAAGACCAGCCCCTCGGCCAAGGTCAGCTATGACGACACGCCAAAGGACTTTTTGCCGATGGGCTTTCTGGCGCTCGACCTCGCCAAGGCGCTCGACCTGCCGCTGTTCGATCCCAACGACAAGAATGCGAAGATCGAGGGCAACAAGCATCCCAAGGCCGGCAACGGCGTGCTCGGCAAGGATCCGGAAAAGCCCGATCTCGTCGTCGCTACTAATGGCGGCTCGGACCTGATCTATCTGCCGAACAAGGACAAGAAGCTGGCGGCCAGGACCGTCAAGACGCTGCTCGAGCAGGACTACGTCTCCGGCCTGTTCGTCGACGACTCGCTCGGCCGCTTCCCGGGCACGCTGCCGCTGTCGAGCATCAACCTGCGCGGCAAGGCGGCGACGCCGACGCCGGCGATCGTCGTCAACTTCCGCTCCTATGCCAGCGATTGCGGCGAGGCGCCGACCAACTGCTCGGTGCAGGTCGCCGACACCGTGCTGCGCCAGGGCCAGGGCATGCATGGCAGCTTCAGCCGCGGCGACACCATGAACTTCATGGCCGCCATCGGCCCGGACTTCAAAGCCGGCTATGTCAGCGAGATCCCGGTGAGCAATGCCGACGTCGGCATGACGGCCGCCCAGCTCCTCGGCCTGCGCAGTTCGCAGAACGGCGGCCTCGTCGGCCGCGTGATGTCGGAGGCCCTGCCCAACGGCATCATGCCGAAGGCGTACAAAGGGGGCGAGAAGTCGAAGAAGTCCGAGAACGGCCTGCAGACCGTGCTGAACTTCCAGCGCGTCGGCAGCCAGCGCTATTTCGACGCCGCCGGCTTCCCGGGTCGCACGCTCGGGCTGGAGCCGGACGCCGGCAAACAAAAAACGGCGGGGAAATAACCCCGCCGTTCAAATGCGTCCTCGTGAGAGGCGCAGAATCTTACATGCCGATGTCGAACACGTTCGGCAGCTGGCCCGCCAGAGGCAGCGCGGTGGCGCCCAGGAAGGTCGCCACCATCGCCATCAGGCGACGGTTGTTGTGGCGCTTGCCGCGCATCTGGCCGGCGATCCACTCCAGCATTTCGCTGTTGACCTTGGAGGCATAGGACGGCGCCCAGCCCTCGATATCGGACTCGGCCGACAGCGCGACGCTGCGCGGCGGTACCTTCAGGCCGGAGGCGCTGGCGGCATAATGGGCCACCGCCTTGGCGAGCAGGTCGTCGAACCGGCCGCCATCGGTACGCTCGGTCGCAGCTTCGTTGATCTCGAACAGCACTTCGGCCTCAGTGCGGCTGATCGGCTGGTCGTTGACGGCCGTGGCGGTCAGGATGCGGGCGCACCAGGCGGTGTCATCGGCATCGAGCGAGCGGGAGAAATGGACCCTTCCCTTGGTGGTCGGGCCTTCGCCCGTGATCACGCCGTCGCGCACGATGGTCAGTGCATGGGCCGAGGTATCGCGGCAGGACGGTTCGAGGGACGGCGACTCAATAGACTTATGCGCAGCGGCAGACATAGTTCACTTCCAGATTTCTTCTGATCGGCCAGCATTTTCATGCCGGCGTAAAGGGGTGGTTAATGATTCGGTACGGGGGTCGCGACTTTTTGAGATGGTTGCCAATTGGTCGCTGTCAGGACCATTTCGGTTCTGGGAAGCGACGGGCGAGCGTGATGGAAGTCATAAAAGGCTTTCTCGGGGCAATCGCGCCCGTATAGCCCCGGTGGAGATGTTTCGCCGCAGGCGCGGCTGTAACAAAAAGGTGCTAGGAAATCAGGCCTTCAAAGAAGGAATTCACATTTTACTTGAAGCAGTTCAGTTAGCGTTCACTTGGGATCGTGGAGCCCCTATAATGGTCACCACGGTCCAAGATGAATTCGCAAGTAAATTCAATAACATGAGGTAGAACCATGACACTTCCGATCGGCGCCACCGCCCCCGACTTCGAAGCCGAGACCACCGAAGGGAAGATCAAGTTCCACGACTGGATCGGCAATAGCTGGGCGCTGCTGTTCTCGCACCCCAAGGACTTCACGCCGGTTTGCACGACCGAGCTCGGCGCGCTCGCCAAGCTGAAGCCGGAATTCGACCAGCGCGGCGTCAAGCTGATGGGCCTCTCGGTTGATCCGGTCGACCGCCACGCCAAATGGTCGGAGGACATCAAGGAGACGCAAGGCGCGGCCCCGAACTATCCGATGATCGGCGACACCGATTACAACGTCTCCAAGCTGTACGGCATGCTCCCGGCCGCGATCTCGGGCGATCCCCTCACCCGCACCGCCGCAGACAACCAGACCGTCCGCAACGTCTTCATCATCGGGCCGGACAAGAAGATCAAGCTGGTGCTGGTCTATCCGATGACGACGGGCCGGAACTTCCAGGAGATCCTCCGCGTCATCGACTCGCTCCAGCTCACCGCCAAGCACCGCGTCGCGACCCCGGCCGACTGGTCGCAGGGTGACGACGTCATCATCGCGGGCTCGGTCTCCAATGACGAGGCCAAGACGATCTACCCGCAGGGCTGGAAGGAGCCGAAGCCCTACATCCGGATCGTGCCGCAGCCGAAATAACGGAACTGTCATTCCGGGCGATGCGTCAGCGCCGCCCGGGATGACGATGTTAGCTCTTACGCCGCGCGTACGCGTTCGAGGAAGCCCTCGACCTCGGCCTTCAGATGCAGGCTCTCGCCCGACAACGCCTGGGCGGAGGCAAACATCCGGCTGGACGTCTCACCCGTCTCGTTCGCACCCTCGGCGGCCTGACGGACGTTGACGGCGACATCGGCCGTGCCCGATACCGCCGCGCGAACGCTGGCGACGATGTTTTGGGTGGCGCTCTTCTGCTGCTCGACCGCAGCCGAGATCGAGCCCGCGATGCCGCTGATGCGCTCGATGGTCTGGCTGATCGCCTTGATCGCGACAACCGATTCCTCCGTCGCAAGCTGCATGCTGGCGATCTGGTTCGAGATCTCGTCGGTCGCCTTGGCGGTCTGGCCGGCCAGCGTCTTGACCTCCTGGGCCACCACCGCAAAACCGCGGCCGGCGTCGCCCGCGCGCGCGGCCTCGATGGTCGCGTTCAGCGCCAGCAGGTTGGTCTGCTCGGCAATCGAGGTGATCAGCTTGACGACATCGCCGATGCGCGCGCCAGCCTCGGAGAGCTGCGCGATTCGCTGATCGGTCGCCTTTGCCTGCCGCACGGCCTCGGCGGAAATGACGTTCGATTCCTGCACCCGCCGGGTGATTTCGGAAATCGATTGAGACAGCTCGTCCGAGGCCGACGCCGCCGAACGCACGTGCTCGGAGGCGTTTTCGGAAGCTCCGGCCGACCGCGCGGACAGATCGGCGGTGGAGCGCGCGGTGTCGGTGAGCTGCCGCGCCGCGCGCTCGAATTCGCCTGACGATGTCAGCACCTTGTCGAGAATGCCGCCGACACCGCCACGGAACTCCTCGACGAAATTGCGCAGGTCGGATTTGCGCTGATCGGCGGCTGCAGCCGAAGCCGCCGCCTGCTCGCTGCGCATCCGCGCCCGCTCCTGCGAATTGCTCCTGAACACCGCGACCGTGCGGGCGATCTCGCCGATCTCGTCGGCGCGATCCTCGCAATCGATCTCGACGTCGCTTTTCCCTTCGGCGAGCGCGGTCAGCGAGCGCGTCACCGAGGTGAGCGGCTTGGTGACACGGCGGACGACCAGCAAGGTCAGGACCAGCACCAGCAGCGCGGCGAGCCCGGCGGCGGCCGCCATGCTTTCGATCGTCTGGGCCAGCATGCTCTCGAATTGGGCCATCGGGATGCCGACATAGAGGATGCCGGCGACCTTGCCGCTGGCGTCGGCGATCGGGAAATAGGCGGTCATGAAGGTCTTGCCGAACAGGGTGGCCGGGCCCTTGTAGGCCTCGCCACGACGCAGCAGCGCCTGCGCCGGGTGATCGGCGGCAAGCTGGGTCCCGACGGCGCGGTCGCCATTTTCCTTCTTCACGTTGGTCGAGCGCCGCACGAACTGCCCGCTCGCCTCATCGAACACGAACAGGGTCGCGTTGCCGCCGACATAGGACACCGCGCGATCGACGATGGCGTGATCCCTGAAGTCCGGCATCTTGGGAATCTCGGCGCGCGCGACCGCGCCATCCTTCATCGTGATCTTGGCGTCGGGAACGATTTCGGCAAAGGCCAGCGCCAGCGTGCGCAAACTCACCTCGATATCGCGCAGCGCACGATCATTGAAAGCGGAGCTGAGCGACCAATAGCCGGCGCCGACCACGAGCGCCGTATTCATGGCGATCAGCAGCACCGCGCACAGGAGCGCCTTGGTGCCAAGTTTGAATTGCGGCAGAAACTTCGCCGTTGCTCGTCCGTACATGAATGGAATGACTCCTGTAATTCCTGCATATTCGTGCAATCGGCTTACGGCCGCATTAACGCGGTTCCCACCGCGACATGCTTTCCAAATCGTTAACGAGGATACCCCTGACCACGCCCAGAACTACGCTAAGGACTACGCCAAGCGCTCCCCCCATCGTCGTCTGGTTTCGCGACGACCTCCGCCTGTCCGATCACCCCGCCCTCCACGCTGCCGCCAAGGCCGCTGCAACGACCGGCGCGCCGGTGATCTGCCTCTATGCGCTCGATGAGGCGGCCGGGCGAGCGCCGGGCGCCGCGGCGCGCTGGTGGCTGGCGCAGTCGCTGCGCGCGCTCGGACCGGGAGGGGACCTCACATCTGTTACCGCATTTGAGGTTCGGCGAGCTCAGCCCGCGCCAAGTGTGGCACGCCGCGCGGTTCGCCACGGCGGAAAACTCCGCGATCGGTCCCGGCGTCGACAAGTTCCTGAGCGAGCTTGGCTGGCGTGAGTTCTGCCGGCACCTGCTGCACGACCATCCCAACCTTGCCACCGAAAACCTGCAAGCAAACTTCGATGGCTTCCCATGGAAGCCCGACGCCAAGGCGCTCGCAGCCTGGCAGCGTGGCCGCACCGGCTATCCCATCGTCGACGTCGGCCTGCGCGAACTCTGGCACACTGGCGTGATGCACAACCGGGTGCGAGGTGGTCGCCTCGTTCCTGGTCAACCACCTCCTGATCGACGTCCCGACCAAGCTGATCCACCAGCCCTGGGCGGCGACGCCGATCGAGCTTGCGAGCGCCGGCGTCACGCTCGGCAAGAGCTATCCGCAGCCGATCGTCGATCATGCCAAGGGACGTGAGCGCGCGCTCGCCGTCTACGCAAAGATCCGCAAAGGTTGAGCGTTGCTTTGACACAATTATGAAACGCGCTATCGTCATCGCTCCATGCAAACCGTGGGGGACGATATGGACGACGACAAGCCAATGACTGAACAGGCGATGGATACGATCACCACCGCCGTGGAAGCGACCAAGGACGCCGCTGTCACTGCGGTGAAGAAGGTCAGGAAAGCCGCCAAGAAGGCTGCAAAGAAAGTAGCGCCGAAGAAGGCTTCCAAGAAGAAAGCCAAGAAGGCTGCGAAGAAAACTTCGAAAAAGGCCGCCAAGAAGACTTCGAAGAAAGCTGCAAAGAAGTCGTCGAAGAAGGCGGCCAAGAGAGCAGCAAAGAAAACGGCAAAGAAGGCCACCAAGAAAGCTGCCAAGTCGAAAAAGAAGGCCAAGAAGGCCAAGCGCTGATCGCAAAGGCCGAGGTCTCCGGGTGTGGACGCGCCCGGAGACGGCTCCAGCGATACCCTACCCTCGCCGCTTGGCTGCACGCCGGCCCGGGTGATGGACGCCTTGCGGATCTCGGAATTCGCTGCGATGACCTCGCCGGTCCTCGGCGTTGAAGCGCCGCCGCTTCTCGGGCGAGCCGAACGCCTTGATCACCTTCCTGCCGTTGACCTTCTTGATGACGTAGCCGCCCTTGGTCATCGAGAACGGCTCTTTCAGCGTTCCCTTGTGGTCGAACTTGGTGCCCGGGCGGTGCTTGAACGGTTCGAACCAGGAGGGATAGACGAAGTTCGACATCTCAAAGCCGGCCACGAAGAAGGTGTCCTCTTCCACGGCGTCACAGACCTCATAGGCATATTGGGTGTTCGGGTTTTTGTCGGCCCACAGATTGGCCATGGGATCGAGCACCATCTCGAACAGCTCGTGCGAGGCCGCCACGCTGACCGGCTCATCGCCCAGCGCCTTGACGAAGATCTTTGAGATCGGCTGGCGGCGATGCGTCAGCTCATGGCGGCCGAGCATGTTCTTGTGGGACGCCTTGTCAAAATAGACCAGCTGCCAGTCGCCCGGCTTCGGCTTTTCGGTGACATAGAGGTCGACCGGATAGCCCCACACCGGCAGGAAGTGCTTGTCGTAGCATTTCTGGAGCGCCGCTGTGAGCCTGGCCATCTTGCGGCCGCTGATCATCGGCTCCGCGTAGTTGAGGCAGGCAATCCGGACTGGCTTCAGGGATCTGCCGAGCAGTGCACGACGCGCTTTCTTCATGGAAATCACCGTGTGAAAGGGAGGCTGAAATGCCCCAAGCCTAGCACGACGCACGCCGCACGTCAGGGATGTATTCCGGCGGCCCGGCCCGCCGGTCCTAGAAGCGTCGGTTGACCACGAACACCGCGGCCGCGCACATCACCATGCCCGCGATCGCCAGCGCATCGAGCTTTTCTCCGAACAGCAGATAAGCCATCAGCGCCGTCACGGCTGGCACCAGATAGAACAGGCTTGCAACAGACGTGGCGGCGGCGTGGCGGATCAGCCAGTACAGCAGCCCGATCGACCCGATCGAGAGCGCCACGGCGAGCCAGGCCAGCGCGAGCATGAACTCGCGCGTCCAGTGCACCACGCGGTCCTCGAACAGGAAGGCGCCGATCGCGAAGAAGATCGTGACGGACACGTACTGCACGAGATTGCCGGCCCGCCAGTCGATATGGTTGCAGTAGCGGCGCTGATAGAGCGTGCCGAGCGTGATGCTGATCAGCGAAACCACGGAGGCGAGCCAGCCGAGCCCGGCTTCGCCGGTCATGGGACGGCCGTGCAGGATCAGCACCACGCCGCCGAGGCCAAGCACGAGCCCCGCCCATTGCACCGGCGTCACCTTCTCCCCGAGCCAGCGGTTGGCGATGGTCGAGGTCAGGATCGGCTGAAGGCCCGGAATGAGCGCGGAGAGCCCGGCCGGAATCGAGTGCGCGATCGCGATTGCGGTGCCGCCGAGATAGAAGCCATGGACGAGAATGCCCGCGACCGCGCTGTGCGCGATGCCGATACGGTCCGGCCATTTCGGTCGGGCAACGGCGACGATGATTGCCATCAGACCGACCACGAACGCCATGCGGATGGCGAGGTAGGTCAAGGGATCGGCATTGTTGACGACGTATTTGGTGCCGATGAAGCCCGTGCTCCAAAGCAGGACGAACAGGATCGGCGCGGCGCGGGCGGTCAGGGCTTCTTGATTGTGGTTCATTGCCGCCCTCATTGCCCCACCGGGGGCCAATGCGGCAATGCGAATTTCGGCCAATTCCGTCCGGCGATGCTGCGCTGCGACGGACGGGACGGTTCAGCCGCTCACCATTCGTCCGGACAGGGATCGATGATCTTCCAGAGCTCGACACCGTTCTTGATCTTTTTCATATCGGTGGTGAGCCCGCCATTGCGGCGGATCCAGTCCTTCACCGTGTCGGGGTAGTAGGCCATCAGGTCGGACGTCCCCTCCGCGCTGGTGACCTTGATGCCGAAGGTGAAGGCCTTGTCGTAGTAGGCTTGGTGGAAGCCGAGGCTGGCGCGCGGCGTCACGCAGATTTTGTTCATCGGCACGATGCCGAGCACCAGGGTGCAGGCCGAGTTGCAGATGCCGTCGATGATGACGCGCTCGCCCTTCTCGCGGACGCGCTTGTACTTGGCCTTGTACTCCTCGACATAGCCGCCGTGGTCGCGGGTGATGTGCAGTTCGGCGCGCGCCGGCGTGGCGGCGACGACCGGGAGCAACAGCAGGCTCAGAAGCGTGATGCGCATGGCGAGGTGACGGCGAAAGCCTTCAGGAATGGACCGGCCTATGGACCCCAAAAAGCCGGCAACAGGAGTCTTGAGCTAATTCTCTTTGGTCACACTTGTGTGGGGAATTCGTTAAGCATCTCGAAAAGGCCAAAAATGGGCAGGTCTGGACCATAGAACCGGCAATTCTGTCACACCCACCCGGGAATCTGCGGGATTGGCCCCGGTTTTCGGGCGGCAGACGGGTGCTCCGGCCGCCCGAACTGGTTATAAACGGCTGACCTATTCGTGCGGGTTCCGGAGATTCGAGATGAGCAAGTTGAAGCTTGTAGCCGCGATTGCAGCCCTGTCGGCCGCAATCCTTGCCCCCGGCCTCGCAGAGGCGCGGGGACATCACCGGTACCACCGCCACTACGCGAACCCATTGCCCTACCCGATCAGCTATCTGCACAATTACGGGCCCGGCATCACGCCAGGGACGTTCGCCTTGTACGACGGCCCGTCGACCAACCATTGCTACCAGAGCGCAGCCGCCTATGTCGGCCAGGACCGCCGCCGGCACCCCTGCTTCTGAGGAGCGCAGGCGCGTCCTCTGCGGGGGCCGCTATTTGGCGGCGCCCGACAGCAGCAATTGCTTCTCGATCTCGTAGACCGGCAGTTTGACGAGGTCCTTGCCGACCTCGCCCTGGAGAGCCTTGCGCACCACGTCCGAATAATCGGCGCGGATCATCCCAAGCGCACGCGGCGAGGCCACCAGGGTCAAGGCCGAGGTCTCGCCTGAGCTAACGGCGGCATCGAGCCGTCCGGCCAGGCCGCGCAGGAAGGCGCGCTCGGCCTCGTCGTGCCAATCAGTCTGCTCTACCGAGCTGCGCGTGCTGCCGGCCGCGCCATGGAGCCTGCCCGGCGCGTCGGTCCCTTGCGCACCGGTCGAGGGATTGGGCTGTTCGTGCACCTCCCTGGTGTGGAGGTTCGGAAACATCTCGTCGCCGAGGTTTTCCAGAATGAGCGCCTTGCGCCCGTCGCACACGACCAGCCAGTCACCCTTGTCGATTCTCATTTTGTCCATTGCACAGCTCCAAAGCGACCTCGCGAGCCGGCTCTTCGAAATGCTCGAAAGGCTGGCCACGACGCCAAGCTTAGGGGCGAAGCTGCACAGTTGGATTGCGCGGGATCAAGGATGGCGGCGATTTCCCGCGGAGCGCAACGCAAGCGCAGCATTGGTCAAGAGCACGAACCTGGGATAGTCTGGCGGAGCTAAAGGTCAGGCCTGCGGCGGGCTGGCTGAAGACCTGTTCATCAGCATTACATTTCGCTCCCGCCACAATTTGATCAGAACAAACTTCGATATCCCTGTATTGCGTAAGCGGAGAAAGACATCATGAAGCTTAGAATTGGCCTCGTCGCCGCGTCCCTGTTGGGTGCGTTGGCCGCATCGCCGGCGGCGTCTGCCATGCCCATCGCGCCAGCTCCTGCGACGCCGCGGGTCTCGGACGTCGAGCAGGTCCGCATGGTCTGTGACGCCTGGGGACGTTGTTTCTGGCGCCCGAACTACTATGGATACTACGGTGCCCCGGCCCCCTATTACGGTCCCCGATATGCGCCGCGCTATTATGGTGGCCCGCGCTACTACGGACCACGTTATCGCCGCTGGTGATTCTAAAGGGGCCCTCCGGGGCCCCTTCGCTTTTGCGAGATCAAGGATGTTGGTCTGGAGTCATTCCAAAACTGATCTAGATCAAAGACGAAATCCGCCACGCCATCATCCTCCGACGATGGTCGATTTGATCGTTTTTCGATGTCCCCAGACGGGCATGAATGTGCAGACACATCTTGAGAAGCAACAGAGACAGGAGGCACAGAGCTTTGCCTCCTTTGCCTGTCCCGCCTGCACGCGGCTGCATTTCATCGACCTCGCCTCCGGCCAGCCGATGACGCGAGACCGTTGACGACGACATCGATCCGCCGGGCTGCATGCCATGATGTCCGCAATACTACGGCCCGGAATCCGGTTTACTGAAACGCGATGTTTCGCCATTGATGGCGATGTTCTGACGTTCATTTGATTATCATATGCGGCAGCCGGCCACACGCATGTTGTTCGACGCCCTCGCCCCATCATCCGCGCTTCGATTGATCGGCTTTGCCGACGTCGATGCGTTTCGGCCGATCGAGTCGATGGAGGATGCGAGAAGCATTCCGCTCGACGTCCGGAATTTCGCGGCGGCTCGCGCTGTCGTCTCCCTGCCCGGCTGCCGCATCGTCATGATGCGCTCGTTCGCGCGCATCCTCGACGGCGCCTATCGGATGCCCGGGGGGATGGTGATCCTGCCCATGACGGACGACCTTCAGGTCAATTCCAAGGGCATGGATCTGGACGCGCGTTTCTTCATCGCGCTCCGCGGCAGCGATGAATGCCATTTCGTCGAGCGTCGGACCAATCATCATGCGATGATCATCTTCTCACCCGGCCTGAGTGACCGGGGCTGGTTCGATCAGGCGGACGATTTGCGGGCCCACGGCGCGAACCGCCCCGCTTTGCTCCACGCACGGCAGCTCCTTCTCGACATTCTGCGAACCGCGTCGGTGCAGCCGGCCTTGTTCGAAACGACTGAGGTCGCCGCCCATCTCCAGGAAGGCTTGCTGCTCGCGCTCGACGATCTGTTTCGCATCGATCCACTCTCAGACCGGAGTGCCTCCGTCCAGGGCGAGCGGTCGATCAAACTCGTGCAGCGGATCGACGATTACGTCGCTGCACATCAGACTGCTCCGATCTATACCGCCGATCTCGCCGGCGAGTTTGGCGTCTCGATCCGGACGCTCGGCGGCGCCGTCAGCAAGGTGTGTGGCATGAGCCTGCACCAGTACATTCGCCTGAAAAAATTGTGGGCGACGCGGTCTCGCCTTCTCAAGGGCGGCGGCGCCACCGTCGCCACATGCGCGCGCGCCCAGGGCTTTCACCATTTGGGCGAGTTTTCCGCAGCTTACCGCGCGATCTTCCACGAAGCGCCGTCCGACACGCTGGCACGAGGCCGGCAAGCGGGTCCGACGGCAGGCTGACGGGCCAGGCCGCTGCGACGGTCGTTGTTGTCAACGCCTCTTCGGAACATATCCGGAATTGGCGCGCTCGGAGAGATTCGAACTCCCGACCCTCGGAATCGAAATCCGCACAGCGCCTGAGCAAGATCAACGCGCGTTCTGAACTTTCCCGATCCGTTCACTCATTGACGGCATTGGAGAATTTCGTGCGTTCAGAATGCAATGGTGGAGAAATCGATGGCTGAAATTCGGTTGGACGCCGCTCGCATCGAGCGGATTGTGTCGCAGATGTTGCGAGAAGACGCGAAGCTACTTCCAGCGAAGGCGAATGAACTGGCGGCCAAGATTTGCACCCGGCTCAATGCCTCCATGGCAACGCCGACACAACCCCATCTAAGCGGCTACCGCATTATCCCGAGCTATCCACCATTCTACGGGGACTTCCAACAAGCTCTGTCTAAAAAGATTGCGGACGTAAACGGTAGAGTAGCTAGGGAGCTTTGGGACCTCGTTTACGAACGCGGGCACGATCTGCCGCCGGCTATTGCGGATACGCCGACTTGGCTAAGATGAGTCCAGTTCGTCTGTTAGCTTGGAATCAGGATGTTAAGGGAGCCGCAGACAATCTCTTTATCGTCAATCGTTGCATAGACGGCCATTAAGCCCGGCTTTCGAAATTGCAGTGGCGAAATCACAGATTTGAAGAGTAGCCCAGCAGCCGGCGTACCGTGAGCCGCGCTCTCGGCATAGGCCTTCTCGATTAGCTCGGAGCCAACTTCGCCAAGCGACACATCGTCAGCGCCCGGAATGGTCACACGGGCGCTCACTGCGGAGCGTGGCTTGCTGGAAGTATCTAAGTTTATGCGCAGATAAATTCCCATTTTGGGAAAAAAGATCGCCTCAGTGTGCGCTGGGGCACCGCTGAGGTTTATGTTGTCCGGCATGACCCCTACGAGGGTATGAGTGCCGGTCGCTTCCTCGCGAATGTCCTCGCAGAACACGGCCATGCAATTGTGAGCCATTAAGCTGCCTTTAGCGTGACGGTCGCGTTGGTGGTAGAGATGCTCGTCTTTACAGACTGACGCGTCAGCTCAGTAGCAACGTGCTGGTTTTCTCCCGCCGGAATTTTCCGTGCTTCAAAGTGCGGCTCCCAGCCGATCGCCCACAAAAGCTCAGCAATGCGCCGCGCACTCAAGTTCTCCAAACCCTGCACCTGACGATTTATAACAGCTCGGCTGGTGCCGATCTTTTCCGCGAGAGCTTGCTGCGTGATCTTGCGCGATTTCTTCTCCGCAATAAGGGCGCGACGAATTTCACTCGCCACCTTTGCCATGAACTGAGAACCAACCTGCGATTTCTCATCAATTTCTAACTCAAACAAGCTCATCGAAATCACCCTCCGCGAATTTCTTACCGTCCAGCGGCAACGCATCTCGCGCTTTCACCACTTCGTTCCGGTCGTCGGCATAATTTTTGGTTTTCGTCGGTTCTTTATAGTCGTCGGCGTAGCCCCCCCGGACAGCCACGAACACTTTCGGTTTATACATCCAGCCAAAGATACGAAGGTCGGCAGTCTTCATCTCCCATACGTTTTCGGCACGGGGCTCCATATCGTGAAACATCCTGTCGTAAACGATAGGGTCGCCTGACATCCACTGTCGGAGACGCTCCACCAGTTGTTCGTGAGGTGTGAAGTCGCTCGCAACTCTTCCCGTGACCATTTGACGAACTGATTTCATCCATGCCACGCACTCTGGATAAGCGTAGATTTTTCGCTCATGGAACTGCCCCCTAGGCAGGGAGAGAACCACTTGCGCCAGCGACTTCTCAGCAACCAACTTATCGAGAGTACTCATTTGGGTCAACATTTTTGTTGATTTAAAGGTCACTATTTCGTAAGGCGCAACTTCTGATTCGATTCGTTCTAAACGACTCAACCTATCCTTGCGGGCGGATTGGGGAAAGTCCGATTGACGTAGACCAACAGCTAGGACGTGACCGGTAGCTTTACCCCACACTTAGCGGCTTGCTTCCAGCCCCTCACCACGGAATCAATCCGGGATGAGCACCAAGTCGCGAGAGGTCATTTGGGGCGGCCGGATCATTGGCGCGAAGATCCGCGCACAGGGAGCCCGCGAGCGTGCCCAGAAGGCCATTCGGGAAGCCGATCGGGCGGAGGCCGAAGCCTGGTCTGTCCGCATGGAAGGTTACGGCGGCCCTGCCCAGCCCTCGCCGACGATCGGCCAATGCATCAACGGCGGACTAGCTTGGCTGGAGGTCGAGTGCGCCCGCTGTAAGACGCGCGCCAGCCTCCCGCTGGATGCGATCCGCCGGCCTAAGCACACGCCGCTCTGGAAGCTGGAAGCATCGCTTAGATGCCGGTCCTGCCGGACCCCGCGCTACGCGCCCCCTGCCCGCATGATCAAGCTCACCGAGACAAGGCAGATAACCGCCTATAAGTGGGTTCACCCCACCGAGGAGCGTTAGAGCGACTAATGACCAAATTTGCGGCTGAACGCCCTATGCTGATCCCGAAGCCGCCGCTCGCCAGCTCGTCCAGCTCGCCGCCAGCATCGAGCCGGTCCAGGACGGGCGCATCCACATTGAGAAGATTAACGCGCCTTTCCTTTTTTCGCTCGGCGGCAAGGGCAGCGAGTTCGGGGCCGGCCTCAAATACGCAATCGAGAATGGCTGGATCGAGCTACACGAAAGCGGGACGTATGTGCGTCTGCTGACGCCGGGCGAGGACTTGCTGGCGAAGGCATGACCTGGTCCGCCAAGTTTGACGAACCGATCGCGCTGCCAGACCGCAAGCTTCTGACATTGCTTGATGCAGGCGAGTACATTTCTGCTCTGCCAAAGCAAGAGCACAGTGCGCCGGAATGGCAAGCCGCGATGGAGGCATTGATCCTGGTGGCCGAACGTGGTGGCCCGACAATGTTTGCCCGTATCGGCATCATGCGCGCGTTGAATCGGCACCACGTCCCGGAGTTCAATCCGAAGGGAAAGGAACCGCATTGGGGCCGGCGCAAGCTGAAGAGGGATCAATGACCGTCCTCGTCTACGTGAACAGAAACAGGTCGCTGATGTCGACACATCGAGATCTTCGCCCCCGTCGAGACCGCAGAAAACGGATCGAGGAGAACGACCGCGAAGGCGTGATCTTTGATATGAAGCTATGGAATAAAAGAGGCCGCCCAGTTGGCGGCCTCGAAGGCTACACTTACTAGTTCTAATTCGTTTTCTTCTTTTCTTCTTCCTTTTTCTTTGCTTCCTCGGCTTGTTTTTTTTCGTTAGCTTCCTTCATTTTTTTGGCGTCGGCTTCTTCCTTCTGCTTTTGCTGCTCGGCTTTAGCCTTTGCCAGCTCCATCTCTTGAGCGGCGTTCATTTGAGCAATCGAAGGTGATGCTTGAACTATCGTCAGTGCGATAACGCCGAATAAAATTGCAATCAAAGACTTCATAGCTGGTACTCCCTCTAACGGGCCCCACGCACATAGACTAACGCACTGGTTGTGCATTTCCCACCAAGCTGTCCTAGCCAGACCGCGACAAATTGGACATCAACTCAGGACATGAATGCTAAATAGGGACAGCGCCGCTGCCGTAAAGAACCGCTGATCGATGAGCACGAAATGGAAATGGCCCGCGCGTGAACCGGCGTGTTTCGTGCGGCGGCTTGAAGGGCCCTACTTACATGCGCCATAGTATTGAGAAGGAACGAAGTTTCCGTTCAGTATAGAATGTCTGCTGTGTACCGACTTACCGTCGCTGTGACTGATCGAGGTCGTTTGAATTGCCCCAGTACCCAGCTTCTCTTCAAACGTATGGCCTGATCACCGTTGAAAAAACCAACGTCGGACACGCCAGCATTGCCGATGAGAACGGCCCTTTTTGTCAGCGTGTCTAACGCGAACTCAAGC
The DNA here is from genome assembly GCF_019402665.1 of Bradyrhizobium canariense. Classification (GTDB taxonomy): domain Bacteria; phylum Pseudomonadota; class Alphaproteobacteria; order Rhizobiales; family Xanthobacteraceae; genus Bradyrhizobium; species Bradyrhizobium canariense. The sequence continues at coordinate 62,177 of NZ_VSST01000056.1, forward strand.
TTGAAGTTTTCTCTTTGCACTCCGGTCGGTGAGGCCATGGCGTCGTACCTGCAGATCCAGCGAAGCGTATCGGCGTGCACCCTCTCGCTTGGAATGCAGCCCGCCGCAGCCACAAATATCGGCAAGATGACAATTAAAGGCTTCAAGTCCCCCTCCCGTATTCGTGGAAATTACACTTCAGAGAAATCAGGTCCCAATGTCCGTCAAGCTGGGACAGTTTCGGAATTTTCCGACGCTTTGACAACGGCGCCACATTGCTTTGCTTAAGATCCTGGGGAAGGATGCTGACGCCTAGGAGCCGGTCATGCCCGCGTATCTCGTCCGGACGATCAAAGAACATGACCTGGTCGGAGTGTTTTACGCCTCGAACGTCTATGACTTGGCCTACATGCTTGATGAGGTTCTGGACCCTAGCCAGTGTGAGTACACCTCTATCGGACCTGGTGGCGTCATTTGGGAGGAGCCAGCTATTAGCATTCCCGTTCCTCGCAAAGTGAACGATGACGACGAGCCGGGTGATGACGAGGACAACCTCATTCCGTGGAAGGATGCGCGTTTCACGGAGAACTGGGCACTGCTTGCCTACAACGAAAGCGGGAAGCGGTGGAAGAAACTAGAAGTGACCGTGGAAGACCTTTACGGCATTGATCCGGAAACGCCGGAGCCCGATCCGCCGCCTGCTCGAGCCCCAAAACCAACCGGGAAAGTAGTGCCCTTTAGACGGCGCAAGTAGGCCGATGGATCTATTGGGCCGCCGGGCAAGGAGGCTTGGTTGGGGCTGGCAGAAGGTGCCGGCGCGCAAATTCGCGTAAGGGGCCGGCCCAGCTTGCCGAGCTGTTGGGCCTCAATCAGTACGGCGCAGATATCCGGAAGGATAGTCGCCTCATATCCGTCAGCGGGATTTCCTCCGTGTGGCGGGATGAAGCGAATCGGATTATTTGCGCGCGCGATTAAGCCTCTGATATCTACGCCCTTTTCCGCCAAACTGGCCATCAATTCGGTGATTTTGCGCTCGCCACCCTTTCCGCCTCCGGCAGATAGTCCGATACCTCCATAAAGGCCTCGTTGCGCCAACACGCGCGTGCCATCCGCAAGCACATAGCAAGGGATTTCGATGTGCCTATTCTAGGCGGGCGATCCAAAGCCCCATACATCGCCATCATAGGCTGCGGCTTGCCCTGATCGGCCCACCGAGTCATTGCGGCTTGCCTTGGTGGTCCGTTTACCTGACCGGGCCTTCCAATTACCGCTGATGGCCTAAACCAAATCCGAGGACGAGCGCCTTCTGACGAAGCGCGCCCTCAGTGCGCTTCATCTCCTTTGCAATCTTCACAACGGGAGTGCGATGCTTTGAGTGCACTTTAAGTGCTCGCAGGTCAGCGGATGTCCACTCGCGACGACCAGTTTTCTTCGCCTTTTTGGCCACTCGGTGACTCCATGAATTGTTAGGACCGCCGTCTAACAACATGGCGCGTAGTGCGCAACCATGCCGCCGTTGAACTTCACCGGCTGATAAAATTTCAAAACATCACCGTGTTATTCCACAACGATCACGGTAACCGCGGGGCTGCTTGCTAGCGCCGCTGTCGCACTGACCCTGTCGTTTTTGACAGGTGCGGGCCGTCCTGACATGTGGGCATGATCGCGGCTAAAGGACGAGGGCCGCGGCTTGCGACGTTACTACTTCCCAATTTTCCACAAAGGCGAGACACAGGCGGACGATGTGGGGGAGTTATTTCGCTCGGCTGAAGTAGCTGTCCAATACGGCGCCCGCGTCGCTCGGGACATCGCCAGCGATCCCGAATATGACTGTGATGCAGGCACGGTCGTGATCGTTCTTGACGCCTCCGGTGCCGTGATCGCGCGGCATAGGGTTGCTAGCTTTGCAACCGCTGTCTAGCGCGTTCGCCACCGCGTTGAAGCTTTGAAAGACAATAGGATTTTCCAGTTTTGCGATCAGATCGTCACCGACGTACGGGGCGATCCTGGCTCCCGCAAGAAGCGGGAGGCGTCGAGCGTTGCGGTCAGTGACGGCGATACGAGGAGGGCGCGGGATGACCGAAACCATGACCAGCACGGTGCCGTCGCGAATTTTGCTCACCTCTTTTTGGGCGCCACGCCAGCCGCACGCCTGCCCCCTCCTCCGCCGCCTTAGCCTTGAGCGTCATCAGGCTGCCGGTTCGGCCAGATCGCGTCGATAGTCCGGCTTAGCATTTCGATGGCGCACGGCTTATGCAACACCGGCCTGCTCTTGAATTGCTCCGGCACCCCACCCGAACCATAACCGCTCAGAAAAAAGAACGGGCGTCCCCGAGCCGTGATGGCCTCCGCAACTGGCCTGACATTTGAGCCCTGCAAATTGATGTCGAGAATGGCAAGATCGTATTGCTCATTTTCGGCGAGCGATTGGGCCTGATCCAGATGTCCGGCTTCGGCGACAACTCTGTGTCCAAGCTCCTCGATCATTTCGACGAGCATCATGCGAATTATCGCTTCATCTTCGACCAGGAGTATCGATGCTGGACGGTCCACGGTGGGCTCTCAGTTGCCGGACACCGGTATTGAGCCGACATTCAAAAGCTGCGAGACGGCTGTTACGATTTGCGCGGGCGCAAAGGGCTTTCGAAGAAGGATGCTGTTCGGAACGCCTTGGATGGCCCACTCGTCCGCCGCAGCGCCTGTCATGTACACCACCGGGAAATTTGGATCGACTTCGCGGGCGGCGCGAGCGACGTCCCAACCATTAAACCGACCTAGCAAATTGATATCTGTGACGAGGGCGCTGTAGTTGGTCTGCCCCCCCTTCAGCAGAGTAACCGCTTCCTCACCCGTTCGCGCAGTAGCTGGCTCGAAGCCGCCCTCGTTCAACACGTCCGCGACCAGACCTTGAACTGCTTCATCGTCCTCGACGACAAGTATAGTCGGTAATTCCACGAACTCCCCCTTCCACTCGCACTCTGCCCGGACGTAACAAAGTGAACAGAAGGGAAAAGTTCCGCAAGGGAACAGAAGATTAAGTTGGCCCAGTCGATGGCGTCCGTTTCTTGTTCCCCTTGGCTTTCTGCCGCAGGAAACTCACCGAAATCTCCTCGCCGTTGACGCGGTCGAGCTGACAACGACGATAGGCAAGGCCCGTGCAGGACAGCAGCAAGAAGAACTCCGACAGAGCCAAGCCTTCGATTGAAGTATCAACTTGAAGTGTTGCGTTGGCTTCTGACACATCCTTGATGGTGCATGACCGCCGCCAAGTGCCGTCGATAGCCATCATATGCGCGGGGAGCGCATGCTCGAAGGTGACGCGTCGTCCCTCTTGTTCCGTTTCCTTTGTCATTGCCGGTACTCAGATCGTCTTCGTACCTCCTAATATGAAATCGACTAAGAGCTCTAACCGAGTTTGGGAAAAAGCAGCAAAGACGCGCCCCCGAACCGGAGCATCTCCACAAAGTCTTAATTGCTTTCAGGCCACTTCCGTACTGTTCTGCCGACGCCTCCCTAAGACTGCTCGCGCTACAGGTAAGCCCGCCGCGCGGAAATTTATCGCGGGAACAAGTTGCAATTTGGGGCGTTAGGGGGCGTTGCTGGGGGAATCATCGTGCCGACCGCTGAGTACTATTTGAAGCAAGCCGAAATTGCGTCCCGGATGGCATTGTCAGAACCCGACTCTGAAAAAGCGAGAGCCATGCATATCCTCGCCTTGGACTATTTCGACAAGGCCTACCGTGCGCAGGTCCGAGAACCGCCGCAACCGCATCCGACCAGCTCATCCAACGTCGTCCAGTTGAGACGGCCATAGTTGACGGTTCAGATGTCACCGCTTGGCCCTCAGCGGACCAATCGGTAGCATGGGCGCTAAGGCTGCTTTTGGACCCGAAGCCGACCTTGAAGCCCGCCCCCCCCGTGCAGGGTCAAAATCACTTCTGTGAGCGCCTGAGGCCTGCGGTCGGCTCGCGTCCGGCCGAATCAAATCCCATCCGCGCTGAATGAGAAATCCTGATGGCTGAGCGCGTCCACGCGGCGCCGCGATTCAGGATTCGGCTCCGCGACGCGCATTCCGCGCTTCCTCAAAGGAGACAGTCATGATGCAGCAGTGTCGTCGATGTGAGCAGAACTTACCGCTGTCCAGCTTCGGTTATGGGGGTCGTTCTCGTCCTCGCAAGTTTTGTCACGGCTGCTTTTCCGCAATAGTGAATGGTGAAGTATTCACCATGAACCCAACCGAAGCTGACATTTTTATGGCGAGGCTAGAAGCCGGCCATTCGCTTCGGATGCTCACGGGCGGCGCCGGCGAACCGCCGATTTGCTCGGCGGATGCGTTCCGCAAGCACTGCGAGTTGAATCCGGAATGGGGCGCGAAAGCTCTTGCGCTTGTGGAGGCAAACAGCAAGTCCCGAATCCAGGATGGGATCGTTAAACGCACGACAGATCGCACGGCTTGCAATCAAGGGCATCCGCTGTCACCCGAGATTATCGCTCGTATGCAGGCGGAGCGCAGGTACGACCATCGATGGTGCGAAGCTTGCGCTCGGAGGTGGCAGGGGGTCGGCCGCTATTTTGCTGAGGAAGCAGACTTCATTGAGCCGCCTGCGAATGTTGAGCGGTTGACCTTGTCAGGCAGGTCGCGATTCCTCTCCGCCGATGACATTGCGCTGGTCGAATCTTGGCTCATCAAGGGAGCTTCGCTGAGAAAGCTCCTCGGTGCATGGGATGCGATCCGCTTCAGGCTCGCCCTAAAGAACAATCCGGATTTGGAGTCGAGGCTCAGGCCCATCATTGAACGCAATGCCAAGGTTGCCGTCGTGGTCGGGTCTCGAAAGCGTCGGATCAGCCATTGCAAATACGGCCATGAGCTCACCATCGAGAATACCGGTATCAAGCCATCGAACGGTTCTCGATTCTGCCTCACGTGCAATCGCACATTCGCAGGCGCGCCTGTCACGCCTCAAATGCTGGACAACGTGGAGCGTGGGTTGCTGACAGGGATGAGCGTCGGCGATCTGACGACGCCAAGAGACGGCAAAAGACCAACGATTACGTACGCACAATGGAGGACGGTGCGTCGGACTCGACCTGACATCAACGAACGCTTCATGCGTGCCTTGCGGAATCCGGCGACGATCCGAAGCTTCATGAGCGGCAACACTATTGCTCGCGTGCCAGGTCTCACGCTCGCCGCCCCAGCCGACTTTGTCCGCAGCGATGTCCCGCTTTACACCCCGCAAGAGGGTGACACTGAGTGGCTTCTTAGCCTCACCCCTCACTACTGGTCGGATGCGGATCGAATGACGTCGTCGGCAGTATCTTTCTGGCTCTTGTGGACCGCAAGCTTCGGCGGGAGGATGTCCCCGTTCGCATGAAGGAGTTCAAGAAGCGGCACAACGATATGTTCTCCTATAAGGACTATGGCAGCGCCCGGGCGCCGCTGTCGCTCGACGTGCCCATTTTCGCTGAGGGGAAGACGACGCGGGGAGAGACGATCAAGACCGGGCTGTGGTCCCCGGAGTCGATCTATTCATGACGTTTTCGTTCGCACCGCCGCTTGATGCCATCCGCCGGCCTCGAAATACGCCGCTCTGGAAGCTGGAAGCTTCACTGAGATGCCAGGCCTGCGGGTCTCGCGGTGCCGACGTTCGGCCCGACTTCGACTGGAACGCTAAAGCGCCTTTCGGTGGCTTGGGCTATCGATAGCCACTTAAAGACGGCCCCGGCCGTGGGGGCTTTTGAGGTGTGGGAGGCCGGGGCCGCTGGAGGTGCTGGACTGCGTCGGTCCAGCGACCCGAGCCTAGGAAAGTTCGGCGTTTCGCTCTGTTCGCTTTCACACCCTGGCAGTCACACCGTGGCAGTACAGTTCCCCTCGGGGAACGGAGTAGCTGCAATGAAAGACATGCAGGTTCAGTTGGAAAAGCTCCGCACAGATGCCGCCGAGTGCGCCCTCATCGGTGATCTGGCGACCGACCCGAAGAAACGAGAGCTGTTTACGAGGCTGGCTGATCACCTGACGGTTCTCGCCTCAGAAGTTGAACGCGCAATCGCGGAAAGCGTGAAGCACAATTGATGGAGATAGTCGGCGGCGGCCTTTCGAGGATCCGGTGAGAATTGGCGATTCCGGGTTTCTAAGGCTGTAGGGGTGGTTTTTGATTCGTATTTCCCTGCCACGGCTTCGAGTGCTCATGCTCAGCAATCCACTTGACCGCGTCGCCTTCCGAAATAAAGCCCTTGATTACTTCCGTTTCGCCATCGGGCCACAGAATATCGACCCCCCATCCAAGTCCGGGATTTTTCCGAGCCATGAAAATTGGTCGCTGCTCGAACATCCGCCGAATATGCGCCTATGGTGCCCAGGTTCAAGCCAGCTATCCTGCCGCAATCAAACTATCGCACACTGCCCCCGCATCCGCCCGCCAAGCCGGGCCGGTTCGCTTCATGTGCAATGTCTAACCCCCGACGCGCAGTAGCTCGCGCGCGTTCCGGGGCGCTCATTGAGAGCGTGAGGCTGCTTGGTCATCCAAGGTTCAGGGAGGAACGCCTAAGTTTGGTTAGCGGGGATAGTCTCCGCTGGAGTAGCATGGATGAAATTCAAACTTACTCTTGCCGCCCTGGCCGTTCTCGGTGGGACCGCATTCACAATTGCAACGGCATCGGCAATGCCAGTTGCTCCGCTGGGACAATCCAACAACGTCGCGAAGGTTGAGACAGTAGCCCTGGTGTGCGGTCGGCACGGATGTGTCCGAACTCGCCCGGTCTATCGTCCCGCCTATCGTCGCGGCGTAGTCGTCGTCCGTCGGCCTTATGCCCATCGATACTATCGGCGCTACTGATTCAGAACTTTCGTTCACGCGAAAAGCCCTGCCGGCGTAAACCGGCACACAGGAAATAGGCCGCCCACTGAGGCGGCCTTACCTTTTCAGGCGATGCCGCTCAAGGGCCGCCACGATCTCGAATAGGGCGACGATAGAGCCGACCATAACGGTTCCGAGTGTCAGCATGATCAGGATCATTGCCAGCATGACGATCCCACTCGCGTTTGCAATTTGTTCCTACGGACTAAATACCTTGATCTTTCGCAAGGTCGGCATAACCCAAAACAGGCCACGGCGAAATTCAACTTAAGCCACAAGGGGTTAAAACAGGCCAGTACCTAGTTTTGCAACCACTATCTAGCGGGAGATGTCGAGCGTTGCGGTCATCGATGGCGATACGAGGGCGCGCGATAATCGAACACACATTGTCCCAGGCCCGCCATTAGCCGGGGACATCTCTTCCCTTTCGCGCGACTAATTCCTGGTCCAGCTCCTTCAAGCGGACGACTAGATTTTCTACGATCTCCATGCAATCGGAATGCCGCAACGACCGCACGCCGCGCGCGGCGAGCTCTTGCTCCAATATAGTCGCCATGATGCCTTGGATGCTCACAAATTCTCCTGCCGAACCATCGCTGCCCAGCTACGGCCTAAAAAGGAATTGGGTTCACTCAACAAAAAACCGCAGCGCGGTTCCAGCCCCGCTGCGGCATTCCGGATGAAGTAAGAAATGGTATTCAAATCTCGCCGGCGTTCCCATGGTAGAACACCGCGTTCCGAAAATGGACTCCGGACAACTACCGGAATCCGGTTTTGTACGCGTTGTCGATATAGGGCGAACGTGGCATCGGTTGGCTTCCAGCCCCCAATGCTCCCGGCTGCCGATCCAATTGCGGATCAGAGCGCCGGTGCCTCAAAAGTGAAGGTCGCAGGAACGGCTAAAGGGCTTCTCCTGCGACCGACGCCCGCGACGTTCCGCACTGCTCCGGCCTGCTAGCATAGCGACCGACCAGCGTGAACCGGTGGGACCCGATTAGATCACTGCGGAGGCTTCTTCGTTGCGGTTGGTGGCTTCGCTGTGCCGCTCTTCGGGGTACCATAATTCGCTGTGGTACGAGAGCCATAGCCCCCAGGCTTACCATCCATTTTGTTAGCCGATGCTGGCGATGTCATGAACCCGGCGGCGATCACGGCGCCTCCGAATGCAAGAATTACGAACAGGGCAAAAGCTCTCATAATCGACATTTGCTGCTCCAATATGCATTTTCAAAAAGCCGTCACGTCGAGATGTACGTAGTTCGGGCAAGCTATCCCAGACCGACCTTGCCAGCGAGTCTTTCCTCGGGGCCCGAGGCCCGCCGGCGTGAACCCGGCGCATACGACCATGCCGCCAACTGAGGCGGACTTACTTCTGGGTGTTCCGCTTATAAATACACGCGCTGGGAGCAAACGAAGATTTATTATCATCGCAATCTGTTCTCGCCCGGAGAACAGCGGGGCCCGCCAGCGTGAACCGGCGGAGCCTCCGATCGTGAGACATCGATTGGCCGTGGTTATGTTCTCGCCGGCCGGGCTGCCTCCCAAGGGAAGAGAGCCCATGTTGTTCGGCAACGTGATCGCAACGCTCGACGCCTCCTGCTTCTTGCGATCTGTGAAGGGAGCCAGGATCGCCCCCTACGTCGGTGACGATCTGATCGCAAAACTGGAAAATCCTATTGTCTTTCAAAGCTTCAACGCGGTGGCGAACGCGCTAGATAGCGGTTGCAAAACTAGCAACGCTATGCCGCGCCATCTCGGCGCCGGTGGCATCAATCACGATTACAACCGTGCCCGCATCATGGTCGCAATCGGGATCGCTGGCGATATCCCGAGCGACACGGGCGCCGTATTGGCTAGCTATTTCAGCAGAGCGAAGCAGTTCCCCCACATCGTCCGCTTGTGTCTCGCCTTTGTGGAAAATCGGGAAGTAGAAACGTCGCATAAGCCTCGGCCTTCGTCCTTGTCCCGCGATCATGCCCACATGTCAGGCCGGCCCGCACCTGTCAAAAACGACAGGGTCAGTGCGCCGGCGGCGCTAGCGAGCGACCGGCCGTTACCGTGATCGTTGTGAAATAACACGGCGACATTCTGAATTTTACCAGCCGGTGAAGTTCAACGGCGGCATGGTTGCGCACTGCGCACCATGTTGTTAGACCGCGCGCTCCTAACAGTTCATGGAGTCACCGAGTGGCCAAAAAAACAAAGAAAACTGTTCGTCGCGAGTGGACATCTGCTGACTTGCGAGCACTTAAAAAGCACTCAAAGGATCGCACTCCTGTTGCGAAGATTGCAAAAGCGATGAAGCGTACTGAGGGCGCGCTTCGTCAGAAGGCGCTCGTCTTGGGATTTGGTTTAGGCCATCAGCGGTAATTGGAAGGCCCGGTCAGGTAAACGGACCACCAAACGATAAGCTCACCCCTTACGCTGAATTTGCGCGCCGGCACCTTCGGCCGGGATAAGAACCACTTTCAACGACCATCATCCGGTTCCCACGCAAAAAAATGCAACCTTTCGTCGCCCGCCTTTGGTGATTGCGCGCTTGTGGAGGGAGCTAAGCGCCATTCAGCGGTGCAGAGAATCCCTCGATCGCATTCATCTGCGAGCTTAAGAAGCAGGTCAGCGTTAGCCTTGTCGCTAGAAGCGAGGGCCAATCTGCGATATCGGTTGGCACGGGCGTTGCTCACGAATCCCGATCTCAACGCTACAGAACAAAGACATTGCTTCCAGTCCGTCCGCAAAACCGCGGGTTCATTCACGCCGCACCTTACTTCGGCGGAGGCAAATCGCCTTGAAGGCACCGGCCCACTTTGGAATGCATAGGATCTTCGCACGCGGCAAGGGTCGTAAGTACGTGATTGCAGACAGCGCACTGAAACGTATGCAAGTCCACGCTTGGGCGTTCTAGCTCGATACTGACCAGCATCATCGAAGATTTGCACCTCGGACAGGCGGGGCGCTGCAATGCGATGGGTGCAAAGGCGGGCGGCAGGTGTTCAGATTGGGTCATGGGTGCTTCCCTCAAGGCGGGACCCCTCAGTCACCGGTAATGCCTCGGTGCGGAGGTCGGTGACGGAACGAGTATGCGCCGATGGGTCTCAATCGCGAGTCAATTCCCGGTGCGCTGGTCTGTGCGCCAGCGGCTTGCGGCGCACGCCCGCCGGTTTGCCCTCCCGGACCAGCGCCCTTCAGCGGCAACGTGAGCTGTAGCCATCGACCGGCCCTGCACCGCAGGTCAGTTCTGGGCCAAGATGCGACATCCGGGTCGATTGGATTACTCGGTCCGCGGCTGCGAAGCCCAATCGCCCGAATGCCGCCCGGGCCGCTGCGGCAGGATAGCGACGAGCAAGACGATTGCAGCGAGAAGGACCACGGAAGCTAAAGGACGACTCAGGGCGAGCCCGCCATGGCTGACTGGCTTGTCCAAAAAATCTCCAACGGTGGCCCCCAGAGGACGCGTGAGAATGAAGGCCGCCCAGAATAGAAAAACCCGCGATACCTTGGTCCAGTAGTACAGCGCCGCAAGCACCAATAGTCCCGCACCAAACAGTAGAGCGCCGCCATCGTACCCAAGTCCCGTGTCGTCAGCGATCCAATCGCCGAGGGCGGTACCCAGGGTTTGCGAAAACGTAATGGTGATCCAATAGAATAGCTCGGTCTTTGGCGACGTTACCGTGTCGACATTCACCGAGCCCAAAGTCGCATACCATGCACCAAGGGAACAAAGCACACAGGCCAGCAAGATGGATGAGCCTCCCACATAACCAATCCCCAATGAACGATCAAAAAAATCCGCCAACGCGGTGCCCACGGTGGTGGAAGCAACGATGGCCAGCCAGTAGACCCAGGGATTGAACTTCGTCGTTGAAATCTGAGCAATGACTGCGGCAACGAAAATGGCCAGAAATATAGCAGTCCCGATCAGATATCCGCCGTTCTGAGCGTTCTGATCTGCGTTGAGCCAACTCATTGTCACCGCGTCGCCGCCCGTTTCTCCCAAAGTAGTGGCCAAGATTTTGATTACCCAGAAGCCGAGTGTGACGGCGGGAACTTTGCTGACAATGTCATTTCCGTTCTGGAACTTCATTCGACGCACTCCTCGATATCTACGTTGCCGGTGCGGACCCGCGAACAGACGAAACGCTGCAAGCACCTGAAAGGTGCCGCGCAAGAACTCAGCCGTGGAGCAACCGCTTTGGGCCCAAACGGGACGATCTAAATGTGAGTAGATTGGGTCCGCCAGGTCTCGGTGAGCGAACCTCGTGCTGAGGTGCCGCCACTTCTTCGATGGGAGCAGCGGCAGAGCAGAGGGGTTAGACTTACGGCCGGGTTGTTACTGACAGTTGACGCAACACGGGTTCAATCGATCGAAGGCCAAGGGTCATAGTCGACGAGAATCATAGCCGATTGATCCCGCCGTGGTGAGGAGGCTGCACAGGAAGCGGGTCACACGGCCCGTGATGTAGGTCACCGTAGATTCAAAGCAGTTGCGGCACTCTGCATCGTGGCCGCAACCCGCCGCCCAAAACAGGAGGACCTCACATGAAAACCGCTCGCTTTGCTCTCTTCGCCGCCCTCGTTGGGCTCGGCTCTCTGCTCGGATCCGCGCAGTATTCACCTGCTGCAGCTGGCTTCGGCTCGCAATACGGCTGGATGGGAAACAGGCCATACATGGACTGCCTGAAATACGTGGGAGCCTTCGGTGCCGACTACCCGGACCGAAACAAGAATATCGAAAGCTGCAAGCGCAACTACCTTCCGGGCGGCCGCTGAGGTAACTGTCTCGACGGTGTATTGCCGGCACCCGCTGCTGGGTTCGTAAAATTCGCACCCAGCGCACGCTCGGATTTGAAGCCTCTCGAAGACAAAGGCGCAGTTATGCTCAAGGCCGAACCCACGGTTGAAAGTCTCGCATCGCATATCCAGCGGCAGGACCGATCGCTGAAGGCGATGCGATGGAGCGTCCTGGGGGCTACAATCATGGCGGCTGCGGTGATCATTGCATCCCAATGGCACGCGACCGTTAATGCCGACACAGTCAAGGCCAAGACCCTCTCTGTGGAAAAGATAGCCTTGCGCAATGACTCCGGCAAAATCGTCGCCTTGATCTCATCCACTTCCGACGGAATGCCGCGTATCTCGCTATTCGATAGCCGCGAGAAGGTGCGTCTAAGCATCGGGCTTAGCCAGGATGGCTCACCTTCGGTGTCGCTCCTCGACACGGAGCAAGGTCATCGGGCGGTGCTGTCTCTGAACGATCATCAGGATGCGTCGTTGACGATGTACAATGCTGCAAAACTTCCCCGTGCGACACTCGCTGTCAACTCCGTCAGCTCGGGCCAAATGATTCTCTACGGAACCGGCGGTGGTCTAAACCTCTCCGCTTTCGATGGTCGGGTGCAGTGGACTCCCGTGGACGGAGCCGTTCAGAACATCCAGACGAAAACCGAAACCAAATAGTTCAGCCGTAAGGCTCATGCCGCCTTCGATTAGAGCTCTGTTCCGATCCGATAAAGGCAAAGCTCTGCCGGGTCTTGAACACGCGCGCGTCAGCAGGCAGTATTTGAAGCAGAGATTTCTCGTTTGCACGGCCGGCAGACTGCCGCGTCTACCAGTGCGCAAATTGTGCAAAGGTCATCGGGACGACTAGGAACGGTCGAGGTCGACAAAGGCCCGCCGGTCACACTCGCAGGTGTAACAAGACATGCGAAGGCCGCAGCGGGAGGTTAAATCGCTGCGGCCCGCGCGCGTCAAAAAGAGCCGGGTAAAATGAACTATGTGAAATATGCAGCCAGCCCCGGTCGCAAGCGCCCTTTCTTATCAGATTGCAAAACAAACTTCGCCGGAACCGAAATGTGGTTAGGGTGCATTATGTTCCGTAGCAGTCGGCATCGCCCCTTTTCGCCGGTAGAGCACTGCCCGCGAAGCCTTGAGAAGTGGTCGGCGCTCGGCGAAACCGTCATCCTGCTCTGTGTTAATGACGACTTCCCGTCCGCGTGCATTCTCATCTCAGGGGAGTGATTCGGATGCTGGATGTAATCCTGATGCTGCTGGTCGCCGGCGGTGGGGCCTTTCTCGCAATCGCCCTGTGGGGCATCTACCGCCGAGCATAGGGATCTCCTAGAACCTGCGGGCTGCGCTTTTGCCAGTGGCCTAAGTTCGTTCCGGCGCGGGAACTGAAATTGCCCTTTCTCGTTTTGGAGTCGTGTTAACTGCCCGAGGAAAGCGCCATGGCGGAGCGCCGTAGAGTGAAGCAGACCAACTCTCTTGAGGAACGATTGGGCGAACTGGCAACCAGGTACAAGGAGCAGGCAAGCGCATTACCGGCTGGTGCGGAACGCGAGGCCCTTCTTAGGAAAGCGCGGCTTGCTAACACTGGCGCCCACATCAGCGATTGGCTGGCGTCGCCCGGCCTACAGTCTCCGAAGTAAGCCATCGCGCTCAGTGCTCAGTTTTCGTTTTGTGCTTACCTTGACCTATCTCAAGGTATTCAATCCGCCCGTGAACACATTGCGAACGCGAGTGTAGTCGCCAGCGGAACACAAAGAGTAACGCCGGCGGACTCATTGATCCCTCTTAAGCTTGCGCCGCCCCCAATACGGCTCCTTGCCTTTCGGGTTGAACTCGACGACGTGGAGCCGGTTCAAAGCCCGCATTACGCCGATCCGGGCAAACATAGTTGGGCCGCCGCTTTCTGCGACCAGGATCAACGCCTCCATCGCGGCTTGCCATTCGGGCGCCTGATGCTCCTTCTTCGGCAGAGCGCTGATGTACTCGCCGGCATCGAGCAGCGTCACCAGCTTGCGGCCATCGGGCAGCGTTAGGGGCTCGTCGAACGAGCGAGACCATATCACTTCAAGCGCAGTCGGCCGGAAGGCGCGCGATTACAACCCCCGATTCCTGGTGGTTGTGGTCCCAGCATGACATGATGATCCATTATTGCGTTTCGGAGGGAAAGCCCGATGCGCCCTGCATTGCCTTATCTTGGAATTTGTCTTTGCGCGTCGGTTGCGGCGTGGTTGTCCTTCACGCTGATCTATTGACGGAGCAGATGACCGCCCGGCGTCAAGAGCCGCACATAGGTCCCGCTCTCGTGCAGCTCCAGCCAGCCCTTCTCGACAGCGCACCTGATGCCGGCACCGAACTCTGCGCCGCTTGCCTTGAGCGTGTAGAGGAAGGGATAGTTGATCTTCTCGATGTGAATGCGCCCGTCCTGGACGGGCTCGATGCTGGTGGCGAGCTGAACGAGCTGGCGGGCTGCGGCTTCCGGATCGGCGTAGGGGCGTTCGGTAACGTGCTTCATCGCTGGAATCAAAACCTCAAGCGCCCATGCTTGGCCTGACTTGCCCGCGACTGTCATGCCAGTTCGGGACGATATGCACAGATCCTGCGGCGCCGCATGCCGAGCAGACCAGGCGCAAGCCGACGCGCGACCACGGCTGATCTTGCGGGAGTGTGTCGAGCCGCACGTCCACCCTGCGATCGCAATGGCCGTTCAGGCACTGGATGCTGCAAGTCAAATGGCCATCAGACAGCCATTCAGCAGGAGAGCGAGGCGGATAATGGCCGGCCCATTTCGTGTATCGGCGGCTGCGCATGCCCTATCAAAGCGGCAGCGTAAGCACCTCGCAAATTATCGATTCCTAGTAGGTCCAGGCGTTCGCGAGCTACTGCAGGTCGTGGGTGTGGAAAGCGGCAGTGCTCGGAGTGGACGCCAGGCTCCCTGTGGCGCGCGCGCCGCCGACCGAGACCCCGCCAGATCGGCGCCTGAAGTTTTTAAGCGGGAAGCATGCCGCCCCGCCGGCTGATTCGTAACTCCGAGAAAATCGACGAATGTCCAAGGATTTCAGACGCTTGCCTCCGAAACCGGGCCAATTGCAAATCAACCAAAGCAGGGCTCTCTCTCCTTGGAGAACAATGAGCAGACCGAGATCCCAGGCATTGGAATCGCCGTTCCTAAGGGCCTACGCCGTTATTAATCGAACGCGGCTTTGGGCGCGTTTGCGGCGTGCCTACTTTGAAATCCCGAGTGGCGCCGGCTTAGTTCGCATGGTTATGGCGCTGCTTTTCCCGCAATTCCCTTCGCGAGAGTACTGCGTACGACCAACCGCCCGCCGCCAGCAAAACCGGCAACGCATAAAGCGCGAAAAATTGGTAGAATGTCATTCTCCCAACCCGTCCAACACGAACAACGCAGCATAGTGGAGCACAAGCGCACCACCTAGATACAAGAAGCACGCGACGAAAAGTTTCCAGTCGGTTGGAGCGGTCGTGCTCCCAGAGAAAAACGTCCCGGCCAGCGGCGTCAAAACGCCTATCGTCGTGCAGGCCGTCGAAACTCTATCAAGTGCCGCAGCGCGCAACTTGATCCGCTCGCGCTCCGCGTCGGTCACGATCAATCCCCCAGCCTTCCAGCGCTATCAAACCGCAACCAGGGTGCGACGGCAAGTCTGGCTTCCATGCGGAGCGGCCTACTTTGCTTTCGCGAGTGGCCTGTTCGGCCAATAGCGAAGATCGTCGCTGCGATGAGAAGATATCCCGCGGCTTCTTCCAGGCGACCAGAGCCTAGTTCCTGCGAAACAATTGCGCGCATGACTTCGAGCCTGTACAGTTTTCCTGAGAAATCCGTACAATCACTAAGCGCATGTCGGACCAAGAGAAACGCCAAAGAAAGCCCGCCATCGGCTACACGCGGACCAGTTCGGCCGCGAACGTCGGGCCAGACAAAGATAGCGTCACTCGCCAGCGCAAGGCGATCCAGGCTTACGCCAATCGGGCCGGGTACCGCATTGTCGAGTGGTTCGACGATCCGGCTATCGCGGGAAGCGACACCATCGATTCCAGGCCGGGCTTTATGGCCGCCCTCGAATTGATCGCCACCAATGGCGTCCGGACAATCATTGTCGAAACAGCCAACCGCTTCGCGAGAGACTTGATCGTCCAGGAAACGGGGTGGAAGCGCCTAAACGCAGACGGTGTAACGCTGATCGCCGCTGATTCCCCCGATCAGTTCATGGACGATACTCCGACCGCCGTGCTGATCCGCCAGATCCTTGGGGCTGTTGCACAGTTTGACAAGGCAATGACCGTTGCCAAGCTGCGAGGCGCGAGAGAGCGAAAGCGCCGTCGAACGGGCGCCAAAGTAGAGGGACGTAAGAGCTGGGCTGAGCGGAAGCCAGGAATGGTCGAAGTCGCAAAGCAATTGGCGACCAAAAACCGATCTTTGCGCGATGTAGCTGCTGAACTTGCTAAGCTCGGGCATTTGAACGAGCGTGGAGCGACATTTTCTGCGTCGTCGATCAGGTCAATGCTTCGCTAGCTCAACGTCGCCAAGAGGCGGAGCGCCGGTCGTCTTAGTAGCCACCACTCGGCGAAACCGGAGCCGCCGATTGGGCCATCTCGCTAGAAACAATAGCTTGGCGTTCGCGCTTCACCGGAACAGAGTTCAAGAGTTTCTCCAAACGCCATGCAGGGACAACGCCGGGATCTTTCTCGAAAGCATCCGTCCCGCCAATCAGTGTGTTTACCCGGATTACGGAGCATCCAAGTTTCATCACGACGTGCTTATTACTCACGGCGTAAACGACCGCTCTGCCCGGCATTTCTGGGATTGGGACTGAGACGAATGCACCGGTTCCTCCCGCTTGTTTGCCGGCCTTTGCCTCTTCGACAGATCGATAGAGGTAAAATGTAGCATCAAGTAACTGCGGCGGAATCCTAGGCATTTCAGCTCCGGCCAGAACCTTGAGGCGGCAATGATCTACAACCAAACGACTGAGATGGGACAAAACCATTACTAGGTCAAGAATAGATCTGGGCTGGCTTCACGCCTCGCCTTCAATCACTCTATGAACATGCGTAACGACATATCCTTTGGGCTCTCCATTGACCAGCTGCACCTCGGCATCGATGATGTATGTCGTATCTGTGAGCGGATTGGTCTGCCCTGCACCATCTGCCTCTCCGGGGCTGAAGAGGCTTAGGGAGCGGCGAAATGAAGGACGACCGCCGCATGAGGCAGAAGCCCACAGCAATCACCGCGCCGTAACGCGGGCTGGGCCATGCTCCGGCTGTAAAAAAGAGCGCAGCCACACCGACCGGTTTGAGAGCATTTGCGGTCATGACTTGCAGTATGAGCCATCTGGCGGAGTACGCTCACAAGCTCGAAATCGCGGCATTGAGCGGCCCCATTCGCGCCAGCATAACGCGTCCTCGGTCCAGGTTTGCTCGGCGCACTCGACCTGAACATTCGGACGGACCAGTGCGCATTCTAGTCAGAATAATTGCCCTCGGGACTGAACGATATGCCGGCCTTGCCTGTATCATCGAAATCAATCTTAAATCGATAGGTGGTCGTTCTGGTCTCACCGGCGATTGCGTCCTGATAAGTGATATCACCGAAGACGTAACCCGAACCCGCTTTCATAATCGGCCTGAGAAGTCGGTGCCACATCTCGCGTGATAGAATCATAGTTTTGACGAGTGTCTGACCCGGGCCGAGATCCGAGATAAATTGATCCGCCCTCAACGTGAAATCTCCAGGACCCGCGAGGGTGATGTTATGTCCGATCCGGTGCTGCACGCGCCGCGCAGGCGTCTGTCCAAAGTTCTTTATCGTTATCCTGATATTCGGCGACCACTCATCATCGTCGTGAAGGACCTCAGCATCATGTACGTGTACATACGCACGCAGCTGCCGCTCTGCGTTTTGGTCGGCACCTTTCACGAGGCGCCATGTAGCGTACCAGAGACCAAGTGTTGCCAAGGAGAGCAACCATTCTCCAGGCTTAATACCCAGCGGTTCCTTGAAAAGCTCGCTGTGCTCTGGAAGATAGATCATCGGGAGCCCGATGAAGAGCCAACCTCCTAGAGCAAACAACGCTATTAGAGCGATCCTATTTTCTGACATCGCAGCCCCCTCGTCCTTGAGGAATGCTGGCTCAACAGGGCGGCACGGGCAAGGGGGCACCTACTTGGTGCCGGCTTCTATCCATTTTAAAGTGACTCATTTCTGGCAGTACCCGGCATAGTTCCTTGTCGGTTATTGGCTGGGAGTTCGCCCCCCGAGTTTGCGGCTCATCTGTTCAATTTTCGCAACAAGGGCATCCCTTGAACTACGGTCGCTCTCGTTTGCTACTCGAATTGGCTCATCCCCTGCACCGGTCAGCTGAGTGGGCAGAACCCTACCGAGCAGCCCGCAAAAGACCCTGGGATCGCTCTGCGCAACCTTTTCGAGGTAGGCTTGACCTCCAACCTCGTTGAACGCGCCAAGGATTGCCTCCTTCACGGCAGCATTGACTTTGTTCGGCGTGCCCTTGGTCCGTCCGCCTGTTTTTTGTCTCGTCGCCATCTACTTCCGCCTATTTTAGATTTTGATCACAGCAATCCGGCATCCGGCCCTTGGATGATGACCCTGATCCCGTCACCGTCTTCACCGGTCACCTGCATCGGAAGAACCTTGCCAAGTAGAGCCATGAACGCCGTCGGGTTAGCGTGAGCCTGCTTTTCCAGGTAGGCCACCATGCCACCATGGCCGCCCGCTTTTGCTGCCGCCAATAGCAGGGCGTCCTTCAGGAGCGCGGTGGTCTTGTTCGGGATGCCCTTCTTCCGGCCCTTGCCGGCGTTCGGAGGCCGGACAGCAGATCGCAGCACTCTGGTGGGCGCGAGAGACGTTGAATTACCCATCGAGCCGTCCCTCTAGTCCGTCGAGCCGATCGGCAATGGCGAGGATGAGAGAGCGGTTTTGCTGATCCGGGGTGGATTGAGCCCATTGCGATACGGCGCTGTTGAGCTTCCGGGCCCTGCTCTCCAGGTCGGTTGCGATTCTGGACATTTCGGCCGTGGCTTTGTCGTACGCCTCAATGCTTGGCGAGGAAGCTTCGATCGCCTTGGGCATTTCGACAGGCTCCACCAGAGATACGTCAAAGCCAAGGATCTGATGCTCCCGCCTGTTTTCGGCGATGCCCTTCTGTCCCAGAGCGATCTGCTGCCATGCACCTATCGCCCGTCGATGTTGAAGTGCCAACTGGCCGATTGCGTCGTTGAGCGGCTGGGCCGCTTGGGCTCTAGCCACCTCGGCCGCGCGCTGAGCATCGAGCTTACGAAGTCTCATAAGGTCGTTGCGGGTATAACCGCCGATGTCTATGCCGCTCCCGAAGTGTCCGCGCAGCCGGCCAACGATCGCCTCATATTCAGTCCGTTCAGGGTTTTGATACATCTCAGTGCCTCGTTCCGTTAAGCGCCGTTCGCGCGATCAATGGGATGGCAGTGCCAACATTCTCACGGCCTGCCTGGATGCCAGTATCGGATATTTCCATCCATTTTCGGGAGACGCGGCAATTGACCCGAGCCGGGCAACGCTGCATCTTCAATGTCGATACGCGACATGCCACGTTGTCCCTCGCACACGTCAAAGGCTTCGACAGATCTCATGGCCCGAGAACCGATCCTCACCCGGACAGGTCTTGTGATCATTCCGGCGTTTGCCTTGTCGTTTGCAGTCATCGCTTCCGCCCGAGTTTTCGGATATGAGAACAGCGTCCTTGGAACGCTGGGTGTGCTAGTCATTACCCACGTCATCTCGGGCGTCGCTAACGCGATCCTTGAGTGGCGGCACCGTCAAGAAGCTTATTACGCAGAGCTTGACCGGATACGCCAATGGCAAGAGTCGCAGCCTGACCCATTCGGTCGAGACGCTTCCGAAGATCCGTCATCCTTAGACGATCGGATAAAAGCTCTCTTGTCAGAGCGTTGAAGCTGGGATCTTCCATCTTGCGCGTGAGGAGAGGCGCAATTTGGCTGTACGCGTCGGAGTACCGTTGTGCACGGGCACCCTCCATGATCGTCTGGGGCTTCATCCAGTCCGGTACGAACGATGCCGGGCGGGTGAAATCAAGGTTGGACACATAGCCCATCTCGCTCGGCGTCGGCAGGATTGCTCCGACCCGCTCCCGCTTCGGCGTCGTCTGACTACCACCGATCACATTTTCGACTTTGCCCTTACCGAGTACTTCGGACTCAAGGTCGCTGATCAATTGCTCTGCTCGTTTCTGCCCAAAGAGCAAATCCAGCTTCTGCCGCCCAGATCGGCTGAGCAGCATGTTACGTGCGGTCGTGTCCCCCCGCGTGCTATTCTCAATCACCTGCTGGATGGCATCGCGAGCGCCCTGCAGGCGGGCAGCGCGTTCCGGCGTAGATAGATTGGTCAGTTCGTGCGCGAGTTCATCATATCGAGTGTTTCGAGCGAAGGTCTTCTGCCCTTCCTCAATTTGATGGAGAAGCTCCGTGTGTTCTGCGAATTTTTCGCGCGCCTGCCGCCAGACTTTACCAGCAGGCGTCTTATCAATCTCCGAGAGCAGTTCTCCCTTCAAATTGAGCAACTCGCGCGCTAGTTCTTTATCCGGCTTGGTCTTATCGAGGGCCTGCGAAATTCGCCTGTCGAGACCCCGCTTAATGTAGTCCCAAGTCTCGGCAGTTGGATATTCCTTCTGAGGCCCACCCGTGAAGAACTTCCGGTCAATTGGCTTGCCGGAAATGCCTGAAAGCTCCTCCGCCAGATCAAATGCGCCGGCCTTTTCAAGGCGCGGCATGAGCGACTTGATTTCCTCCGTCGGCTGCACCGCCATGGTGCGGAATTGATTGTATAGCGGGTCGGCGCCGCTGCTGCGCGCCTTTTCGATGGCCCTCGTCATGTCGGAAACCGGCACGTACGGCACTGTGTTCTGGTCCAGTGATTGCATGATGCGGTCAGCCTGCCCCGCTGCGCGCTGTCTGTAGGCGTCTCGGACTACCTGCTTGTGCGGGCCCGGTATATCCGCAAGGCCACCGGCGAGGTCCGTAGTCGATTGGTTGACGTCGGCCAGCATGCCGGATCGCCCATACCTGCGTCCTGCTTCAGCAATTGAGGCTGGAGTTTCCCCTTCTAGAGCGTTCACCAGCATGTTGCGGCCAACGGAATTGACCCCTGCGAGCTCGCCCGTATGGCGGGGCAACCACTCCATCAATTTATTGGCTCCAGAAGAAAGAGCTTCACCGGCAATTGGGCCCGCCGCCCCTCCAGCCATGGCAAGCGGGACGGGTCCGACAAAGCCCTGGTTGAGAGGATTGTTCCCTTTCAAGACTTGATTGGCGGTCTCCAGAACGCCCATGCCCGCAGCGCCTTGATATACGCGGGCACCAAGAGATTTGCCGGCAAGACCCATCATGCGAGCACCAATCGCCGTCTGAGACAGGGGGCCGAGAGCCAAGCCGGAGCCTGCCACATCCGCTCCCATCGAGGCCAGCGGATGCTCTTCGCCGTAAAGGTGGTTTGCCTCGTCCTGGCGCGCGAGATTGGCCTGGTAGCGATCAGACCAATTTGGCTCACTGCCCGGGCGTGTCTTGCCGGTTACGAGATCGTCCAACCCCTTAGGCTTGACAAGGAGAGGCTGGATGGTGGCGCCCACCGCAGCCGTTGCCTTGTCGAACAGCGGGCCGACGACCGGAATGCTCGAAACCATGCGATTGTTGAAGCCGGAGGCATTGGCGACGTCGCCGCGAGGACGCGCGGGCGAAACATAGATCCGCTCGCTCTTGTTTTCGGCCGCAGCTTCGGCCTTGCGCTCATATTTTGCGAAGACGTCGTCATCGTTCGCAGGCACTGCCGATACGGGGGCCTTTGTACCTCGCGCATAACGATCAAAGATGCTGTCATCGGTCATGCTTACAGTTCACCAGTTCTTCGCGTTACGGCGCGCGTCGGCAACTCTACGCTCACGGGCGGCCTCCTTGCGATTCCACTCCTCGTCGGAGTCGGTGTCGCGCGGAGAGTCGTCACGAGCACCCTTGCCGCCGATCGGATAGACCGGAGGGGGAGCCTTGGACTGCTGCGCTGCGACCTTGGCCGTCGCGAGCTTGTCCATGGCAATGGCGCGCTTGATTGGCGTCATCGCCATCAATTCATCCGCCATGGGGAGATCCCTGCTTAGTTCAAGAAGAACTTGGGCCGGGTTGTCGGTTTCGAGCGCGACGGACAGGATGTCGAGCGGGATGCGGCCATTATCGTCCAGTAAGGCGAGATCGGCTTTCGCCCTGCCCCACTTGTCCCCGAAGGCTTGAGATCCTGCAGCCTCAAGCGCATGGCATTTGTCGCCGAACTCTTGCCGATCGCGCTCTCGCGCCGCTTGCTCGCGGATCTTGCTTTCGGCCGAAACGTCATCAGTCATGATGCCGCCCCGCTCCATCTGGAGGGAGCTTGTTGCGATAGTCCGCAACCTCGCCGGCAACCTTGAGCGGGCTGTCTGAAACAGCGTCCCGATAGAAGGAAGTGTCGATTTGACCGTCAGCCATTGTTCTGTCCTTGGACCACTCGAATCTCACCGTACAATCAATTGAGCCGGAATGCAGGGAGCCTTGATCTACTTATCGGATGCGACCTAACGCAGGGTCGCACCATAAAAATCGTACGTAAGATTTGTATATGTCATTCCAGACGCTGCCGTCCAAATTGCGAAATAACCGGGTTCAGGCGTGCCGCCGATTGCGGTCGTAACATCGTAACAAGAACCATCGTCAAGAGCCAAAAGACTGTTGGATGCAACGGTTATATTTGCAGCTGGCGTATTGAGTTCTGAGCCGAACGTCAGCAATCCGCCGATCCCGATGCACGGAGTCGTGAATGCCTGCTTGCCAGCAGTTGGAGACACGAACTCAACCTGCATGTTGACGTTCTTGACCGTTCCAACGATTGCCCCTTGTGTCACGGCCTCTATGTTCACTTCCCAGCCGTATAACGTTGAAGTTAGGGCGCCTACAGCAAACGTGCTTGAAGGAAATGTTTGCGTTAGAGGGACAAGAGCGATCAAGCCTGGATGATTTTTGAAATTGACGTGCTCGCCAGGATTTTGGATATAATTCCCCGTTCCCAAGGACGTGCCATAGGCACAAATAGGCTGGCTCAGATAATATCCATCACCGCTTGAACCGATTTCCTGCAAATCGAAGGCGAATGTTGTAGCAGAAGCCGAAATTGTCGCCGTTACTTCTGCCCATGTATATGCACCTGAATTTGTACTGCTGAATACGGTTTGCGTTCCGTCGCGAATTGCGAACTTCCATTGGCCGTTTCCAACATTCAGCTTTGACAAGACCCATCCACCGCAAACAATATTACGCCCCTTGAATTGCGAAAAATCGCCAGCGGGCGCGGTATAAGTGAGGCTTTCGGTCGAGCTAGAGCCTTTGCGCATTCCGAGCGTATATTGCGAGCCTGCCTTTGCATTGGCGGCGAAACTATCGCGCCACAAGATCATGCTGCTGCTTTTCGTCCAACCAAGGGGGCCCACGGTTGTCGAGCCCGTGATATCGCCGCGCGAAATTGGTGTGACGGTGGCTGTACTGGTAGCGCCAACAGCCCCTTGAAAAGGACTCAGCAAACCAAAACTTGTATTGGCAACCAGATTTGTGACGTGCATCGGCGCGCGCGTCAAAACAGGATCGGCATTAGCCGTGACGGTGACCAAATCACCGTTCTGCATTTGCTGCGTGTTGGCCGTGCCCAACGTATTGTAAACGCCTGCCGCAGAATATGACGTTACAGAAACTCCAGCTTGCGTGCCGGTCCCCTGCAAATTCATCTTCGTTATAACTGGCATAGCGTCGATAATCTGCCACTGTGTATTTGGCAGCAAATTTAAGAGTCCGCCGCTCCCGCCAGATGGCGCGGCCCATGTACCGTCGCCGCGCCAGAATGTGGATGGCGACGCGTTTGTACCGCCGTTCATCTGCGACACGGAGATATTGCCGCTCAGGTCGGAGAATGCGGGAGATGGCGCGGCCCATGTACCGTCGCCGCGCCAGAACGTGGATGGCGACGCGTTTGTACCGCCGTTCATCTGCGACACGGAGATATTGCCGCTCAGGTCGGAGAATGCGGGCTGAGAGCAGCCGAGAGTTCCGTCAGTTGAGAGAGTTCTAAACCAATTCGATGAACTGCACGCCAGTGGTTGCGCTGGCTTGAAGCCGCAGTCTTGAAGCAGTCCTGTCGTACCGCTAAAGCACGGTAGATTCCCAGACGTAACCGGCGCGGTCGGCATGATCGAGTTGACGATATTGCTGGTGACGGCGCGGAGACCCTGTGGCGTTATTTGGCCAACAGTATTGTCCGGGAAGTTCGTCGTGATCTGCGTGTTGATCTGGGCCTTCGTATTCTGGGCGTGCACCGGCGCGACGAGCGCCAGAAAACCAGCCATGACAATCAGACCCTGCTTGAGACGGGGACCCAACATCAACGCGCCCCGTCGAATGGGAGGCCGAACGACGGATCAAAGGCGCCGGCATACTTCTCCTCAACATGAGTTGCCAGAACGCCAATGGCCGCGATTGCAATGAGCGCGCCGAACGCCAGAGCGCGAGCCATGTTGGCAACCATCAGGCAGCCCCTCGCTCGACTGCGATCCCGTCTGCACGGAGGCGATCAGCCAATGTCGCCCGTACAAAATCACTGCGGGACATCAGGCGGGAGTTCGCGGCCTGATCCAGAGCATCAGCGAAGAACTTGGGAGTCTTAACCTGCACCAGCGCGTCATAGGCTGGTCGATCGGCTTTCATGGTCGTCCACCGGGCGAGAGCGCGGACGCAGGCGATCGAAACGCAACTAACCTGCGCTTCGTCGGCTGGCGCCAACAGCTATGTTTGAGATTTGCGTCTCACTCGCCTGGAGTCAGCCCATAGGATAATGGGGCGCTAGGCGGTCCGGCTGCACGCGCGGCTCCTTGATATGGACAAGGAGAACCAATGTGGTTGCACTATAGGCGTAATACCGAACGTTGTCATTTAACGTTTCAGTAAAAAAGCGTCCTTTCGCTCGCGGAGTCGTTTCGCAGCTTTAAAATAGGCCCGCTCATAGGTTTCATTCGCCTTGATGGACTCCAAATCGCTTGCAGCAAGGGCTAGCGCCGTCCGCGCCGCATCGACTCTCTCCAACTCGATTAGTCGCTGTTGGCTCGACAAGACCATCTCTAGGATCGCCACAGCATCCATGCCGGCAGCCTCACCCGTGTCCGCATCCAGAATATCGTCCGAGCCGAGCAACTTCGCCTCCATTGTCATGATTCAATAATCTCCGGGTCGCGGACCATCGCCTCGTCTGGCATGAACGGCTCTAGGATGTGCCAGCGATCCGCCCCCGAGTCGGGGCGTCTAACGTAAGCCTCGCCATCGGCACTCATGAGATGCGCCATTACCGCGCTCCCTCTAGCTTCGCGCCAAATTCGGCTGATGGCGGATCAATGAAAGACACCAATGCCGACGCCGAAGGCGACGGCCGACGCGCAGCGGCGGAATGCTTCAGCACGGCCCGCGGTAGATAAATGCCGACGAACCTCGTCCCAGATTCCATGGCACGCCTTCGCGCCTGGGGCTCACCGGCGGGCTGCAATCTCTCTGGTGAGACGATTTCGGTCCTGGTTATATCTAATATAGAAATGGGGACCGAAATCGTCTCACTGCTCTTTTCAAGTCGCCTGTACCAAGTAGCGCGGCTGATGCCGGCTTCCGTCCAGGGCTCGGTTTTGACAAGCGATTTCGCCCTGGGAGTGGCACCGGATGCCTCCCGCTTTGCTGCCTGCAGCTTTATCTTCCTAGCTCTGGCTGCGCCCTTCCGCTGCCGGGCCGTGATGCCAACGGCGCCAATGGTCCGGACTCTCAGACGGCTGCGATCAGCGGCTGACAGCTGAATGCGCCAGGCGATCTGATCCGCAGATTGCCAGCGGCTGCAGGTCGCCGACGCGTTAAGGATGTCTTCGACAGAACTGGACGCCCACGGTGCCCTCGCGCTGACGAACCCGGCAAAGCGGGCAGCGCCGTTGCCGCCCGCAAGCACGAAGCCATCCGCCAGAACTTGAAGCGCGGCATTCCCGGCCTCATTGGCTGGGATAAACTTCCCGAAGCGATCTCGGAAAATTCGTTCCAGTTCAACCAGCCGCAGGTTGGCGATCGGGCTGCGATTTTTGCCCGTCTGCTTTCTGGCTCTCCCGTGCGCTTTATAGCGTCGTACAATGTCCCGACGCAGGACGTCCTTGGACACGCGCGCCATCGTGGCGCGGCTCACCGTGAAACTCATCGTGCCGCCCTTCGTATCGAGGGGATATCGAGCACGTCGCAGATGCGATCCAGGAACGTGTGGCAATTTTCCTTAGAGATGACAAAGAACGGGTCCGATTCCTCGTCCCAGGTCTTTTCCTGCCGGACAACTAGATGGTCCCACTTGTTTCGGTAGACTGCGGTTGCACGCTGCCCTTGGAGCACCACGGAAGGATCACTGCTCCAATCAAAGTCGTCATAGGAGCGATCATCGCGCGCCGATTCTTCCGGTTCGATCCGCCCGATTTTGGGAGTCTCTTCGAATCTGGGGTTTCGCGGATCGATAAGTGGTGGAAGCGATTCGATTGATAGCTCATCGCGCATCATTTCAGCGCGAAGGCTAAGCTGTTTCGGGGCAACAGGTTTGTTCATTCGGTCTCTCGAAATTGCAACGGGATTGCACTGCTGATTTTTCAGCAGTGGAGATCGCGCGAACGTTGCTTTTTCGGGAGAGGTGGATTATGCCTAGAGTTGTTCAGGCTTTCGGCACAATCCGACCAGACCCGTGTGAGCGTCGCTCGCGCGGGTCTTTTGTTATGCGGCCCGTGCGACCGGTTTGGTGCAGTTGGATTCTGCCCACGCCAGGGCCGGCTCAAGCTCATACAGCGGGCGCTTGCCCCACATCTTCGCGACCGGCGGGCCGGCGTTGCGTGAGGGAAGGCAAATCTTGTCAAAATAGCTTTTCGTAATGGGGTAGCCGTACTCGGCCAAGCGATTGCGCAGGTCGTCTCGGGTGAATAGTCGAGAACGGTCGTTCATGTCGGGTGCCTCACGGTTGATGACGGACAAACGTTTGCTCGCATCCGAGACGCAAAAACACGGGGCATTTTTTGCGCCAGGTCTAGCTGCAGCTGACGCAGGAAACGGCCTCACGTTTTTCGGGCAGCGTTGAGCTTTTTCCGGAGATTTTTTAGCTCCCCTATGTCGTAATCCGCGCTGTGCTCCTTGATGATCGCCTTCAACAGCTCGGTGTCAGTGGCCCGCCGTTTATCGCGCTCGAAAATGTCGTCTCGCTTCTGATTGACTCTCTTGAGCAATTCGGCGTCCGCGAGGAAGGTTTTAAGGTTTTTCTTGCCATCCTTTTTTGGATTCGGGAAAAAACCCATTGCAAGGTATGTGATCAGTACCCGCCAGTGTCGGGGGTCGCTCTCGTCTAGACCGAAAAATTGAAACGCCTTGCGGATTGGCGCATCATGTTTTGTCCAGCCAAGCAATGTATGTGCATTAGCGATCTTCGGCCGGTCCGGACTCTTGTTCCAATCGATCCCACTCGGGCTCACTTTGTAGAGCGGGGTTTCTCTCAAGCGCTCCAGGCGCTCCATTGATCTATCGTTCGCCATCGGTTGCACCATCCCGCTGTGCCCAACGCGCCGACCCAGCGGCACAACTTCGAGGATCTGCGCCGCCAAAGGCTCAGGGACGACTCTTCTCGTCGCCGTAGCCCCGGCGGCTCCTCAGATGCTCTTCCAGTTCTGGATCATAGTCGAGAGCCGCCCTTTCCCAAAAGGCTGCGCGCTTGGCCAAGCTGATCGCTCGCCGCAGAAATGTCCGGGCCATAAAGGTCTTCGTCGAGGCGCTGCAGAAGCGCTTCATACTTTGCAAGACGGGCGACAGTAGCTCGAAGCTCTTCCAAGTCATGGACGGTCTCTGATCTGCGCTTGGGTTCTGCGAGCGCTCGCAGCTCATTGACCTCGTCCGCCCGGACCTTGATCCTGGGATCACGGTGCCAAACATCCCGGATACGATTTTCAGACCAGTTGCCGAGCTTGCGGCCTACTCTGCGAAGTACCGCCTTCAGCGACTCGCCGGCTTGGCGCTCGCCGGCCAACCTTCGAAGAAGGTCGGCAGCCTCGTCGAGAGAAGTAGCCTGCATCTCCGATGCCTTATGGGAAAATTCCGACGTCATTTGTGCTCTCCTGCTTTTCAAGAGAGCGCGCGTTTAACATCGCCGCATTCGAGGACGAGCGACCCGGCAAAGTTTGGCGACCACGGCGGGTTGTGCTGTCCGACACAAAAATTCTGATTAGCGATTGCGGCAGATTGACCTTGCCCCCGCGTACTACCGCGATCGTTGTCCAACCGAGTAACGCTCCGTCGCTCGGTTGAACTTGGCGGACGGACGCAATCCCCCGCGCGTCCGTCCGCCCGGTAGGGGCAGAAATGGAATTGGAAATGCGCCCGAAGCCGCTCACTCTGCGCCCCCACCATCCCGAGTCCCAGCGTCAGCGGGCGATCGAACTATTTCGAGCTTGGGACCAGGTGATGCAGAAGCATCATGGAGAGCTGTACTATCGGAGGCTTGGATATTCTGTGCACTAGGCGGCGCCAGTTCATCGAGCGCTTGCATCACGGCATCCAGCTTGCGCAGTGTCGGGCTCACCTTCCCCGACCGCCAGCGGCTCCATGTGGAGCGATCGACGCCGGACCGGTCGAACAGGCGACCGAGGGACACCCCCGCCCCGTCCAAGCGGGTCTCAACTTCGGTGATTTGCGCAGTCAGTGCCATCCGTGCATAAATGCATACTAATTCCGCTGATTCAAGTCCAGAGCGTGAATTTATACACCAAGCAGTGATTTAAAGCAGGAGCTATAGGGTGGGGCATGAATTTCGAGACCAAAGCGCTGGCCTATGTGCGCCACGTCCTAGAAATGCGGCAGATGAAGCCCGGCGCCTTGGCGACAAAGGCCGGCTTGTCGCCCTCCACCCTCACCCGCGCCCTCAACGATCCAGGACATAAGTTCAAGCTGTCCATGACGACGCTGGAGAAGATCGCGGAGGTAAGCGGGATCAACCCCGGGCCATTCCTAGAGGCTGAGGACGCCGCCGGGCTCACCCTCAATGAGGTGCACAGGGCTGATCTCATGCGGGATGGCCCGAAAGAACGACCCTTCAAGTGGACCCTGATCGTTGGCGAGGTTCAGGCAAACGTCTGGAAAGAGCCTGCCGGCTTTCCTTACATGGACGTAGGCCCATTGCATCTAACGAGCACCGTGCGAGAGCCAAAAGACTGCTTTGCCTATATTATGCGGGACGAAAGTGCGAATTTGCTCGCAGCGCCGGACGACATCCTATTTTGCACGCGGATTGAGGCAAAAGACCTTGCCACTGTCCAACGGGAAACGCCCTACCCGGACTCTCCCAACCCGTGGCGCGACGCGCTAAATGGTCCCGTCATAGTCGAGCGCCGATCGAAGGACGCCTTCAAGGTGGAGCATACGCTTCGCTATCTGCGACGGCAGGCAAAGGGCGACGGCTGGGAACTGCTGAGCGCCCGGACGGAGGACTATCCCGAGCTAGATCCGGACAAGCCAGCCAAGCGACGCCTGTTCGCGCCCGTGCAATTGCACGAACTCCCAGGCACTGACGAATATAGAATAGTCGGCCGCTGTGAATTTGTGCTCAGGAACGATAGCGGCGAACAGAACTTTTTGGCGACCGTCCGCCCGAGACCGTGAATTTATGCACTGAGCCCTTTACATTTATCGTGAATTGATGCACGGTACTCCTGTCACTTCACGACGGGGAGCCCTCCAATGCGCACGAACGCCACGCCGGCCCAGAAGCAAGCACCGGTCATCAACTTTGCCTGCCCAGCCTCACAAAGCGGCCTGACTGATCTAATCGCCCGCATGAACGCGGCGGTTGCCGAGGTCGAAAAGTGGGCGCTGATTGAGGAACGGCTAGACGGTCAATTCCGCAAGGCGACGCCCAAGGTAAAGGGCGGAGTTGTCCCCGCCTCCACGCTGATGCAGGACGGAAAGCCGGACCTAGAAATGCCGGCGTCGGACTGGTTCTACAGGTCCCGGGAAAATATCGAGAAGGACCACCGCGACGCCCTGACGCGCGCGACGACTGAGGACGACCGCGCCGCAGCCGATATTCGCTATGCAGCGTTGCTGGCCGATTGGGATGCCCAGCAAGCGGCATACGACGCCGCAAGACCGCGCGGCCTCGTTCACGCCAAACGGATGCTGAGCAAGGCGCATCGGGCTTGGAGCGTGTTCGAGAACGCGATCGTCAATTACCAGCCACAAAGCCTTGCCGAGGTCGCTGAATGGCTGAGCTACGCCGGCCGGCACGAAATGCGCGGCGTGTTCTTCACCCCGGACGAAGGCGATCTAAAGCACATGATGCGGACCGCCGCCGCCGTCCTCGCTGAGCATGGCGTGAATTGAGGGCTGGCAACATGACGAACCCGCCTGTCCTTCACCTTGTCGCGCGGCGCCACGGTCCGGCGCCGGCTCCGCCGAAAGTCGCCGCGAACGATCGCGAGCGCAAGGTTATCGCCTTGTGCGTTCAGTATTGCCAACTGCTTGGTGCGATGGATGCCGGCTTTGCGGCTGATCCCACCGGCAACTGCGAATTTGCTTCGGCCACCAATCATGTGCGCCGGGCCGTGCGCATTCTGCCCAAGCTTGTGGCCTTGAGCCCGCATATGGTCACGGGCGCCGAGCCCTTGAGTGCGAACGAACTGAGGGCGAAGGCCGCCGTTGCCCAAGCGCTCTACGGCTTCCGCAGTGGCGAGGAACTGGAGCGGGACGAGCGGCTATTCATGACTTTCTTTGCCGGCGAAGTCGCGGGCCATCTTGAAGCGCGGGCCGTTGAGGCCGCAGAGGCCTACCATGCTGCGTTCACTGGTTGAAGAGCTGGTAGCGCTGGCCGCCCTCTCCGCTTTTCTGTTCGTCGTTTTTGTTTGGTCCGCCATCGCGTGCGGGGCTTAAGGGAGCCGTCAACATGCTGCAATTGCCAAGCGATACCGTTGCGACCGCCGCGCCGCCCGCCCTCGCCCGTCACAGCGAACGTGCCGCGGCGTTCCAGGATTTGGAGGGAGCAATTTGCGATTGCGCCATGATGGCGCGGATTGCGGCGCAATACCTGATGGACACCGACAACCGGCAATATCCGCCCGAGCTGTTTTTTGCAGTCACGCACGCGTCGGAAATGATCGACGCCCTCAAAGCCAAATACTACGCGCATTATCAGAGCGACCCTGAATGACGCACGTTTACCACTTCACCGACACAGCCCGGCTCCCCTGGATCATTGGTTCAGGGGAGCTGCATCCCTCCAGCAACAGCCGACGCGGATTCCCGGCTGATCTGCTTTGGGCCACGACCAATCCGGCCGGCGACAAGACGGCCTCAGCGGCCTACGCGAAGCAACTTCATAAGGACGGGGTTATTCAGGTTGTCCGCATGACGTTGGACGCGGACGCCTTCGGGCCATGGCGCGAAGTGATTACGGGGCTGCTGGGTTGGACGGAGGCGCACCTTGCCAAACTGGAGCACACCGCGAAGTCGGCGGGACAGGACACCGCCGCGTGGCGATGCCGGGTTGCGCCTATCCGGGATTACGATTGGCGAGACGTTGACGCCAAACGGCACAACGAAAACTGGCGCCGCATTGACGCCACGCAGGCCTACTGCATCGGTCACGGGCTTAGGCGCGGGTTTGTCATCGCGGGTTACGCCTATCTTGCCACGCAAGAGCGGGACGGCACCGGCAACATCAGTTATTCCAATTTCGCCCGGGCGGGAGTGACAGAAGCTTGAGCAAGCCGTCAGCAATTCCCGCAGGATCTTGGCCCAGGCGCATGGCAGCCGAACTGGCAGCCGGCTATTGCGGCGAGCGGACTGCGGAGGACTTCCTAAAGCGGGTTGGCAAAGAGTATCCTCAGCCGCGAGTGGCGGAAGGGCGTAGACGGTTATGGTTGAGGGACGATCTGGACAGGGCGATAGCCCCAAGTCTGGCGCAAGGCGATCTCGCAGAGGAACTGTGATGGTCGATCTGCCGCGCCACGTTATTCCCAAAAAGCTCGCGAGCGGCGCGATTGCGTATTATTACAACGTCCCGACTAAATATCGGGCGATCAAATGCCCGCTCTCCAATGAGCCGCTTGGGACTGACTACGCGAGGATGCAGGCGCGGGCTAAGACGCTGAATGAGCAGTTTGACGAATGGGACCAAGCACGCAAGGGCCTGCCAGTAAGCGGCGTCATGGCTCCGAAATACGGAACGGTTGATTGGCTGTTTCGCGAATACAAGATCAGCAAGGCTTACCTGGAGAAGGTCGCGGAGCGGTCTCGCTCAGATTACGAATGGGCAATGGACGAGATTTGCAACGTCCTCACCAAGTCGGACGATCGTGTCGGAGGCCGTCTCGTCAAGACGATCAGCCCGCGAGCGGCAGACAAGCTCTATGACAAGTTCATCACTGCGAAGGGAAGGAAACTCGCAGCCGGCAAGCAACGGCTGCGCACGGGCGAAAAGCTAATCGGGCTTTGTCGCAAGGCGTGGCGCGTTGTCCATCGGCTCTATCCGGAAGAGTTTCCGGCCGGCGTTCCGAACCCATGGGAAGGCGTGACGGTAAAGAAGCGGGCGAAAGCCAAGAAATCCGCCGTCACTCGGGACGAGGCCTACGCCTTCGCCTGGGGCGCGATCGACGCGGGTTATCCAGAGGCAGCCGCTACCGCGGTCATCTGCTTTGAATGGCTCCAGCGGCCGGAGAACGTGGTCGCGGGCTACATCACATGGGCCGACTACCGGGCACCTTCGGCACCGTCGATCATTCGGGTAGCCCACCATAAGACGGGCACGATTGCGCCCCACCCACTGGAAGAGGCCGACGAAAAAGGCAACGTCACGCTGTTCTATCCTGATGCCGAGGAAGTCCTGGCGAAGCTCCCCAGGCTCGGGCTGCCCATGATCTTGCGCGACTTAGGCGACGGCGCAGCCAAGCCGTGGATTTACAGCTCTCTTAACCATGTCGTGGCGCGGCTGCGAAAAAAGATCGAAGGGGTTCCACCCTACTTCACCTTGGACGCTTGCCGGCACGGCGGGTTGACCGAGCTGGAGGAGGCAGAGCTTACGGACGGCCAAGGCCGCGCGCTGTCCACGCACAAGACTCAACATAGCTATGAGGGCTATGCGAAGCGGTCCGCCAAGCGGATGCTATCGGCCACTCGGAAGCGCCATGCTCACGTCCTCGCGAACAAAATAGCGACAAGCGTTCAGAATGACGGGGCTGATAGTGTTCAGAATGAAAAGCAGGAGGTTGAGAAAAGTGCTTAGCCTTCAACCGCTTGAGTGGCGCGCTCGGAGAGATTCGAACTCCCGACCCTCGGAATCGAAATCCGATGCTCTATCCAGCTGAGCTACGAGCGCCCTGGCCCAGGCAATGGGCCGCAACCGAGACGCCCCAGATCGCTGCTGGCGAGCCAGCAGGCCGGACGACGTTCGGATGGGTTCGAATTAGCAGAGAGGCCGGCCAATAAAAAGCCCTTCCCGCCGGATTCGAGAAGGGTCGGACCCGCTCTTACCAAGTGCTGTTGAAGAAGCCGAAATGCGGCTGCTGCGCCATCACCATCATCGGCCCACCTTGCTGCGGCATCGGACGCGTTCTGGCGACCTTGCGCTTGGGCTGCTGCGCCGGGGTCCGAGGGGGCTGGGCCTGAGGAAGCTGGGCCTGCGCCTGAACTTGCGGCTGAATTTGCGTCTTGGCTTCGGTCCTCTTGGCGGCAGCGGTATTGGCCTTCGCGGCCGGCGTGAATTGGGCGAACGTCTCGCGGACCCGTGCCTTGGCTGATATCTCGGCCAAAGCCGGAGACATGCTCTCCACGGGCGGCTGGGGAGCCGCGACGGCGGCGATCTTCACCGCAGGGGCGGCAAGCGTCGGCTGACTGGTGTCGAGAACGACGCGCTCCGGCAGGTGGCGATCGGACCGGATCCGGATCAAAGGCTGTTCGTTGCTTGCGGTTGCGACAGCCTGCGTCACCGGCGAAGTCGGCAGAACGGAGTTCGCCGCGAACAGCAGTGCGAGCAAGGCTCCACCGACAAAGAAGAAATACCGAAAAATGGGCATTTGGCCACGCTCCGCCCGTCGCATCCCCGCGTGGGCTCTCCGCCTTAACGGGCGATCATTTAATTGGTTCCTGGCCCAGCCGTTCGGTTCAAATGGCGACGCCAAGTTTTTTGCCCAAGCCCCCAGGACAGTAACTTTTCCGCTACCGGAAAATGCCGACCTTAGGTCCGGCGTGCTGCCACAAGCGAACACTTCGCCTGATCGGCATTCACGTTGACGAAGCCGACAGGAATGCGCGCAAAAGTCTTGCGGCTCTTCATGCCGACCGTATCAGCCAGAACGCGGCTGCGGTCGGTGAGATGACTGCCATCGCGCCGCGCAAAAGCGCAGACGATCTCGACATCCGTTACGGCATAGTCATTGTCGTTGCGGAGCGTGAGCGTCACCAGCGCCTTCGAGCCAAGGCCGCCGCGGCGCCAGGTCTGAGATGAAATCCTGATCCGACCGAGTTCTGCCATTGTCGGAATCTGAGCTTCGGAAGGCGACGACGGGGCGGCCGCATCGCCCAAAGGCGCCGTCTCGACCGCTGCCACGTCAGACCTCACCGGTTCGGCACTGTTGCCTCTGGAAACAGGGAGCAGCATCCAGACGCCGCAACCGACGATGATGGCCGCCAACAGCCATAGCAGGCCTCGCCCAAATGAAACGCTCGCGATCGTCACCGCCCGCGCCAGTCGTTCGCCGGGCCCGGCGAAACGCCCTAACCCGATGCGGTCAAACCCAGCGTTCATGGTTGCCTCACCGATCGCGGCGGAAGCACGTTCGACAACGGATTCCGCCACTGCTTACCTTAATCCGGAAGACGAACTAAGGTTCCCGCGCACTGGCGAGTCGGCAAGAGCGGTGGCGGTCACCGGCCGAGGCCGCTAACATGCGCTGCAACGTCAAGACCCGTCGGGAGAACATGAAATGCCAGTCGTCACTTGGGATCACGTCCATCTGCGCAGCCCCGATCCGGAGGCCACGGCGGCCTGGCTGCGGGACATCCTTGGTGGCGAGATCGTGCAAGCTCCCGGACGGATCGACGTGAATCTTGGAGGTGCAAGGATCTTCATTGCGCCACTCGAGGGCGACAACGCGGTCAACCCGCCGCCGCCGCACCCGCATCAGGGGCTCGACCATTTCGGTCTCACGGTGAAGGACATCGACGCCGTCGCCGCCGAGATCAAGGCCAAGGGCGTCACCTTCACGCGTGAACCGACCACGATCCGCCCCGGCGTGCGGATCTGCTTCATCCGCGGCCCCGAAGGCATCTCCATCGAGCTGCTCGAGCGCGACAAGAAATATACCTGACACGGCGCGCGCCGCATCGGCGCACCGGGCGACGTGCGGCCCCGCGCGCCTAAGTCATGCTGCCGGGCATGAAGCAGCGGATGGCCACGCCCATGTAGCCGTAGATCGGCCAGACCATGGTGCGTCCCACCCGGTTCGGCTCCGAGATCACGGCCTCCTCTGGCACCTCGACCCAGACGAGCTCCTGCGGTCGGCCGTCGATCACGTAGCCATAGCGCGGGACGCGGACCCGATAGTGCCCGTCCTTGCTGTCCCAGTCGGTGTCTGAGAGTGCCGAGCCGTCTGCATCGGAGCAGCAAGGCCCCTTGCCGCTTCGCAGTCCGTCGAACCAGGCCTTCAATTCGGCATTGGTGTTGACGAACTGGCCGCGGTCGCGCGCGTGCCCGAAGGGGGGTGCGAGTGCGATCAAGGCCAGGGCGCAAGCGAGGCTCGCCACGGTTCGCCAGCGTACCGCGCCGCCAATCCGCTGTTGTCGTGTTTCGCAAATCGTGGGACGCACACTGTACAGACGCGGCTCCTCGCCGCCGGAATCGATCCAGTTGCTCACGTTTGTCTTGCTCCAGCACCCCGCGGCCAGTGCAACAATGGTTATGCATTTCGCGGGCCAACTTGATTCGCAACGACTGGCCTCGCTTCATGATCAGACCGTCATGGCGGTGTCATAGACAAGCCGGGACAACTACGGCTCACGGACAGGCTCGCAAGGCCGGCGGCCAAACTCCCGCGTTGCGCGGCCGCATGCGCTTTGGCATAAATGCCTACCGGTTACGCCATTGGGCGACGGCGGCCGGCCTCGGGACGTTATGAAGAACGGCCTCTATTCGATTCACGTGAACCTGCTCGATGGTCGGGTCGGCAAGGGCAGCGGCGTGATCCTTTTTCGCGACGGCAAGATTCTTGGCGGCGATGCCTACCTCTATTACACCGGCAGCTACACGGTGAAGGACAACACCTTCAAGGGTGAGGTGCTGGTCCAGCGTCACACCTCGCCGCGGGGCGACGACAATCCGCTGTTCGGCGGGCCTGCCGCGGTCGGCATCGGCGTCAGCGGCACCTTCACGGAGACGCGCGGGGACATGACGGGCACCGCGCTGGTCGGCAAGGCCAGCCAGATTTTCGGCGCGACGCTGCACAAGCTTGCAGAGGCCGACTAGAGCTTCGGGTTTTAATTGAATCGACCGAAGCTCTGGATTGTTGTTTCGACGCGTTTTCTACACCCGGACCGGCATCTACTTCGCTCGAAAACGTTCGAGCTATTCCGCGGCCTGCTCGAGCGGCGCCACGCGCGGCAGGATGATCTGGATGCGTGTGCCGCTGCCCGGTTCGGAATCCAGATCGAGCCGTCCACCGAGCCTGTTCGTGACGATGCTGTAGACGATGTGCAGCCCGAGGCCGGTGCCGCCCTGGTCGCGCCGCGTCGTGAAGAACGGATCGAAGGCACGGCGGCGGACGTCGAGCGACATGCCGCAGCCATTGTCGGAGAAGATGATTTCGACATTGTCCTTGCCGGACTCGCGCACCTGGATGTCGATGGTCCCCGGCCGACCGTCCGGGAAGGCGTGCGCCACCGCGTTGAGAAACAGATTGGTCAGCACCTGCCCGTACGGTCCAGGATAGCTGTTCATGGTCAGATCAGGCTGGCACTCGACGTTGAGCGTCAGATTGTGCTTGCGCAGGCCCGGCCGCAGACTCATCACCACCTGCTCGGTGAGGTCACCGAGATCGAAGCTGCGCTGGTCCGAATAGTTGCGGTCGGCGGCAACCTGCTTGAACGACTGGATCAGCTCGGCGGCGCGGTTGAGATTGGAGACGAGCTGCGAGGACGCGTCGCGGCTGGTATGGAGAAAGTCGTTG
The DNA here is from genome assembly GCF_019402665.1 of Bradyrhizobium canariense. Classification (GTDB taxonomy): domain Bacteria; phylum Pseudomonadota; class Alphaproteobacteria; order Rhizobiales; family Xanthobacteraceae; genus Bradyrhizobium; species Bradyrhizobium canariense. The sequence continues at coordinate 99,138 of NZ_VSST01000056.1, forward strand.
AGCGTGGAGCGGCGCAGCTCGCCACGCTCGACCTCGGCGGTGAACATAGCGGTCTTGCGCTCCAGCGCGGAGGCGACCGTGAGGCTGATGCCGACGGGATTGTTGACTTCGTGCGCGACGCCGGCGACGAGGCGTCCGAGCGCGGCCAGCTTCTCCGCCTCGATCAGCGAGGCCTGGGTCTCGCGCAGATTGCGCAGCGCGGTCTCGGCGGATTCCTTGGCTTTCCGCATCTCCTGCTCGCCGCGCTTGCGCTCGCCGATGTCGAGCGCCACGGTCACGATCCGCTCGATCTCGCCTTCGGCATCGAGCAGCGGCAGCTTGTTGACGAGCCATTGCCGCATGTGGCCGGAAGCATCGATGTACTCCTCTTCGTAGAAGCCGAGGCCTTTCCGCAGCGTCAGCACGCGCTTGTCGCTCTCGTCGGACTTGGCAGCGCCATAGCGCGACATCAGGTCGGCCGTGGTGCGGCCGAGCGCATCGCCGGGCTCGATGCCGAAGATGCCGGCCATGTAGCGGTTCATCAGCACGTAGCGCAGGTCGCGGTCCTTGACGTTGATCACCGCGGGCACGGTGTCGATGACCTGCTGGAGCAGGCGCCGTCCTTCGGCGATGGCGTCTTCCGCGCGCTTCTGGTCGGTGATGTCGCGCAGCGTGCCCTCGTAGCGGACGATGTTGCCCGCCTCGTCGCGGACGCCGGTGGCACTGTCGGACAGCCACAGGATGTCGCCGCCGCGCTGGCGCACCTGGTACTCAAACTCGCGCACCATGCCGTCGCGTGCCATCAGCCGCTGATATTCGACGCGCGCCTCGGGATTGACGTAGATTGTGTGGGCGATGTCGTTGATGCTGTCGATCAGCTGCTGCGGGCTGTCGTAGCCCATCATCCGCGCCAGCGCCGGATTGGCATTGAGGAGGTCGCCGGCCGGCGTCGTGACATAGATGCCATCGACCGAGCCCTCGAACAGTTTCCGGTAGCTCTCTTCGGCGAGGCGCTGCTCGGTCAGTGCGCGCACCGCCGCCTCGCGCGCCGTGTCGGCCTCCTCCAGCGCGCGGCGGAACACTTCGGCCGCCCGCGCGATGTCGCCAATCTCATTGTCGAGATCGGCGGACGGGATCGAGGTGTTCTTCTCGCCGGCTGCGAGCGCGCGGATCGACCGCGCGATCTGGGCGAGCGGACGGACTGTCCGCCGCACCACGAAGCCGGCCGCGAGAATACCGATCAGCACACCGATGGTACCGAGCACGATGCTCTGCCAGCGCGCCTCCGTCAGCGTACGGGCAAAGTCGCGCGACAGCACGTGACCGCGCCGGGCGCTGACCTCGCGCAGCAATTCGGTGACGCGGCCGATCAGCCGGCCCTCGGTTCCCAGCACCTCGCGATCGATGTCGGCGATCTGCCGTTCACGGACAGCGACCGCGATGATCGCCTCGGCGTAGTCGTTGACGGCCGATCTGAGCTTGGGATCAGTGACGCCCATCGCTCGCATGCTCTGCGCCGCCTGCTCAGCCGCAGACGGGTTGCGCGCAAGCAACCCGAGCGCGATCCGGCTCTGCGCTTCCGACAAGCGGGACGCCAGCTCTCGGTCCGCAGTGCCAGAGACAGCCGCGTCGAACTGGTCACGGAGCGGCGGCAGGCCGGCAAGCAGCTGGGCGCGGCGGTCGATCAGCGTCGAGATCCGCTCCAGCCCGCTGCGATAGGTCGCAAGCCGCTCGCTGACGCCGTCGATCATGTCCTGCTGCTCGGGCACGAGCTCGATGCGGGTCTTCTTCAGGATGTCGCTGAGCGTCGAGGCCGCCTCGCCCACCTGCTTGAACTGGATGCCGGCGCCGGGATCGGTGACGAAGTCGCGCGCGGCGAGCCGCAGCTCGTTCATGCGGCGGTCGATGTCCTCGGCGAGGTCGCCGACGCTCTGCAGCCGCTGCAGCTCGGCAAAGGTCGTGTCGATGTGCCGGATCGCGATCACGCTCGCGGTCGAGGTGACGATGATCACCGCCAGCACCAGAAGGAAGCTGCCGAACGTGAGCTGGCCGATGGAGAGCGAGAATGTTCGCTTTTTCTCAGGGGTCGGCGTCAATTCGGCGGACATTGGTGATGTGAGGACCCGGCTATTGGAGCTCCAATATACGACGTATTGCGGTCCCGGGGGAACATGCGTCTCGCCGCCGAATATCCTTAATATTGCAGCCCTGCCGGACCCCCGCCGCCTCGGCTTTATGACGTTTTGACGTCGGCCGGCCGCCGGGCCGGGATGGTCATGGCGGCGACGCCGAGAACGACGCAGGCAAGGCCGATCCAGGCGGTCCGGCTCAGGCTTTCGCCGAGGAAGGCGACGCTGATGGCAACCCCGATCGGCACGCGGAGATAAGCCTGCGCCGTGGTGCCGACCGAGCCCAGGATCTGGATCAGGCGGAAATAGATCACGAAGGCCGCGGCGGTCGAGAATGTCGCCAGCGCGAGCAGCGCCAGCACGGAACTCAGCGAGGGCGACAGTGTCCAGGGCTGCTCGACGATGAGCGAGGCCGGGACCAGCGCCGCCGCCCCCGCCAGCAGCGAGCCGGCCGCGGGCGCCATGGGATCGAGGCCCTTGAAGCTGCGGCCGAAGATCGCGGCGCAGGCGTAGCAGATGGTGGCGGCAACGATAGCGGCCTCCGCGACGAGGCCGCTTCCGACATCATGGACGGCGTCGACGCCGACGATCAGCAGGATGCCGGCCATGCCGGCAACCACGCCAACCAGCTTTCGCGGTGTCGTCGCCTCGTGACGCGTCACTAGGGCCGTGAGCAGGAAGGTGAAGATCGGGCCGGCCGAGTTGAGGATGGTCGCGAGCGCGGCATCGACGTGCCGCTCGCCCCAGGCGATCAACGTCCAGGGGATCACGCTGTTGAGCACGGCCTGGAAGGCGAAGCGTTGCCAGGTCGCGGCATCCGTCGGCATCCTGATGCCTCGCGCCCACATGATCGCGAGCAGCAGCAGGCCCGCAATCGTGGTGCGCGCCGCGATCAGCGTGATCGGCGGAATGGTGGCGACGCCGAGCTTGATGAAGGTGTAGGAGCCGCCCCACAGCGTCGCCAGCGCGAGCAGCAACGCCAGCTCGACGGCAATGTTGTTGTCCTGTCGGTTGTCCATGTCGCGCGCTCGATCCCGTTGTCAGGGACGGAACCTAGCGCGTCTGCCCTCGCCGATACTTCGTTGTGTGTCGAAGTGTTCTAGCCGAGCGCCTCGACCTCGAACACCTCGCCGTCATAGCCGGCCTCGCGGGGAATGCGGAGCTGACGGCCGGTTTCGGTCTTGGTCATGACAGGCATCACCGTCACGACGGACATGCCGCGGGCGTGCTCCAGCGCCGCGCTCACGCTTCCCTGCTTGGCGAGCCGGATCAGATTGCGCGTGGTCGGGAACGGCAGCTTGAAGCGGCCGCTCTCGCCTCCCTCCACCGCCTCGCGCGGCGAGACCCAGATCGAATCGGTCGACTCCCGGCCGTCATGCGCGCCGAGCTGGTCGGGCGGCGCTGCCGCAAGGAAGAACCAGGTGTCGAAACGTTTTGGCATCCCCTCGGGCGTGATCCAGTGCGCGTAAGGCACCAGCGTATCGAGCGCGAGCTGGAGCCCGTTATCGGCCAGAATGCTCAGGAAGCTGATCTTGTGCTCGTTGAGCGCGACGCGATGCGCATCGGCGATCTCACCGGCTCGCCTGGCATCCACCGGCGTGCCGGAATCCTTCGACCGCGCCAGCAGGATCCCGCTTTCCTCAAAGGTCTCGCGGATCGCGGCGATCCGAAATCCGCGGTCCGCTTCACTCAGTCCCTCGCCGCCCGAATACAGATCGGAGCGGGCGACGATCTCCTGATCGCCGGCATCGACGCTGCCGCCGGGAAACACCAGCGCGCCCGAATTGAACTCGATCTGATGATGGCGGACCATCATGAAGACTTCAATTTCGTCGCGGCTCTTGCCGTCGACCTTCGCGCCGTCGCGCAGCAGGAGGATCGTCGACGCAGGGCGTGATGCTGATGCCTCGGCCATTCGATTAACCTGCGGCACTGGATTGCGGGCCGAGATTGGCACGCTTGTCGACGCGGGCGACGCGCGACAGCAGGTACTCGACCTCTGCCTTCGCCGCGGGCGTGATGGTGGCGCCGGGCTTGCGCTGGGCGCTGGAGGCGATGATGCCGCGCTTCTGCAGCACGTATTTGCGCACGGCAAGGCCCGCGCCGGGCTGCTGTTCATAGCGGATCAGCGGCAGATGCGCGTCGAACAGATCATGCGCGGCGTCGCGCTTGCCTTCCTTCGAAAGTCGCACGACGTCGATCAGAAGCTCGGGGAAGGCATAGCCGGTCATGGCGCCGTCGGCGCCGCGCTCCATCTCGAAGTCCAGAAAGAGCCCGCCATTGCCGCAGAGGATCGAGAGCGGCCGCAGCGAGCCGTCCTTCTGGAAATTGCGCAGCGTCGAGATCTTTTCCAGCCCCGGCCAGTCCTCGTGCTTGAGCATGACGCAGTTCGGATTGTCGGTGACGATCTTGCGGATCACGGCGGGGGTGAACACCACCGACAAGGTCAGCGGATAGTCCTGGAGCACCCAGGGCACGTCGGGGCCGATGGCATCGGCCGCCTGCTTGTAATAGCCGATGATCTGGTCGTCGGTCCGCAACGACGGCGGCGGCGCGATCATCACACCGGCTGCACCGGCCTCCATCGAGGCCTTCGCCAGCGAGCGCATGGTGGCAAAACCCGGCGCGGAGACGCCGACGATCACCTGCATCTTCTTGGCGCGCTTGACGAAGCGTACCGCCACCTGCTCGGCCTCGGCGGCATCGAGCTTCGGCGCCTCACCGAGGATCCCCAGCACCGTGACGCCGTCGCAGCCGACCTCCTCGTAGAAATCGGTCAGGCGGTCGATCGAGCGCTCGTCGATCCGGCCGTCATCGTGGAACGGCGTCGGCGCGATTGCGAAGGTGCCCTTGGCGTCGGCGGTGAGCTTCATCGTTGTCCTTGTTTCTCTCTGTCGATGGCTAAAACCGCCGCGCCCCCATCTTGATCTGCTCTTCGGAGAAGAAGATCTCCTTGGCATGATCGGCGATGTCCTGGGCGTTCCAGCCCGTGTGCGGCGGCTTCCAGCCGTCCATTTCCATCATCCGCATTTCGCGCACGCCGCGGGGCCCGGACACGCCCAGCACCTTGCCGGTCTGGTCGCCCGACAAATCGCTGACCATGTATAGCACGGCCGGCGCGATGCCGTCCGGCCCCAGCGCCGCACCGGGGTTCTCCTTATAGCGGGGCAGGTCTGCGGTCATGCGGGTCAGCGCGCCCGGCGCAAGCGTCCAGATCCGGATGTTGTATTTGCGCCCCTCGATCGCCAGCACGTTGGACAGGCCCCAGATGCCCCCTTTGGCCGCGCCGTAATTGCTCTGGCCGAAATTGCCGATCAGGCCCGAGGTCGAGGAGGTGTTGACGATGACGCCACCGCCGTTTTCCCGCATCCAGCGAAACACCGGCATGGTGCAACAAAAGGTGCCCTTCAGATGCACCTTAATGACCTTGTCCCAGTCGGACTCAGAGGCCTTGGCGAAGGTCTGGTCGCGCAGAATGCCGGCATTGTTGACGAGGATGTCGGCGCGGCCGAAATGCTTGATGGCGTCGTCGAACACCGACTGGCCGCCTTCCATCGTGGAGATGTCGGCGCGATTGGCAACGGCCTTGCCGCCTTCGGCCTTGATCGCATCCACCACGAGCTGCGCCATCGATGTGTCGGCGCCGGAGCCGTCACGGGCCCCGCCGAGGTCGTTGACGACGACGGAGGCCCCTTCCCGCGCGAACAGCTTCGCGTAGGCCTCACCGAGCCCCCCGCCCGCGCCGGTGATCAGCGCAACCTTCCCGTCGAGTAGTCCCATGGTGGCTCTCCCTGGTTTTGTTTTTCTTACCTCGCCCCGCTTGCGGGGAGAGGTCGGATCGCCCTTGCGATCCGGGTGAGGGGGTACAGGTCTCAATACCGTCTCGGCTCGTGGTGAGAGCCCCTCACCCCGCCCTCTCCCCGCAAGTGCGGGGCGAGGGAGACGACGGCCGTCGCGTGTTGCTAACCCAACACCGTCTTGCCGTTCTTGATCACGGTGACGCCGCGCGACTTCACCTTGGCTTCGAACGAGATCACGCTGCCGTCCTTCCAGAGGTCCATGGTCACGGTCTCGCCGGGATAGACCGGCGAGGAGAACCGCGCGACGTGCTGGCGGAAGGCGGAGGCATCGTAGTCGGCATAGGTCTGGAGCACGCCGCGGCAGGTGATGCCGTAGGTGCACATGCCGTGCAGGATCGGACGCGGGAAGCCGGCTTTCTTCGCGAACTCAGGGTCGGAGTGCAGCGGGTTGCGGTCGCCGCAGAGGCGATAGACCAGCGCCTGGTCGGGACGCGTCACGATGTCGATGGTCGTGTCGGGTGCGCGCGACGGGATCTTGTGCGGATCCGGCTGGGTCAGGTTCGGCCCGCCAAAGCCGCCGTCGCCGCGGGCGAAGCGCGAGGCGACCAGCGTTGCCAGCTTCTCGCCCTTCTCGTTCTTGAGCACGGTCTGGTGGCTGATGACGACGCCCTTGTCCTTGCCTTTATCGTAGACTTCGACAACGGAGGAATCGGCGGTGATGTGCGCGGCGACCGGCAGCGGCTGGTGGAAGGTGATGTCGCGCTCGCCGTCGACCACCATCACGCGGTTGAGGTTCATCTCGCCCGGACCCGCGCCCCACGCCGCAACGGACGCAAAGGTCGGCACCACCTTGAGCGGTCGCGGCGTCAGCGTGCCCTCGTTGACGAAGGCGAGCTCGTTTTCGTCCATCGGATCGGCGCCGAGGCCGATACCGTAGGCATAGAGCATCACTTCGCGGTCGGTGTAGGCATATTTCTGGCCGAGGTTCTTGAGGCCTTTGAGTTCGTCGTATCTGGCGGACATTTTTGTTGTTTCCTCCCGGCAGCTTCAGCTGAGCGGCGCCCATTGTTGCGCCCTCTCCCCTTGTGGGAGAGGGCTACAAGGTGCCCGCAACAAACTCGTTTGGGTGAGGGGTTCGCTCCTCATCGAACAATCTCTCTGTGGAGAGATACCCCTCATCCGGCGCTTCGCGCCACCTTCCCCCACAAGGGGAGAAGGGAAGAACTCGCCGCGCCTACTACGCCGGCGTGAAGAACGGCAGCGGCGCCCCGTCCGTCGGCTTGAACACCACCTTCACCTTCTGGCCGATCTTCAACGTCGTCAGATCGCAATCGACGAAATTGGTCTGGAGCGATGGTCCTTCCTTCAGCGTGACATAGCCGATCGCGTAAGGACCGGTCGGCGACTTCCGCATCAAGCTGTAAGTGTAGATCGTGCCTTCGCCCGAAGACTCCTCCCACACCGTCTTGTCGGAGTAGCAGAACGGGCAGATCGCGCGGGGGAAGTAATGCGCTTCGCCGCAGGCGGTGCAGCGCTTGATCATGAACTTGCCCTCTTTGGCCGCGTCCCAGAACGCCGCTGTCTCAGGGTTCGTCACCGGGGCCGGATATTTCTTGGCTTCGCTCATCACACGCGCTCCAGAATCGCAGTCGAGGCGGCGTGGCGGACACCGAGAAGCCCGCCGGTGCCGTGGGCGATGGCGAGATCGCAATTCTTGACCTGCACCTTCGGATGCGCCTCGCCGCGCAGCTGCCGCACGGCCTCGAGGATCTTGGTCATGCCGCCGCGGTTGACGGGATGGTTGCTGCAGAGGCCACCGCCGTCGGTGTTGAACGGCAGCTTGCCGACGCCCGAGATCAGATTGCCGTCGGCGACGAACTTGCCGCCCTCGCCTTTCTTGCAGAAGCCGAGGTCTTCGAGCTGCATCAAGACGGTGATGGTGAAGCTGTCGTAGATCGAGGCGTATTTGATGTCCTTCGGCGTGATGCCGGCTTCCTCGAAGGCACGCGGGCCGGACCAGATGCCGGCGGAGTAAGTGAGGTCGAGATCCTTGCCGCCGCGCGGGCCCTTCATCGCCTCGCCGTGGCCAATCAGTCTGACCAGCGGCTTCTTCAGACTTTTTGCGATCTCGGGCGTGGTCACGATCAGCGCGCCACCGCCGTCGGAGACGACGCAGCAATCCATGCGATGCAAGGGATCGGAGATCATCGGCGAGTTCAGGACGTCCTCGACGGTGACGACGTCCTTGAGCATCGCATGCGGATTGTATTGCGCGTGGTGCGAGGCCGCGACCTTGATCCAGGCGAGCTGCTCGCTGGTGGTGCCGTAGTCGTGCATGTGACGCATGGCACACATGCCGTAGGCATTGTGCGTGGTCGCGCCGTAAGCCGTCTCGAAATCGGCCTCGGCGCCGGCCGCGCGCGGCGGCATCGCGCCGGTACGCGGCTTGCCGGCCAGCGTGATCAGCGCGACCGAGCACTTGCCCGCGGCGATCGCTTCGGCGGCGTGGCCGAGATGGATGATGTAGGAGCAGCCGCCGGTCTCGGTGGAATCGACATGGCGGAGTTTCTTGGTGTTCAGGCCGAGATAATCGACCATCGGCCAGGCGCCGCCCGGGGCGTCGCCCGCGCAGAAATAGCCGTCGACATCGTCCTTGCTGAGCCCGGCATCCTCGATCGCGCCCTTGGCGACCTCGGCATGGAGCTGGGCGGTGGATTTGTCCGGCGCATGCCGGGTCGGGTGTTCGTAGATCCCGGCAATGTAGGCTTTGCCCTTGATGGTCAAATAAGGTCTCCGCTGGCGTTTCTCACTTCCAGTTTTTTCTGAACCGCTGCTGCCCTGTTGGCAAGCGCGGAAATATTCCGCCGGGCGAGAGAGCAGCGGGTTCGCGCAAATGGCCGAGGTGCGGTGGGAGGGCCTCTGCTTCCGGAATCGTCACGCGAGCGCAGCGAAGCAATCCAGGAATCTTTCCGCGGACGCATTTCTGGATTGCTTCGCTACGCTCGCAATGACGGGAACGACGGGCAGAACCCTAAAGGTGTTTTGCCCGACGGCACAAGCGGTTTCGTTTTATCGGAACACACTTTTCTGCGAAAACAACCCCATGCACAGTAGACCCGTGGTTGATTTCAAACAGGAATTTGGTGGGTGGATTAGCGAGTCCACCCACGAAAATTCTACTCCGCCGCGATCTGCCGCGGAGCCGGCGGCGGGTTCGCGAGGTCGGCGGCGAGCTGGGCGTAGCGGGCCTTGGCATCCGCTACGGCCTTCTCCTTCACCGGGCCGTAGCCGCGGATGCGGTCGGGCAACGACAGCAGCTCCACCGCGGTGTCGATCGTGAGCGGCGACAGCAGGCCGAGCACGGTGGCGACGTCCTTCTCGTAGCCGGTGATCAGATCGCGTTCGAGCTTGCGGTCGGCGCTGCGACCGAAGATGTCGAGTGACGTGCCGCGCAAGAACTTGAATTTTGCCAGCACGCGGAACACCGGAAGCATCCACGGGCCGAAGGCGCGCTTCTTCGGGCGGCCGAGCGCATCGACGCCCCTGCTGAGAATAGGCGGGGCCAGGTTGAAGTTGAACTTGAAGTCGCCCTCGAATTGGTCGCGAAGCTGCTTTTCGAACGCGCCGTCGGTATAAAGGCGCGCGACTTCGTATTCGTCCTTGTAGGCCAGCAGTTTCGCGTAGTTGACCGCAACGGCGCGCGTCAGCGCCTCGTCATAGCCGCCCTGCCTGGCGGCGTCGCTGACCTGGTCCACCAGCTTGCGGTAGCGCTTGGCCAGCCGGCCGTTCTGATAGGCGGTGAGATGCTTGGCGCGGTGCTCGACGAGTTCGTCGAGCGTCATGGCGTCCAGGGTCCTGGGCGCAACGGCCTCGTCCGTTCCCTTCAGCATATCGGCGAGGCGCTGGGGGTCGGCGACCGCGAGGCGGCCGAGGCGGAAGGCCTCTTTGTTCATCTTGATCGAGACGCCGTTGACCTCGATCGCCTGCTCGATCGCTTCCGCCGACAACGGCAAGAGGCCCTTCTGATAGGCGTAGCCCATCATCATCATGTTGGTGGCGATGCTGTCGCCGAGCAGCTGTTCGGCCGGCTTGGTGAAGTCGAAGAATACCGAGTCCTTGTGCAGCGCGGTCTCCAGCAACCCGTTCAGCTTGCGGGTCTGGAAATTGAAATCGCGGTTGAGGACGAAGTCGGCGGTGGGAATGACGTGGCTGTTGATGATGCCGCGGGTGCGGCTGCTGTCGCAGAGCGAGATGGTGTCCTTGGCAACCGCGACCACCTCGTCGGCTGCGAGCACGACATCGGCCGTGCCGGTGACGATGCGCGAGCAGGTCACCTCGGCCGGATGATCAGACAGGCGGACGTGGCTCAGCACCGCCCCACCCTTTTGCGCCAGACCCGACATGTCGAGGATCATCGAGGCCTTGCCCTCGATATGGGCGGCCATGCCGAGCAGCGCGCCGATGGTCAGCACGCCGGTCCCGCCGACGCCGCCGACAGCGATGTTGTAGGGCTTGTCCAGGTTCGGGCGCGATGCCGGCTCGGGCAGCGCGCCAATATCGCCGACGCCCGCCGGCGCGCGCTTGCGCATCTTGCCGCCGTCGACCGTGACGAAGGACGGGCAAAAGCCTTTGACGCAGGAATAATCCTTGTTGCAGGTCGACTGGTTGATGGCGCGCTTGCGGCCGAACTCGGTCTCCAGCGGCTCGACCGAAATGCAGTTCGATTGCACCGAACAATCGCCGCAGCCTTCACACACCGCGGGATTGATGAGCACACGGCGCGCGGGATCCTCCATCGTGCCGCGCTTGCGGCGGCGGCGCTTCTCGGCGGCGCAAGTCTGCACGAAGACGATGGCGGACGCGCCCTTGACCTTGCGCAGGGTTTTCTGGACCGCATCGAGCTCGTCACGATGCGCGGTCTTGACGCCGGGCGCGATCTCGTTCGCCGGATAGGCGTCGGGGTTTTCCGAGACCAGATAGATCTCGCGGATGCCTTCGCTGTGAAGCTGGAAGGTGATCTGCTGCGGCGACAATTCGCCGTCGACATGCTGGCCGCCGGTCATCGCGGTCGCGTCGTTATAGAGGATCTTGTAGGTGATGTTGGCGCCGGAGGCGATCGCCTGGCGGATCGCGAGGCTGCCGGAGTGGAAATACGTGCCGTCGCCGAGATTGGCGAACACGTGCTCTTCCTTGGTGAAGGGGGCAACGCCGACCCACGGCACACCCTCGCCGCCCATGTGTGTGAAGGTCTCGGTCGAGCGATCCATCCACAGGGCCATGAAGTGGCAACCGATGCCGGCAAAGGCGCGACTACCTTCGGGCACCTTGGTCGATGTGTTGTGCGGGCAGCCGGAGCAGAAATACGGGGTGCGGGCGACAGGCGCGGTCGCCTGCATTTGCGACGCCTGGCGGCCGTTGAACCAATCGGCCTTGGCGCGCAGCATCGTTGCAATTTCGGGATTGAGATCAAGTCGAAGCAGACGCTCGGTGAGCGAGCTGGCCAGTGAGGCGACGCTGAGTTCTTCGGCAAAGGGGAGGAAGCGCTTGTCGTGGTCGTCCATCTTTCCGATGATCCGGGGACGGACATCGTCGCGCCAGTTGAACAGCTCCTGCTTCACTTGATTTTCGACGATCTCGCGGCGCTCTTCGATGATGAAGATTTCCTCGAGGCCCACGGCGAATTGCCTGACGCCTTCCGGCTCCAGAGGCCAGGGCATGCCGATCTTGTACAATCGAAGTCCGATCTTGGCGGCGACCTCGGGCGTGATACCGAGCTCGCGCAGCGCCTGACGGATATCCTCGTAGCTCTTGCCGGACGCCATGATGCCGTAGCGGGCATTCGGCGAATCCATCGTGACACGATTGACCTTGTTGGCGCGCGCAAAGGCGATCGCGGCAAAGCCCTTGTAGTCCTGCAGGCGGCGGTCCTGGGCGAAGCGGTCGTCGGGCCAGCGCAGATTGAGGCCGCCTTCGGGCATCTCGAAATCGGTCGGGATCACGAACGGCGTCATCTCGTCGGTAAGGTCGATCTCGGCGGTGGTCTCCACCGTCTCCGTGATCACCTTCATGCCGACCCAGCAGCCCGAATAGCGCGACATCGCGATACCGAGAAGACCCATCTCGATCATCTCGTGGACGCTCGAGGGATAGAGATAGGGCATCAGCGCCGACATGAAGGCGTGGTCGGACTGATGCGGGACCGTCGAGGATTTTGCGCCGTGGTCGTCGCCGGCGAGACACAAGACGCCGCCGTTCTTGGCCGAGCCCGCGGCATTGCCGTGGCGGAAGACGTCGCCGCAGCGATCGACGCCGGGGCCCTTGCCGTACCAGATGCCGACCACGCCGTCATACTTGGCGCCGGGCGAGAGGTTGAGCTGCTGCGAGCCCCAGACCGCGGTCGCGGCCAGATCTTCGTTCACGCCGGGCTGGAACTTGATGTTGTACTGCTCGAGATGCTTGCGCGCGGCGAAGAGCTGCTGGTCGTAGCCGCCGAGCGGCGAGCCGCGATAGCCGGAGATGAAGCCCGCGGTGTTCAGCCCCGCGGCACGGTCGCGCCGGATCTGGGCCATCGGCAGGCGGACCAGGGCCTGAATGCCGGTCGTGAAAATATGTCCGGTGTCCTGGGTGTATTTCTGATCGAGACTGATCGGACCCTGGTTGATGCCCATTATGTCCTCTTCCGCCCTTTTGAGCGCTTGGCTGCTTAAGCCGTTGCCTGCCCGTTGTTTTTAGCTAGGGCGCGCCGACCATTTCCGCCACTCTATGTCGGATATTTCACGCTCCGCATCACAATTCTGGACCAAAGGCAGCGCCGGGTAAAAATCGCAATTTCGTGGCTGCATTGGCATCCGCGATTTTCATTTTGTGTCACCATACCCCCGCCGTCGCGCAACGAATTGACGCCCGGTCATCCGGGACGGCGTCGATGGGGCGCAGGAGAGGCTTTCGATGCGGACGATTCTGGCTGGCCTGGCTCTCGTGGGTCTGGCGTTGTGCAGTGCGGTTGCGAGCGCGGCCGTCGCTGCCGAGCCTTCACCGGAGCTGATCGCCACCGGCAAGGCGCTGGTGGAGGCCGGCGACTGTGCCGGCTGCCACACCGCCGATCCCGCCAAACCGTTCGCGGGCGGAAAGCGCATCGACACGCCGTTCGGCGCGATCTACGCGCCGAACCTGACGCCGGACCGCGACACCGGCATCGGCGGCTGGACCGACGCCGACTTCACCCGCGCCGTGCGCACCGGCGTCGCGCCCGACGGCTCGAACTATTACCCGGCGTTCCCCTACCCCTATTTCACGCGGATGACGAAAGACGACACACTAGCGATCCGCGCCTATCTCGGAACGCTCGCGGCCGTCACGAGCCGCAACAAGCCGCCGGAGCTACGCTGGCCGTTTAGCCATCGCGGCCTGATGCGGATCTGGAACATGGTGTATTTCAAGCCCGGGCTGTTCGAGCCGGACCAGAGCCAGAGCGCGGTGTGGAATCGGGGCGGCTATCTCGTCACCGGGCTCGGCCATTGCGGCGCCTGCCACACGCCGAAGAACTATTTTGGCGCGAACAAGCAGGCGCAGGCACTCGCGGGCAACGAGGTCGGCGGCTGGTACGCGCCACGGCTCGATGGCGCCGCCCGCACCGGGCTGAAATCGTGGAGCGTCGAGGACGTCACGGAATATCTTCAGAGCGGGCGCAACGCCAGGAGCCATGCCAGCGGGCTGATGGCAGAAGTGGTCGTCAACTCGACTTCGAAGATGAGCGATGCCGACGTGCGCGCGATCGCGGTTTACCTCAAGGACCTGCCGCCGGCGCGGCGTGAGACGATCGTGACGCCGCCTGACGATCCCGAGATGAAGGCCGGCCAAGCCGTCTACGCCAAGCTCTGCATCGCCTGCCATGAGGCCGACGGATCCGGCGCACCGCGCATCTATCCGCCGCTGCCTGCCAACGCGCTGCTGCAATCGGTCAATCCGTCCTCGACCTTGCGGATCATCCTCGACGGCGCCCACACCGTGACCACGCCGCGCGCGCCCAACACCGGGGAGATGCCGGCCTATTCCAACCAGCTCTCCGACCAAGAGGTCGCGGCGGTGACGAACTACATCCGCAATTCCTGGGGCAACGCCGCTCCGCTGGTGACGCCGGCGCAGGTCGCCAAGGCGCGGAAGCAGGAGCCGTAACGAACGAACCTCGCGCGGCCGCGACGGTACGCTCCCTCGCCCCGTTCTTACGGGGAGAGGGTTGGGGTGAGGGGCTGCTTCGGCGACAATCGTGACACTTGGACTCGCGGAGAGCCCCCCTCACCCGCCACGCTTCGCGCGTCGACCTCTCCCCGCAAGCGGGGCGAGGTAAGGAAGAAGACCTACCGCTCCTCCTCTTCCGTGAACACGAATTTCGGCATTTCCCATTTGTAGCGCACCGCCAGCAGGCGAAAACTGATGCCGAGGACGAACGTCAAAATGGTCCAGAGCTCGGCGTTCAGCTTGAGGCCAAAGGCGGTCGCATAGAACAGTCCCGTCACCACCGAGACACTGGCATAGAGCTCGGAGCGGAACAGCAACGGCACGTCATTGCAGAGCACGTCCCGCAAGACGCCGCCGGCGCAACCGGTCACCATGCCGGAGACGATGACGATCGGCAGCGTGGCATCCATCTGCCAGGCGATGTCGCAGCCGGTCATGGTGAAGACGACGAGGCCGATAGCATCGAGCACGATGAAGGCCAGTTTCAGCCGGTGCACCAGCCGCGCCATCAGGATGGTGAGGAAGGCTGCGCCGCCGGCCAGCGCGAGGTAGATGGGATTTTGCACCCAGGCCAGCGGATAATGACCGAGAAAGAGATCGCGCAAGGTGCCGCCGCCGAGCGCCGTGATGCAGCCGAGGAAGCAGACGCCGAGCCAATCCATGCTGCGGCGGCCGGCAGCGAGCGCGGCGGTCATGCCTTGCGCCACGACCGCAACCAGCGACAACAGATGCAGCACGCTGTCGCTCGGCGGCAAGCTCCACATGGCTTTGTTCCCTTCCGTCAGCGGAGCTTACGCTTCAGGTTCCCCAGCGAACAGGTTCCCGATTCCCGCCGCGGGCGCAACATGCGACGAAAGCATTAAGGAGGGCGGAACAGAATCTCGCATCCACGGGTTGTCCCGCCGCAATAATCGAGGAGAACCAATCGATGGCTGACGACCGTTTTATCAACGATCCGTACCGCCCGAATCTCGCCGATGATGAGTATCGCAATGCGGCGCGACGGGATGCCCAGCTTCAGGTCGACCCTGAGCTTGGCGAAGGCCCCGCCTCCAGCGGCAAAGTAGCCCTGTTCGCCGTGGCCATCGCCTTGGTGCTGGGTGCCGTGTTCTACGGCCTGAACAACACCGGCACCAGCAACCAGGCGAGCACCACGCCGGCGACGCAGACCGCCCAGCAGGCGCCGGCTACCAATCCGGCTGCACCTCCCGGCATGCGCGACGTGACGCCGCGCACCAACACCGGGCCGGGCGTGACCACGGGCGCCGCGCCGAGCAAGCCGACCCCGGATACGCCCGCACCGGCCGACGGCGCGAAGTAACGATTTGCAACAATATGCGACAGCGGCGGGATTTCAGATCCTGCCGCTTTCGTTTGTCTTTAGCTGAACATCTTGTTGAGCTCGCCGCCGGGATAGCCGCTCGCGAGCTCCGCGAAGGTGCCCTTCTCCGCCATTTCTTTCGCGGCCCGCATGAAGCCGCCCCAGGCGGCGCGAGCGAGCGAACCGCCGACGCTGATCCGGCGCACGCCGAGATCGGCAGCCTCCTGCAATGACAGCCCGGAGCCGCCGATCAGCAGGTTGAATGGTTTGGGTGCGACAGCCTTCACCACCGCGGCGATGTCCTCGCGGCTCTTCAGGCCCGGCGCGTAGAGGCAATCGGCGCCGGCATCGGCGTAAGCGGTGAGCCGGTCGATGACGAGCTTGAGGTCGGTCACGCCCCACAGATAAGCCTCGCAGCGACCAACCAGCAGCGCGCCGCTATCGCCGATCGCCTTGCGCGACGCCTTGATGCGCTCGACTGCGAGCGCGCGCTCGTAGATCGGCTTGTCCTTGTCGCCGGAGGAATCCTCGATCGACAGGCCGGCAACGCCGGTGCGCACACAGCGCTCGACATTGTCCGCGACCTTGTCCGGCTCGACTGCAAAGCCGCCTTCGAAATCCGCGTTCACCGGGATGTCGACGGACGTGCTCAATGCCGCCAGATGCTGACATACGTCCTCGACGGAGACGTGGTTGTCGGCCTTGCCGATGGTCCAGGCAAAGCCCGCACTCGACGACGCGAGTGCCTTGAAACCGAGGTGCTGCAACGCTTTCGCGCTGCCGACGTCGACCGGATTGGGCAGGATGAAGCAGCCGCTCTCGTGCATCTTCCTGAAGGTCGCGCGCTTGTCAGCAGTTGTCACGTGCATGTTTCTCTCCCTTGTTGGCCGCGCAGAGATGGGGACGTGCCGCGGCGCGCGCTAGTGCGCATCGTGCACCGCGCGGCTATCCTTCGGCGCCTGCTCGCGATCATTCATGCTGTAGTCACGGATGACGCTGGCGATACGCAAATGATAATCGGCGAAGATTTTCGCGCGGCCCTTGGCCTGGGTGCGGCGGTGCTCCATCGTGTTGCGCCAGGCTTGCACGGCCGCCTCGTCCCGCCAGAACGACACCGACAAGATTTTGCCCTTGTCGGTCAGGCTCTCGAAACGCTCGACCGAGATGAAGCCGTCGATGGTTTGCAGGATCGGCTTGAGGTCGGCCGCGAGGTCGAAATAATCCTGGCGGTGTTCCGGCTTCGGCCAGACCTCGAAGATCACGGCGATCATGGGCGTCTCTCCTGTCGTTGATGGCCTACAATATCACTTACAAGACCACTTGGCGCAGAAACGTGCGCTCTTCCGCGAGGATGAATTTGTGCTCCTCGGCGAAGTGGAAGTTCGCCATGCCTTCCGTATCCTGACGCAGCCGGGCGCGATAAGCCTCATACGCAGCGAGACTCTCGAAGGTGATCAGTGCAAACGCGATGTTGTTGGTGCCCTCGTGCGGCATGAAATAGCCGATCAGATCGCCGCCGCATTTCGGGATGATGGTGAGCCAGCGCTTCGAATACTCCTCGAACTGCGCACGCTTGAAGGGATCGAGCTGGTAACGGATGAAGACGGTGATGGACATGATGGGCTCCTCTGGTTCCAAACCGTCATTGCGAGCGCAGCGAAGCAATCCAGGAATCCCTCTGCGGAGGCAGCCTGGATTGTTTCGTCGCCAGTGCAAAATTGCTTCGCAATTTTGTCACGGGCTCCTCGCAATGACGAGCAACCCCACGCTACGCGCTTGCCCGACCGCAATGCTTCGGCTACCATCGAAGCATGAAATCAGGTCCAGACATCGCCATGATCGCCTCGCTCGTCGGCGATCCCGCACGCGCCAATATGCTCACGGCGCTGATGAATGGCCGCGCGCTCACCGCGAGCGAGCTGGCGCAGGAGGCCGGCATCACGCCGCAGACCGCGAGCTCGCATCTTTCCAAGCTCGAGGCCGGCGGCCTGATCGAGCCGGAGAAGCAAGGCCGCCACCGCTACTACCGCCTCACCGACGACGACGTCGCCGGCGTGCTGGAGGGCCTTGCGGGCCTTGCCGCGCGGACCGGCCACATGCGCGTGCGCACCGGGCCGAAGGATCCGGCGTTGCGGCGAGCGCGGATCTGCTACGACCATCTCGCCGGCGATCTCGGCGTGCAGATGCTCGACACCCTGCGCGCGAAAAACCTGGTCAAGCAGAGGAAGCAGGAGATCGAGCTGACGGCGGATGGCGAGCGCTTCCTGGCGAAGCATCTGCAGATCTCGCCCGACATGCTCACCCATCCCCGCCGCCCCGTGTGCAAGGCCTGTCTCGACTGGAGCGAGCGGCGCCACCATCTCGCCGGCACGCTGGGCGCCGCCATGATGCAGCGTTTTGCCGAGCTGAAATGGGCCGCGCGCGACGCTACGCCCGGCAGCCGCGTGGTGAATTTCACCCGAACCGGCGAGAAGCAGTTTGCCGCGTTGTTCGGTGACGGGCGGGACTAGACACAACTCCGTGTGAACGACGTCTCTCGCCGCGGCCGGGCTTGACCCGCGGCCGTCCACGTCATTATGCGAACCATCGTTCCATGACCCTCAGAGACTCCATGAACCGCTTCGCTTGGGCCGCGCTCGTCGCCGCCCTCATCGCCTCTCCGCTCACCTCCACCCGCGCCGCCGACACCGCCCCGCGCGAGCCTTACGGCATCGCGCTCGAAGGCTTTGCCTATCCCTATCCCGTGCACCTGCTGCCTCTTGTCAATGACGGCGAGCAGCTCAGCATGGCTTATATGGACGTGCCGCCGGCGCAGCCGAACGGCCGCACCGTCGTGCTGCTGCACGGGCGCAACTTCCCGTCGAGCTACTGGGCGCCTGTTATCAAGATGCTGAGCGAGGCCGGCTTCCGCGTCGTGGTGCCGGACCAGATCGGCTTCGGCAAATCTTCCAAGCCGACGGGCGAGCTGCATTTCGACAATCTGGCGCGCAACACCATCGCGCTGCTCGATCATCTCAAGATCGACAAGGCCGAGATCGTCGCCCATTCGCTCGGCGGCATGCTGGGCGTCCGCATCGCCCGCGCCTATCCCGACCGCGTCGCTCACCTTGTTCTGACGGCCCCAATCGGGCTGGAAGACTACCGCCTGTATGTGCCGCCGACGCCGACCGAGAAGATCATCGAGGCCGAGGACAAGCTCACGGCCGATGGCTATCGCAAGCAGCTGCAGACCAATTACGCGATCAAGCTGCCGGCGGAGGCGATTACGCCGTTCATCGATGCCCGCTTCAACATCAAGGGCAGCCCTGATTATCCGCGCTGGCTGCGCGCCTTCGTCAGTTCCGGCCAGATGATCTATCGCGAGCCGGTGGCGCACGAGGTCGCACTGATCACCGAGCCGACGCTGTTCATCATGGGTGCCGACGACCACAACGCACCGGGCCGGCCGAACGCGCCGGAGTCGCTGCGCGCGAAAATGGGGCAGAACGCCGAGCTTGCGAAGGCACTCGCGGCGAAGATGCCGAACGGGCGGGCTGAGGTGATTCCGGACACCGGCCATCTCGTCTTCCTGGAATCACCGGAGAAGTACAAGGAGCTGGTCCTGGGCTTTCTCGGCCGCTAGCGACATTGCTGTCGTCCGGAGCCGCGTGCGGGGAATGTTCATGCCGCATTCAGGTCATGATTGGCAGATTTGGCTCGCGTCGTGTCGGCATGTTGCGATTTTAACGTGTCGAATCGTGTCTTTTGATTCATGGTGCGCCGAAAGTGCCAAGCCCTCCTAGAAGCTGCCCCAATCCTGCCCGCAAAACCTCCCCAAGGACGAGAAGGAAGATCAAATGAAATACCTGTTTGCCGCCGTGATGCTCGCCAGCGCGGTCGTTGGTTTCAGCGAGGCGGCCAGCGCCGCCGGCGGTTGCGGCCCCGGCTGGTATCGCGGCGCCTATGGCGGCTGCCGCCCGATGCGCGGTCCGGTCGTTGTCCGCCCGGGTCCGATCGTGGTTGCGCCGGCCCCTGTCGTGGTCGTGCCGCGCGCGCGCGTGTGCCCCTACGGCTTCCGCTGGTACGCCGGCCGCTGCCGCCCGTTCTGATCTCGTTCTTCGCATAGCGAAATGGCCGCGCGGCGAAAGCCTGCGCGGCCATTTTCTTTTTGAGCGCCTGACGTCGCACCGGGATGTTTCGAATCAGAACGGGGACCGTGATCGCGGTCCCCGTTCGAGCCTCGCTTAGCGCGAAGCTTACCAATGGCGGCGGTGCCAGCGCCGGCGATGCCAGCCCCAGTGACGGCGGCGCCAACCCCAATGACGGTGACGGCCGTGCCAGTGCACCTGCTCCGGCTTCAACTGCGCGGCCTCTTCGCTGCTGGTGACTGCGGGATGAGCGTCGGGATTACCTTGCGGCATCCTGCCATCACCGAGCGGCTGCGGCGCCAGCGGCGCGGCCTGTGCGGCAGTGGTGAACGCGGCAGCTCCGGCCGCGACACCGATTGCAAATTTTAAAAAGTTCCGGCGCTCCATGACTTCTTTCCTCTTGGATGGTCGTGCCAGTGATGCAGAGGAAGTGTCGCGGCGACGACATGAACCGAAGCTGAATCGCGCGTTCAGCTTCGTTGCGCAGGTGACAGAGAGGATTCGCAGCGCCGTAGCCCGGTGCTCTATTTCCCAAACTCCTGCGCCAGCACCAGCAACTCGCGCGTGCGCGTCACGTCGGGCCAATCGCGGTTGAAATCGGCCACCAGCTGCGTCAGCGCATCGCCCTTCAACATGGCGTGCAGCGCAGCCTCGCTCTCGAACTGAAACATCGCCTGATGCAGTGACGGATCGTCGAGGCTCCAGAACCGCCAGGCCTTAGCCACACCGAACACCTTCACCGCGTCGGGCAGATGTTCCGTCTCGTACCATCTATCGAAGGCGGCGCGCCTGCCGGCTTCGGTGACGGTGGCGCGAACGACGAAGAAGGCTGACGGCATCGGGTTTCCTCCTGTTGCTTGGGTGAGACTAGCCGGTCACGTCGGCGACGACAAAAAAGGACGGCACCGGTGTCGGAACGCGCATCTCTCGCCCGTCCTATGCCTGAACAGCAGACGGAGACACCACATGCCCGACCTCACCCTCACCACCTTCGACTGGGTTCCCCCGCCCCCGCGCGGTTTCGTGCGCGACCTACGGGTGCGCTGGGCGCTCGAGGAGGCCGCATTGCCCTATCGCGTCGCGAGCGCGCCGTTCGACGGGCGCGGCGCCGAGCATCTTGCGCACCAGCCGTTCGGGCAGGTGCCATGGCTGACCGACGGCGATCTCTCGATCTTCGAGAGCGGCGCGATCCTGCTACATCTCGGCGGCCTCAGCGCGAAGCTGATGCCATCAGATCCGCGCGGCCGCAACGAGGCCACGGAATGGCTGTTCGCCGCGCTCAATTCGGTGGAGATGGCGAGCCTGCCCTGGGGGATGTCGAAGTTCATGGGACATCCGACCGATACGGCGGCGTGGAAATTCGTGGACGACTTCCTCAAACTCCGCCTCAAGCACATGGAGGCGGTGCTGGCCAACCGCGAATGGCTGGCAGGCACGTTCTCCGTCGCCGACATCCTGATGGCCGACGTGCTGCGCGTCGTCGATCAGTTCGGTGGGCTCGCGGACAGTCCCGCCTGCCGCGCCTATGTTGCACGCGCCACCAGCCGCCCAGCGTTCGCAAAAGCCCACGCGGACCAGATGGCGCATTTCGCGGCGGCGGACGCGGCGCGTTCGTAGTTCGTAGTTCGTAGGGCGGATTAGCGAAGCGTAATCCGCCACTTCCCTATCCGATGAACCTTGGTGGATTACGCTGTCGCTAATCCACCCTACGCACCGAACGTGATGCTCCGCACATATCTAACCCGACGGCGGCCGTAGGCTCGGCCATCAAATCAACCCTGCGGAAGGTGACACATGGCCCGCATCGCATATCTCAGAGACCAGCTTGCCCGCGCCGAAAGACTGGCAAAAGCGATCCTCGACCGGCAAACCGCGGAGCAGCTTCAGGCGTTCGCAGCCGAATGCCGCGAGGAGCTGCAGGTGCTGTCGCGCAGGGTTGCGGCGTAAGGCTGCTCGGTTACACGAGCTTCATCGGCGCATCCGCGACCACGCGAAGGTCGATGCGGCTGATCAGTTGAGACCGAAGCGCCTCCGCATCACCGATCGCACCCTCCGTCTGCCGCAGCGTGCTGACGTTCGAACCGAGCGAGACGATCCCGCCGAGCACCAGAGCGATCGATCCGAGCGCGGCGGTCTGACCCATCCCGAACAAGCCGAGGATCGTGATCAGCAACAGCGCAGCCCCGCCACCGATCGCGAGCTTTGATGCCAGGATGTACTTCCGACATCGCTCGGCGATCTCGGCCAAAGCCTCGATCCGCGCTTCGATGTCTGAAATCTCGTCGGTCGGATCGCTGTCGGTCATTGGATTTGGATCGAGGATGCCAACTCAGAAACAGAATCAGTAGCCCGCATGAGCGAAGCGACATGCGGGACTTGGATAGAAAACCCGGATGTCGCTACGCTCATCCGGGCTACAAGTGCGCTCTACAACGGCAAATTGTCGTGCTTCTTCGCCGGCGTTTCCACCTTCTTGTCCTTCAGCATCGACAGCGCCCTTGCGATCCGTTTCCGCGTCGAGTGCGGCATGATGACGTCGTCGATGTAGCCACGTTCTGCGGCAATGAACGGAGATAGGAAGCGGTCTTCGTATTCCTTGGTGCGCGCGGCGATCTTGTCGGGGTCGCCGATGTCGGCGCGGAAGATGATCTCGACCGCGCCCTTGGCGCCCATCACCGCGATCTGGGCGGTCGGCCAGGCATAGTTCATGTCGGCGCCGATCTCCTTGGAGGCCATGACGTCGAAGGCGCCGCCATAGGCCTTGCGGGTGATGATGGTGACCAGCGGCACGGTGCACTGGGAGTACGCAAACAGCAGCTTGGCGCCGTGCTTGATCAGGCCGCCATATTCCTGCGCGGTGCCCGGCAGGAAGCCCGGCACGTCGACGAAGGTGACGATCGGGATGTTGAAGGCATCGCAGAAGCGGACGAAGCGCGCGGCCTTGCGCGAGGCATCGGAGTCGAGCACGCCGGCCAGTACCATCGGCTGGTTGGCGACGAAGCCCACGGTGCGGCCCGCGATGCGGCCGAAGCCGGTGACGATGTTCTTGGCAAAAGCGTCCGCGATCTCGAAGAAGTCGCCCTCGTCCACGACCTTGAGGATCAGCTCCTTCATGTCGTAGGGCTTGTTCGGATTGTCGGGGATCAGCGTGTCGAGCGACATGTCGACCCGGCCGATGTCGTCGAAGCTCGGCCATTCCGGCACGCCGTCGGTGTTGTTGGACGGCAGGAAGTCGATCAGGCGCCGCATCTGCAACAGCGTCTCGACGTCGTTCTCGAAGGCGCCGTCGGCTATCGAGGAGCGCGTGGCGTGCACTGAGGCACCGCCGAGCTCTTCCGCCGTGACGACCTCGTTGGTGACGGTCTTCACCACGTCCGGGCCGGTGACGAACATGTAGCTGGTGTTCTTCACCATGAAGATGAAGTCGGTCATCGCAGGCGAATAGACGTCGCCGCCGGCGCAGGGGCCCATGATGACAGAGATCTGCGGGATCACGCCGGAGGCGAGCACGTTGCGGCGGAACACATAGGAATAGCCGGCGAGCGCGGCGACGCCTTCCTGGATGCGGGCGCCGCCCGCGTCATAGAGGCCGATGATGGGCGCACGCGCCTTCATCGCCATGTCCTGGAGTTTCGTGATCTTCAGCGCGTGCGTTTCCGAGAGCGAGCCGCCGAACACCGTAAAGTCCTTGGCGAACACAAAAGTCTTGCGGCCATTGACGGTGCCCCAGCCGGTGACCACGCCGTCGCCGGGCACCTTGTTCTTCTCCATGCCGAATTCGGTGGAGCGGTGCTCGACGAACATGTCGAATTCCTCGAACGATCCCTTGTCGAGCAAGAGCTCGATGCGCTCACGCGCGGTCAGCTTGCCGCGCGCGTGCTGCGCCTCGATGCGCTTCTCACCGCCGCCGAGCTTTGCGCCGGCGCGACGGTCTTCGAGGGCGTCCAGGATATTCTTCATTTGCTCCCGCCAGTTCTTAGCCTAAATGCGATTGCCGGGGTTCTAACACGGCATTTTGCGGGCCGGGAAGCGGCTTTCGGTCCCGCAGGGCTGCCTTGCCGCAGCGGGAAAGCGCAAGGAATTACAAAGTTTTGCCTGGGAGACGAGCATGACCGAAGGAACGGCTGAGACCGGCGCGGCGACGGGCGGCGTCAACATCCTGCTGCGGCTGGAGGGCCTGACCCTGTTTGTGGGGATGGTGATGCTCTACTGGGCCTGGGACGGCTCATGGCTCGTGTTCGCCCTGCTGTTCTTCGTCCCCGATCTCAGCTTCCTGGCATATCTGTCGAACGCCAAACTCGGCGCGATGGTCTACAACGCCGCCCACAGCTACATGGCGCCGGTCGCGCTGCTGACGCTCGGCTTCGGCCTCGCCTCGCCGCTCACCCTGTCCATCGCCTTGATCTGGCTCGCCCATATCGGCCTCGACCGGGCACTGGGCTATGGCCTGAAATATTCGGCCGGGTTCGGCTTCACCCATCTCGGCCGGATCGGCCGGCAGAAGGATACCTGACCCCACGCGCTGCCCGTAAATTTGGCGGCCCGCTCCGGTTGACCGGACCTGCCGATTCAGGCTTGCTCACGTTTACGATCAGGCGCCGAATGTTGCGTGAGCTCAGTCGGTACGGCGGCGGTCATCATTTCCGGCTGCAAGCATCACCCCATGTCCGCGACGGTCGTTCCCCTGCCGCCGAACTCGTCGTCCGAAACCACCGACTTCCTGCGGCGCATGGCCAGCATGGTGTCGGGGCGGAACGGCGAAATGCTGCTGCGTGCGGCCGCGCTGATCGAGTCGCTGACGCAGCGGGCGATGTCGGCGGAACGCCTCTATCACCGGGAGCACGAAGAGAACACGCGCAACAGCGAGCTGCGCGAGGCCGGTGAGATGGCGTCGGACGCCATGGTCAAGCAAATCGACGGGCTGCGCAGCCAGCTTGCCGAAATCACCGCGGCCGCCGCGGCCGAGCGCGCGGCATTCGATGCCGAGCGCGGCAAGCTGCTCGGCCTGATGCAGCACGCCGAGAGCCATATTGGCCAGCTCACAAGCGAGCTGGAAACGCTGCACGCCTCGGTCGACAGCTTCAACGAGACCGCAATCTCCGTGCCGATCGAGGTGCTGCGGCTGGCGCGCACCCAGTTCGATTTCCTCTCCGCCGGCTTTGCCCGCAAGGGCGACGTCATCTCGCAGGCGATGAGCGAGATTGGCGGTTTTGCGATCGACCAGGCGCTGACGGTGAAGAAGGTCGATCCCGCCTGAGGCGAACCGCCGGCTTGCGTCAATTTGACAGCGCGCAGGCCTGTTGTTCTACTCACTGAAAATCACGGGGGAGGATCCGATGCCGACGGCATTCCGCGTCGCCATGGCGCTCTGCATTTCAACGCTGTTCGTCGGCATTTGCGCCAACGCGCAATCGCTTCCCAGGGAAGTCGCCACCCGCGCCGAGATCTACCCGATCCCCTCGCTCACCCTCTCCGACCAGCAATTCCTGAGCGGCGACGCCGCGGCCGGCAAGCCGGTGACGGTCGCAGGCGAACTCCGCGTGGCGCAAGGCAGCGGAAAACTCCCCGTCGTGGTGCTGATGCACGGCTCGAGCGGCGTCGGCACCACCACCGAAGCCTGGGTGCACGCGTTCAACGCCATGGGCATCTCGACCTTCGTGATCGACGGCTTTACCGGCCGCGGGCTGACGGTGGTGGGGCCGAACCAGGCTCTGCTCGGCCGGCTCAACCTCGTCATCGACATCTACCGCTCGCTGGAGATCCTCGCAAAACATCCCCGCGTCGATCCTGATCGCATCGTGCTGATGGGCTTTTCACGCGGCGGACAGGCGACGCTCTATGCGAGCCTCGAGCGCTTCCACAAGCTCTGGAACAAGTCCGGCATCCAGTTCGCCGCCTACATTCCGTTCTACCCCGACTGCTCGACGACCTATCAGAACGACACGGACGTCGCCGTGCGCCCGATCCGCATCTTTCACGGCACGCCCGACGACTACAATCCCGTCAAGAGCTGCAAGGCTTTCGTTGAGCGGCTCAAGACGGCCGGCCGCGACGTGGTGCTGACCGAATACCCCGACAGCGCGCATGGTTTTGACAGTGGGCTGCTCGGCGTCAATACGGTCACCGTGTCCACGGGCGCGCAGACGGTGCGCAACTGCCAGATCCGCGAAGGCGATGGCGGCGTGCTGATGAACGCCGATACGAAAGCGCCGTTCACGTACCAGGACGCTTGCGTCGAGCTCAATCCACATGTCGGCGGTAATCCCGCCACGGCCGTGGAGTCGCGCAAGGCCGTGGAGGAGTTTTTGCAGGTGCTGTTCAAACTGAGTTGAGAAGCAACTCGACCTTGGGAGCCGGCGTCGGCGCCACATACTCCGTCATTGCGAGCGAAGCGAAGCAATCCAGAATCTCGCCGCGGAGGCAGTCTGGATTGCTTCGTCGCTTCGCTCCTCGCAATGACGGAGGCTACGGCTCGCCCGGCTTGAACGGCTCCTGCTTGTCCGGCGGCACGGTCTCCTCCGCCATTGCCAGCAGCATCGCGACCATCACGTAATTGCCGGCGACCGCAGTGAGGTCGACGATCTGCTGGTCGTTAAACGCCTTCTTCGCCCGCGCGTAGGTCTCGTCAGAAACCTTCCTGGTCGTGGTGAGCTCGGTGACGAAATCGTAGACCACGGCCTCGTCCTCGGCCATGTTCGCAGGCCGCTTATTGGCCATCAGCTCCGCGATGACGTCGGGCGACAGGCCCGCCTTCGCCGCGAGCGGCGCATGGGCGTACCATTCGACCTGCGAGCGCCATTGCCGCCCGATGATCAGGATCGCGAACTCGTTGAGTTTTGTCGGGACCGAGGTCTCCCAGCGCAGATAGTGGAACAGGTCAAACAGACGCTGGCCGAGCACCGGGCTGCGGATCATCGGATTGTAGGGCCCGCCGATGCCCACGCTCGAGACCTTCATGATCTGCTCGCCGAGCGGCTTCTGCTTGGCGTCGAGCTGGTCCATCGTGAGCTGCGGAAAGCGCGGCTCCCTGCTGGTGGCGGGAGCGGCAAACATCGTAGCGGCGAGCCAGCCGCCCGCGGCAGCAAGCGTCAGCGACGACAGCCAGAGCGGCGTTGAGTTCATGTTGTGTCCTCCCGGTTTTTTCTTGACCCGGAGGATGCTAGTCGAGCGGCGCTCGCGCGGTAGCGCTAGATCGCGCCGATCTCGGCAAGGCAGGCTTGCGTCAGCGGCATGCGCTCACCGACCAGACGCGGCTCCTTGCAGTCCATATTGAGCGCGAACACGGTGTGCGCTTCGCCCTTCTCGGCCCAGCCCACCATCCAGCCAAGCGACGGCTCGCCGCGCTCTGCACCAAGCAGCCCGGACTTGGCGCGAATGACGCTATCGCCGACCTTGGTCACCGGCAGGATGTCAGCGACGAGATCCTGGCTGCGTTTCGAGATCGGCAGCGCGCGACGGCGCAGCCGGTCGACGAAATCGACCTGCTCGACCGGATCGATGCGCAAGGCGCCGGTGAGCCAGAATTGGTCGATGCCGCCGCCGATGTCGCGATTGCCGTAGTCGAACAGATCGACGTATTTCTGCATGCGCTCTTGCCCGATCCGGCGCGCGATCTCCTGATAGACCGGCACCGCGCTCACGAGAATCGCGCTGCGCAGCGTGTGGTCCTTGTTCCAGGCCTCGATCGGACGCTTCACGCCATCCCAGGGAAATACGTCCTTGTCGGGGTCAGTGACGACGCCAGTTTCGAGCGCGATCAGCGAGTTCGGAATCTTGAAGGTCGAAGCCGGCAGCTTCGCCTCGCCCGAACGTTCCTTGTCGCTGGCGACGATCAGATAGTCCTCGACCTTGTAGCCGACGAACGTCCCGGCCGTGTTGAGGTCGGTGAAGCGCTTTGCAAGGCTGTCACGGATCTCGTTGCGCGGCGGCGCGACGTGAGCGAGTGCGCGCGATGGCAGGATCGCGGCTGCGGCGAGAAGACCGAGAGTCGAACGGCGGGTGAGCAAGAGCGATGTCCGTTGAACGATAAAATGGACCCGACCATGAAGCCGTTATCGTGGTGAAACGATGACAGCTACCGCCTGCCCGACAGCCGCAGCACGAACACCAGTACTTCGGCGACGGCCTTGTAGAGGTCGGGCGGGATCTCCTCGCCGAGTTCGACCTTGGAGAGCGCGCCGGCCAGGATCTCGTTCTCCTCGATCGGGATGTCGTTGGCCTTGGCGATCTCGACGATTTTTTCGCCGATCGTGCCCTTGCCCTTGGCGACGACGACAGGCGCGTTGCTGCCCTTCTCGTAATGGAGCGCAATCGCAAGCTTCGACGGGTCGCTCATGTGGCGCGATCCAGGAAGTGGCCGGCACGGGCCGGTGTGGGCTGCGGCGGGGTGCCATCGCGGACCAGGATGTCGCCGGGCTTGAGCTCGGCCCTGGTCAGGGCCTGGTTGAGCTCGCCGATTCCGGCGCGGAGCTGCTGTGCGGTCGCCGGCCGCTCCGCCCACATCCGCACGAAGGTCTTGTCACCGTTCAGAGTAATCAAAGCGTGCACGGGGCCGGCCGGCTCGACATTGAGCGTGAAGCGCGCGCGCCAGGCGCGCTTGGCGGGATCGGCGGATTCATTGCCGCCGTCGCGCGAGATCTCGAACTGCGCCATTGCCGTGCCCTGCGGCGTTGCGAATGGAATCTCGAAATTCCACTGCGGCACGGTCGGATCGATCCTGTGACCGCCGGCGTCGGTGCGATCGGGGAGCGAAGCAACCTGCAGCAAGGTCTGGCGCGCGATCGCTGCATCGGTGTCGTCGAGCAGGCGATGCACGGTGGCAGCGAGCGGCGTATCCGGTACGAGTGACGGCGAGGCGATGGATTGCGGCGACGGCAGCGCGCCGCGAACCGGTGGTGGCGTCGCGCGCGCGGCGGCCTCGAAAATATGTCCGTCGGGCACGGCCTTGTTCGAGCCCGGCACGTTCCCCATCATGCGCGGCAGGTTTTGCGTGATCTCTTGCAGGAGACTGGCGGCAAGGCCTGCGGTCATGGTCCGCGGCATCGAGGCCTGCGGCGCACCGCCAGCGATGTCCGCCAACACAGAGGCTACGAGATTGGCGCTGCGCGGCATTTGCGGTGATTGGGCGATCTCAGGTTCGGTTGCGGTCAATGCGGCCTGTGCAGCCTGCGTCTGCGCGACAGCGACCTGCGGTGCCGCCACGGTATCAGCTGGAAGGGCGGCACCTTGCGCCTGTGGCGCCGTCTCGAGCGTTGTCAGAGTCTGCCGCAGCACCAGCAGCGCGGCTTTCAAATCCGGCATCGTTCCGGAGGACGGCGTCACGCCTGCGGCGAGCGAGGCCTCGAGGAGCAGCCCGGACTTCTGGAAGGCGGATTCGATATCGCCGCCATCGAGCCCGGTGTTGAGCGGCGTCTGCTGCGCCAGCACGCCCAGCATCGCCTGCTTCAGCCCCGCCGGAAGATCGCTGCCGGTGACGACCGCGGCCAGATTGGCGAACAGCGGCGCCTGGCTGCCCTGCTTTGTGACCGCCTCGGCCGAAGCTGCGGTAACGGCGACCTGCTCCGATGGCGTCAGCACGTTGCGTCCCGCGCTCGCCGACGGAGCAAGCGAGGGGCTGTCAACCAGCGAGGCCGCAGCCGGCGTCAGCGTGACCTGATCGGCGGTCGCCTCGCCGGCGCCGCCCATGACGGCGAGCCGGATGGTGCCGCCGTTCTGCGACACCGCAAGCTGGAGATTTTGTCCCGGTGTCAGCGACACCTCGGACATCACATCCATCGAGAGGTTGGCGATCGCGATCCGCACCAGATTATCGGCGAGCACGCTGACCACTCTGGCGTCGACCACGCTGCCGGCCTGCAGCACAAGATCGGGCGTCGCCGCGTCAGCAACAGGGCTGGCGGCACTGACGGGAAGAATCGAGCTTATCGGCGTCGGCATCGCGAGGGGCCCTGGAGCACGGGCCACCCTAACGCCTGCGTCGTAAACCTCTCGTTAAGGACCTTTGGCCGCAGGCGGCTTCACAGCGGCCAAAACCGCCACGGCAGCCTCGAAATCCCGCAGGCGGGCTGCGCGGCGGCCCGCCGCCTCCTCGTCCACGCCCCATTTCTCGGCATTCCAGTCCTCGTCGACATAAGCCGCCGCCCAGACCTGATCGGCGTCGCGTACGCCATGGGCTAGTGCCAGCGCCAGCAGGGCCGAGCCGGTGAGCGTGGTGATCACGTGGAGCGCGGCGACCGACCAGGCATCCCCCGGCAGCGCCGCACGCGCGGCCTGGAGCGCCTCCTCCGGCTGCGTAACATGCATGACGCCTTCGGACAGGATGAAATGCGCGCCGAGCGTCTCCGCGGCCCAGAACAGCACGGGGTCCCAATGCGCGGCCTCCCGGGCGACAAGTCCCTCGGGATGGCCGGCGCGATAAAACAGCAGATCGGACTGGAGGTATTTTGCGAGGTCGTCCGTGACCAGATCGACGCGGTCGACGACGCCCTCGACCACGCTGTTGGCGATCCGCGTCAGCGGCATGGTCATGGGCTTGATCGTCTCGTTCTGATCCGCCCACTCGGCAGCCACTGCGTCGGCCAGCGCGCGCGAGGGGATCACCACCTGGCGCCCGGAGGGCGTTCGGATCGCCTTGCCATCGAGGGTGATGGCGAAGCCGTCCTCGGCCTCGGTTACCCCTGCCTCCTTGTAGAAACGCTTGCGCAACGGCACGCGCGTGGCCTGGCGGACCAACTCCTGCGGATCGAGCGGGGATCGCCCCGCAGCTTCATCGAACAATTCGCGCATCTTGTTTCGGTCCCTGCCCAGTCACCAACCCTTCAACCGCCCCCGTTCAACTACTCTTCAGGCGCGTTCTCGATCGGATCAAACCGGCTTGCGTCGAGTCCGAGCAGGTTCCACGACTGCTGCATGTGCTGCGGCAGCGGCGCGGTGGCATCGATGAAGCCGCCGCGCGGATGCGGGATGACGATGCGGCGTGCCAGCAGGTGCAGCCGGTTTTGCAGGCCGCCCGGCAGCTGCCAGTTCTCGATGTTGAAATATTTGGGATCGCCGACGATGGGGTGGCCGATATGTTCCATGTGGGCGCGCAGCTGGTGGGTGCGCCCCGTCACCGGCTTCAGCGACACCCAGGTCAGCTTGTTGCCGGCGGTCTCGACCACCGCATAGTATGTCACAGCGTGGCTTGCGCCCTCGTCGCCATGCTGGGCGATGCGCATGATGGTGTCGTCCTCGCTCTCTTCCTTGGCAAGGAATGTCGAGATGCGGCCCTGCTTCGGCTTCGGTAGCCCCGGCACCAGCGCCCAATAGGTTTTTCGCGCCGACCGCGAACGGAACGCGCCGGTCAGATGCGAGGCGGCAAAGCGCGTCTTGGCGACCAGGAGACAGCCCGACGTCTCCCTGTCGATGCGATGCACGAGGCGCGGCTTCTGGCCCTTGGAATCGCGCATCACCTCCAGCATCTGGTCGATGTGTCGCGTCATGCCCGAGCCGCCCTGCACGGCGAGACCGGCCGGTTTGTTCAGGACGAGAACGTCGTCGTCCTCATAGATCGTCATCTCCTTCAGCGCGGCAAGCGTCTTTTGCGCCGCCTCCGACTGCGGGTTGGGTGCCTTCGGCGTGTCGAGCTTCAACGGCGGAATGCGGACGCTCTGACCCTCCTCCAGGCGGTCCTTGCTGTCGACGCGCTTGCCGTCGACGCGCAGCTCGCCTTTGCGAACGACGCGCTGGATGTGGGAGAATGAGAGGCCGGGAAAGTGCGCTTCAAGGAAGCGATCGACGCGCATGTTGTTCTCGTCGGCTGTCACCTTGACGGTCTGCACCTTGGTCGGCAGCAATGCCTCGACGGGCTTTGCAGCAACCGGCGTTTCCTGCACAACAGCTTTGGGCGCGCGCCGTTCGTTGCGCTCGGCCGCAAATCGCGGCGGCTTCCCGCCTGGCTTCGCCCCAGGCCGCGGCCCCGCCGCCTTGGCGCTGCGCGCCTTGAACGGACGCGCCTCCTTGCGCTCGTCGCGCTCGCGAGGTTTCGGGTTCATTCTCTTGATGCGGCGGCTCATGCGGTTTTTCCAAGCTTTCGTGTCGACTGCACCGTCGCGCGGCGCGGCAGCGACGCAACCTGCGCCCCCACCTCTTCTTCCGCGAGGCGCAGCTCATATTGCTGCTGCAGGTCCATCCAGAACTGCGGGCTGGTGTCGAACCAGTGACCAAGACGCAACGCCGTATCGGCCGTGATTCCGCGCTGTCCATTGATGATGCCGGTGATCCGGTTCACGGGTACATCGACCTGACGCGCGAGTTCTGCGGCGGAGATGCCGAGTTGTCGCAGTTCTTCGGCAAGGTGTTCACCGGGATGTATGGGCGTGCGGGGCATGGCGATTTCTTGGCCGGACTAGCGTGAATTACGCGTTACGTAAACCGTAAATTGAACCCTGCAGCAAGCCCGAAAGGGTTAGGCCCCACCCCGCTCCTTCCGCAACTTCGCCCAATAATCCAGCCGCTTCCTGATCTCCCGCTCGAACCCGCGGTCGGGCGGGTCGTAAAAGGTCTGGCGGCCCAGCGCATCCGGGAAGTAATCCTGGCCGGAGAAGGCGTCGGGGGCGTCATGGTCGTATTCGTAAGATGCGCCGTAGCCTTCCGACTTCATCAGCTTGGTCGGCGAGTTGAGGATGTGTTTCGGCGGCAGCAGCGAGCCGGCCTGCTTTGCGACCTGCATCGCCTTGCCGAAGGCGGTGTAGACGGCATTCGATTTCGGTGCGGTGGCGAGATAGACCACCGCCTGCGCGATCGCGAGCTCGCCCTCGGGATGACCGAGGAAGTCGAAGGCATCCTTGGCGGCGTTGGCGATGACCAGCGCCTGCGGATCGGCAAGCCCGATATCCTCGACAGCCATGCGCACGACGCGGCGGGCCAGAAACAGCGGATCCTCGCCGGCATCGAGCATGCGCGCGAGATAATACAGCGCGGCATCGGGATCGGAGCCCCGCACCGACTTATGCAGCGCCGAGATCAAATTGTAATGGCCGTCGGCCGACTTGTCGTAGATCGGCGCGCGGCGCTGCAAAATCTCCTGCAACTGCGCGGCGTCGAAAATCTCGTCCTTGCGCGCGGCGCGCCAGACTTCCTCGACGAGCGTCAGCGACGCGCGGCCGTCGCCATCGGCCATGCGCACCAGCACGGCGCGCGCTTCCTCGTCGAGGGGCAGCTTGCGGCCCTCGACCTCCTCGGCATGCGCAAACAGCTTTTCGATCGCGGCCGCGTCGAGCGAGCGAAACACCAGCACGCGCGCCCGGGACAGAAGCGCCGCGTTGAGCTCGAATGACGGATTTTCGGTGGTAGCGCCGACCATCACCACTGTGCCATCTTCCATGACGGGCAGAAACGAATCCTGCTGGGCGCGGTTGAAGCGATGCACCTCGTCGACGAACAGCAGCGTGCCCTTGCCCATCTCGCGGCGTGCACGCGCCGCCTCAAAGGCCTTCTTCAAATCGGCGACGCCGGAGAACACCGCGGAGATCTGCTCGAAATGCAGATCGGTGGCGTCCGCGAGCAGCCGCGCCACCGTGGTCTTGCCGGTGCCGGGCGGGCCCCAGAACACCAGCGAGCCCAGCGTGCGCGTCTCCAGCATGCGCGTCAGCGCGCCGTCGGGACCCAGGATGTGATCCTGGCCGACGACCTCCGAGAGCGCGCGCGGCCGCAGCCGATCCGGCAGCGGATGCGGAGCCTCGTGATCGAGCCCCGCCGCGGCGAAGAGAGTTGGCGTCTCCTGTGGTCGTTTCGGACTCATCCGCCCAGCGTGACGTTGATCTGCTGGCCGCCGCGCACCAGCGTGATGCGCCAGATGCGCTGGCGCTCGGCCGCCGCCTTTTCGAGATCGCTGGTCTTGCTGATCTTTTGGTTGTTGACCGCCAGGATGACGTCGCCCTTCTGGAAGCCGACATTCGCGGCCGCGCTGTCGCCGCCGAGATCGGTGACCACGACGCCTTCGGTGTCGGCATCCAAATGCAGCTCGTCGGCGAGCGCCGGGGTGATGGTCGAGACCTTCGCGCCTTGGAGAGGCGAGCGCGCGATAATGACGAGCTCGTTGCGGCCGGCATCGGGCGCGGCGTCCAGCGCCACCGTCAGCTTAATCGGCTTGCCGCCGCGCTGCACGTCGATCTGCGCCGTGCCGCCGAGCGGCCGTGTGGCGAAACGATAGTCGAAGGCGTTGGGATCATCCACGGTCTGGCCGTCGATCGAGACGATCAGGTCGGAGGATTTCAGCCCGGCCTTCGCCGCCGGTCCGTTCGGAACGACGCTTGCGACCAGCGCACCGGTCGGCGAACGCAGCCCGAGGCTCTCGGCGATCTCCGGCGTCACCGCCTGCAATTTCGCCCCTAACCAGGGCCGCTTCACCGCCTTGCCCCCGCCCTTGGCGGAGGCGACGACGACGCGCACCATGTTGGCGGGGATGGCGAAGCCGATGCCCTGCGAGCCGCCGGAGCGCGAATAGATCGCGGTGTTGATGCCCGCGAGCCTGCCGTTCATGTCGACCAACGCGCCGCCGGAATTGCCGGGATTGATCGCCGCGTCGGTCTGGATGAAGAACTGGTAGTCGGTGATACCGACCTGCGTGCGCGCCAAGGCCGAGATGATGCCGTGAGTCACGGTCTGGCCGACGCCGAAGGGATTGCCGATCGCCATCACGACGTCGCCGACCAGCAGCTCGTCCGAATTGGTGAATTCGAGAGCCGGAAACTTCTCCTTGGTGTCCTTCAGACGCAGCACCGCGAGATCGCTGCGAGAGTCCTTCAGCACGATCTCGGCCTCGAACTCACGCTTGTCCGACAGCGACACCTTGACCTGGTCGGCGCCTTCGATGACATGGACGTTGGTGACGACGAGCCCGGACGCATCGACGATCACGCCCGAACCGAGCGAGCGCTGCACCTGCTCCTGCTGCTGGCCAGGCACGCCGAAGAAGCGGCGGAAGATCGGGTCGTCGAGCAGCGGGTTGCGGTTCTGCACCACCTTGGCGGCATAGACGTTGACGACCGCCGGCTGCACCCGCTGCACGATCGGCGCATAGGACAGCCGCAGTTCGGCGGGCGAGGACGGCACTCGGCGGTCCTGCGCGGCGGCCGGATTGAAGTTGGCCGAAAAGGCTATGCACAGTGCCGTGACGACGGCGGTCCAGGTCGATCGAAACATTCCTACCTCTTGGAAAAGACGCCGGAATATAGGCGCGTTCGCCCCCCAATAGAAGGGCGCCCGGCGCCATATTCGCCCCCCTTTTTGGTGTGTCCGGCCTGCAAGCTGTGCGTGCGAAATGGCAATTTGCCGGGGCTGTGGATTGGCATGATGTGCGTCATCTTGCATGGTGGTGCAAGGCGGATTCGGTTGCGGCGAATTTACACCAGTGGGAACCGCGCAACCGGGCGCAGCGTCGCGGGGCAGTCATCGATCACACCTAGGCTCTCCGCCAGCGACTTGGGGAAGTTCGTCAAACGATGGAGTCATGACGTGAGCAGGACAAGAATTGCAGCCACGGCGATTGGTCTCGCCGCCGCACTGGCAGCTTCGCAGGCCCAGGCCCAATCGGCGAGCAGCAGCGACCAGGAGATCGCGCTCCTGAAGCAGCAGTTGAAGATGCTGGAGCAGAAGCTCGACAAGCTCCAGAGCCAGACCGCCGCGAATACCGCGGCGACGGCGAAGGCCAGGCTTGAGGCGAAGGCGGAGGCGAAAGCCGAAGCGCGGTCCGAAGCGAAGGCCGTCGTCGCCAACGCCAACGCGGCGATCCCGCTCAAGGGACCAGCGCCCGCATCCGGCGTCGTCGTGACGATGCCGAACAACCGGCCCACTATCTGCACTGCCGATGGAGCAAACTGCGTCGGAATCACAGGCCGCGTGCATTGGGATGTCGGCGGCTATGACTATCGGCCCAACACGGGGGCGACCGTGCCGCAAAAGCTCGACAGCGGCGAGAACGTCCGCCGCGCGCGCATCGGTCTCGCCGGCAAGTTCTTCAATGACTGGAATTTCGCGCTGATCTACGACTTCGGCGGCTCCTCCGACGGATTTGGCGGCGCAGCTCCGGGTTCGCTGCCCGGCGGCGGCGTCTCCGGCGTCGAGAACGCCTATCTCAGCTACACCGGCTTGAAGCCATTCGGCGGCAAGATGGCCATCGAAGGCGGCATCATGGACCTGCCCTACACGCTCGATGAGGCCACGAGCTCCAACGACATCATGTTCATGGAGCGCGCCTCGGCGGGCATCGTTGCCACCAGCATCGCCGCAGGCGACTTCCGCTCGGCTGTCGGCACGCGCTGGTACAACGACGTGTTCTGGGCGGGCGGCTATGTTACCGGTCCCGCTACCGGTGCGATCCACTCAGCCTCGAGCGTTGCGCCGAACGGCACCACGGAACAATACGGCGCGGTCGCCCGTGTCGCCGGCCAGGTCGTCAGCGGCAAAGACTACTCAGTCCATCTCGGCGGCAATGCCGAATGGCTGATCCAGCCGACGCGCAATCTGGTGACGGGTGCACAGACGGTGACGCTGAGCGATCGTCCGGAACTGCGCATCGATCCCACGGCACTGGCTACGACCAGCGCAATCGCCAATGCCTCCGGCGCGCAGGTCTACAGCGTCGAAGCGGCCGCCACCTATGGACCGCTGATCCTGCAAGGCGAGTATTTCTGGTACAACATCGATCGCAGCGCCAATACCGGCCTGCCGCCGCTGGGTGCGCCGAGCCTCAAATTCCAGGGCGGCTACGCGCAGGCCGGCTACGTGCTGACGGGCGAGAGCCGCAGTTACAATGCGGCGAATGCGGCCTATGGCGGCGTTAAGCCAGCGCACCCGTTCTCGCTCGAGGGCGGTGGCTGGGGCGCGTGGGAAATCGCGGGACGGTTCTCCACGGTCGACCTCAACGATCAGCTCGGAACCGCCACCGGCGTCGCAGGCGGCCGGCAGACCGTCTACACGGCGGCGCTGAACTGGTACGTCAACGGCAACGTCCGTTTCATGCTGGACTATCTGCATGGCACGGTGTCGAGGCAGGCCTCGCCGGTCTCGACCGCCGATGTCGGCTCGAAATTCGATGCGGTCGCGATGCGGACGCAGTTCGCGTTCTAGGTCTCGCCTGTCGTCCCGGGGCGCCAAAATGCGAACCCGGGACCCAGCATCTGCAACGCTATCTGAAGGAGACACGCCATGAAGGCCGTCGGCTACAGGAAGTCGCTTCCGATCGAGGATCAGGACGCGCTGATCGATTTCGAGACCGCAAAGCCCGAACCGAAGGGCCGTGATATCCGCGTGGCCGTGAAGGCGATCTCGGCCAATCCGGTCGATTACAAGGTGCGCAAGCGCGCAGCCCCGCCAGAGGGCGAGACGAAGATTCTGGGCTATGACGCGGCCGGCGTGGTCGACGCCGTCGGTCCGGACGTCACGCTGTTCAAGCCGGGCGATGAGGTGTTTTACGCCGGCTCGATCCTGCGCCAGGGTACCAATTCCGAATTCCATCTCGTCGACGAGCGCATCGTCGGCAACAAGCCGAAGAGCCTGTCGTTTGCGCAGGCCGCCGCCCTACCCCTCACCTCCATCACCGCCTGGGAGCTGTTATTCGATCGGCTCGGTGCGGTGCCCGGCAAGAGTGTTGATCCGCGCACGCTCTTGATCACGGGCGGCGCCGGCGGTGTCGGCTCCATCCTGATCCAGCTTGCACGCCGCCTCACCGGCCTTACGGTTGTCGCGACCGCGACGCGACCGGAGTCGCAAAAATGGTGCCTCGATCTCGGCGCGCATGCGGTGATCGACCACGGCAAGCCGATGAAGGAGCAGATCGAGAAGCTCAAGCTGCCGCCGGTCGCGCTGGTGGCGAGCCTCACCTTCACCGACCAGCACTACAAGAGCATCGCCGAATTCATGGCACCGCAGGGCAAGTTCGGCCTGATCGACGATCCCCCGGAATTCACCGTGAGCGCGTTCAAGGGCAAGGCGATCTCGGTGCACTGGGAATCGATGTTCACGCGCTCCTCGTTCCAGACCGCCGACATGATCGCGCAGCATCATCTGCTCAACGATGTCGCCGACCTCATCGACAAGGGCGTGCTGCGCACGACGCTCGACCAGACCTTTGGCACGATCAACGCGATCAATCTCAAGCGCGCGCATGCACTGCTCGAGAGTGGCAAGTCGCGCGGCAAGATCGTGCTGGAGGGGTGGTAGGTCCTAGCTCGAACCGGGCGCCGCATTCGTCTCCGGCGGACGCGTCGCCCGCTCGATAAAGCCCTTGGCGAGCGCGTGGTAGATCCCTTCCTCGCAGATCATCCGCGATGTGGCATGTGCAATCAGGGCGGCGGCCATCAACGGCACCACCATGGCGTGGTTGTCGGTCATCTCGGTCACGATGACAAAAGCGGTGATCGGCGCCTGCACTACACCTGCAAAATACGACACCATGCCAAGCAGCATGATCGCGCCGACCGGAGCGTCGTGGAAGAAGGACGCGATATTGCTGCCGAGGCCGGCTCCAACGGCGAGTGACGGCGAAAAAATTCCGCCGGGTATGCCACTGATTGCCGCGAAGGTGGTGGCGAGAAGCTTGAGGATGCCGAAGTCCTGCGGCAGCGGTCCGCCCTGCTCCAGGGCCGTCTTTACCTGCTGGTAGCCTGTGCCATAGATCGTATCGCCGGAGACAAGGCCGCAGATCGCGACCGCCAATCCGCACGCAAGCGCGAACCACAGAGGGTGGCCCTTCACCGCGCGTCCGAACGGATGGGCCAAGCCGCGCGCCATAATGATGACGATACGGCTGAAGATGCCGCCAGCCAAACCGCCGACCACGCCGCACACCGGAACCGCCAGCCAGTCGACGCCGGGGGCCAGCGACATCGCACTGCTGCCGAAATAGGCGTAGTTGCCCATCAGCGCGAGCGAGGTCAGGCCGGCCGCGATCACCGCCGCAATGATGAGGCTGCTGGTACGTGTCTCGAAAGCACGGCTCATCTCCTCGATGCCGAAGACGATTCCCGCCAGCGGTGTGTTGAAGGCGGCCGCGACGCCGGCGGCCGCGCCGGCCAGGATCAATCCGGGCTGGCGGCGTGGCGAGACGCGGCCGAGGGCGAACATGATGGAAGCGCCGACTTGAACGCTCGGTCCTTCCCGGCCGACGGAGCCGCCGCATAGCAGGCCGAACAAGGTGAGGATCACTTTTCCGATCGCGATTCGGATCGAGACCAGGCTCTCGCGCGCCGCCTGGTCGGTCAGATGCCGCGCGGCGATCGCCTGGGGAATGCCGCTGCCCTGTGCGTTCGGGAACAGCCGGGTGGTCAGATAGGCCGAGAGCATGAAGCCGAGAGGTGTCACCGCGAGTACGACGTAGCGCGACTGAGCCAACAGCAGCGCAAAGGCGTGCTGGGCGAGATCGGCGAGCTGGGCCAGCACCACCGCCGCGGCGCCAACCCCGATCCCACCGAGCACGAAGATCGCCCGCCGCTGCCATCGCGCGGATGTCAGCCTGAACAGGCGTTTATGGCGGGTCGACAGGGGCCAGAGCATGAGCCGTTTTAGCCGGTCACGTCGCGAATTGAAGGGGCAAGCGAGCAGACCAGCTAGACTGGAACCACGCCTTCGACGAACATCAACCGTCGCTCCAGCGCCGTTTGCCGCAGCTTTAGCGCTTCGGCATATTCCACTGACGCGTACCATTCCTGCGCCCGCGCCATCGATGGGAACTCCACGATGATGATGGTCTTGGGCGGCGGGCCGCCCTCCACCACCTCAGTGGCGCCGCCACGCACGAGATAGCGGCCGCCATATTGCGCGATGGTTGCCGCGGCCAACGTGCGATAGGCTTCCATCGCGGCTCTGTCGCGCACCTCGACCTCGGAGATCACGTAGGCCGGCATGCGCAGGCCTCAGGCAATCGTGTTGACGATGCCGCCCTCGGCACGCAGCGCCGCACCGTTGGTCGCGGACGCTTCCTTCGAGGCGACATAGACCACCATGTTGGCGATCTCGTCGACGCTGGCGAAGCGCTGGATCAGCGAGCTCGGGCGATGCTGCTTGACGAAATTGGCCGCGGCCTCATCGACCGACTGGCCGTTCTGCTTGGCAAGATCCTTCACGAACGTCTCGACGCCCTCCGACATTGTCGGGCCCGGCAGCACGGAATTGACGGTGACGCCGGTGCCGCGGGTGAGCTGCGCCAGGCCCCGCGCGACCGAGAGCTGCGCCGTCTTGCTCATTCCATAGTGGATCATCTCGACGGGAATGTTGAGCCCGGACTCCGAGGAGATGAAGACGATGCGGCCCCAGTTGCGCTTGAGCATGCCCTTCATATACGCGCGCGAGAGACGCACGCCGCTCATGACGTTGACCTCGAAGAAGCGGCTCCAGTCCTCGTCCGGAATGTCGAAAAAGTCCTTCGGCTCGAAGATGCCGGCATTGTTGATGAGGATATCGACGTCTGGCAGCGCCGCGGCCAGCGCCTTGCAGCCGGCAGCGGTCGAGACATCGGCAGCGATGCCGCGGACCTTCCCGCCCACACCTTCCAGCTTGCGCACGGCGGCATCGACCTTGTCCTGGCCGCGTCCGTTGATCACGACGCTCGCACCCGAGCCGGCAAGGCCCTTGGCGATGGCGTGGCCGATACCAGCGGTCGAGCCGGTCACGAGGGCGGTCTTTCCGGAAAGGTCGATGTTCATGCGTGATCTCCGTTGATGCTGGCGGAGATATTGGGCGCTGCCGGCACGATAGCAATCGGCACTCACCGACGCGTGAGAGCAGGACGCAACCAACGAGGACGGCCAATAAAAAAGCGGCGCCCGAAGGCGCCGCTTTCTGAAAACTCTCTGCCGGTCGGCTTACGCCGCCTCGGCTTCCTTCTCCTGCACCGGACCGGAGTCCTGGCCCTTGGCATCGACGTCGCGGTCGACGAACTCGATCACGGCCATCGGGGCGTTGTCGCCGTAGCGGAAGCCGGCCTTGATGATGCGGGTGTAGCCACCCTGGCGATCCTTGTAGCGGGGCGCGAGGGTGTCAAACAGCTTCCTGACCTGATCCTTGTCGCGCATTTCGGAGATGGCCTGGCGGCGCAT
This sequence comes from Bradyrhizobium canariense, assembly GCF_019402665.1. Lineage (GTDB taxonomy): Bacteria > Pseudomonadota > Alphaproteobacteria > Rhizobiales > Xanthobacteraceae > Bradyrhizobium > Bradyrhizobium canariense. The sequence continues at coordinate 139,806 of NZ_VSST01000056.1, forward strand.
GGCCAGCCCGCCCTTCTTGCCGAGGGTAATCAGCTTCTCGACGATCGGACGCAATTCCTTCGCCTTCGGCAGCGTGGTGACGATCTGCTCGTGCTTGATCAGCGCGGCGCACATGTTGGCGAACATCGCGCGGCGATGCTCGGCGGTGCGGTTGAGCTTACGATGAACCTTGCCGTGACGCATTTATCTATTCCTTGAATTTCATTCGTCGCGACGGTTCGTCGGACCAGTTGCTCAGGTGGGCTGCCTGCGTTCGCCCGCTAAGGCGCGATGAATTCGCGCCTCAGCCTGTCGTCGTTCGGATCAGTAGTGATCCTCGAAGCGCTTGGCGAGCTCGTCGATGTTCTCCGGCGGCCAGCCCGGCACTTCCATGCCGAGGTGCAGACCCATCTGGGCCAACACTTCCTTGATCTCGTTCAGCGACTTGCGGCCGAAGTTCGGAGTGCGGAGCATTTCGGCTTCGGACTTCTGCACGAGGTCGCCGATGTAGACGATGTTGTCGTTCTTCAAGCAGTTGGCCGAACGCACCGACAGCTCGAGCTCGTCCACCTTCTTGAGGAAGGCCGGGTTGAAGGCGAGGTCCGGGATGATCTCTTGGGCGACTTCCTTGCGCGGCTCTTCGAAGTTGACGAACACGTTGAGCTGATCTTGCAGGATGCGCGCAGCGTAGGCGACGGAATCATCAGGCGTCAGCGCGCCGTTGGTCTCGATCGTCATGGTCAGCTTGTCGTAGTCGAGGATCTGGCCCTCGCGGGTGTTCTCGACCTTGTAGGAGACCTTGCGGACCGGCGAGTACAGGCTATCGACCGGGATCAGGCCGATCGGTGCGTCCTCGGGGCGGTTGCGCTCGGCGGGAACGTAGCCCTTGCCGGTTGCGACCGTGAACTCCATGCGGATCTCGGCGCCCTCGTCGAGCGTGCAGATCTGCAGGTCGGGATTGAGCACGACGACGTCGCCCACGGTCTGGATGTCGCCGGCGGTGACGACGCCCGGGCCGGACTTCTTGACGACCATGCGCTTGGGGCCTTCGCCCTGCATCTTGATCGAGATGTCCTTGATGTTGAGCACGATGTCGGTGACGTCCTCACGGACGCCCGCGATCGAGGAGAACTCGTGCAGCACGCCGTCGATGTGCACCGACTGCACTGCCGCGCCCTGGAGCGAGGACAGCAGGATGCGGCGCAGCGCGTTGCCGAGCGTCTGGCCGAAGCCGCGCTCGAGCGGTTCGGCGACGATGGTCGCGAAACGGGTCGGATCGCTGCCGGGCTGTACCTGCAGCTTGTTCGGCCGAATCAGTTCTTGCCAATTTTTCTGGATCGTCACTGTTTCACCCATACAGGCCAGTCAGACTGCTGTTGCAGGCACTGGCGTTGGAGAAAGGCCGCAGATCATTTCCACGGCTTTGCAAAAAGTCATCGCGGGCGCCGATGCGCCCGCAATCTGGTATCAAACGCGCCGACGCTTACGGGGACGGCAACCGTTGTGCGGGATCGTGGTCACGTCGCGGATCGAGGTGACGGTGAAGCCCGCGGCCTGCAGCGCCCGGAGCGCCGATTCGCGGCCCGAACCGGGACCGGCGACTTCGACTTCCAGCGTGCGCATGCCGTGCTCTTGCGCCTTCTTCGACACGTCCTCGGCGGCAACCTGTGCGGCATACGGGGTCGACTTGCGCGAGCCCTTGAAGCCCATCGTGCCGGCGGAGGACCAGGCAATCGTGTTGCCCTGCGCGTCGGTGATGGTGATGGTCGTGTTGTTGAACGACGAGTTCACGTGCGCGACGCCGGAGGCGATGTTCTTGCGCTCACGACGACGAACGCGGGTGGCTTCCTTGCCCATAGACTACCTTTCCTGAAGATCTCAAACGCCGCCGTAATGCCAGCGGCTACACCTGTGGAACGAAAGGCGCGTGGCGAACGGGTCATCCCCGGGTCGCCACACGCCGTGATTGGATGCGAAAACTTACTTCTTCTTGCCGGCGATGGCCTTGGCCGGACCCTTGCGCGTACGCGCATTGGTGTGGGTACGCTGGCCACGCACCGGCAGACCGCGACGATGGCGCAGGCCGCGGTAGCAGCCGAGATCCATCAGACGCTTGATGTTGATGCCGACCTCACGACGCAAATCGCCCTCGACGAGATAGTCGCGGTCGATCACTTCGCGGATCTGAAGCACTTCGGCGTCGCTGAGCTGATTGACCCGACGATCGTCTGGGATCTTCACCTTCTCCATGATCTCACCGGCGATCTTCTGACCGATGCCATGGATGTACTGGAGCGCGATCAGCACGCGCTTGTTGGTCGGGATGTTCACGCCGGCAATACGGGCCACGGCCTTCTCTCCTGTCGCCAATCCCTCGTCAGGAATCGGGCTTTAAGTGCTTGGTTTCTCGGGCAGGTGTTCACAAACGCGAACACGACGCCCACCCCTGGTCTTCCTGGGGCCCGGCATCGTTTGAAACTATCCGACTTGGATGCGGGGCTTATTAGGGGATTCAGGGGGCTTTCGTCAACCGCTGCTAGCGCTTAGCTCGCCTTTTCGTGACCTTTTTTGCGGCCTTTTTGGCACCTTTCTTGACAGCCTTCCTGGCGGTCTTTTTGGCTGCCTTCTTCTTTCCTACCTTCTTGGCGGCTTTCTTGACGATTCTCTTGCCTGCCTTCGTCGCCTTCTTGGCCGCCTTCTTGGATTTCGCAGCCTTTTTGGCCGCTTTCACGGGCGTTTTGGCCGATTTCTTAGCAGTCTTGGCCTTTCTGGCCGGGGCCGCCTTGGCCGCGCTCCGGGCGCGGGTCTTGCCATGTGTCTTGGGCTCGACCGCCCCGAGCGCCAGGAGCTGGCGATGGATGGCGCGGGTGACCTCGTCGATGGCCATCATGCCGTCGATGGTCGAGAGCTTCCGCCGCTCGGAATAGTAGTGAATCAGCGGCTCCGTCTGGTTGCGGTAGCTGGCGAGTCGCTTGGTGAGGACTTCCGGAGTGTCGTCGAGCCGGACCTCCTCCCCGCGCTCGCGCATCTGGGCGACGCGAGTCTCGACACGGTTCAGGAGCGCGCTCTCGTTGACGCGGAGCTCGATCACGGCATCGAGCTTGAGGTGCTTGTGCTTGAGCAGCTCATCCAGCGCCTCGGCCTGCGGCACGGTCCGCGGGAAACCGTCGAGGATAAAACCGTTCTTGGCATCCGGCTGATCGATCCGATCGGAGATGATTCCGACCACGACATCGTCTGGCACGAGGCCGCCGCTGGCCATAATCTCCTTGGCCTTGAGACCGACCGGCGTTCCGGCCGCCACCGCTGCACGCAACATCTCGCCGGTCGAGAGCTGGACGATGCCATAGCGCTGCACCAGCAGCTGCGCCTGGGTGCCCTTGCCCGATCCCGGCGGCCCCAGAAGTATAATTCTCATCGGCGTACGCCCCCCGATTGGTGCGCGATACGTCGTGCACCTGTGTTTTGAAGTCCAGTTACAGTGCAAATCATAATCAGCGCCGCACCGCTACCCATATCATAGGGGAGCAAATGGCCGGACGCCAAGAAGCCTTTGAGACCAGTGCTTGGAGATAAGTGCTTGCACGACAGTAAGAGCGGCTTTGCCGAGGCGACCAAATGGCCGGCTCGCCGTCCGCGCGCGTTGCACGCGCGGCGAATCGGCGGCGGCAATTGCGCCGCCCGAGAGGACGCCGCGCTTAACGGCGGCGGCCGCGCAGCTTCGACTTCCGGATCAGGCCTTCGTACTGATGCGCCAGGAGATAGCCCTGCACCTGTGCCACCGTGTCCATGGTGACGCTGACGACGATCAGCAGCGAAGTGCCGCCAAAGTAGAACGGCACCGACGCGTAGGAGATCAGGATTTCTGGAATCAAGCAGACGATCGCGAGATAGACCGCGCCGAGCACGGTGATGCGCGACAGCACGTAGTCGATATATTCCGCGGTACGCTCGCCCGGGCGGATACCCGGAATGAAGCCGCCGTGCTTCTTCAGATTGTCCGCAGTCTCGGTCGGATTGAACACGATCGCGGTGTAAAAGAAGGCGAAGAACACGATCAGCGCCAGATACATGATCAGGAACAGCGGACGGCCGTGGCCGAGCTGGGTGGTGATCCACTGGAACCATTCCGGCCCGCTGCCCGCATTGAAGTTCGCAACCGTGGTCGGCAGCAGCAGCAGTGAGGACGCGAAGATCGGCGGGATCACGCCCGAGGTGTTGAGCTTGAGCGGCAGATGCGAGGACTGCCCCTCGAACATCTTGTTGCCGACTTGGCGCTTCGGATACTGGATCAAGAGCCGGCGCTGGGCGCGCTCCACGAACACGATGAAGGCGATCACGGCCACCGCCATGACGATGACGACCAGAATCAGGCCGGTCGACATCGCACCCTGACGGCCGAGTTCGAGCATGTTGGCGAGCGCCGCGGGCAGCTCGGCGACGATGCCGGAGAGAATGATCAGAGAAATGCCGTTGCCGATGCCGCGCGAGGTGATCTGCTCGCCCAGCCACATCAGGAACATGGTGCCGCCGGTCAGCGTGATCGCCGTCGACAGGCGGAAGAACATGCCGGGGTCGCTGACGACGTTGCCGGCGCCTTCGAGGCCCACCGCAATGCCGTAGGACTGGAACGCGGCCAGGATCACCGTGAGATAACGGGTGTACTGGTTCAGCAGCTTGCGGCCGGACTCGCCTTCCTTCTTCAGCGCCTCGAGCTGCGGGGAGACGGTGGTCAGGAGTTGGATGATGATGGAGGCCGAGATGTACGGCATGATGTTCAGCGCAAAGATCGCCATGCGGTGAATGCCGCCGCCGGCGAACATGTTGAACATGCCGAGGATGCCGCCCGCCTGGGAGCGGAACACCTGCTCCCAGATGTTGGGATCGATGCCGGGGAGCGGGATGTAGGTCCCGAGCCGATAAACGAGCAGCGCACCCAGGGTAAACCAGATGCGCTTCTTCAGTTCGTCGGCCTTGGCAAACGCACCGAAATTGAGATTGGCTGCCAGTTGTTCCGCTGCAGAGGCCATCTTGGACTTTCTCCCGCCGCTTATTGCGCCGTTATGCCCGCGGCCGGGCTACATTATACCGGACACCGGACATTATCTGGGGCTACGGCTTCGATAAGTCCATCGTCCCGCATGCGTAAAGGCCCGCGAGCCGCGGGCCGATGACGCAGTTGTTACGCCGCCTCGCCTTCTTCCTTGGCAGGCGCGAGGATCTTCACCGAACCGCCGGCCTTCTCGACTGCCGCAATCGCGGTCTTCGAGGCGCCGTGCACTTCGATGTTGAGCTTGGCCTTGAACTCGCCACGGCCGAGCAGCCGCAGGCCACCCTTGGCGCGGCGCAGCACGCCGGCCTTGACCAGGGATTCGACGTTCACGACGCTGCCGGTGTCGATCTTCTTGGCATCGACCGCGTCCTGGAGCCGGTCGAGATTGATCTCGGCGAACTCCACACGGAAGATGTTGTTGAAGCCGCGCTTAGGCAGACGACGATGCAAGGGCATCTGGCCGCCTTCGAAACCCTTGATGCGCACGCCCGAACGCGCGGTCTGGCCCTTGCCACCGCGGCCGGCCTGCTTGCCCTTGCCCGAACCAATGCCGCGGCCGACGCGCATACGCTTCTTGCGCGAGCCGGCATTGTCGGCGATATCGCTGAGCTTCATCGCCCTGCTCCTTGTTTCTTGCGCATGACCTTCACCGAAAACGGGTCCCCGCTCCGGGATCGTGCGCCTTTGCTTACTTCTCGTCGACGATGCGAACGAGATGGTGAACTTTCAAGATCATGCCACGGACCGCCGGGGTGTCCGGCAGTTCGCTGGTGCGGCCGATCTTGTTGAGCTTGAGCCCGATCAGCGTCGAGCGCTGCGAGTGATGGCGGCGGATCGCGCTGCCGGTCTGCTCGATCTTGATCGTCTTTGCGGTCGTAACGGCACTCTTGGCCATGGGCGTCTACTCCGAAAAGCTTGCGTTATTCGGCAACCGCCTCGGCGTCACCACCGATACGGCGGGACTGGAGGGTGGACACCTTGATATTGCGGCGGGCAGCGACCGAGCGCGGCGAATCCTGATGCTTCAGCGCATCGAAGGTCGCGCGAACCATGTTGTACGGGTTCGACGAGCCGATCGACTTCGCAACCACGTCCTGGACGCCGAGCGTCTCGAACACGGCGCGCATCGGACCGCCGGCGATGATGCCGGTACCGGCCGGAGCTGCGCGCAGGTAAACACGGCCCGCGCCATGACGGCCGGCGATGTCGTGATGCAGCGTGCGGCCCTCGCGCAACGACACGCGGGTCAGGTTGCGCTTGGCGGATTCGGTTGCCTTGCGGATCGCCTCGGGCACTTCGCGCGCCTTGCCGTGACCGAAGCCGGCGCGGCCCTTCTGGTCGCCGATCACGACCAGCGCTGCGAAACCGAAGCGCTTGCCGCCCTTGACGACCTTGGCGACGCGATTGATGTGGACGAGCTTGTCGACGAACTCGCTGTCGCGCTCTTCCCTGCGTTCACGTCCGCCGCCGCGTTGATCGCGTCCACCACGTTGTTCGCGTTCTGCCATGGTTTTTCCAGTCCTTCAGAGGCTTACGCCTCAATCCTCAAATTCTGTTAGAAGCTCAGCCCGCTCTCACGCGCCGCGTCGGCAAGAGCCTTGACGCGCCCGTGATAGAGATAGCTGCCGCGATCGAACACGACTTCCTTGACACCCTTCTCGGCGGCGCGCTCGGCCAGCAGCTTGCCGACCGCCTTCGCCGCATCGATGTCGGCGCCGGTCTTGCCGCCATCGCGCATCGACTTCTCGAGCGACGAGGCAGAGGCCAGCGTCTCGCCCTTCAGGTCGTCGATGACCTGGGCGTAGATGTGCTTGGACGAGCGGAACACCGACAGGCGCGGACGGCCGCCACCCGAACGGCGCAGCTTCAGACGTACACTGCGCTTGCGCCGGGCATTCGTAACCTTGGCTTTCGACATGACCGGCTCCGTTACTTCTTCTTGCCTTCCTTGCGGAAGATGAATTCGCCAACATACTTCACGCCCTTGCCCTTGTAGGGCTCCGGCGGACGATAGGAGCGAATCTCGGCGGCGACCTGGCCGACGCGCTGAATGTCGCTGCCGGTCACCGTGATCTCGGTCGGCTTCGGCACGGTGATCGTGATCCCTTCCGGGATCGCGTAGACCACATCGTGGCTGTAGCCGAGCGCGAGCTGCAGGTTCTTGCCCTGCAGCGCGGCGCGGTAACCGACGCCGGTGATTTCGAGCTTCTTCTCGAAACCCTTGGTGACGCCTTCGACCAGATTCGCGACCTGGGCGCGAGCGGTCCCGTACAGGGCCCGCGCGCGGTTGGTCTCGACCCGGGGGTTCACCTTGACCTGCCCGTTGTCGAGCTTCACCTCGACGTCGTTATGGACGACGAACTGAAGCTGGCCCTTCGGCCCCTTCATCTTGACGGTCTGCCCGTCGACGGTCGCGGTCACACCCGACGGCACCGCTACCGGCCTTTTGCCAACACGTGACATGGATCAAAAATCCTTCTCAGAACACCGTGAAGAGAACTTCACCGCCCACGTTCGCTTCACGCGCACTGTGGTCAGCCATGATTCCCTTCGGCGTCGACAACACCGAAATGCCGAGTCCGTTATTGACCCGCGGCAGGTTCTTCACCGAGGCGTAAACGCGACGCCCGGGCTTGGAGACACGCTCGATCTCGCGGATAACGGGCTCGCCGTCGAAATACTTCAGCTCGATCTCGATCTCGCTGCGGCCCGAGGAGTGCTCGAGCGTGGCGTAACCGCGGATGTAGCCCTCGCTCTTGAGCACCTCGAGGACGTTCTCACGCATCTTCGAGCCAGGCGTGGAGACCTTGTTCTTGGAACGCATCTGCGCGTTACGGATGCGGGTGATCAGATCGCTGATTGGATCGTGCGTAGACATCTAAACGACCCTCCTTACCAGCTGGACTTTACGAGGCCCGGGACCATGCCCCTGGAGCCAAGATCCCGCATTGCGATGCGGGACAGTTTGGTCAAGCGATAGTTCGAGCGCGAACGGCCCGACAGCTCGCAACGCAGACGGATGCGGGTCGTCGACGAGTTGCGCGGCATTTCCGCCAGCTTCAGGGTCGCGGCGAACCGCTCCTCCATCGGCAGCGACTTGTCGGCGATGATCGCCTTCAACCGCTCGCGCTTCGGAGCGGCGTTCTTCGCCATCCGCTTGCGCCGGTTGTTCTTCTCGACTGAACTCTTCTTTGCCATGCTTGGCTCCTGGGTATCCGCGTTTGAGAGGCTTTAGGTCAGCGTCTCACTGCCGGAACGGGAAATTGAAAGCGGTCAACAAGGCCCTCGCCTCGTCGTCGGTCTTGGCCGTGGTGCAGACGGTGATGTCCATACCACGGGATTCCGTGACCTTGTCGAAGTCGATCTCGGGGAAAATGATGTGTTCCTTGAGGCCGAGCGAGTAGTTGCCGCGGCCGTCGAAGCTCTTCGGGTTCAAGCCGCGGAAGTCGCGGACGCGCGGCAGCGCGACCGTCACCAGGCGATCGATGAACTCGTACATGCGGGCCTTGCGCAGCGTGACCTTGCAGCCGATCGGCTGGTTCTCACGCAACTTGAAGGTCGCGATTGCGATGCGCGAATAGGTCACGATCGCCTTCTGGCCGGCGATCTGGGTCAATTCCGCAGCGGCGTTCTCGGCCTTCTTGCGGTCGTTGACGGAATCGCCAACGCCCATGTTCAGCACGACCTTGTCCAGCCGCGGAACCTGCATGACGTTCTCATAACCGAACTTCTCGGTCATTTCCGTCCGGATCTTCGCGTCGTATTCCGCGCGCAGGCGCGGCGTGTAAGCGGCCTCAGCCATCGATCTCAGCTCCCGAGCTCTTGGCGATGCGGACCTTCTTGCCGTCCGCCAGAATCTTGAATCCGACGCGGGTCGGCTTCCCGTCCTTGCCGACATACGCGATGTTGGACAGTTGGATCGGCGACTCTTTCGAGATGATGCCGCCCTCCTGGGCCTGCGTCTGCTTCTGGTGACGCTTGACCATGTTGATGCCGCGCACCAGCGCCGTACCGGCGTCGGGACGCACTTCGAACACCTCGCCGGTGCGGCCCTTGTCGCGGCCGGTCAGCACGACGACCTTGTCGCCCTTGCGGATCTTCGCAGCCATCACAGCACCTCCGGCGCGAGCGAGATGATCTTCATGTGGTTCTTGGCGCGCAGCTCGCGCGGCACGGGCCCGAAGATACGGGTACCGACCGGCTCGGACTGATTGTTGATCAGAACGGCGGCGTTGCGGTCGAAGCGGATGACCGAACCGTCGGCGCGGCGGATGTCCTTGCGGACGCGCACCACGACGGCCTTCATCACGTCGCCCTTCTTCACCTTGCCACGCGGAATCGCTTCCTTGATCGAGACAACGATGATGTCGCCGATCGTGGCGTAGCGGCGCTTGGAGCCCCCGAGCACCTTGATACACATGACACGGCGTGCGCCAGAATTATCGGCCACGTCGAGGTTGGTCTGCATCTGAATCATTGATGCACCTCGTCCTCTTCTCTTTGCGCCAGCCCAGCCGGCGCTCAACATTTACCTGAAGTCAGTCGGCTAAAGCCAACAGATCAGGCGCTTTTCTTGTGTTCGCCCCGGATCACGACCCAGCGCTTCAACTTCGAAATCGGCTTCGATTCCTCGATCCACACCATGTCGCCCGGCTTGAACTCGTTGCTCTCGTCGTGCGCGTGGTAGTTCTTCGAACGGCGGATCGTCTTCTTGTAGATCGGGTGCGTAAAGCGGCGATCGACGCGCACCACGATGGTCTTGGCTTGCTTGTCGCTGACGACCACGCCCTGCAAAGTACGTTTCGGCATCTTCGTAAGCCTCTTACTTCTTCTTCGCGCGCGTCTGCGCGGCGACGGTCTTGATCCGGGCGATGTCACGGCGGGCCTCGCGCAGGCGCGAGGTGTTCTCGAGCTGCCCGGTGGCGCGCTGGAAGCGCAGGTTGAAGCGCTCCTTCTTCAGGTTCAGGATGGCGTCATCCTGCTGATCGGGGCTCAACGCGCGGATGTCTTCGATTTTCATCTGGGCCATGGCCATTACTCCGCAATGCGCTCGACGAAGCGCGTCTTGATCGGCAGCTTGGCTGCCGCCAGGGTCAGCGCTTCACGCGCTGTCTGGGTGTTGACGCCGTCGATCTCGAACAGTACCCGGCCCGGCTTGACGCGCGCGACCCACAATTCCGGCGCGCCCTTGCCGGAACCCATGCGGACTTCGGCAGGCTTCTTCGACACGGGAACGTCGGGGAATATGCGGATCCAGACGCGGCCGGCGCGCTTCATGTGGCGGGTCAGCGCGCGGCGAGCGGCTTCGATCTGGCGCGCGGTGACGCGCTCAGGCTCGGTCGCCTTCAGACCGAACTGGCCGAACGCCAACGTCGCGCCCGAAGACGCAACGCCGTGGATACGGCCCTTATGCGCCTTCCGGAACTTCGTTTTCTTAGGTTGCATCATGGCTTCAAGCCCTCAAATTCTCTGTGCTGGCGTCAGGCTGCAGCGTTGTCACGGCGCTGCCGGCCGCCGCGATCGCCGCCGCCACCAGTCTCACCTTCGGCCATTCTCTTGTCCTGGGCCATCGGATCGTGCTCGAGGATCTCGCCTTTGAAGATCCAGACCTTGACACCGCAGGTGCCGAAGGTCGTGAACGCGGTCGCAACGCCGTAGTCGATGTCTGCGCGCAGCGTGTGCAGCGGCACGCGACCTTCGCGGTACCACTCCATGCGCGCGATTTCCGCACCGCCCAGACGTCCCGAGCAGTTGATGCGGATGCCTTCCGCGCCGAGACGCATCGCCGACTGGACGGCGCGCTTCATGGCGCGGCGGAACGCCACGCGGCGCTCCAGCTGCTGCGCGATCGACTCGGCCACCAGCGTCGCATCGAGCTCCGGCTTGCGGATTTCGACGATGTTGATGACGACGTCGGACGCGGTGATGTCCGCGACCTTCTTGCGCAGCTTGTCGATGTCGGCGCCCTTCTTGCCGATCACCACGCCCGGACGAGCCGAGTGGATGGTGACGCGGCACTTCTTGTGCGGACGCTCGATCACGATGCGGGCGACGGCCGCCTGCTTGAGCTCCTTGTGCAGGATCTCGCGGATCTTGACGTCCTCGTGCAGCAGCTTGCCGTATTCCTGCTTGCCGGCGTACCAGCGGGAATCCCAGGTCCGGTTGATGCCGAGACGCAGACCGATCGGATTGATCTTTTGACCCATCGTGTTCTCCTGCGTCCCTTAAGCCGCTGCTGCGGCTTCGACCTGACGAACGATGATCGTCAGCTGTGAAAATGGTTTGTAGACACGGCCCGAGCGGCCACGGCCGCGGGCGGCAAAGCGCTTCATCACGAGGCCATTGCCGACGAAGGCCTGCGCCACGACGAGATCGTCGACGTCGAGGTCGTGGTTGTTCTCGGCGTTGGCAATAGCCGATTCCAGGCACTTCTTCACGTCAACCGCGATCCGCTTGCGCGAAAACTGCAGGTCGGCGAGCGCAGCAGCCGCCTTCCGGCCGCGAATGAGCTGGGCGACCAGGTTGAGCTTCTGCGGGCTCACCCGCAGCATCCGGGCGACCGCCTTGGCCTCGTTCTCGGCGAGGCTCCGTTCGCGCTTAGGTTTGCTCATCGTTTAATCCTCAAGCCTTCTTGGCTTTCTTGTCCCCGGAGTGGCCATGGAAGGTACGGGTCGGCGAGAACTCGCCGAACTTGTGACCGACCATTTCCTCGTTGACGGCCACCGGCACGTGCTTCTGACCGTTGTAGACGCCGAAGGTCAGGCCGACGAATTGCGGCAGGATCGTCGAGCGACGGCTCCAGATCTTGATGACGTCGTGACGGCCGGACGAGCGCGCGGCATCTGCCTTCTTGAGCAGAGAACCCTCGACGAACGGGCCTTTCCAGACTGAACGAACCATGTCCGGCGTTCCTTACTTCTTCCGCTTGTGGCGGCTTAGGAGAATGAATTTGTTGGTCGACTTGTTCGAGCGGGTCTTCTTGCCCTTGGTCGGCTTGCCCCACGGAGTAACCGGGTGGCGACCGCCCGAGGTACGACCTTCACCACCGCCGTGCGGATGGTCGATCGGGTTCATGGAAACGCCGCGGTTGTGCGGCTTGCGGCCCAGCCAACGGTTGCGGCCGGCCTTGCCGATCGACGTGTTCATGTGATCCGGGTTCGACACCGCGCCAATCGTGGCGCGGCAACGGCCGTGCACCAGGCGCTGTTCGCCCGAGTTCAGGCGGACGATCACGTAGTCCTGGTCGCGACCGACGAGCTGGGCGTAGGTGCCCGCGGAACGGGCGAGCTGGCCGCCCTTCCCGATCTTGACCTCGATGTTGTGGATGATCGTGCCGACCGGCATGTTGCCGAGCGGCATGACATTGCCCGGCTTCACGTCGACGTAGTTGCCGGCGACGACGGAATCACCGACGGCCAAACGCTGCGGCGCCAGGATATAGGCCTGGGTGCCGTCTTCGTACTTGACCAGCGCGATGAAGGCGGTGCGGTTCGGATCGTATTCCAGCCGCTCGACCGTCGCGGGCGCATCGACCTTGTCACGCTTGAAATCGACCGTACGCAACGTCCGCTTATGACCGCCGCCGCGGAAGCGCACGGTGATGCGACCGGTGTTGTTGCGGCCGCCAGAGGAGTGCTTACCTTCGGTGAGCGCCTTGACCGGCTTGCCCTTGTAGAGGGCCGAACGATCGACCATGACCAGCTGGCGCTGGCCCGGCGTCGTGGGATTGAATGTCTTCAGTGCCATCGTCGTACGACCTTACAGACCGGTGGTCACGTCGATCCGGTGACCCTCTTCGAGAGTCACGATCGCGCGCTTGGAGTTCGACTGCGAGCCGAGATTGCCGCGGAAGATCTTGGTCTTGCCCTTGCGGACCAGCGTGTTGACACTCTTGACCTTGACGTCGAACAGCTTCTCGATCGCTTCCTTGATCTGCGGCTTGGTCGCCTTTGCGGCCACCTTGAACAGCACCTTGTTGTGCTCCGAGGCGATCGTGGCCTTTTCGGTCACGACCGGCGACAGGATCACGTCGTAGTGGCGAGGCTCGATGTTCTTCGTCATTTGAAGCGCGCCTCCAGCGCATCGATGGCGGCCTTGGTCAGAACAAGCTTCCGACGGCGCAGGATATCATAGACGTTGATGCCCTGGATCGGCAGCACGTCCATGTTCGGGATGTTGCGGGCTGCAGCGGCGAAGCCGTTGTTGAGCTCGGCGCCGTCGATGATCAGCGCGTTGGTCAAACCCAGACCGGAGAAATGACCGAGCAGCGCCTTGGTCTTGGCAGCTTCCAGCGCTGCCTTGTCGATCACGATGAGATCGCCGTCCTTGGCCTTGGCCGAGAGCGCATGCTTGAGGGCGAGCGCACGGACCTTCTTCGGCAGGTCGGTGGCGTGCGAACGCACCACCGGACCGAAGGCACGGCCACCGCCGCGGAACTGCGGCACGCGAGCCGAGCCGTGACGAGCACCACCGGTGCCCTTCTGCTTGTACATCTTCTTGCCGGTGCGCCAGATCTCGGCGCGGCCCTTGGCCTTGTGCGTACCGGCCTGGCGCTTGTTGAGCTGCCACTGCACGCAACGTGCAATGATGTCCTGGCGCGGCTCGAGGCCGAAAATGGTGTCGGAAAGCTGGACCGAGCCGGCTTCCTTACCTTCGAGGGTCGTGACCTTCAATTCCATCTCACGCCTCCTGCGCAGCCGGAGCAGCGTCCGCTTCGCCAGCAACCTTGAACTTGCCGGGCTTCGGAGCTTCCTTCGGCAGCGGCTTCTTGACGGCGTCGCGCACGCGGATCCAGCCGCCCTTGGAACCGGGAACGGCGCCTTCGACGAGGATCAGACCGCGCTCGACATCGAGCTGAACGACACGAAGGTTGAGCGTGGTGATGCGGTCGACGCCCATGTGACCGGGCATCTTCTTGTTCTTCCAGGTCTTGCCCGGATCCTGACGGCCACCGGTCGAACCGATCGAACGGTGCGAGACCGAGACGCCGTGAGTGGCGCGCAGACCGCCGAAGTTCCAGCGCTTCATACCGCCGGCAAAACCCTTACCGACCGAAGTACCGGTGACGTCGACGAACTGACCGACGACAAAGTGGTCGGCCAGGATCTCGGCACCGACGGGGATCATCTGATCCGCGGAGACGCGGAATTCCTCGACCTGCCGCTTCGGCTCGACCTTGGCGACCGCGAACTGGCCGCGCTCCGCCTTGGGCATGTACACGGTCTTGCGGCTGCCAGAACCAAGCTGGAGCGCGACATAACCGTTTTTCTCTTCGGTGCGGTGGCCTACGACCTGGCAATTGCCGAGCTTCAGCACGGTCACGGGGATATGTTCGCCGGCCTCTGTAAAGACCCGCGTCATCCCGACCTTTTGTGCGATCACTCCGGAGCGCATCGGCGTGCTTCCTGTTCTTTCTGTCCGCTAGTGGCGAACGTGATCCAAAAATCTTAGAGCTTGATCTCGACGTCGACACCGGCGGCCAGGTCGAGCTTCATCAAAGCATCGACGGTCTGCGGGGTCGGGTCGACGATGTCGAGCAGGCGCTTGTGAGTGCGCATCTCGAACTGCTCGCGGCTCTTCTTGTCGACGTGCGGCGAACGGTTGACGGTGAACTTCTCGATGCGGGTGGGCAGCGGAATGGGTCCGCGGACCTGCGCGCCGGTGCGCTTCGCCGTGTTCACGATCTCGCGGGTCGACGTATCGAGGATACGATGGTCGAACGCCTTGAGACGGATGCGAATATTTTGGCCGTTCATTGCCGTGGTCTTTCTTCAGTGGGGTGGCGAATAGCGAATAGCGAATGTCACATTCGCTATTCGCCGATCCCTATTCTCGTAATTACTCGATGATCGAGGCCACGACGCCGGCGCCGACGGTGCGGCCGCCTTCGCGGATCGCGAAGCGGAGCTTCTCTTCCATCGCGATCGGCACGATCAGGTGCACTTCCATCGCGATGTTGTCGCCCGGCATCACCATCTCGGTACCCTCCGGCAGATGCACGACACCGGTCACGTCGGTGGTGCGGAAGTAGAACTGCGGACGGTAGTTGGTGAAGAACGGGGTGTGGCGGCCGCCCTCTTCCTTGGTGAGGATGTAGGCCTCAGCCTTGAACTTGGTGTGCGGCTTGACCGAACCCGGCTTGCACAGCACCTGGCCGCGCTCGACGTCCTCGCGCTTGGTACCACGAAGCAGCGCACCGATGTTGTCGCCGGCCTGGCCCTGATCGAGCAGCTTGCGGAACATTTCGACGCCGGTAACCGTGGTCTTCTGCGTGGCGCGCAGACCGACGATCTCGATTTCCTCGCCGACCTTGACGATACCGCGCTCGACACGGCCGGTCACGACGGTGCCGCGGCCCGAGATCGAGAACACGTCTTCAACCGGCATCAGGAACGGAAGGTCGACCGGACGCTCCGGCTGCGGAATGTAAGCGTCGACCTGCTTCATCAGCTCGAGGATGGCCTCATGGCCGAGCGTCTTGTCGGAATCTTCGAGGGCGGCGAGCGCCGAGCCCTTGATGATCGGGATGGTGTCGCCCGGGAATTCGTACTTCGAGAGCAGCTCGCGAACCTCGAGCTCGACCAGCTCGAGCAGTTCCGGATCGTCGACCATGTCGCACTTGTTGAGGAACACGACCAGCGCGGGAACGCCGACCTGGCGGGCGAGCAGGATGTGCTCGCGGGTCTGCGGCATCGGACCGTCAGCGGCCGACACGACCAGGATCGCACCGTCCATCTGGGCAGCGCCGGTGATCATGTTCTTCACGTAGTCGGCGTGGCCGGGGCAGTCGACGTGCGCGTAGTGGCGGTTCTTGGTCTCGTATTCGACGTGCGCCGTCGAGATCGTGATGCCGCGCGCCTTCTCTTCCGGCGCCTTGTCGATCTGGTCGTACGCCGTGAACGTCGCACCGCCGGCTTCGGCGAGGACCTTGGTGATCGCCGCGGTCAGCGACGTCTTGCCATGGTCGACGTGACCGATGGTGCCGATATTGCAGTGCGGCTTGTTACGTTCAAACTTTGCTTTGGCCATTTGACTCTCCGTTCAATCGTCAGTTCGAGACCGACGACAATCAGGCAAACTTCTTCTGGACTTCTGCCGACACGTTGGCCGGCGCTTCTGCGTAGTGGTCGAACTGCATGGTGAAGGTTGCGCGACCCTGGCTCATCGAGCGCAGGTTATTCACGTAACCGAACATGTTCATGAGCGGCACCATCGCGTTGATGACGTTGGCGTTGCCGCGCATGTCCTGACCCTGGATCTGACCGCGCCGGGAATTCAGGTCGCCGATGACGGAGCCGGTGTAATCTTCCGGGGTCACCACTTCGACCTTCATGATCGGCTCGAGCAGGACGGACTTGCCCTTCTGCAAGGCTTCGCGGAATGCAGCACGCGATGCGATTTCGAAGGCGAGCGCCGACGAGTCGACGTCGTGATACTTGCCGTCGACGAGCTGAACCTTGACGTCGACCACGGGGAAGCCCGCGACGACACCAGAGCCCATCACGCTGTTGAGGCCCTTTTCGACGCCGGGGATGTATTCCTTCGGAACCGCACCGCCGACGATCTTGGACTCGAACTCGTAACCCTTGCCGGGCTCGTTCGGCTCGACCACGATCGACACTTCCGCGAACTGACCGGTACCGCCGGTCTGCTTCTTGTGGGTGTACTTGACCTCGGCCCTCTTGGTGACGCGCTCACGGAACGCCACTTGCGGCGCGCCGATGTTGGCATCGACCTTGTAGGTGCGGCGGAGAATGTCGACCTTGATGTCGAGATGGAGCTCGCCCATTCCCTTGAGGATGGTCTGGCCGGACTCCTGGTCGGTCGACACGCGGAACGACGGATCCTCCGCAGCGAGCTTCGCCAGCGCCACACCGAGCTTTTCCTGGTCGGCCTTGGACTTGGGCTCGATCGCGATCTCGATGACCGGCTCGGGGAATTCCATCTTTTCGAGGATCACCGCCTTGTCGGGATCGCACAGCGTGTCACCGGTGCGCGCTTCCTTCAGGCCAGCCAGCGCAACGATGTCGCCGGCATAGGCTTCCTTGATGTCTTCGCGGTTGTTCGCATGCATCAGCAACATGCGACCAATGCGCTCCTTGCGGTCGCGCGTCGAATTGATGACGCCGGTACCCGACAGCAGCGTGCCGGAATAGATGCGGCAGAAGGTGATGGTGCCGACGAACGGGTCGTCCATGATCTTGAAGGCCAACAGAGCCAGCGGCTCCTTGTCGTCCGGCAGGCGAACGACCTCGTTGCCGTCTTCATCGACGCCCTTGATGGCGGGCACGTCAACCGGCGACGGCAGATAATCCACGACCGCGTCGAGCAAAGGCTGCACGCCCTTGTTCTTGAACGCCGAGCCGCACAACACCGGGAAGAACGCGCCAGTCAGCACGGCCTTGCGGATCAAGCGCTTCAACGTCGCCTCATCGGGCTCCTTGCCGTCGAGGTAAGCGGCGAGAACTTCGTCGTCGAGCTCGACGGCGGCTTCCAGCAGCTTCTCGCGATATTCCTTGGCCTTCTCGACCATGTCCTCGGGAATATCGATGTCCACGAACTTGGCGTCGAGCTTCTCTTCTTCCCAGATCACGCCCTTCATGCGAACGAGATCGACCAGACCCTTGAAGTTGTTCTCGGAACCGATCGGAAGTTGGATCGCGATCGGCTTTGCGCCGAGACGATCGATAATGTCCTGCATGCACTTGTAGAAGTCGGCGCCGGTCTTATCCATCTTGTTGGCGAAGACGATGCGCGGAACTTTGTACTTGTCGCCCTGGCGCCAGACCGTCTCGGTCTGGGGCTCGACGCCCTGGTTCGAGTCGAGCACGCACACGGCGCCGTCGAGCACGCGCAGGCTGCGCTCGACTTCGATGGTGAAGTCGACGTGGCCGGGAGTGTCGATGATGTTGAGACGCTTGCCTTCCCAGAACGCGGTGGTCGCGGCCGACGTAATCGTAATGCCGCGCTCCTGCTCCTGCTCCATCCAGTCCATCGTCGCGGCACCTTCGTGCACTTCGCCGATTTTGTGGCTCTTGCCGGTATAATAGAGGATGCGCTCGGTGGTCGTGGTCTTGCCGGCATCGATATGCGCCATGATACCGAAGTTACGGTAGTTCTCTATGGCATGAACGCGGGGCATGGAGTGTTCCTTAGATTCCGTGTGTCGCCGTTACCAGCGATAGTGCGAGAAGGCGCGGTTGGCTTCCGCCATCCGGTGCACGTCTTCGCGCTTCTTGACGGCGTTACCCCGGTTGTTCGACGCGTCCAGGAGCTCCGCAGAGAGCCGCTCGGTCATCGTCTTCTCGTTGCGGTCACGCGCAGCCGAGATCAACCAGCGAATGCCCAGCGCCTGACGGCGCACCGAGCGAACTTCGACCGGAACCTGATAGGTCGCGCCGCCGACGCGGCGGGAGCGCACTTCGATCGTCGGCATGACGTTCTCGAGTGCCTGCTCGAACACGCCGAGCGGGTTCTGCTTGGTCTTGCTTTCGATGAGGCCGAACGCGCCGTAGACGATGCCTTCGGCGACCGACTTCTTTCCGGCGTACATCACCGAATTCATGAACTTCGTAACGATGATATTCCCGAACTTCGGATCGGGAAGGACTTCGCGCTTTTCGGCAGAATGGCGACGAGACATGGACCTGGTTCCCGCTTACTTCGGACGCTTGGCGCCGTACTTCGAACGACGCTGCTTACGGTTCTTGACGCCCTGGGTATCCAGAACGCCGCGGAGGATGTGGTAGCGCACGCCGGGCAAGTCCTTGACGCGACCGCCGCGGATCATGACCACCGAGTGCTCCTGGAGGTTATGGCCCTCACCGGGGATGTAGCCGATCACCTCGAAGCCGTTGGTCAGGCGCACCTTGGCAACCTTACGAAGCGCCGAGTTCGGCTTCCTCGGGGTCGTGGTGTAAACGCGCGTGCAAACACCGCGCTTCTGCGGCGACTGCTGCAGCGCCGGCACCTTCTTGCGCGACTTCTGCACTTCCCGCGGTTGAGCGATCAGCTGGTTGATCGTCGGCATCCTGGCATTACCCTTTGTGTTCTGCCGCGGCCCGTCACCGGGTCCGCAAATTCTTTCGAGCTACCCGCCCGACGAGGCCACCTTGCGCGGAACAATCCGCACAAAGCGAAATCGCGCCAACCACCCATTAACGGGCGGAAAGCGCTTCGACGCCACAGAGGACCGCAGTAGTTGAACCGGTCAGCTTGAAGCTGCGGTCCGCGCACCGAGGTCATGCATCCGAATTCGATCTCGAGAGAACATGCTCACGAGACCTAAAATCGCACTGGCATTGCCTAGCTATGATCGACAGCGTTTGAGCGGCATTCGTCGAGGTTGGTGCCTGTCTTGGTGATCCCAGGGGATCAAACAGGTGGCCCGTTCCGACGTTGGCGATGCTCACCGCCTGTCGTTAAGTGAGGGGGTTCTATAAGTGGGAGTCGGTCAAGTCAAGGCGAAACGTCAGTCAGAAGCGCTTCCCGCGCCTGCCGAAATCGCTTCCTGGGCCGCTCGCTGCGCCTTCGCGACATGGAAATGAAGAGCGCGTTCCGCCACCTC
Organism: Bradyrhizobium canariense; assembly: GCF_019402665.1. GTDB lineage: Bacteria > Pseudomonadota > Alphaproteobacteria > Rhizobiales > Xanthobacteraceae > Bradyrhizobium > Bradyrhizobium canariense. The sequence continues at coordinate 159,404 of NZ_VSST01000056.1, forward strand.
GAATCCAATTTATACCCGGGTTAAATATACTTTTATGACCTTTGGCTAAGGCTTTCTTTCCTGTTGGGGCGCCAATGTACCGCCTTGGGCAGGGATTGGCACCATGCGGTACACCGACATTGCCATTATCGGCGGGGGATTGTCCGGCTCGACCGCCGCCGCGATGCTCGGCCGTAGCGGCATTTCGACCATCCTGATCGATCCGCATGAGAGCTATTCTGCGGACTTTCGAGTCGAAAAACTCAGCGGCCACGTGCAGGTCGGGCGATTCTTGCAGACGGGAATCGCCGAATCGGTGCTGCGCCGCGCGACCTTTGTGGGTGAGAACTGGATCGCGCGCTTTGGCCGCCTTCTCGACAAGGCGCCAAGCCGGCAGTTCAACATCCTCTACGATTCCCTCGTCAACGCTGTCCGCGACGAAATTCCTGCCGGTGTCGAGCGCGTCTGCGCCAAGGCCGTCTCGGTCGAGACAAGTACGGAGCGGCAGAAGGTCACTCTGTCCAACGACGAGATGGTCTCCGCCCGACTGGTCGTGCTCGCCAACGGACTCAATGTCGGCCTGCGCCACCAGCTGGGAATCGCCCGAAAAGTCGTCAGTGCCTGCCATTCGATTTCGATCGGGTTCGACGTGGTGCCCGCGGGACGGGACTCGTTCGACTTCCCGGCGCTGACCTATTTCTCGGAACGGCCGAGCGACCGCATCCCCTATCTCACGCTTTTTCCGATCGGGACGCGGATGCGCGCCAATCTGTTCGTCTACCGCAGCTTCGACGATCCCTGGCTGGTTGAGCTGCGCCGCGCGCCCGCCGAGACGTTGAACGCCGCGCTGCCACGGCTCAAGCGCATCACCGGACGATTCGACATTCCCGGTGAGCTGAAAATCCGCCCGGTCGATCTCTATGTGAACGATGCCAGCGGCCAACCCGGCCTCGTGCTGGTGGGCGATGCCTTCTCGACCTCCTGCCCTGCCGCCGGCACCGGCTGCGACAAGGTCTTCACCGACGTCGAGCGGCTCTGCAACCTCTACATCCCGCAGTGGCTGGCCTCCGACGGGATGGATACAAGCAAGATCGCCACCTTCTACGCAGATCCGGTCAAGCGGGCGTGCGACGATTGGTCGGCGGCGAAGGCGTTCGACTTCCGCTCGGTCTCGATTGCGACGAGCCCCTATTGGACGGCGCAGCGCTGGGGACGCTTCATTGCCTGGTCGGTTCAGGGGCTATTGCGGCCGCTTGGAGGAGCCTTCGATCTGGAGCCGAACTTCCTCGGTCACTCCTCCTCATCGTCCTCGTCGAGGTCGTCTTCATCCTCGTCGTCATCGTCGCTGTCCTCGTCGACGTGAGCCGGCGCGCCATGCGGTTGATGGATCTGGTCGTTCCACAGCTTGCGATAGGTGCCGTTTTTGGCGAGCAGCTCGGCATGCGAGCCGCGCTCGATCGCCCTGCCCCCTGAAATCACGATGATCTCGTCCATCTCGACCACCGAGGTCAGGCGGTGGGTCGACCAGATCATGGTGCGGCCCTTGGCAACCTTCAGCAGCGTGCGGTTGATTGCGGCTTCCGTGGTCTGGTCGAGCGCCGAAGTGGCTTCGTCCAGCAGCAGCACGGAGGGATTACGGATGACCGCGCGCGCGATCGCAATGCGCTGGCGCTGGCCGCCCGACAAGGTATCGCCGCGCTCGCCCACCGGCGTGTCGTATCGCTGCGGCAGGCTCATGATGTAGCGGTGGATCTCGGCCTTCTTGGCCGCCTCCTCCACCTCCTCGTCGGTCGCGCCCTCCTTGCCGAGCCGTATGTTCTCCCGGATCGACATGTTGAACAGCATGTTCTCCTGGAACACCACCGCCATGCTCCGGCGCAGCGAATCCAGCGTCACCTTGCGGACGTCGACGCCGTCGATGGTGACCCGCCCCTCGTCCGGCACATAGAGCCGCAGGATCAGATTCAGCAGCGTGCTTTTGCCGGAGCCCGAGGGACCGACGACGGCAATGCGCTTGCCGACATTGAGCTTGAGGCTGAGATTGTCCAGCACCGGCGTCTGGCTGCCTTCGTACTGGAACGTCACGTGGTCGAAGGTGATGTCGTTGGTGATGCGGGGCAGATCGGGCGCGCCGGCACGATCGGCGCTGCGCGTGGGCTCGTCGAGCAGCTCCTGCATGTGACGAATCGCGGCTGCCGAGGAGATCGACACGGGGATGAAGTGCATCACATGGGCGATGTTGTAGGACACCTCCCAGAACGCGCTCTCGAAGGTGACGAAGGTGCCGATGGTGATCTGACCCTTTGTCGCCAGATATGCGCCGATCGCGAGCACGACGAGATGCAAGAGCAGCACCGAGATGGTGACCGTCCGCTCTACCATGGTCGACAGGAACGCCGCCGAGGCCATCCTGTTTCGCGTCTCGTCGTTGCGAAAGGTGAAGAAGCCGAGCATCCGGCGTTGCAGGCTGAACGCCTTGATCACGGCCTGCGCCGCCACGTTCTCCTGCACCATGCCAAGCAGCGCGGACTCATTGAGCTTCTGCTCGTAATTCGCCTGAACGGCCTTCGGCGTCAGCATGCGGGGACCGATCAGCGTGATCGGGAACACCAGCAGCGCAACCGCCGCGAGCTGCCAGTTCAGGAACACCATGAGGATGATTCCCGCGATCAACTCCAGGAACGGCAATGCCGCGCTGTTGGCGAAGGTCTTGACCGAGCCCTCGAAGGCCGCGAGGTCAACGGAGAAGCGCGACAGGATCTCGCCGCGCTTGGTGCGGCCGAAATAGGCCGCCGGCAGGTCCTGGACGTGCCCGAACAGCCGTTTGCGGACGTCGGAGATGATGCACGCCGCGAGCCGCGCATCCCAGCGCTCGTACCAGACCGCGACGATCGAGGTGAAGATGCCCGCGACCGCGAGCACGCCGAGGATCTTGTACAGCGCCTGGAAATCCTCCTCGCCGAGCGCGTCGTCGATCAGGTACTTCAGGCTGAGCGGCATGATGACGTTGAATAGCGTCTCGACGAAGACGCCAAACGCCACGAAGGACAGCATCTGCTTGTAATTGACCAGGAAGGGTTTGACGAAGCCCAGGATAGTCGCGAGCGCGCCGGCGGCCTCGCGCGCGGTAAAGACGACGAGGTCCTCGTCCTCATCGTCGTCATCGAGCTCCAGCCCGCCATCCTCCTCGTCTTCATCGTCCTCGTCGTCTTCGAGGTCCGGCTTGGCGATAGGGACGAGCTTATCGTCGAGCTCGGCCGCCTCTTCCGCGGCGAGCTTCTGTTTGTCGGGCGGGAGGGGCTTGGACGCCATGAAACCAACCGATGCTGACGGCCGGCATGACCGCAGAGAAAGAAGGAAATAGCGGAAACCGCTATTGCATCGATTCTATGCGATCAGGATGAATTCGGCAAAACAATTGGCGAAGGCGTCCGCTTCAGGCGGCTAGTCGTCTTCCTCGTCCTCGACCTTGTCGAAAAAGGAATAGCGCAACGAATCGGCGTCGGCGTACCACTGGCCCGGGCCCTTGTTGGCGGCGAGCGTCGTCTCCCAGAGCGCGTCGGTGCAGTCCTTGCGGTGCATCGACAGCTCGAAGCCGTTGCCGAAGAACAGTTCGGACCATTCCCACCAGGTGCCGAGCTTCTTGACGCCGCGCAGAAGGTCGTAGCGGTCGATCAGTGCCGGCGCCATGTCCGAGGTGATCGAGCCGAACACGAGCCCGGTCTTGACCACACGGTTCAGCTCCCTGATCGCACGGACCACCTGCTTCGGGGAAACATGGCAGAGGCTGGTCTCGAACACGAAGTCGAACGCACCGTCTTTGAACGGCATGGCGGTGATCGAACCGAGCTTGTTGTACTTCTTCAGCGCCTTCGGCGTTCTGGCGTGAATGGTGCGGTTGTTCTCGATGCCGAAGGCATCGATACCGCGGTCGCGCAGCGCGCCGACAAGCTCGCCGCTGGCCGAGCCCGCGATCAAGAGCTTCGTGCCTTTGGTTTTGCCCCAGACGATGCCGATCAGTTTTGTGAGATAGTCGGGATCGGTGAAGTGTTGCCACACTTCGCTGTAAGGACCCTGGCCGCGATAATTGTCAAAATAATCGCGATCGATCTTGTCCGAGAGCGGCTTGTCGTCCTGCGAACGCTCGCGGCGCAGGCGCATCATCTCGGTCAAGATGATGTCGGTCGCCGCGTCCGAGGAATCGAGCAGGCCGTTCAGCGTCGAGTCGAACAGATAGTCGCCGACCACCACGATTCCGGGATGTTCCTTCGGCTCGGGGCGGTGATTGGTCATGACGTCGCGCACGGGCAAGCCGCCCGGAATCGCGTTCACTGACGACAACCAGCGGTGGATCTTGCCTTCCATGAAATGCGCGCGTGCATCGCCGAGCGATGCCGGCAGCGATTTCAGCGCGGCATCGATCAGCTCCTGGTCGGAGAGATTCGCGAACGCCAGCGCGTCGGAGCCCGGAATCAGCCAGTTCAGCACGCCGTGCTTGCCCACATCATGGCGCGCGCCCTCGTTATAGACGCAGCAACCGCCAAAGGCCTCCGACATGAACCAGGCGCCGGCGATCTTGTCGCCCCAGAACGGCGTGTCGAACAGAATCGAGACCCGCAAATAGTGCGCAGGACGGTCGAAGTACGAGACGTGCTTGACCATCGACTTGCGGAGCTGTTCGCCCTCCCAGCCGACGGTTCCGAGCCAGGAATGCGGCAGACAGACCAGCACAAGGTCGAAGTCGCGCGTCTCTGGCCCCTTGCCGTTCATCATCTTGAGTTGATAGCGACCGGTCGGCGCCTTGCCGACCGTGAGGATTCGGTGATTGAGCTGGATGTCGGCATTGACCTCCGACTGGAGGCACTCGATGAGCTGCTCGTTACCGTTCTGGATGGAATAGAGGCCGATATAGCCGTCGACATCCATCAGGTAGTTCTTGAGCGCGTTGAGACCGTTGGTGTTGTGGCTCTCGGTCGCGAGGTCCGAACGCGCCATCACCTTGAAGAATCGTTTTGCGGTCTCGTCCTCGACCTCCTCGTCGAGCACCTGTTCGGCGGTCTTGTAGGCCCAGGGATTCTCGTTGTCGTGCGCGCCGACGCCCTCGTAATACTCGATCGGCGTCATCGCCTCGGCGCAGCGCTTACGGAACGCCTCAATCGCAGCCGCGGTCTTGGCACCATATTTGCGACGCATGCCCGCGACGTCGTTGAGGAGCTCGCCGCCGAACTGCACCTGCTCGGCATCCATCGGAATGGTCTGCAAGCCGAAATGCTGGATCAACTCGCGCAACGGATCCGGCCCGGTCATCGAGTAGTCGTAGATCTCGGCAACGCCGGCCTCGTACATCGCGGGCGCGGAATCGAATTTGCGCGTGACGATCTTGCCGCCGAGCCGGTCGGATGCCTCGTAGATGGTGACGCGGCAGAGGTCGCCGAGCTTGCGCTTCAAATACCAAGCGCTCATCAGCCCACCGGGGCCGCCGCCTACGATTGCGAGATCAAGCATGAGAATTCCGTGGTCTCCGGCCCGCCCCTTCACGGGACCACCGGTCTAAGCTCTCCTAGCAGAAGCGCTTTTGCGCCTGAAGGAAAGATGAACAAAGGTTGATCCTGCACCGCAACAGGGAAACAAAGCAGCAAAAAGGCCGGCTTGCGCCGGCCTTTTCAGTGTCCTCGGTATTCCTACGGATGAATGATCATTCCGCAGGTGGCAGCGCCATCGGCTCCACTTCCGGCGCCGGCGGCACGACGGCCGCCTGCTTCTCGCGCTCGTCGAGGATCATCTTGTCGCGCTTCACCGCGACTTCGCGGATCTTCGCCATGGAGGCGCCGGTGCCTGCCGGAATCAGCCGACCGACGATGACGTTCTCCTTGAGGCCTTCGAGCGGATCGACCTTGCCGTTGACCGCCGCTTCCGTGAGGACGCGGGTGGTCTCCTGGAACGAGGCCGCCGAGAAGAAGGAGCGGGTCTGAAGGCTGGCCTTGGTGATGCCGAGCAGAACCGGCGTCCCCGTGGCGATCTTCTTGCCCTCTTCCTTGGCCTTCGCGTTGATCTGGTCGAACTCGATCTTGTCGATCTGCTCACCCGAGATCATGTCCGTGTCGCCCTGGTCGGTGACTTCCACCTTCTGGAGCATCTGCCGGACGATCACCTCGATGTGCTTGTCGTTGATGAGCACGCCCTGGAGCCGGTAGACCTCCTGGATCTCGTTGACCAGATAGGCCGCGAGTTCCTCGATGCCCTTGACCGCCAGAATGTCGTGCGGCGCCGGGTTGCCTTCCACGATGAAGTCGCCCTTTTCGACGACGTCGCCGTCCTGAAGGTGGATGTGCTTGCCCTTCGGGATCAGGTACTCGCGCGCCTCGTCGGTCTTGTCCATCGGCTCGATCGAGATGCGACGCTTGTTCTTGTAGTCGCGCCCAAACCGGATGGTGCCCGCGATTTCGGCGATGATCGCCGCATCCTTCGGACGCCGAGCCTCGAACAGTTCCGCCACCCGCGGCAGACCGCCGGTGATGTCGCGCGTCTTGGCGCTTTCGGTCGAGACACGGGCGAGAATGTCGCCCGCCTGGACCTTGGCTCCGACATCGACCGACAGAATGCCGTCGACCGACAGCATGTAGCGAGCATCGCCGCCACGGGCGAGCTTGAGCACCTTGCCGTCCTTGCCCTTGATCACGATGGCGGGACGCAGGTCCCCGCCGCCGCGCATCGAGCGCCAGTCGATGACCACGCGCTTGGCAATGCCGGTGGCCTCGTCGAGCGTTTCCGAGATCGACTGTCCCTCGACCAGATCCTCGAAGCCGATGGTGCCTTCGACCTCGGTGAGGAGCGGACGGGTGTAGGGATCCCATTCGACGATACGCTGGCCGCGCTTGACCATGTCGCCCTCGTCGACGTGCAGGCGCGAACCGTACTGAATACGGTGCGTCGCACGCTCGGTGCCGTCGGCATCGACGATCGCGATCACCATGTTGCGAACCATCGCAACCAGGTGGCCGTCGCTGTTGCGGGCGATGGCCTTATTCCTGATCACGATCTTGCCGTCGAAGTTGGATTCGACGAAAGATTGCTCGTTCAGCTGCGCCGCACCGCCGATGTGGAAGGTACGCATGGTGAGCTGGGTGCCCGGCTCGCCGATCGACTGGGCCGCGATGACCCCGACCGCTTCGCCGTGGTTGACCGGCGTGCCGCGAGCGAGATCGCGGCCGTAGCACTTGCCGCAGATGCCGTTGACGAGCTCGCAGGTCAGCGCCGAGCGGATCTTCACCTCCTGGACGCCGCCCTGATGAATGGCATCCAGATGGCTCTCTTCCATCAGCGTACCGCGCTTGAAGATCACCTTGCCCGTGCTGTCACGCACGTCTTCGCAGGCCGTGCGTCCGAGGATGCGCGAGCCGAGCGAAGCGACCACGGTGCCGGCATCGACGATGGCGCGCATCTTGATGCCGAGCTTGGTGCCGCAATCGTCCTGCGTGATGATGCAATCCTGCGCGACGTCGACGAGACGACGGGTCAGGTAGCCGGAGTTCGCAGTCTTCAACGCGGTGTCCGCGAGGCCCTTGCGGGCGCCGTGGGTCGAGTTGAAGTACTCGAGCACCGAGAGGCCTTCCTTGAAGTTCGAGATGATCGGCGTCTCGATGATCTCGCCAGACGGCTTGGCCATCAGGCCGCGCATGCCGGCGAGCTGGCGCATCTGGGCCGGCGAACCGCGGGCACCGGAGTGAGCCATCATGTAGATCGAGTTGATGTCGGCATCCGCCCCGCTCGCCGTCTTCTTGGTCGAGGAAATCTCCTTCATCATCGCCTTGGCGATTTCTTCCGTGGCCTTCGACCAGGCGTCGACGACCTTGTTGTACTTCTCGCCATGGGTGATCAGACCGTCGTTGTACTGCTGCTCGAAATCCTTCGCCAGCGTACGTGTGGTGTCGACGATCTTCCACTTGGAGTGCGGCACGACCATGTCGTCCTTGCCGAACGAGATGCCGGCCTTGAACGCGTTGTAGAAGCCGAGCGCCATGATGCGGTCGCAGAAGATCACCGTCTCCTTCTGACCGCAGTGGCGGTAGACCTGGTCGATGACGCCGGAGATCTCGCGCTTGGTCATCAGCTTGTTGATGATCTCGTACGGAACGCGCGGGTTCTTCGGCAGCAAATTGCCCAGCATGACGCGGCCAGCGGTGGTCTCGATCCAGCGCTTGGAGATCTTGCCGGTCTCGTCGATGCCTTCCCACCGGTACTTGATCTTGGTGTGGAGGTGGATGACCTTCGCGTGCAGCGCGTGCTCGAGCTCCGCCATCTCGCCGAAGATCTTGCCCTCGCCGGGCAGGCCTTCGCGCATGATGGAGACGTAGTAGAGACCGAGCACGATGTCCTGCGACGGCACGATGATCGGCTGGCCGTTCGCCGGATGCAGGATGTTGTTGGTCGACATCATCAGGACGCGCGCTTCCAGCTGCGCTTCGAGCGACAGCGGGACGTGCACGGCCATCTGGTCGCCGTCGAAGTCGGCGTTGAACGCGGCGCAGACCAGCGGGTGGAGCTGGATCGCCTTGCCCTCGATCAGCACGGGCTCGAACGCCTGGATGCCGAGGCGATGCAGCGTCGGTGCGCGGTTGAGCAGCACGGGATGCTCGCGGATGACCTCGTCCAGGATGTCCCAGACCTCGGGCCGCTCCTTCTCGACCAGCTTCTTGGCCTGCTTCACGGTGGTGGACAGGCCCTTGGCGTCAAGCCGCGAGTAGATGAACGGCTTGAACAGCTCGAGCGCCATCTTCTTCGGCAGGCCGCACTGATGCAGGCGCAGCTCGGGACCGACCACGATCACCGAACGGCCCGAATAGTCGACGCGCTTGCCGAGCAGGTTCTGACGGAACCGGCCCTGCTTGCCCTTGAGCATGTCGGCGAGCGACTTCAGCGGACGCTTGTTGGCGCCGGTGATGACGCGGCCGCGGCGGCCGTTGTCGAACAGCGCGTCGACGGCCTCCTGAAGCATGCGCTTCTCGTTGCGGATGATGATGTCCGGCGCGCGCAGCTCCATCAGCCGCTTCAAGCGGTTGTTGCGGTTGATGACGCGGCGGTACAGGTCGTTGAGGTCCGAGGTCGCGAAGCGGCCGCCATCCAGCGGCACCAGCGGACGCAGGTCCGGCGGAATCACCGGGACCACGGTCATGATCATCCATTCCGGCTTGTTGCCGGAGTGGCGGAACGCTTCCACGATCTTCAGGCGCTTGGCGAGCTTCTTGTGCTTGATGTCGGAGTCGGTCTCCTGCATCTCTGCGCGCAAGGTCAGCTCGAGCTTCTCGAGATCCATGCCCTTGAGCAGCTCGCGGATCGCTTCCGCGCCGATCATGGCGGTGAAGGAATCCTGGCCGTATTCGTCCTGCGCCTTCAGATACTCGTCTTCGGACAAGAGCTGACGGTCCTTCAGCGCGGTGAGGCCCGGCTCGAGCACCACGTAATATTCGAAATAGAGGATCCGCTCGAGATCCTTCAACGTCATGTCGAGCAGGAGGCCGATGCGCGAGGGCAGCGACTTCAGGAACCAGATGTGGGCGACGGGGGCTGCGAGCTCGATATGGCCCATGCGCTCGCGCCGGACGCGCGACAGCGTGACTTCGACCGAGCACTTCTCGCAGATGATGCCCTTGTACTTCATGCGCTTGTACTTGCCGCACAAGCACTCGTAGTCCTTGATGGGCCCAAAGATGCGGGCGCAGAACAGGCCATCGCGCTCGGGCTTGAAGGTACGGTAGTTGATGGTTTCCGGCTTCTTGATCTCGCCGTACGACCAGGACAGAATCTTCTCGGGGCTCGCGATCGAGATCCGGATCTGGTCGAAGACCTGAGCCGGCGTCGTCGGATTAAAGAGATTCATAATTTCTTGGTTCATCGTCTTCTCCTCGCGTGCCGGTCGCCTCCGGCAGCAAATTCGAAAATCACTATGCGGGGCGCCCTGCCCTCGCGATTCGAGGACTGGGCGCCGATGCCCGGCCATTCAGGCCGGGCATGAGGGTCGTATTACTCGGCCGCTTCCGCCGTCCCCGGTCCGACCTTGGAATTGTGCAAGTCGACGTTGAGGCCGAGCGAGCGCATTTCCTTGACCAGCACGTTGAACGATTCCGGAATACCGGCCTCGAAGGTGTCGTCGCCACGCACGATCGCCTCGTACACCTTGGTACGGCCAGCGACGTCGTCCGACTTCACGGTCAGCATCTCCTGGAGCGTGTACGCCGCGCCGTAAGCCTCGAGCGCCCACACTTCCATTTCGCCGAAGCGCTGGCCGCCGAACTGCGCCTTGCCGCCCAGCGGCTGCTGGGTAACGAGCGAGTACGGACCGATCGAACGCGCGTGGATCTTGTCGTCGACGAGATGGTGCAGCTTGAGCATGTAGATGTAGCCCACCGTCACCTTGCGGTCGAAGGCATCGCCGGTGCGGCCGTCATAGACGGTCGACTGGCCCGAAGCGTCGAGACCGGCAAGCTTCAGCATCTCCTCGATGTCGGCTTCCTTGGCGCCGTCGAACACCGGCGTCGCGATCGGAACGCCGCGGCTCAGATTGTGGCCGAGCTCGATCAACTCGTTGTCGTTGAGCGACTTGATCGTCTCGTCCTCGCCGTAGACCTTCTTCAAGGTTTCCTTCAGCGGCCTGATGTCCTGCTTCGACAAATAGGCATCGACCGTCTGGCCGATACGCTTGCCGAGGCCGGCACATGCCCAGCCGAGATGGGTCTCGAGGATCTGTCCGACGTTCATGCGCGAGGGCACGCCGAGCGGATTGAGCACGATGTCGGCATGCGTACCGTCTTCGAGGAACGGCATGTCCTCGATCGGCACGATCTTCGACACCACGCCCTTGTTGCCGTGGCGGCCGGCCATCTTGTCGCCGGGCTGGATCTTGCGCTTCACCGCGACGAAGACCTTGACCATCTTCATCACACCGGGCGGCAATTCGTCACCGCGCTGAAGCTTTTCGACCTTGTCGAGGAAGCGCTGTTCAAGCCCCTTCTTCGACTCGTCGTACTGCTTCCGCATGGCCTCGATCTCGGCCATCAGCTTGTCGTTCGGCGAAGCGAACAGCCACCACTGCGACTTCGGGTACTCCTCGAGCACCGCACGGGTGATCTTGGTGTCCTTCTTGAAGCCTTTCGGACCGGCGATGCCCTGCCGTCCTTCGAGCAGCTCGGCAAGGCGGTTGTAGACGTTGCGGTCCAGGATCGCCTGCTCGTCGTCGCGGTCCTTGGCCAGACGCTCGATCTCTTCCCGCTCGATCGCCAGCGCACGCTCGTCCTTGTCGACGCCGTGCCGGTTGAACACGCGCACTTCGACGATGGTGCCCTGCACGCCCGGAGGAACGCGCAGCGAGGTGTCGCGGACGTCGGAAGCCTTCTCGCCGAAGATGGCGCGCAGGAGCTTTTCTTCCGGCGTCATCGGGCTTTCGCCCTTCGGCGTGATCTTGCCGACCAGGATGTCGCCGGCGCGCACTTCCGCGCCGATGTACACGATGCCGGCTTCGTCGAGGTTCTTCAGCGCTTCTTCCGAGACGTTCGGAATGTCGCGGGTGATTTCCTCGGGTCCGAGCTTGGTGTCGCGGGCCATCACCTCGAATTCTTCGATATGAATCGAGGTAAACACGTCTTCCTTCACGATCCGCTCGGAGAGCAGGATCGAGTCTTCGAAGTTGTAGCCGTTCCACGGCATGAACGCGACGAGCACGTTCCGGCCGAGCGCGAGCTCGCCGAGATCGGTCGACGGACCGTCGGCGATGATGTCGCCCTTCTTGACGATGTCGCCGACCTTCACCAGCGGACGCTGGTTGATGCAGGTCGACTGGTTGGAGCGCTGGTACTTCATCAGCCGGTAGATATCGACGCCCGACTTGGTCGGATCGAGATCTTCGGTGGCGCGGATGACGACGCGGGTCGCGTCGATCTGGTCGATCACGCCCGAACGGCGCGCCGCGATCGCAGCACCCGAGTCACGCGCAACCACGCCTTCCATGCCGGTGCCGACGAACGGCGCTTCGGCGCGAACCAGCGGCACCGCCTGGCGCTGCATGTTCGAGCCCATCAGCGCACGGTTGGCGTCGTCGTTCTCGAGGAACGGGATCAGCGCGGCTGCGACCGAAACGAGCTGCTTCGGCGACACGTCCATGTAGTCGACCTTGTCCGGGGTCACCGGCAAGACTTCGCCGGCGTGACGGCAGACCACGAGGTCTTCGGTGAAGCGGCCCTTCGGATCGAGCGGCACGTTGGCCTGCGCGACCGTGTAGCGGCCCTCTTCCATTGCCGAGAGGTACACGACCTCGTCGGTGACGCGGCCGTCCTTGACCTTGCGATACGGGGTCTCAACGAAGCCGTACTTGTTCACGCGCGCGAAGGTCGCGAGCGAGTTGATCAGGCCGATGTTCGGACCTTCCGGCGTCTCGATCGGGCAGATGCGGCCGTAATGCGTCGGATGCACGTCGCGCACCTCGAAGCCGGCGCGCTCGCGGGTCAGACCGCCCGGTCCAAGCGCCGACAGGCGGCGCTTGTGGGTGATCTCCGACAGAGGGTTGGTCTGGTCCATGAACTGCGAGAGCTGCGAGGAGCCGAAGAACTCGCGCACGGCAGCGGCCGCCGGCTTCGCGTTGATCAGGTCCTGCGGCATGACCGTGTCGATGTCGACCGAAGACATGCGCTCCTTGATCGCACGCTCCATGCGGAGCAAGCCGATGCGGTACTGGTTCTCCATGAGCTCGCCGACCGAGCGCACACGGCGGTTGCCGAGATGGTCGATGTCGTCGATCTCGCCCTTGCCGTCGCGCAAGTCCACCAGCGTCTTGATGACGGAGAGGATGTCTTCCTTGCGCAGCGTGCGCTGGGTGTCGGGCGCATCGAGGTCGAGGCGCATGTTCATCTTGACGCGGCCGACGGCCGAGAGGTCGTAGCGCTCGGCGTCGAAGAACAGCGACTGGAACATCGCCTGCGCCGAATCCAGCGTCGGCGGCTCGCCGGGACGCATGACGCGGTAGATGTCGAACAGCGCGTCCTCACGCGTCATGTTCTTGTCGGCCGAGAGCGTGTTGCGGATGTAGGCGCCGACATTGACGTGGTCGATGTCGAGCAGCGGCAGTTCCTTGTAACCCTGCTCGTTGAGAGCCTTCATCGACTTGTCGGTGATCTCTTCACCGGCTTCCGCGTGGATCTCGCCGGTCTTGGGATTGACGAGGTCCTCGGCGATGTAGTTGCCGACGAGCTCCGCATCCGACAGGCGCAGCGCCTTCAGACCCTTCTCCTGCATCTGACGCGCACCGCGCACGGTGAGCTTCTTGCCGGCTTCGAGCACGACCTTGCCGGTATCGGCGTCGATCAGGTCGTTGATGGTCGAGTAGCCGCGGAAACGATTGGCGTCGAACGGAACGCGCCAGCCTTCCTTGATCCGCTTGTACTGGATCTTCTTGTAGAAGGTGCTGAGGATCGCCTCGCCGTCGAGACCGAGCGCGAACATCAGCGACGTCACCGGAAGCTTGCGGCGACGGTCGATACGCGCATAGACGATGTCCTTGGCGTCGAACTCGATGTCGAGCCAGGAGCCGCGATACGGGATCACGCGGGCGGCGAACAGCAGCTTGCCCGACGAATGGGTCTTGCCCTTGTCGTGGTCGAAGAACACGCCCGGCGAACGGTGCATCTGCGAGACGATGACGCGCTCGGTGCCGTTGACGATGAAGGTGCCGTTCATCGTCATGAGCGGGATATCGCCCATGTAGACGTCCTGCTCCTTGATGTCCTTGACCGACTTCGCGCCGGTTTCCTCGTCGATATCGAACACGATGAGGCGCAGCGTCACCTTGAGGGGAGCCGCGAAGGTCATGCCGCGCTGGCGGCACTCGTCGACGTCGTATTTCGGCGGCTCGAACTCGTAGCGGACGAATTCCAGCATCGAGGTGCCCGAGAAGTCGGAGATCGGGAACACCGAGCGGAACACCGCCTGCAAGCCCTCGTCCGACCGTCCGCCCTGGGGCTCGTCGACCATCAGGAACTGGTCATAGGACGCCTTCTGAACCTCGATGAGGTTCGGCATCTCGGCCACTTCCTTGATGTGTCCGAAGAACTTGCGAACGCGTTTGCGACCGGTGAATGTCTGCTGCGCCATCGTGGCCTCTCATTTTCGTCGCCCGATTTGGGCGCGTCCTCCGGAACGCGGCGACCGCCGCTCCCCGGGTTGAATTTTTCGAACCCGTCTTGGGGGCCGGAGACTCAGTTTCAGGCAGGAATGTCCTGAATCTGTTCTTCAGACCTTCAAAACGCAAAACGACGCGCGGGGCGCAGGAGCGCGCCCGCCCGTCACAACCATCCTCTTCACGGACTGCAAAAGCCCGAAATAGCTTGCTCTCCCAACGGCTTACAGGGAATGCGGCATCCCTGCCCACCGCGCTTTCGTGCTGCCGACCCGATATGGGGCGACATTAGTGCAGATTCGAGGGACAAACCCTCAAATCCCCACACTTTTTCGTGTTCGGCCTGCGTCGGGTCGTTCCGTCGCACGCCTCTTGCATCCAGCCCACCCTTTCGGGGAGTGGACCGAGACCCCGGTTGCGATGATGCGCACCGGGATCTCGTGCCAGTAAGCGTTGCTTACTTGAGCTCGACCTTCGCGCCAGCCTTCTCGAGCTGGGCCTTGAGCTTCTCGGCTTCGTCCTTGTTCACGCCTTCCTTGACAGGCTTGGGCGCGCCCTCGACGAGGTCCTTTGCTTCCTTCAGGCCCAGGCCGGTGATGGCGCGGACTTCCTTGATGACCTCGATCTTCTTGTCGCCGGCGGCGGCAAGAACGACCGTGAACTCGGTCTTCTCTTCGGCCGGAGCGGCGGCAGCGCCACCACCAGCCGGGCCGGCCACGGCGACAGCCGCGGCAGCCGAAACGCCCCACTTCTCTTCGAGGAGCTTCGCGAGTTCGGCAGCTTCGAGCACGGTGAGGCTCGAGAGGTCGTCAACGATCTTCTGCAGGTCAGCCATTGTTCAGTTTCCTTGAATGTAAGTCTGGTTCGGGTTTGAGTTTTGCGAAGGGCGTCAGGCCGCTTCGCCCTTTGAGGCATAAGCCTGGATGACGCGCGCGAGCTTGCCCGCGGGCGCGTTGGCGAGCTGAGCGATCTTGGTCGCCGGGGCCACAAGCAGGCCGACGATCTTGGCGCGCAGTTCGTCAAGCGACGGCAGCGAGGCAAGTGCCTTCACGCCGTCGACATTCAGGACGGTCTTTCCCATCGAGCCGCCAATGATGACGAACTTTTCGTTCGCCTTGGCGAATTCGACGGCGACCTTTGGCGCCGCTACCGGATCGTCCGAGGTGGCGATCACGGTCGGTCCCTTCAGCATGGGGCCGATGGCAACGACGTCAGTGCCTTCAAGAGCAATTTTGGCGAGACGGTTCTTCGAGACCTTCACCGAGGCGCCAGCCTGCTTCATCTGCATGCGCAGCTTCTGCATCTGGGCAACGGTCAGGCCGGAATATTGGGCAACGACCGCGACGCTCGTGGTCTTGAAGACCCCATTGAGCTGTTCGACCGCTTCCTTTTTTGCCGCTCGTTCCACAGCAAGCTCTTTCCGGTTGGCGGTCATCGCGAAAGCGGGACCGCCGGGTTGCACCCATCGTCCCGCCCAAACCTGAACCTCAGGGCCAAACCCATCGGACACGCCGGGCAAGACGACAATTCAAAGCCTGCCCTCCGGGAGCCCGTTAGGGCCCACGGCGTGTCGAGGTCCGAACCAAACCCATTCCGCAACCGACCCTAAGGTGGCCACGAAGTGAAATCCGGTCTTCACCCGTCTATGCAGGCCATGCGATTAAGCCGTTGAGAAATCGAAATTCCCCGCGGGCGCCTGCAGTCTTGGACAGGACAAGGTCAGCCGGCGAACCGCCCGACCTCTGCCCGCATCCCACACCCGACGAATTTCCCTCCTTTTCCAGCCAATCCTCACGGACGTCCTGAAAAGGAATGATCTCCATCGCTTGTTTTCGGAATGCGTGCACGAACGCGCCAGCCGAGGCCGGCACGTCCGGAAGAGGTTCTTTAACCGCCCGGGGCCTGCTTGCCAAGAGCAAAATTCACACCAGTTCCAATCCGTTGCCGCTCGCGCTTAACCATGGCCGACAAGGGCCGGTTTCCGCTCATTTGACCTCATAAGGCAGCGGCCTGCCTTCGAAAAACGCGGTCAGGTTCGCCAGCACGCAGTTCTGCATGGCTACGTGCGATTCGAGGGTGTGGCCGCCGATATGGGGGGCGAACACGACATTTGGGAGCGCCGTCAGCGCGTCCGGGGCGTGCGGTTCCTGGTCGTAGACGTCGAGACCGGCGCCGGCGATGGTCTTTTCGGTGAGCGCCACCACCAGGGCTTTCTCGTCGATCACCGAGCCGCGGGAGATGTTGACGATATAGCCGTCCGCCCCGAGGCGCTTGAGGATATCGGCGCCAACGGCATGCTGGGTCTCGGCCCCTGCCCGGACCGCGATCATCAGCACGCTACACCAGTCGGCGAGCGCCTCCAGCGTCGGAAAATATTGATAGGGCAGATCGTATTTGCTGCGGCTGAAATAGCCGATTTCGCTCTCGAAGGATGCGCAGCGCGCTGCGATCTTGCGGCCGATCTCGCCCATGCCGTAGACGCCGATGCGGCGGCCCGGCATCCCGGCCTGCGGGCGCATCATCGGCGAGGGCTTTGACGCGGCCCAATCG
The DNA here is from genome assembly GCF_019402665.1 of Bradyrhizobium canariense. GTDB lineage: Bacteria > Pseudomonadota > Alphaproteobacteria > Rhizobiales > Xanthobacteraceae > Bradyrhizobium > Bradyrhizobium canariense. Next base: position 176,094 of record NZ_VSST01000056.1, read on the forward strand.
CCGCTTCGGACGTACTGGTCGGCCACCAGGATTCGCCGCGTCGCCGCGAGCATCAGGGTCATCGCGATGTCGGCGACCGAGGCCGCATTGGCGCCCGGGCTGTGTCCGACTGCGACGTTGCGGGCAGCAGCGGCCTTCAGGTCAACACCGTCATAGCCAGTGCCGTAGCAGACGATGGCGCCGAGCTTCGGAAACAGGTCCATCGCCTCCGCACCCATTGGCGTGCCACCCGCGGTGAGCACCGCGCGGATGCCGCCGAGCGCGTCGGCCGAAAACACCTCCCGCGCCGGCCTGCCGCCGGTGTCGAGCAGCTCGAACCGCTCGGCGAAGCGCGCCATCATCGTCTTGGGAAAGCGCGAGTAGATCAGGACCTTGTCAGTCATTGTTCTTGTTTCCGGTGAACGCCGTCACAAACGACGAGGGGCGGAATCGGTTGCCCAATTCCGCCCCTCGCCTCATGTCATTTCCAAACCTCAGCCGAGAATAGTACCCGGCTCGACCTTCACGCCGGGGCCCATCGACGAGGACACCGCAACGCGCTGGATGTAGGTGCCCTTGGAACCGGCCGGCTTGGCCTTGGAGACTGCGTCCGCCAGAGCCTTGATGTTCTCGACCAGTTTTTCCTCGGTGAACGAGGCCTTGCCGACGCCAGCCTGCAGGATGCCAGCCTTCTCGACGCGGAACTCGACCGAGCCGCCCTTGGCGCCCTTCACCGCACCGGTGACATCCATGGTCACGGTGCCGATCTTCGGGTTCGGCATCAGGCCGCGCGGGCCGAGCACCTTACCGAGGCGGCCGACCAGCGGCATCATGTCGGGGGTCGCAATACAACGATCGAAATCGATCGTGCCGTTCTGCACCTTCTCGACCAGGTCCTCGGCGCCGACGACGTCGGCTCCCGCAGCCTTGGCCTCGTCGGCCTTGGCGCCGCGGGCGAACACGCCGACGCGAAGCGTACGGCCGGTGCCGTTCGGCAGGGTCACGACACCGCGGACCATCTGGTCAGCGTGACGCGGATCGACGCCGAGATTGATCGCGACCTCGATGGTCTCGTCGAACTTCGCTTTCGCGCGTTCCTTGACCATCTTGATGGCGTCCGCGAGCGGGTAAAGCTTTTCGCGATCAATACCTTCGCGGGCTTTGTTCAAACGTTTTCCGATTGCCATGAGCCCTTACCCCGCCACTTCCAGACCCATCGAGCGGGCAGAGCCCTCGACCATCTTCATGGCCGATTCGATGGAATCGCAATTGAGATCCTTCATCTTCTTCTCGGCGATCTCGCGCACCTGCGCCTTGGTCACCGCGCCGGCCTTGTCACGGCCCGGCGCCTTGGAGCCGGACTGGATCTTGGCAGCCTGTTTGAGGAAGAAGGACATCGGCGGCGTCTTCATCTCGAACGTGAAGGAACGGTCCGCATAGATGGTGATGACCACTGGGATCGGGGTGTTCTTCTCTTCCTTCTGGGTCTGGGCGTTGAACGCCTTGCAGAACTCCATGATGTTGAGACCGCGCTGACCGAGCGCGGGACCGATCGGGGGCGAAGGATTCGCCGCACCGGCCGGGACCTGAAGCTTCAGGTATCCGGTCACTTTCTTTGCCATGTATCACTCCTGTTGGGCCGGCCTGGGCCGGCGGTTTCAGGTTCGTGGTCTGGGTCGGATGCGGCTGGCAACCGCCCTCTCCCTCCCACGGCCTCTTGTTGCGCGAGACCGAAGTCTCGCGCCTACCCGATCAGACCTTCTCGACCTGACCGAATTCCAGTTCGACCGGCGTGGCGCGGCCGAAGATCGACACCGCGACCTTCACGCGCGAGCGCGCCTCGTCGATTTCCTCGACCACACCCGAGAACGAGGCAAACGGGCCATCGGCCACGCGGACGTTCTCGCCGATCTCGAACGACACCGACGCCTTCGGCCGCTCCACGCCCTCCTGCACCTGGTGCAGGATGCGCATGGCCTCGGCTTCCGAGATCGGCATCGGCTTGTTTTCCGCGCCGAGGAAGCCGGTCACCTTCGGCGTGTTCTTGATTAGATGGAACGCCTCATCGGTCAGCTTCATCTTCACCAGCACGTAGCCCGGGAAAAACTTGCGCTCGGCATCGATCTTGCGGCCGCGGCGCACTTCCGTGACCTTCTCGGTCGGGACCAGCACCAGCTCGAACAGCTCCTCGAGCCCGCGCTGCTTGGCCTGCTCGCGGATCGATTCGGCGACCTTCTTCTCGAAGTTCGAATAGGCGTGGACGATGTACCAGCGCTTGTCAGACAATTGAGCCGTTGCTGTTGCCATCAGTGAATGCCCAGAAGGAAGGTGATGAGGACGCGGATGATCTGGTCGGCGGCGAAGAAGAAGATCGAGGCCACGGCGACCATCACGAACACCATGATGGTGGTGATCGTGGTCTCGCGGCGGGTCGGCCAGGTGACCTTGGCGGTCTCCGAGCGCACTTCCTGCAAGAACTTGAACGGGCTGACTGCCATCGTTTGATGTCCAACGTCCGTCGACAGACGCGAATGAATTTCAGGGATCCGAACAGCCGCCGTTGGCCCAGCCCTCTGTCTCGAAGGATGAGCCGGAATCCGGGCTCGATTGTTCGGGGATTTCAAAGCCGCGCCGGAGATCCGCGTCTAACGGGCCGGCTGCGAGTGCGCGGTATCTACTGCGGATGGGGCCAAAGGTCAAGACAGGGAGGGCTGGCGCGAGCAAAACGACCTCCACAGGCGACCGACCAGAGATCAGGCCAATCAAGGGCTTATCTGCCGCCTGCAATCCGCCGTCCCAAGGGGCGCAGCCGGTTCCTGGCAGGACGAGACCACCGGGCCCGTCATCTGCCGCCCCATTAGCGCCTCCTCAAGGTCAGTCGGCCCGGTCGATCGTCGAAATGCCCGGCAACGGCACAACGAACTTTCCGCCCTCGGCGAAATAGCCGGCATGCTTGGCCCGGATCGGGTCCACGTAGCGCCAGGCGAAGACGACGACGAACGCTGGCTTGCGCTCGTAAAGGGCGGCGGGCGGCAGGATGGGGATGTCGTATCCCGGGCCGGCCATCACGTTCGCCTTCTTGGGATCGTCGTCCACCAGGAAGTCGATCTTGTTCTCCAGGCCGAACTGCGGCAGCAGGGTCGTGGTCCCGACCGAGACGCCGTAGCCGGCCACGAGTTGACCGCGCGCATGGGCGGCATCGGCCATCGCGACCAACTCGTCGCGGATGGCGGCGATCCTCTTCGCATAGGGCACATAGTAGCCCGGCTGGTCGACGCCGAGCCGATCTTCCTCGGCGATGAAGCGCGCGACCTCAGCGGACGGCTTCTTCGCGCCGCCGGCACGCTGCACCGTCACCCGGATCGAGCCGCCCTTGGTCTCGATGTGCTGGACGTCGATCACTTCCATGCCGAGCCGCGCGAAGAAGCGCGTCAGCGGCTTGATGTTAAAATACGACAGATGCTCGTGATAGACGGTGTCGAGAAGGTTCTTCTCGGTGACGTCGAGGCCATACTGCGTTTCGAAAACGAACAGCCCGTCCGGCGCAAGCACGTCGCGAACCCCGATCACCAGCGGGTCGAGATTGTCGACATTTGCGATCATGTTGTTGGCGATCACGACGCTGGCCGCGCCGTGGCTTTGCAGGATGCGGCGACCGATGGCATCGGTGAAGAAATCGCCGATGGTCTCGATTCCTGCTTCCGTCGCACGCCGCGCGATGTCGACGGCGGGATCGACACCCAGCACCCGCATGCCGCGCTCCCTGAAGAAACCGAGCAGCGATCCGTCGTTGCTGCCGAGCTCGACGACCAGCGAGCCCGGCGCGACGGCGAACCGGCTGACGACGTCGTTGGCATAGCCTGCGAAGTGCTCCCGCAGGCCAAGCGAGAGCGAGGTGGTATAGACGTAGTTGCGGTACTGGATCTCCGGATTGCCGACGTGGAGAATCTGCAGGTGGCCGCAGTCTGCGCACAGGTGCAGCGCCATCGGCACCGCGGCCCGAAAGACAGAATCGTCGGCGCTTGCATCCGGCACCTGGAAGTTCGGGGTGCCGATGGGCATGCCCGCCATCGGGACGACAAGCTCTTGCTTGTCCGAATGACAGAGGCGGCAGGTATGGCGGACGTAAAACAGGTTTTTCATCGTAGGACCGTAAAACGGAGACATGCGAGCGGGTGAGGCAATCTCACCCCGTGGTGATCAGATCGACGGCACCGCCTCAGGACGCCGGATATTCCGCGCCACCGATGATGAGGTCGATCGCGGCCATCATCCAGAACTGATGCGTGGTCTCGACGATGTTGTAGCTGCGGCTGTCGACGTAATAATTGACGTCGCCGAGATTGCGCAGCGGATTCTCGGCGTTCATGCCCGACAGCGTGATCACATCGAGCTTCATCGCCCGCGCCTGCGCGACCGCATTGAGAATATTCTTCGAGCGTCCCGACGAGCTGATCGCGACGAGGCAATCGCAGGCGCGGGCGCTCAGCCGCACAGCATGCGCAAGCCAGTGCTCGAAACCGTAATCATTGGCAAGACACGACATCATGCTGGCATCGCTGAAGCAGAGTGCGGGCACCGATGCGTTCTTCGCCAGATCGATCGCGAGATGGGAGGCGATGCCGGCCGAGCCTCCATTGCCGATGAAGATGACTCGGCCGCCCTGCTCGCGCGCGCGCAACCAAGCCGTGCGGGTGGCGGAAATCCTGGCGAAAACCCCGTCGTCAACCGCCGTCGCGCGATGGAGGCGCCCCACATAATCGTCGAGGAAGGCCTTGTGATCGGGATTGATGGGCTCCACAGGCATGGGTTGGCAGCTCGACGGCAACATGGCGCCCCTGATACCGGCTATCACCAGCGATTGCAAAGCTATATTACCATCGAAGTCGACCAACAGCCGATTCGGTTTCCACCTTCACTCAACATTGGCGGGCCTGTTTCGCTGGGCATTCGCATCACGGATGTTCCTATGAAATGCATCGTTACCGGTGGCGCGGGCTTCATCGGCAGTCACCTCGTCGACCGCCTCCTCGACGACGACCATGAGGTCGTCGCGCTCGACAATTTCGTGATCGGACGCCCCGAAAATCTGGCCTCGCGTGTCGATTCTGGTCGACTGAAGATCGTGCGGGCCGACGTCACCGAACTCGAATCGATCAAGCCGCATTTCGACGGCATCGACTGGGTGTTTCATCTCGCCGCGCTGGCCGACATCGTCCCCTCGATCGAGTCCCCGATCCCGTATCACCGCGCCAATGTCGACGGCACGATCAACGTTCTCGAGGCTGCCCGGCAGGCCGGCGTCAGCCGCTTCGTTTATGCTGCGTCGTCCTCCTGCTACGGAATTCCCGATGTCTATCCGACGCCGGAGAGCGCTGAGATCCGACCGATGTATCCTTATGCCCTCACCAAGAATCTCGGCGAGCAGTGCGTCATGCACTGGTGCCAGGTCTACAAGCTGCCCGCGGTCGCGCTGCGCCTGTTCAACGTGTACGGGCCGCGCCATCGCACCACGGGCACCTACGGCGCCGTGTTCGGCGTGTTCATGGCGCAGAAGCTCGCCGGCAAGCCCTTCACGGTGGTCGGCGATGGCGAACAGACCCGCGACTTCACCTTCGTCAGCGATGTCGCCGATGCTTTCGTGACCGCCGCGCGCTCCGAGGTCTCGAACGAGATTTTCAACGTCGGCTCCGACAACACCTACAGTGTCAACCGGCTGGTTGAGCTTCTCGGCGGCGACAAGGTCCACATTCCCAAGCGTCCCGGCGAGCCCGATTGCACCTATGCCGACATCACCAAGATCAAGCGGATCCTGAAATGGACGCCGAAGGTAAGATTTGAGGACGGGGTCGCGACGATGCTGAATTCGATGGATCAGTACAAGGACGCTCCCCTGTGGACAGTGGACAAGATCGCGGACGCCACGAAGGACTGGTTCAAATATCTCGCAGACAACAACGACGCGCCATCCGGCGCGCCGCAGAAGGCAAGCCAGTGAACAGGTTCGCCGGGTATCGTTGCCGCGAATCGATCAATTCCGGGCCGCCCGGCTGAGGCCGGCCGGCGCTTTAGGTAATTCACATGGGCTATATTCCGACCGACAATCCCGCGTTGAACGACCAACTGGCGGAGCACGAAAAGATCAGGACAATCGAGGAACTGGGCGAGATCGCGCGCTCCGCGCAAGCGCGGGGCCGGAAGGTTGCACTCTGCCATGGCGTCTTCGACCTCGTGCATCTCGGCCATATCAGACACATCCAGGCGGCGCGCAACGACGGCGACGTCGTCATGGTCACGATCACCGCCGACCGTTACGTCAACAAGGGACCCGGTCGGCCGATCTTCCCCGAAAACATGCGGGCCGAGATGCTGGCCTCGCTCGCGACCGTCGATTGGGTCGGCATCAATCACACTTCCAGCGCCGAGCCGATCCTGGATACGGTGCGGCCGGACATCTATGTGAAGGGGTCTGACTATGAAAACCCCGAAGACGACGTAACCGGCAAGATCCGGACCGAGCGCGACGCCGTCGAGCGTCACGGCGGGCGCATCGTGTTCACGCGCGACGTGACATTCAGCTCCTCGTCGCTGGTGAACCGGTATTTCGACATCTACGATCCTCCCCTCCGCGACTACCTGCAAAAAGTCCGTGAAGGTGGCGGCGCCGATCGCCTGCTGAAGCTGATCGACAAGGTGCAGGACATGCACGTCGTGCTGGTCGGCGACACCATCATCGACGAATACCAGTACGTCACGGCGCTCGGAAAGGCCTCGAAGGAAAACATCGTCGCCACGCTGTTCAAGAGCGGCGAGCAATTTGCGGGCGGCGTCATTGCCGCGGCGAACCATGTCGCGAGCTTCTGCAAGTCGGTGGAGGTCGTCACGACGCTTGGTGGCAACGACTACCCTGAGGAGTTCATTCGGGCGCATGTCCGCCCGAACGTCACGTTGACGCCGATCCGCCTTCAGGGCCGTCCGACGACCCGCAAATCGCGGTACGTCGAGCTCGGATATCTGCACAAGCTCTTCGAAGTCTACACCATGGACGACACGCCGCTCGACGAGGCCGATCGGAAGGAGATCGACCGTATCACGACGGAGCGCGTCCGTGGCGCGGACGTGGTGATCGCCACCGATTTCGGTCACGGCATGATCGCGTCGAGCACGATCGACACCCTGATCGCCAACTCCAGATTCCTGGCGGTCAATGCCCAGAGCAACAGCGGCAATCACGGCTACAACCTGATCACGAGGTATCCGCGGGCCGACTACATCTGCATCGACGCGCCGGAGGCGCGTCTGGCTGCAAGCGACAAGTTCAGCGACATCGCGTCCGTGATCGAGGCCGGCTTGCACGGCAAGATCGACTGCGACAACATGATCATCACGCACGGCTCCTTCGGCTGCTACCCCTTCTCGTCGAAAACCGGCGTCACGCGCGTCCCCGCCTTCACCAAGACCGTCGTCGATACCGTCGGCGCGGGCGACGCCTTCCTAACGATCACCGCGCCGCTGGTTGCCGCCGGCGGCAATATCGAGGACGTCGCCTTCATCGGGAACGCAGCCGGCGCGATCAAGGTCGGGATCGTCGGCCACCGCAGCTCGGTCGAAAAGGTGCCGCTGGTCAAGTTCGTCACCGCGCTGTTGAAGTAGCGCGACGGCAGATACTGGAGAACGACAGTGATTGGTCGAAAATGGAATGTGATGGTCACCGGTGGTGCCGGCTATGTCGGTAGCGTGCTGGTTCCCCAGTTGCTCGCTGCGGGCCACAAGGTCACCGTGCTCGACCTGTTCATGTATGGCGAGGACGTGTTCGATGCCGTCCGCGACAATCCCAATTTGCGCCTGATCAAGGGTGACATCCGTGACGAAGCCGCGATCAACGAGGCCCTGCGCGGCAACAACGCCGTAATCCACCTCGCCTGCATCTCCAACGACCCGTCGTTCGAGCTGGACCCGGGGCTCGGCAAGTCCATCAACTACGACTGCTTCCGGCCGATGGTGCGCGCCGCCAAGAAGGCTGGCATCAAGCGCTTCATCTATGCCTCCTCGTCCAGCGTCTACGGAATCAAGGACGAAGCCGAGGTGACCGAGGACCTGTCCTGCGAGCCGCTCACGGACTACTCGAAGTTCAAGGCGATGTGCGAGACCGACCTAGCCGACGAGGCCGCGTCCGGGTTCGTCGCCTGCACGGTTCGCCCCGCCACCGTCTGCGGCTACGCACCGCGACAGCGGCTCGACGTCGTCGTCAACATCCTGACTAATCTCGCGGTTAACACCGGCCGCATCCGCGTGTTCGGCGGAACGCAGCGCCGGCCCAATTTGCACATCCAGGACATGTCAGCCGCTTATCTGTTCCTGCTCCAGCTGGATGACGCAAAGATCGACGGCAAGACGTACAATATCGGCTACGAGAACCACTCGCTGATGAAGATCGCCGACATCGTCAAGTCGGTGGTCGGCAGCAATGTCGATGTCGTCGTCGAGCCGACCGACGATCTCCGCTCCTACCACGTTTCTTCGGAGAAGATCCGGCGCGAGCTCGGCTTTGCGCCGTCCCATACGATCGAGCAGGCCGTGTCCGGCCTCGTTGACGCTTTCAAGGCGGGCCACCTGCCGAACTCGCTTAACGACCCCCGGTACTTCAACATCAAGATGATGCAGAACATCAGCCTGAAGTGAGCGGCGTGCGGATCGGCATCGATTTCGACAACACGATCATCTGCTACGACAAGGTCTTTGCCGCCGTCGCACTTCAGCGTGGGCTGGTGCCGGAAGGGTGGGAGGGGCTGAAGACCGACCTACGGGATCATCTCCGGTCCAGCGCGGGCGGCGAGCTCGCCTGGCAAGGACTGCAAGGCTTCGTCTACGGCAAGGGAATTGGCGGCGCCGAAATCTATCCGGGCGTGCGGGAATTCCTGGTGGCGTGCAAGCGGGCCGGCTCGAAGGTCTGCATCGTCAGCCACAAGACCCGATTCGGTCATCAGGACCCCGACCGCACCGACCTGCGCGACGCGGCGCGCGGCTGGCTGCGGGGAGCCGGCCTGATCGACGCTGCGGATGCGGCGCTGGCCGTCGACGACGTCTATTTCGAGCACACACTGGCCGCCAAGGTCGAGAGGCTCGCGAGCCTGAAGCTGGACGTCTTCATCGACGATCTGGTCGACGTCTTCGAGCAACCGCATTTTCCGAAAACCACGCGATCGATCCTGTTCACGCGGTCGGAGCCTCCTCACCCCGAACACTGCAAGCCGATCGCGACATGGGCCGATATCCGCCGCGAGGTGTTTGCAGCATGAGCGAGAGCGACATCACCGCGCCGGATGCGATGGCAATCGGCAGCCGCCTGGCCGGTGCGCGTGTCGCAGACGCCCAGCCGGCACGGTCCGGCGGCAACAACAGGGTTTTTCGGCTGGAGATGGCGGAGGGACCGCCCCTCGCCCTCAAGCATTATCGGTCCGACGGACGCGATCGCCTGGGACAGGAGTATGATGCACTCTCGTTCCTGGCGCGCCACGGCATCACGTCGACACCACGGCCGGTCGCGAAGGACGCGGATGCGTTCTGCGCGCTGTACCAATGGTTCGACGGCGAACCTGCGGTGCTGCGCCCCCAGGGCGACGATGCCGATCAACTCGCCGATTTCCTCATCGGGCTGCAGAAGCTGCGCGACGCCGAAGGCGCGCAGCATTTGCGCAACGCCTCAGCCAGCATCTTTTCGCCAGAAGCGGCCATCGCCCAGTACGAGCAGCGCCTGGACGCATTGAGGCGGGCATTGGATGATCATCCGGACCTGCGCACGTTTATCGAAGGCAGCCTCGTTCCCAGCACTGCCGTCGCGATTCGGCAGCTCCGCCGGCGCTACGCGGAACTGGGCCGGGGTCCCTCGGTGGACCTTGCGCCCACCCATCGCGCGCTGAGTCCGTCCGACTTCGGACTGCACAACGCGCTGCGCGCCGAAGACGGGCGCTTGCGATTCATCGACCTCGAATATTTTGGCTGGGACGATCCGGTCAAGCTCGTGTCCGACACCGCCATTCACCCCGGCAGCGACCTGCCGGAAGCGAGCGCGAATCGCTTGATCGAACGGCTGTCGCGCGCCTTCGAGGCGAGCGATGACGCGTTTGCGATCCGCCTTGACGTACTATATCCTGTGTTCAAGGGAATCTGGTGCCTGATTGTCCTGAACGCGTATTTGCCGGACAGCCGCTCCCGGCGCGCAATGCCTGCGCAAGGTGGCGATGTTAGGATCCGCCTCGCCGGTCAGCTCGACAAAGCCCGCCGACTTCACCAGACGATTCGCCCAACCGATTTACCGAAGTGACCCGGATCTCACCCCACGCTGAAACCGCCCTCGCCTGCACGCTGGATGAGCGCAGCCTCTATCTGCGCCGCCTGGTGCTCGGTTCTGTCCGCTCTGCGGGACGCGGACATGTCGGTCCGGCATTGTCGCTGATCGAGATGGTCCGCGTGCTCTACGACGACGTGCTGCGGATCGATCCGAGCAATCCGCGCGATCCGACCCGCGACCGCGCGATCCTCAGCAAGGGACACGGGTGTCTGGCACTCTATGCGCTCTTGGCCGATCGCGGATTCTTTCCGCTGTCGGAGCTGGACGGTTTCTGCGGCCCCGACAGCATTTTGGGCGGACATCCCGAATACGGAATGGTGCCGGGGGTCGAGGCCTCGACCGGCGCGCTCGGACACGGACTGTCGATCGGTGTCGGCCTGGCGCTCGCCGCGCGCATGCGCGAGCGGACCTACCGTACCTTCGTCCTTCTCGGCGACGGCGAGATCAACGAGGGATCGGTGTGGGAAGCTGCCATGGGCGCGGCCAAGCACGGGCTCGACAATCTTGTCGCGCTGATCGACTACAACAAGCTGCAGAGCTACGGGCCCACCGATTACGTCCTGCCGCTGGAGCCGCTCGCGGACAAATGGCGCAGCTTCGGCTTTGCCGTGCAGGAGCTCAACGGCCACGACGTCGGCGCCCTGCGCACTGTCCTGAAGCAGGTCCCGGCCGTTCCGGGAAAACCCACAGCGATCATCTGCCATACCGTCAAGGGCAAGGGTCTGCCGGCCGCGGAATCCAACGCGGATTGGCATCACAAGAACAAGCTCACCGACAGCGAGCTCGACGCCATCCGCGTCGCCGTCGGGGATTTTTGATCGGCTTCTCATGCGCAACACCGCGATGAACATGGTCCACAAGCTCGCCGCGCGCGACGAGCGTGTGCTCTACATCGGCTCCGATCCCGGCGCAGGTACCTTGCGCGCGATGAGCAAGGAGTTTCCCAAGCGCCACCTGATCGAAGGCATTTCGGAAGCGCACATCATCGGCATGTCGGCAGGTCTCGCGATGGAAGGCTTCGTGCCCTACGTCAACACCATCGCCACGTTTCTGACCCGCCGCTGCTACGAGCAGGTCGCGGTCGATCTGTGCCTGCACAATCTGCCGGTGCGGTTGATCGCCAATGGCGGCGGGCTCGTCTACGCCCCGCTCGGCCCCACCCACCAGGCGATCGAGGATATCGCCATCATGCGGGCGCTGCCGAACATGACGGTGGTCTGCCCGTGCGACGCCGACGAAGCGGCGCGGCTGATGGGGCAAACGCTCGACTGGACCGGGCCGATCTACATCCGGCTCGGCAAAGGTGGCGACGCCGTAGTCTCAAAGGCCGAGCACGGCTTCGAGATCGGCAAGGCCATCCTGATGCGGCCGCCAGGCGACGTCGTCATGATCACGACAGGCATCATGCTCCAGCGGGCACTCGCTGCGGCCGACCTGCTGGCCGCGCAAGGCATTCGCGCCGGCATCCTGCACATGCACACGGTCAAGCCGCTCGACACCAAGGCGCTGCTGCAAGCGATCCGGGGTATCAGGCTAGTGGCGACGCTGGAGGAGCACGTGCCCTCGGGCGGCCTGGGCAGCGCGGTCGCGGAGACGCTGATCGACAAGCTCGGCTCTGGCCTGCCCGCGATGCTGCGGTTGTCGTTGCCGGACCGGTTCATGCACAATTACGGATCGCAGGACTCGCTGCTGAAGAAGCACGGACTTTCCGCCGACGCCATTGCGACCTCGATCGCGCGCGCGCTTCCCGCCTCATACACCTCCTCTCCGCAACTTCATTCCACCTGACGGGTCCCATGCACGACGTTCGATATTCCTATCTGCTCGAGCAATTCTCCGACCCAGCACCGATCCTGGCCGAGATCGGCCGACTGGTGGCGACGGGTGACTTCACTCTGGGCAAGCCGGTCGCGGAATTCGAACGGCGCTTTGCCGAGCTGATCGGCGTGCGTCACGCCATCGGCGTCGGATCGGGCACCGATGCGCTCAAGCTGCCGCTCAAGGCGCTCGGCATCGGCCATGGGGACGAGGTCATCACGGCCGCCAACACCTTCATCGCCACCGTCGGCGCCATCGCCGAGACCGGCGCGACCCCGGTGCTGGTCGACTGCGACGACTCCTTCTGCATGAACGTCGACTACGTCGAAGCCGCGATCACGGAGAAAACCAAGGCGATCATGCCGGTTCAATTGACCGGCGAGGTCACCGACATGGGCAGGCTGATGGCGATCGCCCAGCGTCACAACATCCCCGTGGTCGAGGATTCCTGCCAGGGCATCCTGTCGGAATTCGCGGGAAAGCGGTCCGGCACCCACGGTATCGCGGCCGGCTTCTCCCTGCATCCGCTGAAGAACCTCAACGTCTGGGGCGATGCCGGCGTCGTCGTCACCAACGACGACGGGATGAACGAGCGGCTTCGCCTGATCCGCAACCACGGCATGAAGAATCGCGACGAAATCGCGATTCTCGGCTGCAATTCGCGGCTCGATTCCCTCCAGGCGGTCGTCGGCAACTGGCTGATCGGCCAGACCAGCGAGATCACGCGCCGTCGAATCGAGAACGCGGCCTATTACGATGCAGGCCTCGCGTGCCTGCCCGGCCTGCGCATTCCGCCGCGCCGGCCTAACGTGAAGCACGTCTACCATCTCTACATGGTGTTCGCCGAGCGCCGCGACGAGCTCTACAAACACTGCCTGGACAACGGCATCGAAGCGAAGATCCACTATCCCATCCCGCTGTATCAGCAGGAAGGCCTCAAACACCTCGGCTACGCGCCAGGCACCTTCCCGGTCTCCGACCGCCATGCCCGGGAAGTCATCAGCTTCCCCGTCGACCAGCATCTGACACGGGCGCAGCAGGACCGCGTCATCGAGATCGTTCGGGCGTTCTGCCATGGACGCTGACACCGGCCGCCGGCGCATCGGTTACGTCAATCTTCCCGCCCAATTCGAGGAAGAGCGCGTTGAGATCATGCAGGCGGTCGAGGGCGTATTCCGGCGCGGCGATTTCATCGGCGGCGCGGCCATTGCCAAGTTCGAAGAGGAGCTCACCACTTATATCGGCTCGCCGCATGTGGTGACGCTGAATTCCGGCACCGATGCGCTGATCCTGTCCTTGAGGGCGCTCAACATTGGTCCCGGGGACGAGGTGATTACCCCACCCAATTCGTTCGTGGCATCGACCGCGGCCATCATTGCCGTCGGCGCCAAGCCCGTGTTTGCGGACGTGCTGCCGGACCAGAATATCGATCCCGCCGCAGTTGAGGCCGCCGTCACCTCGCGCACCAAAGCGATCATGCCGGTGCACCTGACCGGACGCATGGCGGACATGAACCCGCTGATGGCGATCGCGGCCAAGCACGCTCTCGCCGTGATCGAGGACAGCGCGCAGGCCGTCGGCTCGACCTATGACGGGCGGATGAGCGGGACCATCGGAACGTTCGGCTGCTTCTCCGCCCACCCGCTGAAGAACCTCAATGCCGCGGGCGACGCCGGCTTCGTCGTCACCGCCGACGCCGAGCTTGCCGCGAGAATTCGCCGCCTGCGCAATCATGGCCTGATCAATCGCAGTGACGTCCAGGAATGGGGCATCGTGTCACGCCTCGACACGGTCCAGGCCGAGGTGCTCCGGATTCGCTTGCGTCACCTGCCCTCTGTCATCGAACGCCGGCGCCGCAACGCCGCGCAATACCGCGCCGAGCTCGCCGGCCTTCCCCTGTTCATCCCGCTTTGTCGCAACATCGAGTTCAACACCTTCCACACCTTCGTCGTGCAGACGGACCGTCGCGATAGCTTCCAAAAATATCTTGCCGACAAAGGTATCGAGACCGCGATCCACTATCCGGTACCGATCCACCTCCAGGAGGCGGCTGCGCATCTTGGCCACGGTCGCGGCGCGTTCCCGGCGACCGAGCGGCAGGCAGATCAGATCCTCACGCTCCCCATCAACCAGTTCCTCTCGACCTCGGACATCAGCTATATTTGCGCGACCGCCCGGGAGTACTTTGCATGACGGACACGGCTTTCCTCGAGGCCGATGAGCAGGCATTGGCGCAACGTTTCATCGATGACGGCTTCGTCACCACGCCGGCCGACGATCGCGCCGGGCTCGACCGGATCCAGCGGCGCGCCGCCGAGCTCGCGGCGGACTTTTTGAAGCTGCCACACGGCAACGACCCCTACGCGATGCTCGACACCATCCACACGCGGGTGAGCGTCGATGATCTCAACGGCCTGCGGCTGCACGTCTTCAACGGCCTCAATGCAGAACCCTGGTTCCGGCCGACCTATTTCCGTCTGGCGCGCTCGACGATCGAGACCATCGTCGGCAACGAACTCTGCATGCAGCGCCGCGTCAATCTCAGCATCCAGCTGCCCGGAGACGATTCGTCGCTCCTCGCCACCCATTCCGACGTCTGGTCGGGCGACTCGCCGTTCGAGGTCGTGGTGTGGGTACCGCTGGTCGACGTCCACCGCACCAAATCGATGTATCTGCTGCCGCCATCCCTGAACGGCGACATGCAGGACCGGATGGCCAGCCTGCGCAGCGCCGAGGAACTCTACCAGACCATCAAGCCGCACGCGACCTTCATCGAGATTCCCTACGGTCACGTGATGCTGTTCAACCAGACCCTGATGCACGGCAATCGCGTCAACGAGGAAGCCGGCTCGCGTTGGAGCATGAACTGCCGCTTCAAGAGCATCATGTCGCCCTATGCGGACAAGCGATTCGGCGAATTCTTCGAACCGATCCTGCTACGTCCGGCGACCCGCGTCGGCATGCAATACAAGCTCCCGGGAGGCTTCCATGGCTGAGCGAGCCGGCCATCGCGGCTATATCGGCGCCCGGCCGCTGAACGGCAGCCGCACCCCGCAGCACGTCCAGAACATCGTGATCCGCGACTACGCGCGGCGGAAGAACCTGCATTATCTGCTCAGCGCCGCCGAGCACACTATGCCCGGCAGCTACATGGTGCTCGAGGACATCCTGGACGAGTTGCCTCGATTGCGCGGCTTGATTCTCTACAGCATCTTCATGCTGCCGCCCGACGAGGCAAGGCGGCGGAAGATCTATGACCGCGTGCTGAGCGAGGGCTGCGACCTGCACGCGGCCGTCGAGGAGATCACGCTGTCCTCGCGCGACAACATTCAGGCCGTCGAGGACATCCTGCTCGTCAACAAATTCGCGACCATCCTGTGACGATGCCGCGGACCGGTTGAAAACAATGACCGAGATCAACCTGCTCCAGCCAATGCACGCATCGACCAAGCGGCACTACGTTCAGCGGGTCGTCGAGCACGACAAGGCGGAATCTGCCACTGTCGCGCGGCAATGGGGACGCGACTACTGGGACGGCGACCGCCGCTATGGCTATGGCGGTTATAGCTACGACGGACGGTGGCGGCCGCTCGCCCAGACCCTGATCGACCGCTACGGCATCAAGCCCGGGATGAGCGTGCTCGATGTCGGCTGCGGCAAGGGCTATTTGCTCTACGAATTCACCCAACTCGTCCCTGGCCTCACCATCGCCGGCATCGACATCTCCGACTATGGCATCGCCAATGCCAAGGAAGAGGTGCGACCGCAATTGAAGGTCGGCAGCGCCGTCGAGCTCCCCTACCCCGACCACAGCTTCGATCTCGTGGTGTCGCTCGGCGTGCTCCACAATCTTCCGCTCGAGGACGTCTTCCGCGCCGTGTCGGAGATCGAGCGCGTTGGACGCGGCACCTCGAAATATCTGATGGTGGAATCGTTCCGCGACGAGCGCGAGAAGGCGAACCTGCTCTACTGGCAGCTCACCTGCCTGAGTTTCCATGGTCCGAAAACCTGGGCCTGGATCTACGACAAATGCGGCTACCGGGGCGACCATGGGTTCATCTTCTTCGAATGAAGCAACGGGCCTGCGCCGGCCGGCCTCGCTGCGAGCGCAAAATCTTGAAGTGTATTATTCGGACGACGCCATCGTCACGGCGGACGACGCCACGATCGCGGAACTGAAGCGCATCGCCGCAGGCAATCCGCGTCTGCGCAGCCGGCTGTGCATGCATCCCGATCCCTCGTCCGGCCTGCACGAGATGCTGATCGTGCATCATCGCGAGGCCTATGTGCGGCCTCACAAGCATTTTGGCAAACCTGAGTCGTTTCATTTGATCGAGGGTACCGCGCAGGTCGTGATCTTCGAGGACGACGGCCACATTCGCGACGTGCTAGAGATGGCGCCGTACGGTCGGGGCGCGCTCTGCTACTACCGGATGCCCGAGCAGGTGCTTCACTCGATCCTGATCACCTCGGAGTGGCTGGTGTTTCACGAAACCACCGCCGGTCCGTTCGATCCCTCCCGCACGGCGTTTCCCGACTGGGCTCCGGATGGCGGCGATGCCGCGGAAGTGCAGGACTATGTCACTAGGACCGGTGCGCTCGCCGCGAAGCATCTGGCCCATCGCCATACTTCACGAGCCATTCCAGCAGAGGTTGCTACCGATGACTAATCATTGCCGCCTCTGCCATTCGACCAATTTGCGCCCGGTCATCGACCTCGGACAGATGCCGATTGCGCATCGGCTTCGGCACAGCCGCGACGAACAGGACGAACGGTATCCGTTCGAGGTGTTCGCCTGCGGCGAGTGCGGCCTGCCCCAGATCGTGAAGCCGATCGATCCCGACATTCTGTATCGGCAGTTCAACTACAATTTCAGCAGCTGGAAGCCGGAGCCGCACCAGGTCGACGAACTCGACACCATCGCCAAATTCTCGAGCCACCAATCCGTGTTCGAGATCGGATGCAACGACGGCCTGTTCATGGACAGGCTTCGCGAACGCGGCGCGAAGGTTTTGGTGGGCGTCGAGCCCAACCCGGTGTCCGGCAAGATCGCCCGCGAGCGTGGCGTCAAGGTCTATGCCGACATGATCAGCCCGGCGCTGTCTCACGACGCGGTTGCCGAGGCCGGCAAGTTCGACCTCGTCGTGTCGCGCCAGGTGCTGGAGCACATCGTCGATTTCGAGAACTTTTTCGACTGCGTGAAAATCGCGCTACGCGACGACGGGCTGCTGTTCATCGATGTGCCTGATTTCGCGCCCGGCTCGACGGCGGGCGACCTCTCCGTCCTGTGGGAGGAGCACGTCAGCTATTTCACCGAGCCGACGCTGCTGTCGCTGCTGGCGCGCCACGGCTTCGAGGCGGTGTCGGTGAAGAAGTACAATTTCAGCGGCGGCAGCCTCGCGATTGCAGCGCGACGCGCGACGCGCGACGTGACGACGCCGGCCGCGCCGTCCGGCGTCGGCGAGAAATTCGGTCGGCGCGCCAGGGAGTACGGCGCGCGTCTTCGCCCGATCCTCGCCAAGGCCCGCGCCGACGGCGCCGAGATTGCCATCTACGGCGCCGGCTGCCGCGCCTGCACCTTCACCAATGCCCATGAATTTGCGGATCTTGTCGACCTCTCGGTCGACGACCAGAAGGAGCGCCAGGGCTTGTTCCTGCCCGGCACCGGCATTCCGATCCGCCCGCCGGAGGACCTCGCCGGCAAGTCGGAGCCGCTCGTCTGTCTTCTGGCCGTGAACCAGGAGAACGAAGACAAGGTCGGCAGCCGGCTGCGTGAAAACGTGAAGCGTCCGCTCCACATCGTTTCGATCTTCGCGCCCTCCGACATCTGGAGCGAGCTCGATCGTCTCGAGGCGGCCGCAGGGTCGCGGCATGGCTGAGGACAAGCTCTTCAACTATTACGAACGTCAGGACGTCCTACCGACGTTCGGGAATTTCAAATCCGCCGCCGAACTCGAAGCCTATGCCGGCCTGCGGCGCGAGTTGTTTTCGGACAAGCTGGTGCTGCCGCCGCGGTTGTTCCGCGACGCCGACATGCTCGAATTCGGCCCTGATTCCGGCGAGAACGCGCTCGTGTTTGCGAGCTGGGGCGCGAACATGACGCTCGCCGAGCCGAACCGGCATGCGCACGCAAAAATCCAGGCTTACTTCGCGCATTTCAGCCAAGCCCAACGTCTCCGCGAACTCGTGTCGTTCGACGTCGAAGGATTTCGTAGCGATCGTCGTTTCGACATTATCGATGCCGAAGGATTCATCTACACGGTGCAGCCGACTGAAAATTGGCTCGGCATCTTTCACCGGCTGCTCAATCCGGACGGTTACGCCGTCGTTTCCTACTACGAGCGCTACGGCGGCTTCTTCGAGCTCGCGCTCAAGGCGATTCATGCGGCCGGCAAGGCACTGACGGGCCGTCCCGGGCTCGAGACGGCGAAGCTGCTGTTCGACGCGAAATGGAACAGCATTCCGCACACGCGCAGCTTCGAATCCTGGCTGATGGACGTGCTCGAGAACCCTTTCGTCCGGCACCGCTACTTCCTCGACGCGGGGGCCTTGTGCACGGCGGCGCACGAGCAGGGGTTCGATATCTGTTCGGGGTGGCCCGTCTATCGCGACAGCCTGGACGTCTACTGGCACAAGAAGGTCCTCTCCGACGACGAGAAGCTGCGCCGCGCGACGCGCCACCTCGGTCGCAGCCGTCTGAGCTTTCTCGGCGGACGGAAGCTCTATCTGGCCGGCAAGACCGAAGCGGTCGAGGCGATCTCGGCTTCGATCGAGACACTGGTTCTCGATGTCGATGCGATGATCGACGATCCCTTCGGCGCCAGCCTGCCCCGTGTGATCGCGAACCTCGCGTCACTGCGCGAGACGATACCGGCGACGGACATTCTTGCCGACGATGCGTCCGACATCGACGCCATCATCGCGACCCTCGACAGCTTCCATCGCATCTTTGACGCGATCGGGCGACGGGATGCGTCCACAGTCACCGCCCTCACCCAGTCAGACCGGGCGTTCATCAACACCTGGGGACAGCCGGCGCATTTCCTCGTTCTCCGGAAACGCTTCGAGGGTCCTAGCAAGTGAGGCCGGGCATTGGCATCATCGGAACGGGCATGGTCGGCCAGATGTGCCACCTCGCCAATTTCGCCGCGAACCCCGCCTGCCGCGTTGTCGCGATCGCGGATCTCCGGCCTGATCTCGCCGCCGCAGCGGCGCAGAAATTCGACATCGCGCGGGTCTACGGCACGCACCGGGAATTGCTGGCGGATAGCGAGGTGTCGGCCGTCGTCGTCGTTACGAAGCGTCGCGCCACCGGCCCGATCGTGCTGGATGCGTTGAACAGCGGCCGCCATGTGCTGTCGGAAAAGCCGATGGCCTACACCGCGGCTCAGGCCGTTGCGCTGGCCGAGGCGGCGCGGCGGCACAACCTCGTCTACAGCATCGGCTACATGAAGCGTCACGACGCCGGCGTGGCGCGCGCGCTGGCCGAGTTGGCGCGCCTGCGAACGGATCAGTCGCTTGGACGCATTGTCGGCGCGCGAGGCTGGTGCTTCGGCGGCAGCACTGGCCGGTCGCAGGACAATTTCGTCATGACCGGCGAAGTGCGGCCGGACGGGCTCGAGCTCTGGCAGGACGGCCCAGACTGGATGCCGGGCGTGATGCTACCCGGCTACGACAATTTTTTGAATGTGTTCAGCCATATCATCAACCTCGCGCGTTACATGCTCGGATCGTCACCGACAGTCGCGGAAAGCACCATCGAGAGCTCGGGCGCGGCGACCGTGACGCTCGACTTCGACGGCGTCGCCTGCGCGCTGCAACTCGCGAACGGATCCGAAGGCGTCTGGCGCGAGGGGCTGAGCATCGCGTTCGAGCGGGGCGCGCTGACCATCGAATTGCCCCCGCCTTTTGCCGAGCAGGAGGCGGAGGTCATCCTCGATCAGCAAGGACAACGCACGCAATTGCGGCGCGACACGAGCTGGGCGTTTCGGCGTCAAGCCGATGCATTCGTCGCCGATATCGTGGAACGGAGGACGCCGCTGGCTTCCGGCGCAGAGTCTGTGGCCGATATCGCCCTTGCGGAGGCGATCTGGAAACGGCAGGTCATCGCCTAGGGCTCACGCCATCTAGCAATATCCAGCCGATCGCTGATCGCCACATCCTAGCTAAGCGTTTGATTTCGCTGGCAGGAGTGGCAGGGCTCGAACCTGCGACCCCCGGTTTTGGAGTACGGGCGGCATCGTATCATCCGGTGCCGCCAAATTCGTTTGCGTAATGAAATCAAGCGGCTCTCCTCGCCCCCTGATCCACCCTATCCGTTCAGTTCTGTCCTGTACTTTCGCCTTTGGGTCCGGGATTGGGTCCAGCAGCGGCCAGCCTCGGCGCGATAGTTCGCTGCCATCTCGAGCCTGCCGGCTCCTCCGGCATGGTCGCGTCGGCCGCCAGCTCAATGCAAAGCCGCTCGAATGCCCGTAGCTTGTCGATGATGCGCTGATCTCGCCCCATGCGGCGGCTCAGGATCCCACGGGTGGTCGCCGTCAAGTCTAGGAGTCCGCCCATGGCCCGGGCCACACAGACAGTGTCGGCCAATGCAGTACATTGCGCTGCTTTTTTCGTTCGAATAAGTTGCGGCAATGAATCCGCGGGCCGGGAATTTCGATCTGATGCGGCTCGTCGCCGCTTCCCTTGTGTTTTGGTCGCACCAGTATCAAATTACAGGGTTCCCTGAGCCCGCCGTGCCGTGGGTTGGCTCGCTGGGTGGATTTGCAGTCTTCGCCTTCTTTGCGATTAGCGGTTATTTGAATTCTCTAAGCATGGTCCGA
The DNA here is from genome assembly GCF_019402665.1 of Bradyrhizobium canariense. Taxonomy (GTDB): domain Bacteria; phylum Pseudomonadota; class Alphaproteobacteria; order Rhizobiales; family Xanthobacteraceae; genus Bradyrhizobium; species Bradyrhizobium canariense. The sequence goes on from NZ_VSST01000056.1 coordinate 197,065, forward strand.
TCGCGTTCGTCGGCGCAATTCCTCGTCAGTCGCGCGTTTCGAATTTTTCCTGCTCTGATCGTTTGCGTCTCTTTGTGCGTCCTGATGGGTGCTGTCGTCACAACCCTCCCGTTAAGCGATTACTTTGCTCCGCCAGGTTTGGGATTCAATGGTCGAAACACGCCATTTTGTTCTTATGGCGGGACTCGATTCTCTTCTTCGGGTTGGATTACAAGCTTCCGGGAGTTTTCGAGTCGAGCCTAGGCACAACTGAGGTGCTAACACCGCTCTGGACGCTTCCCCAGGAGGCAAAGCTCTATGTCTGTTTGGCCATCGTTGCATTAGTTTGCCGGTTCGATGCCCGCGCCATTGGAGGCGCCGTTTTTGTTGTTCTTGGCGGCTTTGCAATCTCCGGCATTTGGAGCGAGCTATTGCCGATCTGGCTCGGCGAGCGGGGCCTGACATGCGCAATTCTTTTCGCCGGTGGGGTCGGCGTTGCTCTGTTAGAACGTTGCCTAACGAAGACGATTGCAGTTGCCTGCTTTACGTCGATCGCGGTGTTGCTCCTGTGGTGTGGCCATAAAGAAACCCTTGCACTCGTGGCGATCGCACCGGTCTGTGTCGTACTAAACACTATCCCGCTGCCCCGGTGGACTGCGCCCAAGCTCGATATCTCGTATGGCGTCTATCTCTATGCTCTTCCAATACAACACCTAACGTCAGACCTGCCTTTAAGCTTCTGGAGCAAGGGCCCTTTTCGCTTTCATGGTCACGCTCCTGATGGGTACACTTTCGGCGCTATTGATCGAGCAGCCTATGCTTCGAGTGCGAAAGCGGATCCGTCCATTGTCTTGGCAAGGCAGTTTATGGCCCGCATCGCCGAGCATGGTGCCCGATCTAAAACACGTCAAAGATTAGCGCGACGCATCTTTCCTTCTTCTTGATTTAATCGTGGAAGCTTTCACACGCGCAGCATCTAGATCGGCCTTTATCTGCGGCATTGCCGCACCAGCGGGTTCTCTACTTGGCGGCGGCTCGTTGAGGTCTCGCGCCCATGGTGCCCCAGCGCGAATAGCTGACGGCGAGTTGGAATCAGTTGAATGCGCGCAAGCTGAGATGAGGAGACCGCAGAGGGTCAACGAACCTGCCCACATAAGGACATGGATGCGCATTGACTCATCCAACCGATTGCCGAAGAATCGATCCTCACATTATAGCACTAGTTCGCCCTGGGAGAGAGGCCCGCCAGCGAACCGGCGGGCCGTACGGCTTACTGCGGAGGCTTCTTCGTCGCGGTTGGCGGTTTCGCTGTGCCGCTCTTCGGGGTACCATAATTCGCTGTGGTACGAGAGCCATAGCCCCCAGGCTTACCATCCATTTTGTTAGCCGATGCCGGCGATGTCATGAACCCGGCGGCGATCACGGCGCCTCCGAATGCAAGAATTACGAACAGGGCAAAAGCTCTCATAATCGACATTTGCTGCTCCCAATATACGTTGTTCAAAATTCGCCACGCGAAATGCGCGTAGCTCGAGCAACGTATTCCAGAGCAAATGGATCGGCGAGTCTTTCCTGTAGGCATCCGAACGAACCGGCCGCCTCCAACGAGAGACAAGGGCGTTGCCCCGGCACAGGTAGCAAGTGAGTGCGGCGCTAACTCATTCCGAACAGAAAAACCCGCCGGCTCCGGTAGCCGACGGGTTCTCAATGCCCATGCGTACCGCGGTACTCGTCACCAATCCGCGATGGTACATCGTAAAGCGGTACCCATTGACGTCAGGTTAGCGAGACTCGGCTTCAGCTGATCCGCCGCTTCGCGGCCAGCGCTGTTGTCGCCGAGCAGATGGAGGCGCAACTCGCGCTGGGCCACCCCATCGACGTGGCCACCCACTCGACGCTCACGTCGACGATGGTCCGGGTCGCCCAGCGGATCGGCATCAACCGCAGGGCGCGGGAGGTCCTGCCTTCGCTGGAGAGCTATCTCAAAGGCAAGTTGGATGAGGACGAGGAGGACGAGACATGATCTCGATCCTCGACGCGGCCTGTGACAGGCACCTCTTCGCCCCTTGGTTCAAGAACCGCGAACACTGGGCCGCGTGGTTCGCCTTTCTTGCTGCCCTGTTCGCAATCGAAATGACGGAGGAGCAAGCTTCGGTGTATCGAGCCTGCACGGGCCGCGAGGCGCTGCCTACTACAGCCGCGACCGAGGCTTGGCTGGCCGTCGGAAGAAGGGGCGGTAAGTCGTTCGTCTTGGCAATGCTGGCGGTATTCATCGCCTGCTTCCGCGACTGCCGACAATTCCTGGCGCCCGGCGAGCGCGGCACGATTATGGTGATCGCCCGCGACCGGCAGCAGGCCCGTATCATTCTCAGATACATCCGGGCACTGCTGCGCGTTCCGCTCCTTGCCCAAATGATCGAGCGCGAGACGGCCGAGGCATTCGACCTCGACAACCAGATCACCATCGAGGTTCACGTCGCCTCATTCCGGAGTACCCGCGGCTATAGCATCGTTGCCGCACTCTGCGACGAGATTGCCTTCTGGCCGACCGACGACGCGGCGGAGCCCGACTTCGAGATCATCAATGCTCTGCGGCCCGGCATGGCGCAGTTCCCGAATTCGCTGCTGCTCTGCGCCTCCAGCCCCTACGCGCGGCGTGGCGCGCTGTGGGACGCTCACCGCAGGCACTTCGGCCGCGATGCCGATCCGGTCCTGGTCTGGCAGGCACCGACGAGGGTAATGAACCCGACGATCCCGCAGGCATTGATTGACCAGGCTTACGAACGCGATCCCGCCTCCGCGAGCGCCGAGTTCGGTGCGGAGTTCAGGTCCGACGTCGAGTCCTTCATCAACCTCGAAGCCGTGCAGGCGTGCATCAGCAGAGGCACGTTCGAGCGCCAGCCGAGAACAGGCTTGCGCTACCTCGCCTTCACTGACCCGAGTGGCGGGTCGTCCGACAGCTTTACGCTTGCCATCGCTCATCGAGAGAACGACAGCCTGATTCTGGACTGTATTCGCGAGATCAAGCCGCCGTTCTCACCCGAAGCCGCGATTGCGGAGTTCGCCTCTACCTGCAGGTCCTACCGAATCTCAGGGATCGTGGGCGACAGGTACGCGGGCGAGTTTCCCAGAGAGCAATTTCGCAAGCACGGCATCAGTTATGACGTCTCAAACAAGTCGAAGAGCGACCTGTATCTCGACTTGCTGCCGCTCCTGAATAGCCGCCGGGCTGAGTTACTCGACAACCCGCGACTCGCCGCCCAGCTCATCGCCCTGGAGCGCCGCACTGCCAGGAGCGGTCGGGAATCAATCGACCATCCCCCGGGGGCTCACGACGACCTCGCGAACGCTGTCGCCGGCGTTCTCGCCTCCAACCTCGCCGTCCGCTCGGGGCTTCGCATGTTCACCTATCCAGTAGTGGGTAGCAGGCCCGGCTGCGAGATCGATCCTAAAACTATGCGCCCGATTGAGCGAGAGCGAATTCGGTGGCTGAAGGTGAACTAATCGCAACACTACGAAGTCCTAAATTGAGAAGGAGACCGCAATGAGGCACTTGACCCAGAACGAGATAGCCATACGGATCGTGCCGACCCATCTGCGCTGGCCTGAAGCGTCCACGAGCGTCGTCTGGAGGCTGCTGCATGAGTGCGTACAGCAGCTTCACGACTTCGCCCGAACCTTTGATAGCGACTGTACTGAGATCGAGGGAAGCAGACAGCTCGCCCGTGATGAGATCATGCGACGCCGCGCCGAGGTCGGCCACCGGGCGATGAAGCAGCTGGCTGTGTTCAGGCCGTTCGATAGTGCCAGCGTGGCAGCCACCAGGGAAATCGAGCGGCTGCACAGACGCGAGGAGCTGACGCCGCAAGAGTCAGAGGCGAAGCAGAAGTTGATCAAGGCGCTGGACGAACTACGAGGTGGACTCGCCGCGATGGAGCGACTTCTGCTGGAGAGGAGTAAGATACGGCAGAGGTCTGCCTATTGCCTGCACTATTGAAGTGGTCAGTGACCCAAGCATATTGTCCGCTGGCTGATTGCCTCAGCGTCGTGCCTGCGCGTTCCGCGGCGGGACCTTCGAACGCTCCTGTGCCAGATCCAAAGAAAAAACCTCGCGCAAAGCCAGGGCTGGACAAGCACTGCCCGAGGCAAATTCCGCGCTGATGGGGCGCCTCTGCGGCGAGCAGTTTTGGATTCGGATCAGGTTATAGGCGATCAGATTAAGCAGGAAGTCGGCGGCGACGCGAGCGATGCCCCAATGTTTGTTCTTGCGCATGGTGCCATGCTGCTTGCCCCATCCGAAAATGCACTCGACCATCGCCCCGGGCGATTGCGACATGCCGAATCCCGGATGCCGCGTGGTTCGTTCGTCGATCGCTTGATGGCCTGGTTCTGTGTCACATGAGGCGTCACGCCGAGGGCGCGAAGATTGGCGACATGATCGGCGGTATCGTACGCCTTGTCCTCACCAGCCGTGATGCGACGACCTGCGGGCTTTGGGTCTCGCCTTCAGCATGACCTCCGCAGCCCGGCGTTCGGCGGTGCCATTGGCATGCGTGACCCTGCCGGGCACCGCCAGCAGATCGACGGAAGAAGATAGCGTTTACTTGCTGAGTTTTTCCCATTCGTCGCGGATCTCTTTACTACCATGCCGCGCCAGATCAATTGCTTCTGTCTCGCCGGGAGCACCCATCAGCTTTACGGCGCCTGATTTTGGTTCCGGTCCTGCTGAGCCTCCCTTCACGCAGCGCTGCGGGGTGAAGTACTGGTGACAAAACAGCACCATAGGCCGCTCCACCGAGGGTTTAGGTCCCCCTCTCTCTTCTTCGCTTACCGTAGACTCGACAAAGGCCAGCTCACCCCCCCAGCTGCCGCAGCTCGTCAAATGTAGATGCAAGAATGCGACGCATTGTCGAGGTTAGATCATTCGACTGATCGGCCAAAACCTTCGGCAGATCAGCCTTGAACTTGCCGGCGCCCTGGTGAATAGCGATCCCATATTCCAGGCAAAAAGCGCGCATCTGATTGATGAGGCACGTCCGTTGCGACATCATCCGATCGCGAACACGATGCAGCGCTTGCAGGTCAATGTGCTCAGGCGACCTTAGCTCGACGAAGCGCATCGTTGGTCTCGTCACGGCTTCGGATCGCCGCGGCATCGATGATGTCATTTTTGTTGGACTTCACATATGGCTTCACGAATTGAGCTGGGATAATGCGAACGGTGTGCCCCATGGCGGCGATCTTGCGGGCCAACCATTGCGAGCCGGAGCAGGCCTCCATCCCCACCAAAGCCGGTCCTGCATGTTAAGAACTGCAAGAGCGTATCGCGCCGAAAGGTCGCCTTCTGGATCGGCATTCCGGCGGCGTCGAGCCCAACGACGTGGAAAAGGTTCTTGCCAATGTCGATCCCAAACACCGTTGCCGGCCTGGGCTTGTTCCGTGTCCTCATTGCTTCCTCCTTTCAAAAGCCCCGCCGCCAAGCGCGCTGCGGTCGCGCATCTGCAGGCCGTCATGAGCCTGTCGGAGCGGCGGGCCTGTTCAATTGTCGGAGCGGATCGGAAGATGATCCGCTATCGCTCCAGCCGTCCTCCGGACGCGACTCTCCGTGGCCGGCTGCGTGACCTTGCCAACGAGCGGCGGCGTTTCGGCTACCGCCGGTGTTCGTGCTGCTGCGGCGGGAGGGTGAGCCATCGGGGATCAACCGGATCTACCGGCTTTATCGGGAAGAAGGGCTCACCGTCCGCAAGCGGCGGGCTCGCCGCAAGGCCGTGGGGACCCGTGCCCCGATCCTAGTCGAGGCGATGCCCAACGCGCGCTGGTCGCTGGATTTCGTCCACGACCAGTTCGCCAACGGTCGGCGCTTCCGCATCCTCAACATCGTCGACGACGTCACCAAAGAATGTCTGGGCGCCATTCCGGATAAATCGATCTCAGGACGACGCGTCGCTCGCGAACTGACGGCCGTCGTCGAACGACGCGGCAAGCCAGGTATGATCGTGTCCGACCACGGCACCGAGTTCACCTGCAATGCCATGCTCGCCTGGTGCAGGGACGCAGCCATCGACTGGCACTTCATTGCACCGGGAAAGCCGATGCAGAACGGCTTCGTCGAGAGTTTCAACGGCCGGATGCGTGACGAGCTGCTCAACGAGACTCTCTTCTTCGATCTGGACGACGCCCGCGCCAAGATCGCCAATTGGGTTGCCGACTACAATCTTCAGCGGCCTCACTCGTCGCTGAAATACATGACCCCCGCGGCTTATGCCGCCCACCTCACCGCAACGGACGATCGGCTACGCAACCCCGACCAGCTCCGCCGATCGTCCGTTGCTCCAACCGCGCCACTTGGCGTAAAAACCCCGAGGCTCTAACCGCGGCCGGATGAAAGTTCGGTGGCAGGTCACGAGCGACCGCTGATTCGTATGACCTCAATCGTCTTACCGAAGTCGCCTGTGAATTTTGCGTGAGGCCGTGAGGTCCCTCGCATCTTGTACGCGAAAGTCGCGCCCACGGCCCGCAGAATTTTGGTCATCGGCGAAAGACGACTTTTGCAACAATATCCTCGAACCAGCGGACTTATGCGGCTGAGGCGCTCTTCCGCTTGAGGGCCAGAAACAGACCTTTGCTGATCGGCAACATCGGAACGATGAATAGCCTCTCTCGCCATCTAGCTCACGGCAGGACGCCCAAAGAGAGCCCTTGTTCATCTCGATTGAGGGCCAGTTGGCGGACCCTTGTCTCCCCCCTGATGGCAGGCAAGGGCTCAGTCCAGCGCACCTCAGCGCGTTGGAGCTTGCCGCAGCGTTCTTAGCCGAGGGCCGCAAAGGTCGACAAGCTCGGAACCGACAGCGTAGCCCGAGATAGCTCCAAAAGACGCACGCCAGATGGTGTTTGGATAGCTGCCGGCGCAAACCAGATGTGTCGTATCGGATGCATAGTTGACGCAGCGCTTTAGACACTGCCTCGCCAGCGCAGCTTGGCGATCGGGGCAGTTCAGGCCGGTTCTTTCGTCTTCGACCCTCCCGGCGTCGTCCTCAAAAAAGCAATCCCGCAACTGCGCATTTCGAGTCAACACGTTCATGCATTGAGCGGTCGCGTCGACGACCTGCACCTTGGTCGGTTTCACCAATGGGCACTCTGGGGGAATCTGAGCTGGGACCACGTAGGTACGCGCTGGCCGGCGGGCGAGCACGGCGGCTCTGTGCTTGCTCACGGCGGACCCACGTGACGGCCCTCGAGAATCTTCGGCGCAGGCGATAGGAAGGCATCTGGTCCACAGCGGACCGCCGCTCACGCATCGATTGGCGTCTGGCGCGCAGCCGGTGGGGCAACAGGTTTGCGCAGACGCGGGCGATATCACCGCATATGCCAAAACCAGGATTGTCACCTTGAGACGGCGCATGTTCCCCCCACCAGACAGCAGCTAAGCGGCGCTTGGCTGGTCCTTTTCAATCGCGCTCATTCTTCTTCTTGTCATCTCCATCCTGGCCGCCAAAGCCCGAGGAGCCCTTGTTACCGCCGCCACCTCCAGATCGGGAGCCTTCCTCTCCGGAATGCGCGACCTTGGACCCCTTTGCGCCACCCGAGTTCTCGCCGCCACCCCCGCCAGAGCCCCCACCACCGCCGCCGGCTGATGAATGCTCCTTGGTCGAGTGATCCTCGGTCGCGCTGTGTGGATCATTGTCGAAGACTGAATGACTGCTGCCACCGCTGCTATATCCTGCTCCGTCATGGGCGCCGGAACGTGCGATGGCTGTTGACGTCAACGACGTCGACAGGAGTAGAGTCATCGATGGCGGCGTTACGGCAGCAAACCTGCCACACATCTTCAAGAACTCCCGGCGGTCTTCGTCTTCTTTTGCGGGCATCAGGTATTCCCCTGGGCTCAAACTGCGACTATTTAACTTAAATTAGATTAAATAAATTAAATCCTTTTAATTGGTTCAATCACGAAAAGTTGCGTTCTAGTGCGCTTCGTACTGCCCTGCCGCGGGCGGCAGAAGTTCTGGATGAGGGTGAAGAACCGCAGCCACCACGCTGGCAAATGCGAGCCGCTGGATCCGGTTGGCGCTTAAGTATTTTGCGGCAACAACTCGGGGTCAGTCGCTACTATGCTGTATAGAATTTCAATTGCCGTGGCGTGGGCTTCTCTTGCCTTTATCACCTACGCGAGTCTGTCTCCAATCCACGACAGGCCTCAACTGAGCAGTTCGGCCAACATTGAACACGTAGCGGCCTTTGCGTTTCTAGGTTTCGCATTTTGTGCCGCGTACCGGGACCGGATGACGCTGGTGTGCAGCCTCGTGCTTGGTAGCGCAGTGGTGCTGGAATTGTTCCAAAAGCTGACGCCAGATCGCCATGCTAGATTGCTGGATGCGTCCGAAAAGGTGGTTGGCGGGTTGCTCGGGATTTTGCTCGCCAGCATCGCTTTACGCCTGATTGAGCGCTGGACGGCTGCATCTGATGTTTAACGGTTATTGCGGGTTGGGTTCATGCCCAATCGTGCCATAAGCCAGGGACGTCCGTTGACATAGCTCACGTCGCAATGTCGATATCGACTTGGCGAGCTGGTTAGCCTGCTCGGTCCCTTCAACCAGGACAGGAGCCGAATGGTTCATAAGGTTTGCGTCTGAACTCTTCCGCACCGTGATTACTGTGATTGGATTGCCAATTGCCTTTCCCGCCCCGCGGATGGTGTCGATGAACAGCTTCGCAGCCGGGTTCAAACCAATCGGACCACCATGTCCTCTAGCTCCAACGTCAGTATCGCCACGAGAGCGCGCACGAAGGCTGAGGCCACGCGACAGGCGGAATAGGCAGCGAAATTGTAAACATAGCCTGCCTCCGCTCGGAACTTCTCAAGTTGAGCAATGAGTTCTATTCGCGCCGTTCCATAAGCGACCCGTCTATGGGTCGGCTTATCTCCTGAAGGCAGACATAGCGGCCCTGTCGGCGAAGGGCGGCAACGCGCCAATAGGCGCCGATCGGCGCGGGCTGCAAACTTCCAGTCTACATTGAAAGAGCGTCCTCGGCTTCGGGCGACGAATCCATTCAGACGGACAAAGCCTAGACAAACGTGGAAAGTAACGGCTAGTCATTCGCATGGCGTGGATTCCGAATTGGCTGCGACGGGCAGATGTCAGGCTGCGGCCTAGGGCCGGCGCTCAGGTCGACTTACAACCGCTGTCGGAGCGCAGCGGACGATGGCTAAAGGCGAACTTGTTTCGCTTCCCGGGCGCGGTGTGGTCGCGGAAGCGTGGCTGTGTGGAGCTGTCAGAGGGCGACGTGATCGCGCTGCATCTTGTTGTCGAGCGGATCACGGAAGCCGGGCTGAAGGTGCGGCTGTCGGGGCGCCTTCGCGGCTGGGACGGTGCGTCGCCTGTTTGGTCTTTGCTGGTGCGCAAGCGTTAGCGGATCGGGCCCTCCTGAAACGCACGCCGACGATGACGGCTTGGGGTCACCAGCGCCGGTTTGATGGGCGCTTTTTCACTTCCGGTCCGCCCCTTTAGCAGGCCATATCTGAGCCAAACCGCACTTCGCCAACGGGCCAGAAGGGGACTTCCCTCGGGCGCGCCAGCGGCGTATTTTTGAACCGCAATTGTCGCTAGAGCCGTCTGCGTGGCATCCAAGGAGCGGTAGGTTGCGCTACTTTTTCGAGGACTTCGCTTTCGACACCGACCGGCGCGAGCTACGGCGGGGAGCCGACGTGGTCCCCACAGCGCCGCAGGTCTTCGATCTGCTCGACTATTTGATCCAACGCAGGGAGCGCGTTGTCAGCAAGGACGATCTCATTAACGCAGTTTGGAATGGACGCATCGTCTCAGACGCCGCGTTAACGACCCGCCTGAATGCCGCTCGGGCAGCAGTCGGTGACGACGGTGAAAAGCAGCGCCTAATCAAAACATTGCAGCGCAAAGGCTTCCGCTTCGTTGGCGCAGTGCACGAAGGACAGAGGTCCGAAACCGCGTTAGCGAATTCGACGGTGCATTACGGCGGCACGGCACAAACGTCGCCTTCAGCGCCCCGCCTTTCCATCATTGTGTTGCCCTTCGCTAACCTCAGTGACGATCCTGGGCAGGACTACTTTGTCGATGGCGTGACCGAGAGTTTGACCACAGATTTGTCGCGCATCTCCGGCTCGTTCGTTATCGGCCGACGCATTCGCGTACAAGGGCAAAGCGATCGATCTCAAGCAGATTGGCCGAGAACTGAATGTTCGGTACGTGCTAAAGGGTTCTATGCAGGGAGCCGGCGATCGACTTCGCGTAAACGTTCAGCTCGTGGACGCGGAAACTAGCGCGCATCTATGGGCCGA
>NZ_VSST01000057.1 GCF_019402665.1 Bradyrhizobium canariense
CGTCCACAGATGAGTACACGCCCTGGCAGGGATGCGAACGCCCGCGTGAACGGCGGCCATCTCGCAAAGGAATGGCCCTACTCCACCTTCGCAGGCTGGGGCTGGAGCGCCGAGGCGTTGGCAATACGCGCGGCATTCGCCATGCCCGCCAGCGCCGCTGCCTTCTTCGAATCGGGCGCCGAGCCGGGCTGCACCACGCCGGCCGACATGATCAGCGTCGCGGCGTCCTCGGTGCTCATGTCGACCTCGACGATCTTGCTCTTGGGCACGTAGAAGAAGAAGCCCGTCGTCGGGTTAGGCGAGCAAGGCAGGAACACCGAGACGTGCTCCTCCTGACCCGGCAGGCTGCGGGAGACGTCCTCGTTCGGCGCTTGCGAGATCAGCACGATCGACCACATGCCCGGCGAGGGAAACTCGACCAGGCCGACCTTGCGGAAGCTCGAGCCCTTGCCCGAGAACAGCGTCTCGAACACCTGCTTCAGGCCGCGGTAGATGGCGCGCACCGCCGGAATGCGGCCGAGGAAGGTCTCGCCGACATCGACCAGTGTCCGGCCGATCAGATTGGCGGCGAGGAAGCCGACCAGCGTCAACGTGAAAAATGCGACGATCAGCCCCCAGCCGGGAATGACGTACGGCATGTAGGTTTCAGGCCGATAGGCCAGCGGCACGAACGGTCGCACCACGCCATCAACCCAGGTGACGAACCACCAAACCAGATAAAAGGTGATCGCAACCGGTCCCGTCACCACGAGACCGGTGAGGAAATAATTGCGGAAGCGGCCTATCAGGCCTGTATGCGGCTCCGGCACGGGATCAAGAGGCGCTGGCGCGTCGTCACGGGGGTTCATTCGGGTTCCAGGTCGGTCGCTTCGTTCAAGCTAGGTTCTTCTAGCAGGTTTTGGAAGACCACGAAGCGTTCCGGCCCGACCCTTCTGCCTATTCCACGGTCACGGATTTCGCGAGATTGCGCGGCTGGTCGACGTCGGTCCCCATGATGACCGCCGTATGATAGGCGAGCAGCTGAACGGGGACGGCATAGACCATCGGCGTGAACGCCGCCGCCATATCAGGCATGACGATCGTGACGAGGGACTCGACGGTCGCCTCCGCCGCGCCTTTTGCGTCGGTCATCAGGATGATCTTGCCGCCGCGGGCGGCGACCTCCTGCATGTTGGAAACAGTCTTTTCGAACACCCGGTCGTAGGGCGCGATGACCACGACCGGCATGGTCTCGTCGATCAACGCGATCGGGCCGTGCTTGAGCTCGCCGGCGGCATAGCCCTCGGCGTGGATGTAGGAGATCTCCTTCAGCTTCAGCGCGCCTTCGAGCGCGAGCGGGAAGCTGGTGCCGCGACCGAGATAGAGCACGTCACGCGATTTCGCGATCTCGCGCGCGAGCTTCTCGATCTGGAGCTCGGTGGTCAGCGCATCCGACATCAAACGCGGGACCTCGACGAGCCCGTGGACGAGCTTGGTCTCGTCCTCGTCGGACAGTTCGCCGCGGGCCTTGCCGGCCGCGATCGCAAGATTTGCCAGCACCATGAGCTGGCAGGTGAAGGCCTTGGTCGAGGCGACGCCGATCTCGGGGCCGGCCAGCGTTGGCAGCACGGTTTCGCTCTCGCGCGCGATCGTCGAGGTCGGCACGTTGACGACGGCCACCGTGTGCACGCCTTCGGCCTTGGCGTAGCGCAGCGCGGCCAGGGTGTCGGCGGTTTCGCCCGACTGCGAAATGAAGATGGCGAGATCTCCCTTGCGCAACGGCGCCTCGCGGTAGCGGAATTCGGAGGCGACATCGACCTCGACCGGCACGCGCGCGAAACGCTCGAACCAGTATTTTGCGACGAACCCGGCGTAGCTCGCGGTGCCGCAGGCCGTGATGTTGATGCGCTGGATGTTCTTGAAGTCGAACGGCAGCTTGACCGGCAGGGAGACCCGCTCGGTCGCCATGTCGACATAGCGTGCCAGCGTGTGGCCGACCACTTCCGGCTGCTCGTGGATCTCCTTGGCCATGAAGTGGCGGTAATTGGCCTTGTCGACCAGCGAGGTCGAGGCGGCGTGCTTGGTCTTCTCGCGCTGGACGGCGTGGCCGTCCTTGTCGAAGATCGCAGCGCTCGTATGGGTCAGCACGACCCAGTCGCCGTCCTCGAGATAGCTGATCGTGTCGGTGAACGGCCCAAGCGCGATGGCGTCGGAGCCGAGATACATCTCGCCGTCACCATAGCCGATCGCGAGCGGCGGACCGTTGCGGGCGCCGATCATCAAATCGTCCTCGCCGGCGAAGATGAAGCCGAGCGCGAACGCGCCGCGCAGACGCGCCAGCGTCAATTTCACCGCTTCCACCGGCTTGTTGCCGCGCGTGAGCAGATCGTCGACGAGATGCAGCACGATCTCGGTGTCGGTCTGGGTGTGGAACACCGTGCCTTTCGTCTCGAGCTCCTCGCGCAGCTCGCGGAAATTCTCGATGATGCCGTTGTGAACGACGGCGACACGCTCGGTCGCATGCGGATGGGCATTGTTGACGGTCGGCTTGCCGTGGGTGGCCCAGCGGGTGTGACCGATTCCGGTCGTGCCCTTGAGCGGCTCGGCTTCCAGCCGCTTCTCCAGATTCTTCAGCTTGCCCTCGGCGCGGCGGCGCTCGAGATGCTTGCCTTCGAGCGTGGCGACGCCTGCGGAATCATAGCCGCGATATTCAAGACGTTTGAGCGAATCCACCAATTGCTCTGCAACCGGCTCGCGCCCGAGAATGCCGACAATCCCGCACATGCGGATCAATATCCCCCAAATCGTCGAAAAATCGCCTAAACGACGCGCTCGGTTTTTAGCGAAGTTCCTAAGGAACCAGATACTCAATAATTATTGCTGATTGAGACAGCACCGACGGCAACGAGCCTCGCCTGCGTCGAACTGGCTGGGCCTTAAACCGCGCGCGTTAACTAGTTGTCAACGAATTTGGCCAACCCTTGCGTACCAGGGAGACAGGCCATGAAAGGCTCATCCGACCGCAAAAGTCGGTCATCGATGTCGGTGCGCGCCAGCGAGACCACCGGCACGCACCTTGCGCACTGGCCGCCGCCCCAGCGCGGCAAGGAAAGCAAGCCCGTCATCATCAAGCACGTCGCCGGCGAGCCGGCAAAGCGTGCCAAGCCGCGCGGCTGGCGCCTGACGCGGGCGATCTTCTCGGAATTTGCCGACGACGAATAGCGGCGCTCATTTCGCCGGCTTGTTCCCTCGCGTCTTCATCTCGCGATAGCGCGCCGCACCACCTTCGCGGATGGTCTGCGGACTGCGCTCCAGCGCCATGGCGTCATCAGGCACGTCGCGCGTGATCACCGAGCCCGAGCCGATATAGGCGCCGTTGCCGATGGTCACCGGCGCGACCAGCGAGGAGTTGGTGCCGACGAAGGCGCCCTGCCCGATGATCGTCTTGTGCTTCTTGAAGCCGTCGTAGTTGCAGGTGATGGTGCCGGCGCCGATGTTGGAATTGGCGCCGATGGTGGCGTCGCCGATGTAGGAGAGATGGTTGACCTTGACGCCGGCCTCCAGCGTCGCGGCCTTGGTCTCCACGAAATTGCCGATGCGCGCGCCGTCGCCGAGCGAGGTGCCGGGCCGCAGCCGCGCATAGGGGCCGATGGAGACCTTCTTGCCGAGCGTGGTCTCGACGATGTGCGAGAAGGAATGGACCACCGTGCCGTCGCCGATCGAAACGCCGGGCCCGATCACCACGAAGGGTTCGATCGTCACGTCCTTGCCGAACACGGTATCCGCGGCGAGATAGACGGTTTCGGGCGCGATCAGCGTGACGCCGGCCTCCATAGCCGCTTTCCGCAACCGCGCCTGCATCACGCTTTCGGCCTCGGCGAGCTGCGCCTTGGTGTTGATGCCGCGCACTTCGTCCTCGCTGGTTTCGATCACCACGGCATCCCATCCCTGTTCGCTGACAATGCCGACCACATCGGTCAGATAATATTCGCCCTTGGAGTTCGCATTGCCGATCTTGTCGAGGATGGCGAGCGCGCGGCGGCCGTCGATCGCCATGACCCCGGCATTGCAGAGGTCGATCCTGCGCTCCTCGGCGCTGGCATCGGCCTGCTCGCGGATCGCGACCAGGCGGTCGCCCTCGACGATGAAGCGGCCATAGCCGGTGGGATCGGCGGCGCGGAAGCCGAGCGCCGCAATCGCCGCGCCTTTGGCCAGCGGCGCGCGCAGCCGCGCAAAGGTCTCGGCCGAGATCAGCGGCGTGTCGCCGAACGCAATCAGCAAATCATCCACGCCCCGCGCAATGGCATCGCGCGCCGCCAGCACCGCATGTGCGGTGCCGAGCCGTTCCTGTTGCACGAAGGTGAGCGCGTCGGGGCGGATGCGCTTTGCTTCGTCCGCCACCGCCTGATGGTCGGGTCCGATCACGACCGCGAGCGAGGTGCCGGTTCCCCTGGGCGCCGCGGCGAGCACGTGGGCGAGCAGGCTCTGGTGCGCGACCGGATGCAGCACTTTCGGCAGGTGTGAGCGCATACGCGTGCCTTCGCCGGCGGCGAGCACGATCGTGAGGCTGGAACGGGCGGTCATCGAAATCCTGTCAATCGGCCGAATCAATCGGCGCCAGCGGCGACGGCCGCCCTCATGAGCTATCGCCTTGCTACCCCCGCAAACGCCCGGAGTTCAAGTGCGACACGCTTTTCCTGTTAATGTTCCCTGATTGATTCGGGGAAGCCGGACAGGGGTTGGGCACTTAACGTTCATGGCAAAGGATTCCGACCCACTGGCGGATGCCTTCGGCGCCAAGGAGACCGGCGGGCTGTTCTCCGGACTTGTGGCCGAGGAGAGTTCGTTCGATCGCGGCATGATGTGGCGGCTGGGCTCATGGGGCGTGGCGGCCGTCGGCGCCGTGGTGATTGCCGTGTTCGCCAACCAGGCCCAGCTCGGCTGGCGGCGCGACCAGGTCGCGTCCGCCGATCTCGCGCGCCAGGCCGACCGGCTCCAGATCCTGACCAAGGAGAGCCAGAACGAGGCCCGCCGGCTCGCCTCCGCCATCGAGACGCTGAACACCGATCGCGACCGGCTCTATTCGCGCGTCACCGTGCTGGAGCAAGGGCTCGATTCCGTCACCGGCGCCATCGCCAAGCAGACGACAACGCCGCCGCAGGCATCCGTCGCGAAGCCGCAGGACGCGCCAGCTTTGATCGGGCCGCCGGCGCCCGGCATCGCGCCGGTCGCCTCGACACCAGCTCCGGCCAACGACAAGCCGCGCACCGAGGCCGCAAGGGAGCCGTCGAGCCCGGCGCCACAGAGCGCAGCGGCGGCCTCGCTGGTCGCGCAGTTGCCGGCGACAAATTCGGCACTGCCGATGCTTCCGTTGGTCCCGTCCAAATCGATCATGGCGCCGCCCGATCCGGCCGCCCCGAAACTGGTTCAGCCCGAATCCACTGAGAAGACCACTGAGAAGATCGCTGAGAAGGCTGCCGAGAAGAAGCCCGATCCGGCGCCCGCGCCCATCGAAGTCGCCGCTGCACCCACCAAGCCGCCGGAGGCTGCCGAAAGCGAGGCTCCCGCGATCGCGGTCCAGCAGACGCGCTTTGCGATTGATCTCGGTGGCGCCAACTCGCTCGACGGACTGCGCGCTCTGTGGCGCGGGCTCACCAAATCCAATCCCGAGATCGCAGCGCTGCGGCCGATCATCATGATCAAGGAAGGCAACACCGGCCTCGGCATGCAGCTCCGCCTCGGTGCCGGCCCGCTGATCAATGCAGCGGCTGCGGCAAAACTCTGCGCCGGCCTCGCCGAGAACGACCGCCACTGCGAGACCACCGTGTTCGACGGCCAGCGGCTGTCGATGCGCGGCGGCCAGGAAAAACAAGAGAAGACTCAGGATCGAGTTCAGGAGAAGAACTCCGACAAGACCCAGGACTCGGTGCCGCAAGCCGAGACCGCGCCCGCGCCCGCCGCCAAGCCCGACAAGCATCGCCGCAGCTATTCCTCGAAACGCTCGTCGAAGCGCGAGGAACCCGCGCCTGCTCCTGCGGCGCCGCCGGCCGCACAGCCGAAGCCGGAGACGGCGTCGGCGGGATCGACGCTGTCGTCGTTCTTCAGAAGATAGCTTACCTCGCGGCAATTCATCAGCTCAATGGGTGACGGATCTCACGCAGGGCGCGAGAAACTTGCGCCTTCCCTGTTGCCCGTCCGCGCCATCCCGACCATATTGCCGCCATGACAAAAAAGCCCTTCCGCCTCACGCCCTACCAGGTGCAGTTCCTGATCGTCGTCGGCTTCGCATCCGTCGGCTATGCGCTCTATCTGCGCTACCTCGGAATCGAAAACTCGCAGGTCGGTCTCGCCTGCGACGCCGGGCTTCAGACCCTGATCTGCAAGGCGCGCTCGGTCTCGACCGTGCTGTTCAAGAATTCGGTATTCGGCATCGTCGCGCTGGTGGTGGCCACGCTGAACCTGATGCGGCCGTCGATCGTGCTGCTCACCGTCGGCATCATCGCCGCCGGTCTCGGCATCGTGCTCTACAATGTCGTGCTGTCGGGCCTGGCGATCGGCCTGTTCATTCTTGGATTTGCTCGGCCCGCGCCCGCCACAGCGTGAGCGCGAACAAGAGATACATCGCGCAGGTCCACAGCGACTGCCAATTGTCGCGGCCCTCGTTGAAGAGCACATAGGCCGCCGACAGCGTCAGCACGCCGGCGAAGACCGATTCCGCGATCGGACGCTGGCCAATCTGCGGCCGGTTCAGCATCAACAGCGCGAACGGCACCACCGCCATCGTCAGCGAGGCGTAGGGGAAGTCGTGGTAGCGCGGGTCGAACACGAAGCCGAGCGCGGTCTGCGCCGCGATCACCGCGGCCACCGCCAGCGTCAGACCCAGCACGGCGGTGAGCTTCGACCATTTCCGGCCCTCGCGCGGACCGAGCAGATCGAGGAAGGTCGGAAGGCTGCGGCCGATCACCATCGCCTGCGCGCAGAAGATCGGCGACAGGAT
The DNA here is from genome assembly GCF_019402665.1 of Bradyrhizobium canariense. Classification (GTDB taxonomy): domain Bacteria; phylum Pseudomonadota; class Alphaproteobacteria; order Rhizobiales; family Xanthobacteraceae; genus Bradyrhizobium; species Bradyrhizobium canariense. Next base: position 6,977 of record NZ_VSST01000057.1, read on the forward strand.
GCCGGCCGCGAGCAGCGTGCCCCAGAGCAGCCAGCCGCCGATGCCGTAGCTCTCGTAGTACATCTTGTCGGCGCCGATCCCGAGCAGGATGCCTGCCGAGGTCGCCGAGATCGCCACACCGAGCCAAGCCGAGAAACGCGGCGTCCAGGGCCTGCGCCGCAACGTCAGGCCGGCCACCGCGAACACCAGCACGCAGAGGCCCATGCCGGCGCCCATGTACCATTTCCAGTAAGGGAAATTGCTGATCGGCTGGCCCGGCGGATATTTCAGGTTCCGGCGCACCGAGTCATAGAGGCCCCAATAGCCGCCGACGGTGCCTTCCAGCTTGCGCTTCCAAGGCTGGTCGTAGGACTCGATCAGATTGACGCGGAATTTCTGCGCTTTCGCCAGACTCAGGATCTCGGAGACGACGCGCGCCTGGTTGGTGCGCGAAGGCAGCGCGCCCTCGCGCATGCGCCCTTCGCTCGGCCAGCCGGTTTCACCGATCAGGATCTCCTTGCCGGGAAATGCGACCGCCATGCGCTCGCGGATCTGTTCGACATGGGAGGCGGCAAACTTCGCCTTGACCGGGAAGTCCTCCCAATAGGGAAGGATGTGGATCGTGACGAAGTCGACGGCGTCATAGATCTCGCGATTCCTGAGCCAGAACTCCCAGACATCGGCATAGGTGACGGGCACGCTGACCTGCGCCTTCACCGAGCGGATGATGGAGACGAGGTCCGCGGTCGTCATCTCGCCGCGCAGCAGCACTTCGTTGCCGACGATGATGCTGGTGATGGTTCCGGGGAAATCCTTGGAAAGGCGAATGGCGAGCGCGGCCTGCTCGAAATTCTTGGTGCGGTTGCTGGAGAGCCAGATCCCCTGGAGCACTTTCAGTCCACCGATCCGGGCCGCGATCGCCGGCACCTGGTCGAGCCCGTTCTCCATCGAATAGGTGCGGACGCAGTCGGTGATCTCCTTGAGCTGGCGCAGGTCCTGCTCAATCTGGTCGGCCTCGATATGGGTCCACGCGTTCAGCGGCGACTGCTCGCCGCGGAACGGCGCGTAGGAGACGCACTGGACCTTGTCGGCGGGATCGATCGGGGCGCGCGCGAGCGAGATCGGCGTGGCAAGCCACCACCACACGGCAGCGATCGCACCCAGTGAAACGAGCAGAAGCGCCAGTGGCGTACGAAGAGAAATCGGTTCCGTCCTCCGCGAAGGGCAGTCGATTACCTGCTAGCACGCCGTCTGCCAAGGGGGTGACTCCGTTATGGATACATCCCTCCCCTGAGGAATTTACCTGCGGCCGTTCGACCGAGGCCTAGGATCGTGACTTTGCTGGACAAAATTCCAGATTCAGGCCATGGACTCGGGAGGACTTTTCCGCCGCATTGGAGACCCATTTGGACGCCATCACGCAGGCGCGTCCGCGAAGGTCCTGACGCGGACGGTCAGTGATATATTGGGGAATTCATGCGGCAACGGGTGTTCGAGTTACGAAATGCGGTCCTGCGGCAGCTCGCCGCCACCTTGGCCGTTTCTTCCCTTGTCATCCTGATGGGTATCGGCGCGGCCTCCGCCCAGAGCGGCACGCCCGCCCCCGACCAGAGCAAGGCAGCCGCCCAGCCCGCCGACGCGGCCAAGGATGCCGCCCAGAACCAGCGCCGCACCGACGAGTTCGCCGAAGCAGCCCAAGTCATCAGCGGCCCGGCCGGCAACCCCGAATGCGTCTGGCTCGGCCGGCGCGTGGTGCGGCTGATGTGGCGGGATGACCTCGATACCGCATTCCGCCATCTCGACTTGTACGACCGCTTCGGCTGCCCCGGCGGCCATATCCAGGCCGCGTTCCGCTGCCTGACCCGCTTCGGCGGCCAGATCGATCCCAAAGTCGCCGAGACCCTGGACAGCCGTGTGCACGCTTGCTGGATCAACCCGGCGTCGCAGCCGCAGCAGGCGGCGGCCGCAGCCTCCCAGCCGGCCGCGCCGGCATCGGGCAATGCGCAGCCGCAGCCGGCCGCGAGCCCCTCGCCGGCGGCAAGCCCGTCACCGGCGCCCCCGAAATAGCCGCGATTGTTTCAGCCTCCGTTCAGGAACGATCGGCGATAGAGGCAATTGGCACTGCTGCGAATTTGAAATGTGCATGCCCTCATACGGTCATGAGGCGATGACAGTTGTGAAACCGCGCGGCAGAGGTATGCTCCATTTGCCGCGGACTTGGTCGGATCTCGGGGTCGGATCCGCTTCCCTGCCCCCTCAGCCCCTTTTGGTTTAGCCGCGATGCGGGTTGTCGCCGCCGTTCTGTTGCTTGTGTCCGCGCTCCACGCCGGCCTCTGGGGGGTCTTGCGTGACAAGGAACCCGCGCCCGACTTCAAGGGCTTGCTGCCCAGCGTCTCCTATGCGCCGTTCGAGGGCTCGGCTCACCCCGATATCGACAACATTCCGACGGTGGAGAAAATCCGCGCCGACCTGAAGACGCTGTCGACGATGACGCGCGCGATCCGTCTCTATTCGTCCACGGGCGGCGTGGAACTGGTGCCGCCGATCGCGGCCGAGTTCGGCCTCAAGGTCACCGTCGGCGCCTGGATCGACAAGGACAAGGATCGCAACGAGCGCGAGATCAAGGCCGCCATCGAGCTCGCCCGCAAGAACAGCAACGTCAACGGCGTCGTCGTCGGCAACGAGGTGATCTACCGCGGCGAGCAGAAGGTCGAAGACCTCATCGAGATGATCAAGAAGGTCAAGGGCGCGGTCCGCGTGCCCGTCACGACCGGTGAAATCTGGAACATCTGGCGCGACAATCCCGACCTCGGCTCCAATGTCGACTTCATCGCCGCCCACGTGCTGCCCTACTGGGAGAACTTCCGCTCGGACCAGGCGGTCGACCAGGCCGTCGACCGCTACAATCTGTTGCGCAACCTGTTCCCCGGCAAGCGCATCGTGATCGCCGAATTTGGCTGGCCGAGCGCGGGTTACAATTTGCGCAACGCCGACCCCGGTCCGTTCCAGCAGGCACTGACCTTGCGCAACTTCGTCAGCCGCGCCGACGCCATCGGCATGGAATACAACATTGTCGAAGCCATCGATCAGCCCTGGAAATACTTCGAAGGCGGCGTCGGTCCGTACTGGGGCATCCTCAACGCCAGCCGCGAGCCGAAATTCGCATGGACCGGGCCGGTGGAGAATCCCGACTATTGGAAGCTGATGGGTGTGGCGCTCCTGGTCGGTATCCTGCTGTCGCTGCCGATCCTGCGGCTGCAGCAGCCGACGGCGAAGCAGGCGTTCCTGCTGTCGGCCACCGCCAACGGCGTCGGCGCCTGGGCCGCCACCGTGTTCGCGTTCTGGAACGGGCACTATTTCATCTTCGGCTCGGCCTTCGCGCTCACGCTCGGCATGATCCTGCTTGTTCCCCTTGTGCTGATCGCGATGGCGCGCATCGACGAGATCGCCGCCGTCGCCTTCGGCCGGCCGCCGCAGCGCCTGCTCGCGAAGGACAAGCCAGTCGAGAACGTACCGGAGAATTACTTTCCAAAAGTCTCGATCCACATCCCCGCTTATTTCGAGCCGGTCGAGATGCTCAAGCAGACGCTCGATGCGCTGTCGCGGCTGAACTATCCAAACTACGAATGCGTCGTCATCATCAACAACACGCCGGACCCTGCGTTCTGGCAGCCGATCCAGGATCATTGCCGCGCGCTCGGTGAACGCTTCAAGTTCATCAACGCCGAGAAGGTGCAGGGCTTCAAGGCCGGTGCGCTGCGCATCGCGATGGACCGCACCGCCGTCGACGCCGAGATCATCGGCATCCTCGATGCCGACTACGTCGTCGATCCCGACTGGCTGAAGGACCTCGTGCCGGCGTTCGCCGATCCCAGTGTCGGCCTGGTGCAGGCGCCGCAGGAACATCGCGACGGCGATCTGTCGATCATGCACTACATCATGAACGGCGAATATGCCGGCTTCTTCGACATCGGCATGGTCCAGCGCAACGAGACCAACGCCATCATCGTGCACGGCACGATGTGCCTGATCCGCCGCGCCGCGATGGACATGGCCGGCGGCTGGTCGTCCGACACGATCTGCGAGGACAGCGACCTCGGCCTTTCGATTCAGCAGTTCGGCTGGACCACGCACTACACCAACCACCGCTACGGCCAGGGCCTGCTGCCCGACACCTACGAGGCCTTCAAGAAGCAGCGTCACCGCTGGGCCTATGGCGGTCTCCAGATCGTCAAGAAGCACTGGCGGAACTTCCTGCCGGGACGGAGCCGGCTGACGCCCGACCAGAAGCGCGAATATGGCCTCGGCTGGCTGAACTGGCTGGGTGCCGAAAGCCTCGGCGTGGTCGTGGCACTGCTCAACCTCGTCTGGGTGCCGATCGTCGCCTTCGCCGACATCGCCATTCCCGACAAGATCCTGACGCTGCCGATCATCGGCGCCTTCATCGTCTCGCTCGCGCACTTCTTGTCGATGTACCGCGCGCGCGTCGCGATCAAGCCCGGCCAGATGCTGGGTGCGATGATCGCCGCGATGAGCGTGCAGTGGACAGTGTCCCGCGCCGTCGCGCAGGGACTGATCACCGAGCACATCGCGTTCGCGCGCACCTCCAAGGGCGGCCTGTCCAGGATGTCGATCGAGTTCCAGGCGTTCTGGGAGGCCGTGATCGGCGCCCTGCTCCTGATCGGCGCCGGCGTGCTGGTGGCCTCCAACAGCTATCGCCAGATCACCGAGATCTACATCTTCGCTGGCGTACTGGTGCTGCAGAGCCTGCCGTTCCTGGCTGCGGTCGCCATCGCCATCCTCGAGCTCAGCCGCATCAACTCGTTCCAGTTCTGGCGCGACAGCGCGATCCGCACCGCCGAGCTGATCGGCCTGCGCCCGGTCGCGCTGCCGACCCCCGCCGGCACGCCGCAGCAAGTGCCGGTGCCGAGCGAGGTCCGGCGGGAAGCGAACTGACGGGGCTCCGAACGCGGCATCCGGCCCATGGGCGGACGTCGCGGGTTCTTCGGCGTGGATGGCGGCCCGCCATCTCGGTTGAAAATCCCGGCTCAAGCATTGGAAACGGCGAGCGAATTCCCGCTGTTGCCTTCAACTTCGGCAGCCACCCGAGCTATTGACCTCCGCGCCCCATCCCCCTACACAGCGCGGGCCGAAAGCATGATCCGGAAACAGCCGGTTTTTCCGCAACGCTTGCGTCGATGTGGCGGCAAGACATGCTTTTCCAAATGACCGAAGACGATGGCGATCTCTTCAAAGCCATCAGCGGCCATGGGAGCGCGTAGCTCAGCCGGTAGAGCACGTGACTTTTAATCACGGGGTCCTGGGTTCGAGCCCCAGCGCGCTCACCAACAGATACTCCGCTTTAAAATTTTCGGTTTTATCGGAGCCTTGCTCATGCGGGGCGCATTCCGGGCCACTTGGACCCTTTTGCCGCCATAGGAAAATAGGGCTGCCGAGCACGTGCAGCGTGCGCCTCCATCGTGCCACTATCGACTCCTTGATTCGGAGTGAGTCTAGATGGCGAGTAGAAGCGTCGAGTTGGCCGTGTTCTGGCTGCCGCTCCTTGCGGGTATCCTACTTAGCGGGATTGCCGGCAGTGCTTGGTACGGCGGCGACAAAATTCCAGCAATTTGGATCGCTTTCTTCGGAGTGGTCTGTCTATTGCTGACCGCTGCTCTCCAAATACAAAACTTCGCGTATGCCAACCTGCTGCAACCAGAAATCGATATCGAAGCACCGACCCAACGAACAATTTTGACGTGGAATCCGCCTACCAGCTTTTTCATCAACTCCCGTCCCGAGAACAAAGCGCCGCCCGGAAGAGACAGCTCCGAGTCCCCGGCGATCATTTTCGAGAACAGGAGCAACGTCATCGGGCAGGACGCGTCCAATGTTGCGCCCGCTCAGCTCAATCAGCGCGTCGACACGATCTGGCGAATAGCCGGTGCGTCCGCGCTCAAAATTGGTCGTGAAGGCGCACATCTGATCTTCCAGCACCGCGAACCCGCCAACGTGATAAACCTGCACTTAGGAAACGTGCGGCGGGGGCGGTGGTTGGTTCTTGCCTGAACCACGCCAATTCATAGCGTTTAGCTCCTTTTAGCCGCCGGCAGTCAATGTCCAGCCATCACGCTCATTGCGTATCAGCTTTTGCTGTTCGAGCTTCTGCGCCAGACGGTACACGTCCAATTTCCGATAGTCCCCGGTACTCCACCGGACATGCGCAGCCGTCTAAAGGGAACTACCCTGCCGGCTTTTGGACCATTTCGGATGACGCGCAGCAAGGAGCGGGGCAGCCCACCGATCCTCATTTGCCGCAAATGCAGGGGGCGAATGGACTACCTCGCGACGCTGCCTGCGATTGTGAACCTACCGGCAGTGTATGCTTACAGGTGCCTCCCCTGCCTGAGAGTTGACACCGTCGCTCTGGAGTAGCCCGCATCGAGCGCCGAGGCTTATCCACACCCACGACCCGCAGTAGCTCGCCGCCGACCGACGCCCCTACCAATCGATAATTTGCAGCCTGCATCGAGGCGCGTTTTGATGGGGCATGCCTCGCTCCGCCGTCATAGCGCCACTCATTTCAGTCGCCGCCCGGTCAAGATCACTTTCGGCGAGCTGCGCGAGATGGGCATAAGCGGCGTCATGGTCTGGTGCCACTGCGGCCATCACGTCGCGGTCAGCGCCGATCGCTGGCCCGACGAACTGCGGCTTTCTGATCTTGAACGGCGGTTTATCTGCCAAGTCTGCGGTAGTCGCGGCGCCGATGTGCGGCCTGACTTCGCCCCTCCCAAAATGGGCACCAACGTATGAGGCCCGCCAGGCTTAGCCGGCGGGCCCTTTGATGGCTCACTGAGGAGGCTTCTTCGTTGCGGTCGGTGGCTTCGCTGTGCCACTGCTGGGGGTATCATAATGCGCCGAGTTACGTCCGCCCCCAGGCTTCCCATTCATTTTGCCCGCCGATGTTGGAGACGTCATAAAGCCGGCGGCGATCATCGCGCCGCCGAACGCAACAATCACAAACAAAGCAGTAGCTCTTACGATTTCGGCGCGTTCTCCGGCCTGTCGTTCCCCCGTGTAGGCCGGGACTTCGCCTCCTGCCAGTGGAGTGAACCTTTATGTAGCCGGCTCAGACAAATGAATGTCCGGGATTTTGCTGATCCCTCTCGGGGCTGGAACGCCGCCGCCTGCGCTTCATTTCAAGCGGGCGGCGTTTTCATGAGGAAAGCCTATGGTACGCGCGCACCCCCAGCTTTGGTGCGGAATTCAGTATCTATTCTGACTGAACAAGCGCCTAGTCATTCGATCACCGGCCCATCACGGCATCTATCGGTGACTGAGAGCTGCTCGTGCTCCCGCCCTACGCGGAGCCACCCTATGCCAACCAGAAAAAAACAAACCATTCCCCTGACAACGCGACTTGCTCAATTGGCGGAGGAAGCCCGCCGCCGCGCCGAGGCGGCTCCGCTCGGAGCGAAGCGCGAAACTCTCCTGAAAGCGGCGCGCATAAGCGAAACCGCCCTCCAGCTCCAGCAATGGATTAGCTCACCTGGATTGAGAGCACCGAGCTAACGGGAAGGGCCGCCCGGTGGGCGGCCTCTTTTCTTTGCCTCACTGTGACGGCTTGGCTGGCCCCCGACCCGCCAAGGCGCACGGCCGACGGCCGGAACGATCCGCCAGCAGCGCAATTGCTCCCTGAGTAGGAGTTGCGTCATGCGTCATGCGCCGTCGATCGTGCCGCTGGATAGGCTCGACCGGGAGATTTACCTTGTGCTGGAAGACTTGGGCGCGCGCGCCGGCTGCTCCTGGCGGGAGACCGACGAGCAGGACACCGACGTCGAGGCCATCATCCGCGACCTGCTCTCCGGGCAGTACGCCTATCCGGTCCATATCGTCGCCTTCAACGCGATCGAGGGCCGGGCTCGCGATGCGACCAGCGAGATCGCTGACGAGCTGGCCGAGCGCGTCACAGGGCGCGCCGAGATCACGCCGGCCTTGCAGGCCTTCATCCGGGCCAATGCTTCCCGACCGTTTGCTGTACAACTGGCGCTCCCTCTACGGGGCGCCGCCTGACTTCAAATCTGTGATCGACATGTTGCGTGGGGACTGCGGTGACAGTGATCAAGCAGGCACAGTTATCGGAAGTTCGCCCTTCCCCTCCGCCTGATTTTTTGGTACCAAATAAAATGAAACCAGCAAAAAAGATTCGTGCCAAAAAGCATCGCGGCCGCCCCGCTACTGGTCAGGGCGTCCAGATCGGCACGCGCTGGCCGGAGGCGACTGTCGTTCAGATCGACGCATGGGCGTCGCGGCAGGAAGACACTCCGGCTCGCTCTGAATCCATCCGTCGGCTGGTCGATATTGGCTTGGGCAAACCCGCCCCCGCCCTCGCGGTTACGTCTGCCGCCAAGGCCTCGTCCGAGCGGGCTCGGGAAATGGCGGGTAAAGCGATCGACAAGCTCAAAGACAACAAAGCGAGCCCGGATGACCAGGCCAGCCGCAAGCGGCGGCTCGTCAAGGGACCCGAGGAATTCCAGAACGTTCGACGCGATCGGCCAAATCGAAAATGATTTGACCGGCGCCCGCTTGGTCAATCTCGCCTCAAGGCAAAAAGCAAATGATCAAACCCAAACGGTCGGCCGAGCAACAAATCGCGGACGAAGCCGATCGAAGGACCCTCAATCCGATAGCATCGAGACAGACAATAGCGGACAGTCAAGCCACTCCGGAGTTTCAGGAAAACCTCAAACGCCTGAAGTCCGAGCGGCTGGAGCGTGAGGCTCGACTGAATCCGAAGCGCAAGGTCTGATTTGAGCTTGTCGACCTTTCGCCTCGCCTGGTTGGGCCGGTCAGGCCAACGGGCCGCGTTGGATGGAGGGTGCAGAAGGTCGTGGAAATGTTGAATCGACGGTGGATGATCTTCCTGCTGGTTTCCGTGGTGATCGTTTGCTCGATCTTCGCAGGCGCTCGGTACTATCTCAGCAAATGCCATGGCATGGATGCGTGCGCGGCCGCCGAAGCCGAGAGCCATGAGCGAGACAAGCCGGCCGAGCCACAATAGTTTTCGGATAAAAGCCCGCTGCGAAGACGGACGACCCCAACGGCGAGCTCGCGAATGAAAGTCAGGACCGCGACGACGGACTACACCACGCCGCCGAAGTCGATGCCTTCCTTGGCAAGCGCCTCAGCTTCCTCGGCGGACGTTGTCGGCTTCGTATCGAGGTAGGGGCGCTCGGACGCTGGCAAAATCGTGCGGAGGTTCTGGCCGTCTGTCCGCGTGATGCGAGCAACCCAGCGCTTGGGCCCGTGCTCAAGCCGTTCGATATGGTACTGCTTGTACGTAATCATGACCGTCGGACGCAACTGACGCTGACACAGGCTTTATTCTATCCAACCAGGCATCGCCGCACAACGGCCGCTTAAACTGGGTTAGGGCCCGCCAGCCCGTCAACGCGAACCCGGCCGCGATGGCGCACACAGCCCCAGATGATTTGCCTGACCTACCTTCAGCTCTCCGGAGCTGACACCGTAGCCGGCGTGCTCAGCGGAGCTCCTCCCACCGAAACTGGCCCGATAGATTTCGACTGCCGGGCGATCCGCTTACGGATCGCGGCGGACAGTCCGTAGCGCGCATGCGCTCGTCGAACGGAGGACGTGACGTCCGACATCATGGCATTTTGCAGCGAGTCGATCTTCGCAATCAGTGTGGACAGCTGCGAAGATACCTTCCTCACATCGACCCGTTCGTCCGTGATGCTCTGTCGCAGCGAAAGCAGCACCATCGAATCCGCCTGCAGCACAGCCGCGTTTTGTTGCAATGCCTGGTTGCTCTCCTGCAGCGAAGCCGTGTGTTGCTGCTGGGTCGACTGAATATCCTTCAAGGCAGCGACAACCGGATCCGGCTTTGGCGCTGAAGCCTCTTGCCGCGGTAGCAACTCAGCCAGGCTGCTCAGATTGAGCGACGGCAAGCCGGACGGCCATGTGTAGATCGCCGCCGCGCCGTTGATGGCCAGCGCACACACCGACAGCGTCATAACCGACGTCCGGCTGGACCGCTTGACGGGTTCTGGAGCGTCCAAGCTTGCGGGTTCGTCGGCGGCGATGGCCGCAGCCAGTGCGGCAGGGTCGAGCTGTTCGACAAGGCCTTGCGTTTCGAAAGTCGCGGTCATGGCATTGACCCCAAATGAGCGAGCAACAGGAAGCCGTCGCCGGAACGTCCTCGCGACGGCTCCCTTACGCAGCACCCATCTACAACTGTCTAAAATTGTCGGCTTTTCAGCTTAATTTCACGTTAGCGGCCGCGGCCTGCCGCAGACCCCGCCGCCCCGGCCGACTACGGGGTCGTGCGACAGACATAACTCGCAGGCCGATGCGAGAGCTCCTCCCGAGCCCGGGACGCCGCCTCGGCCCGAAGCGGATTTTCCGAAGTTGGCACACTACGCCTGTTTTGCCCGACGCGTCAACCGGCGTCTCCGCCGGATGCAAGACCGCCGTGTGCCAAAAAGAAAGCGTTGCGCCAGCAGGACTTAGCTACTGTGCATGGGGTTGTTTTCGCGATTTTGGCCAGCGTGTGTTCGTGCGCCGGCCCCTGCCCCAAAAGCCGCGAGACAACCCGCTCAAAAAGTGTAGGATTCGACAAAACAGGGAGGAGCGGCATGTTTGAAATCAGCGGTTTCGACACGGCAGGAATCGTCAGCCTCAAGCGGCTGTCACTCACCGCCGCCCTCAAGAAGGCCAAGGAACTTATCGCCGACGGGTGCTGGGGCGTTCAGGTGATTGGTCCAGGGGGCCAAGTCTACACCTCGTTCGAGGAGCAAGCCGCGTAGTCCGCCCGCCTTGGGCATCATTCGGAAAGCACCCGACCGACCGCGCGTCGCGCGCTCTGGCGGTTGCAACGATCGACGTGAAAACCCCAGCGCCTGGTGGAGCGCTGGGGCGTTTTCAAAATATCAATTGGTGAAGCAATGAGGCCTTCGTAGCAGCGATCTCGGCCATCGCTTGTGAACTGCTTCACACGTCCTTCGATCTTTCCACACCTTGACGAGGCTCAACTGCCGCACGCCGTGCCGTTGCCAATCAACTCGTTTGGGAGCACGCTCTCTCCAGGCGCGCAGACGCCACTCAGGGAGAAAGCCATGAAGGACACGGGCCTGGATCATCGCCACCGCGACAAGGATGGCGCGATCAGCAAGAAGCACGGCAACACGCTGGTCGGTACGTTGCGCAAGATCTACGGCAAGGGTTTTGCTGCCGGTTATCCGGATACGACTGAACTCAGCGAGGTCCTGCACCAGCTGAACGAGACATCGCTCAGCCAGTTGCGACGCGATCACGACACCGGGCATCTCGGCCACAAGATCGACCACGTCCCGAAGTGAGGGACTTCCCCTAGTCCCAACTTCAGGTAGACGATTCAACTTCGCTGCCGGTGGTCTCGCCGAACTTGCCGTTTGAGCTCTCGCAGCCCGAGCGCTAGGATGAGCCTTTTACGGAGGCTCATTTGAAACAGTTCATGATCATCACCGCCATTGCACTCGCCGTGACGGCTCCCGCCCGCTCGCAGGCTCTCGTCGATCCCAACAAGGTTGCACCCGAATATCGCGAGGCGGCAGAGAAGCGGCGGGCCGAGCAGATGCGGCAGCGCGAATGTGCGCTGAAGGCGGATCTCGAGAAGGTGCTGCCCAGGGATCGCACCGTCTATCTCAACCATTGCCTGGACACGATAGCGGCCAAGCAATAGGCGGCTGTTCAAGCGGCTTGAGGTCGCCGACGCGTTCAAGCTTTCTTCAGACATTTGGGATCACCTGACGATCCATTTCCATCAGTCATTGTCGATCGACCGCGCATGAGTTTCGTCCAGATTCAGTGCACGCGCTGCAAGACCGTGTTCCGCGACCGCGCGGGACGGTTGCAGGACGGCTATTCCAGGCAATGTCCGAGCTGCGAGGTGGTGCTGTTCTTCGCGGAGGATTCGCCGAACCCTCAGGTCAAGCAGGCCATGAAGCGCGCGCGCCAGGCTCGCAAGGAGCAGCGCGAAACCGAAATGGCCAGGATCTCCGCGCCGCAAGCGCGCGCCAATTTTTCGCGGGCCCACACCGGGCGGATACAGCTCTCATCGGAGGACGACGGGGACTAGCTCACCCGCGCTTCCGCGGAAACAGGCGGTCGCGGATGTAGCGCGAGGTCGGCGTCAGGCGGATGCCGCGCGGCTTCTGCCAGACGGCGCGATCAATCTCGTGCTTGTCGCCGATCGCGAGCCTGCCCTTGGCGCCCTTGGCGATGAAGATCGCGTCGCTCATCTTGCGGCCGGAGCGCTTGTTCCTGGTCGTCACTTCCTTCCAGAGGCTGATCCGGCCGAGCTTCAGCTTGGGCAGCTCTTCCTTGATTTCCCGCCGCAGGCAGTCCTTGTCGGATTCGCGCGCCCGCTTGCGGCCGCCCGGAAACATCCACAGGCCGTCCGACCGCCGTCTGACCAACAAGACCTTGCCGCGCTTGGCGGCAACCAGTTTGGAAGACTTCGCCATGTCCGCCGTAATCGAAAATAGAATCGAGCCCATGGTAACTTGTCTAGTCCGATAGACAAGTTCGGGATCGATCTTGATCATATGGGGCAACGCCGCCAGGTCTGATTGAACCCGGCAGGCCGATCCCGCCGTTCGAGGCGCCGGATCAGCCCTCGCCCGCCGCCGTCCCCGCCCTCGACCCCGCCTCTGCCCGGTCCTCCGTCCTGATCCAGGCCATCATCATCTCCCAGGCCACCGACAGGATGATGGGGCCGATGAACAGCCCGACGATGCCGTGGGCGAGCGTGCCGCCAATCACGCCGACGAAGATGACGATGGTCGGCGTGGTCAGGCCGCGCCCCATCACCAGCGGCTTCAACATGGTGTCGAGGAAGCCGACGACGACGAGAAACACGGTGAGCAGCAGCGCGGTAGTGACGTCCTTGGCGGTCCAGATCCAGATGATCACCGGCAGCAGCACCAGGAAGGCGCCGATCTGCACGATCGAGAGCAGCAGCACGATGAAGGCGAGCAGGCCTGCGCTCGGCACCGCGGCAAGCTTGAAGCCGATGCCGGCGAGCAATGCCTGCACGATCGCGACGCCGATCACGCCTTGCGCCACGGCGCGGATGGTCGCGCCCGCGAGCCCCAGGAAATGCTCGCTCTGTTCGGGCACGATGCGAAACAGGAAACCGCGGCCGGCCGCAACCAGCCTCGGCCCGTGCGGAAACAGGAAGCCGGCCACGAATACCGAGACCAAGAACTGGAGCGTGCCGACGCCTGCATCGCCCGCGAGCGACAAGAGCGGTCCCGCCAGCGGCTGGAGATACGGCGCCACCTCGCGCAGCACCGCGCGGATGTTGTTGTAAGCCTGCTCCCAGAGGTCGAATAGCCAGGGGCCAACGACCGGCCACGACTTCAGCTGCTCCGGCGCCGATTGAAGCGCGAGGTCGCCGGTGCCGAGCTGGTGCGCCAGTTCGCGCACGCCGTCCACTGCACTGATGCCGAGCCAGGTCGCAGGACCGATGACGATGCCGAGCGTGATCAGGGTCAGGATCGCCGCTGCGGTCTTGGGCCGGCCGCCCAGGATCTTGGCGACCCAGCTGAAGGCCGGGTAGAAGGCAACCGCGAGCACGCCGCTCCAGGCAAGGATCGGCACGAAGGGGCGGATGATCAGGAAGGTCCAGATGATCAGCAGGCCGAGCAGGCCGACGCGGATCACGAGCTGGATGATGTCCTCGCCCGTCAGGAGCTGACGCAGACTTTTCACGGGCACGGCTTTCCTTGCGGCATTGACGCGGGTTCCGGCATTTGCGCGGCCCAGCGTTATTGCCAGCCGCGCACCCGGCGTCAAGACGACCGGGCCGGCCCGAGCCGGTGATTAGGAACGCATCGGGCCATTCGGCATTCCGAGACGATGGCACGCCGCCCCAGAGAGCCCGTCGCACATGCGGGAATTCACCGCGGCATCCACTTTTCCCTGAAGCCAAACGCCGCACCGGGCTATTGGCGCTACGCCTATGCCGTCGGCGACAGGGCCCGCTCCGGGCGCGTGCAAGGCAGGCTGCCGTTGCTCGCCATCAGGCGCGTACAGATGCGCATCGACCGCGACATGCGGAGCATTAACGACGGTTAACCGGATTTCGTCCAACCGGTTTACGCCGATGCAAAGGCGCGCACCTACGCTTCCATCGAGGTCCCCCAAACCACTTTCGGTGCAATGGCCAATACCATCTGGACGATCGAAGAATTCACCTGCGCGGGTTGCGGCATGAACTACACCGCGACAAGGGAGGAGCACGCAGAAGTGCATTCCGGCAGCTTCAAGTGCAGGATCTGCAGCGGCGTGGTGCACACCTGGTCCGGCAAGCACCATTTCTTCGGCTGGGAAGCGGTGAAGGCCAAGCCACCCGTGTTCGGAAGGCGCTGGGCCGGGGTGCCGTGGTAGGCCAACCGACGAAGCCGGCAAGCTGAGGCTGTTCTGCGACGGCGGCCAGGGAGCAACGCTGCGGCCGTCGTGGCCTAGCTGTGAAGTTGCGCGTTGAGGCCCTCCCAATTTGGCGTACGTTTGGTTGCCTCGATCGCACCGCTCTGGGAATTACGACGAAACAGAAGGCCCTTCTGGCCTGATAGTTCTCTGGCTTTCAGGATTCGGCCATCTTCCAGAAGGATGCGCGCGCCCGCCGTGACATAACAGCCGGCTTCGACGATACAATCGTCACCCAATGAAATGCCGATGCCGGCGTTGGCTCCGATCAGGCAGCGCTCACCAACTGTGACCCTCTCTTTCCCTCCTCCGGACAGAGTGCCCATGATCGATGCTCCGCCGCCAACGTCGCTGCCGCTTCCCACAACCACACCGGCGCTAATGCGGCCCTCGACCATGCAGGGGCCGAGCGTACCGGCGTTGAAATTGCAAAAGCCCTCATGCATGACGGTTGTGCCCGGCGCCAGGTAGGCTCCGAGCCTTACACGGTCCGCATCTGCAATTCTCACGTCCGCAGGCGTCACATAATCCGTCATGCGCGGAAACTTATCGATGCCTGCCACCTCAAACGCGAGGGCACGCTTTCGCGCCACCATTCGCGCTTCCGGGACACGAGAGCATTCACAGGGACCGAGTGTCGTCCAGGCAACGTTGGGCAAAAGACCGAAAATTCCTTCAAGATTCAGGCAATGGGGCTGGACGAGCCGGTGGCTCAGGAGATGAAGTCGAAGATAGGCGTCGTGCACATCAGTCGGCGCAGATGCAAGAGAGTGAATTTCTGTACGAATGGAAACGATCTCGACATCGCGGATATCATCGTGTCGCGCATATCCGTCCGCCGATGCACCCAACGATCTGACGATCTCGTCGCTCGTCAGCCGTACCGTCACGGCCTTGTCGGCCGCCACAACCAGGCGCAGCCGAGGAAACCAGTCGCAAATCCCTCACCACTCGCGCCCCTCAGCTCCATCGTCATTTGAATGTCTCACACTATGATCCCAGACGCAGTGCATACGCGTTCCCGGCGAAATGGCAACTTCTGGTGGCTCAAAGGCGATCGCCCGGATTTGGCGAGCCAGACGCGGCTGCGCGAACTGCGACTTCTACTTCGTTCCATCGCCGGCTACACTCCTCTCCCTGCAATCAAAATCGATCCGCAATGACCTCACCCTTCGTTCCCCAGATCGCCCTCTACCGCAACTGGCTCGCCGAGCAGCGCGGCCTCACCTTCGCGACCTACGAAGACATGCGACAATGGTCGGTGCGCGATCTCGACGGGTTCTGGCACAGCATCTGGGACTATTACGATCTGCAATCGCCCACGCCGTTTGCGGCGGTGATCACCGAGCGCAAGATGCCCGGCGCGATCTGGTTTCCTGGCGCCCAGGTCAACTATGCCCGGCAGGTGTTCCGCCATGTGGATGCGGCTGACGCCGCCGGCCTGCCCGCGATCGTCAGCTGCGGCGAGGACGGCAAGCTTTACGAGACGAGCTGGCCGGAGCTGCGGCGCAAGGCGGCCGCGCTCGCGCTGCACCTGAAAGCAAAAGGCATCAAGCCCGGCGACCGCGTCGCCGCCTATCTGCCCAACATCCCCGAGACCATCATCGCATTCCTGGCGAGCGCCAGCATCGGCGCGGTCTGGAGCGTGTGCGCGCCCGATATGGCCGCGCCTGCCGTGATCGACCGCTTCAAGCAGATCGAACCCAAAGTGCTGATTGCCTGCGACGCCGTCACCTATGCCGGCCGCCGGCACGATCGCAAAGACGTCCTCGCCGAGCTGCGGCGATCGCTGCCGACGGTCGAGCACGTCATCCTGCACAGCGAGGCCGTCGCGCCCGCAGCGGCGGACGCCCTGCTCTCCGAGATCGTCGCAACAACGGGCGCGGAGATCGACGCGTTCGAGCCGGTCTGGCTGCCGTTCGATCATCCGCTCTGGATCGTCTATTCCAGCGGTACCACCGGCCTGCCGAAGCCGATCGTGCACGGCCATGGCGGCATCGTCATCGTGGTGCTGGCGCTGCTGGGATTGCACAACGATCTCGGCTGCTCATACCACGAGAACTCGTTCGGCGAGCGCTATCACTGGTACTCTTCGACCGGCTGGATCATGTGGAACAGCCAGGTCGGCGGCCTGCTCAGCGGCACCACCTGCTGCATCTTCGACGGCAGCCCCGGCGGCGCCAGAGACAAGCCGGACTGGACCACACTGTGGCGCTTCGTCGCGCAGTCGAAAGCGACCTTCTTCGGTGCGGGCGCCGCGTTCTTCGCCAACTGCGTCAAGGCCGAGATCGATCTCGCCGCCGCCGGTGATCTCTCACAGCTTCGATGTCTCGGCTCGACCGGCTCTCCGCTGAGCGCCGACACGCAAGCGTGGTTCAACGACCGCTTCGCGGCGCTCTCGAAAGCCAACGGCAGCAAGGCGCAGGCCGATATCTGGTGGGCCAACATCTCCGGCGGCACGGATTTCGCCGGCGCCTTCATTGGCGGAAATCGCGAACTGCCGCAGACGCCGGGCGCGATGCAGTGCCGTCTGCTGGGTGCTGCCGTGGAAGCCTTCGACGAACAGGGCCGCGCCGTCATCGGCGAGGTCGGCGAGCTCGTCTGCACCGAGCCGATGCCGTCGATGCCGCTCTATTTCTGGAACGACAAGGGCGATGCGCGCTATCGGGCGAGCTATTTCGAGACCTATCCGGACAATTTCGACGGCAGCGGCCGCGGGCCGGTGTGGCGGCATGGCGACTGGCTCAAGGTCGACCCGGACGGCTCCTGCATCATCTATGGCCGCAGCGATGCCACCATCAACCGGCATGGCCTGCGCATGGGCACGAGCGAACTCTATTCCGCGATCGAGGCCCTGCCCGAGGTGCTGGATTCCCTCGTCGTCGATCTCGAATATCTCGGCCGTGACAGCTACATGCCGCTGTTCGTGGTGCTGCGCGAAGGCGTCGCCTTCGACGGCGCAATGCAGGCGAAGATCAACAAGGCGATCGAGGCCGGCCTCTCGCGCCGTTTCCTGCCCAACGAGATTCTTGCGGTCGCCGAAATTCCGCGCACGCTCTCGGGCAAGAAGCAGGAACTGCCGATCAAGAAGCTGCTGCTCGGCCAGCCCGTCGAGAAGGTCATCAACCGGGAGGCGATGGCCAATCCCGCCTGCCTCGACTGGTATCTCGCCTTCGCACGCGACTATGTGGCGCGGACCGAGACTTGAGGGGGAGATCGCCCCAATTGCGCCGATGCCGTTTGGACTCCGTTCACCGATCGCCGCTAGAGCAGGATGGATCTTCCGCAACGAACGCGCGCCATGGCCGACCTCAACGCCGTCCTCACCAGGCTCAACGACCGTTTGCTCCGCCTCGAGGGCGAGCTGTTCGTGCTGCGCTCGCTGGCCCGCGCGACGCTGACGGCGGGCGATGACCACGCGGCGCGAATGCGCAAGCTGGTCGAGGCCGCAAAGGTCGCGCTCGACGACGAGGCCACGCGCCCCCTCGACAAGCCGACGCGCAAATATGTCGATGCGGCGACCGCGCTGGTAGAGGAATTGCTGGTCGAGCCGACCTCGGCGCGGCCGTTGTTCACCGTCATCGACGGCGGCCGGCGCGACTGAGCGTCAAACTGGCCGGCCGTCATCCGTCGCTGCGATATCGCCCGACTTGAGCCGGCTGAGGCCGGCTTCGATGATCGCGATCTCCTCGTCGATCTGGCCGATCGGCAGGCTGAAATCGTAGCCGGATCTGCTCTTCAGATCGACCGCAAGCCGCTGTCTGTGCATCATCAGCTCGTCGAGGCCGCGCCGGTTCTTCAGTCGGACATAGACGTCGACGATCTGCTCAATCGCGCTCGGCATGAAATAGGTCCCGGCGGAAAAGCCCGCACGGCGCACCCACGCCGGCGGGACAATCTCGGTGTCGCGGTACGCAATACAAATCCGCGACGGATTCGTCGATACGCCAAGCTGGTTGAGATCATGTTACCGTCAGATGATTTCGTGATGGCCGAGCACGAAAAAGCCGCTGGCAATTACGCCAGCGGCCAAATCCGGGTTCGAAAACGGATGCGGGTTGAAATGTCGCCAGCCCCGGTGGGTCCACGTTCTACCGGCAAATCCTGGATCACTCTGCTAAAAACGAAACACAGGAACCGGCCTATCTCCACTTGCCGCCCGACCGTGGTGGCGCGGCCACGCTAGTCCGAAACGCAAAAATATTTGCGCGGCAGCCTACGGTAGGCGCTGTAGCGGTAATGCGGCCGGTACGCGTAGCCGCGATAGAGTGCCGGCGGCTCCTGGCCGTAATAGGCGCCGTGATCAAAATTGATGACCGGCCCTTCCGCGCAGCGATAGGTGTCCCAGGTCGGGCCGATGAACGGTGCCACCCCAACCTCGGGCGGAACCGCCGGATAGGGTGGTCCGCCAGCGCGCGCCGCAACGGTTACGACCGGGGCCGCGAGAAGGACAAACCACGCGCTCCGCATGCGTTCGCTCCGAGCCGATGCCATGCGCGCATGGAAGCACCGGACCGGCCGACGCCGCAATCGCGGAGTTGATCGCGCACCCCTCGCCCGGTGCATTGTTGATAACCGGCGCAAACCCGGCGCGGGTGGTGACAGGACCTCCGGACGTGTTATCGGGAGATGACGCAGTTGCGAGACGGATCGGACACCCATGCGCATTACCCTCGTCGGCTCCCGCCATTTCGGCGTGACCACCCTGAACATGCTCCGGGAGCACGGTGTCTCGATCGTGCGGGTCGTGGTGGCCGACGCCGAGGATCGTCTCGCCGCGACAGCGAAGGCGGCAGGCATCGGGGTCGTGGTCCAGGCCAACCCCAAACTGGTGGTGGCCTCCGAGATCGCCCCCGACACCGATCTGATCGTCACCGCGCACAGCCACGCCCGGATCGGCAAGGACGCGCTCGAGGCCGCGAAGCTGGGCGGGATCGGCTATCATCCCTCGCTGCTGCCGCGTCACCGCGGCAAGGCGGCCGTGGAATGGACCATCAAGGAAGGCGATCCGATCGCCGGCGGCACGATCTATCACCTCGCCGACCGCATGGACGCCGGCGCCATCGCGGCCCAGGAGTGGTGCTTCGTCAAGAAGGGCGAGACGGCGCGGGAGCTATGGGAGCGCGCGCTGGCCCCGCTCGGGCTCAAATTGCTGGCCGACGTGATCGATTACGCCAAGGTCCACAAGGCGCTGCCGTCCAAGACTCAGGACGAGCAGTTCGCGACCTCGGCGCCAAGTCTTTCCTAAAGCCCCTTTCCTAAGCCCCTTTCCTGAGTCGCTGTCCTGACGTTTACCCTTAACGTGAGGGCTCGTTGATTCTGCTTCCAAAATTGCAGCCGGAAACCCAAATAAACCATTGTTCCCACAGGAACAATTTTCGATTTGGCACCGCACCAAATTTCCGTCACATTTGGCCCGAATAAGGGTCAGCATATCAGACAAATTCAAGGACGGATTTTATGCGTTTTGCTCGCATTGCGGCGTTCTGTGCCGCTTCAGTTTTCACCCTCGCCGCGCCCGCTTTCGCCCAGACTCCCTATGACGGCAACTGGCAGGTCACCATCGTGACCAAGAGCGGTTCCTGTGAGCCGACTGCAAGCTCCTTGCTGACGGTTGCCGACGGCAAGATCACCGCGCCGGGCGCTAACGTTTCCGGCACCATCGGCAGCGGGGGACTTGTGAAAGTTTCGATCAATGGTGCATATGCCAACGGTCAACTCAGCGGCAACGCCGGATCGGGGAAGTGGAATGGAGCATCTGCAGGCATACCGTGCAGCGGGCGGTGGGAAGCATCGCGCCAATAGAAAAATCGTGACGAACGGTCTGGGCCGGCGGTTGCTGATCGCGGCCGCCGTTATGTTTGCGGCCGGAATTGCCAACTCCGAGAGCAAGGCCCAGTCCGGCCCGTTCGCCCCGCTGGCCGGCAGCTGGAGCGGCTCAGGCACGGTCACTCTGGATGACGGCTCGACCGAGCGGATCCGCTGCCGGGCCAAATACGCTCCGATCGGACCGACTATGGAGTTGTCGCTGACCTGCGCCAGCGACGCCTACAAGTTCAACCTCGGCGCCAACGTCAGGGCTGAAGGCAGCGCCATCGCGGGCAGCTGGTCCGAGGCCAGCCGCAATATCAGCGGCTCCCTTTCCGGCCGCGGCGCCGGCGGAAACTATGAGCTGCTCGCCTCCACCGCCGGCTTCAACGCCAACATCTCGCTCAAGACATCCGGCAACAAGCAGAACGTCACGATGCGCGCCGACAGCCAGTTCCGCGGCGCCAACATCTCGCTCTCGCGCTAAGCCGATACGAGTAGATTGACAATCGACCCGGCGATCTCGCCGGGTCGATTTTTTATGTGCCCGGCACGAACGCCGTGACCTCGATCTCGACCTTGGCCCGGTCGTCCACGAGACCGCCGATGTAGAGCAAGGTCGAGGGCGGGAAATTGCGCCCCAGCGTTTCCTTCCAGGCCGTGCCGATGCCGGCCCCGGCTGCCTCATATTCGCTGCGGCTGGTCAGGTACCAGGTCAGACGAACGATATGCTCGGGGCCGGCGCCGGCCTCGCCCAGGAGCTTGATGATCCGCTTCAACGCGGTCCCGACCTGCGCTGCCATGTCAGGCGCGTAATTGCCGGTCTCGTCGCCGCCGGTCTGCCCGGCCAGCATCACCCAGCGGCCCGGTCCCTCGACCACGACACCATGGGAAAAGCCGCGCGGTTTTTTCCACTCGGCCGGCTGCAAGATGTCCATGAGCGAATATCTCCCGATTGTTCTCGTTGTTCACTGATGCCTTAGCACGCCGCCATGCATCGCTGCACCGGCAGATTTGGCCGTTGCAAATGGCGACGATGTCGCTGATACCGGCTCTCCCTCAGGACCCTCGCCTCCCACACCTGCGCCGATGAACACGACACCGTCCAAAACGATGGCTGCCCTGTGGATGGCCGGCTGGCTTTCGCTGATGCTGGTCATGGCGGTCGCTGGGCGCGAGACCACGCGCGAGCTGAACGTCTTCGAGATTATGGAAGTGCGCTCGGTGATCGGGTTCACGCTTCTGCTGCCGATCATCTACCGGGCCGGTGGCTTCAAGGCGGTCGCGACCAAACGCCTGCCCCAGCACCTCGCACGCAACGGGGTCCATTATTTCGCACAGCTCGGCTGGTTCTACGCACTGACGCTGATCGGGATCGGCCAGGTCGTCGCGATCGAATTCACCATGCCGATCTGGACGGCGCTGCTGGCCGCAACATTCCTGTCCGAGCGCATGACCGTCTGGAAGGTATCCGCGATCGTACTCGGCATCGTCGGCGTGGTCATGATCGTGCGGCCCGCCACCGGCGAGATCAATCCGGGCCAGCTGATCGCACTGGGAGCCGCGATCGGCTTCAGCATTTCCATGATATTGGCGAAATCGCTGACCCGGACCGAAAGCGCATTATCGATCCTGTTCTGGATGATCGTCGTGCAGATGGTCGTGGGCCTGCTTCCGACGCTCTATGTCTGGACCTGGCCGTCAACCTCCCTGTGGGGTTGGCTGTTCGTCATCGGGGTCTGCGGCACATTCTCGCACTATTGCCTCGCCAGCGCGCTCCGGTACGCGGATGCGACCATTGTGGTGCCGATGGACTTTCTGCGGGTTCCACTCACGGCGACCGTCGGTTGGCTGCTCTATTCCGAGCGGCTCGATGCCTGGACCGTGCTCGGCGCGGCGCTGATCCTCTGCGGCAATCTCCTGAATTTGAAGCCGGCTTCGCCGGTTCCTGTCCGCGCGCGCTGAACCTCCCGACGCCTCGTGCGACAAAACCAAGTGGCCGTGTGATTTGGATCACGTTGGAGGGGCTTTCCATCGTGCACATTCTGCCACACAGCAGCGGGTTGAACGCGACGAACTGCCGTTTGGTGTGCCAAGTCTTGGTGGCGCCAAGTCGGGCAATTCGTGTAAGTTCGTTGCCAATTTGTTGCTGCCTGCAATTCGATTCTGTTGGGGATTCCAGATGCGCACTCTCACCCTCCTCGCGTCGCTGATGTGCATGGCACTGTCGGTCAGTGCCGCGAAGGCCGACCGCCGTGTGGCTTTCGTCGTCGGCAACGGCACCTACAAGAACGTCGCACAATTGCCGAACCCGCCGATCGACGCCAAGGCGATGGCGGCAACGCTGCGCAATGTCGGCTTCGAGGTGATCGAAGGTTCGAACCTCTCGCGCGATCAGATGACGGAGAAGCTGCTGGACTTCGGCCGCAAGGCGCAGGGCTCCGATGTCGCAGTGTTCTATTATGCCGGTCACGGCATCGCGGTCGGCGGCTCCAACTATCTTCTGCCTGTCGATGCCGACATCAAGTCGGAGATGGACGTCAAGCTCGGTGCTGCCATCAACATCGATCTGACGCTCGAGCAGACCATGGGCGACGCCAAGGTCAAGCTGGTCTTCCTTGACGCCTGCCGCGACAATCCGTTCGCCGCCAAGATCAAGTCGAACTCCGCGACCCGCAGCGTCAACGTGCAGAGCGGTCTTGCCGAGATGAAGTCCGGCGAAGGCACGCTAATCGCGTTCGCCACCGGCCCGGGCCAGACCGCGCTCGACGGCCAGGAGGGCAACAACAGCCCGTTCACCCGTGCGCTGATCGACAACATCACCAAGCCCGGTGTCGAGATCCAGCAGGCGATGACGTCGGTCCGCGCCCAGGTCAACGAGGAGACCCACAAGGGTCAGCTGCCCTGGGGCCACACCAATTTGACCGGCGCGGTCTATCTCAACCAGGCTCCGACGACCCAGGTCGCCAATGCCGCACCGACGGCTGCTGGCAGCGCGCCAATGGCGACCGGCGGCAGCTCGGACGGCATCGAGCTCGAATACTGGCGCTCGGTGAAGGAGAGCAACAAGCCGGAAGAGCTCAACGCCTACCTCTCCGCCTACCCCAACGGTCAGTTCAAGGCGCTGGCGCTGGCACGCCTCGCGGCCATCAAGAGCGGCCCCTCGACCGCGACGCGTACCCTCACCGCTGGCGTCGATCCCGCGACCTTCACCGATGAGGCCACCCAGCTTACCGAGGACCAGATCGGCCTCGACAAGAACCTGCGCCGCGACGTTCAGCGTCGCCTCGGCGGGCTCGGCTTCGACAACAAACAGACAGGCGTGTTCAGCGAGGAGACCCGGTCGGTGCTCAAGCGGTGGCAGGCGGCGCGCGGCTATCCCGCGTCGGGTTACCTGAACAAACTCCAGCACAAGGCTCTGCTTTCGGAGGTTGTGGCCGGCCCGCCGACCGCGAGCGACAACAGCCAGAAGGCAGCCCGCCGGGCCGCCGCCCCCGCGGCCAGCAGCGCGCCCGCACCGGCTCCCCATCGCAGCAGCGGCGGCGATCCTGCCGGAGCAGCCTTCGTCGGCGGTGTCGTCGGCGGCATGATGGGCGGCATGTTCCGCCGCTGAGGCGACGCCAATCGCAGATACAAAAGCCCGGCTCGCGCCGGGCTTTTTCGTTGCGAGTCCCTCAGCCTTTGGTGCCTACTTCCCCGCGGCCTTTCGCAGGGCCTCGTTGATGCGGTCCTGCCAGCCGGGACCGCCGGCCTGGAAATGCTCCAGCACGTCCTGGTCGATGCGCAGCGTGACCTGCTCCTTGACCCCCGGCGCCACGTTCTGTTTTGGCGGTGCTGCGGCGATCTTCGCCGTCACCTTCTTGAACGCCGCCTCGGCCTCCGTCCTGGCGTCGCCCAACGTCCGCGGCCGCCTCGGTGGTTGATCCGCCATGTCCTAGATTCCTTCAAACAGAGCCGTCGAAAGATACCGCTCGGAGAAGGACGGCACTATAGCCAGGATGGTCTTTCCCGCAGCTTCCGGCCGCCTGCCGATCTCGAGGGCCGCGGCGATCGCGGCGCCCGACGAGATGCCGCCCGGAATGCCCTCATGCCGCGCCAGCGCCCGCGAGGTCTCGATCGCCGTCGTCGAGTTGATCTTCACGATCTCGTCGATCACCGAGCGGTCGAGGATGTCAGGGACGAAGCCCGCACCGATGCCCTGGATCTTGTGTGGCGTGTGCTGGCCGCCCGACAGCACCGGGCTCTCCTCCGGCTCGACCGCGATCACGCGCAGCGAGGGCCTGCGCGGCTTCAGCACCTGGCCGACGCCGGTGATGGTGCCGCCGGTGCCGACGCCGGCGACGAAGAAGTCGATGTTGCCGCCGGTGTCGTTCCAGATCTCCTCCGCGGTGGTGCGGCGGTGCACCTCGGGATTGGCGAGATTCTTGAACTGCTGCGGCATCACCGAATTCGGCGTCGTCTTCAACAGCTCTTCGGCTGTCGCAATCGCGCCCTTCATGCCTTGCGCGGCGGGTGTCAGCACCAGTTCCGCGCCCAGAAAGGCCAGCATCTTGCGCCGTTCGATCGACATCGACTCCGGCATGACCAGCTTGAGCCTATAACCGCGCGACGCCGCGACGAAGGCCAGCGCGATTCCGGTATTGCCGGAGGTGGGTTCGATCAGCACGGTGTCGGGCTTGACGATGCCGGCCTTCTCCATCGCGATGATCATGGCCGCGCCGATGCGATCCTTCACGCTTGCGGCGGGATTGAAATATTCAAGCTTTGCCAAAATGGTCGCGTTCACGCCGTGCATGGCCGGTAACTGGCGCAAGCGCACGATCGGCGTGTCGCCAAAAGCATCGACGATCGAGTCATAGATCCGGCCGCGGCCGGGTTGGTGCGCTGCACCCGTGGTGGACGATGCGTCCATGATGAACTCCCTGTGGCGACGATTTGTGCTTCTGTTGCAGCTCTTGCGCAGTTAGAGACAGCCTGCGGCGACACGCAAGCGACATTGCGGCACATGTTAAGTACGCTGCATCGCAAAATCACGTGAGCAGTAATTATCAGAAAACCAGCGCATTTGTGTTGCGACCTCGTCAACTGATTCTGCTTATGTTAGACTTAGGTCTCAAAGCAGAGAGGTCACCACGATGTCAGCAGTCGCTGAAGTGTTGTCGACCGTCGCATCGAACCGCGCTCCGCGGTGCAGTGAGTTGCCCACCTGTCCCGTCTGCGCCGACTCCATGGTCGCCGCCGAAGGTTCTGCGTATGTGTCGGAACACCTGATCAGCTATCTCTGGACCTGCGACAATTGCGGCTACGGCTTCGTGACCAAGCACGCCGTCAAGCAGCGCATTCTCTGCAACTGACGTTTCCTCTGCATCCGACCTTGCGCAATTGACCTAGCGCGGGGCGATATCGCCCCTCGCCCAGTCATCGCGCGTACGCCGATAGAACTCCTCGAACGTGCCCTGTGCGACCGCGTCCCTGATGCCCCGCATCAGGAACTGGTAGTAAGCGATATTGATCTCGGACAGCAGCATCGCGCCCAGCGTCTCGCCCGCCTTGACGAGATGATGCAAATAGGCGCGCACGTAGCTGCGCGCCGACGGCCAGGAGCTCTCTTCGTCGAGCGGACGGGGATCGTCGGCGTGGCGCGCGTTGCGCAAATTCACCTGGCCAAAGCGTGTGAAGGCAACGCCATGACGGCCATTGCGCGTCGGCATCACGCAATCAAACATGTCGATGCCGCGCTTGACTGCCTCGAGGATGTCGTCGGGTGTGCCGACGCCCATCAAATAGCGCGGCCGCTCTTTCGGCAGCAGCGGCGCTGTCTCGTCGATCATCGCCAGCATCACGGCCTGCGGCTCGCCGACGGCGAGACCGCCAATGGCATAACCATGGAAACCGATCTCGACGAGGCCTTGGGCGCTGGCATGACGAAGCTGGGGTATGTCGCCGCCCTGCACGATGCCGAACAGCATGTAGCCCTCGGGCGCGCTCTCGAAGGCGCGCTTGCTTCGCTCGGCCCAGCGCAGCGACAATTGCATCGCGCGGTCGATGTCGGCGCGCTCGGCGGGCAGTCGCACGCATTCGTCCATCTGCATGGCGATGTCGGAGCCGAGCAAACGCTGCACCTCGATCGAGCGCTCCGGCGACAGCTCGACCTTGGCGCCGTCGATATGCGAACGGAAGGTCACGGCCTGCTCGCTGACCTTGCGCAGATCCGCCAGCGACATCACCTGGAAGCCGCCGGAATCCGTCAGCATCGGCCCGTTCCAGCCGGTGAATGTCTGCAGGCCACCAAGTGCCGCGATCCGCTCGGCACCGGGACGCAGCATCAGATGATAAGTGTTGCCGAGCACGATGTCGGCACCGGCCTCACGCACCTCGCGCCAGTGCATGCCCTTCATCGCGCCAGCGGTACCGACCGGCATGAAGGCGGGCGTGCGCACCACGCCGTGCGGCGTAGTCAGGCGCCCGGTGCGCGCGGCGCCATCGGTGGCGAGCAGTTCGAAATGATTGGGCAGACCGGTGTCAGGACGATTCATGACGGTGCTTATTGCGTGTCGGAGCAGGCCGATCAACCCGCCCAGGCGATGCCTCGGCCAGCTTATGCATCAGACTGGGACAACGGACACCAATATTGGGGACACGGAATTGTGCGGCGGCGGCGCTTGTTAAACAAAACGATACAGTGTAGTTTTACCCTGGGGGCTGGACGAGCTGCCGCGGCAATGTTGCCGGCGGCGGTAGATGCGTGATCGCCAGCCACCGCCAATGCCCTTCCCTTCAAGTTCGACTGTTCCGTCCGCCCGTTCGCATGGCTGGACAAGGCAGACCGGCGCCCGCCTGTTCGGATTGCTGGTCTTGACGTGCAGCCTTGCGCTCGGCGCCTGCACCTCCCTGCCCCGCACGCCCTATACGGCCACCGAAGCCAGCACGTCGCGCGTCCTCGATATCGACGGCCTCCGGCGCTACGCCGACGAACCCATCACGAAATTCAGCTTCGAGAAGGACACCAGCACCGCAACGAAGTCCTACCTGGCGCTGTCAGGCGGCGGTGCCGATGGCGCCTATGGTGTCGGCGTGCTGAACGGCTGGACCGCGGCCAGAACCCGTCCCACCTTCTCGGTCGTCTCGGGCGTGAGCACCGGCGGCCTGATCGCGCCCTTTGCGTTTCTCGGCTCGCGATATGACGACACTCTGAAGGAGGTCTACACCAGCGGTGTCGCGGAGAGCCTGTTGAGCGATCCCAGCATCATGCGCGTGCTGTTCGGATCCGGCCTGTTCGGCAACACGCGGCTGCGCGAGCTCGTCGCCCGCTATGTCGGGCCCGAGATCATGGCGCAGGTCGCCCGTGAAAACGCCAAGGGCCGAAGGCTGCTGGTGGTGACCACCGATCTCGACACCCAGCGGACCGCGATCTGGGACATGGGCAAAATCGCCGCGGTCGGCACGCCCGAGGCGCTCAAGCTGTTTCGCGACGTGATGGCGGCCTCCGCCAGCATCCCCCTGGTGTTTCCGCCGATCATGATCGACGCCGAAGGCGAGGGCCGCAGGTTTCAGGAGATGCATGTCGACGGCGGCGTGACCGCCCCGGTGCTGACGCTGCCGGAAGCCCTGCTGTTCCAGGGCAGTCGCCTTCCCGGCCCTGCGAAGCTGGACATCTACATCCTCGTCAACAAGAAGATCGAACGCAATTTCGAGCTTGTCTCCAACAGCACCATCGACGTCGCCTCACGCAGCCTGTCGTCGATCACCCAGTCGCAGACCCGTTCGATCATCTTCTCGACTTATGATTTTGCCAGGCGCAACCGCCTGGGCTTCCATCTCTCCTACATCGCGCGCGACTATCCGGCGGCTCCCTCGGAAGGGTTCGACACCGCCTATATGCGGGCGCTGTATCAGTACGGATATGAGAAGGCGGCGTCTGGCCAAGCCTGGACTTCGACGCTTCCGTGAGCGCTCGCCGAGGAACGGGGCCGTGCCGGGACGGTTGACGATGAGGCCCATTCGGCCAGATTAGCCATGACGCACCCGTTGCTGCGCGTTATAGAGCAATCACGGATGTCACGACCGCGCAGGAATCATTGGGCATGGGATTGACTGCGACCAGGACAAGACCGGCAGCTCAGCGGCGCGAGGTGCCGAAATCGCGCGGCGGCCGGCCGACGAAGAGCGCCGCGATCGAGCGCGATCAGCGGCTGATCGAGGTCGCCACCCGCCTGTTCCTGGATCGCGGCTTTGACGCGACCTCGCTCGATGCAGTCGCTGAAGCCGCGCGAGTGAGCAAACCCACCGTCTATGCCCGTTACGGCGACAAGCGCGGCCTGTTCGCCGCCGTGCTACGGCGCGAGATCGCGCGATGGCTTGCACCGCTATCCGCGGCCGCCGAGACCCAGCTCGGCAGCCCCTCGGACATCTCGGTCGAGCAGCGGCTGGTCGAGATCGGGCGCGAGATGCTGACATTCACCTGCGGTCCCGATGCCGTCGCCTTCAGCCGCATGATGACGTCGCAGGCCATCAACTTCCCCGAGATCGCCAAGCTCGGCAAGGAGGAAGGCTGGCTCAAGGCCGTCGCCACCACGGCACGCTTCTTCGACCATCTGGTGGCGCAAGGCGCACTCAACATGGAAGACACCACGATCGCAGCCGAGGTGTTTCTCGACGTCGTCGTGGGACACACCCACCGCATGGCGACCTTCGGAACGACGCTCGAGCTGAAAGACGCCGAAAAGCGTATGCGGGTTGCCATCAAGCTGTTCCTGGCCGGAGCGCTTGGCCCCCCGGACCGCCTCCAGGACGCCGCCAAGACCACGCGGCGGCGGCGCCCATCCCGCTGACAATTCCGTGAGATTGCGATCTTTCCAGTGAATCCCGCGCCCGCGCCGTTGACCAAAACAAAACGATACGGTATGGTTTAGTTATAGGGCGATGCGGATCGCTTTTTCACCAGCCCCAAGAGGTCCGCACCGCCTCGATCGCCGCGGCGGTACAGCCCGTCACGACGCTCAGCGGCCGACCGATGCCCAAGGTCGGCCGCAAATTCTTTACGATCATCCGGCACACTCGCTGGCCGAGGGTTTCGAGCATGACGACAGCCAAACGACGTATCTCGGGATTGCTCGCGATCGCCCTGTCCGCACTCCTCCTCGCGGCGCCGGTGCGGGCGATCGTGAGCACGGGCACGCCGACCGCCCTTCACAGCGACACAGATGGTGACGCTGAGGCCGACCGCCAAGCGGTCAGTCGCGAGATCGAGCGCTTCCGCAGCTCGTCGATCTCGATCAACCAGGCCATGGCGATTGCGGAAGCCCGCCACGCCGGTGCCACCACGGCGGATGTGAGTTTCGACGGAGCCTCCGGTGTGCCGGTCTACCGGGTGAAGACCCTGCACAACGACCGGATCTGGCGCCACACCATCAATGCGGCGACTGGTGAGCTCGTCGGCGGCGAAGCCGCCCTCCCTCTCGCCGAGCTCGACCTCGACGACCGCAGCAACCTCGCAGCGCTCGGTGCCATCAAGCATCGGCTTGCGGATGCCGTGCACGTCGCCGAACGCGCGGCCTCAGGCAAGGCGATCAGCGGCGGGCTGGTGCGCGAACGCGGCCGGCTGAATTTCGCGATCGTCGTCATCAGTGGCGACAACCTCAAGGAGGTCATCCTCGAACCGCCGGGCGCCCGGACTAAATAGCGGCAGCCCCAATCCCGCCGAAAAGCCATTGACGGGCGCAAAACTCTCCCGCATAAGCTCCCGCCATGTTCACGACCACCAAACGCACGACGAAAACCACCACGGCCTTCGGGGCCCGGGGAGGCGTGCGCGTGTAGTCGTCGACTAGAACGCAATCCACTCTACCGAAGCCCCGCCCTCGTTGGTCCGGGGCTTTTTTGTTGTCTGAATTCTCAAATCAATGGAGGACACAGTGAGTAACGATCCCGTCGTCGCGATTGTCGGCGTCACCGGTGCGGTGGGCGCCGAATTCATTGCCACCATGGACAAGCGCGGCTTTCGCGTCGGCAAGCTCAAGGCGCTCGCCAGCGCCCGCTCGGCCGG